>NZ_NEGH01000015.1 GCF_002135375.1 Acinetobacter sp. ANC 4558 | reverse complement strand
TGTGCTGGCGACAATAGCAAGAGTGAACCACCTGATCCCTTCCCGAACTCAGAAGTGAAACCTCTTTGCGCTGATGGTAGTGTGGGGTTACCCATGTGAGAGTAAGTCATCGCCAGCTCATTAATCCTAACCCCCTTAATCAACAGATTAAGGGGGTTTGTTTATGGAATATTGAGAATTAAAGAGAATAAATAGAGAAAATAAAAACTATATTTTAGTTGAAATAGTGGTTAGGGTTAGAGTAGTTTATTCAAAATTCAGGAATGTTAAGCATGGAGCAAGGACAATTAGAAACAACATGGCAATCTAAACTACAAACAGCAGTGTATATTTTATTGTTTGTAATTCTTTTGGGTTGGTTGTTAAAAATTGGACAAAATTTTTTGCTTCCAGTACTCGTCTCTATTATATCAATGTATATTTTAGTCACATTAACTGATTGGTTAGGACGTTTATTTATATTAAAACATACACCTGAATGGTTTCGTAGAATCATTGTTTTAATTGGATTTATTATTTTTACTTTAGGTCTTAGCCATATTGTCATTGTGACTGGTGAACAAATTTTAAATACAGCACCAAAGTATCAAGATAATTTAGAGAAAATGATTCAGCAGCTGAGTGTTCGATATGGTTGGGCACAAGATGCAGACTGGAATAGTATCCGTGAATTAACCATTGATCGGGTTAATATGCAAACGGTGATTACCTATTTAATTACAACCATTAGCTCTTTCACGAGCATGATTGTTTTAATTATTGTTTACGCTATGTTTTTAATTGCGGAAAAAAATAGATTTGCTTCTAAGTTAAGTTTGGCTTTTCCAAATGGGCGTGCAGATCGAACAAAAAATGTGATTATTGATATTAATAAAAAGATTGGTGATTATCTTGCGATTAAAACGTTAATTAATTTAATTTTAGCAACAATGTGCTTTATTATTTTATGGGCTTTTGGTGTTGAATATGCACTTTTTTGGGCATTAATTATTGGGATATTAAATTATATTCCATATATTGGTGCTTTGTTAGGCGTGGTTTTTCCAGTTGCTTTAGCATTGGTTCAATTTGGATCAATTCAATTGGCAGTTGTCATTGCAGTTTTACTCACCATTGTACAAATGTATACGGGAAATATACTGGAACCGAAAATGATTGGTAAACAAATTAATTTATCAGCATTTGTGGTATTGGTTTCATTATCCTTATGGTCATCAATATGGGGAATTGCAGGAGCAATTTTGGCAATTCCATTGACTTCAATTGTTGTTATTATTTTGGCGGAATTTAAAGCCTCTCGACCTTATACACTTTTATTGATGGATAATATTGAAGAAACAGATTCTGAAGCATAAAAACGTAAATTTAATTTTAATTTATATTTAAAAGATGAAGTGTTCAAAATACAATCAAACATACTGAGTTAAATTCATGGTAAAATGATCAGAATTCATCTTATCGATCTATTCTGATCTTCCACTTGCCAGCCGAGAATTGCTAGCCATGTCTACTGCTTATACCAATCAATTAATGCCAAAGGCATTGTTTGATTATGACAAATATTGGGCATCTTGTTTTGATCCTGCTCCATTTTTGCCAACATCACGAGAAGAGATGGAACTACTCGGTTGGGATAGTTGCGATTTTATTTTAGTGTGTGGTGATGCCTATATTGATCATCCCTCCTTTGTTTCAGGAATTATTGGTCGTGTTGTAGAAGCACAAGGTTTTCGCGTAGGCATTATTCCACAACCTGATTGGACTGATGTTGAGTCATTTCGTGTTCTTGGTAAACCCAATATTGCATGGGGTGTTACAGCTGGGAATATGGATTCAATGATTAACCGCTATACGGCTGATCGTAAAATTCGTTCTGATGATGCGTATTCTCCAGACAATGTACCGAATAAAAGACCTGACCGCGCGGCAACAGTATATTGTCAACGTTGTCGTGAAGCATTTCCTGATGTACCTGTATTATTAGGTGGAATTGAAGGTTCGCTACGTCGTATTGCACATTATGATTATTGGTCAGATAAAGTGCGTCGTTCTATTCTGATGGACTCAAAAGCTGATTTATTAATGTACGGCAATGGTGAGCGTTCAATTATTGACGTGATGCATCGCTTAGCACGTGGTGAAAAAATTCACGAAATTACGGATGTTCGTGGTACAGCATTTATTATTAATAAACATAATCGTGCAGCAAAAGCAAAATTTGTAGAAGTTGCATCAAATGATGTTGATCGGATTGGTCGTGTTGATCCTATCATTAATCCATATGTCATGACTGAAGATATTGATGGCTGTGAAATAGAAAAAGAAAATACCACCACAGCACAATATCAAAATTTTCAAAAAGAAATTGTTGAAAATCGCATTGTTCGTGAAGGCGATCATTTAGATCAAAATACTCAAATTGTTCGCTTACAACCTGCCTCAAAAGCCATTAAATATAAATTACCACCCCGTGAGTTTGCTGTAATTCGATTACCTTCATTTGAAGAAGTTGCGCAAGATCAGGTGTTATATGCGCATGCAAATCGAATTTTACATTTAGAAACGAACCCGGGAAATGCACGTGCTTTAGTGCAAAAGCATGGTGAGCGTGATGTTTGGATTAATCCTCCTCCAATTCCTTTGACCACTGAGGAAATGGATTATATTTTTGATCTACCATATGCACGCTTACCGCATCCAATGTATGGCGATGCGCGATTCCCAGCATTTGATATGATTAAATTTTCTGTCAATATCATGCGTGGTTGTTTTGGCGGTTGTACCTTTTGTTCTATTACTGAACATGAAGGGCGTATTATTCAAAATCGCTCAGAAGATTCAATTCTGCGTGAAGTTGAAAGAATACGTGATACAGCACCTGGTTTTACGGGCATTATTTCAGATTTAGGTGGACCGACAGCAAATATGTATCGCCTGCATTGTAAAGATGCAGAAATTGAAAAAAATTGTCGTAAACCTTCCTGTGTCTTCCCTGGAGTTTGTCAGAACTTACATACAGATCATGCGCCACTAACTCAGTTATATCGAAAAGCACGTGCAATTAAAGGAATTAAGAAAATCTTAATTGGTTCTGGTCTACGTTATGATTTGGCAGTTCTGAATCCAGAATATGTTAAAGAATTGGTGACGCATCATGTGGGAGGCTATTTAAAAATTGCGCCTGAGCATACCGAAAAAGGCCCATTGTCTAAAATGATGAAACCCGGCATCGGTACTTATGATCGTTTTAAACAAATGTTTGAACGTTTTAGTAAGGAAGCAGGAAAAGAGCAGTATCTTATTCCTTATTTTATTGCTGCACATCCTGGCACCACAGATTATGACATGATGAATTTAGCCATTTGGTTAAAAAAGAATGATTTTCGTGCAGATCAGGTGCAGACGTTCTATCCATCACCTATGGCAACAGCAACAACAATGTATCATACAGCGAAAAATCCACTTGCTAAAGTTGCACGTTATACTGAAGATGTCGATGTTGTCAAAGGTGAAAAGCGTCGTCGTTTACATAAAGCATTTTTGCGTTACCATGACTCAAATAACTGGCCATTGCTTCGTGCAGCCCTAAAAGAAATGGGGCGAAGTGATTTAATTGGAAACTCAAAACAACATTTGATTCCTACATATCAGCCAAAAAGTATTGAAGGTGAGTATAAGTCCGCACGGAAGAAAAATTCGAGTGTATCGGGCGACTCACAGAAGCGGACAGGACAGCATCAGCAACATGCTCAATCAGCGCAAAATCGGCCTCCAAAAGGGCAAGTTTTGACTCAGCATACAGGTTTGCCTCCGCGTGAAACTGAAGATTTAAAAAGTCCTTTTGCTAGAAAAAAGTCCAAACTTAAATCTAAATCACGAGTTTAAATTATCATGAAAGGAGAAATTCTAAAGAATTTCTCCTTATTTTGTCTGAAATATCAAGTAAAATAGATTTTAATATTGATCTAGTGAATTAATATGCTATAAGTGATGTAATGCTATTTCGTAAAGAATACGTTGAAAAGTGTAAATAAATTTAAAAATTATGAAATATTTTTATTTTATTATTATAGTATTTTAGAACGATTATTTTTAGAAAGATTTGTAGTACCTGATATAAAAATTCTAAAAATAAAATTGTGATCCGAGGAAAAATAAAATAAAGGAATTATAGGGACGGATGAATGATGTGGTATATTTTACTAGGGGTTCTAGTGCTCGCCATCATTTTAATGGTTATCATTAAAGGATTAACAACGGGTAGTAAAACTCAAGATAGCATGCTCAAACAAAGAGCAGTTTTTACAGCACAACAACAGCTTATTTTTGCACGATTGAAAGAAATATTGCCAAATTATTCAATTTTGGCACATGTTTCTTATGATGCTTTACTCACGACAAAGTTTTTGCATACACGCGCTAAATATAGAAATATGGTTGCAGACTTTGTTATTTTAGATGAACATTATCAAGTGCTTGTTGTAATTACCTTAGAGAATATGCTCTTTACTAAAAAAGGAAGAGATGTTATTTATGAAGAGGAAATTTTAAAATCTGCGGGATATCCAGTGATTCATTACAAAGGAATACCAGAGTCGACAAAGTTACGTTTAGAGCTTAAAAAATATATCAATGAAGAAACTCAACCGACATTGAAGAGTTTAAAATTTTTGTCATGTGAACCAGAAGCTAAAATGATCTCTTGAATGTATTTGAAAGCATGTGATGACATGCTTTCAAAACTTTTTTAATATGGGTATTTATTTAAGGTTTAACGGCAACGACAGTCATTTCTACAAGAACTTCTGGTTTGTACATCTGCGCTTCAACGCACGTGCGTGGTAATGCATCAATATCAGCTACCCATGCATCCCAAATCTCGTTCATGGGTGCATAATTATTTTTAATGTCTTTAACAAAAATCATGACGGATAAAATATGACGTTTATCCGTTCCAGCATCTGCCAAAAATTGATCAATATAATCTAAAGTTTGTTGTGTTTGTCCTTTAATATCTAAGGTTAAATCTGAAGCAAGTTGTCCTGCTAGATGAACTAAATTACCTGAAATGGCAATTTCAGAAAATCGTTTTTGAATATGTAACCGTTCTACAGCCATAAATTAATCCTGAAGTTTTGGCATTGTTGCTGCCACAAATGTTGTTAATACGCAGCTTACCTAAATAACCAAAGATGCTGCAATAAAAGGTAAAAATTCATCGCTAATAATACGGACAACTTAATAGTTAATACCAGTCTCAGGGTATCTATATGCTGTACTAAATAACGATAGAGAAATAGTATGCTGCTAGCATTATAAAAAAGTAAAAGCGCACTTAACATATGCACTATTTGATGATCAAAATCATCTACAATTTACAGAAAGCTAATTTGAGTTTTTAGTGTAAGGTGCGAAGGAATTCGCAATAGACATGCAAAGAGAAATTTTAAGGACAATTACAGAGTCGTCCTGTCATCTTCGGATTTGATCGTCACGCTAATCACAGGACAATATACTAAAAATAAAGGTGATTTTTAGTATCTCGGCATATACATGGATAGATGTATTGCGCAAATAGATTACCTTAAAAAATGCACTTGTGAAGATTTAAATACTTTATTTTGATTCTTTTGGTTGAAAAATAGCCTAATTGATTCTAGCTCGAAATCTTAGTTCCACAATGAAAGTTGGGAAGATGGCTCATCTATGGATAATTGATATAGTCCAACTCCGATTAATCGAAATTGATCTGAGGTTGAGATATGCATTTCATCCAATAAAATAAACAATATTTTTTCAAGTTCAGCTTTATTGGATAAGGGATGTTTAAAGCTCTTACTATGTTGAATGGTTTTAAAATTTTTTAACTTTAGTTTTACCGATACACCTTTTGCACAAAGTTGCTTATTGATCAAACTCATCCATATTTGTTCAATAAGACGAGACCAAAAAGGTTGGCATTGCAGCAAGGTTAGATCATCATCAAAGGTCGTTTCCTTAGAAATTTGTTGTCGTTCGCGTTCAGCTTCTACAGGCCGATCATCAATACCCTGAGCGTATAAATAGAGTTGTTTTCCATACTTGCCAAACTGTTGAATGAGGGTCGCTTCTTCCATTTTTTGTAAATCTGCTAAGGTTTCTAATTGTAGATGTTTTAATTTTTCATAGGTAACCTTTCCGACCCCTGGAATTTTTTTTAGGGATAAGTTCTGAATAAAGTTTTGAATTTGATGAGGTTTGATGACACAAATACCATCAGGTTTATGCCAATCAGATGCAACTTTTGCAAGAAATTTATTGGGTGCAACACCTGCTGAAGACGTGAGTCCTGTAAGATTAAAAATATCTCTACGAATACATTGAGCGACTTCTGTTGCACTTGGAATTTGTTTTAAATTTTCTGTGACATCGAGATATGCTTCATCGAGCGATAAAGGCTCAATAAGGTGTGTATATTGTTGAAAAATTTGATGAATTTGGATTGATACGGCACGGTATTTATCAAAATTTGGCTCAATGACAACAACGTGAGGACAACGTTTTTTTGCTTGACTCATTGGCATTGCAGAGCGTAGACCAAATTCACGAGCAGGATATGAGGCAGCAGCGATGACCGCACGTGGATGGTGGGTCGAAATGACTACTGGAAGATTTTTTAAATCAGGTCGATCACGAAGTTCAACAGATGCAAAAAATGCATCCATATCAATGTGAATGATTTTTCTCATAAATAAAGTAGGGTATAAATTTATATCAGTATTACATTTTGCGCGTATAGAATGAAGTTGGTAATTTAGGTCATGCGACATAGATTGTCACTTGTTTTTACAAACAGCGAAGTTAAATACAATTTAGTATGAAATAGCATGAATTTGATTTTTCTTTAAAAATGCATCCCACTCAGGCGCATCGCCATTAAAAACATTTAAATCCACTTCTGTAGAAATCCCCGTAATTTTTCCTTGATTGGTATGTTGCCAGAGTAGCCATGATGGATTATTTTTTAAAAGAGGTTTTCCTTGATATTCTCTGATCCAAAGAGGCGTATTTTTAAATTGATCAACAAGAACAATATTATAAAAAGATTTTGAAATATAAAAAATAGGTTGTTTACCATAATGTTGATAAAGTAGATCATGCATGATTTGAATTTCTTTGAGTAATTGTTCTTTGGTAAACGTGTTGATGCAATGACTGTCATATTCTAAATCAATGACAGGAGGGAGTGTATCTTTCTTATTGGGCACTGTTTCTATAAAATTCTTTGCTTGAATTGAACCATCACGGCATAAACGATAAAAATGATATGCACCGACAAGAAAACCCTTTTCTCTTGCACGAAGCCAATTCTCTTCAAATTTACGATCTTTAAAATCACCGCCTTCAGTCGCTTTTAAATATACAAATTGATATGTTTTTGGAGAAATTTTCTCCCATTGAATGTCACCTTGATGGTGTGAGACATCAAAGCCTTGAATAGGATAATCATTGGCAGATGCAGAATGATGGGGAATAATAAGCATATAAACGAGAAGTGCAAAGCAAAAGAATAAGAGCCCAAATAACGTGCTCCAAAATGTTTTGGGTAATTTTGTGGTCTTATGTTGAGTCATGTTTAATTTTGTATGATCTATCATGATAGATCATACGCTGATTCATTTTGGGAGACTATTGAGATTTTGAAAATATTAATCGCTCGTATCTTTGGGAATTTTCCAAAAGATAAAGGCTGTAATAATATTAATGAGTCCTAAGCAAATAAGTGTTGCATGGAATGCTGATGCAAGTCGTGCAGCACCAAAATGTGCTTCAAAAATATTGAGTAATGTTCCTGCCAGTGCAACCCCAATACTCATCGATAACATCATAATCATCGACAAGAAACTATTTCCACTACTGGCATCTTGCTGAGGTAGGTCTTTGAGTGTGAGTGTATTCATTGCAACAAATTGAATTGAATTGAGAATGCCAAAAATAAGGAAATGTACAGTTCGGAGCCATGTTGATGTTTCTTCGGTTGAGAGTGTAAAACTTGCAATACAGGCACCGACCAATAACGTATTGACCAGTAAAACATTACGATAACCAAATTTTTGAATAAGTGGGCGAATAATAGGTTTAGAAATAAGGGATCCAGCCACTGTTGGAATCATTAAAATTCCAGTTAAGAGAGGTGAAAAACCAAAAGCCACTTGTAGCATCAACGGCAGTAAAAATGGCATTGAATTGCCACCCAAGCGTGCGAAAAAATTTCCTAAAACACCAATAGAATAAACTTTATTTTTAAATAGTCTGCTACGAAATAACGCATTTTTATGCGTGTGGGAATGCCATGCGTAAAGAAATGAACTGATTAATCCAATTGTTAATAAAAGAACACACGACCAGTAGGAATAGCGTGGATCTGCAAAATTTTCGATACCGAGAGATAGTCCTACCATTCCGACAATTAGCAAGATAAAGCCTTTGGTATCAAAAAGAGGAACGGTAGGTTCTGTGATGCTTGGCATGGCTTTAAAGGTCATTAATACACCAAGAATACCCATGGGAAGATTAATTAAAAAAATCCAATGCCATGTGGTAACTTCAACAATCCAGCCTCCCAATGTTGGTCCAATCATTGGCCCAATCAGACCAGCTAAACTCATTAAGCTCATTGCAGCAAGAAACTGAGATCGAGGAATGAGTTTAAGCATTGCTAAGCGACCGACTGGGAGGAGAAGAGCACCCCCAATGCCTTGAATTACGCGGTAAAACAACAGTTCATTCACACTTGATGACATACCACAACCAAAAGATGCCAAGGTGAAGATGACGATTGCAGCAAAGTAAGTATTTCTTGCACCAAAACGATCTGATAACCAACCACTTAATGGAATACATGCCGCCATTGCCAAGACATAAGCAACAATGACACTATGCATTTGCAAAGGATCTTCATTTAAATCTTTTGCCATGGCTGGTAAGGCCGTATTTACAATCGAGCTATCTAGGCCTTGCATAAAAAAGCCGATTGAGACCAGGAGGACAAGAAGCCTAAACTCAGGTTGTAGTGGCTGGTGTTCTGTTTTTGTATTCATAAGACCTAATGAAATCAGTTTAGTCCAGAGCGATCCCTCTTTTATCAAACAGATGGGTATTTCTCATTTATAACGGATAAAAAAATAGCTTTAAAATAAAAAACGTAGAGAATTTGTGAAGAAATTTAACTCTTTATCTCATGAATAAAGAAAAAATGAAAAAACTATTTCATTATAGCGTACTGAAAATGAAATAATACCTTCATTATTTTTAGTACAGTGATTATTCATTTTGCTGATTGTTACTTTTAAAGGTTCGGGTTGGTATGACAATTGAAGTGTTGATGGTGATAGGCTTTTGTTTGGCAGCCTATTCAATCGTTGCAAATGATGTACCACAAACTTTAGGTACCTTTATTTCATCTAATGCTCATCGACCATGGTGGATTTTATGGCTCTATATTAGCACTATTTTAGTGGTTGTCTTAATGTATGGTTGGTGGGTTTCTGGTGTTGGAGATGCATCATATGGTCGTTTAGAAACGATTCCATTTCCTAAAGATGGCATCACTTGGTTGTATATTGTTCCACCTATTTTACTGATTATTCTAACAAAATATGGAATACCTGTAAGTACCACCTTCTTGGTTTTAACGATTTTTTCACCTAGCAGTTTAGGATCGATGCTGACAAAATCAATGATGGGCTACGCTGTTGCTTTTATCGTAGCAATTATTGTTTATCGTTTTGTGATTAAAAAAATATCAATTTATTTTAATCGAACGAGAGATCATCAACCTTCTCATATTTGGGTGGGTTTGCAGTGGATTTCTACTGCTTTTTTATGGAGCCAATGGCTCATTCAAGATTTAGCCAATATTTTTGTTTATGTTCCACGTCATGTTCCGTTAAGTTTCATGATTTTTGCTATTTCTGTTTTTGTGATTTTATTGGCTGTTGTGTTGTACCAACGTGGTGGGGCAATTCAACATATCATTAATACAAAAACAGGTGTGGCTGATATTCGATCAGCGACAATTATTGATTTTATGTATGCCATTATTCTTCTCATATTTAAGGAGTGGAGTAATATTCCAATGAGTACCACTTGGGTCTTTTTAGGCTTATTGGCAGGTCGTGAGTTTGCGATGTCAATGCATTTGCATGAAGTGAGTAAATATAGAACGTCAAGAAATGTAAGTAAGGATGCGATGAAGCTGATGTTTGGCTTAATGATCAGTATTATTATTGCGACGGTATTACCTTGGTTTTATAATGTAGTTTCTGGCTAGAAGAAGTTATTAAGCGAGTAAAATACTCGCTTTTTATATTGATTTTTTAAATTACAACATGCTTGGGGCTATTTAAGCTGGTTAATGCACTCAATATTTCTTCTGATGAGTGGCATACGATCAGCTTGGCACGATGCTGTGGAGGTAGGAAGCCTTCTGTAACAGCGTGATCTAATTGTTGAATTAAAGCATCATAAAAGCCATTTACATTGTAAAGCATCATTGGTTTTTGGTGTTGATTCAACTGCCCCCAAGTAGCAACTTCTAAAATTTCTTCAAAAGTGCCTAACCCTCCAGGTAGGGCAATAAAAGCTGAAGCACGTTCTGCCATAATGGCTTTACGTTCATGCATTGTTTTTACGATATGTAATTCAGTTAGATGATGATGTGCAATTTCATAATCCAGCATAAACTCAGGAATAACACCAACCACTTCACCGCCATGTTGAATAACCGTATCGGCAACTTGCCCCATTAAACCGATGCTGGCACCGCCATAAACGAGACCAAAGCCTTCTTGAGCAATATCTGTTGCAAGTGCAATGGCTTTTTCTTGATAAACCTGGTTGGTACCTGATCGAGAGCCACAATAAAGTGCAATAAGTATCTGAGTTGTTTTAGCTATGGGTTTTTTAAGTTCTTTCGTCATTTCTAAGCTATAATTCATGGTGTATTTTCACCTTATCATCTTCTTTGTATCGACTCTAGCTTATTTAAAAAATATGACAATTTGGTTTTGATGAGTTAATAATCAATAAAAAAGGATGCTAAACCTAAAAAACTTTTTTATACTGAAAACCTGTTTCACAACAATAGATTTAATATGGGTAGTGGTAGTTGGTGCTCCAACAAAATTCAAACCATTGAAATAACTAAAATTTCATTTCTTAAAAATAATCATGTTAATGATTTTATTCAATATTTTGTATACCTGAAAGAAACTCGGGAGATTCAAAGATGATCTTCGAGTGGATGTATGACCCATCAGCATGGGTAGGTTTACTTACTCTGGTTATCCTAGAAATTGTTTTAGGAATCGATAACCTCGTATTTATTGCAATTTTGGCAGAGAAATTACCACCTGAGCAACGTAATAAAGCACGCATTATTGGATTATTGTGTGCTTTAGGTATGCGCTTAATTTTATTGGCATCTATTGCATGGGTTGTGACTTTAACAACACCATTATTCCATATTTTTGACCATCCATTTTCTGGACGAGATTTAATTCTATTGTTTGGCGGAGTTTTCCTACTCTTTAAAGGCACTATGGAGTTACGTGAGCGTCTAGAAGGGGTCAGTGTGCATAAAGAAGAAAATTTAGTGCATGCCACATTCTGGATGGTAATTGTTCAAATTGTTGTTTTAGATGCTGTTTTCTCTTTGGATAGTGTCATCACTGCTGTAGGTATGGTGAAAGAGCTTTCTGTGATGATGATTGCCGTCATTATTGCAGTTGCTATTATGTTATGGGCTTCAAGACCTTTAATGGATTTCGTTAATCGTCATCCAACGGTTGTCATTTTATGTCTATGTTTCTTAATGATGATTGGTTTTTCATTGTTGGTCGAGGGCTTTGGTTACCACATTCCAAAAGGTTACTTATATGCAGCAATTGGTTTCTCAGTACTCATTGAGTTTTTGAATCAAACCATGCGCCATAACCAAGAAAAGCTCGTCACTACAACAGATTTACGATATCGGACAGCTTCTGCAGTGATGCGTATGCTAGGTGGAAAAAGTACAAGTAATGAATCAGTTAATGATAATCATGAAGATGTTTTAGCAACGCGTGCGTTTGCTGATGAAGTTTTTGATGAAGAAAATGGGGTCTATCATAGTGTGATGGTACAAGGGGTTTTGGGTTTATCTGAACGCCCAGTTAAATCAGTAATGACTCCTCGTCCAGAGTTAGAGTGGATTGATTTAGATGCCTCTGAAGCTGAAATTAAAGAAAAACTATTAAGTATGACGCATTCACGTGTGATCGTTGCTCATGGTGAGTTAGATAACTTAGCAGGTATCGTACCGACGCATAAAGTGATGAATGAATATATCGAAACGGGTCATTTAAATTTTACATCTCACTTACGGGATCCTGTTATTGTGCATGAAAATGCTCAAGTATTAATGGTGGTCGAGCAATTGCGTCAAGCTCCTTTGCAGGTCGCGATTGTACTGAATGAATATGGTTCTATTGAAGGTATTGCAACACCAATTGATGTCCTAGAAGCAATTGCAGGTGAATTCCCAGATGAGGATGAACTTGATACAGCTGCTGAAAGTCTTGAGGATGGTACACTTATACTTGAAGGTTCAACTGATATTCGACATGTCTCCTTATTGTTAGGGTGTGATTTAGTCGATGAGTCTGAGCAATATTCAACATTGTCAGGCTATATTTTGTTCCATCTAGGTCGTTTACCTGAAAGTGGCGCTAAATTGGAAGCAGATGGGCATATTTTTGAAGTCATCACAATGGATGGCCACAAAATTGATAAAGTTCATATTCGACCTCAAGAGAAAAAACTTAAAAAACATTAAGTTTTTTTGATTGTCAGCTTTGTTAAAATAGTCCATGAAATTGGGCTATTTTTTGGAATATACGATGTCTGAACAACCATGTCCTTGTGGTTTAGAAAACTATTCACATTGTTGTCAACCTTTGCATTTAGGGCAGCAAAAAGCGGCAAGTGCAGAACAATTAATGCGTTCTAGATATAGTGCGTTTGCCCGACAAGAAATCAATTATCTTATACAAACAACGGCTCTAGGTCAGCAACAATATTTAGATGTACCTGCAATGACAGCATGGAGTAAAAGCAATCATTGGGTGAAGTTGGAAATTATACAAGCACAAGAAAAAGTGAATAAAAATCATGCATCAGTTGAATTCAAAGCACATTATTTTGATGGTCAACAAAATCAGATTCATCATGAACTTTCATATTTTGTAAAGCTGCAAAATGATTGGTATTTTCTAGATCCTACAGTTGAACAACTGCTGACCATGAAACAAGCGTGTTTATGTGGATCTCATCAGAAATTTAAGCAATGTTGCGCACAATTTTTATAACTTTTTTCTGTGCAATAGCTTAGAATAGCGCGCATCAATAACCCTCCATGAGATCAGGGCGATGTTGCTTACCGTTATTTATATTATCGCAATTACAGCAGAGGCGATGACAGGCGCGTTGTCTGCTGGTCGGCGAAGTATGGATTGGTTTGGTGTGACGCTCATTGCCTGTGTTACAGCACTCGGTGGCGGTTCAGTTCGTGATGTATTACTTGGGCATTATCCGTTGACTTGGGTTAAACATCCTGAATACCTAGTTTTAACCTGTTGTGCCGCATTTTTAACGATTCTAATTGCAAAATGGATGCGCCATTTACGATCAATTTTCTTAATTCTAGATGCTTTAGGGCTCATTGGTTTTACGATTATTGGTTGTCAGATTGCACTTGAAATGGGGCATGGCTTTGTCGTTTCAGCCGTTGCAGGAGTGTTAACGGGTGTTTCAGGCGGAATTTTACGAGATATTTTATGTAATGATGTTCCGTTAGTTTTCCGCCGTGAGCTTTATGCCAGTATTTCATTTGTTGCTGTAATTTGTTATTGGGCGTGTATCCAAATCGGTTTTTCACTTGAACTTACTGTTATTTCAACATTAATTTTTGGTTTTAGTTTACGTTTAATTGCCATTTATTTTGGCTTAGAAATGCCGAAATTTATTTATCAAGATGATGATGATCAATCTGCATCATCTAAAGATTCATCTTAAGTTAAAATAGACAAGAGAGATGAAGTGATTGACCATTGGCACAATCCCTTCTTTTAAAACTAAGTATAAAAAAGAAAAAATGATAAGACCTGTTGGGAAAGCAGCAATTCTTCTTTCACATGATCAGAGCTTTTGTTATGGATTTAGTCTCACGAATACAGCGATTACCGATTGGTAAATTTCATTATACGTTGTTGTTGGTTATCGGACTGGGGTGGATGTTCGATGCTATGGATACAGGCTTAATTTCTTTCATTTTAGCGAAAATGGCTGAAGATTGGGCAATGACACCAACTGAAAAAGGGTGGGTTGTTTCTATCGGCTTTGTTGGAATGGCAATAGGTGCTGTTTGTTCGGGGGGCTTGGCAGATCGTTGGGGAAGAAAAGCAGTATTTGCAGCAACGTTAGTCATTTATAGTTTAGCGACCGCTGCATGTGCATTTGCACCAAACTTAACTTGGCTGTTAGTTTTTCGGTTTATTGTGGGATTAGGCTTAGGTGGACAATTGCCCGTTGCAGTCACCTTAGTGAGTGAATATATCCCAGCACATGTTCGTGGACGTTTCATTGTATTACTTGAAAGCTTTTGGGGATTGGGCTGGTTAGTTGCAGCTCTAGTTTCTTATTTTGTAATTCCAAAATTTGGTTGGCAAGTCGCATTTTTAATTGGTGGGTTACCTGCATTATATGCCATTGTAATTTGGAAGATGGTCCCAGAATCCGTTCCTTATTTAATTAACAGGGAACGTTATGACGAAGCACATGCATTAGTTCGAAAGATTGAAGCGCAATGTGGGGTTAAAGTCATTGAGATTTTCAAAGTATCGCCTGTTGCTGAAAAACACCATATTTCATTTTCACAGTTATGGTCGGGAATCTTTGTTCGTAGAACTTTAATGCTGTGGTTAATTTGGTTTGGTATTGTATATTCTTATTACGGTATTTTTACATGGTTACCTAGCCTTTTAGTCAAGGAAGGTTACACCATTGTTCAGTCTTTTGAATATGTGCTTATTATGATTTTAGCGCAATTGCCTGGTTATATTGTTGCAGCTTGGCTCGTTGAAAAGTGGGGACGTAAAATCACATTGGCTGGTTTTATTGGGATGTGTGCAGTCTCAGCATACTTCTTTGGGCAAGCAAATAGTGTTGGTTTGATTGTATTTTGGGGATGTCTAATGTCATTCTTCAATTTAGGTGCATGGGGCGTATTGTATACGTATACACCAGAGCAATATCCAACCAATATTCGTGCTTTTGGTTCAGGTTGGGCTGCTGCAGTGGGGCGAATTGGTGGTATTGTTGCACCATTGGTTGTGACTCAGATGATGGTTCAGGATAATGGCTTTAGTCATGTATTTTTAATGTTCACTATCGTTCTCATTGCAGTTGCTGCGGTGATTTTGATTCTTGGTGAAGAAACCAAAGGTAAGCAATTAGATTCAATAGAAACATGAAATCATGATTTTTTAGTTGAATCTTTGGTTTAAAGTGGATAGTTTTAAACCAGAAAGCATAAAAAGTTGCAGAGTGTTAGATCCTTCTCTTGTATAGGGTGCACCTGCGACTTAGCATAAGAACTTAAATACACAAATACAATTTTAGGATTAGCAGTTGTTATGACAAGCCTTGCGCATCATGCGACAGAAAACCGCTCAGTCGCGGAATTTACCGAGCAGGCATATTTGAATTACGCAATGTACGTGATCATGGATCGTGCATTACCTCATATTAGTGACGGGCTTAAACCTGTACAACGCCGTATCGTTTATGCGATGAGTGAGCTTGGCTTAAAACCGTCAGGTAAACCAAAGAAATCTGCACGAACAGTGGGTGATGTTCTTGGTAAATATCATCCACATGGCGATTCTGCATGTTATGAAGCAATGGTGCTGATGGCTCAGCCATTTAGTTATCGTTATCCCTTTATTGAAGGCCAGGGGAACTGGGGTTCACCAGATGATCCAAAATCATTTGCTGCAATGCGTTATACCGAAGCAAAACTTTCTGCATATAGTGATTTATTACTTTCAGAGTTAGGTCAAGGCACGTGTGAATGGCAAGATAACTTTGATGGTTCGTTAAAAGAACCGATCAGTCTTCCTGCTCGAGTACCTAATATTTTATTAAATGGTACAACAGGTATTGCTGTGGGAATGGCAACAGATATTCCTCCACATAACCTACGAGAAGTGATTAAAGGTACGATTGCATTAATTCGCAAGCCAGATTTAAGCGATGAGAAAGTCGCTGAGTATATTCCTGGACCAGATTTACCAACAAAAGCAGAAATTATTACGGCACCAGAAGAACTCTTAAAAATTCAAACAACAGGACGTGGTAGTTACCGTATGCGTGCGGTCTATACGCTGGATAAAAATGAAATTGTAATCACTGAATTGCCTTATCAGGTTTCAGGCTCAAAAGTGATTACTCAAATTGCAGATCAGATGCAGGCAAAAAAATTGCCATTAGTGACCGATCTTCGAGATGAATCAGATCATAAAAATCCAACGCGTTTAGTGATTGTTTTACGCTCTAATCGAATTGATGCAGAAGCCGTCATGAGTCATTTATTTGCAACGACTGATCTAGAATCAAGCTATCGTGTCAATATGAACATGATTGGTGCAGATAGCCGTCCTCAAGTAAAATCAATTCGTCGAATTTTATTAGAATGGATTGAAATTCGTAAAACAACGGTCACTCGTCGACTACAATATCATTTGAATAAAATTGAAAAACGACTGCATATTTTACTCGGTTTAATTGTTGCATATTTAAATATTGATGAAGTGATTCAAATTATTCGTGAAGAAGATCAACCCAAACCTGTATTAATGCAGCGCTTTAATATTGATGAAATTCAAGCTGAAGCTATTTTAGAGCTAAAGTTACGCCATTTGGCAAAACTTGAAGAAATGGAAATGCGCCGTGAGCAAGAGGAACTAGAAGCACGCGCTGCCATTCTTCGTGAGCAATTGGCTAACCCAGAATCTTTGAAATCACTCATTATTGATGAACTTAAAGATGATGCAAAAAAATTTGGCGATGATCGACGTTCACCCATTGTACAACGAGCGGAAGCAACAGCAATTAATGAACAAGATATGTTACCAGCGGAAGCTGTGACCGTTGTTTTATCTGGCGCAGGTTGGATTCGTTCAGCGAAAGGGCATGAAGTTGATGTTGAAAATTTAAATTATCGAGCTGGGGATCAATATCTGAGTCATGCTCAAGGTAAATCTAATCAGCGTGTTTATATTTTAGATGAAGCGGGGCGTAGTTACGCGCTTGCAATTAACAATTTACCTTCAGCAAGAGGTTCAGGTGAACCGCTGAGTTCAAAACTTGCGCCAGCCAATGGGATTGGGTTTAAACAGGTTATTATTGCTGAAGATAACGTAGAGCTGATTGTTGCAAGCAGTAAAGGGTATGGATTCAAAACATATGCAAAACAGCTTGATACCAATGCAAAAGCTGGCAAAGCATTTTTAAGTTTGCCAGATGATTCACAAGTTTTGGATTTAATACCGATTCAAGACGCAACACATCTTGCTATATTAAGCTCAGCAGGACGGGTACTGGTGATTGATTTAGCAGATTTACCATCATTAAACAAAGGGAAGGGCAACAAATTAATACAACTTGATACTAAAGATAATATTATCGCCATGACAACATTGAATTTAAATGAAATAATTCAAGTAATTTCAGGGCAGCAACAATTAAAACTAAAAGGTGATGATCTTCTGAAATACGTTGGCAAAAGAGGTTCTAAAGGACAACTTTTACCACGAGGTTATCAAAAAGCAAATAAACTGTTGATTCAAAATTAATGCTGGCATCTATGATTTAAAATACGTTATATATGAAATGTGTTTGAAGTTGAGACAATATTAAGCACAATAAATTAAATAATGAGCGTTTAATATTGAAAAAATTTAGATGATTAAGGATTAAAGATAGGAGAATTGGGCTTTATGGAAAAAATTTGGTTTGCTGAATATCACAAGACAGGAATTCCTGAGACAGTTGATCTCCCAGCGGAGAACACATCACTAATTGATATATTGGAGCGTAATTTCCAAAGATTTGGCTCGCGTGATGCTTTTATTTTTATGGATAAAATAATTACTTTTAACCAACTCGAAGAAGAAAGTCGTAAATTTGCAACTTATTTACAATCACTTGGTCTTCCAAAAGGTTCTCGTGTTGCTGTAATGATGCCGAATGTTTTGCAATATCCAGTGGTTGCGCTTGGCGTTTTCCGTGCAGGTTTAGTGTTGGTCAATGTAAATCCATTGTATACAGCACGTGAACTAGAACATCAATTAAATGATTCTGGTGCAGAAGTTTTAGTGATTATTGAAAACTTTGCAGCTGTTTATCAAGCAATTATTGGTAAAACCCCAGTCAAACATGTCATTGTGGCGTCTGTAGGAGACATGCTAGGTACCTTAAAAGGGACGATTGTTAATTTTGTATTGCGCTCTGTTCGTAAACAGATTCCAGCATGGGATATTCCAGGGCATTTAAAATATAATGCAGTGATGTCGAAGGTGAATGTAAATAATTATAAACGCCCGAGTTTAACGTTAAGTGATACCGCTGTTTTACAATATACAGGTGGAACAACAGGCGTATCTAAAGGTGCAGAACTAACACATCGTAACCTTGTTGCAAACATGCTGCAGTGTGATGGTATTTTCCAAAGTAAATTTGGAAAAGCTGATGCTGCGGCTGATGATCGTATGTTCTGTGCTTTACCGCTTTATCATATTTTTGCATTTACCGTTTGTGCGTTATATGGCATGTACAAAGGTCAAGCTAATATTTTAATTCCGAATCCACGTGATTTGCCTGCAGTTATTAAAGAGCTACGTAAATATCAACCAACATTCTTCCCTGCTGTAAATACATTATTTAATGCACTTGTAAATAATGAAGAGTTTAGACAACTTGACCATAGCAAGCTGAAAATTGCTATGGGCGGTGGAATGGCAGTATTAGCTTCAACGGCTGAAGCTTGGAAAAAAGTAACAGGTTCAAATATTATTGAAGGTTATGGTTTATCTGAAACCTCTCCTGTAGCAACCGTAAACCCTCCAATTGCTGAAGAGTTTAGTGGAACAATTGGTATTCCATTGCCATTAACTGAAGTTGCAATTTTAGATGATGATGGCAATGAAGTTGCCATTGGTGAGCAAGGAGAAGTCTGTATTCGTGGTCCACAAGTCATGAAAGGCTATTGGAATCGTCCTGATGAGACCGAAAAATCCATGATCAATGGTTTCTTCCGTACAGGCGATATTGGCGTGATGAGTGATCGTGGTTATGTGAAAATCGTTGATCGTAAGAAAGATATGATTTTAGTTTCAGGATTTAATGTTTATCCTTCTGAAATTGAAGATGTTATTTCCAAACATCCTAAAGTGTTGGAAGTTGCCGCGATTGGTGTGCCAGATGAAAAGTCTGGAGAGGTACCAAAGTTATTTATTGTGAAAAAAGATCAATCTTTGACGACGGAAGAAGTTTTAGCGTATGCAAAAGAAAATTTAACGGGGTATAAGCGTCCACGTTATGTTGAATTTATTGCTGAATTACCGAAGTCAAATGTAGGTAAAATTTTACGTAAAGATTTACGTAAAACTGCATAAAAAAGAAAAGCGCCAAAAGGCGCTTTTTTAATACTATCTTTTTAAAAGCCAACGGTCAAAATAAGGTCGACCAATTGCAAAAATACCTAGAAAAATAAACATTGTGCCAAATTGACGGTTAAATGCAGAAATAACAAATGCTCCATAACTTAAAATATTATCACCTAGACAATACAGCACTAAAACGATGACCCAATGCCATAAAGGTAAGCGTTTAATTGCTGTGGCATAAAAAGCAATCCAAAGTATCACAAAGGTAAAAATGGTCGACCAAACATTTAAATTCGCGCAGATCACAGTGAGTAAGAAGGCAACAATCGGAAGAACAACTTTTAAAACACGATCTACTTGATGTTGATGTTGCTGTTGTTTTCCGAGAGTATCGAACATTTCTTTTTGATCTGGGGTGACCATAAATGAATCCTTAATAGATTTAATTTGCAAACACTATATTTAACAAAATTTATTGAATCAATGCCATGCTATGATATATCTATAAAAATGCATACGAGAATGACCTAAATGCAAAGCATCAGTGGAATCATCTATATAATTCTAGCAGCATGTCTTTTACCCTATTTATTTGCTTTTATTGCCAGAGTTTTCGGTAAATTTAAGTTATCGAATAATCAAAACCCACGTGAGTTTTTAGCTAAAACCACAGGGGTTGCCGCACGTGCAAATGCAGTTCAACAAAATAGTTTTGAAGGTTTACCTCTCTTTATTGCAGCAATTTTAATGGCTGAATATATGGTGGTTAATCAGTTTTGGATTATGTTCTTTGGAATGACCTATATTGTTTTAAGAGTTTTGTATGGTCTATGTTATTTAGCAAATTGGTCAAATCTTAGATCAGTGATTTGGATATTATCGATGTTATGTCCAATTAGCTTATTTATATTAATTATTAAAATTACTTCATGAAAATACAGTGTGAAATACATATTTTTGTTTCGCAGATGTATAATTGATGCCATCTGATTTAGACAACCCTTATGATCATAATGGTTGAGAAATAAATTAACTTCGTTAAAGAGTAATGCTATGAGTTACAGCAATATCCCTGCAGGTAAAGATGCACCAAACGACATTTATGTCATTATTGAAATTCCTGCAAATGCAGCACCAATCAAATATGAAATTGATAAAGATTCAGATGCATTATTTGTAGACCGCTTTATGGGAACAGCAATGTTCTATCCTGCAAACTATGGTTATGTTCCAAATACATTATCTGAAGATGGTGATCCATTAGATGTATTGGTTGTTACACCATACCCAGTTGAGCCAGGTTCTGTTATCCGTTGCCGTCCAGTGGGTAAACTTAATATGGAAGATGACGGTGGTATTGATGCAAAACTTATTGCTGTGCCACATGACAAATTAACACCGCTTTATAAAGATGTTAAAGAATATACAGATTTACCGCCTTTACTGATTCAACAAGTTGAGCATTTCTTTGCACACTATAAGGACTTAGAGCCAGGAAAATGGGTTAAGTTAACTGGTTGGGAAGGTTCAGAAGTTGCGAAGGAAGAAGTGTTGAAAGCAATTGCTGCAGCAAAATAATGAGATAAAAAGATAGTGCTCATTTTTAGGATGAACGTTATCAAATAAAAAACCTGCATTACATGCAGGTTTTTTTATTTTTTGAAATTACAGTGAATTAGAATAATTTCACAGGAATATCAAGGAAGATACGCCATTCATTGGTATCACCAATATAGCTGCTTTGATAGCTTTCGCTTGCTCTGTAGTGAGAATAACGAAGACGTAAGCTTGCATCTTTTGCAAAGCCATTTTGCACTGTATATTTTACTTGGTTAAAGAATTCACGTTCATGGGCATTATCATCCGTTTCTACACGTGCAGTTTTGGCTGCATTGAATTCACTGGTATGAATGTTCCAACCATAAACATAAGCAGATGTCCAATTTAAGCCAGGAACGCCGTAATTAGTGAAGTCGAGGTTATATTGAATTTGCGCTGACTTTTCTTTGTTTCCAATAAAATCAGAAAGATATGAGTTTGGAAGATAAATACTTTGGAAGCCATCAGCATGTTGACCGTAGTCATAACCAACCTTGCCATCATTTTGCTGATATGCAAGCATAACGCTATGTGGACCAGTTGCATAAGTGGCAGAAATTGCCCAAATCGAGTTATTATAAGAATCATTTGCTGAACCGATATAAGAATATAAGTCTTTAGTTGCAGCACGATTCCATTTGGTATGATATCCACTCAAGTCATAGGTCAATGAACTATCATTTGTGAGTGCTTGTTTATAGTTTGCATTGATATAATGACGTTTGAGTTTATCTTTGCTATCTAAACCATAATAAGCAACTTTGGCATCATTATTAATATCATACTTACCACCCCAAACATAAGCACGCTTTAGGTGATTACCGTCTGTAGAGATTTGATCAGACATTTGGTTTTTCGTAAATTTACCAGCAATGACTTCTAAGTTTTCAATTTCACGGCTTGTTGCCAATACACCTGTAAAATACTCAGGAACAAGGCGAGCAGTATTACTTGCAAACACTGGGATATCTAAAACTTGGGTACCGTAAGTTACAGTGGTATTTGAAAGACGTGCTTTAATATTTGCACCACCACGTGTCCATTGGTCATAAGGAGCGCCTTTTGGTTCTCCTTGAGCATCATTATGACGTGGAATCATCTGGTTTCCACTGTGTTTATTGTCACCAAGCTTAAATGACCAATCTCCTAAAATCCCAATTCCAATTCCAATTGTACCTTGGGTGAAACCAGACTGAAGATCAAAAATTGCAGATTGAGCAGATGATCTTGTATCTTTACCAGGTGCTACATTTTTTTTATCACGGTCAATAAAACCAGTGCGGAATAAAACAGAACCTTGAGCACCATCAATAAAACCTTTTGCTTCACTTTGTTCGCTAGCAAAAACTGTTGTGGTGAAAACTGCATTTAACAATGCAACTAATGCAACTTTTTGAGTCGTTATCATTGAAAGCCTCATAAATATGAAAATAAGGTAAAATTATTGCGAGCAGCAGAAAATGAATGATTGTATAGATAATCCTAAAAAAATATATTATTTTTTTAAAATAATTTAATAATTTTAAATTCTATTATAACTAAATTATTTAGCTTGATATTACAAAAATTATATTTCACATATTTGTTTATAAAAATGAATTATTTTATGCCTATGTTCAAAAGCAGTGCCTAATATAAAATATTCGCACTATATTCGTTCCATTATTCATTTTAATAGAAGTCATTTTTGTGTTCACACAATTTTTGAAATATTTTTAGTTTTTAACTGATGGATATTAAAGAAAAATATTGTATTTTTCATGATTGGCATAACCCTTGCAAATTAATTTATAGCGAATGTCATTAATCAAACAAAATAGTCATGCGAATCAATGCTGGGGAAATATAATGAAACTTAATATTTGTACTTATCTATTTCTATCTACTTCTTTAATATCAATGACTTCATTTGCAGATGAAGCTGTAAAAAAATCGCTACATACATTTTCAGGCAATATTGGGGTCGTTTCAGAATATATTTTAAGAGGGAATACAGCAGCGCCAGAAAATGATCAAGCAGCAGTACAAGGTGGTTTAGATTATCAGCATGAATCAGGTTTTTATGCTGGTTATTGGGGATCTACATTGGGTTATTCACTAACAAAAAAAGATTTAATTTCAGGGAAATATACTGGAAGTAAAGCATTTGAGAATGATTTTTATTTAGGATACCAAGGAAACATTACGGATAACATTGGATATACCGTTGGAGGTACCTATTATTACTATTATCAGTCTGATGCAGATTCCAATACGACTGAAACATTAATTGGATTTAATTATAAAGATTTTTCTTTGACTACTCAGACATTATTAGGAGACGTTGAATGGGGGAATAAAGGAGATACATATTTATTAGCAAGTTATCATTATATATTACCTCAAGAGTTCACTTTAAATGCTGCATTGGGTGCTTATTATTATCGTGATAAAGGTAAATTTGAAGAAGAACTAAAAACAGATAAAACATTTGCCTTTCGTCATTTAACTGTTGGTTTAAGTCACCCTTTAGGGGATACGGGAGCAAATGTTTCTATGGATTATATTATTGGTGGCAAATTGCGTGATGATACAAGCCTGAAGAATAAGGTTGTATTTGCTTTAAAATATGACTTCTAATCATTGTGGGGCAATGGTTATTGCCCTTTGATACTCATTGGTTTCGATAAGAGAGCGCTTCAGCAAGATGTTGGTTTTGTATTTCATCTGAGTGTGCTAAATCGGCAATTGTTCTAGCGACTCTAAGTACACGATGATAGGCACGAGCAGATAAGTTAAGTCTTTTTTGTGCCATTTCTATCGTTTTTGTTGCTTGTGGATTTAAACTTGAAAAGCGTTCGAGCTGTTTTGGATTCAGTGCCATATTCAATTTATTTTGGCGTTGCATTTGCTTTTCATACGCTTGAATTACGCGTTGTCGTACGGTATCTGAATTTTCAATAACATCATGGTTTTGTAATTCACTGGCTTGTAGCGGTGGAACATCGATATGTAAATCTATACGATCTAATAATGGTCCTGAAATACGATTTTGATACCGTTTTATTGCATCGGCTGTGCATTGGCAGCGAATATCTTGATTAAATGCATATCCACATGGACAAGGGTTCATTGCGGCAATGAGTTGAAAATTTGCAGGAAATGTTATTTGTCTTGATGCTCTAGAAATGACAATTTCTTTGGATTCTAAAGGTTGTCTTAGTACTTCTAAAACCTTTCGATCAAATTCAGGAAGTTCATCTAAGAATAATACACCGAGATGGGCCAAGGTAATTTCACCTGGTTTAGGTTGGGAGCCACCGCCAACTAAAGCAATTGCAGATGCGGTATGATGAGGCGAACGGAAAGGTCTTTGACCAAAGTGGTGCGTAATATTTGCAACGGAATAGATACTGGCAACTTCTAAATTTTCCTGCATATTTAATGGAGGAAGTATGCTTGGAAGTCGAGATGCAAGTAAGGTTTTTCCTGTTCCTGGTGGTCCCCTAAATAAAATAGAATGGCCGCCTGCTGCCGCAATTTCCAAAGCTCTTCGTGGGCGAAGTTGTCCTTTCACATCTTCCAAATCAAGTTGAAATCGTGGTAAATGCGTTTCAGTATTCAGCTGATATTCAGTTAAACATTTGATCTGACTTAAATGATCACAAACATCCTTTAAATGATTTGCGGCAAAAACTTTAAACTGTGGAAGTTGTGCTGCTTCGTGGGCATTTTCTGTGGGTAAAATCAATACATGCTGATCTTTTTGACATGCGATTGCAATGCTTAGTGTTCCTGTAATTGGGCGCAGTTGGCCATCAAGAGCGAGTTCACCAATAAACTCAATATTATGGGTGACATCTTCAGGAAGTTGACCAGATGCAATTAAAATTCCAAGCGCGATCGGTAAATCTAGTCTTGACCCATCTTTGGGTAAATCTGCAGGAGCAAGATTAATGGTCAGACGTTTCGTTGGAAATTGAAAACCGCTATTAATGATGGCAGAGCGAACACGATCTTTGCTTTCTCGAACGGCAGCTTCTGCTAGACCTACAATGGTTAAGGAGGGAAGTCCTTGGCTGATATGAACTTCGACTTCAATAGAAGGTGCGTGAATTCCTAATAATCCACGCGTAAAGATTTTTGAAAATGACATTTATTATTGTTCCATTATGGTGCATTTTTAGTTATATTTTTCTTATTTTTACGCACATTTATTGTGCTTATTCTTTATTTAGTAATTCTATCTCTAACTGTTCAATGTGCTTGTTTAATTCATTTAAACGTAAATTGGCTTGGTTTAATTGTGTACGATGTCGATCAATTTCTTCTTGAGAAACTAAATCCATTTTAGTGATTGCTTCGTTAAGCAGTGCACGAACGTTATGTTCTAAATCTTTTTTAGGTTGATCAATTTGTTCAAGAATGGCTTGTAATAATGTTTCTAACATAGAAGGCCTCAAAATGTATAGATAAAATCTATTCTAGTCAGTAAAAATTATAGCATTTCCCGATAGTGAGTGGGATAGACAATGATAAAAATCATTTTTCTTTTAGAAAAAGCTTAATTCATACACTTTTAGTCGATTTAACTGTATAAAATAGAAGTATAAAAACAGAGAGTGCTCTTTTTTTAATTTCCCCCGACTTTAAAAAAATGGCATGAAATTTGAACATAAAACCTTACTGGTGAAATAAGCCGAAGGAAAATACACATGAAGTTAGTAACTGCTATTGTAAAACCCTTTAAATTGGATGATGTGCGTGAAGCATTATCAGAAATTGGTGTTCAAGGGATCACCGTAACAGAAGTCAAAGGTTTTGGTCGCCAAAAAGGGCATACAGAACTTTATCGTGGTGCAGAATATGTCGTTGATTTTTTACCTAAAGTAAAAATTGAAATTGCGATTAGCGATGAAATGGTTGATTCCGTAATTGAGTCAATTACTCGCGTTGCAAGTACTGGAAAAATTGGTGATGGAAAAATTTTCGTGACTAATCTAGAGCAAGTTATTCGTATTCGTACCGGTGAAACTGGTGCTGATGCAGTCTAATGAGTTTGGCATGAAGTTTGCTGAGTAATAAATAACTCACAAACTAAGTCGGGGGATACGCATGAGAAAAATACTACTTGCGCTGAGTTTATCGAGCGTACTTTTAGGCAGCTCGGTTGCTTTTGCTGAAGACAGCTCAACACCTTCTACAGAAGAAGTCACAGTTATCGATGTCAATACAGCACCTGAGGCTGTGGTTGTTCCTGAAGTTGAAACAAAAAAAGAACCTACACCTGTCATTCAAGCAGAAGAAAAATTAGATACAGGCGATACAGCGTGGGTTTTAATATCTACCGCACTTGTTCTTTTAATGACGATTCCTGGTTTAGCTTTATTCTATGGCGGCATGGTTCGCAAGAAAAACGTATTGAGTACGATGGCACATAGTTTCATTGCCGCTGTCATTGTGAGCATTGTATGGGTCGTGATTGGTTATACTCTTGCTTTTTCAGAAGGTAATGCATTTGTCGGTGGTCTTGATAAGTTCATGCTTTCAGGAATTACCACCGAGGCATTGAGTGGCACAATTCCTGAAATTTTATTTGTTATTTTTCAAATGACTTTTGCCATTATTACAGTGGCGATTATTAGTGGTTCTGTTGCTGAACGCATGAAATTTGGGGCATTTGTTGCATTTATTACCATTTGGGTGGTGGTTGTCTATGCGCCAATTACGCATTGGGTTTGGGGGGGAGGTTGGTTAGGAAGTGATGGTGCACTTGATTTTGCAGGTGGTACTGTTGTCCATATCAATTCAGGTGTTGCAGGTTTAGTGGCTGCTTATATGTTAGGTAAACGTATGGGTTTAGGCCGTGAATCAATGGCACCGCATAATTTAACCTTAACCGTGATTGGTGCAAGTTTACTTTGGGTTGGCTGGTTTGGGTTTAATGGTGGCTCTGCTTTAGGGGCAAATGGTTCTGCAGGTTATGCATTGGTTGTTACCCAAGTTGCAGCAGCAGCAGCAGCAATCGCATGGTTAATTGTTGAAAAAATAGTTCGTGGTAAAGCATCTGTCCTAGGTGGGGCATCAGGCGCAGTTGCAGGTTTAGTCGTGATTACACCCGCAGCTGGCTTTGTAACTGTCGGTGGTGCTTTAATGATGGGGCTTATTGGTGGCGTGGTTTGTTTTTGGGGCATTACGGCACTAAAACGAGCATTGAAAGCCGACGATTCTTTAGATGCATTCGGTTTACATGGCGTGGGCGGTATTGTTGGGGCGATTTTAACCGCATTCTTCGCAAGCGAGTTTATTATGGGAGATAATGCGCCAACTCATTTGATGACTCAATTGTGGATACAAATTGAAGGTGTCTTAGCAACGATTGCATATTCCGCTGTACTTACGTTTATTATACTTAAAGTGATTGATTTAATCATAGGTATTCGTGTTGAGTCTGAAGATGAACGTATGGGGTTGGATTTAAGCCAACATGGCGAACGTATAGAATAAAACAACTTATTCAATAATCAATATATTGTGGAAAACAGCCTAATTTGGCTGTTTTTTTTCTATATGTAGAAGAATGCTCTACAAAACTCAGATTTTTTGATACACTCAGAAATCACTTAGATTTGTTCATTAAAAACGCTATGCATTGTCCATTTTGCAACGCCGCAGATAGTAAAGTGATCGATTCGCGGTTGGCCGCTGAAGGTTGCCAGATTCGTCGACGTCGGGAATGTATTAGCTGCGGTGAAAGATTCACAACATTTGAAACCTATGAAGTTGTTATGCCACGTGTGATTAAGTCTGATGGTAAAAATGAGCCATTTGATGAGGCAAAACTAAGACGTTCACTTTTACATGCATTGCAAAAGCGGCCTGTTACACAAGAGCAAATAGAAACAGTATTAAGTGACATTCACTTACAAATACGTCGTCTTGGTGAGCGTGATGTGAGGTCTCGTACAATTGGTGAAATTGTCATGCAAAGCTTGTTTGGCTTAGATCATGTGGCTTATGTTCGTTTTGCATCAGTTTACCAAGATTTTCAAGATGTAGAAGCTTTTCGTCGCCAAATTGAACAAATGCAGCAACGTGATTCATAAATTGCAAAATAGAGATTTCATTTCTGATGTCTGAGTTACTTCAAAAAATTTCTCATCAAGATGAGATATGGATGTTACAAGCGATTGAATTAGCCCGACTCGGACAATATTCGACTAAGCCAAATCCGAATGTAGGTTGTGTCATTGTAAAGAATGAGCAATTGGTGGGTGAGGGCTTTCATCCCAAAGCTGGGCAACCCCATGCAGAAGTATTTGCGATGCGTCAAGCAGGTCGTTTATCTGAGGGTGCGACAGCATATGTCACCTTAGAGCCTTGTGCACACTATGGACGAACGCCGCCTTGCGCCAAAGGGTTGGTTGAAGCAGGAATTACAAAAGTGATTGTTGCATGTCCTGACCCAAATCCATTCGTCGCAGGTAAAGGCATACAAATTTTACGTGATGCTGGTATTGAGATAGTGGTTGGTGTATGCGAAACACAGGCACATACTTTAAATGAAGGTTTTTTGAAAGCAATGGCAACAAAAAAGCCATATGTTCGTTTAAAAATAGCATCTAGTTTAGATGGTCGAACAGCAATGGCATCGGGTGAATCAAAGTGGATTACAGGGACAGATGCACGTTTAGATGTTCAACATTGGCGAGCAATTTCTGGTGCAGTGATTACGGGAATTGAAACAGTTTTGGCTGATGATTGTCAGCTTAATGTCCGGCAGCTCAGTGGTGTTGAAGATATTTCCACTGTTGTTCAACCCAAACGGATTATTTTAGATCGTCAGGGACGATTACCTTTAACTGCAAAAATATTAAAAATACCGTCCGATGTTCTTGTTATGGGTCCATATAGACCTGAACTTGAAGCATTAGGTGTTCAGCAATTAGCCATACAATCTTTAAGTCAATTATTGACGAATTTGGTGCAAGATTATCAAATTTATGATGTCATGATTGAAGCTGGTGCAACATTATCTACAGCATTTTTGCAAGAAAACTTAGTAGATGAAATTATCAGTTATGTTGCACCAACTTTTTTAGGTCAATCAGCACGAGCAATGTTTAATGCGGAGTTTATTCGCATGACAGAGCAGTTACGTTTTAAGCTCATCGATGTTACGCAAGTAGGCGAAGATGTGCGTTTAAGGTTAAAGCCTTCTCAAGAGACAGTATGAATCCAGAGCCTACGGTTTATCACAAACGACGTCATGCAGCACGAACGACTGACGAATATTTATTTCATCAATTGGTTCCTTATTTAGGGAATAAGCGTCGTCTATTGCATTTGATACTCGAAGCACTGGAAAGTACTGGCACTTTGAATCGAAAAGATGGACGTGCACCAATTTTTGCTGATTTTTTTGCAGGTTCTGGTGTTGTTTCTCGATTGGCTCGTCAAAATGGCTATCGCGTGATTGCAAATGATTGGGAACCTTATAGCCATGCGTTAAATCATGCCATTTTAGCGTGTGTCGATGCACCTGCATTTAAAGAGTTAGGTGGCTATCAAAAAGCCATCGATTATTTAAATCGGTTACCCGAAGTGAAAGGCTGGGTAACGCATAATCTCTGTCCGCGTAACGATGAAATATATGATCCTGCACGTGATCGTTTATTTTTTAAGCGAAGAAATGGCATGAGAATTGATGCCATTCGCCAACAAATTGCAACATGGCAGGCACAAGGTGCAATTGATGATGTCGAAATGAGTGCATTGCTTGCACCCTTGCTTTATTCAGCAAGTTTTGTAAGCAATACCAGTGGTGTTTTTAAAAGTTTTCATCATGGATGGGGCGGAAAAACACAAACTGCATTAGAGCGTATTGAATCATTGCTTTGGTTAACACCAAGTAGATTTAGTGAAATAGGCGATCCAAAACGTCCAGCTGCTGAAATGTGGTGCGTTGATGCGCAACATTTAGCTAATCAAATGAGTGGTTTTGAAGTCGATGTCGCTTATTTAGATCCACCGTATAACCAACATGCATATAGTAGTAATTACCACGTACTCAATGCATTGACTTTATGGGATCAAGTTGATTTGCCAACACCTGATACAAAAGGTTTTAAAAGTGGAATTGATCGAGCATGGCGTAAGGAACGTCCAAGTCCATATAATTCATCTAAGTATGCCAAAGAAGCCTATACAAAGCTGTTAGAAACCATTAATGCGCGCTTCATTTTGACTAGCTATTCAACGGATGGAAATATTGAAGCTGCAGATTTGTTAGAAGCAAATTTAAAACGTGGCAGAGTGACACTATTAACCCAGGATGTTCCTCGCTACAGAGTGAGTAAACAACGTCAATCAGAACGTGCTAGAGTACTTGAATTTATTGTAATTACCGATACGCACGCAAAACCTGGACCACCAATACGCCAGTTATTAGGACAGTTGTATCATTTTGCTGAATTGGGTGGCGTTGATACCAGTGGGGTAAGTACTCAATTGGCTTTGTGGTAATTTTCGAAAATAAATAGATTTTATATTTAGAAAACGAATATAGTGATAAAAGGCATTGTGAAAATGCCTTTTTTTATGGATCAAATACGCACTAAAATAATTTTTTTGTATCTTTTTTGATAGCGTATGATAAGCAAGGATAGATTCACTAAAATTAGAGTTTTGGTCTGTTATTTAATGGCTTTTTATCAAAAAAATATGATAAAAGTAGTTCATCCATTTGATTTACGCTAGTTTATTTTTGAATTTCTTTAAGGTTCAAACTATAAGCAAATGTTAAAATTATGATAGTCTTAAGAAAAATTTTAAGATGAAACATCTTAGAATGGTGAAAGTCACTAAGCAACAGTATCGATTATAGCGCTGAAAATCCATTCAATGTTTAAGCCTAATGTTGTTGTCATTAAAGAAGTATAGGTGAAAAATGTTTACAGGCATTATTGAAAGTTTGGGTAAAGTAGAAAGTTTACAAAGTGTAGGTGGTGATATTCGTCTACGTATTCAGACAGACTTAGATATGTCCGATGTTCATCTTGGTGATTCAATTGCAACAAATGGTATTTGCTTAACTGTTATTGAGTGGGGTGAAAACTGGTATGCGGCAGATGTTTCACGAGAGAGTTTAAATCGAACAACTCTGGAACATTGGAAAGTTGGTCAGCCAGTGAATGTTGAAAAGGCAATGTTACCCACGACAAGGTTTGGTGGACATATTGTAAGCGGACATGTGGATGCAGTGGGTGAAATTACCCTTGTTCGCAAAGATGCGCGTTCTCTTTATTTTGAAGTGACTGCGCCTGCGATTATTGCAAAATATCTTGCAGAAAAAGGTTCTGTCACTGTAGATGGAATTAGTTTAACTATTAATCATTTACGTGGCTCTATTTTAAGCCTTAATTTGATCCCACATACTGCCGAACGTACAAATATTGGAACTTGGAAAGTTGGTTCAAAGGTTAATTTAGAAGTTGATGTCTTAGCACGTTATATAGAACGTTTACTTTTAGGGGATAAAGCAGCGGAAGCGACCTCAGAAAAATCGAAAATTAGTTTGGATTTTCTAGCTGAAAATGGTTTTTTAAGGTGAGTTATATCATTAGTTTGCAGCCTATTTAAACATTAGGCTGTTTTTATTTAAATTAATGATTCGATGTAATTAGAAAATAACTTTCAAGATTTTGGACAAAAAGTATGTTTGATTTTTTACTAAATTTAGAACAGTGGTTACCAGTATTGCTCGACAATTATGGAATATGGATTTATGCCATTCTATTTTTAGTAATTTTTGCAGAAACAGGTTCTGTATTTATGTTCTTTTTACCTGGTGATAGTCTATTAATCGCGATAGGCGCATTATGTTCAACAACAGACGTTATTCATTTGCACTATATGGGAGTAACACTCATTATTGCGAGTGTGTTGGGCTATACCGTTAATTATTATACAGGAAGCTATTTAGGCATTAAGTATTTTAATAAGCATACACGCTATTTTAAGCCAGAGTATATGGTCAAGACCAATAACTATTTTTTAAAGCATGGCGGTAAAACAATTTTAGTTGCCCGATTTATTCCATTTGTACGTTCATTTGCCCCTTTTGCTGCTGGGTCATCAAAAATGAATATGGCAAGCTTTACGATGTATAATATTCTTGGTGGATTTATTTGGATTGGGCTTCTACTTGCCGTGGGTTATGGCGTTGGTCATACATTATCTGCTGTGGTTGAAGTATTTTAAGCCACCATATATAGCGTTGGAAAGGAAAAGTCCGCATGTCGGACTTTTACATTAATTTATTGTGTTGTCTATGGTGCTTACTTATTTTTCAATATGCTCTGAATTTTTAAGTAGATATTCTATCTCTTCATGTGCAGCCGTATGGAGTTTCGCTCTAAAAATAGTAACAGCTTGCTCTATTAAAGCATCAGATTCTAATTCAAGTCGAAGCTTTAAATTTTCAAGCATACTGAGGTCATTTTGATTCATTGGTACAACAGATATGTGATTTACTGCGTGATGACTATTTTGAGTATATCTTGCGGTATATGCATGAACTTCCTGCTCTAAACTTTGTCTTAAAAGTGAAAGTTTTTCTGTTTCAGCAGCAAACTTACGCTCTTCATCTAATTGTAATTGCAGCGCGAGCGCTTCTTGTTCAGCACGTTTTTTAGCTATTTTTTGTTCCAATGCCAATTGATTTCGAATTTTGGCTTCTTCTATTAAATGTGCTTTAAGTTCCGTATATGCAAAATCAATTTTCGCTAAGGAATATTGTTGTTGTTGTTGATCATAATCTACCCACGCATCTAAAGATGTATCTGGTTTAAGTACATCGCAAATACGGTTTAAATCATCCAGATACGCCTGTCGTACAGATTCAGGTACTCCTAACCAACGCTGTTTAAAATCTGGACCGACATTTAATGCCACAAGAAATTCTCCTTTATTTGCTCAGCTATAATTTATAAGTTTGTGGTTGAATACCAAGTTTACGGTATTGTTTAAATTTTTCACGACCTAGTTGTTTGGCTATTTCGTTATTCTCAATAATTTCAATAATGTGATCAAAAGAATCGAATTTTTCAACTGTTTGATTATTAAAATTAAATATAATCCAATCTGGATGTGTAGGCAAATGCTCTGAAATGCAGATTGGACTATTGGTTTGGTGAATGCCGTGAGGGATGAAGCTTGAACGGTCAAAAGCCCATAATTGCTCATCCAACTCTTGTTGCAATGCAAGATCATGGCACCAAAGCCATATGCGTTGATCTGCCTGTCGAAGAATTTTTCGACATAAACGGCAAGTACTCTCTACTTGCCGTTCAGGGCTTTTCTCAAATAGATAAAAGCTGACTTTAGCCATTTGTATTTACACGATTGGCTAAGAACTGCATTAATAATGGTACAGGGCGTCCTGTTGCGCCTTTATTGGCACCTGAATTCCATGCTGTTCCAGCAATGTCTAAATGTGCCCAACGATAATCGCGTGTAAAGCGTTGTAAGAAACAAGCAGCTGTTACTGCACCTGCTTTTGGTCCACCAATATTGGCAATATCTGCAAAAGGTGAATCTAACTGTTCTTGATAATCTTCTAAAACAGGCATGCGCCATACACGGTCAAAAATTGTTTGTCCAGCAGCATTTAATTCGGTTGCAAGTTCATCATCTGGAGTAAACAAGCCCGTGAGGACTGAACCTAAAGCCACCACACAAGCGCCAGTTAATGTTGCAATATCAATGACAAGAGCTGGATTGAAGCGTTTAACATATGTGAGAGTATCGCAAAGAACTAAACGACCTTCCGCATCTGTATTTAAAATTTCGACAGTTTGTCCACTCATGGTTGTGACAATATCACCTGGACGAGTTGCCTTTGCAGATGGCATATTTTCTGCTGCTGCAATTGTACCAACAACATGAAGAGGTAATTTTGCTTCACATAATGCACGAATTGCGCCTAGGACAGAAGCAGCACCGCACATATCATATTTCATTTCATCCATACCTAAGCCTGGTTTTAATGAAATACCACCAGTATCAAAGGTAATGCCTTTACCGACAAGAACGACAGGTGCTTCTTGGCGCTGAGCCTGATATTCAAGTGTGATGATGCGACCAGGACGATCAGATCCTTGACTAACGGCCAAGAACGCATTCATGCCTAAATCCGAAATTTGCTGTTCATCTAAAACGGTAACTTTAAGTAAGTCTGGATATTCAGCAGCGAGACTAAGTGCTTGCTCAGCAAGATATTCTGGAAAACAAATGTTTCCTGGGCGATTTCCTAAATCACGAGCCAGATTTTGTCCTGATTGAATTGCTTCAATAAGTGATAATTGTGCAGATGCCAGTGGTGTTGTCTTGGCAATTAAATTGATTTGTTCAAGTATAAATTCATTCTTTTTAGATTTATACTCATCAAAAGCATATGATGCTTGCGTTAAATTTAGTGCAAACAAATAGTGAAGCTTTTCAGGAAGTGTAGAAATATCAACACTAATCTGTTTGAATTTCTTTTGAGATGCTTTAATAATAGTCTGAGCAATTTTTGCTAATTTAGCGGGCTGTAGTTCTGCTGTTTTACCCAAGCCCAAAATGAGACTATTTGAACAGACAGGAGTTTGGTTAATGAGTGCTAAAGTCTCATTTAACTCTGCTTTATACTGTGTAGATTCAATTAAAGTGTTTAAGCTTTCAATTGAATATGTCGTCTCAGTATTTTGTAACTGCTCTGAATCTACTAAGATGATGAGGTGTTGTTGAGAAATACTTTCTTGAAATGAAGAATGAATAGTAAGTTTCATATGAGGTATCTGTGCCTTTTAGAAATTTAGAGACCATTGAAACATTTTTGTAAATCTAGTTTCAATGAGCAACACGAGTATAGTTTTATATTTTTAACATTAGGGTAAACTAATGTGAGTTTTTTACCTCGTTTTTGGAAGATTTAATTTGATTATACGACGTTATTTGGTCAAGCAAGTTGTTTCAACATCAGTCGTGGTCGTGGCCTTGTTGACGTTGATTATGATGGGTGGTCGTTTGATCAAATATTTTGGTGTTGCAGCTCAAGGGCGATTAGATGTTAGCATTCTATTCAGCATCATTGGGTATCGGCTACCAGAATTTTTAACATTAATTCTTCCCTTGGGTTTTTTCATTGCTTTAATGTTGGTTTTTGGTCGTTTATACGTCGACCATGAAATGGCTGTATTTAATAGTAGTGGTGTAAGTCGGAATCAATTAGCAAAATTGCTTGTACCCATGACGGTAGCTTTTGTCGTGATTCAAGCATTTTTAATGTTTTGGGCGGCGCCGTGGGGTGTTCGTAAATATGAAGAACTTACGTCAACTCAGGCAATTCGTTCAGGTTTTGATTTAGTGAGACCCAAAGAGTTTATTTCTTCTGGACCTTATACAATTTATGCGGGTGATCTTTCTGAGGATCGGAAAAAACTTAAAGATATTTTTGTTTATCAACGAGGCAAAACAGAAGGGAAACCAGATGTTTTGATTATGGCAAAAGAAGCAGAACGTATTGATGTTCCTGGTGATAATGCAAGCGTTGTAGATTTGACCGAAGGTCGTCGTTATGAAATTTTTCTTGGACAGCCCAAATACTCTCATATTGAATTTGAAAGTTATCGCTTACGTTTAGAGAATAATAAAGAAGCCCAGTTTGATAGTGAACAAGTTGATGCCTTACCAACATTGCAACTTTGGCAAAATAGAGAAGATCCTGTAGTTGCCAGTGAATTATGGTGGCGTGTATTTGTGCCATTAACCTTATTTGTTGCATTATTTTTGGCAGTTGCATTGTCTGAGGTAAATCCGAGACAGGGGCGGTACTTAAAATTATTTCCAGCATTACTCATTTTTGCCAGTTTGATTGTGGTTTTAATGGCGCTAAAAACTCGAATTACCAAAGAAGAAATAGGGATTTGGGCATATCCTGCAGTATTAATTGCATATTCAATTTTTGCAGCCTTATTTTCACGAAAACAGAAATTAACCGCCAAGTTTAAAAATACCACGAAGCAAGTGAGGTCTTAATTATGTTAGCACGTCGAATTGTTGCGAAGCATGTAACGAAAACGACTGTACTTGCAATGTTGGGTGCGACGGTTGTTTTATCTGGACTGCAAGTCTTATTTACATATCTTGGTGAGCTAGGTTCTTTAAAAGCGGGCTATGGCGCTTTAGATGCCCTGAAGTATGTTCTTTGGGGAGCGCCTAAATATTTATATGAAATTTTGCCTATTTCTGCTTTGATTGGTTCAGTTTTAGGTCTGGGAATATTAGCATCAAATAGTGAACTTATTGTGATGCGTGCTTCTGGAATTAGTTTATGGCGCATTGTTGGATGGGTGGTGCGCTCTGCATTGGTATTGGTCATTTTAGCATTTGCATTAAGTGAATGGGTGATGCCTTATACCAATGAACAAGCTAAAAGTATCAAGAAACACCGTACTGTTGCTGAGCTAGGAACGGTAAAAGGCTATTGGACACGAGAAGGTCAGCGTTTTATTTACATTGATTATGCCAATTCTGAAGGTCAGCTAAAAGGTGTAGAAGCATTAGATTTAGATGAAAATTATAATCTTCGAACAGCAATTACAGCCGATCAGGGAAATTTTGTCAGTAACGGTCAATGGCGTTTAAAAGATGCCAAACAAATGGATATTTTAAAAGATGGAAATTCAAATGTGGAATCACATGCTGACTTACCTCTCGCCATGGCATTACAGCCGAAATATGTGCATATGGTAACCGTAGATCCTGAAGATTTATCACCAAGTCAACTGATTAGTATTACAAGCTATATGCATGAATATAGTCAGGTACCTAAAACTTATCAGTTGGCTTTTTGGCAAAAAATGGCGACGCCATTTTCATTGATTGCTCTTGTTATTGTGGCATGTTCTTTTATTTTTGGACCATTACGTCAGCAGTCAATGGGATTTCGTTTAGTGATCGCATTATTCACGGGTTTGGGTTTTTATTACCTACAAGACTTCTTTGGATATGCAAGTTTAGTTTATTCACCATCACCTGCATGGTTTGTTTTTCTTCCTATTCTTGTGGTCTTCTTAATTGGCGGATATTTATTACATCGCGCCAGATAAATGAGTGATAAAAGAAAAAATTGATCGAACAAGTGATTGAAACTATAGGTAGGACGTAGAGTCTTTACCGAAAATTCGGTAAGATATGCCGATGAATTAGTAAACAGAAAAGAGTGTACATCATGGCGGATGCAATTGCTGGCAAAATCCCTCACGTATTGGTAATTATGGATGGTGTAGGACATCGTGTTGAAGAAAAAGATAATGCTTTTTTAGCAGCACAACGGCCAAATTTGACGGCAATGCAAGAAAACCACCCACATAGTTTAATTTCTGGTTCTGGGGAAGATGTTGGTTTACCAGATGGACAGATGGGTAATTCAGAAGTCGGTCATATGAATCTGGGTGCTGGACGTGTGTTGTATCAAGATTTTACTCGAATTACCAAAGATATCCGCACAGGGGCTTTTTTTGAGCATGAAGTCCTTATTGATGCCATTGAAAAAGCAAAAGTAAACAAGGGTGCTGTGCACATTATGGGATTGCTTTCAGAAGGTGGTGTGCATTCACATGAAGATCATATTGTTGCCATGGCAGAACTTGCACTGAAACATGGTGTTCAAGTTTATTTACATGCCTTTTTAGATGGGCGCGATACACCACCTAAAAGTGCTCAACCTTCATTAGAAAAATTAGATACTCTATTTGCTCAGTATCCTAATCAAGGTCGAATCGCAACATTGATCGGTCGTTATTTTGCAATGGATCGAGATAACCGTTGGGATCGTGTAGAACAAGCTTATCGTTTACTGACTGAAGGTGAAGCGGTACGTACTGCAACAAATGCAGTTGAAGGCTTAGAATTAGCTTATGCAGCAGATGAAAGTGATGAATTTGTCAAAGCAACTCGAATTGGCGAAATTGTCAAAGTTGCAGATGGTGATAGTTTAATTTTTATGAACTTTCGTGCAGACCGTGCACGTGAATTAACCAAAGCTTTTGTTGAAAAAGACTTTACTGGATTTGAACGTAAAGTTGTCCCTCATCTTGCAAAATTTGTCATGCTAACACGTTATCAAGCAACGATTGATGCGCCAGTTGCATACATGCCTGAAGCTTTGCAAAATTCAATAGGTGAATATTTATCAAATTTAGGCAAAACACAGCTACGTATTGCTGAAACTGAAAAATATGCCCATGTAACATTTTTCTTTAGTGGTGGGCGTGAAGATGAATATCCAGGTGAAAAACGTATTTTAATTCCATCACCGAATGTAGCCACTTATGATTTAAAGCCAGAAATGAGTGCATATGAAGTGACAGATGAATTAGTTGCTGCAATTAATTCAGGTGAATATGATTTGCTCGTGGTAAATTTTGCGAATGGTGATATGGTAGGACATACGGGTGTTTTCTCCGCAGCTGTAAAAGCAGTTGAAGCAGTAGATACTTGTCTTGGTCGTGTATATGAAGCAGTTGTCGCACAAAAAGGGCATATGTTAATTACAGCTGATCATGGTAATGTGGAGCAAATGCAAGATTATGTAAGTGGTCAGGTACATACGCAGCATACAACAGAGCTAGTTCCATTGATTTATGTGGGGCCAACTCAGGCAGTTATTGCCGAAGGTGGTGTACTTGCAGATATCGCACCAACAATCTTAAGTTTAATGCAGCTTCCTATTCCAGTAGAAATGAAGGGTCGTAATTTAATTACCCTTACACCATAGATTAATTTGATAAGGTGAATTATGGCTCGACACACATATATAGTTTTTGCAACTTTATTGGCGTGTTCGAGCTTTTTTACTGTTTGGGCAGCACCTGGGCAAAAAAATGCTGCAAATTTTGATGATGATTTTGAGCAAAAATCTGAAGAAATTCCTGTAGAGTCCATTCAAAAGTTTGTACAAATTTATGGTGTAGTTCAAGATAACTATGTACAAGAAAAGAATGATGATCAGTTATTTCAACAAGCCATTAAAGGTCTTGTTGGAGGATTAGATCGATATTCTAGATATTTAACGCCTGAAGAATATAAACAATTGGTTCAATATACAGAAGGTGATATCGCATCTGTTGATTTTGAACTGGAATATAATGATAAAATTAACCAATGGATGATTAAAAATTTAAAAAAAGGAGGAGATTCCTCTAAGCAAGGCTTACGAAATGGGGTAAGTGTTTTTAAAATCGATGATCAAGAATTAAAGAAATTAAATAATGATCAAGTGAATAACTTACTCACAGGATCAGTCGGTAGTACGCTCAGTATTCAATTGGCAAATAATAGTTCTCCGTTCACATTAGTTCGAAATAAAAAACTAGAAACAGATATACAGGCGCAGTTATTACATAACCATGTATTGGTTTTGAAAGTTAAAGTTTTTCAGCAAGATACAGCAACTCAAATTCAAAACTTAATTGAACAATATGGTGATAGCGGTGTGAAAGCTGTGCTGATTGACCTTAGAAACAATCCTGGGGGGTTACTCTCAGCAGCGGTTGAGTCGGCAGATTTATTTTTGAGTCAAGGTTTAATTGTTTCGACGAAAAGTCGCTCCGAAGGTGATCAGCAATATCAGGCCTTACCGAGTTATGATTTTGAGAATTTAAAAGTTGGAATTTTGATTAATAATCGCTCAGCATCAGCAGCTGAAGTATTTACTGCTGCGTTAAAAGAGCATAAGCGTGCATGGATTGTGGGTGAAAAAAGTTATGGAAAAGGGGTGGTGCAAAAGCTTTTTCCATTATCTGATGGTTCAGCATTACAGATGACAGTTTCCCACTACTACACACCCTTAGGCAACATGATTGAAGGTATTGGTATTGAGCCAGATCATGCATATGCCTTACCTCATGAGATGAAAGATGATGCTTATATCGAGCATGTTTCAGAGCTTCTTTTAAATCAAAAGTAATGATATAGGGCGTAATTCACGATATTGATTCGCTTAGTAATGTTGTTCATCATGATCTAGTTCAAATTTTTTTAACCGATATCTGAGCGACCTAAAAGACATTTTGAGTTTTTTTGCAGCAAGTGTTCTATTCCAATGTGTTGAATTCAGTGTATGAAGTAATATTTCTTTTTCGATTTTTTCTAAATAAAGTTCTAAGCCTTCTGTTGGAACATATTGAGTTGTGATGTTTGTACAAAGGCTTTGGGTCGATTGATTTGTATCACTTTTTTGAATGTTGTTTGCTATATGATGCCTTTGATTTAAAGGAGTTGTTTGAAGATGTTCGATTTTAATACATTCTCCATCACATAAGGTCACTGCACGTTCAATGATATTACGGAGCTCTCGAACATTGCCAGGATAGTGCTGCGCTAATAAAAAAGTTTCAGCTTCTAGATTAAATATTTTGGGCTGAATGCCCCATTCTTGGGATATTTTATGGCTAAAATAATGGGCAAGCAATAAAATATCATGTTCTCTGTTTCGTAATGGCGGAAGAATAATATCCATAACATGAATGCGGAAAAATAAATCTTGGCGAAAACGCCCTTGATGTACTAAGCTTTCTAAATCTTGATGACTGGCACTAATAATTCGAAAATCTACTTCAATTTCTTGGTCCGAGCCAATTGGGCGAATTTTTTTTTCTTGTACAGTACGTAAAAGTTTAACTTGCATATTTAACGGCAACTCTGCAATTTCATCTAAAAATAAACTGCCTCCTTGTGCAGATAGAATAAGGCCTTGCTTGTCTTGAGTTGCCCCTGTAAAGCTTCCTTTTTTATGGCCAAATAATTCACTTTCCATTAAATCATTAGGTATTGCTCCACAGTTAATAGCAATAAATGGCCCATCATTTCGATTACTTAAACGGTGAATTAAGTTCGCAACGACTTCTTTTCCAGTGCCAGACTCTCCTGTAATAAATACAGGCGCTTGGGAGCGGGCAATTTTTTTTAATGTCACTCTTAATTCTTGCATTGCGTGTGATTGTCCAATTAACATCTGATGTTCAAGTTGTAATTCTTGTTGATTAGCATCTGAAAATGTCAAAGGATGATGTAAAGCCTTTTCTAATAATTGTTCTAAATGTCTTTGATTGATTGGTTTGTTCACAAAATCAAATGCACCTGCTTTTAGTGCTGAAATGGCAATCTCCATATTGCCATAGGCGGTAAGCACAGCAACGGGTAAGGAGGTGTAATATTCAGAGATATATTGAACCAGTTGAATCCCATTACCATCGGGAAGATTTAGATCGGTTAAGCATGCATCAAAATGTTGAGTCGCTAAACATGCTTTGGCTTGTTTAACCGTATGGGCAATATAAGATTGTATTCCCATACGAGACAGTGTCATTGCCATTAAACGGCATAAGTCCTCTTCATCATCGACTAAGAGTACGATTGCTTTTGAATTCAATTTTTTCCCCAAAAAATTAAATTACAGCTAAACTTGAACACTCTATTCTGAAGCATGTCCCTGTGGTTTGTTCGACGTAACTAAGTTTTGCCTGATTGGCTTCACAAAAACTCATTGATAAATATAGTCCCAAACCTGTTCCGTTAATTTCAGTGCTGAAAAAGGGTTGAAAGAGATTATGAATATCTTGTTGAGCTATGCCATCCCCAAAGTCTTTAACTTCTATTCTGACTAAATTTTCTTGTTTATATATTTCAATAATAATATAGCTGTAATTTGGATTATTATGTCTTATTGCATTTCGAATCAGGTTTATTAATATTTGTCTTAATTGTGATTCATCAAAGAGTATACTTAAATTTTGTTCATATTTCAGCTTTATTTTATTAGAAATATCGGATAAATCTTCGTCTATGAAACGTGTTATGAAATCATCTAATAAAATGGGTTGAGGTAAAGTATCTTTGCTTTTTACCATGCCAAGCGTATCTTCAATAATTTTATTAATTCTCAAGGCCTGTTTAGCAATCAGGTTGGAAAGTTGCTCTTGTTCCTGTACATGGCTATTTAAATATAAATAATTTGCTTGAACAATCGCAGCTAATGGATTTCGAATTTCATGTGCAATGCTGGCTGAAAGTTGTCCTAAGGCTGCCAGTTTAAGTTGTTGCACTTGTTGGTCTAAGCGTTTTGTATCTTGAATAATCAGTAGGATTAGCGTTTGCTGAGGTGTCTTAAGCGTTTGAATGGTAATATGTGTATGGTAATGACTGAGCTTAGAGGTGAATTGAAATTTTTCACCATTTTTTAAGTGATCAAATGTTAGATATTTAACGAGATCTGGTTGGGCATCATACAATGAAAATGCATTTGTTGAAAATGTAGTGTTAATTCCAAGTAGTTGTTTTGATGCTGGATTGCTTAAGACGACATGATAGTTTTGATCTAAGACTAAATATCCTGTTTCAATTTGTTCTAGAATGTATCGATTAATATTTTGTAGTTGATTTAATTCGAGGGATTGATGAAAGTTAGAGTTTTCGAGTAAATGAAATCGTTTAATTGTCATTTGCCCACATGCATAAATAAATAAAAATAAGATCGATAATAAAACACTATTTCCAATATTATTTGAGCTTATACTTGAAAAGAAACTTCCGACGACATGTTGATAAATAATGCCGATGATCGCGACGAGAGTAATAAATAAGGCTTTTTTTGACTCTAAAAGTAAAGAAGCTGTAAAAATAGTAATGCTAAATAATAAGCTAACGTATAGGTTAGGACCATTTGAAGTAAAAATTAAACTGCTATAGATCAGAATATCGATCGCATAAAATAAAGTAATGGCACTACGAACATTGTGTTGAAAAAACTTGTATGCAATAAATTGTAAGCTTGTTAAAACGACATAGAGAATCAGTATGAATAAATAGAGTTGAGGATGGGAGTGGTCTGGATTAAAACTTTGTGATGTGGTTAAGAAAACAATGAAAAGACAACATGAAATAATAAAACGATATGAACCATACCACAGACCTAAATGGTATTGGTTCAATGCCTGATTTTCAGCGTGCATTTACACCTTGCATCTAAGGCTTAATTAGACCATAACGAATGGCTAGATGTGTCAATTTTACATCGCTATCTATATTTAGTTTTTCAAAAATTCGATAGCGATAGGTATTTACAGTTTTCACGCTCACAAAGAGTTTATCGGCAATTTCTTGAGTAGAAATACAGTTGACGACCATCATAGCGACTTGCATTTCACGTTCAGAAAGATTATCAAAAGGAGATTTTTGTGTATCAGATAAGTAAGAACTTGCAATTTGCTCTGCAATATCAGCGCTGAAGTATTTACCGCCTTGCATCACTTTATTAATTGCACGAACCATTTCACTAACAGGAGCACCTTTGGTGATGTATCCTTTTGCACCAGCTTTTAATATGAGTGAGGGGTAGGGTTCTTCGGACAAACCACTGACCGCAAGAACTTTTGTTGCAGGTGCTGTTTGTAATAGACGACGTGTTGTTTCTACACCACCAATACCAGGCATATTGACATCAAGTAAGACGACATTGGGAGGGTTTTGGCGAACAATATTGATCGCTTCTTCACCAGATTCAGCTTGTCCAATGACTTGAATTTCAGTATGATCATCTAACATACGGCAAATTCCTGTCCGTACTAATTCATGATCGTCTACAACTAAAACAGTGATCATCATACTTTCCCTCTAGGTACTTTTCATATTTTTGTTACATAAAGCAAAATAAGCTTGCAATGAAACGACAAAATTAGCAATCCTATATATATGGGATTTTCTAATCGAAAAACTGTTACAGCAAACCGAGTGCTCAAAATACTCATTTTTTGTTGTAAATGTAAGACATATTTGAAGTGATATACCAATGTATTACTTTATTGAAGTTGAGTAAAGACAAGTGAAAAAATCAAAAAATGCTTTAATGCATGTATTAGGGATATCTTTCCTTTTTAGTGCGACAACATTCACTCAAGCAGAGATTGTTGTCAATAATTTATCTAAACAATCAGGTCAAGCCAATATAAATTGGTCTCCTGAAGATGTAGAGATGTTGCTCAATAGCGATGTTTCTAATGCAGAACCAAGTCCACAAGGTAGTGTAACAGTTAAAACGACGGTACGTAGTGGCAGTTCATTACCATCTGCGTCCGTACCATCGACAAAAATTGGGCAAATTATAGATACTTCTGGTTTTAATAGTTCACCAGATGTAAATGCGCGTGCTGCGCTTGTTATGGATGCACAAACAGGGGAAGTGCTTTATAGCAAAAACTCCAATGCATCTTTGCCAATCGCATCAATTACAAAATTAATGACCGCTGTTGTGATTGCTGACGCACGTTTAAATATGTCGGAAACCATTGCTTTAGATCAAAGTGATTTCTCGTGTTCAGGTTGTAAAAGTTCGAGTTCTACCTTGCGTGCAGGGGATACAATGAATCGTGCTGAAGCGCTCTTATTTGCGCTAATGAAGTCAGAGAATCCAGCTGCTTCTGCATTGGCACGTACCTACCCAGGAGGGCGGTCTGCATTTATTGCGGCAATGAATGCGAAAGCAAAGCAATTAGGGATGACCAATACACGCTATCTGGAGTCAACGGGGTTACACCCAGGAAATGTAGCTTCAGCACGTGATTTAAGTATTCTTGTGACTGCGGCATCGCAATATGGACTCATTCGTCAGTTTTCAACCACGCCAACCTATGACTTTAATTTAGGCTATCGAGTTCTAAAATCAAATAATACCAATGCATTAGTACGTAATGGTGGATGGAATATTAATATTTCAAAAACGGGTTATATTAATGAAGCTGGGCGCTGTGTCGTAATGCATACAACATTGAATAATCGACCAGCTGTGGTGGTTATTTTAGGGGCACCAACAACACAAGCACGTAATGATACAGCAATTAATTTAATGACTTGGACAAGTCATTTACCAAAAAGTCTTTAATTTTTTAATATTTGAATTTACTCAACATTCAATAATTAAAGAATAAAAAACCCTGCTAATGCAGGGTTTTTTATTTCAATCTCAATATAAAAATTACATATTAGACAGAATAGAATCACGAACTTGATCCATTGCCGCATCAATAGATAGCATGACAGCATCTTGACATTGTTTGATTGCAGTATCTGGATCTTTTAGTCCATTTCCAGTCACAGTACATACAATCACTGAACCTTCCGCAATTTTTCCTGCTTTAATATCACGAATTGCACCACCAATTGAAGCTGCAGATGCAGGTTCTACAAAGACACCTTCATACATTGAAAGTAGGCGTTGAGCTTCTAAAATCTCAGCATCTTGAAGTTCATCGAACCAACCTTTTGAATCACGAACGACTGCTTTTGCATGATTCCAACTTTGTGGATTACCAATACGAATAGCAGTTGCAACAGTTTCAGGGTTTTCAACGGGAGCACCACGTAAGAATGGTGCAGCTCCTGCTGCTTGATAACCAACCATTATCGGTAAACCAGCTGGTTTAGGACCTGTGAACTGATCGGTTTTTGCATCATAAATAACTTGCTCAAATTGATCAGCAGGTTGATTTGCAACAGCTTCGGTATAACCCATCCAATGTGCCGTGATATTGCCTGCATTACCAACAGGTAAGCAGTGATAATCAGGTGCACGACCTAATTCATCTACAATTTCATATGCAATGGTTTTTTGACCTTGTAAACGGTATGGATTAATTGAGTTTACAATCGTTACAGGGGCTTGATCGGCAACTTCTTTTACAAGACGCATACCGTCATCGAAGTTACCACGAATTTGCATGGTAATCGCACCATACATCATTGCTTGAGCCATTTTACCCATTGCAATTTTGCCTTCAGGAATTAAAACAAATGCTTTAATGCCTGCACGTGCAGCATAAGCCGCTGCAGCAGCAGATGTATTACCTGTAGATGCACAAATAATTGCTTTAGAACCAGACTCAACCGCTTTTGTGACCGCCATGGTCATACCGCGATCTTTAAATGAACCAGTCGGGTTTAAGCCCTCATATTTCACATAAATTTCAACATTTTTGCCAATAATGCGTGGAATATTCTCAAGTTTAATTAAAGGCGTGTTACCTTCGCCTAAAGAAATTGCACGAGTTGTTTGAGAAACTGGTAAGCGGTCACGATAACGGTCAACTAAACCAGTGTAGCGATTGGCATTAGACATGATGATGTTCCAAGTGTGTAGAGCATGGTCGGGAGTGCAAAAAAAGCATCTCCCTAACCCGATTAATTATCAAGCGATTCTAAACGAATTCTTACAACTTCGCCATGAATTACAGGGAGCGCTTGAATTTGTTGCAAAGCTTCATCCATTTTAGATTCTTTAACTGGATCAGTTAGAATCACAATAGGAATCAGGTCTTTTAAACGAGATTGTTGCATAATGGCGTCAATGCTGATGCCATTACGGCTGAGAATTGCGGTGACTTCGGCAAGTACACCAGTTTGATCTTCAGCATTGATTCGGATGTAGTATCCAGTTGTCATTTCTTCGCGTGACAGAATATGTAAGTCTGTTAATGCTTCAAATGCCAGTTGTGGAATTGTACCCGCACCATCTTCCGTATAAGAAATATCACGTACAATATCAACAACATCGGCAACAACAGCAGATGCAGTTGGACCAGCGCCAGCACCAGCGCCATAATATAAGGTTGGGCCTACAGCATTGGCATGCACCAACACCGCATTTTTAACACCATTTACATTCGCAATCAGTTGATCGTCTGGAATTAAGGTTGGATGAACACGAAGTTCAATGCCGGTCTCTGCGCGACGTGCAATGCCTAAATGTTTAATACGAAAGCCTAAATCTTCAGCGTATTTCACATCTTGTGCGGTAATTTTACTAATACCTTCAGTAAATACTTTATCAAACTGAAGTGGAATACCAAATGCAATTGAAGCGAGTAGAGTAAGTTTGTGAGCAGCATCAATTCCTTCAACATCAAATGTTGGATCTGCTTCTGCATAGCCTAATTCTTGTGCTTCTTTTAAAACATCTTCAAAAGTACGCCCTTTATCTCGCATCTCTGTAAGAATAAAATTACCTGTGCCATTAATAATGCCTGCTAACCAATCAATTTTATTGGCAGCTAGACCTTCACGCATAACTTTAATGATCGGAATTCCACCTGCAACTGCAGCTTCATAAGCAATTTGCACACAATGGTCATCAGCAAGTTTGAAAAGTTCATTGCCATGTTCAGCTAATAAGGCTTTATTTGCAGTAACAACTTGTTTACCATGAATAATGGCTTCTTTAATGACTTCATAGGCAGGGTGAATGCCACCCATCACTTCAACGACGACATCGACATCAGGTTGGCGAACAATTTCTAATAAATCTGAACTTTGCTTAACCGATTCAGGAAGTTCTAAATCGGGACGAGGTCGACGAGTACCTACGTAAGTAATTTGAATTTCACGACCGGTGCGACGTTTAATCTCAGCAGCATTTTCTTTTAAGAGCTCTAAGGCTCCACCACCTACAGTACCTAGACCGAGGATTGCCAGACGAACTGGTTTCACGTCACACTCCATATATCAATTTATAATTTAAGCATAGATCATAGCTAAAAAAACGCGATGACTCTAGCGGATATTTAAGAATATATATACTTATAAAAAACAGTAATTTAAAATATAAAATTTAGTTATTTAAACGGTTTGATAACTCATCAGGAGTTAAATATCCACCTAAATACAATCCCTCTGCATTATAAATTGCAGGTGTTCCGTTTACGCCCATCTTCACGCCAAGTTGATATTGGTCACTCACAGGATTTTTACAGATCGCTGAATCAACGTGTTCTCCTGCAATTGCTTTGTTAAAAGCAGCCTGACGATCTTTACTACACCAAACATTTTCCATTGCTGGTATGAATTCTTCACCACGCGGCCAAGCAATATAACGAACCTCAATTCCTTTGGCATTAATTTCATCGAGATGTTCATGAAGTTTATGGCAATATGGGCAACTGACGTCCGTAAACACGTAAATGACATGTTTGGTTTTGCCTTTTGCCTTATAGATAATCAAATCTTCAGGTTTTAGTTGAGCTAACAATGCTTTATTCGATGCAGCTTGTAATGGTTCACTCACATTCACGAGCTGTTTAGTACCTAAACGGATGACATCACCTTGAATGATATATTTTCCATCTGCCGTTGCATAAATCGCGGGCATCCCTTCAACGCTAACCCAAAATAAATTAGGGACTTCAGTCGGTTGAACACTTTCTATTTTGGCAGTAATACCTGCTGTTTTAAAATGTTCAGTTAAGGTTTGAATAAGACGATGCTGAGCATTACGTTCAGAAAGATTAGATGCTTCACCTGTAGCAGGAGCACTCGCGGTTAATGTGCCTGCTTTCTTTTCATCATCTGATTTTGAGCATGCTGAAAGAAAAATAGTAGATGTAAGTGCACATGCAAGGAAGATTTTTGAGTGGGTAAAAGCCATCATTAACCCTTTATTGCGAATATTAAAAATGAGCCTGTAGCATAACAAAAAATCGTCAATGGAGAAAAAAATCTTTGTGCTATAAATTTGGTGAAGTATTGAGGTTATGCCCTAGGATGATACATTGCGTGTAATTGTTGCATTCTAATTTGAGCAACATGTGTATAAATTTGTGTAGTAGATAAATCACTATGTCCCAGTAACATTTGAACGACACGTAAATCTGCACCGTGATTAAGTAGGTGGGTCGCAAAGGCATGCCTTAGGGTATGTGGTGAAAGTTCAGCTTGAATTCCAGCTTGAAGTGCATAGCGTTTAATAGCGTACCAAAAATTTTGCCGACTCATGATTCCGCCATGCTGTGTTAGAAAAAGGTAATCTGTGGAGGTTTTATGTAACTCGGGACGTGCAGTATTTAAGTATTTTTCAACCCACTCACAGGCAATTTGTCCTAAAGGAACCAATCGTTCTTTATTTCCTTTACCTACAATTCGTAAATAACCTTGTTTTAAATTGATTAATTCTAAGCGTAAATTAAGTAATTCTGTGACGCGCAATCCGCAAGCATAAAGCACTTCAAACATTGCTCGATCTCTTAAACCAAGAACTGTGGAGGTATTTGGTGCTTGAATAAGAGCTTCTACATCTTGTTCAGATAAATCTTTCGGTAATGCACGACCAATTTTAGGAGTTTTGTGTACAGCCACAGGATTGTCAGATCTGAGTTTTTGTTCACGTAAAAATTTAAAAAAAGAACGTAGTGCAGATAGTGACCGTGCAATAGAGCGTGGACTTTTACCTTGTTTGGTGAGTTCAAGCAAAATGTCTGCAATATCTTCACTATTCCAACTGGGTAAAGGGCTTTTGTGATATTCGCTACATTGAATTAAATCAGATAAGTAAGCATTTCGTGTATGTGGACTAACGGTATGCGCAATTAAGTAGTCTCGATATCCGCATAAATAACTTAAGTGTTCTGGAATGAGGGTTGGTGTGGGAATACGAGGTTTTTTATTTAGCATAAATTAAATTCGATTGAGTCTTTATGGATTAAGCAATGACTTTCAAATCGTTACTCTAATGTAAAACTTTTGGGCTGTCGATGTGATATAAGGAAATAAGAATAAAACTCGAATCGATTTGATAATTATTCTCATTTGTTTGTATAATGTTCAAAATTGTTAAGGATTTGATATCGTGCGTTTATCTGATTTAAAAGTTAAACAGACTGCTATCATTCAGAAAGTACATCGCTCAGAAAATAGCAGTAATTCTGAAGCAGACCTAATAGCAAGTCGTTTAGAGACTTTAGGATTTGTACCAGGTACGACGGTACAAGTCATCACGAAAGGTATTTTTGGTGGTGATCCGATTTTAATTCAAGTTGGATTTACTCGTTTTGCATTACGTAAAATCGAAGCCGAAAAAGTGGAAATTGGCGTAGGAGGAGCATCTGCATGAGTGATGCGTTACGTATTGCCCTTGTAGGTAATCCAAACTGTGGTAAAACATCATTATTTAACCATTTGACAGGCACGCGCCAAAAAGTTGCAAACTATGCGGGTGTAACTGTTGAGCGTAAAGTGGGACAATTTACCCTTCCTTCAGGTCGACCTGTTCGAGTACTCGATTTACCTGGCGCCTATAGTCTTGATGCCACGAGTCCTGATGAGGCAATTACCCGAGATGTTGTACACGGTAAAATTGAGGAAGAGGGCAATCAAGACGCTTTTTTATGTGTAGTTGATGCGACAAACTTAAAGCTTCATCTAGGATTAGTTCTAGAGATGATCGAGTTAGGCCGTCCGGTCTTACTTGTACTAAACATGATGGATGAAGCACGTCGCCGTGGTATGCAAATTAATACTCAAAAACTTTCAGAGCGTTTGGGTATTCCTGTTGTAGAAACGGTTGCTGTTCGTAGTTCAGGCATTGAAGCTTTAAAGCATGCTTTAGATGATCAAAAATATGCAGTACCTCGAACAGAAATGACGGGTTTAGTGGGTGATGATCATCAAAAAATCACGGCATTATTGAATGATGTTGTGGTATATATCGACCAAGAAGATAAACGTACAGCATTTATCGATAAAATTTTCTTACATCCAGTTTTGGGCTTACTCAGCTTAGCTGTCATGATGTTTATCATTTTCCAAGCGGTGTTTGCTTGGGCAGCACCATTTATGGATGGAATTGAAGAATTTTTTGCATGGTTTGGTGAATATCTCGGTGAGCATATTTCACAGCCTATGTTGAACAGCCTCGTGGTTGATGGAATTATTGCGGGCGCTGGAAGTGTGATTGTCTTTTTACCGCAAATTTTAATTTTATTCTTCTTTATTTTAGTGTTAGAAGAATCGGGTTATTTACCACGCGCTGCATTTTTGCTTGATAAGTTAATGTATAAGGCAGGCTTAAGTGGTCGTGCTTTTATTCCACTATTATCTAGTTTTGCGTGTGCTGTTCCAGGCATTATGGCAACACGTAGTATTTCCGATCCACGGGATCGCTTAACAACGATTTTTGTTGCACCGTTAATGACCTGTTCGGCTCGGTTACCTGTATATGCATTACTTATCGCAGCATTTATTCCAGCAGAAACCGTTTGGGGGATTTTTAATCTTCAAGGGTTGGTGATGTTTGCATTATATATGGCAGGCATTTTAAGTGCACTTTGCGTTTCATTTGTATTGAAGTTTTTCCAAAAAGATAAATCTCAGCAAATGTTACTCATGGAATTACCAAGCTATCGTTTTCCAGATTTAAAAAATATTTGGATTGGTTTGTTAGACCGAGGTATGATTTTCTTAAAGCGTGTAGGTGGAATCATCTTTGCTTTATCAATTTTACTGTGGTTCTTATGTACATTCCCGCAACCACCAGAAGGTGCAACCTTACCTGAAATTGACTATTCATTTGCAGGAATGTTGGGACATGTATTACAACCAATTTTTGCGCCACTTGGTTTTAATTGGCAAATTTGTATTGCTTTAATTCCTGCAATGGCGGCACGTGAAGTCGTAGTTGCTGCATTAGGCACAGTTTATGCCTTGTCTGCAGTTGATGAAGACACAATGTCAGAAGGTTTAATCTCGATCATTAGTGGTGGGGGTGAATTGGGCTGGACATTGGCAACAGGTTTGTCATTACTGGTGTGGTTTATTTATGCACCACATTGTTTGGCAACTTTGGCAACAGTACGCCGTGAAACAGGTTCGTGGAGAACTGTAAGTTTCATGACCATTTATCTATTTGGTTTAGCATATTTGATGTCGTTCCTGACATATCAAATTGCATCACATTACTTGGGTTAAATTACGTCAAGTAGTAGGAGATTGAAATGCTTGAAATTTTAATTGTGGCAGTATTGGTGATTTGGAGTGCTGTTGTGGTGTTTAAAAAGGTATTTCCGAAAACATCAGGCTCAGTGTTTATGTCATTGTCAAATTCATGTGAACAAAAAGGCTGGGCAACTTTAGCAAAATGGCTTAGACCTGCTACAGCTGCTGGCTGTGGTGGTGGTTGTGGCTGCGCTGTATCTGAAGATCAACCTGCGAAGAAAGCAGAAGTTCAAGCAGTTAAATGGAAATAGAACTTTTGTATTTTACTTGAATTAATAGTTCATAAAGCCGTCTAAATAGACGGCTTTTTACGCACTGACACAAAAAAATGCAAGAAAATGAAAACAGAAAAAGCAAATAAAATAGCAAAGTGCTAACATTTCTGAAATTTTGAATTATTTGACCATGAGGCGAAAATGTTAATTCAGCGTGGTGGATTGAAAGTCGTTGCCGGACTCGGTATTTCTGGTGTAGCTGCTGTAAATTTTTTACATGAAAAGGGCTATCGAGTTGCAGTGACAGATTCTCGTGAAAACCCACCAGGATTTGATAAAATTCCTTCAGATGTACAGACCAGTTTTGGACAGTTTGATGAAGAATTATTATTGCATGCTGAGGAAATTATTATTAGCCCAGGATTAGATCCTAAACTTCCAATAATACAAGCTGCGATTGCACAAGGAATTCCTGTTGTCAGTGAAATACAAATTTTACGTCGAGCAACAGATAAGCCAATTGTTGCCATTACGGGTTCAAATGCAAAAAGTACAGTAACCACTTTATTTGGTTTAATGGCTGAAAATGCGGGTGCTAAGGTTGCAGTGGGCGGTAATTTAGGTCGTCCTGCATTAGATTTAATGAAGGATGATCCCGATATTTATGTACTTGAATTATCAAGCTTTCAATTAGAGACAACATCCAACCTTCATGCGGAAGTGGCTGTTGTTTTGAATATGAGCGAAGATCATTTAGATCGACATGGCGATATGCTCGGTTATCATACGGCAAAACACCGTATTTTTCAGGGTGTGAAAAAAGTTGTTTATAATCGTGATGATTCTTTGACACGTCCATTAGTGCCAGATACAACGCCAATGCAAAGTTTTGGTTTAAATGCACCAGATATGAATCAATATGGAATTTTAAAAGAAACAGACGGTACAATTTGGTTGGCACGTGGGCGTGAGCGACTGCTGAAAAGTACAGAGATGTATATTCAAGGGACGCATAATGTGGCGAATGCATTGGCTTGTTTAGCTTTAGGTGAAGCAATTGGTTTACCCTTACAGAGTATGCTTGATACATTAAAAACATTTAAAGGCTTAGAGCATCGTTGTGAGTTTGTACGTGAGCTCAAACAAGTTCGTTATTATAATGATTCAAAAGGAACGAATATTGGTGCGACATTAGCTGCAATTGATGGTTTAGGTGCTGCCATCGAAGCTCAAGGTGGGAAGGTTGCAATTATTTTGGGTGGTCAAGGTAAAGGACAAGATTTTACAGCATTAAAACAATCTCTAAAAAAGTATGTCAAATTCGCAGTCTTGATTGGTGAAGATCAGGCCATTATTGAAAAAGCAATTTCTGGTACAACAGATTTAATACATGCCAAGTCTTTGCAAGAGGCTGTTGTAATATGCCAACAGTATACACATGAACATGATGTGGTGTTGTTATCGCCAGCATGTGCAAGTTTTGATATGTTTAGTGGTTATGTACAGCGTGGACAGCAGTTTGTTGCTATTGTTAATGAATTAAATTAAGAAAATAATTAAGGATTTCAGTATGGCTGGGTTTGCTCAGAATACTATACAAAAAATGAGTGCGACATTTGAACGGTGGTTGCCGAAATTACCAGCAGAGTTAAATGTTAGAAATATTCTTATTTTCTGTGTATTGGCATTATTGTGCATTGGAACCATGATGGTCGCTTCAGCATCCATGCCCTATGCAGATCGTATGCATGAAGATGCCTTTCATTATGTGAGTCGGCATGGTATTTCCATTTTAGTCGCTGTAGTTGCTGCATTTGTTGTTTATCGTATTCCATTAAACACATGGTTTAATAACACTTTTTTCTTGTGGATTATTACCATTGTTTTGTTGGCAGCGGTTTTGGTTGTTGGAACGGAGGTCAATGGTTCTAAACGTTGGATTCGTATCGCGGGGTTCACGTTACAAGCCTCAGAAGTAGCCAAAGTAATGATGGCCATTTTTACCGCAGATTATGTGGTACGACGTGCAGCAGAAGTTCGGAATAATATTAAAGGTTTGATCCGCCTTGCCGTGATTATGGCAGCAACGGTTGGCTTGGTCATGGCAGAACCTGATTTGGGTGCAACCGTTGTAATTGCACTAACCATGTTGGGTGTATTCTTCCTTGCTGGAGCACCGCTTATTCAGTTTGCAATTGCCTTTGGGGCAATTATTGCAGCCTTTGTTTTCTTGGTGGTTTTTGAGCCATATCGTTTTGAACGCTTAATGTCATTTTCTAATCCATGGAGTGATCCATTAGGTGCAGGGTATCAGTTGTCAAATGCGCTGATGGCATTTGGACGTGGAGAATGGTTTGGTGTTGGTTTAGGGCATAGCATCCAAAAAATGTCATATCTTCCAGAAGCACATACGGACTTTATGTTAGCTGTATTAGGGGAAGAATTCGGTTTTTCAGGTATTTTTGTAGTTTTACTGCTTTCATTCACAATGCTCATTTGTTGTATTCGTATTGGTCATCGTGCATTACAAAATCAATATCTACGCGCTGGTTATTTAGCTTACGGCATTAGTATCATTTTTCTTTTACAAATATTGGTTAATGCGGGGATGAATATGGGAATGTTACCTACCAAAGGCTTAACTTTACCATTCATCAGTTATGGTGGCTCATCTTTAATTATTTGTGCCGTGATGATTAGTTTGATTTTAAAAATTGAATCGATGACGCATGAAAAGAATCCAAGTCGGGAAGAGTCAAGTTTTTAGGTTTTTGTAACTTTCAATAAATGAAACCGAACATGATGAGTGATGTTCGGTTTTTTATTATTTATAGATATATACCATTGAGCTCTGTTGCTTTTGGAATGCGTTGTATATTCCATTGAGCAATGGCTTGTTTTAACATTCGCGCTGGTGTGTCTAATTCAACACTGGGTTGATGCAATGCAATTAAGGCTTGTTGCAGCAGTTCTGGCGCTTTTGATAAATCTAATGCGTGAGCTAAATTTTGTTTAGAAAGCTTTTGTCCTTGTCCATTCATTGCCAAGGGAAGGTGTAGATATTGAAGCTGCGGATACGCCAATAATCGGGTAAGCCAAATTTGTCGTGCAGTATTGTCGAGTAAGTCAGCACCTCGAACAACGTGCGTGATTCCTTGTAAATAATCATCAACAACAACTGCAAGCTGGTAATTGATTACACCATCTCTACGCTTAAGTACAAAGTCACCTAAATCGTGGCTTAAATTGGAACAGTGTCGACCTTGCAAGCGGTCCTCAAAACAAATATCTAAATCATCCACTTTGACGCGAATAGCTTGATTGGTGAAGTTTAAGTTGAGAGATTGGCAAGTTCCTGTGTAAATATGATTAGAACCTAATATTTTTCTTGTGCATTGACAGGCATAAACCAGATGATTTTGTTTGAGTTGTTCAATCACATGATTATAGATATTTATACGATTTTTTTGAAAAATAATTTCTGAATCGGGTTCAAATTGAAAAGCATCAATCGAACGTAGAATATGTTCTTCACTTCCTGGAGAAATACGAGGAATATCTGTATCTTCAATACGAACATGCCAAATACCGTGTTGAGAACGTGCATCACAATAACTTGCGACAGCAGTAATCAAAGAGCCGAAGTGTAAAGGGCCAGTAGGAGATGGGGCAAATCGACCTGTATAAGGTATCCTTTTACCCTCTCCCTGAAATAGAGGGAGAGGAGGACGATTAAATAACATCTTTAACCGTTATTTTGCTTCTCTTTGATCTCTGCCAGAGTTTTACAGTCGATACATAATGTTGCAGTTGGACGTGCTTCTAAGCGACGTAAGCCAATTTCGATGCCGCAGGTTTCACAGAAGCCATAATCGTCATTTTTAATTGCTTCAATTGATTGCTCAATTTTGCGAATTAATTTGCGCTCACGATCACGAGTACGCAATTCAATTGCAAACTCTTCTTCTTGTGTCGCACGGTCATTCACATCAGGAAGTGCTGTATTTTCATCCTGCATGGTATTTAATGTACGATCAACTTCAGACATTAACTCGGTTTTCCAAGCCAAAAGAATTTTTTTGAAATGTTCGAGTTGTCCTTCGGACATATATTCTTCATTTTTCTTAGGTTGATAAGGCTCAATACCAAATAAGCTAGCAGTTGTTCCACCGTCTGCCTTTGGCTTTGGCTTACGCACACGTTTTGTAGCTTTGTCGTCTACAAGATCAGTTTGGTCATCCAAGACTTGATTTTGGTTGTCATTCGCCATATAGGGCAATCCTCATCATATACGTATTATCGATACGCAAAAAATATGGTGATGTGCAAGTGTCTTTCATTCATTCCAGCCAAGAGAATGTTCCCTCGGGGGTCGTCATGATATAGACTTTTTATCTATTTTGATAGTCTAAGTTGTCGGCAATAGACTGATCACATTTTATTTCGAACGCATTAAAGTAATGCAAAATTGATAAAATTAAAAGTTAGTAACCTGAAATATGTGCATTTATTTTGACAACTTTATGGCTTATCCGATGAATTTTTGTTTCAAACTCACCATTTTCTTTTAAATGTAAAACTCGATAACCTGGCGCTTCTTCATCTAATGCAAAATTTTCACTCTTCGGTTTAAATTGTACACATGTAGATGGTGTGGAATAAAATGAGATGCCGTTCCATTGATTCCATGAGTCTTGATGGACATGACCAAATAGAACGAGTTTAGTATTTTGATGTTTGGCTAAAATATCGGTTAAATGACTGGTATTTTTTAAAATATGATGATCAAGCCAATGAGAGTGCATTTCAAAAGGGTGGTGATGACAGGTAATAATAATATGTTGATTTTTATATTGAGTTAGAAGTTGATCAAGTTGATCAAGTTGCTTTGGTTCAATAAACCCATAAACTTGGTCTTTTACTGCACTATTTAGCAGAATAATCGTCCATTCACCGAAATGAATCGCATGTGCCTCATTACGGTTTTTATAGAAAGGAAAAATATCTGAATTATCATGATTACCAGGAATTTGATAATGTGGAATTTTAAATTGACTGATAAAAGAAAGATAATATTGATAGGTTTCAGGTGCTGCGACTTGGGCTAAATCTCCTGTATGAATAATGGCATCTGCATGTGGATAACGTATTTGAATATCATGCATCACAGCATGAAAGGTTTCAGCAGGGTTCATATGAACAAATTCTAACCCATCATGATTCATTAGATGGGTGTCCGTAATTTGAATGATGGTCCAATTTTTTGAATTATTCACTAAAGTCATGTCATCCCCTTAGACACTCTTTATTGTTATTGCATTTTGCAACCATTGTAATGCCATGATAATAGGCGCATTTCTTAGTCTACCATTGGTAAATAAATTTGGAATATCTTGAAAGTGAATAATATGTAATTTTATATTTTCACCTTCATTTTCGACGCCAAAGATTCCGCCTTCTACTGGGAGATCTGCTTGTGCTGTATATAAATGAAATAACTCATCACAAGCTCCTGCAGAAGGATAAAAGCTAAAAAGATGTTGTAATTCATTGATTTGACATCCTGATTCTTCTAGTGCTTCTCGACGAACACAGATTTCAGGGGATTCATCACCATCGAGAACACCCGCAATGATTTCAAGTTGCCAAGGTGAAATATCATCTTCGATGGCACCAATACGAAATTGTTCAATTAAGGCGATCGTTTGTTTTTGAGGGTCATAAATAAGTACGCCTGCGGCTTCGGGGCGATGAATTAATTCCCTATTTAACATAGGGGATTCTGTAGTTTTATTAAATAAATGGTGATTTAGACTTAGTTTTTCAACACCAATAAAACCTCGATATAAATATTCACGCTGATGAATTTTGAAGTCTTTTTTACAAAATGTAGCTTGTTGAATAATAGTCATAAATTTTACAAAAGATCACAAAAGAATCGCTTTTCATCCTAACTTAGTTTTCAATAAAGATGAAATGTTTTTTATTATATCGATAATAAATCAAAGAAGCATCACTATTTTGCTCAATAATGATGCTTCTTTGTTAAGTTAAATTAACTCAAATTCAAATATTTAAATATATTGCCTTAAATATTTGTCGTAGATTGAAGTTGATCAGCATATTCACGAACATTTTGTGTAATCTTCATTGAACAGAATTTTGGACCACACATTGAGCAAAAATGTGCTGATTTATGTGCTTCTTTAGGCATAGTTTCATCATGCATACTACGTGCCGTATCTGGGTCTAAGCTTAAATTAAATTGATCTTCCCAGCGGAATTCAAAACGTGCTTTAGATAATGCATTGTCTCGAACTTGAGAGCCCGGATGTCCTTTGGCTAAATCTGCTGCATGCGCTGCAATTTTATAGGTAATAATGCCATCTTTTACATCTTTTTTATTTGGTAAACCCAAATGTTCTTTTGGTGTCACGTAACATAACATCGCTGTTCCGTACCAGCCAATCATTGCAGCACCAATCGCTGATGTAATATGGTCATAACCTGGCGCGATATCTGTTGTTAAAGGACCTAATGTATAAAAAGGCGCTTCTTGACAGACTTCGAGCTGTAAATCCATATTTTCTTTAATCATGTGCATTGGAACATGTCCTGGGCCTTCAATCATGACTTGTACATCATGCTTCCAAGCACGATGAGTTAGTTCACCTAAAGTACGTAGTTCTGAAAATTGGGCAGCATCATTGGCATCTTGAATACATCCAGGACGTAAACCATCGCCTAAACTAAATGAAATATCATAGGCTTTCATGATTTCACAAATGTCGTCAAAGTGGGTATACAAAAAGTTTTCTTGCTGATGAGCTAAGCACCACTGTGCCATGATTGAACCACCACGAGAAACGATACCCGTTAAACGATTTGCTGTAAGCGGTACATAATCAAGCAGTACACCTGCATGAATTGTAAAGTAATCTACCCCTTGTTCTGCTTGTTCAATTAGTGTGTCTTTAAAAATTTCCCACGTTAAGTTTTCAGCAATTCCATCTACTTTTTCAAGTGCTTGATAAATTGGAACGGTTCCAATTGGCACAGGAGAATTACGAATAATCCATTCACGTGTTTCGTGAATATTCTTACCAGTAGATAAATCCATAATGGTATCTGCACCCCAACGTGTTGCCCACGTCATCTTAGCGACTTCTTCATCAATTGAAGAACCTAGTGCAGAGTTACCAATGTTGGCATTAATTTTCACCAAGAAATTACGACCAATAATCATGGGTTCGCATTCTGGATGATTAATGTTTGCAGGAATGATGGCACGTCCAGAAGCGACTTCTTCACGCACAAATTCTGGCGTAATTTCTTTTAAGTTTTGAGCCCCAAAATTTTGACCATTATGTTGGCGAATATCAACACCTTCAAGCTGGCGTTGATTTTCACGAATGGCAATATATTCCATTTCAGGGGTAATAATGCCTTGTTTTGCATAATGCATTTGCGTGACATTGCGACCAGTTTTTGCACGTCTTGGTTTTTGAATATGTGCAAAACGAATTTCAGCCGTTCGAATGTCTCTTAAACGTTCTTGTCCAAACTTAGACGTGAGTGCATCTAAAAGTTCAGTATCATTGCGCTCTTCAATCCAGATATCACGAACATTAGGTAAGCCTTGATTTAAGTCAATATGAATGCTTTGATCTGTATATGCACCAGAAGTGTCATAAACCATAATGGGTAAATTTTTCTCACCACCTAAACCTTCAGGTGTATCAGCGAGTTCAATCTGACGCATAGGGACTTGTATGTCTGGTCGTGAACCTTGAATATAGACTTTTTTAGAAGCGGGTAAAATTCGAGTTAAATCTTTTGCATCTTGCTCATGTTGAGCAGTAATTTCTGAAGCGGTGAGATTCGTTAATTGGTTCATTGCAATGATCCTTATGAATGACATCAACGAATCAAGCACGACCAAAAACATGGCAGAAATATCTTGTATAATCAAGATAGAGATATAGCTGTGTTTTTAGATGGCTTGATTCCTACGCAGGTTTTAACCTGATCAGGTTCAACGGTACTCATTTTTAAATTGTGTGATCTCACAATTAAAATGATCTCAGCGAGTGATTACCCGCGCTCCGTCAAGCGATGCTCGGATACTAGCACGAAGTGTGGGAAAAAGCAGTGCTAATTTATGCTTTCTCATTTCGTTCTAAGGCGAGAAAAAGATGAATATTTTTTGTCATAAAAGAGTCATCTTTTTTCGGTTTAATTGTTTTATTATAATTTTATAAATCTGCTGTCGTGGAGATGTCCTTTGAGCTTAAATAATCCCATTTTAAACCATCATATTTCATCGCAATTCAATGAAGAATTACAAGATGTGAATACAAAATTTATGACGATGGGTGGTTTTGTAGAGCAGCAGGTTGCCAATGCAATACATGCTTTGCTGGATACAAATGTAGAACTTGCGATTGATGTGCAAATTCAAGATGGTGTTGTAAACCGACTTGAAACAGAAATTGATGAGGCACTCACGCTAATTTTAGCCCGTCGTCATCCTGCTGCGATTGATTTACGTATGGTGATTGCAATGTCAAAGGCCAATACAGATTTAGAACGAATTGGTGATGAAGCTGCAAAAATTGCACGCATTGCTCAAAGTCTATGTGAAGAAGGTGGATCACCACGTGGCTATATGGAAACTCGTCATATTGGTAATCAAGTGAGAGTAATGATTCACGATGCTTTGGATGCATTCGCGCGTTTAGATGTAGAGCAAGCATTACAGGTTTTATTGGCAGATGCGGACATAGATCGTGAATATCAATCTGCAACAAGAACACTGATGACGTATATGATGGAAGATCCACGTCATATATCACGTGTCATTAATGTCATGTGGGTACTTCGAGCTCTAGAGCGTATAGGTGATCATGCGCGTAATATTTCAGAACAAGTGATTTATATGGTGAAAGGTTTGGATGTTAGACATACTAGTGTTAAAGAAATCGAAGAAAAGGTGCATAAATAAAAAAGGAGAAAATGAGCTTAATTCAAAGTATTTCTTTTTTATTTTTGCATAAAAAAATCTCAGACTTTGGGGGAAATCTGAGATTGAAAATGGTGATATTAATTGTGCTTAACATCTCCTAAGTCATTATAATAAACAGGTTTAATTAAAAAAACATGTGGCTTATTGTAGTCGAATGTATCATTTTATTTAAAAGTGTATATTGTGGTTACATTTTAACTTTTTAGCTTTAAACGTATAAATACAAATAAATAAAAAAATTAAAGTGTTATGAGTATGATTAAGTAAGATGACCGATGTCAAAAAGAAAAAGTAACTCATATTGTTGTCAGGCAATTTATTAATTTTTTTCATTGTAGTTATGATAATCAAAATAGAATGAAAAAAAATCTCTTCATTGTTGAAGAGATTTTTTAAGTTTTATGAACAATTAGAAATACTCATGTGAGTAAATTATTCAGGTTTTAAACCTTCAGCTTTTTCTAGACTATCATCATTGTTAAAGAACTTTTCACGTTGCTCTTCAAGAAATTTTTTTGCATCAGGTTCAAATACATTTAAGCGTTTTTCATTAATTAGCGTCGTTTGGTGTTTTAACCATTCTTGCCAGGCATTTTTTGATACAGAATCAAAGAACTCTTGACCTTTTACACCTGGGAATGGTGCAAAGTCTAAGCCTTCCATTTCTTGTTGATATTTACGGCAAAATACTTGACGAGGCATCTCAATACTCCCTATTTAATGTTAAGACGTTATGCATAAAGATGTTCTAAGCGAGTATGTGCACGTTCAATTGCTGCTTCAACTTGTGCAGGTGCTGTACCACCAATATGATTACGTGCATTCACTGATGCTTCTAAGGTTAATGCTTTTTCAAAGACATCGGCTTGAATTAAATCTGAAAATTGTTGAAGTTGTTCAAGTGTAAGCTCAGACAAATCTTTACTTTCTTGCACGCCAAGCGCAACAGCTTTTCCGACAATTTCATGTGCATCACGGAAAGCAACCCCATTTTTTACTAAATAATCAGCTAGATCTGTCGCTGTGGAGAAGCCACGAAGAGCAGCTTCACGCATGATTTCAATATTTGGAACAAGCGCAGGAATCATGTCCGCAAATGCCATCAGTGAGCCACGAACAGTATCAATAGCATCAAAAAGAGGTTCTTTATCTTCTTGATTGTCTTTGTTATATGCCAATGGTTGACCTTTCATGAGTGTTAACAGACTCATCAAATCACCATAAACGCGACCTGTTTTACCTCGAATTAACTCAGGAACATCTGGATTTTTCTTTTGTGGCATGATTGAAGATCCAGTACAGAAACGATCTGGAATATTCACAAATTTAAATTGAGCTGATGTCCATAAAATCATTTCTTCAGACATACGCGATAAATGCATCATGATTAAAGATGCAGCTGCATTAAACTCAATGCCAAAGTCACGATCAGAAACTGCATCTAATGAATTTTCAGCAACGGCTTCGAAGCCAAGCAACTCGGCTGTATAAGCACGATCAATTGGATAGGTTGTTCCAGCCAATGCCGCAGAACCGAGTGGCATACGATTGGTACGTTTACGACAGTCAATAAGACGCTCAGAGTCACGAACAAGCATTTCAAACCATGCCATCAAATGATGACCAAACGTTACAGGTTGTGCAGTTTGTAAATGGGTAAAACCAGGCATAATAGTGTTGGTGTTTTTTGCAGCTAAACTTAAGATACCTTTTTGTAGTTTTTGCAGTAGTGCCAAAATTGCATCAATTTCATCGCGAACATATAAACGAATATCTGTTGCAACTTGGTCATTACGGCTACGACCAGTGTGTAATTTTTTACCTGCAATACCGATACGTTGAGTCAAACGAGACTCAATATTCATATGCACATCTTCAAGGTCAATGCGCCAGTCAAAATTTCCTGCTTCAATTTCTGCTTTGATTGTGTTTAAACCATTGATAATGTCATCACGTTCTTGTGTTGTTAAAACACCAACTTTTGCAAGCATGGTTGCATGTGCAATAGAACCTGCAATATCTTGTTTATAAAAACGTTGGTCAAATTGAACAGATGCTGTAAATTCAGCAACAAATGCATCAGTAGCTTCAGAGAAACGACCGCCCCACATGCCAGAAGTTTGGGCTTGTGACGGATTTGAGGAATTAGAAGATGTGGTCATATCGGCTCAATAAAATAAAAAGCAGTAAATTGCATACAAGTATAACAAATTCAACCGCACTTGCCGAAGAACAAGTGGAAGGAACTTTGATAAATATGTCTTTAAAAAAATATGATGTATCTTTTTTCTCAAAAAAAGAAAACTGGCAATATGCAATTGAACTATTTAGTGGAAGTGTCGTATTGGCTTTGGTGCTTGTTTTAGCGGAGACTCAACAATGGCAAGGATTTAATTTTTATCATTTTTTACAATATTTATTCTTCATTAATTGGGTGTTGTTTACACTCATTGCAATACAGGAACGATTGCAACATTTCATTTCAAAATTAAGTTTGTCTCAATCGTTAATCTTGAGTTTTGTTCTACTACAAGTCATCGTATTTGTGACAACGAGTGGTCTTAATTTCTTTTTGTATCTCGGTCGAAACTTAAATATAGAAAACTTAAGTCAAGCTGACTTATTTGAAAATGTGGTACTTCATTTAAGTTATGGCATTTTGTTGGGTGCATTTTGTTTTAGATATTTATATGTTCGAGAACAATGGATTCGTCAACAGCATAGTGAGCTTCAAGCGAAGGTCAATGCATTGCAAGCACGGATACATCCACATTTTTTGTTTAATAGTTTAAATAATGTGGTGAGTTTGATTGCAACTGACCCTGAAAAGGCAGAATGTTTATTAATAAATTTATCTCGGTTATTTCGTGCAAGTTTACAAGAATTAAAATTAGTCAGTTTGTTGGATGAGGTTGAATTATGTCAAAAATATTTGGAAATAGAGAAAATTCGCCTTGGAGATCGATTAAATATTGAGTGGAAACTTGAACAATTTGATCAATTCTCGCAAGTACAAATACCATTATTAACTTTACAACCTTTGCTTGAAAATAGTATTTTCCATGGTGTAGAAAAAAAAATAACCCAAAGTACGGTTACTGTATTGATTGAGGTTTTACAGAAGAAAGTTAATATCGTGATAACAAATCCATGTGTTTCGGAAAAACCACAGATAAGACAACATCATGGAATAGCAATAAAAAATGTAAAGCAAAGATTGGAAGCATATTATGGACAATCAGTTATTTTTCAGGTTTACCAAAACACAGAAATTTATACCACTATTATTCAATATGAATGTATCTAAGTATTTATTTATATTTAAAATTTAGAAAAAGCTCAAATCATTAAGGAAATAAAATGAATATTTTAATATGTGATGATGAGCCACTTGCGACAGAGCGCTTATCGCGACTGATCATCCAACTTGGACATTGTGTGGTTGCAATTGCAACACATGGGCAACAAGCTATTGAGATGGCGAAAAACTATTTACCTGATGTTGTATTGTTGGATATCTCGATGCCTGAAATGAATGGTCTGACTTGTGCTCAGTTTTTACGACAACTCACCCCTACACCAGCCATTGTATTTTGTACGGCATATGATGAACATGCTTTAGATGCATTTAAAACATATGCTGATGGTTATTTGCTAAAACCTATTGCCCAAGAAGAATTACAACAGGTTCTGGCACATTTAACGATACAGACCCAAGCACAAATGAATCATCTAAAACAAAAAGAGCATATGGAAGAATTAAATCCTAAGCGTAATAAAATCGCTGCAAAAACTCATCGTGGTGTTGAATTAATTGCTGTTGAAAATATTTATTATTTTTTAGCAGATCAAAAATATGTTGCTGTTCGGCATAGAAATGGCACGGTGCTCATTGATGAAACCTTAAAAGACTTAGAGCGAGAGTTTGCTGATCGGTTTATCAGAATTCATCGAAATGCCTTGGTTGCGATTCCTTTCTTAGATGGGCTAGAACTTGTAGGTTCTGGGCAATATGAGGTGCGGTGTCGGGAGTTAGAGGAACGCTTAACGATTAGTCGTCGACATTTACCAGCACTTCGAGAGCGGATTCAAAAATTATAAATAAACGGATTAAACGCTATTTTATGTTAATAAACTTGCATTTTTCATATTTCAAGTTAAGTTTACAGTTAATGATTCAATTTAGAATTTTAATCGCATGATGAAAACCCTGAAAATTGCAACTCGACAAAGCCCGCTAGCTTTATGGCAGGCTGAACATATTCGTGCACGCCTAGAAGGGATGTACGAAAATTTAAACGTTGAATTGGTTACATTTGTTACTCAGGGCGACAAACTTTTAGATACGCCATTGGCTAAAATTGGTGGAAAAGGTTTATTTGTAAAAGAGTTGGAAGCGGCTTTGTTAGATGGGCGAGCAGATTTAGCAGTTCATTCTATGAAAGATGTCCCAATGGCATTGCCTGAAGGACTAACTTTAGCTGTTATTTGTGAGCGAGAAGATCCATTAGATGCATTTGTATCAAATACATATGCTCATTTTAAAGATTTACCCATCGGTGCAACTATAGGAACATCAAGCTTGCGACGTAAATGTCAAATTTTGCAAGCACGCCCAGATTTAAAAATTGCTGATTTACGCGGAAATGTAGGAACTCGATTGTCTAAATTAGATGAAGGGCAATATGATGCAATCATTTTAGCAAGCGCAGGTTTAAAACGATTAGGTTTAGAACAACGTATTCGTCATACATTGCAAGCTGATGTGAGTTTACCTGCAGTTGGGCAAGGGGCGTTAGGTTTAGAGTGTCGTGAAAATGATCAAGATGTTTTAAATCTTATTCTGCCATTATTGCATTATGAAACAGATCTTTGTGTGCGTGCCGAACGTGCTTTTAATGCATATCTAGAAGGTGGGTGTCAAGTGCCGATTGCAGGTTATGCAACTTTGGAAGATGGTCAAATCCAGATGGAAGGGCGTGTAGGAAGCTTAGATGGTCAAGTGCTTCTTAAGGCTCAATCTTGTGCAAAACCAGAAGAGGCTGTACAGCTTGGAGAAAATTTAGCTCAAGTACTGCTTGCACAAGGAGCAGGAGCGCTTTTAAAAGCCCTATATTAAGATGCTGTTTTTCAACACACGACCTTTAGAGCGAGCTGAGGCATTAACTTTGGCGCTCTCAGATTTAAATATTCAAGCCATCAATTTACCATTGCTTGAGCTAAAAGCGCGTCCATTGACTCCTCTGCTTAAACAACTTTATCAACAATTGGTTGTAGATATTGCTGTTTTAGTTGTTGTGAGCCCAACAGCAGTGGATGTTGGAATGAAATATTTACGTGAATGTCATATTGAAATTGATCAGTTAGCTCATATTCAGTGGATTGCGGTTGGAGAAAAAACTGCGGAAGCACTTCAAAAATACCAGATAAAAAGTGAGATTCCAAAGGTCGAAACTTCAGAGGGAATGTTACAGCTTCCTATTTTGAGCACCTTAGAAAAAGGCAAGAAGATTGCTTTTTGGCGGGGTGAGGGAGGGCGACAATTTATGATGAATCATCTTCATCAACAAGGGATGCAAATTTTAAACTTTATTTTGTATGACCGACAACTTCCCTTACAATCTATCGATGAATTTCAGAAAATTACTTTAAAGTTAACACAAGAATCTCGCTATATTATGCTGATTAGTAGTGAAGCGAGTTGGTTGAATTGGCTGTCACTTATTCAAGCTAATCCCATGTTATTAAATATCGGTTATTTTTGGGTTTTAGGTGATCGATTATTTAATATTTTAGATAATTATAAGATACAACATGCTTTACATTTTAAGGTAATGATACTTCCAAACCTTAAAACGGAGTTAATACTTCAGCGCGTTACTTATATGCAAGGAAAACTATGAAGAAGCTTTATATTTTATTACTTGGGATATGCTTAGCTTGGTTAATTAAGTTAAGTTATGATGTATTTAAAATATCAGCTCTACAAAGTAATTTATTACAATCATCGCATCAGTTAGAAAAAGTGACGTCTAATTTAAATGATCAGCTGGTGGCTTTGAAGCGAGTAAAGCAAGAGAAGAAAGAAGAGAGCGTTAGCTCAACTGAACAAACCAGTCTTAATCAATTACCCAATGATTTAATTAAACAACAACTGACGCTAATTGAATTTTCATTAAAACAAAATCAATACTATTACGCCTTAGAAAAGTTAATTGAGCTGAATCAAGCTTTGAGTGTTTATCCAATTTCACCAGAGTTGAAGCAAAGTTTAGGTCAAGCCATTGAAAAGGATATAGAAGGGCTTAAAAAATATATTTCAAATCAAGATGAGCAAGAAAAAGTTACTCAAAAAATTTTACAACAACTTGATTTAGAATTAAAACAAGAGGCATTAAATACTCATTTAACACCTGCAAAAGTGCAAGATCAATATTTTTGGCAAAAATGGATCAGCATTGATTCTGTTGATACACCCGCAACTCAATTAGCACAACGGGCATTTATGATTAAAGAAGCCCAATTACGGTTACTCATGGCAAGGCAAGTATTTATTAGTGGTGAATTTGCACAGTATCAAACAGAAATTAGCGAGATACAATCTCTTTTAAAATCATTACCCGATCAAAAAGCCAAGCAAATTATTCAACAATTGGAAAGCCTAAAAAAAAGAACAAAAAATTCTACACCTAAATTAATTACTCGTACATTAATGGGGTAAATAATGAAAATGATATTATGGGCGTATGCTTTAATTATATTAGTGCTTATTGCTGTATTAAGCCTACTGAGTTATGGGCAAGGGGTAGGGTATGTTTATATTCAATGGCGCTCAACACAGATTCAAACAAATATTTGGGTATTATTTATCTTTTTAGCAATATTGAGTTTACTGTTTCAATTAGGGGGGATTGCGTTAAAGCGTTATTTTAGTCGAGAAAAACGAAAAGCAGAAACGATACTAAACTTCCATAATTTACATCCCTACGAACAACTTGCCGTCATTTGGTTATTAGATGCTGCGGATGACCAACAAGAATTCATTCAACAAGCATTTACTCAATCGGGTTTGTTAAAAGGGGTGATCGATTCACAAATCTATACGATACAAGGTAATTTATTAGAAGCTTTAGACGCCTTAGATCATACAAATGTGATGGCATTTGAATTGGCTGAAATACAAAGAATTCAAATTTATTTAGCACAAAATGAGCCTGAAAAAGCATTAACGCATTTAGAATTTATTAGTCAACATGAATTATCACCTTGGTTAAATGATGTTAAATCAACCTACGAAACAAGATTAACCAATTTATGGGGAGAGTTTGCCGCCCAATATCCGTGGTTATATTTACACGTGACTATATTTAGAGATTTATTTGAACCGAAATTGCAAAAATGGTTAAAGAAAATGTTATCTCAGTTTGAGCAAGCAACTTTAGAAGATATAGAAGCATTAAAACAACGATATTTAGTTTCACAAAATGAGTTAAAAAATAAAAGCTATGAGACACGAGTATTATGGTTGAAAGTACTTTCTCGATTGCCTGAAATGAGTAGGGAATATGAATATTTGGCTATAGAATTGTTAAATGAAAAATTTAATCAAGATGTATTTTATTTGTGGTTCCAATTACAACTATTAAGACAAGCACCAGATTATATATATATCGAAAATAAACTGAATGACTGGGAAGAGAAGTATCCATATATGCCAATATTTAATTTTGTAAGATGGCGTGTATATGTTGAGACTAATCGAGAAGCAGAAGCAGCACAATTATTAACGTTATATCCAGATAATGTATTAATGAATTATTTAAGAGTGAAATCTAAATTAAAGGGACAGGATGACTTAATCCAATTGTTGAACACTATATTTGAAAATAATGCGAACTTTTTAGAGATTAAGATTTAGGGGTTAATATGGTTGATTTTATTGAAGATTCTTATTTCTTTGAGCAGTCGGTTGCTTGGGGAGATATGGATGCATTTGGGCATGTTAATAATGTTGTCTATTATCGCTATGTAGAAAGTGCACGTATTGCATATTTAGATCAAATGAATATATGGGATCATCCTATTCATATTGTTGTTGCTTCAAGTCAATGTAAATATTTTAGTCCAGTGGTATATCCGGATATGCTTAAAATTAAAGTTAAGATTTTAGAAATAAGGAATAGTGCATTTAATATGGGGTATACTTTATGGAGTGAAAAACAGCAGAAAATTGTTGCTGAATCAGAAGCAGTAATTGTTTGTGTAAATCAAAATAATGGAACCAAGGTCAAAATCCCTGAAGATTTTAGAAATAAGTTAATTATATTGGAGAAAAAATATAATAATATTTTATAATATAAGTTGTTCTTGAACTGAAATTATTTTTTGACACATATTTGTATTAAAATAAATATAATTAAAATTCGAGCTGGTATATTATATTAATATATATATAAGTAATTTATTTTGGAGTTGTTGTAATGCCAGATATTAGTAATTTATCTGTTGAAGAATTGAAGCGTTTGCAAATTGAAGCAGAAGCATTAATTGCTTCTAAAAAAGATCAAGCAATTGAAGATGCGTATAACCAAATTATTGCAGTGGCTGAAAATGTTGGTTTAAGTGTTGATCAAATTCTTGAGTTTGGTTTATCTAAGCGTAAGAAAAGTACGCGTAAAGCTGTTGAACCTAGATATCGTAGTAAAGTAAATGAAAACGATACGTGGACAGGACGTGGAAAACAGCCACGTTGGTTAGTTGCAGAATTAGAAAAAGGTGCACAATTAGATGATTTTCTGATCTGAAATTCATTAGATTGTCATCTAAATATCCTTTAATCTTAAAACCAAGTTATTTAACTTGGTTTTTTGTTGCCAAGTCTTTCTATAGGGTAAAAAAGATGCATAATGGATGTTATAAAATTTGCAAACAATGGAATAAAAATTAAAGATGACTGGTTGTAACTGAAGATGATAAAACAAGCAAAAAATATATCGTGGTGGGTTTTTGCTGTTATTACGTTCTTAGTTTTTGTGGTATTACAGATTCCCGCAGCATGGTTGGTATCAAAATTTTATAAAGATAATCAAGACTTACAAAATATTGACGGTAATATCTGGAACGGACAAGCGGATTGGCAAAAGAATCAACTGAGAGGAACGATCACTTGGAGTTATCGTCCATTAGATCTGCTATTTTTTAAAATCTCTGCTAATACTGAAGTACGTAGTGGAGAAACACAGCTTAAGGGTGTTCTAGGTTATAGCTTTGGTAATTTTTCGATTAACTCTCTCAATGGTCGTATTGCACCTGAAACATTAAGAAGTTTTCAAGCATGGGATTGGCCAAGTACGGATATTCAGGTTAAAGATTTAAACTTTAAATACAACAAATCTACAGGTTTTGAAAAAGGTGAAGGTACGTTCCAATGGGGCGGTGGAGAATTACTTTATACATATTCACAGCGCCAAGAACGAATGAGTGTGCCATCCTTAAAAGGGAGTTTTATTGTAGATAAAGGAAAGTTAATTTTAGATGTTCGGGATCAACGCGATCAAAAAATGGCAAATTTTGCTTTAGATACTGCCTTAATGCTTGATGCACAATTAACACAGCGTATGTTAATGAATGTTCAAAGTTATGAAGGTAAAGCTGCAATGGATACCTATGTGATCAGTATTCGCCAACCTTTAGTGAAGGGAGGAGAATAATGGATACTTTGATCGCCAAAATTAAACAAATTCGATGGAATAGGCTGAATAAAGCAGCACCTATTTTTTTAATTGTGAGTATTTTCTATTTCTGTTGGAAATTAGCAAGCTTATTTTGGCTGGTCATTGCTCCTCCTCAAGCAATTCAAGTTTCTCCAGTGAGCCTGGGTTCACAGCAAATTCCAATCCCGAATATTACCTCTTTTGCATTGTTTTCAGAGATGAATAGTGGTGCTGATCAAAATTTAGATATTATTTTGCAAGGTGTCGTTGTTGGAAGCACGAATCAATTATCTTCTGCTGTGCTTAAAGTAGGAGAGGTCTCAGAAAACTATCGCGTTGGTGATACGGTAGAGTCGACCTCTTATCAATTGGCTGAAGTGTATTGGGATAAAGTGATTTTGTTGAACAGCAGTGGAGGTCGAAGAGAGGTTAAGTTTAAAGGAATTGAAAACGGTTTATATCAACCGATGATTCCTGAAAATTCGAATGGTTCAACTCAATCTGAAGATTCAGAAAATCGTACTGAGCATAACATTAATCGAGCAATTGAAGGTTTACAGCAAAATAAAGATGAATATTTGCAAAATATTGGTGTGAGTGCTTCGAGTCAAGGTGGGTATGAGATTACAGAACATGCCTCAAGTGCTTTAACAAGTAAATTAAGACTGCAAACAGGTGATCAGGTGTTGTCATTAAATGGACAGACTTTAGCAGATAAATCGGAAGCAGAATTGCTTGAACTTGCAAAACGTGCAGGTCAAGTGAAGTTAGAAGTCAAACGTGGTGATCAGGTGATTACTATACAACAAAGTATAAGGTGATTTTGTCACTGTTTAGGTTGGGAACAATAAAAAATTATGGCTTTTATAACAAATCGTATGCATTTAGCCGCATTTGCATTAGCACCTTTGGTTGCAGCTGTAAGTTCAGTAGCCTATGCGCAAACTTGGAAAATTAATTTAAGAGATGCAGATTTAACAGCCTTTATTAATGAAGTAGCAGATATTACTGGAAAGAATTTTGCGGTCGATCCAAGAGTGCGTGGAAATGTAACGGTGATCTCAAATAAACCTTTAAATAAAGCAGAAGTATATGATTTATTTTTAGGTGTATTAAATGTAAATGGTGTGGTTGCTGTACCATCGGGCAATACAATTAAAATTATGCCTGATAGTAACGTCAAGGGCTCAGGGATTCCTTATGACTCAAAACAGCATGCACGTGGTGATCAAATTGTAACTCGAGTTTTATGGTTAGATAATACCAATGCCAATGATTTAATTCCTGCTTTAAGACCTTTAATGCCTCAATATGCGCATTTATCAGCGGTTTCTGGAACAAATGCGATTATTATTTCTGATCGTGCCAGCAATATTTATCAATTAGAAAGTATTATTCGTAACTTAGATGGTACGGGTCAAAATGATATCGAAGCGGTCGGTCTTCAGTCGAGTCAAGCTGAAGAGATTATTAAACTCCTTGAGACAATGAGTGCGACAGGGTCTTCAAAGGATTTAGCAGGTTCTAGAGTACGAATTATTGCAGATAACCGAACCAATCGAATTATTTTAAAAGGTGATCTTGCCACGCGTAAACGTATTCGTCGAATGGTTGAAATGTTAGATGTACCCCCTGCAGATCGTTTAAATGGTTTAAAAGTATTTCGTTTGAAATATGCGAGTGCAAAAAATTTATCGGATATTTTGCAAGGCTTAGTTTCTGGAAAAGCAGTAAATTCTAATACGAGTGATGCATCAAATAATACATCAAATCAAAATCCGATTAGTTCTATCTTATCGGGGAGTAATGATCAAAGTTCAAACGGAATTTCAACACCAGGCATTAATTTAAACTCTAGCAATAATAATAAAGACCAGCAAAATATTAGTAGTTTTAGCGCGAATGGCGTGAGTATTATTGCCGATAACTCTCAGAATGCTCTTGTAGTTAAGGCTGAACCTCAGTTAATGCGCGAAATTGAAACTGCAATTCAGCAATTGGATGTAAGACGACAACAAGTACTGATCGAAGCTGCAATTATTGAGGTTGCAGGAAATGATGCGGATCAACTGGGCGTGCAATGGGCACTTGGTGACTTAAGCCATGGTATTGGGGTACTTAGTTTTGATAATGTTGGTACAAGTTTAGCGAATTTAGTTGGTAGTTTTCTTTCAGATGATAAAAAAGGACTAGCAAATGCTGCAGCTAGTATAACTGGAGGAGGGTTTGCGCTCGGTAAAGTTGAGACAGGTAGTGATGGATCAAGAAAAGCATATGGTGCTTTAATTCAGGCCTTAAAGAGAAATACCAATTCTAATTTATTATCCACACCGTCTATTGTGACGATGGATAATGAAGAAGCATATATTGTTGTCGGACAAAATGTACCTTTTGTAACGGGTTCTGTCTCGACACAAGGCGGTACGGCAAACCCATATACATCCATACAGCGTAAAGATGTAGGGGTGACATTAAAAGTGGTTCCGCATATTGGTGAAGGCGGAACCGTTCGCTTAGAGGTAGAGCAAGAAGTCTCGGCAGTTGAGCAGAATAAAGGGCAAGCTCAAGATTTAGTGACAAGTAAGAGAGCAATTAAAACCTCTATCTTGGCAGAACATGGACAAACCATTGTTTTGGGCGGGTTGATCTCAGATAATTCAGCATATTCTAAGCAATCTGTACCTGGGTTAGGCGCAATTCCTGGGTTAGGACGATTATTTCGCTCGGATGCTAAACAAAATGAAAAGCGGAACTTATTGGTTTTCATTCATCCAACCATTGTGGGTAATGATCAGAGTGTTCAGGAGCTTTCACAGCAAAGATATAATCAACTGTATAGTTTACAACTTGCAATGGATAAAGATGGCTCATTTGCCAAACTTCCTGAAAATGTGAATGATATTTATCAACAAAGAATTCCAGTTACACAATCTGCACCTAAGCCACCAACGACATTTCAAAAAGTACCTTCTGGCGGTGTGATGCCCGCGGCACCCATACAGCATAATGGAGGAACTTTACCTAAATAAAGTTGGATATGACTCTAGGGCTTAAATCTCATGATATGTGAGTCTAAAATTTTATCTGTCATGTTATGATATTTTAAAATTCATATGAGAGAGTTTCTTGATGACTTGGAAAATACAGGGCATTACGGGTGAGTTAATAGGTCAAGAGATCCTTGTTGAGCGCGATACATTGATTGGTCGTCATCAAGCTGCAGATCTAATTCTACAATCTGCTGAAATCTCACGAAAACATGCGGCATTTTTAATTAAAGAAGATGCATTATGGGTTCAAGATTTAGCGTCATCGAATGGTACTTTTGTAAATGATCTTCGAATAAATAATGAAACGTTGTTGCAAGATGGCGATATTGTCCAATTTGCGAGTTTAAAATTTTTAGTATTATCTTTAGAAAAAGATGTAGAAACGGCATCATTGGCATCCAATGTAGAAGTGCAATCAATCGTTAATCTTCATGTTGACGATGTAAAGCCAAATGCTGAATCTGCCGAGCCAGTCATTGAAGATATTGTGGTTGAAGAAGTGAAGCCACAAACTGTTGCTGAAAAAATGAATGAACAAGGGATGCCTGAATTAACTGAGCGCGATTCTAGTGTTCAGCTAACGAAAGAGGGAATGCCTCAAGGAATTGCAATTCCTAAACCAGCACCTATTCCAGAGGGTGTTGATGTGACCGCGACAGTCGTTGAACCAAAGTCTATCCCAGTAGAGCAACCAATTACACGGGTCGAGCATGAAAAAGAGACTCAAAAAAATGCGTCTATTGGCTTGATTACGATTGTTGTTCTGATTATTGTGGCTATTATTGCGTGGCTTTTATTTAAATAAGTCAACATTAACTTGCAACAGAGGCATGCAAAAGCATGCCTTTTGTTTATGTGGTGGAATATACATGTCAATTGCTCAATTAGATCAGCGTCAAGTTATTTTATTCGATTTGGATGGCACTCTTGTAGACTCGGCAACGGATTTATTTCGTTCGATGAATATGAGTTTAAATGTACTCAATTTTCCATTGGTCACAGAAGCTCAGGTACGTAACTGGGTTGGAAAAGGAACAGCCATTTTTTGTCAGAGCGTTTTAGATTATTTGACCGCAGGAAATGTTGATCCAGCAGAGCATCAGCAATTATTAGAGACATTTTTAAGAATATATAATGCAGAACCTTGTGTTGAGACCCAGCCTTTCCCTGGTATTGTTGATTTTTTACAGTGGGCGAAGCAACAAGGGAAAATATTGGTTTGTGTCACCAATAAACCAGAAGAGCCTGCCAGAGAAATTCTAGACGTATTGGGATTGAGTTCATATTTTGATGATGTGATTGGTGGAGATCGGTTTGCTGAGCGTAAGCCACATCCACGGCAACTGTTGTATTGTGTAGAACATTATCAAGTTCAAAAAGAACAAGTACTAATGATTGGCGATTCTAGTAATGATGTTGAGGCTGCACGTCGAGCGGGTGTTGATTGTATTGTTGTTAGCTATGGCTATAATCATGGTGAAAATATTTTAGACTGTCAGCCGCAGTTGGTCGTTGATGATTTAACTGAATTGTTAATCTAATGTGTAATTAAAAGGATAAAGTAATGAGAATGTGTGTGGTTTTTCGATGGCGATGCTCAATTTAAACAATGAAATTCAGAACATCCAAATTGAAAATATTTAGAGAATACAACCATGACAACACAAACTCAATTTATGGCGTTGAAAGAAGCAGGCTATAACTTAATTCCAGTATATCGCCAACGTTTAGCAGATACAGAAACACCGCTTTCCGTATTTGCACGTTTAAAAGAGCATAAACAAGCATATTTATTTGAATCGGTAGAAGGCGGGGAGAATTGGGCACGCTTTTCGATCATTGGTTTAGGCGAGTCTACGGTATTCTCATGTAATGCAGGAATTTTAACGATTCAGCAGGCAGACGGCACAATTGAAAAACAGATATGTTCAGATCCATTTGAATATATTCGTGCTTTTCAGTCGCAGTTTAAAGTACCTACAAAAGAAGACTTACCTGCATTGCCAAGTTTTACAGGCGGATTGGTTGGGTATTTGGGCTATGATGCAGTACGTTATATTGAACCTAAGTTGAAAAACGTTCCTGAGGCTGATCCTGTTGGATTGCCTGATATTTGGTTGATGTTGTCTAAAACCGTAATTGTGTTTGATAATTTAAAAGATACCTTATTTATCATTGTGCATGCAGATGTGAATCAGCCAGATGCTTATGAAAATGCTCAGGCACAACTCAATGAGTTGGAACAGCTTCTAGCGACACCTGTAAGCTTAAAAGAGAAAAAACATACTCCGCCGCAATTTGTCTCCTTAACTGGGAAAGAAAAGTTCTTAGCATCCATTGAGACCGTGAAAGAATATATTCGTGCAGGGGATGTCATGCAGGTAGTTCCTGGGCATCGGATGGTTTCAGATTTTGATGGAGAGCCGCTGCAAGTTTATCGTGCACTACGCCATCTAAATCCATCACCTTATCTATTTTTAGTACAAGGACAAACATTAGAGAATAATGAACCATTCCATATTGTAGGATCATCACCAGAAATTCTTTCGCGTTTAGAAAATGGCATTGCAACAGTTCGTCCTTTGGCAGGAACGCGACCTCGTGGAAAAACCAAAGAGGAAGATTTGGCACTAGAAAAAGACTTGTTGTCTGATGAAAAAGAAATTGCAGAACATTTAATGTTGATTGATTTGGGTCGAAATGATGTCGGTCGAGTATCAAAAATTGGTAAAGTTCAAGTAACTGATCAAATGGTGATCGAACGTTATTCACACGTCATGCATATTGTTTCCAATGTACAGGGTGAAGTTAGAGACGATGTTGATGCTTTGGATGTTTTTAAAGCAACATTTCCTGCTGGAACATTATCGGGTGCTCCTAAAATACGTGCAATGGAAATTATTGACGAGGTTGAGCCAGTAAAACGTGGAATTTTTGGCGGTGCTGTTGGTTATTTAGGCTGGCATGGTGAAATGGATATGTCGATTGCCATTCGCACCTGTGTTATTCGTCGAAATAAGGTGTTTGTTCAAGCAGGAGCAGGACTTGTTGCAGACTCAAATCCTGAGTCAGAATGGAATGAAACACAAATAAAAGCTCGCGCAGTGATCAAAGCGGTTGAATTATCATCAAACGGATTGGTTTTGTGAGTTTTTTACGATTTTTTTTTAAAAAACACTTGCAACGTTTCTGAGTTTTGCTAAACTGCACACCGTTCCGATACGAAACGTACGAAACACTAGATAGCGCCGGCATAGCTCAGTTGGTAGAGCAACTGACTTGTAATCAGTAGGTCCACAGTTCGAATCCGTGTGCCGGCACCATAATAAAGTGTTTAAGAAGTGTAGTAAAGGACAGCACTGAAAAGTAAGTGTAAATGGTGAGATTCCCGAGCGGTCAAAGGGAGCAGACTGTAACTCTGCCACGTAAGTTTCGAAGGTTCGAATCCTTCTCTCACCACCATTAACTTCGAGTAAGCTGGTTTAATTACCAACACGTGCGGGAGTAGCTCAGTTGGTAGAGCGGCAGCCTTCCAAGCTGCATGTCGCGAGTTCGATTCTCGTCTCCCGCTCCATCGAAGCATGTTGCTCTTATAGCTCAGTGGTAGAGCACTCCCTTGGTAAGGGAGAGGTCTCGAGTTCAAATCTCGATAAGAGCTCCAGATACAGTATAGCAACGTTGTTGCACAAGATTTTTCAAAAGCAGGCTAATTAGTCTGCTTTTTAAGTATTAAGTGTCTAATTTTTTTAGGCGATATGTCGGGCTGAGTTTTATTCAGAATGGTGTCGACGTAAAAGAGGATAATGAGCATGGCTAAGGCTAAGTTTGAACGTAATAAGCCACACGTTAACGTGGGCACAATTGGTCACGTTGACCATGGTAAAACAACTTTAACAGCTGCAATTGCAACTGTTTGTGCGAAGAAATTCGGTGGCGAAGCAAAAGACTACGCTGCAATTGACTCTGCACCAGAAGAAAAAGCACGTGGTATTACAATTAATACTTCACACGTAGAATACGATTCTCCAA
>NZ_NEGH01000014.1 GCF_002135375.1 Acinetobacter sp. ANC 4558 | reverse complement strand
GTTGGAGCAACTTCGCTGGGTAAAGTTGAAATAACGAAAGTGGGTCAAGCGATTGCTCACATTCCCGAATTTAAAGCTTATTATGATGCTGAGTACTATACGCCAAATGCAAAAGAAATTTTAAATATGGCTAAAGGTACAATGTCTGAACTGCCTAATGGATTTATATCTATAGTTAATGAAAAAGGGCAAAAAGCTCTTGAACGGATCTATGCAGGGAATAGTGTTTTTTATCCCGGAGATTTCGACATTGATCCAAACAATTTTACTTTCTTTGTTGTTTTGGATCATTATTTTGAAGCATCGCCAAGTGCTGCACGACATTTTAGATTTATTAGAAAGGTGATGGTAGATAGCTTATCTTCTATACATATTTCAATTGATAATGCAGGACCAAATGTCCGTATGCGCGGAAACTCAGAAGCAGGTAATAATACGATTTTATCTGCAAATTATGGCACTTTACAAAATCCCGCTCCAAAACCATCTTTATTCGTTATTTCATACTCTAAAGGTATTGCAAAAATTCGAGTAAATGGAGCTCAAACAACAGGTGCTATGATTACACCACTAACTGGTTTAAAAGCAGGTGAGTGGGATTGGTTTAGAAACATGAATGGTAAGATATATGCATGGGGTGGTCTAAATATTGATTTAGCAGCGCCTGAGAATACAGAATACTTAAAGCAATTAGAAAGTTACTATAAGTCTAAATTTGCTATTCCATAACGCCCAACAAAGCTCAATCAACCCCGTTCTTTAATTAGAACGGGGTTTTTTATTACCAAAAATTAGGAAAATGTATGAATGATCCAATCAGTATTAAAAGTTTGCCATTGTTACTTAAAATTATAGCTGCAGTTGTTGGGGCTATCTTTGCACTCACCTTAAGTGGTGACATCGATACAGAAGGACGAATTAAAATAACACTAGGTGTCATTATGAAATTTACATTTAGTGTAGCGATTAGTTTGTATGGCGGTTCAGCTTTCATTGAGTGGCAACAATTACAGCACTACTCACATATGACGCAAGGCTTTGTCATGCTTATTTTTGCAATCTTTGGGATGTTGCTCATTGGTATTTGGTATCAATCGATTCAATTACTCAAAGGTAAGCCACTCAATGAATTAATCATTGAAATCAAATTAGCGTTTAAAGCCATGTTTAAGTGAGAAGATCATGCAAAAAATATTCGATCAGCTTCGTAAAATGTCAGGTGGTAAGCTCACACAAAAACAGGTCAATGCCACAGATAAACTCATTTCATTTGATCAACACGCTGTAAATGACATGCTCGGTATCATAGATCAAAAGACCGTGAGTGATTTCGGCATTAATTTGATATGTGGCTTTGAAGGGAAGCGATTAGCAGCCTATGACGATGGTGTAGGCGTGTGGACCATTGGTTTTGGCACCACAATTTATCCGAATGGCCAGAAGGTTAAAAAGGGCGATACCTGTACAGAAATTCAGGCCAAACAGTACATGCAAAATGATTTAAAGAAATTTGAACATATTGTAAATGAAGCTGTCACTGTGCAACTTAATCAAAACCAATTCGATGCACTTGTTTCACTGACTTATAATATTGGATCGGGAGCGTTTGAGAAATCCACATTACTTAAAAAACTAAATACTGGTGACTATCAAGGTGCAGCAGATAACTTTGATCGTTGGGTCAATGCAGGGGGCAAGCGATTACAAGGCTTAGTAAATCGCAGAGCTAAAGAGAAGGAGTTATTTTTAAATTGAAAATAAGGCTCTCAAATGTGAGAGCTTATTTAACAGAGTAAAATTAGAAACTAAATCTAATTAAGAAATAAAATATTAAGTGCAACAAGATTGCATTAATTTATATCAAATCATTGATTTATATAATATTAAAAAGCCTGTAATGGGCTTTTTAATACGGCCTTTTTAGCATGAATTACCACATTAAATCGTCTGGAATGACGTAAGCTGCGTAAGGATCTTCTTCATTTGTCGTCGCGGCATCATTGGCTTGCTGGGAGTTATCGACAATAATAAAACCTTCCATTTTTGTATTAATACGTTCAGCCAACGCTTTAGGCAAAAATGCATAACTTTCATTATCTTTAGCAACAATTAAACTGCCAGAAACTAACGCATTATAAATTTGTTGATTGATATATACCTTTTTAATTTTATTCTCGTCAATAAATTGATATGAAATATCACCATCTGTATCACTAATTTTATGTTGGCTAATCATTTGTACAATTGCCGATTTTAGTTCTTTTTCTTGTAATTGAGACTTTTTCACTTGCTCAATCGCTAAATCTTTTGCTTGTTTATTCAGTTTATCCTGTTCAATTTTAGCTTTAATTTCCGCCTCATTACTTTCACCGACACGTTTTTCATGAACAGCTTGCTTAGACAGCTTTTTGGCTTTTTTGTTGTCCACTAAACCAGCTTTTAATAACTGAGCTTGTAATGCATTTTTAACCATGGGGAATTATGAACCTATAGACCATTTCTGTAACGATGAAAATAAATTATCCAGTAAATTAAGCTTAAAACAAAACTTAAGATTGCTGGAATTAAGAAAGCATTAAATTGTAATATAGGAGAAGTAAGTGCTGCAATTACTCCACCAACTAAAAAACCAATTAATATCAATGCATGCAATGCAACTCGTTTTTTACTGACATCTAAGCCTCTTAATTTATAACCTAATGCTAGACCAAGATCTGTTATAACGCCAGATAAATGTGTTGTACGAATGATGGTCCCTTTATAATGGCTAATCATTGCATTTTGTACACCCATCGCTAAACATGCCCATAATAGACCATAACGTGGAAAATAGGGGATAATCAGCCAGCATAGAAAAATAAAAAAAGCCATTAAGCTCAGTGGTAGACCATAGAGTCGTCCAAGTTCAAAGTGACTATTTCCTAGAATTAAGCCGCTATACATCGAACCAATTAAATAGCAAAGTACAACAAGAAAGAGGTAGAGTAAAACATCGGGCTTCCATTCAATGAGCGCCATTGCAAATATGCTGACATTTCCAGTCATATGAGAAACAGACTGGTGCAAAACAGTAATTAAACTGAGGACGTTAATCATTCCTGCATTGACAGAGAGAAGAAAAACACCTAATTGCAACCAAGATGGTAAAGTCTGAAATGGCATAACTCATTAAATAGTTTTAAAAACTTTATTTTAAACCACGATCGACGGCAGCTGTAAATAATACATCTGTCGAAGAGTTTAGGGCTGTTTCGGTTGAGTCTTGTAATACGCTAATTACCATACCGATGGCGACGACTTGCATGGCAATATCCGTAGATATACCAAATAATCCACAGGCTACAGGGATTAGAAGTAATGAGCCACCAGCTACACCAGATGCACCACATGCAGAGATTGTTGCAACAACTGACAAAATAAGCATTGTGGTGAAGTCAACATGAATTCCTAGCGTATGTACTGCAGCTAAAGATAATACGGTAATAGTAACAGATGCACCACCCATATTAATGGCAGCTCCTAAAGGAATTGCAACACTCGCAGTTGACTCTGGAATTCCTAAACGTTTTGCTAAGTCTAAATTTACAGGAATATTAGCAGCAGAACTTCGGGTAAAAAAAGCGGTAATTCCACTTTCACGTAAACATTGAAAAACTAAGGGATATGGATTCTGGCGAGTTACCGCAGCAACCATAATGGGGTTGATAACAAATGCGACAAAAAACATTGAGCCAATTAATACTGCAAGTAGATGAGCGTAGCTGACTAAAGTTTGTAATCCAGAATCTGCAAATGTTACTGCAACTAAACCAAAAATACCAAAAGGTGCGAAGTTAATGACTAAACGAATCACTTTATTTACTACTTCGGCTGCATCTGTTAAAAAACCTTTAGTGGTTTCTGACGCATGGCGAAATGCTAAACCAAGTGCAACTGACCAAGCTAAAATACCAATAAAATTTGCTTCACTAAGTGCAGTGATTGGATTAGATACAAAACTAAGCACTAAGTTTTTTAAAATCCCTGCCAAGCTATCTGGTGCAGATAATGTGGTATTTCCAGGAAGATCTAGCAATAATGTACTTGGAAATAAGGTACTCGCGACGACAGCACTCAGCGCAGCTAAAAACATGCCTAGGCCATACATCATCATAATGGGCCTAACATAAGCATTATTTCCACCTATTTTAAAATTTGCAATTGAAGAAAGAACAAGTACAAAGACAAGAATAGGTGCAACAGATTTTAATGCTTTAATGAATAACTCACCAAGCAAACTTAAATATGGGGTAGTAGCTGGAAATAACCATGCTACAAGTGCGCCCAAAATAATGGCAATAATAATACGCTTTACTAAACTCATTTGCGTGAAAGCTGAGAACATAATGGGAGCCTTGTCAGAAACTACGAGGACAAATAAAAATTAGTCGTCATTTTATACTAAATAAATATTTATAAAGAATAATATTTAATATAAAAATAAGTGATTATTTTTACAGTTAAAAATCCGTTTAAATCATATTTTTATTAAAAGGTATCATGAAAATAAAAAATATATTTAAAGCAACGTCTGTGATTCATTCAATTCATTATTATATTTAGACCTCATGAGACAATTGTTGAATGGCTTGAAAGTGAGTTAAAAATATAGAACCGTTCATATGATTAATCCAATTTGAGTGAGTCAGTTTATCCATAACAGGACCTTTAACTTCAGACAAATGTAGTTTGATGTTAAGTTTAATTAATTCTATATCAAACTCTTCTAACATTTCCAATGCACTCAGATCAATGGAACTAATGCTAGAGCAATTAATGATGACATGTTGAAGATTCTTATTTTGACTGACCGCATTTATTAAAAAGTCTTTCAGTGTATGTGCATTCAAAAATGATAGGTTTTCATCAACGCGAATGGATAATATTTGAGGATTAGTTTGTGCTTTATAACGTTCTATATTTCGAAAATGTTGAGTTCCTTCGACTAAACCAATAATTGCAATATGTGGACGGCTAATTTTCCATAGCAGCAAGATAAATGTCGAGAAGATCCCAATGAGTAGTCCTGCCGAAATATCGATACAAATGACGGCAAAAAAAGTAATCCACATCGCAATACCATCAACTTTAGAATATTGCCAAGTTTGAATAAATGGTTTGAAATCGACTAATTTCCAAATCGATACCATAATCGTAGCTGCAAGAACAGCCAGTGGTAAATCTTTAAAAAAACCAGTGAAATATAGGCTAACGATAATAATAAAAAGAGAGGAAAGTACACCAGCCATAGGCGTTTTTGCCCCAGCATCTGCATTCACCACAGTGCGCGAAAGACTGCCTGTGACGGGAAATGCAGAACTTAAACCTGCACTTATATTTGCAACGCCTAGAGCAATGAGTTCTTGATTGCTATTTAAATGACTACGCTGCTGTAAGGCAGTGGCTTGTGCAATGGAAAGAGATTCAACAAAGCTAATCATCGCAATCATAATGGCGCCAGGAAGTAGCTTAAGTACTAAATCAAGATTCCAAAATGGCAGGTGAAGTGCAGGAAAACCAGATGGAATTTCTCCGACTGTTTTAATACCAATATGTTGTAGATTAAGAAAGAATACGCTGGCAATACCTAAAATGACTAAAAGTAAGGGAACAGACCTAGATAAAAACTGAGTGCCTCGAATGTGCTGTTTTATTGGTTGGCTTTGTATGAGTTTTGGTAAATAGATTAAGAATAAAATTGCAAGAATTCCTAAGCCTAAACTCGTAAGGTGAATATAATTAAAATACTGAATTAAGCTTTCAATAAATACCGTGATATTGTTACTTTGCAAGGGGATATTCAAAATAAATTTAAGCTGTCCAATTGCAATTAACAAGGCAGAAGCAATAATAAAACTTTTGATTACAGGATGGCTAATCAGTTGAATTAAAAAACCAAATCGAAAGATCCCTAAAAGCAAAGAAATGATTCCTACCATTAAAGCCAATAAGCATGCTGCTTGAATGTAGACAGGAGAACCTGGTTCAAACATTGGACTTAAGGTTGCAAAAGTCATCATTGATATGATCGCAACGGGACCAATAGACAGGGTTGGACTTCCTCCAATGATTGCATAAATAATCATGGGAATGACGCTAGCATAAAGTCCTGTAACAGGAGGTAAACCAGCGAGCATAGCATAAGCCATACCCTGAGGAACAAGCATCGCAATGACAATTAAAGAGGATAGTAAGTCAGATTTAAATGAATCTCGATGATAATGTTTTAACCAAGACCAAGCGGGAATAACCTGTTCAAGACGAGATTTGGGTTCAGACATTACATAATTCTAAATCTTAAATTATGATATATTATGCATAAAAATAGATAATAAATCCTATAAATTTGTGATCACTCCAAAAGGGAATATAAATGAGGAGATTCCGTGAATAGAAAGATAAAATTGCTCTATTTTATTTGTGAAGCAATCAATGATCTTCTCAGTTTTAATCAATCGTTTAAAACACAAGAAAAGATGGAGTAAAATAAAAAATTACTCCAATTTAATTTTATAATGACAAATAAAAATTATTTTTTCACTTTAGATTGTTCTCTTAAGTGATTGATTTCTCGGTCTGTGAAAAAGCTGGAATCTGCCAATAATTGTTGGATATCAGGGCTATACCAATCAAAATAAGCAGGTATATTTTGATCAAATAAATGACTTTTTGTAATAATATTTTTATTGAGATCAATCAGACCAAGTTTTTGTAAAACAGTTAGGAAGCTTTTAAGCGTTGCACTATCAAAATAATAACCTGTTTTTAATGAATGATGACCAGCAAGACGTTTTAATGTTGCTTTTGCCATTTTTTCTAAAGTTTTTACATCTAACTCAATTTTATCGGCATAAACAGCAATGAGCTGTTGAAGTAAAACAAAATTATTTAAACTTAATGCAGACAAAGATGCCAATAATTCAAAGAAAGAATGCTTGGATTCGAGATCAATCTGATCTTTTGATACTGAAATCCAGCGATGTTGTTGGAACTCACTCAATATTTTTTCAACTTGCTGATGTAATTCATGTTCTTTCCATTTAAGAAAAAACTCATCCTGAATAAAAGGGTATATATTATCAATATATTGAAGAAGTTGATTTTTAGATATTTGTTTGGAAAATTGAATTATTGATGCAATTGTCGATGCGAGAATAAAGCAATGTAAAATATTATTACTAAAATAACTCAGTAATATTTTTTGGCTTTCAGTGACTCGAATATAATCTATTTTCAGTTCAGTGCACATCTCAACTTGTTTTAATTTTTGTGCATATTCAATCATTTCATTACTTGAAAGCTGAGAAATGATCATACGATCATCATATTTAAATTGATGTAATAACGTTCGAATTGAATCAATCCTTGCAATAAGTTCTTGTGGTGTTAACTGATAATTCTCCGAGTTTAGTAGAATCAGTGAGATGATTGAAATGGGGTTAATCACCACAGCTTTATTAATATTTTCTAGAATATCATGAGCAACATCATTGACTGTTGCTACCATAGGCGAGGGTAAAGCGTCATCGGGTTGTAATGGAATATTTTTGACTTGATGTTTTTCTAAAATTGGGTCAAGGAAAATAGGTTCACCAAAATTCACATGAACTTGCCCGAATACTTTTTCAATTTTCCGAACGGAATTTAAGATTCCCCATAAAGACTCAGCTTCTTTTGGTTTACCATTGAGTTCATTGAGATAAGATGTACCTTCTATGAGTTTTTCATAACCAAAATAGGTTGGAATAAATACAATGGGTTTATTATTGGCTTGCAAATGACTCTCAATGGTCATGGCGAGCATTCCTTTTTTAGGCGGTAATAATAAACCTGTTCGGGAACGTCCTCCTTCAATAAAATATTCTAACGGTGTATTTCGACGAATCAAACTATTTAAATAAGATTTGAATACGGATGTATAGAGTTCATTTCCACTGAAGGTGCGTCGAATAAAATATGCACCGCCACCACGCAGGATTTGCCCAACAATGGGTAAATTGAGATTAATACCAGCTGCAATATGAGGAACCATTAATCCGCGGTTAAAAATAACATAAGATAAGAGTAAGTAATCTATATGGCTACGATGGCAAGGTGTGTAAACAATTTGGTAGTCTTTGGCCAAATCACGGACAGTATCAAAATTATGAACTTCAATTCCATCATAGAGCTGCGTCCATAATTTTGTTAAAGCGAGCTCTGCAAATCTTAGGGTGGAGTATGAGAAATCTGAAACAATTTCAAGAAAATAATTTTTAGCACGATTTTCTGCTTCAAATAATGCAATTTTTTGATCAATACTTTCTTTACGAATGGCTTGTTGTACTGTTTCGCTTTTCATTAACTGATTAATGAGATTACGACGGTCTGATAAATCTGGTCCTAATACTGCTTCTTTATAATTATGAAAATTTTGATCTAATCGTTGCACGACAAAATGTGCAGGCGAGAAATTAGGATGTTCAATTTTTGCTTGCGTAAAGAGTGCTCTCAATGAGATAGACTTATGAAACTCAATGTAGTTTTCACGGCTATATAATGAAATATTTAAAGTTTGTTTAATTTTATTGGGTTTAGACCAAGCATCTGCAAACAATGCCTTTAACCATGAATTTTCATATTGTGGCGAGCGTCCCCATAAGACTGTTACAGGAACCAATTGAATATCAAATTTAGGGTTTTTTTCTAGAACCTCTATCAAGCGAATTAGTTTGGCTGAGTAATGGTAACTTTGGTCTTTTTCATTGGTTTCATTTAAGACCAACATACTGTCGTCTTCAATAAATTGATCAATATTAATTTCTGAAAATACAGAAGGTAAACCACGTGCAACCGCTTCTTTATCAATAAGTACAGTATTACTTAATGACGCATCTTCTAAGACATAACAGATTTTCGTCCATTGTGAATTTTGGGCAATGTTTTGTTCTAATTGTGCGGTATTGCCTAAAACTTGTGGAGTCACAATTTTATCTAGTATTGCCTGTGTGATGTTTCGATAAATTTTACTGTAACTCTTCGACATATGGATACTCGAGTAGGTGGTTTAAATCTATTTTCAGGGCTGCACTGCTATTTTTCAATATCAGTTAACTGTAGAAGCATAAACTAAAAAGTCAATATTATTAAAAATTTATAAATAAATGCTACATTCTGGAAAATATCGAGACACAATATGCTCATATCTTTATCGCATTTTGTTGAAAGTTAATCATATTTTATTTTATGTAATTGGTGCTAAAGTGAATTCTATTTTTTTCATAAGGTAGTATGATAAATCTATTATTTTTCATAAGATCAAATGGGAAAAGATGATGACAACAGATGCAGCGTTCAAAACACCAGAAAATTTAGGAATCGCAGTTTATAGCAATAATGCAGAAGCGATTGGCAATACCCCATTAATTCGTATTAATCGCTTAATTCAAAGTCAAGCGACGGTACTTGCTAAAATTGAAAGTCGTAATCCCGCTTTTTCTGTAAAAGATCGTATTGGAGCAGCGTTAATCGCAGATGCTGAACAGCGTGGAATTTTAAAGCCTGGTAAACATATTGTAGAACCTACCAGTGGAAATACCGGAATTGCATTAGCTTATGTTGCCGCTGCAAAAGGTTATCCAATTACGTTAACTATGCCTGCAAGTATGAGTATTGAGCGCCGTAAAGTATTAAAAGCACTTGGTGCAAACTTAGTATTAACAGATCCAGCTAAAGGGATGAAAGGTGCAGTAGAAGAAGCAGTACGTTTAGCAACAGAACAGCCTGAGTTATATTTTTTACCACAGCAGTTTGAGAATCCAGCAAATCCTGCCATTCATGAAGCAACCACAGGTCCAGAAATTTGGGAAGCAACGCAAGGAAAAGTTGATATTCTTGTGGCAGGGGTTGGTACAGGCGGTACGATTACAGGTGTATCACGTTATTTTGAAAAGGTTAAAAACCAAGCTATTTATTCAGTTGCGGTGGAACCTGCAGATTCACCAATTATTGGACAAACAAAACGTGGTGAAGATTTGACACCAGGACCACATAAAATTCAAGGAATTGGTGCAAACTTTATTCCTAAGAATTTAGACTTAGACTTGGTTGATGAAGTGATTGCTATTGGCAATCAAGAAGCGATTGATTGGGCACGTCAGTCAGCAACACAAGAAGGTATTTTTGTCGGCATTTCTAGTGGTGCTGCATTAGCTGCTGCTGCAAAGCTTGCAGAACGACCTGAAAATGCGGGTAAAAATATTGTTGTAATTCTTCCAGATGCTGGCGAGCGTTATTTATCTTCAGTATTGTTTGAAGATATTAGTGCAGATTAAAAACCTGTAAAATTTTCATTTGAAACCACTATATTAATATAGTGGTTTTTGATTTGAACTTACAAAATATTAAACGATTTTATAATTAATCAACATATTATTTCAAAGTTTTTGATGGCTCAGTGTTAATTTTAAATATTGGTTTAAGAACATTACTGCGTAAAATAATGATCTTGATGCTTACATTGGTTGCATACCAAAGACACATAATTTTCAGCATCATAATCAACAGTTAAGTCTTCAGACCCACAGTACATGCACCGTTTAGTTGAATAGAAGCTGAGTCTAGGTTCTATTTTTCGCCATAACTTTATAATAGGTTGTACAAAGATAGAGTCGTCATAGCCTAAAAATTTAAAAAATAGAATATGACTCATCTTACTTAAGGGTAAGTTATAAGGTCGTGGTAACGTTGAAGTTTCCCATTTTTCTTTAATTGCACGTTCACGATATTGTTGTAATGTTTTTTTTAGTAAGTTGGTATTAATAAAGTTTTCATTACGGACTTGTAATGCTTTTTGTTTATATAAATATTCTAAAGCATTTTGAATAAGATAATAAATTTGCCCAACCGCAAGTACATCTAATAAGCGAAAACAGAAACTTTGAAAGCTTCTATTTCCAGCAATTTGTATGCCCCATGTACGACAATAAAACTGCATAAATTGAATAATTTCTTGATAGAGTAGTTGATATAAAGCATCTTTAACTTCTTCAGCATTCTTAAACGGGACACCTAGGCTTAATTGTTCATAAAACCAGTGGCGTAGTTGTTGAGTAATGCTAAATAGGCTGGGTTCAGAATATCCATCAAGTCGGACATTCATATAATATTGATGTGGTTGGTCGCTAAAATCTTTCGCATGTAAGATATGATCACGTATTAAACTTTTAATCATATAAGATTGGTATAGGTAATTGGGTGAAATATTTTGATATTTATAGTTTTCTAAATCGATAAATTCATGATGAAAAGTATGTTCTTGGGCGTAATCATCTAAAAGACTTAATAAAAATAATTTATTGATAAAACTCAACTGACTCAGTTCAATTTCTACATGATCATATTTTTTTTGCTTACGAGATTCTTGTAACATTGTTTCACGAAGCATTTTTTTTCGTTTAGTCGTACATTTTTCACAATGGCAGTTATGTTGGCTATTTTGGAAAACTTGATGTTTGCAATGACTACATTCATGGAAATTAATAGTATTTGTATACAACTCAGCCTCAATCCAATACATCGATGCATGACAGAACGGGCAATGTGTACTTTCATCGAGTTGTTTTTGAAGGGTTTGAATTTGCATGTACCGATAAAAAGTGAAAAATTTAAACACTATTATACACGGACAAATTCACATTGAGGTTTTTAAAAAATTTAATACTTTATGACCTACTGACCTAAACGTATAAACTTTCATTCTTTTGATTGATTGCCATGGCGTAAAGAAAGCTCTATGCTAAATGATATAAGAATTAACAGCTTATTTGAGGAATATAATGGATTATATTATCAATGTTATGCGTTCATTTTTTCATTTTGATGCAATACAAATTTTATGGTTTTGTAAGCATAATCAGAAGCATTATGAAATTTTTAGCACAGGTTATAATCGACCTTGTGCAGACTCTTTGGTCTATGATTTTCCTAAAATATATCCACCAGGATTTAGCAAGGTTTTTTCACAAGACAATGCACTTCCACTGTCTATTTCTGCATCAGAAACTTTGGTACAACCTGCATTTACTGAATCATCAATTTATAAAAATTATTTAAATAAATATGGTTTTCATGATGGAATGACGCTGGAGTTAATTGATGCTGAAAATTATATTGGGTTAGTTCATTTTTCTGCTTTTGGCGCAAATAGCTTTAATGTATATGTTCAAATGCTGGTTTCTAATTTTAAGACAGCAATTATTGAATGGTTTAAACAGTCAGACTTTTTTGAACATTGGGTGAATAAACATAAATTTTATATTTTTAATGAGAAAAATGGTTTTGCCGTTGAATCCTTAAATTTAAGTGTAGCTAAAGTTGAAAGTGAGGTCACAGAAACGCTGTCTAAAACATATCATCAATTAAAATCGGGTTATTTTTTAATGGATAATCTGATTTATAAGATTTGTATGTTGAAATTACCCAATGAAAATTTTATTTTAGACTTAATTCCCAGTAAATTACCTTATAAATTAACTAAAAAAGAAATATTGGTGCTAAGTTGGTTAATTACAGGATTATCAGATAAAGAAATTGCTAAACAGTTGTTTTTAGGTGAACGCACAATTCATTCGCATGTGACGTCTATATATCGAAAACTGGCTGTAAGTAATCGGATTGAAGCCGCTGTATTTGCAGTAGTGAATGGAATTTATATGCCAGATAAAAATGGTATTATTCTTAAAAAAATCAATGATCAACAACAAACTGCCTGAATGATACAGGCAGTTTGCTTACTTTTTTATAGAATATCTTGAATTAAAGGAGTGACCTGATCAATAATTTGTTTTTCATGATCAAGTAACTTGTCACCGCCCATTGCACCAACAATGTCTTCAAATGCATCTGCAACAGTTTCTACACCTGTGAGTGTTTGAATAACGGCAAGTCCACAGAAAGGCACATAGTGTGGGCTATAGCCACCTTCTTGAACAAAGACAATTTTGCCATCACAAACTTCATCTGCACAGTCAAGTACAAGTTGAGCTAAAGCTTTAAAGCCTTTCGCTGTTACCATGGTTCTTGCGAGCGGATCTAAAATATTTGCGTCAAAGCCTGAACCAATAATAATGAGTTCTGGCTGATATTGTTTTAACGCAGGAATCACAACCGTTTCAAATGCATATTGATATGCAGCATTACCGCTACCTGGCGGAAGAGGGATATTTAAGTTGTAACCAAAGCCAGCAGATTCACCTCGTTCGTCAATAAATCCTGAATTTGGTGGGAAACATCGATCTTGGTGAATTGAGATGGTTAACACAGAAGCATCAGCATACCAAATATCTTGTGTGCCATTTCCGTGATGCACATCCCAATCTACAATTGCAACGCGTTTTACCCCCAAAACATCTTTGGCATAGGCTGCTGCGACAGAAGTATTATTAAAGTAACAAAAACCCATGGTTTCATTGCGAGTCGCATGATGTCCTGGTGGGTTGATAAGCGCATAACCTGTTGATAACTCACCAGTGACGACTTTTTTGGTAAGCTCAATTGCACCACCTGCTGACAAGTAAGCAATTTCAATACCGCCATTGCCAATATTGGTCACACCATCACCTGCTAAACCACCTGTAGGTAGGCCGCTGAGGTGTTTTACTTGAGCCAACATTTCTGCTGTATGCACACGTAAGATATCTTCATCTGTTGCTGCTTTGGCTTGAACTGGTGTTAAATGATCAATTTGACCAGAAGTGTGTACCAATTCATTAAATCTTCTTTTTGTATCAGGGTGTGCAAGATGCTGATAACTTGGTTGTATACGTGCACTAAGATTTGCACTTAATAATCCGCCTGTACCTGTATCGACCCAACTATATAATGTGTTCCATACATATCCGACTTTTTTTGACATTTCCATTTCCTGTGAATATAACTTTGGGAGTTATAGAAATAACAAATTTTAAAGCTCAATTTCTTCCGTAGAATTACGGAATTTTTAAATTTCTTTTGTTGATTAATGCGCTGATATTTTTTAATTTTGAATATTGTCTACTCAGTTAACAGTTTGATCACATAATATTTTTGAATGAAATATAGATTTGAATTGAAAATCGGTTTTTTATCCTCATAACATGAATTAAAGCAAGCACAGACAATACTTGAAAGTTGACGTATGATTGATACATCAAAATAATTCATTGCTCTGAGGCAAAATCAGAATTAGGACTCATTATGAATATTGCTGCAAATCCAATCATCGAAGCAGATCAAACTGTTTATTTAAAAGATTATCAAAAACCTTCTTATTTAGTTGATTCAGTCCATTTAGATATTCAGGTTTATGCTGATCATACGCTGGTGAACTCAAAATTGGTGATGCAGCGTCAAGCTGTTGGAAATTTAGTTTTATTGGGTCGTGATCTTGAACTGAAATCGCTTCATGTGAATGGACATTTATTATCAGAAAATGAATATCAATTAGATACAGAAACATTAACGATCAACAATGCCCCAGATTTAGCTGAAATTGAGATTTCAGTAATTATCCATCCTGAAACCAATACGCAGCTTGAAGGTTTATATTTGGCTGGTTCAGATTTATTTGTAACTCAGAATGAACCTGAAGGATTTCGTAAAATTACGTTTTATCCAGATCGCCCAGATGTACTCTCGGTATTTACCACACGCGTCGAAGCAGATAAAAAATATCCTGTATTACTGGCAAATGGTAATCTGATTGAATCAGGTGAAGTCAATTCTGAGCGTCATTATACGCTTTGGCAAGATCCAACAAAAAAACCAAGTTATTTATTTGCTTGTGTGATTGGTGATTTAGCGGTGTTAAAAGACCATTACGTTACATCAGAAGGGCGTAATGTTGCATTAGAGATTTATGCAGAAGAAAAAGATATTCCAAAATGTCATATTGCAATGGAAGCTTTGAAACATTCTATGCGTTGGGATGAAGAACATTATGGACGCCCATACGATTTAGACAATTATATGATTGTTGCAACCAGTGCATTTAATATGGGTGCAATGGAAAATAAAGGTTTAAATATTTTTAATACTTCATGTGTACTTGCAGATGAAGAATATACAACAGATGCTGCAATTATGCGTGTTCAGTCTGTGATCGCACATGAATACTTCCATAACTGGACAGGGAACCGCATTACTTGCCGTGATTGGTTTCAGTTGTGTTTAAAAGAGGGCTTAACCGTTTTCCGTGATCAATCTTTCTCTGAGGATTTACAGTCTGCCGCGGTACAGCGGATTGATGATGTGGCTGTTTTGAAAGCACATCAATTTCCAGAAGATTCGGGTCCACTCTCTCATCCGCCACGTCCAGATCACTTTGTTGAAATTAATAATTTCTATACAGCCACTGTCTATGAAAAAGGCGCAGAAATAAATCGAATGATGGCGACTTTACTTGGAAAAGATAAATTCCGTCAAGGTACCGATGAGTATTTTAAACGTCATGATGGTCAAGCTGTGACTGTTGAAGACTGGGTCGCTGCATTAACGGCTGGTTCGGGTATTGATTTATCCAATTTCTTAACCTGGTATAACCAACCAGGAACACCAAAACTAGAAGCACAAGGTGAATATAATCCAACGGCACAAACGTATACGTTGAGTTTTAAACAGAGTTTAAAAGAGAATAGTAAATATCCAAATTTAAAAGCTGTACCGATTCCTGTGGCATTGGCATTGTTTGATGCGCAAACAGGCGAGCAATTGGTATTGCATTCAGCTGCATTATTTGAAAATGAGGTAAAAGATGGTGTTTATCTATTCGATCAAGATCAAGCAACAATTGTATTTACCGATGTAAAAACCGCACCAGTAGTATCATTACTTCGTAATTTTTCTGCACCTGTGAATCTAGAGTTTAATTATTCAGATGAAGATTTAGCTTTTTTACTTCAATTTGAAACCAATGGTTTTAACCAATGGCAAGCCACTCAAGCTCTACTTGAGCGTATTTTATTGAATGATCATGATGCTGAGGTTTATATTCAAGCCATGAAAGATACGTTGCCAACATTAATTGAAAAAGATCCGTTATTGGCTTCTCGTCTGTTTGATGTTCCAACAGAAGGTTATTTAGGCAGTCGTATTGATGTAAATTACAATCCATCCTCAATTCAAGAAAAGCGAAATACCTTATTAAATAGGTTAGCAAATGAGTTTGGTACATTTAGTAAAGAAACATATTTGGCATTGGATCCTCAAGTACAGCGTGAGTTTTCTCAAGCAATGGGCGTACGCGCATTAAAGAATATTCTTTTAGCAATGTTGGCTCGTCAAGGAGATCAGTCTGCATTTGTACTGGCAGAAAAACAATATAACGATACATCTAATATGTCAGAACGTTTAGGTGCATTACGTGTATTGGTTTGGAATGATGCACCGCAAGCATCAGCAGTATTACAAGACTTTTACCATCGGTTTAAAGATGAAGCTTTGTCAATGGATCAGTGGTTTATGGTTCAGGCAGCGCATCCAAATGCAAATGCGGACAGTATAAAAGCCTTAACGCAACACGAAGATTATGATTTATCAATTCCTAACAGGATTCGTGCAGTGAGTGGTGGTTTAAATCTAAACCCAGTGAATACGTGGAGTTTTGGTATTCAACACTTTATTGATTTGGCTCAATACTTAGATGAGAAAAATCCGATTATTGGCTCACGCTTATTACAAGTTTTATCACGTTGGTATACGTTGGCTGAACCTCAACGTACAGATGTGAAAACAGCGTTAGAAGCATTAAAACCATTGGTTAAGTCAAAAAATGTGAGTGAGACATTATCGAGTATGCTCAGTGTTGAGTAAGTGATAATGGTTTATATTTTTTAATCAATAACAATAAAACCCATCTTAGGATGGGTTTTATATTGAAGAAACATATTAAAAACGTAAAGAGCAGAGTTTGCGATTTAAGTTTTTAAATTGAGCATCGTTGCATGTACATGTACAGATAAAAATATTTTCATCTTGTATGTCATTACGCTAAAGCAAATTTGTATTCGCGTAATGACGTTTCAATCTATTCAGATTTTATGTTTGATTCGATATTGAACAAGCTCATCAATGGTAATAAGTGTCAGATCATGCTTTTGTGCGTACTCAATCACTTCATTTCCAATGGACATTGTTCCATCAGGATTAGTGAGTTCACATAACACACCAGCAGGTTTTAGACCTGCAAGAATCGCTAAATCAATTGAAGCTTCAGTATGTCCGCGACGCGTAAGTACACCACCATTTTGCCCACGTAAAGGGAAGACATGCCCAGGTCTATTTAAATCACTTGGTACAGCACCGTCTTTAATTGCGGCATGAATTGTAGTCGTACGATCTTTTGCTGAAACACCCGTTGTTACGCCTTGTGCAGCTTCAATCGTCACGGTAAATGCAGTTTTAAATTGGCTGGAGTTATTGCTAACCATTGGTGGAAGTTGTAGTTGTTCCACTAATTCTTCGGACAGCGTTAAACAGACAATTCCTGAACCATCTCTGATCATTTGCGCCGTTGTTTCAACGTTTAACGTTTCAGCAGCAACAATTAAATCAGCTTCATTTTCACGATCAAAATCATCCATAACAAGGATTGGTTTCCCTTGTTTAATATCTTGAATGGCTTGAGTGATACGTTGTTCAGAATTAGCAAGGTAAGAAAGGATTTGTTCGGAGTGAGTTAAATTAGACATTGAAACGCTCTTGTATAAAATTAAATATCAATGAACATTTCAGGACTGGAAAAAAAATATGCCAAATGAATCATACTAATCTTTATCATGATTAATATATTATTTTTCACATGACACCGTCTTCTTTCATCCGGACTATACCGTCGGCTTTGGAATTTCACCAAATCTGCAAATGATGTTTTGAATTTGCTCGTGGGCTTATTAAATATATAATAATATTCAATTTTACCACCGGTGGGGAATCACACCCCGCCCTGAAGCGATGTAAAGTAATTATATGAACTTAATTTATAAAATCAAATTTTACATAGATTTTTTTCTTATTTAAAATGAATATTTTTTTATATAACCTTGATTTAATGTGATAAAATCGAATATTTAGGCAATCATATGCTAAATATTGCAACTATAGAAGATTTTCCAATATTGATTAATATTTGGGAGAGATCGGTAAAAGCAACCCACGATTTTTTACCTATAGAAGAGATTGATATCTTAAAACCTCTCATATTAAATGAATATTTTCATCATGTACTGTTATATAAATTTATTCAAAATGGGAAAGTTTTAGGTTTTATAGGAACAAGCGATGATAATATCGAAATGTTATTTATTGATCCTGAATTTAGAGGAACAGGAATTGGGCGAGTTTTAATTGATTTTGCTCAGTCTGAATTAGGAATCAAAAAAGTTGATGTAAATGAACAAAATTACCAGGCGGTAGGTTTTTACGAAAAAGTGGGATTCCGTGTGATAGGCCGCTCAGAATTAGATAACCAAGGCAAACCTTATCCACTTTTACATATGCAAGCAGATGAAGTGCGATAATTTATTTTTCATTCAACTTTAATGATAGATAGTATGTTTAGTTTAACTTTACCTCTGCCCAGTGTTATTCCATTGGGCTAATTATTTTATTTATATATGCTGTTTTATGATAAAACCGATATAAAATAAGAATAAAATTTTGAATTCTAGACAAATCTCTTATTTTTACTGCACTATAAAAGGCAAATTTATCCTGTTAAATTTTAGAGTAGAATTAAACGATGTTTAGATTAATTGATGCGCCAACAAATGATTTGATTTTACAATTGGTTTCTATCATTGGAAATGCCAGTGAAATATTAAGAGATGAATATCAAAAATATTGTACAGGTAGTGTATTTAATATAGATCAAAAGTTAGACTCATCACCAGTAACACAAGCAGATTATCGCGTTCATCAATATATGATTGAGCAATTGGAATATATTTCAGATTTACCTATCTTGTCTGAAGAAGGTGAACATGGACAGCGAATTCATTGGGATAAATTTTGGTTACTGGACCCATTAGATGGAACAAAAGAATTTTTACATCAACGTGCTGAGTTTACGATTAATTTAAGTCAGGTCGCGTTTGGTCAAACAAGTTTGGCTATGTTGGCAATTCCTTCTGAATATACTGTGTATATTGCGCCAGAAAGTGGACTGCCTTTAAAGTTTAATTATCAGTTGAAACAGTGGTTTATTTTTGATGAAATTATCAATGTCGATCGTTCCATTGTTTGTATCGGATTAAGTCAAAGTGGTCAAAGCAAATCAATCTATGAAGAATATATACAAATGGTTTCTCAGTTATGTGAATACTCAATATTAAAAGCGGGAAGTGCTTATAAGTTTTGTATGATGCTGGAGGGGAAAATCGATATTTATCCAAGATTTCATCCAACTTGTGAGTGGGATACGAGTGCGGGACAATGTTTATTGGAGCGTATAAATGGGGGATTGATTGATTTTTCTGGAAGACCATTTCAATATAATCAAAGACAAACATTAATCAATCAAGGTTTTATCGCGTATAGGAATAATAAAATGAAAAATATTGCATTAGAAGCACTAGAACTTACGTCGAAGAGGATTAAGTTAAATACTTAGTTCATGTTATAGTAGAATAAATTGATAAATTAAGCTCATTATGGCACTTAAGCTGCTCCCTCCAAGCATGTTAAAGGCATTAGATTTATTGCCAAATTTACAGACGCCTGTGACTTTATTTACACGACATTCAATTCGAGAGATTGCCGAAGGACAAGGCTTAGCTGGTTATGATTTACAATTAACCTATCAGGGGCGTGAATTAGCAGAAGAATGGGGTGCTTATTTAATTAATAATACCGATAGGGTGGTTGAGCATTGTATCTCCAGTCCAATCCAGCGCTGTGTTGATACTGCTGCATTAATGATTCAAGGCGCAGATCGTGTAACTGGTACTGAAAACCATACTCATTATATTGAAATTATAGAACAAGGCTTGTTGGTTGAACCTGGAAGTTTTGTTTTGGATATTCAAAAAGCAGGTCCATATTTTCAAAAACAAGGAGCCATTGGGTTTATTAATAGTTTTGTTAATAATGCTTTGCCAGGTATGAAACATCCAATACATGGGGTGGTTGATGTCCTTGAACTTATTTATAACACTCATCCTCAACAAAAAAATGGTTTAAGCCTTGCGGTCAGTCATGATACGATTCTTGCTGCAATTTTAGCAGTGATTTCTGGCAAGCATGAAGTCAGTAAAGAAGATTGGCCACAAATGATGGAAGGATTATTTGTTTGGTTTGAAGGAGATGTATTTCTTGAATCAAAATTAAAATGGATATGGAGAGGTCAATTAAATGAACTTTCTATAAGCGATTTTCAGAAAAGAGAAATTTTATAAAAAGTTCAGAGATTACGTGAATAAAATTCAAATATTTGCTTTAAGGCGATTTTTGAAATCTAATAAGTCTATATGTAAGCCATCATCGTTTAAAGGCCAAGTACTGGTGTTGACGGGAACGGTATGTTGATGAATTCGACTATATTTATCTGCTGCAATCAGTGTCGCAATATCATGCTCTGGAATGGTATAGGCATTGACAATTTTTTCTGGATATTTGGTACGGATATAAAATGCTTCTTCACTTTCACCTTGGTGTAATGCAATGATTCGTTCTACAGCTGGTAGATAAGTACCATAAGCTAACCATGCATCTACACCTTGTGATGCTTGAATTTCAACAGTTCCTTTCATGTTTGAAATGACTCGACCTAAAACATCTTTTTCACCTTTAGTGGAAAAGTATTCAATATATTGATCTTCTAGTTCTTGAAATTTTTCTAAAGTTGGTAGGAATTTATTAATCATGATTCAGTATCCCTATAAATAAAATTATGAGACCCAAAATACCATAATTTTTATATGGAATTAAATAGAATTTAAGTATTAAATTTTAGAAAAAACATCTTCCTGCTTGTAGTTTATATCGGTGTACCTCATTTCCAATGTACATCCTCTTTTCTTGCAAATGATGAGAATATAGATTAACTATTTGGTTTTTGATATTTATGAAGCACAAGCCCTAGAGATGATTACAGTCAAAAGTTGAACGAATTTTTACGTTTAAAATTATCTATTATTAAAAGCATTCAGAATTAAAAAACCCCGTTGTAAGGGGAGCTTACAACGAGGAATGTCTTAGATCATGAGTCGGACATAAGACAACAAAACCATAATATCCCTAGAGTTTGTAACTGTATAGCGGATAATCTCAAATGAATTGTAAGAGATCTAGTCATATTTATACTTAATCATCCATTTTTGTATACTTCATGTGAAAAAGATTGTTTATGCGTATCAATAATCTATTGAATTACATGCACATTATATTTAGTGATATTTGTATTGATTAATATTTGTTATAAAAAATTTCACTGAAGAGGGAAATAACAACGAAGTATTTCATGAAAGAACTCTAATATGATTGTTAATAAAATATATAAAAATTTAAATTATTGATTAATTTTTATAAAATATGCTATTGTTTTGTAAAATAAATCAATTTATTAGAATAAAAAATAAAATGTATAACAATAAAAAACAAATCCAGATTGTCTTTTTAATAATCTGTGCTTTTAGTATATCTGGTCTATCTTTAGCACAGGATTTTGACCCAGCCGTTGATGGTTTAATTCAGAATCAACAACGCCAAACCGAACTTGAAAAAATTACTCAACCACAACGAGATGTCTTGTTAGAACAAGCACAAAATAAATCACCTATTACATTTCAAGAAATTGAAGATCAGAATTGTTTTCCGATTCATCAAGTCAAATTAAACGGAGATATGAGCATCCGTTTTGAAAAATATCTAAAACAGACTTTAAAAGAATTAGAATTTAAAGATGGTTTGTGTATGGGGGAGCAGAGAATTAATCTGCTGATGAGCCAAACACAGAACTTGATTATTGGGGAGGGTTATACCACCACGCGTATTTTAGTTGCTCCACAAAACTTAAGCTCAGGCAAACTTAAACTGACGGTGATCCCAGGTTTATTGGGTGAGATTAAAATTGATTTAAGCGATGATATTCATACCCATGCAGGTCGTATTCAATATGCTAAAAATATTTTCCCATTAAAAAAGGGAGATGTCCTTAATCTACGAGCATTAGAACAAGGTTTAGAAAATTTAAAACGTGTGCCTACCGTTGAAGCAGATATTCAAATTGTTCCTGCAGCTGCACCGAATCAAAGTGATGTGATTGTAAAATGGCAACAACGGACCATTCCTGCTCGTGTCACATTGAGTATCGATGATGCAGGTAGTCGACAAACGGGTAAATATCAGGGCAATCTGACACTATCTTTGGATAATCCTTTGTTTCGAAGTGATTTATTTTATATTACCTTTGGACGGAATATCGCAGATCAGCAATCGATTACTGACCAAAATGGGACTACAGTCGATAGTGGAACCAATAACTATGCCATTCATTATTCAGTCCCTTATAAGAATTGGCTGGTGAGCGCCAACATTAATCGTTATCACTATGATCAAGCAGTTGCAGGGGCAAATAACGTTTATAACTACAATGGTGAAAGTCATCATCAAGAGCTCGCACTCACGAAATTGCTGTATCGCGATGTAAAAAGAAAAACCAGTGCAACATTAAAAGGTTGGCATCGTAATTCTAAAAGCTTTATTGATGATGCTGAGTTAACCATACAACGACGAGATGTTGCAGGATGGCAATTTAATATTGATCATCGTGAATATATTCAATCTGCCATTTTAGATTTAGGTGTTGGGTATAAACGGGGAACAGGAGCATTGAGTTCATTAGTTGCTCCTGAAGAGGCCTTTAATGAAGGCACATCTCGGATGAAAGTTTGGATATTAGATGCCAATCTACAAATTCCTTTCAAACTTGGCAACGAACAATTTAACTACGCCAGTACTTTTCATGGACAATACAACAACACACCTTTAAGTGTACAAGACCGGGTTTCAATTGGTGGACGTTATACAGTTCGTGGCTTTAATGGTGATTTAACTTTATCTGCAGATCGTGGTTTCTATTGGCGTAATGATTTTGGTTTTGCCTTTTTACCTTCACATCAGTTTTATGTTGCTTTCGATGCGGGACATGTGGCTGGTCAATCAGCTGAGTGGCTATTAGGTCAAACTTTGCTTGGTTCTGCAATTGGATTTCGTGGTCAGGTCAAGATTGGTGGAACCTTTTACTATGATGTTTTTGCAGCAAAGCCATTAAAGAAACCGGAATATTTCCAAAACTTCGATATGAATTATGGCTTTAGTACGAGCTATACCTTTTAGGAGAAATGTTGATGAAGATTGGAAATATCAGTGTTATAGCACCATCACATTATCCTGTTGAGCATTGGAGTGAGGCTGAGGTTTTAGGCTCACTGGTTTGGTTATGGCAGTATGTTCCCTCTTTAAAAAATGCGCCATTAAGTTACTTCATGAGTCGAACAGTCCCATTTTTACAATATCGACAATTTGCAGTGTTTATTGAAAATGAACGAGTTATTGGCTATGTCAGTTGGGCATTTTTAGATGAAGCAATAGAGCAGAAATATATTCAAAATTTGGGGCAGCCATTAGCAATTTCCGAGTGGAAAAGTGGTGATCGTCTATGGATTATTGATTGGTTTGCACCATTTGGTCATAGCAAGGGTGCAGGAGTTGGAGTATTAACTGAGTATTTAGGGGGGAAAGTTGTTGGAAAATTAGGAAGTAGTCTTGGAAGAGGAATAGCAGAAGTTGGAGTGGGAGGATTTGGTGGAATGGCAGGAACTTTTATTAATAATGGTTTAAATAGCGATCCTTTAACTAATAATATTATAAAATCGGGAGTTGTTGGGGCACTAATTCCAAAAATTAGCGGTCGAGCTGCAATTTCGTCTTCTGGAACAAATTCTAAAGTTGCAAATATCATTGTTGATATTAATTCTGCTGTAATAGGCATTGGAGCCGAAAAAATCCAAAAAGTAAAACCTAAAGGTAATAATAATGTTCAAAAGAAATAATAAAAATGTTAATCATAATAAATATATGAATGGGCCTGATATTATCTATAGGTCAAGTGATATCATTATACACATAATAATGACTATTTTAATGATGGTTGTATTTATTCTTTTATGTTTTTTTGTATTTAGAGAAGGGGTTGATAACCTTCTTTTAAATGGGACTCTTAACATATTACTCTTGTTATTTACTGTAATAGGAGCTCTTTTACTAGTGATATTTGGTTCTGCAATGATTTTCCCAATTTATATTAATGAATATGGAGCTTCATTTAGAACATTATTTTTGAAAAAAAAGTTTCTAAACTGGAATGATGTAGAAGATATCTACTTTCTAAAGCTAGTTGATTACAGTTCTAATAATATCATGTATAGATGTATTATAAATAGCAGAAAAGAATTAAAATTATCTTGGAGTATTGAGATTAAAAAAAATGATGATTATTATGAAATACTCAATATTATTGATTTTTATGTAAAAAAACACAATATTAAAATTCGTTTTAAAGATTCAGAATTTAACTTTAATAGTGAATTAAAAGAAATACCTAAAGCATTAGATTTTTCAAATTAATTTGAAGGGGTTTGAAATTAAAATAAGAAATGTTGTAAAAAATTATGATTGATTTTCATTTTAAGCAACGGGAATTTCATTAAAGAAGAATCAGCTAAATGGCGAGAAGGATGTATATGTAAAGTATAGGGGAAATCTGCCAATGTGCAAAAAATCCTAAAAAATTGGATGCTAAATATGGTTAAGACTATATTAATAAACTATAAGGTTCTTTCATAAGTCATTTTTTACTCAGTTCCATATTATAAATTCCAGCAATTAAATTGAATCTTAAGCCTAGTCTTTTGCCTCGATTACGATATCGCCCAGCAAGGATTTTAAAGGTTTTTAAACTGCCAAATACATGCTCAATTCCAATTCTTCTTTTATTGATTTCTTGATTGTAAAGTTTTAGCTCGGGATCTAGTTTGCAGCGCTTCTTTGCTTTTAGAGGCAATAAGCTATTTGGATACATTGTATAGATCTCTTGATAACCCTTATCTGCAAGGATAAAGGCACCTGTAGGAATCTGATTCAAGTTTCGTTTAAAGAGTTCGAAATCATGTACAGCACCACGACTTGTGCATAAATTCAGAATTTGCTGAGTTCTATAATGAATGATGGTCTGTACTTTGAAAGTATGTGCTTTCTTCTTGCCACTATAACTTTTCTTCTGTTTTTTTAGGCCTTTGTATTGGAATTTCCGTGGCATCTACGATCACCACATTCCAGTCGATGCCTTCACCTTCAGGCAAATGCTTCGGTACATTAAATACAGGCAGTCCTCTACATGGCGGACGATTCTTGAAGCAGTAGGCTCTGAGACACCATAACTTGTAGCGACATGGAACAATGTTCGGTATTCACGCCAATAACTTAAGCACAAAAGGATTTGATCTTCTATGCTCAATTTGGTTGGTCTACCTTTAGTAGGGACATGCATTTTCAGTTGTTCAACCATTAAATCAAAGGTTGAGCATGAGATGCCTGTATATCGCTTAAACTGTGTTTCAGAAAGCTTTTTTGAATCGACGTATTTCATACGCAAATTATGCATGAATATTTAAAATTCTTCGGTACAAATAATCAGCAAAAGATAGATCGTTTTTTGATTTATGAAAGATATCTTATGTAATGGGGAAATCTCTGACTATTGGTATGCAACAGGCTCAATGGAAATCCATTTGTAGTAATGTATTATTTTTCAAGCGAGGTTAATGCACATATGGTTGGTGCTTGGTTATTTGATCAGGATCTAAAAAAATTTAAAAAACTAGCTTATGTTTATTCTAAGTTAAGCATTTTAAATAGTGTGACTCGTGATGATCCTATGCCTTTCTTTTTTCGTTCGGATTATAACAATGTTAAAGCCCCCATGTTTCATATGCTGATGAGTGATAGTACTGAAATCAGAGATTTTTTAATTCGAAATATTGAAGAAGTTGCGAATGACACTGAAGAATTAGAAGATGAATATGGCTTAAACCGTCAAATGATTTACAACACTCTACTGATGTTGGAAGGTAAACAATTAGAACGTTTAAAACAACGCAGTCAGAAAGTTATTGATGCTCCAATACCAAAAATTAAGCAATTTGCCAAAGAACTTGAACTTAGAAAATATGATTTCCAACTTTATATTGCATTTGCAGAGCAAGATTTAGAAGGGATGAAAAAGACATTAGAGCCATTTTTTATTAAAAAAATTGCTCAAGACACAGCTAAATATACACTTGCGTATTATGATTTTTATTTACAGCCACAGGTTTTGATATATGCAAAATTGGCTTCAATGCATGGTTTTGATTTGGGTATAGATCATGAGATTGCTCCTAAAGAATTAATTAAGTACGGGCCACTTCCTCAAGAAGAATATCAAGATATTGTTGATTTTATGAGACCATATAAGTTGTCATATCCATATTCTTATTTACAAAATTGGATTGATTATTATTTAAGAAAAACGGATCAACTTTTTCCTATTTAAATGGTTTCTGATATCAATGGCGGTAAATATCGTATAATTATTAGACTTTTTTCATAAGTCATTTATTCTTCAATTCCATGTTATAAATTTCAGCAATTAGATTGAGTCTTAAACCAAGTCTTTTACCTCGGTTGAGATATCGCTCAGCAAGGATTTTGAATATTTTTAAACTGCCAAATACATGCTTGATCCCGACTCTTCTGTTTTTTAGGACTTTATATGGGTATTTCTGTGGCATCTACAATTACAACATTCCAGTCAATGCCTGCACCTTCGGGCAATTTTTTCGGTAAGTTAAATAGATTGGATCGAACCAAACAGTCCTCAATATGACGTACAATTCTTGAAGCTATCGGTTCTGAAACTCCATAACTTGTGGCAACATGAAATGAAGTTCGATATTCTCGCCAATAGCGCAGACACATTAAAATCTGGTCTTCAATACTTAACTTTGATGGTCTGCCTTTAGCGGAAATATGTTTATTCACTTGCTCAACTATCAAATAAAAAGTTGACTATGAGATGCCGGTATACCGCTTGAATTGTTCTTCAGAAAGCAGCTTTGAACCGATGTATTTCATCCACAGATTAAGCATGAATACTTAAAACTCTACGATACAAATAATCAGTAAAAGATAGGTCATTTTTTGACTTATGAAAGAGATCTAATAGATAACTATAAAGTATTCAAAAGCTTTGTAAATCGCATCAATTACAATTTTTATTACTTAAAGATGTAGTTTTTTGAGTACTAGGCATATGCAATGATATTTAAACAGGTTGTTTTTATAGATTGATAGAGGGTTTGCCGTGAATTTAAATAATGGACGTAAAATGAATGATTCTTTTATTATATATTCATATTTATAAAAATAAGTAAAGATAGCCTACTAAGTTCTATTATGAAAAAATACAGAAAGATAATCAATATCATTTATACATGCATTGGTCTTTTAATTACTGGGCTTGGAATTTGGTTTTATAAATATTTTTTACTTTAGTTCTAACGCGATTGCCTTTGATTTAGTACTTGTGATTATCAGTTTTGGATAAATTGTGATCAGTGTGGGGGGATATTGATGTAAAAAAGCTAAATGTACTAAGGTCTAGATTTACATTATTTATATTATATTGTATTAAGCAAATCTAAGCGCGTGCTTTAATGTTAATATATTGATTATATTTGATTTATAGGGAAACTACTTTATTTATTCATCTAGTTGAAAGCGTAGATTTAAAGTAACGATTAATTTTTATTTAAGTATCAGGGCGCTGTCATACTTGGTCTTAAAAATTCAGGAGAAGTCTGTATCATGAAATTTATATTATTTACACTTAGCATAATTTTTAGTGGTGTTTTTATCGGGTGTTCTTTTGATACAGGAACTTCGAATACTAACTTGCCGTCAACAATTGACGGCTTTCAAATTGATCGTAAAATTACATTTTATAGTAATACTTTAGATAAAAATATATTTTCTATTGAAGGTAAATGTATGTTAAGTGCTACAAAAGATAAAATGGTGAATATTCTTTGTAAAACTGGTGAAAATGAATATAAAAAATACAATGTTAAGATATCAAAAAATATGACTTATTTTTATGAATAAATAGATAAATCATGATCTGAAAAATAAATATGATTGTTAACCAAATCTTTGTACTAAAACAGTTAGGTCTAAATACTGCTGTTTTAGTATGAACTAAAAAAAACCTACAAACTCTCCCAAGATTTGCAGGTTTAAAATATTTTATTTTAATTTTTTACTCAGTTATTGTTTTTGAAAAATATACATGGTTATTTTTTTTTTGCAAATAGAAAATTAAAATAATTATAAAATGTTTAATTTATAGAGTCTTAAGTTAACCATTCGATAAAAAATATTGATTTTAATAAATACGTTAAGCTATTTTTTTAATAAGAGATCAATTTATTTTTAATAATTTTAAGTGGAGTTTCTATAAAATTATGAGAAGTTTGTATATGAAAGTGTATGGTATACCTTGATAAACATCTTTTGATGCTTAAATCTGTGGGAAATATAATGAACTATAGATCGATTCTAAATTGAAAATTTAGAGTAAAAGAAAATCTAGTGAAATATTGATGTAATAAAAGTAATGATCAATAGAATATTACTTCAAAAATTAGAAGTAATTATTGCTTAATAAAAATACATCTTGTTTTTACAAAGAGTTAGCCTTTAAATTGGTATTACCTTAAAAATACAGGATTAATCCTTTTATTTTTTAATTAATATTTTTGTATATAATACTGAAAATAACTATAAATCAGTAGCTTTCAAGTGTATGCTTAATTCTATTATTAGAATTTAATGAGAGGAAATATGCCTAAAAATTTTGTCATTCGATTTGCAATTGTGCTTTTTAGTATTCTGATCTTAGCAGCGTTGATCATCCATTTCTCACTTTCAGAAATGAGTCGTTTGCATATACTACTATGGATTTATACAGTGCCGCTAAGTCTTGGTTTGACAGCATTTGCGTCTATTATCTTTGCAAAAGATAGTGAGTTGGGGCTTCCTGCTAGTAAGTAATGCTATGAGAGCTTTAATCATTGAAAGAATAAATGCTCATCAATGGATGGGCATTCTTTATATAAAAACTATTTTAATAATTTTTTCTAATAAGATGATGATATTTATAAAATTGAGTAAATATCAACATTTAAAATGCAATATTTGAAGTGTAATAGAATTTCATTTGTATTGATTTTTTTGTTCTTTGTCTTTTACATAAAGATGAGCTGGCATTTTCATTTTAGCTTTTTGGCGTAATTTTTTCTTGATATAAAATACCAGTGCAAAACAGGTTGTTGTAACAGTTAAAATCATACTATTCATATAACTCATAACTGAACTTACATATCCTATTGTTGTTAAGCGGTTCATCATTTTAAGCACTTGAGGGCTACTTTCTACCCCAGTAATTGCCCAAGTACATAAGTGCTCACAATTATTAATAATCAGGTGATAATTATTTTCATGCATGCGGCTTCGCATACGGCGAATAACATATTTACCTCGAAATCGAGGATTCGTATAGTGTTGAATTTTTATAGGTTTTCCGAAACTAAACTGATCCATTGAGGTCATTTCGATCGGATGCTTTTTGAATAAATGAGCGAATCCAGAGTAGTGAATTACGCGTCCACGACCTGCATATATGCCATGATGGCTATAACCAAAATGTTTAACGATTAAATGTGCCCCTAAGGGGTATCGTTGCTTTTGTTTAAGCTTCAGCATCCTCAATTTAACCACTTGAAGTAATAAATGTGATTTCTTATATGATTTTACTGTGAGTTGCCAATTTTTGCGAACATAATTGTCAGATAATGCAGAATTATATAATTACTTAGAGAGATAAAGGATTTCATTATTTGTATCGGATTCATTACAATAAATAAATTGTTGAATACAAGATTTGATTTTTTATTGTAAAGGTACTTAGATGCTCTAAGTACCTTTTGAATCCATCGTTATTGTAACGGTAGATGCTGCAGATCATTTAACTCTTTACGGCTATAGCCTCGAGAAGCAAGAACTTTTTTAATTCCAATGATGACATCTTCATTTGTTGCATTTAACAATGCTTCAACAAGTTGTTCATTAGATTTACAAGAGCAATCATTTTCAACACAAGCAATTTGATTTTTATGCTCGTTTTGTTGTTCATCAGAAAACAACTTTTGCCAAAAACTCATAGAGCCTACATACGCAACCAAACATAGATCGAAATATAAACAAAATAAAAAAAAATGCAAGCGAAAACTCTTTAATTCTTCATCAATAAGGAGATTAGGTAAAAATATGTGTTCTAAATAATTTTTTTTAATTTAAAAATATATTATTTTATTTATATAAAACACGTAGTTATTTTGCATTAAAAAGAACATAGATATTAATCATGATCTTTTTAATGCATTTACAATGAAATAAATTGTTTAAATCTTTTCAAGTAAAACAGCAGACTCTACATGATGTGTGTAAGGAAATTGGTCAAATAAAGCAAATCTGGTGATTGTATGGGTGAGGTTTAAAGTCTGTAAATTGTCATATAAGGTATCTGGATTACAGGAAATATAAATAATACGTTTGAAACGTTGTAAAAGTTTTAGCGTATCATCATCAATACCTGCGCGTGGTGGATCAACAAAAACAGTATCAAAGTCGTAGCTACTTAAATCAATCTCAGCTTCTTGTAAACGCCTAAACTCGCGTTCCCCATTGTAAGCTTGCGTAAACTCTTCAGCAGATAAACGGGCAACTTGAATATTCTGAATATTATTTTTTTCAATATTCCACTGTGCAGCATATACAGATGATTTTGCGAGTTCTGTTGCTAAAACGCGGTTAAATTTAGTGGAAAGAGGTAAGGTAAAATTTCCATTACCACAATATAATTCTAATAAGTCTTGATTGGATTGCGCTGCTACATCACATGCCCATTCGAGCATTTTTTGACAAACTTTTGCATTCGGCTGAGTAAAGCTACTCTCAATTTGTTTATAAGCATAAGTACGATCAAAAACTTGAAGTTCTTCAACAACATAATCATCAGATAAAACAACTTTTTGTCCACGACTACGACCAATAATTTTAATATTGAGTTGGTTTGCAAGTAAACGTGCAGAAATTTCCCAATCTTCTTCTAATTTACGATGATAAATCAGTGTAACTAGCATTTCACCTTTAAGTGTAGAGAGAAAATCTATTTCAAAGAGGCGCGTTGCTAACACAGGAACTGCTTTAATTTTATCCAGTAAAATAGGCATTAGTTGGTTAATGTTTTGGTCTGCGATTGGAAATTTATCAATGCGAACGACTTTTTTTTGCTGGCTATCATCACGCTCAAACATTGCGTAGAACATATCATCATCTGTATGCCAGATGCGAAATTCAGCGCGCATACGAAAATTTTGTTCAGTCGATGGAAATACTTCAAGTGAAGGTGGGTTAAATTCGGCAAATTGCGCTGAAATACGTTCAACTTTTGCATCAAGTTGTTGCTGATAAGATGAAGTCATATACAGTAAAAAATCACAAATATTTTTAAAACATGGATGGTAGCAAAGTTTCTAATTGAACGCTTAATTTAATTATAAGATTTTATTAATTCGATGCACTTTAATATAAAAATATCAACGGATGACTGCATATCGCAAAATAAACTTAAGTATAGATCAACAGGGTAAGTGAAATAGGGGGGCATATTTTTAGACAGTATGTGAATAAGAATTATTTTTCATGATTCAAAATTTACCATTTAGCTTTTATAAAAGTGTACGAACCAAATTTTTCTTTATATGATGAATTATATTAAAAAGATCAGTGTATAAAATGATGCTCGTTGAGAAACAAGAAGGTGATTTACCCATCTATATTATCGGTGCTGGAATTTCGGGCTTAGCTTGTGCAAAGAAATTAAAGGAATTTGGTAAAAATGTTGTGGTTTTAGAAGCAAGATCACGCATTGGAGGTCGTATCGACTCGAGGAGCTTTGGTTCCGATGGTTTTGATTTAGGTGCATCTTGGATTCATGGCATTATTGATAATCCGATTTGGAAAATTACTCAGAAAAATGGTATAGAAACAACGGTATTTAATTATGATGAATCTGAATATTTTCATTCCAATGGCGAGAAATTTTCAAGGCAAGAAGTTGAAGAGTTTCAGTCCTACATCAAAACAATTGAAAAGGCTTTATCACATTCAAATAAACGATCAGCATTTGACGCTGTTAAAGACATTATTTCTACATTAACCTATTCAGGTGAAATATTGCCTGAAGAATATTTGAAAGAATTATTATTTAGCTTTTTTGAACGGCTTGCAAATGATCCATTTGCAACCAATTTAGAATTACTTCCTGCAAATTATTCAAATTTTGAAGGTTATTTTTTAGGTGACGAAGTAATCTTCAAGCAAGGATATGTACAAGTTGTAAACTCTATTTCACATGATTTGAATATTAAATTAAAGACAACTATTCAACAAATTATTCTGGAAAAAGATTATGTTAAGATTGTAGACCATCATAATAATACGTATTTAGCATCTCATCTCGTACTTACAGTATCTGCTGGAGTGCTAAAAAATAATGTTATTCAATTTACGCCTGAACTCCCAAAAGAATATACTCAGGCGATTAAAAATATTGGTTTTGGTTCATTTAATAAAGTCTTTTTTGAGTTAAAAAAACCACTTTCATTTCAATTTGATGCATCTGAAAATTTGAATAGTATTTTTTATTGGTCTGATGGTATATGTTTTAATATTTTAGACTTATCCAGTATTTATCAAAAGCCTGTTTATTTAATGTTATTTGGTGGAAGACAATCAGATTTTATAGATCAATCAAGTGATGATGAAGTATGGATGTTTATTTTGGATAGTCTTGCGCATAAAGTAAATATGCTTCCAAGAAAAGCTGAAAAATTAATCATAACGCGCTGGGGAGTGGATGAGTATAGTTATGGCTCTTTTAGTTTCCCATCATTAGCTTATGATTCTGAGATGATAAAATTATTTCATGAACCAATTGATAATCGTATATATTTTGCAGGTGAGCATTGTAGCTTAAATTATACTGGTACTGTACATGGCGCCTATTTAAGTGGATGCGAAGTGGCTCAAAAGCTAAATTCGTGATCATCCTAATTGATTATCTTCATTGGCTGAGAATGGATACCTTGATGATAAATATCGTCAAGGTTTTACCTTCTAGATCTAATAAAGTATATGAATCATGTAGTAGAAATACGCATTCTAATTATAAAGTCCTGAGTTATATTGAATTCAAGAATCGGTATTTTTAATACTTAAGACGATTTAGTCCTTAAAATTCATAATTTATTTTTTTGCTTAAAGTTTAGTTATCTATCAAAAAACATGATAACCTCTTAAATCTTTTGATATTTGTACAGCGTTATTACATAGGTTGTACATCTATTCTTTTTAATTCATATCCTATTTTGAGTTGTTGTATTCAAATTTAGGATTGTATTTTATCGATTGATAATCCTAAATTTTCTCAAAATTAGAGGTGTATGAAGAACGAAAACTAATGGAGATAGCAATGAGTCGAATTGCGATTATTGGTGCAGGTCCTAGTGGCATGGCACAATTAAGAGCGTTTCAATCAGCCAAGGCCAAAGGTCAAGAAGTTCCTGAAATAGTATGTTTCGAAAAACAAAATGATTGGGGCGGATTATGGAATTATACCTGGCGAACAGGTATTGATAAACATGGTGATCCTGTACATGGAAGTATGTATCGTTATTTATGGTCTAATGGCCCTAAAGAAGCATTAGAATTTGCAGATTATACTTTCGATGAACATTTTAAAAAACCAATTGCATCATATCCACCACGTGAAGTGTTATGGGATTATATTAAGGGGCGCGTTGAAAAAGCGAATGTGAAAGATCTAGTTAGATTTAATACAGCAGTACAACACATTAGTTACGATGAAGATTGTCAAATGTTTACTGTTGCTGTTGAAGACTATGAAAATCAGCAACATTATTCAGAACAATTTGATTATGTGGTTATTGCTTCTGGTCACTTTTCTACACCACGTATTCCGACTTATGACGGATTTAATAAATTTCATGGACGAATTCTACATGCACATGATTTTCGGGATGCTTTAGAATTTAAAGGAAAAACTGTATTATTGGTTGGAAGTAGTTATTCCGCTGAAGATATTGGTTCACAATGCTACAAATATGGAGCCAAACAGATTTATAGCTGCTATCGAAAAAAAGCAATGGGGTATAAGTGGCCTAAGAATTGGTCTGAAAAACATCGGTTAATTCGAGTGGATGAAGATACGGCTTATTTTGGAGATGGAAGTTCAGCAAAAGTAGATACAATTATTTTATGTACTGGATATCTACATCATTTTCCATTTATTGAAAATAGTTTACGTTTGAGAACACATAATTGCTTATATCCAAAAGGGCTATATCAAGGCGTTGTCTGGGAAAAAAATCCAAAATTATTTTATTTAGGTATGCAAGATCAATGGTATACCTTCAATATGTTTGATGCTCAAGCATGGTATGTACGAGATATTATATTCGGTGAGATTGCTATACCCACTATAGAATATATGAAGAATCATACGCATGTATTACATAAAGCGGAAAAAAATCTTTCTACGGATGAGGAGTTGGCAAAATTTCAAGGCGATTATATTAAACAGTTAATCTCAGCCACGGATTATCCAGACTTTGATATCGATGCTGTACATGAAATTTTTATGCAATGGAAAAAGCATAAAAAAGAAAATATCATGAGTTTTAGAGACAAAGTTTATCGCTCTGTCATGACAGGGAATATTGCGAAAGAGCATCACACGCCTTGGCTATATGCGTTAGATGATTCTCTAGAGCATTATTTAGAAAGTTGTGAGAATAAAAAAGTGATTTAGTAATCTGTATTAGACTCAGATCAAGATCTGAGTCTTTTGAATCGAAGATTTAAAATAAGTATCATAATCATTTTATGAACAAGTGGAATTTTCTAATGCATTATCATACGCTAAATAACGATTCTAATAGTTTATTACCCTTTAAAACATCTAAGTTAAAATTAAGCTAAGTAAGTTTAAGTGAAAAATTGATCTAACAATTTAAATCTATTTAGAAAAATAGGTGGATGACGGGTTAAGAAAACTGCTTAGAATGATTTAAACCGTGTTTTCACACGGTTTAAAAGAATAAATTGATGGCTAATTTGTAAGGTAGTTATAGTTCTGCTGTATTAATTCTTTTAGAATAAGGTTGTTGATTTTGGTTGAATTGCTCAAGAGAAAATTTCGAATAGTTAATGTCTTTATATCCTCGAATGAACATTACACCATTTTTTACATCTGATAGACTTGTCCAAACTGTATATTCAGACATAGAAGTTGGCGATTTAGTTTTACTTTCACCATAGAGGTCTGTAGTAATATTTTTGGTTCGATCAAATCTATTCATGATGTGTGCAAGCGTATTGACTGCCTCATGAGGAGAAGATTGTTTATCTGCATATGTGGTGTAATAAACGCCACGAATAAATCGCCCAACCGAGGTATCCGAAGAGGGTAGGTTTGAAATTGCTATTCCACTATCAGGTTGTTCTACACGAATATTTCCAAGAACTGAAGAGGAACGGTCGACATTGGTTAATTGGGTATAATTATTTAAATTTTGCAAATGCCAAGGAAAGTCTGGCCCATTGGTCATCACTCGTGTTGGATTATTATAAACCTGAAATTTCCCATTTTTTGCCTCAACTACAATACTTCCACCACTTTTATCATAGAATGCATAATGTAGTGGTGCCTTAATATTTCCAAAATCTTTTAAAACAGGTGCCCAAAAATATCCTTTATTTACAGCCTCTCTGACTTGATCAACATTTGCATATAAAGATAGCGCCCATTCTCCAAATGCGGTAACAGGAATTGAGTCTTTATATTGGTTAGGTTTTAGATCGTCGATATTTGCACTGGTAATCATATTGGCGCTAAATGATAAGCCAGCACTATTTAAACCTTGCAATACATTTTTATTATCGCCATCGAAATATACATCTGTGGTAATGGCAAGAATGTCATATTTAGATTTATAACTGATCCCATTTTGTCCATTTGGTGCTTTTTTTTGGAAAAAAGTATTTTTAGGATAGTAGGTCAGCCAAGACGGAAGATCACTGGATAATTCTAATGTACGACCATGGTAGAGATTATGCTCTGTATCTAAAATAGCGAGACTTGAGCAAGCATTCGTCACTGTTGGAAGTACGAACATTGAAACAACAAAAATGTTTAGTGTCTGTTTAAACGTCATTACATTATTCCTTGATTGAGCAAATTTTTGTAAAAGGTTCTTTAAAGTAAACATCTATATTGAATGATTATTTAAAAGAAGATTAAATAAATTGATATAACTAAGATATATTAAAATTATTATTATAATTCAGTTGTTTACTAAAATTTACATTGCTTGTTTTTTGTGGATATAGAGTTAATATATGTTGCATATAATTGATCATTATTTTATTTATAATGTAATTGTATAAAATTTTAAAAGAAAAATACTTGATTTTTTTAATTCAGCATCAATATGTTGTAAAGCTATTCCAGTAAACAGCGCACTGGAATAGCTTTTACCTAAAAATTCATATTTTAATGTAGACTTAAATTGATGTTTTAATTTTGAAGCCATTTCTAAATAAGCATGACAATGTAAATAAAAACCATCCCAAGTGTTTTTTGCATGATCTGAAATGAGTTTTAAACATTGATCCATTTCAGTATTAATTTGAGATACTATTTAATGAGTAAGTCTTTTTTGTCACCAAAATGATGGTAGAGCGCACCGCGAGTAACGTCTGATTGCGCAGTCAGACCTTCCATTGACATGAAGTTAAGTTTTAGTGTTTTATTACTTGCAGGTATAGGTGTGTTACTTATGGTGTTTTTAATTTATTATCGCGGACGCAAACGTTTACAGTGATCTTTTTTTTGATTAGATGACGAAAATAATTTGAAAACATGAAGTAATGAGTTCAGTTTATTCAATATAAGTCTTGAGTAAAATTAAACTGTATGAATCAGATATAGTAGGATTTAATTATTGATTGATAAAGATGCACAGAATCGTGCATCTTTATTAAGTCTTCAAATTTAATCAATCAATGATAAATGCTATTTTGTGAGAGTTTAGTTGTGTCGCATTTGAGCAAAACCAGCATTTTTTGAAAAATATGCAATTAAATAACAACAGATAAGAATGATACACATGATCCAAGGGAAGGATTTTGCGCCAAGTTCAGTCAGTAAAATTCCGCCTAAAATTCCGCTTCCAGCAATAGCAGAGTTCCATACAACAACATTAAGTGAAAGAGCAACATCTGCACCATGACCAGCAGCATCGGCTAAAGCTGTTTGTAATAATGTTGCAGCACCACCAAAAGTAAGTCCCCACAGTCCAATGCTAATAAATACGATCCAATTGATATTACTCCATAAACCTAAACAGAGTGAAAGTAATGAAAATGCAAATAAACTGACAAGAACTAATTTTCTTAGATGGTGGTCAATGGTGCGACCCGTAAACCAAATTCCGATTAACGCCATTAGGCCGAAAATCAATAAGACAATACCCACATTAGACTGAAGATTAGAAAGGGTTAAAAATGGTGTAATGTAGGTATAGAGAATGTTATGCGCTAACATCCATGTAAATACAACACTGAGTACAACGAATACGCCAGGTGTTTTTAAAACACTCATAATTGATTGTTGTTTTTGATGAGATTGGCCAGGATAGTTAGGTACTGCAATGAGAATCCAAAAAATGAGAATAATGGTGAGAATAGACATAATGACGAAAGACATTTTCCAACCAATTAGTTGTCCAAGCCATGTTCCAGCAGGAACCCCAAGTGATAGAGCTATTGGTGTTCCAATCATAGCAATCGCCATTGCCTTACCTTGTTGCTCTGGCCGGACCATACGCCGTGCATAACCAGCCAGAAGACTCCAAGCTAAGCCAGCAGCGGCACCAGCAAAAAATCGGACAATAAGCGTCAAAATAATATGCTGAGAGAGTGCGGTAATGGTATTAAAAATAAGAAAGCCAATAGCTGTGAATAATAAAACATGACGTCTGGGCCATTTGGCAGTCAAAATTGTTAAAGGAATTGCTGCAATTAATGAGCCAAGGGCATAGCTGGTGATGAGTTGTCCAGCAACCGATTCTGAAACATTTAAACCTTGCGCAATTTGAGGAAGTAATCCTGCTGGAATAGTTTCTGTAAAGATGCAAATAAAGCCTGTCATTGCTAATGCGAGCAGTGCGGCAATAGGTAAGCGAGATTGTTCGGTTGCTTGCATTGTTGTCTGTGGGAGTTTAGACATAGTACCGCCAAAGTTTTGGGTCATCAATATTTATAGGGAGAGTAGACACAATAAAATATACTTATGTATCGATTGGTATGTAAGTAAAGTTGAAATATGATTGTTTGTCAATTAGTTTTATATCGATTAGTATATAAGTCATGACATGACCACGAAGCAATGGGTTTAATTTTATGGCAAAGATGGGAAGACCGAGAGCGTTTAATCGTGATCAAGCTCTGCAAAGTGCAATGTATCTTTTTTGGACGTATGGATATGAATCTACATCGTTGAGTCAGCTTAAAGTCGCAATGGGTAATATTTCATCACCTAGTTTTTATGCAGCATTTGGCTCTAAGGAAGAATTATTTAAAGAAGTATCAATGTGTTATATAAGTACATATGGGCAGGTAACTGAACCACTTTGGGATACCACATTATCAGCAAAAAAAGCCCTAATATTGACGTTAAAACAGTCGATAGATATGCAATATGATGATCATCATCCACGAGGTTGTATGGTGGCTTTGGGTACAATGATGGCGCCCTCTGAAGAAAACTTACATGTTGCTTTAGCATTGAGTCAATCAAGAGAGCGAACGAGGTTAGGTTTTATCGAATGCATAAATAGAGGAATAAAGTCAGGAGAAATACCTCATCATGTAAATAGTCTTAATATTGCAACGATATTTGCCAGTTTTTTAACAGGTATTTCAAGCTTAGCTAGAGACAATATTGAAAAATCTATTGTTGAAAAATCAGTTTCTTCACTGATGAGCCTTTTAAATTAAATAAAGCTATCGAGCAATAGGGTAAGGAGATAGATGTTCGTATTTAAATTTTAAGAGCAGTTTAAGATATAACGTTATGTCTAATGTGTTAAATAAGTGCGATTAATTAAATCGGTTTTCAATTTAATACATGTTTCTTTATCAAAACTATTGGTAATCCAGCTTAACCATAATCCATCTGTAGCAAGTCGAATAAAGGCGAGTTCGGGATAGTCATCCGTGCTGGAATATTGTAATAATTTATGATTAAACCACTTACTCCAATAAATATTGAATGTTGTATCAGTAATCATGGTCATTGCTAATGCAGACCAAGGAGAAACGAGTCCAGCTATTTCAGATTCAAATGCGCTTTGTATATATGCTCTTGTAAATTGACCATAATCAATATGATCTTGTTGAATGGTACTTTCGATCATAAGATCTAAGTGATATAAAATTTCATTCATCATTTCTTCAATTAAAATTTGTTTATTTGCGAAATGATGAAATACTCCACCTTTTGTTACCCCGGCACCATTAGCGACATTTTGAATAGAAATGCCAGAAATACCTCTCTGAGAAGCCAAGATAATGGCTTGTTCAAGAATACGCTTGCGAATAATGTGGGGTTGTTTTTTCGATTGCTGGATTTCTTTCATTAATGACCAGAAGATTGAGAAAATAGATTAATAATGATAACACCTGTAATGATAAATCCCATGCCAATCATTGCAGGTGTATCAAGTGTTTGTTTAAAAATAAGATATCCAACAATGGCAGTTAAAACAATGCCAACCCCAGACCAAATTGCATAAGCAATGCCTAAAGGAATTGTTTTAATGACCTGCGAGAGTAAATAAAAAGCGGTACTGAACAGAACTAGCACCACTAAACTCGGTAATAATTTTGTGAAGCCTTCTGATTTAATCAGAAAGCTACTTCCAATCACTTCAGCAATAATTGCACATCCAAGTAAAATGTAAGCAAGTAAAAGATTGCTCATAACTAATTCCAATAAATAACATACCAACTGGTAGGTATGTTATTTAATATAAATCCTATTTTCAAGTATTATGAATAAATATGAATCATCTAATGACAATAAAAATGGCGTTATTTACAATTTAATAGAAGAGTTTAAAATTTATAGCTAAACCCATTGTGTATAGGGCTTAGTGAGTGATGTTGGATTACTCTTCCGAATTTTGTACAGTCAATCCAATTTCTTGGCCATAGGAAATTTCTAAGATATGCCCATCTGGGTCATGAATAAAAGCCCAATATCCGACGGGATAACCAGAATCAGTAGCGTCTTTTGCTAGTATACCTTCTGTTTTAGCTTGGGCACATAATTGATCTACTTCAGCTTGATCTTTACAACCCACGCCTAAGTGTGCGAATGGTCCAAGAATAGGGGTTGGATTCTGACTCTGTACTAATACAAGTACGAAAGGTCTGGTTTTATCTGAAAGCCAAACAACTCGCTTATCAATTTCTTTGTCGATTCGTTCATGCATAATATGCATATTTGCATAGCGACGATAAAAATCGATACTTAAATCAATATTCTTGGCTGCTAATGCAACATGAGTTAAACCAATATCATTTCTCATAAAATGGTCTCCAATTTCAATTTTTTACTTTCATAATGATTTATTGCATATATAAAGTTGAGTTATCGTCAGATCAGAACAAATATGTGATAACTATAATTATGTGTATAAATACGGAATCACAAATAATTTTGAAGTAATATTTTGTTAAGAATAATTTGAATATTAATATAAAATTAATTATTTTAAGACTTATAAATTTTTAAAAAATAAATAAACCAACTTATTTATTGGTTTATTTTTGGTTTTTAAGGTGTTAGTTAAGCCAGCCGACTTCACCACTACAGATATCATAATAAGCAGGTAAAACTTTAACAGTTTGTTCAAGTAAAGATTCATACGGTTCTAATAATTTACAAATTTCTTCCGCCGACTGTTTTGCATGATTGCGTATGGAATCATCAATACTGGTTGCTACCACATGTGAATCAATCATATCGACGATACTTTTTAGTGGCCCTTTAACTTGCTTATTTTTATGTGCCGCCGATACAGCACCGCAGAGACTATGTCCCAAAACAACCACTAATGGTGTGCCTAAGTATTGTAAAGCATATTGTACACTGCCAAGAACGGATGTATCACATACATTACCAGCATTTTGAATGACAAATAAATCTCCAATATATTGATTGAAAATAATATCAGGTGAAACACGCGAATCTGCACAGCAAATAATAATAGCATGAGGGTTTTGTCCCTCTTTTAATTCTTGTAAGTCTTCAATATTGTGTTCTAATTTAGATTTTTTTTGATGTAGAAACTGTAAGTTTCCATCTTTCAAAATTTTTAAAGATTCTTGCCAACTCTCAGCCATTTATTCATTCCCCATTGAATTCTGAGCGCATATCCTACATCCATTAAAAGCAAATTGTTAGCGGAATTTTAAATGAATGCAATCAAGTACTAATCCTTGAACAGTTAATTGAAGGGTGTATGATATTGCGATTATTTATGACGTATTGTTAATGCATAAAATCATGCAAAGATTTCTCCAAGACTTTTCTATACCTGCTGCTTTTGCAGGATTTATAACCTTTCTCGTTGGGATTAGTGTTTCTTCAGTACTGGTCATTCAAGCCGCGCAGCTTTTAGGGGCAACAGAAGCTCAAATTACCTCATGGTTTTGGGCTCTAGGTATCGGAATTGGTTCTTGTGGATTAATTCTTTCGTGGAAGTTTAAATACCCTGTTGCAACGTCTTGGTCTACTGCAGGACTTGCATTGATTATTGCTTCCGCCAGTGGTTATAGTCTTTATGAGGCAATTGGCGCATTTTTAATTTGTGGATTGTTGACCGCTATTCTTGGTTTTTCGGGTGTTTTTGCTAAAGTTTTACAGCATATTCCTCAGAGTTTAACCAGTGCTATGTTGGCTGGTGTGCTATTAAAATTTGGCGTGGCAATTTTTTTATCTATGCAAACACAATGGGGCTTTATTTTAGCACTTTTAATTGCTTATATTTTGTCTAAACGGTTTTGGCCAAGATATAGCATTGTTGTTACTGTTTTAGCAGGTATTGTTTTGGTTCCATTCTTTATGGAGTTTCAGTTGGGAACGATTCAGTTCAGCCCAGCAATACCTGTATTGATGTTTCCAGATTTTTCTTGGGCCGCTTTATTTGGAATTGCCTTACCTTTACTTGTCATTAATATGGCTTCTCAATATTTACCTGGGCTAGCAATGATTAAAAGTTATGGTTATGAGCCTAATGTGAAACATTTAATTGGATGGACAGGTACTGCTCAAATGATTTTGGCACCATTTGGCTGTTTCTCCGTGAATATTGCAGCAATTAGTGCCGCGATTAGTTTAGATGACCAAGCACACCCAAACCCAGAAAAACGCTATATTGCAGGAATTAGCTGTGGTTTCTTTTATATTTTAATGGGAATATTTGCCGCAACATTAACCAGTTTATTATTTTCCTTTCCAAGCATTTTCATTACGGCATTAGCTGGTATTGCGCTTTTTGGTACAATTGGTCATAACCTTGCGATTGCATTTCATTCAATTGATGATCGTGAAGCAGCATTGCTTACATTTCTATTTAGTGCTTCTGGGGTCCAGTTTTTTGGTATTGGTTCAGCATTCTGGGGATTGTTATTTGGCTTAAGTGTCTATCATATTTTAAAATTGAAAAAATAACTTGAGATAGATTTTTGACTTATTTTCAACATTCTTGTTAGTAAATATATAAGGCTTATTCGGATATAAGCCGTATATTAGCTTTAGTTTTGCTCGTATCACGAAGGAATTGTAAAGTTTTTTGAAAGGTTTCTTGGCTAGCTTTTTTACTCATCATAAATTGATATTCATGCATTAAAAATTCTTTTGAATTAGGATAAAAAACATCAACAACGGGGATTTGATGTTTTTTTAATGCATCGACAAAGGGTAAAGCTTGGGATTTAGTCAAAAAATCTTTATTACCACTACTAATAAAAACTGCTGGATATGAAGGGGTTAAATATTGATTGGGAGAAAGACTGTGTAAAAAAGCAGTGTCATCTTTTCGTCCACCTGTATAGGCTTGAGTCAGCGTATTAATTCCCCATTCAAATAACCAAATTTTCTTAGGTGCTGTTTGAACAAAGCTTTCTAAATCATAAATCCCACAGTGTAAAATCAAACCACTGATTTGCTGTGCCTGTAGGGATACCTCAAAATTTGAAGTTTGAGCAAAGTTTGGATTTGTGACTAATCCTGCATAATGGCTGGCTAAATTTGCACCTGCTGAATCGCCCGCAAGATATAAATTTTTTGCATCAATTGAATATTGCTTGGCGTGTTGAGTAATAAAGCTAAATAGATGATTAATTTGTTGCAATTGGGTAGGATAAATATGCTGAGGGGCAAATTGGTATTCTACAGCAATGACATTATAGCCCTGATCAGCTAGTCGTTTGAAATATCCGCGAGCATTTTCTTTTGAACCAGAAACCCAGCCACCGCCGTGTATCCAAATAATGGTTGGTCGCTGTCCAAGTGCAGCAATATCTGCAGGTTGATATAAATCAAAGTGAAGCGTTGGGTTGTTCATATAAATGATGTTTGAGTGAATAAGCATATCTTTTGGCGCATGTCGATCAAGCAGTCTTTTTTGTACTTGAGTGGCGGTATTAAATGCACTAGCGATAATTTGACTATTTTTTTCTACACTCTGACAAGCAGTTAGTAGAAAAATATAAGCAGAAAGTATTACAGTGAAAAATGCCTTTTTACTCAAGTTTATTACCTGAACTAGAACTGATGTAGATGAATTATTCTAGAAGATATTTACTTATAAGGTAAAAGAAATTAAAAAAATATGTAAAATACAGTTAGAATTTTATTAATTGTTTGATATTTAAATAATTAATGATATTTTTTTTTGATTAATGACACTTTATGCATTAACTAAAATGAGAAAATATGTTATGTATATAGTGAAAATCATAAATAAAACTGATGGAGATTACATCATGTCATATCAACATATAATTGTTCCTGTTGATGGCTCTAAAATTTCATATTCAGCAGTGAAAGAAGCTGCTTTGATTGCAAAAGCATTTAATAGCAAATTAACATTAATTAGTGTTGTTGCAGAAGATCCTTTTACTGATGCTGATTTTTACTATTCTTCTGCCATTATGAAAGAGTATTTTGTGCAAGCACATGAAAATGCAAAAAATGCCTTAAAAGAAGCAAAAGCAATTGCAGAAGATGTGGGTGCACAAGCTGAAGCAGAAATTTTTGAAGGGCCTGTGAATGCAAAAACAATTGTTAAAGCATCAGCGGAAAAAAATGTAGATTTAATTGTCATGGGTTCACATGGTCGTAAAGGTTTTCAAAAATTACTATTAGGTAGTTTTGCACAAGACGTTTTAAGTAATACTGAATTGCCTGTGTTAATTATTAAAGATTAGTTAACTGTATATCCCTGAACAAACTTAAAACATAAGGTAAATTTATGCCAACCTATAAGCATATTCTAGTTCCAGTAGATGAATCTCCAATCTCATATGCCGCTGTTGAAAATGCATTATCTTTAGCGAAAGAAATTCATGCAAGCGTTACCGTGATGAGCGTTATTGCTGTCGATCCTTTTATTGGCGTAGACTTTTATAAAGTAGCTCCTGCAGTTACAGAATATTTTATGAAAGCTGAAGAAAATGCGCTGTTAAGACTCAAAGAGATTGAATCATTATTTAGTCGTGATGAAATTTCAGTGAATACTAAAGTTATTCATGGTGTTTCAGCGGCTGAGGGTATTATTAATATTGCAGATGAAGTATCTGCAGACTTAATTATTATGGGATCTCATGGTCGAACTGGTTTGAAGAAAGTGGTTTTAGGTAGTGTTGCGCAAACGGTATTAACACAATCTCCAATTCCTGTGCTTATTATTAAGTCATGATTTAATCATCCCACATTAATGTGGGATTTCTTTTATAGCAATTATTGTAAAAAGATGCTGTTTTAGAGGGTAGATGTGGCAAGCTTTAAACCAAATCCACAAAATAAAAGACCAACGCAAGCCACGCATATCGCCGTTAGTTTAAACTGATGAGTGAAAAATTTAGCAAGTTTTGCACCAGAAAATATTAAAATGGTCAAATAACTCATGCTAATTAATTGTAATACTCCAGCAAGCACGGTAAATGTAATGGCTGGATACGCATATTGTGGATCTACAAATTGCACAAAAAAGGAGAGATAAAATAAAATAGCTTTAGGATTTAAAATGCTAATCGTTAATGCTGTACTAAACGGTTTTACTTGCGCTAATGATTGTGGTTGTTGTATTTTTTCTGGAGATGGCGTGGCTTTCCATGTATGAAAAGATGCGATTAATAATTTAATACCCAAATAGCTTAAGTAAATTGCACCCACAACTTTTAATAAAATAAATAACCAAGGAAAAGCATGTAGAACAGATGCTGCACCAAGTGCAGTAAGCAAAATTAAAATTAAATCACCTGTATAAACACCAAGAGCTCCAATATAACCCGCTTTGACTCCATGGCGTGAAGCAACAGACATGACAAATAATGAGTTAGGTCCTGGCAGTATCACAATTAAAATTGTCCCAACAATAAATGTGGCTAAATCTGTGATTCCAAACACAAGCATATTACTCAAATAAAAAAGCCGATCCTAGTATAACAAGATCGGCTATAGTGATCGCATTTAAATTAAGAATTAAGCATGGATTTGTGCATCAATTCCAAAAGTTTGGCGTAAAGAAATATTCAGTTGTTCTCGTGCTTTAATGAAGCCATCAATTCCACTCTGTAATAATTGTGCTGCCATTAAATCATGCTGTATTAAGGCTTTAAATGATTTTTCATTTAAGGCTTCAGCCAAATATGGATGATTTAAATCTGACTGCTGGTGAGAAAGAGCATGCTCAACAACTCTAAAATCTTGTTCCAGTTCAGCTAAAAGGCTTGGTGCAATTGTTAAAAGATCACAACCTGCTAATGCCAAAACTTGATCTATACTACGAAAACTTGCACCCATAATTTCAGTTTTTATATTGTGCTGTTTATAGAAGTGATAAATTTGTTTGACTGAGAGTACACCTGGATCTTTATCAATAGGATACGATTGCACATTATCGGCTTTTTTATACCAATCTAAGATACGTCCAACAAATGGCGAGACTAATGTGACATGAGCATCTGCACAAGCCTTGGCTTGATGTAAACCAAAAAGTAAAGTGAGGTTACATTTAATTCCTTCTGCTTCTAATGCTTTTGCAGCTTGAATACCTTCCCATGTCGACGCAATCTTAATTAAGATACGATTTTTTTCGATGCCATAACTTTTGTAAAGTGAAAGTAATTCTTTTGCTTTTACGATAGTTGCTTCTGTGTCATATGAAAGGGCTGCATCGACTTCAGTTGAAACACGTCCACGAATTAGTTTTAAAATTTCAACACCAAATTTAACCGTTAAAATATCAATGGTGCGTTCAATAAGTTGATCTTGTTGATAACCTTCATGGTGTGCTTGATCAAATGCAGCTTTAAGAATATGCAGATTTGTTGCTTGAGATGCCGCAGCAGTAATTAAAGACGGATTTGTAGTCGCATCTAATGGGAGAAATTGCTGAATGGCATCTAAGTCGCTACTGTCAGCAACAATGGTGGTATGCAACTTGAGTTGATTTAATGCAGATGTTGTCATTGTATCTATTTCTTAAAAGTTAAAGTTATTGCCCTAATTTATATATAGCATAAACACACCATTGTAAAAGCGTAAAAAAGCAATAAGATTAAAATTATTTAATTTTTCTTTTATTTTTAATGTGATTAATTAAAAAAAGAGCAGCCATTCCTAATTCATTTTCACGGCTCCATACCAAATCTACGAAATACTCAAAGGTGGGTGTGAAATCTAAGATATTAAGTATTTTTAGCTTCTCTTTAAGCGTGGGATTTTCATGAATCATATCTAAAGGTAAAACCCCCCATCCTAAGCCGCGTAAAATTAAACTACATGCGGAATGATGGTTGTCTGTACGCCATGATTGCGTTGAAAAAAGGAGTTCAGGTTTTATATTACGATCACGACTTGCAACCACAATTTGCCTGCTTTGCATAATTTGATCATAATTGACTTGTTCATATTGTGATAATTCATGATGAATTGATGCAACTGGAATTAAGGTTTCAGCTTTTAGTTCGATAAATTGTTCGCTGCTATTGAGTTGCTCACGCTCAAACATAAGTGCTAATTGTGCAGAATTATTGAGTAACATTTCCATCGCATCTTCTTGCGGTGCTGAAAAAATATTAATTTGTAATTCTGGAAATTGAGATTCTAGTAAAACAATATATTCAGTCCATTCTGTATGTAAAAGTTCAGAAACAATAACTATATTGAGCTCAGCTTCTAAGCCCTGACTTAATGATTTTGCATGTTGTTTCCATTGATTCATTTCGATGAGTAGGTTTTCTGTTTTTTGATATAAAACCTTAGCGGCTTCAGTAGGTATAGGTTCGCGACCGACTCTGTTAAATAGCTGTAAATTTAAATCTATTTCTAAGTTAGAAATAGACATACTAATGGCTGAGGGTACTTTTGATAATTTTCGTGCTGCGGCTGAAAATGAACCAGCTTCTATGACGGTTTTAAAAATGAGAAGTTGTTCTTGGTTGATATTCATGATTTAACCTATCAAATATATTGAAAGAATCTAACTTAATATATCAAATATTTGAAAGTATACTGGGCTTATATTTAACAACAAAGAGATTTTTATGTTGATTTCCAAGAGACGGATTGTTCATGCATTAAGTTATGAAATAATTCTGTTGGTTATCATTGCAATTGCATTAAGCTATATATTTGATATTCCGATGGAAGTTACTGGTATTCTAGGGGTAATTATGGCAGTAACATCAGTGGTCTGGAATATGGTTTTTAATCATTTTTTTGAGAAATTTGAAGCAAAAAGAAAATTAAAAAGAACAATTGGTGTCCGTATTCTTCATGCAATTGGCTTTGAAGGCGGTTTGATGATTGCTACGATTCCAATGATTGCATATGCATTGGAAATGGCAATATTTGAAGCTATTTTACTCGATTTTGGGTTAACCATGTGTATTTTGCTTTATACTTTTATTTTCCAATGGTGTTTTGATTATATTGAAACTAAAATGGGGTATGAACCAGAATATCGTCACAGTTAATGCAATATTCTTTTATCATAAAGCCACTGTAACAGTGGCTTTATGATTTGAATTATTCAAGTCGCTGTTGTTTTTTTGTATTCAAAACAAAAGTAACGTGCTTGAGTGCATTTTCATAAACTTCAGAATTACGACTGGTATGACACAAACTTAATAATGCATCACTGATGGGGATAAGATATTCAGTTTTGATTAAGGTATAGTCCTCAGAGATGTGTTGAGAGTGTACAGTATTTATAATTGTTGGAATAAGTTTATCAAATTCTTGAGTAAACTCCGAAGCTTGATTTTGACATAAATCGTGTAATAAATTTTCTAAATTATTCACTTTATCATTCCTTGCTAAATTTAGAGTTATTGGAAAAATTATTGAATGCCACATGAGAGTGGTCACTATATTCTAGTAATAAAAAAAAAGTTTTTATTTTTATACGGTGTTAGTAGTGTTTTGTAAAAGATATCATATTTTAAAGTAAAAAGATTTCTTTTTTTTTCAATGATAAAAATATGATGGAAAAAGAATAGAAATTTTAGGGTTAAGTTGTTATGGAATTTGGATATTAAGAGATCTTAAAATATTACACAGTTGAATCATTGGCATCCCCATTAATGTTGTTTGATCTTTCCCAGACATTTCTTCAAATAGGCTGATTCCTAAGCTTTCACATTTAAAACTTCCTGCACAATGTAGTGGCTGCTCAAGCCTAATATAACGTTCAATTTCAACTAATGAAAGTTTACGAAATTTAACCTTGTAATGTTCAACAAGAGTTTTTTTAAAGCCAGTAATAGATTGATGAACACTTAAAGCAGTACTAAAGTATACAATTTTATCAGAATTCGCCTGTAATTGCTGAATCGCTTTTTCAACAGTTAGCGGCTTTCCAATAAAAATATCAGGTGCTCCTTCGCGCCATGCGACTTGATCTGAACCAATAACAATTGCTTGGGGGTATTGTGTTGCAATATGTTGAGCCTTTTCAAACGCAAGGCGTTGAGCTAAATCGTCGGCGTGTTGATCACCTTGTGGTGATTCATCAATATTGGGAACGATCACATCATAGTCGATGTGTAATCGATTCATTAAATCTTTACGTGTTTGACTACCTGACGCCAAAATAAGATGAGGTTTATTCATTACACTGCATATTCCATCAGAATATCAAGCGGAACATAAGATAACACTGCTTGATGACATGCTTCTAATTTAATAGGAGGCGCTTTACCTAATTCGTAAGCATCGACCCATCGAGTTACACAAATACACCAAAAATCGCCAGGCTGTAAACCAGGAAAATCAACCTCAGGAATGGGTGTGATTAAGTCATTACCTGTTTGTTGTGAAAAATTTAAGAATTCGGATGTCATTAAAGCACACATGGTGTGTTGACCAATATCTGTTGGTGCTGTATGACAGAATCCATTTCTAAAATAACCTGTAATTGGTAAGTAACAACAGCTTGCTAAAGGTTTACCAAGAACATTCAGGCGGTTGATGGTTGGATTTGGATGTATAGACATATTGTTACTATTTTTACTGCTGATGCATACTATCATAATCAAATCTTAAGCTTTCACCAGCATTTATACAAAAGTAGCTAACCTTTTTTTTTATAATCATTTAAAATCAGCGCAATTTTAACATATAAGTGAGCAATACATGAACTTTCAGCGTATGACTGATCTTGATTTAACAGGCAAGCGTGTACTTATCCGTGAAGATTTGAACGTTCCTGTTAAAAATGGTGTGATTACGAGTGATGCGCGTTTACGTGCGGCATTACCGACCATTAAAGCTGCAATAGAAAAAGGAGCGGCGGTAATGGTTTATTCACACTTAGGTCGTCCAGTTGAAGGTGAACCCAAAGAAGAACAGTCTTTAGCGCCTGTTGCGGCATATTTAACTGAAGCATTAGGTCAAGATGTTAAATTGATGAAAGACTACTTGGATGGGGTAGATGTGATTGCAGGGCAGGTTATTTTACTAGAAAATTGCCGTTTTAATGTAGGCGAAAAGAAAAATAATGCTGAACTTGCAGCAAAATATGCCGCACTATGTGATGTTTTTGTGATGGATGCTTTTGGTACAGCACATCGTGCTGAGGCTTCAACTGAAGGCATAGCAAGACTTGCTAAAGTAGCTGCTGCTGGACCTTTACTTGCAGCAGAGCTAGATGCATTAGGGCGCGCTTTACAAACTCCTGAAAAACCAATGGTAGCAATTGTTGCGGGATCAAAAGTATCAACGAAGCTTGATGTACTAACATCACTTTCTGATATTTGTGATCAAATTATTGTGGGCGGTGGAATTGCAAATACATTCTTAGCAGCTGCTGGCTTTAATGTGGGTAAATCACTGTGTGAAAATGATTTAATTGATACTGCAAAAGCGATTGCTGCCAAAGTATCTGTACCACTTCCAACAGATGTTGTTGTTGCGGATGCATCTGAAATTAACTTTGATGACTTTCTTGGCTCACTTGCTGCTGCAAAAGCCGTAATTAAAAAAGTTGAAGATGTTTCAGACAACGACATGATTTTAGACGTTGGTCCAGAAACTGCGAAAGTATTTGCTGAAATTATAAAAACATCAAAAACTATTCTGTGGAATGGTCCAGTTGGTGTATTTGAAGTAGACCAATTTGGTGAAGGAACAAAAGCATTATCTTTGGCGATTGCTGAGTCTGAAGGATTTTCAATTGCAGGTGGTGGTGATACTTTAGCAGCCATTGATAAATATCAAGTTGCAGATCAAATGGGTTATATTTCAACAGGTGGTGGTGCTTTTTTGGAATTTGTAGAAGGTAAAACACTTCCAGCCGTTGCCGTTTTATTAGAACGTGCTTAGTTTTTTAAAAATTTAATCGTTGAAAGGGCAGAATAAAATCTGCCTTTTTTATTCATGCGTCAGTCATGAAATTGAAATATTTTTGTCATATGATGATGTTGTCTTAAATTATATTGTAGAAAACATTATGAAACAAACAAAGGTATTTATCGCTGTACTTGTTACATCTTTGGTTTTAACTGCATGTAGTAAGCAAGATAAAGTACCAGCGAGTACTGAAGCATCTACTGCAACTGTCGTTGATAAGGTCACACCAGAACAACAAGCAGCAATCGATGCAATTGATAAACCAGTATTAGATGAAAAAAACCAAGATATTCCCGCTGAAATTGCAAATGCTCCTGCAGATACAGCAACTGCACATGAAGAGAATAAGAACTAAAGTAATGAATTGATTAATAACGAGACAGTTTTTAATTATTTTTAGGAAAGTCCTCAATTATTTGAGGACTTTTTTTTAAAAAAGTAGAAATGTTGCTGAATTGAAGTAAATCCCCATGTAGAATATGGGGCACTACCTGGGAGGATATTATGGCACTTATTTCGATGCGCCAGCTCTTGGATCATGCCGGTGAATATAACTATGGCGTTCCAGCGTTTAATGTAAACAATTTAGAACAGATGCGTGCAATTATGCTTGCCGCGGATGCAACAAATTCACCTGTTATTGTTCAAGCATCAGCAGGTGCTCGTAAATATGCAGGTGCACCATTCTTACGTCACCTTATTTTAGCTGCTGTAGAAGAATGGCCACATATACCTGTGGTAATGCATCAAGATCATGGTACAAGCCCTGATGTTTGCCAGCGCTCTATTCAATTAGGCTTTACATCTGTCATGATGGACGGTTCTTTAGGTGCAGATGGAAAAACACCAACATCTTATGAATATAACGTTGATGTGACACGTCGTACAGTAGCAATGGCACATGCTTGTGGTGTTTCTGTCGAAGGTGAAATAGGATGTTTGGGTAGCCTTGAAACTGGTATGGCTGGGGAAGAAGACGGAGTTGGGGCTGAAGGTGTATTGGATCATTCACAGTTACTAACTTCAGTTGAGGAAGCACTACAATTTGTAACAGATACCAATGTAGATGCCTTAGCAATTGCAGTAGGTACATCTCATGGTGCTTATAAATTTACGCGCCCACCGACAGGTGATATTTTAGCGATTGATCGAATTAAAGAAATTCATGCAGCACTTCCAAATACGCATTTGGTGATGCATGGTTCAAGCTCTGTGCCACAAGAATGGTTAGCAGTGATCAATCAATATGGCGGTGACATCAAAGAAACTTATGGTGTTCCAGTTGAACAATTGGTTGAAGCGATTAAACATGGTGTGCGAAAAATTAATATCGACACGGATTTACGTTTAGCTTCGACAGGCGCTATGCGTCGCATGATGGCAGAAAAGCCAAGTGAGTTTGACCCACGTAAATTCTTTGCTGTAACTGTTGATGCAATGAAACAAATTTGTATCGATCGCTATGAAGCATTTGGAACAGCAGGGCATGCTGATAAAATTCGCCCAATTTCTTTAGAGAAAATGGTTGAACGTTATAATAAGTAAGCCTTAAATCTTTTTTGCATAAATAAAGCTCACTCAATAGTGGGCTTTTTTATCGACCATTATCGATGGTGATGTAGAATATATAAGGTTTAAAAAAGAAGAAGTAGCGATGGGATTAATTTTTGCAGCTGCAATCTGTAGTGTACTGGTTTCTATCTGGTTGAAAATATGTCGAGATAGAGGCTATGTGCCCATAGAAATGATTACATGGAATTATGCGATTGCCAGTATTCTTTGTTATTTTTGGTTTAAACCAGATCTCGCACATATCTCTTTTACTAACACACCCTGGATATTGATTATTATTCTAGGAATATTATTACCCAGTGTTTTTCTTTTTCTAGCAAAATCATTACAAACAGCAGGAATATTAAAAACTGAAATTGCACAACGATTATCGGTGATTCTCTCCTTAACTGCTGCATATTTAATTTTTAATGAAACATTTAACCAGTATAAGTGGATTGGCATAGCTTTAGGCTTAATTGCTGTGCTACTCATTGTCTGCTCGCAGCGTTCATCTTCACCTTCATCTAATCACGGTATGATTTATTTAATTTTGGTGTGGGGAGGGTATGCTTGTATTGATATTCTGTTGAAATATACAACCGGATTAGGTTTGCAATTTTCGGTTGTATTAAACTTAATGTTTGTTTCAGCATTCCTACTTTCACTCATTTACTTGAAGTTAAATCATCAAACCATTGGTCAAGTACGTAATATTTTAGCTGGTTTATTATTGGGGATATTAAATTTTGTAAATATTGCTTTATATGTCAAAGCGCATATCTTTTTGAAAGATTCACCTGCAATTGTCTTTGCAGGAATGAATATATTGGTTGTGGTTTTTGGTGTTTTAAGCGGTTTGATATTTTTTAAAGAAAAATTAAAATTAAGCTCAGTGTTCGGATTGATTCTTGGCATTACCAGTGTAGGGTGTTTAGCATATTCAATGATGATTTAGTGTTTTATCAAAACGCATCTGATCATGAGATAAAATGGGGATCATAATCCCCATTAAATAAGAATTTAAAGCTTAAAGTACAGTAAAGATGTTTTCAGCATTTAGGCGAGATTTTGGTAATTTTGCATTAAAATCTGTTTCGCTACGATAGCCAAGTGTCAGTAAAACAGAGGGAATTAAACCTTGTTCTGCAAGATGTAACTCATCTGAAATAATTTGTTCATTAAAGCCACCAATAGGTGTTGCATCTATATGTTCAATTCCTGCTGCAAATAAAATTTGCCCTAACGCAATAAATGTTTGATTTTCTGCCCAACGTTGTACATTTCCTTTTTCATTACGATAATATTCAACGTAACCAAGACGTGAATTTTGTTGATTTTGTTTTGCTGTAGCGTCTTTAAAGCGACCACTTAAGTCATCTTGTTGGATGAGTTGCTCAAGATGATCTGTCGTAATATCTGCTTTTGTACAAAATAGAATGGTATGGGATGAATCTAGTACTTTAGGGGCATTATAGGCATATTGACCGACCAGTGCTTTAGCAATGCGTTGTTTAGCAAGTTGATGATCCGCAATAAAAAAATGCCATGGTTGGATGTTAATCGAGGATGGCGTATATCTAATAATTTCAAGTAAACGTTCAAACTGTTCTGGCGAGATTTTTTTTGTTGGGTCGTAAGCTTTAGTCGTATAACGCGTTTTTGAAACGTTTAGCAAATCCATCGTTAGGCTCCAATACGGAAGATTCATTTATTCTAACTGAATCTTTTGGAATAAGTGAAGTCGCATGTATTTTTTATCATTCAATTTTTATCATAGATTAGAATATTTTAATATAAAGACAGTATTTAAGTTTTATAAGCTTGGCTGCTGATATTTAGTTAAAAATTTGTGTAATTTTTATTTTAGAATTAAGCGTTCTGATTGTTTGAAAATATAAATATTAATAAATTATTGTTTTTTATATTTATTTTTTGGTTTTAATCTACATTAAAAAATGGAGTGTAGACTATGTGTAGACTGTTGAGTGATTTCAGCATTAAAATACAAGTGTCGAATTTGTAAATTAGTGCTGAAATGAAACTCAACAAATTTAATGTTGATGCTATTGCATTAACAGAAAAAGGACAAGCCATTTATCGTGACTCTGATTTAATTGGTTTTGCGGTGCGAGCAACTGTAAAAAGCAAATCATACATTGTTGAACGCAGACATGAAGGAAAGCTATATCGTGTCACTCTAGGTAAAACAAATGAAATCACACCAATTGAAGCAAGGAAGAAAGCCCAATCTATTTTGGCTGATATAGCCAATGGTATTTATGAAAACAAGAAAAACTCACTTGATGTTCTAACACTAGAGCAAGCATTTAATTTATACCTACAACAAAGAAAATTAAAACCCCTTTCAATTCTTACTTATCAACATGCTCTTGATACATATTTATCAAATTGGAAATCTAAGCCAATATTTGAAATTACAAAAAAAGAAGTATTTGATAGCTTCATGAAACTTACAGAATATAGCCCTTCGAAAGCAAATTTAACATTTAAAATGCTTGGTTCTATTTGGAAATTTACACAAGTACATTGCTCAACGGATGAAGACCCAATTTTAAAACATAATCCTGTTGATGTTATTCCTGCAAAAAGAGGGTGGAATAAAAACAAAGTAAGAACTCGCCATTTAGATGAAAGTAATATTTATATTTTTTACAATGCGGTTTTAAATTATTTTACTGAAAGGTCTCTGTATGAGGACTCAGCACGGAATGCTTCTCGTGATTTGGTTTTATTTATCATGTACACAGGTTGCCGTAGGAATGAAGCACAAACTTTAAAATGGGAAAATGTAGATATAGAAACAGGGGTATTTGTATTTAAGGACCCTAAAAATGGTGATGACCATTTATTACCAATGGGCGATCATTTATTTGAAATAATTAAACAGCGTTATGAATTAAAGAGTAATGAATATGTTTTCCCTAGTGCTTCAATGTTATCAAATGCAAAACATATATCAGGCGCACAAGGTATGTTGAAAACAATTACCAAGCAAACAGGGATAGAAATTTCATTACATGATTTACGAAGAACATTTGCCACGATCTGCAATAATTTAGATTATGGGCCATATACAATCAAAAGATTACTTAACCATAGATCAGGTGCAACAAATGATGTTACTGGTGGGTATGTGCAAGTACCATTAAAAAAATTACGGCTTGCAATGAATGATATTGAAGCCGTTTATCAGGGAAAACTCAACTGCTTCGATTAAGAAGCGAGTTGGGCTGTATTTAAGTAAGTTTGTTTCTGTTGGTAAGCAAGAACATCGGCTTTTTTATATGTCACAGTTCTTCCGATTTTGGAGTAAGGGATACCACCGCCAGCACAACGAAGTCTTTGCAATGTATGGGTTGAGCAAGACAAGTAAAGCGCAACATCTTCCTGTGGGAATAGTTGATTTTCGTGTGCGTTAAGGAATTTATGTAAACGCATATCTTTTTCTTGCTCGGTCATCTGATCAATTTTAAGTTTCATATCAACAAACCTCCTTTAAACTTTCCACTTCCTCAACCAAGGCGATGGCTTGTTTTAATTTAGGTATTTCTATTTCAGCATCAATACCCTCAATTCCATGATGCAAGCCAATATCAATACTTGACTGTAAAAGCTTTAATGTATTTCTAGAACCATTTAAACCTTGATTCTTTTGAACCAACTCCCAAGCATCAACATAGATTTTTATTTCATCTAAAATTTCAAAACCATAATGTTCTAAAAAATCAGCCTTTGTGATGAATCCAGTTTCAAGGCAAGTCACATCACGTTGTGCTAAATCCCACCCAAATTTTGCAATAAATTCTGAAGGTTTCATGATACTTCTCCTGGTTGATCCGTGGATAGCTCATATGCTTCGATCATTTTTTTCCAACACTGGATAATTGCGATATCAATATGATCTTTACCAATTCCTGTTGATATAACAGCAAGAGCAGCAATCATCATGTTTTGTGTCGGCTCTCTCGGCACCAAAACAAAACCTTTAAGATAATCTAGAACAGCATTAAAATCTGTAATAATTCGATCTTGCTCTGATGTTAGGTTATCTACGTATTTTTTTAAGGCTATTTCACGAACAATGGGATCTCTATCTTTTGGAGGAGTGGTAACCCGATTAACCGCAATATTCCAAGCTGCACCCTTAATATCCATCACATCACCTTCAACATAATTGCTTTAGCTTTAAGGCGAAGAATGAAATCCTTGCCATGTCTTAACCAGAGATTTAAGAAAACCTCATATTTCTTTTGAGCTTCTTTATTTAAGTTGCCATGACTATCTATTTTAAGACTTGGCTTTTTAGGCTTAGTAAAAACAACTTCACCTTGAAGCTTATTGATAGAGTATTTGTAGTCATCATTTGCCACAAACACAGCAAATAAAGGTTGTAGTTTTGAGGGAATGTTCATGTCATAAATCCTGTTTGCAGCACCCAATTAAGGGTGCTAAACATCTAATTACGCTGTTAATGCAGCTTCTTGAGCTTCATAAGCACTATTAATTTGATTGATTTGAGCTTCATTCATTTTTGCTGTAAAAGGCTCAAAGCGTGTAGCCATTACGGTATCCAACATGCCAATATCGCTAGCATTGTTAATTTCTAAAATTACAGCTTGAACAGATTGATCAGGGAATTTGTTAGCGTCCTTTAGTTCTTTGCGTTTAGCTTTAAACACTTCGCCAATTTCAGACTTAGCAGGCTCACCAAGATTTAAGTCAGCAATTTCAGCACCAACTTGATCTAGTTCTTCTAGAGATTTAGCGAGCTCAATGCTTGTGTAAAATGGATTTAGATCAATCTCTACAGCAACAACTTCCATAACTTGTTTTTTTGCTATACGCGCTTTTAATGCAGATGAACCACTATTTGCTTTAACCGTTGATTCCCCACTTGATCCAGTGGGCGTGATGTCAATTTCTTTATCTTTTTCTTCTTCAGCAATTGCCATACCTTTTAAAACATCTGGAAAAACATCACGCAACGCATAAGAACGTGCACGTAATTTCATCATGCGCTTAGGGTATTGGCTCCAAGGACCTTGCTTGCCTGAAAGACCTGCTTTCTTCGCATCCTCCATGCTAAATTCAGAAACAACTGGATCTTCATTTTTACGCTTTACTGTGCAAGTTGCTTTCTGACCATCTTCCGATAATTCTTCACGGATGAAATCTAGTAAACCTGAGCTACGCACAAGAGCAAGCATTGCATCACCCCAAATAGAAGGGCGACCATTAATCACAGCAATATTTTGCATTGCTTGAAGAGGTTGCAAGCCAATCTCGGCACCCCATTGCATAGCTACAAGAATATTGCCTGGTTTACGTTGATAATCCTTAGGCACGATATCAGAGCCAGCAAGTAAATCAGCAATTTGCATTGCTTCTTGCAAGCTATTTGGAGTTAGAAAATTAACAGTTTGGTTTGATTGGGTTTTAACAATTGCGCTCATGGTTGTGTCCTTTATATTTTTGGTTAAGCAACACGTAAAACACGTGTACTAGAAGTCTTTGTGAATTGGTTATAAATATCAGGGTATGCAGACTTAAGAGCCTTGCTATCAAGTGATGTACGCTCTTGGTATTTGAAAGTTGCTAGACGCTTTTCATTAGCAATAATCATTTCCGCATCTTCCATACGTGAGCAGATCTGAAGCTTTAAGTCATCAAGCTCTTTGCTTGCTTCTTTTAATGTGCTGTTTAAATCTTTATATTCAGTGATAACTTGCGTAAGCTCATCATCTGCATCTAACGCCTGATCAGGATTGTGTTGTGACCAACGATGCAATACATCATCAAACGTAGTGGGTGCAGGGGGAATATCCGCAACAACGTGACCATGCCAAAAAGCAGAACATTCAGCGATTAACATTTCAAAAAGCTCAGGGTCGAATGCAATCTTGTATGAACGGAATTTTTGACCACCAACCAACACGGCTAATCCACAATAATCTGTACCAGTAACACCCATATACCATTGGCATTGAGTAAGGTAATAATCAGGAACAGATTCAGATTGTTCATCACCCCAAAGCTTTGCTAAATATTGATTCGCTGTTTTGCATTCGAGAATACTGTCAGTTGTTAGCTTTCCATCTTTAATCCGTACATTTCCTGAAATCTCAGGATTAATGATTGCTCTATCAATATTTGCACGCGCCCAAAAAAGCTCAGGATGTTCAATGGTTTTATTAACACGCTGAACCTTTACACCGTGGCGTTTTGCATATTCTTTAGCAACGATATCCTCAAGCTGATTACCCCAGTATGCAGGCTCACTTTCAGCATCATCCAGTTCAGCACGATCTGTTTTATCTAACCACAACTGGTAAGGAGACTTGTATTTACTCAAACCTAATATTGCAGCGACATCTGAGCCACCAATACCAAGCTTGCGAGATTGCAACCATTCTTGACGAGCAGTTTCAATTGATTGTAAATTTATAGATGCATTCATGACCTATACTCCAAAGATAGCAATCTTGAAAAAATTGATAACAAGCCAAAAGAACCAAGCAAGAATTGCAAAAAGGATAATATCTTTAAGATCGGCAATAATTTTTGCACGGCGAGAAGGGCGCATTTCTTTAGCAGTTGGTTGTTGAAATAATATTGAAGATGTTTGAGATTGACTCTTAGTACGATTCTGTTTCATAATTACCTCGTAAGTTTGAAAAACCTCCTCGCCGTCCAAAGTTAGGAGGTTTTTTGTATTTGGTGAGATAAATATAGATATTCCGATATTATAAGTCAATAGTAATTCCGATATTTATATAGAAAAACCGATATTATTTTTTTATTTTATGCTTTAATAGACAAAAGAAAACCCACACTGGGTGGGGTATTTGGAGTTTATTAAATGAAAATTGTAGAAAATAGAAAAGAATGGCGTCATCACACATTAATGCGATTGATTGAAATTTTAAAATTCGATGTCGAAACAGCAGTTAAAGAAGTTGAAAAAATAGAAAAATTTGTGTTTCAGGATGATTTTATTATTGAACTCACAAGCTTAGAGCAAAAAAAAGCTCTTGAAGAGTTAATCAAGAGCATGAATTCAAATTAATCAAACATAGTTGACTTTGATTTAGCGAAATTTTTTTCAGCTTGATTAATCTCTTTTTCGGCTTCATGAAAAGCCTGTACCCACCAAACTCCTTGTGTAGAGACTCCTTTTTGGTCTTCTTCCCAGCGAGCAACTTTTGCCTTAGTTAGCTCAATAGCTAAAGCAGTTTTAATTTCAGGTTTCATATTTTCTGCGATATTTATGTTTTTAAGATCAATGTTGGCACAAAGTCTTAATTTCATAATATCAGAGAGAAGATTGTTTTATAAAAGAAAACCCACACTGGGTGGGTTGGAAGGGTTAAAGTTAAGATTTCTCAAACCTTTCTTTAAGAACTTTAACTGAGTTTTCTGCACTTTCTAGTATGGCTTTTTGAAGGGCTGGGTTTGCAAATAAACCACTCAAAGCATCTTGTAAAGCTAAAACAACATTCATGGGTAGTATAACAACAGCATTATTTACTACTTCATTATTAACTCGACAACCAAGGACTAATTTTAGTGCATTGGTTTCCATAGCAACCTGTAAAATTTGATCCGCAAATATATGTTGCGCGTTTGGGTTTAAAAGAGTCAAAATTTCTTTATTTTCTTGAATAATTTTGGTTTGGTTTTTACTCATGATGCATACCCTTCATGTTTTGTTTAAAATATGTGATATTCATAGAGGGAGTATCTAATGTAAGTTGAGGGGTAATATTAACAATGCTCTCACTATTAAGTTGATAAGATGGAGTTACGCTTACATAAAAATCTTTCTCTTTTCCTTCCAAAACAGCATTAACAACTTGATCGCCAGTTTGAAGCTCTAAAACCAAATTTGGATTATTTACGCTTTGATGAATAATAATCTGATCAGTTGTGGTTTTTTCACGGTCAATTTGCCACGGCTGTTTGGGCTTTTCATAATTGTTATTGTGAAAAATTATATCAAAATCATAACCAAGTTTTTCAGTAATGGTAGTGATTGTCTTAATGGTTAGATTTACATCACCTGATAAAACTTTAGTTACACGTCCTTTAGACCAACCAAGTTGTTGAGCTAGATCGGAGCGTGAAATTTTGCGATGGCGAAGCAAGCCTACGAGATGAGATGCTACTTGTTCCATCTTAATGATAGACATATCAATATCATACTCATTACCAATTAATGATACCTTGCTCATAATAACCTCACTAGAAAATCATGCGACTCAATAGGATATTTAAAAATTGCTTTAACGCGCTCGTCAATAATCATTTTTTCTGAGGCGTCAATTTTATCCTTTCGTTTAGGTGCTAATCTAAACAGGATCATTACATCGCCAATCAATACCAAATACAAACGGATACTCGCTTTTCTTATTCGGTAAACCGACATATCCTTCCCATCTATTTTGGTGGTATGGGCGCGATGTAATTCACTAGAATCATAAAAATCAAAGATTTCATTTGCGATAAAACATTGCTCTAGTTTTGATGCTAGCTGAGTGAATAAGCGAATTACATCCGCATCATCACGCGCACTGCTTAAAGCAAATTCAGTTCTATCGCGATACAGAAAAATATCATTTTTACTTTTTGATGACGAAAGCATGTAAACCTTTATATTTTTGGGTAACAAAATACTATGTAGGTTTTTTGGAAAACCTATTTGTTCCCATTTGAAAAAGTAAGGGTTTATCATGAGCAAAAGTTACCTTATAAGTTAACTAAAATCAATATTATTTAGTTTAATATGGTGGTTTTTTTGTAGCCTTAGCATATCCAAATTCCTGCATAAGGTTCGACGTTTATAAAACTATCGAAGCTCAACAAAGGGCTATCACTATAAGCAGCCCCTTAGTTGCATGTAATCAAATTTATTCATACCTCCGAATACTTCTCCAAAAACTCATCCACCCATCCTTGTGCTACATCAAGATTAGTTATGTCTTTTAGCTTTAGGTTAGTACCTTCTGCCTCGTTAAAACCCTCAATAATAGCTTCAAAAATATTTGCTTCGTTGATGATTTCCTGTGCCATTTCCGCAGCGTCATAGCTTTGTTTGGCTTTTTTAAGTGAAGCTATTTGTTTATTAAGTCCCTCATCGATTTTACTTAGTGCTAATTTAAATTCTTGACGATTAATCGTTAGTGCCGTTTTAGATTTATTGAGTGTTGCGATCATGGGGAGTTCCTTTTTAATAGTGTTTTAGTTTGGTTTTATGGTTTTTGATCTGCGTTTAGATTTATATATATATCGAATGCAATCAACCACCTCGCCAACAAAATTACAGTCTTCATCTAGTGGAATAATATTCGGCTTGAACTCAATATTTAAAGCTTGAAGGTACTTAGTTCCATCCGTCTCAATTACTAATTTTTTAAAAGTAGCATCATCAAACTTTCTAACTACAATCATATCCCCAGATCGCATATCATTAAATTGGACGCATGGATCAACAAGAATATAATCGCCTTCCTGAAAAGTAGGATAATTACTCAAACCTTGCACTTTTAAATAAAAGCACTCATCACACTCATCAGGCAAGGGGAGCCACTCCTCAACCTGTGACACATCAACAGCTTCGACATTCGTAAATACACCTGCCTGAACCCATGAGAGAACTGGTGCCATTTTAGGTCTAATAATTTCAACATTAGATAACTTGGTTTCATCTAGTATGCCTTTTTTTAATTCCTCAGCCGATACACCAAGCGCAGCAGCTAACTCTAAAATAGAACCAGTAGTTTTAGCATTACCCGTTTCTAAATCTGAAATTACAGACTGCTTGACACCTGATTTTTGAGCTAAATCTTTTTGAGTCATCTTTTTAGCTTTACGAATTTTTTTTAGATTCTCACCTAAAGTTGGCATATCTGTGTCCTTTAATACCGCTATCGGAATTGTGATATAAAAACCAATCGGTTTGGCTATTGTATTAATATCGGAAAACCTATATATTTATAAAAAATATAGGAGCCTGCTATGAATCAGTGGCAAAAAATGATTGTTAACCTCAAGGAAAAGGGTCTAACACAAAAGCAAATTGCCGATGCAATGGAGTGTTCTCAAAATTATGTGAGTAATTTGGAAAACGGCTTATGTGGGAAACGCCTTGGATATGACAAAGGTGAGAAGCTTAAAAACTTTTGGTTAGAGCATTGCTCAACCACGCAAGTTGCATAGGAAGAATCATGAGTCTTGATAAAGAAGATCTTCGTACAAAACACGATCCTGAAATTATGGACAAACTTCGCGATATTTCTGCGTATTACGGTATGGAGATGAGTCGACAAGCTGCAATCCTTTTTGAGAAAGCCATTGTTGGTGAGTGGCATATCGTTAATTTAGGGCTTGAACGAATTAAAAGAAATGAGCGAATGAGGGGGATTGTGGTCGGTGATGGGAGTGACAGGGATAGCACGGTCAAATACCCATTACAGGTCTTAGATAATAAAAAAGCCTGATCTCGGAAATCAGGCTTTAGTAATTCATCTTGGAGAAGAATATGAAATCAAATTTAGCACATAAACCACCAGATCCACAAGGCGAAGTGGTTAAATTTCCAAAACAAGAGCGACAAGCTATGTCGGGTAATAAGTTTAACTATGTGACGAGTATTCGTGATGTTCCAATGGAAAAGACAACTAAGCATGTAGCTCTTACTTTAGCAACGTATGCGGATTATGAAACAGGTATTTGCTATCCAACAATTAAAACCTTAATGGCTGTCACAGGTTTATCAAATCGCGCTGTTTGTTTACACCTAAGAAAACTGGAAGAACTCGGTTTTATAGTTTCAAAAAAGGCAGATGGTCGTAATTCAAAGTACAAATTCATTGCTGAAAATATTAAAAAAGCAGTGACGCAGGGTCACAGCTTAAATAATGAAAGCAGTGACTTTGATGACATAGAAGCAGTGACCCTGATGCATGAAGCAGTGACTTTGACGACACAAAGCAGTGACGCAGGGTCACACAAACTATTAATAACTACCATTAACAACCAAAAGAACATACACACACAAGAAAACACGCCCGAAAAAAACGATTTTGTTGAGCAGTGGAATCCTAATCTTGATCACCTAAAAAATATTCTTGTTCAAACAAAATTCAGTAACCGAACAGAAGAAATTTTATCGATGTCTGATTTCCAATTTCACTTAGGAAATTTCAATGCTCACTGGGAGAACAAAACCTACCTCACTGAAAACCAAAAAACTCGAAAGTTTGCTTCCTGGTTAATTCAGGAGTTTGAGAAAGCAGAGCGTAGCGTGAAAGCGAAAACACACACTTCTGGAAAACAAAACAATTCAGAACAAAAACCAAAGTCAGCTCTCCAGGCAACAAAAGATCAGTGGGCGCAAGAGCGTTTGGAACGCCAACAACAAACATCACAAATTATCGATGTGAACAGTCCAAGATTTATCGGAGGTGGTCATGAGCATTTTTGAGCAACGTGCAAATATTTTAGTGACAACTTTGCAGGCACTGTATGGCAATTTATTTCTTGATTCGATGAAAGGCTTAACACTTGGTCAAGTTGAAACGGTTGCTACTGGTGTGATGACAACACTCTCTGATGATCAATTTAATCGCGGTATGGCGATGTTGAATGCGAAAGCTGGTCAAGGTGGTTACTGCCCAACAATTGCAGAATTTAAAACATGGTGCATGGCTGGTAGTTGGTGGACAGCTGATGAAGCATGGGCAAGAGTTTGTGATTACACAGTTAAGAATTCTGTAAAGCTCACAACTCTCACTAAATACGCTTTTGATCAAGTTGCTTATCAGATTACCAGTGGTGACATGAAAGGCGCACAGCGTCAATTTAAAGCAGTCTATGTTGATCTTTTGTCTAAAGCTCAACTCAAAGGTGAATCACAACAGTGGTATGAAGCACCAAAACAGATTGCAGCGAAGCTTCAAGAGCAAGGCAAGTCGCTAGCCGAAGAAAAAACAACAGCTCAAAAAGTTGGTTTTAATTCGGAACAACAGCAGATCATGGATTTAACAAAGAAACTTGTGGAACAAGGTAAGACTTGGAAAGATGCGTTTGATTTAGCTCAAGTCGAAGTTCGTGGGATTGTTAAAAAGTCTTGGGGAGCAGTGGCGTGAAATTAGATCATCCTCTTATTCGATACCACGGCGGTAAATTCCGTTTAGCACATTGGATTATCGCTCAAATGCCTAACCATATTTGCTACACAGAAGTGTTTGGCGGAGCAGCTGGAGTGTTACTTCAAAAACCACGCGCTTATGCAGAGGTCTATAACGATCTCGATGGTGATGTTGTAAATCTGTTTGAAGTGCTTAGAGATTCTAACTCGAGAGATTTGTTGATTGAGCAGCTTGTTTTAACACCTTACAGCCGTGCTGATTTTGAAACTGCATGGGAAGAAACAGACTGCAAAATTGAACGTGCTAGACGTATTTGTATTCGTGCACAGATGGGGTTTGGTTCTGCAGGAGCAACAAAGGGCATTACAGGATTTCGAATTGATACAAAACGTCAATACGGAACAGCTCAATCACTATGGTCTACCTATCCTGAGCACTTGGGAATTATTGGCCAGCGTTTAAGTGGTGTACTTATTGAGAATCGCCCAGCTATTCAGATTCTTCAAGATCATGATGCAGAAACAACGTTGCACTATGTAGATCCACCTTATGTACATGACACACGTTATGACGGTGCTAAATCTGGTCGTATTTATCGCCATGAAATGAGCAATAAAGAGCATTTAAATTTGCTTAATACATTACTTGATCTAGAAGGCATGGTGATGGTTTCAGGCTATCCATGTGAAATGTATGACGACATGTTGAGCAGCTGGAAAAGAATTGAAACCAGTTCACGTATTTCCGCAGGTCGTGGCACGGCAGTTAAAACAGAATGTTTATGGATCAATAGACAAGCCCAGAAGCCTGACTTATTTGAGGTGGTGTCGTGAAAGAACTCAACAAAGCTTTTCTTTTCGTGTTCATGCTGATTGGTGCGGTTGTGGTGAAAGTTGGGGGTGGGGTGTGAATGCGGTTGAGTTCTTTAAAGAATGGGGTTATGACCATTCAAAAAAATATGTCGAGCTTGCTCAGTCTGAAGGTGACATCTTGCCGTGGGAAGTTGAGTTAAAACGCTTAGTTAATAGTTGGAGAATTGTTCAATCATTTGGCGGTCTGAGTGATTCAAAAGTTTATTCAAAAATGGGCAGACACTACAAGTATTTAAAAAGAGCTATTGCAGACGTAGAAAGTGTGGGAGCAGTGGCATGAAAGACATGCGTAGAAATTGTGGTGGTAAAGCTCGTGTTATTTCTGTGGGTGTTGACGTTTTGCTGGCAGTTAAGAATACAGGTGTCGCTACAGCATCCGAAATACAACAGCAAGTGATGCAATCGATGTGCATTAGAAGCGTTCAACGATATTTAAACAGCATGGTTGAAGCCGAACTCTTGTACACAGGTCGCTCGAAACTTGGTGAAGCGAAACGCTATTACTTAACTGGTAAAGCCAAAGAGTTGTTTGGGGTGAAGGCATGACTAACCATGACTTTAAAACGCTTCGTGACAAGTTGAATGGCTCTATTGCTCACAGTGATGACGAGATAGAGCTACAAAAACAATGGAATGAATTACATCGCCGTGCTGAAGAAAATGCACTGAATGATGATGAGAATTGGGAGGTGTGCGGTGGCTAACATTGAAGCAGAAATAACACATATCACTATCGATAACACAAGTTACGGTCATACCGATGTGTCTGTAAGCCATGTCAAAAATGAAGATTATGTCTTAGCTAAAATTGATGAATTAGAAATCAAGATTGATACAAATATTGCATTGGCTTTATGCACTGAATTGGCTAGGGAATTTAAGTTTGGCTTGGTTGATGAGGAGGTGTGCGGTGGGTGATCTAGATAAAACATTACAGGCTATAGCATCTCTTTGTCCTGAAAATATCCCTGAACTTGAGAGACTCCCAACTGTTGAATTACAAGTTGGCGATCAGTGTTTATTAGTTTGGTCTGAGCAAAAGGAAACATGGCGAGTTAAATCATTTTGTGCTGATGGTGATGTGGATATTGTTTGTGAAAAATTTAATGCTCACATGGCTGTGCCAAAAAGTGATTTACGGTTAGTTGTTGATTTTCAACAATCCAAAATCGAGCAGTTGGAGAAGGAGAAGCAAGCCCTACACAATGCCTTTGTTTACATGGATGAATGCCGTAAAGAGTGGCATCAAGGATTTATGAGATTACATGAGCAGAAGAATAAGGCTTTAAAAATCATAGAAGATCATGCTCGGTATATTCCTCAATCGACAATTGATGCTTTAGAAAAAGCTTTGCGAGGTGAGTCATGAGTAAAACCAAAATCAAACTAACAATTGCTCAGCACAATAAGCTTTTTAAAAGAGTTGAGTTTTTAACTTACCACGAAGTTATAGATGATCCACAGAACAGAGATATTTGTATTTACAGACGCATGCGACTTCCGGTTCGTGTTTTAGCTCTCTTGTTATCTCCATTGGTAATTTTTATTGGTGGTGTGCCTGCAATGGTTAAAGTGGCAAAGGAGTGCTTAGGAAATACAGAGCTTGATGTATATACGGTCAATCGGTATCGGTTTTATCAGGTTTTGCGAGGTGAGTCATGAGTATGTTTGCAGAAAAAATAGAAGCTTGTATTACGAATGGCAGTATAGACCTAAAAGACTTGATGGAAATCTGTAGTGTTCGATTTAAAAATTTAAGCCTTGATGATGTTCGTTTTATTGAATCTGAATGCCGTGATTTACGTCAAAAGTTTGAAGAAGCGGAAAAGGTTGAGTGTTTTAAAACTAGAGGTATTCAAAGTGTAGGTTGGGATGATCTTGCATATTTCTCAATAGAAGAAATAGACCTGGTTAAAGAACTAACCAAGAAACAAATTGAAAAAGGTAATTTTTCGACTGAGATTAAAAAAATAAAAATCTCTAAAGATATCTTAATTGGACACATTCGAGATCGGAAAGAATGGGAGCGAAAGTGACCAGCATCTCAATCGCTGAATACAAAAAGAAGTATGCAAAACCACGGCGCAGTAAACGCCGTGTAGCTGTTAAGAAAGAACGTGTTGTCAGCGAAGGTGAGGCAACACTTGCTCAACAATTGAAGTCCTGCAAGATCAAGTTTGAACAGGAATTTAAATTCCATTCAACAAGACAATGGAGAGCTGATTTCCACTTAGTAAGCAAAAAGATTTTAGTTGAAGTGGAAGGTGGTATTTGGAGTAACGGACGACACACCAGGGGAAAAGGTTATTTGGGAGATATGGAGAAGTATAACGCGGCAGTCATGTTGGGTTATCAGGTAATACGGTTTAGCACAGAGCAAGTGAAGTCAGGTTTAGCGATACAGCAGATTGAGAAGATGGTAGGGGAATAGGATGAATGCGATGGTTAATGCAGAAGAAAAGCAAGAAAAATTAAGCAACCTAGAATGGCTTGGTCAACAATTGAGAGCTAAGACTGCAAATTACGAGGCAGAAGTACCAGCAACTAATAATTCTTCAATAAATTGGGAGGATCGTTGCGGAGCAATTGCATTTCTGCCAAACGATGAATCTAAGGCTTATGCTTCAATTTTGGTGTGGGGAGATTATCGAGATAATACAAAGCAATATGCTGTGGTTGTAGACTATATTGCGGAGTATATCTGGCGTATGGTTCAGGAGGAAATGAACAAGAAACGAGATACATTTGATATGATTAAATTTTGCAAACATGTCGCAAGAATGGAGTTATTTTATTCATTGCGTCCAGCGTTACGCGAGTATCATACACTCAAAGGACGTTTGGTTTTTTCTGGGATTGATTATATTGAGCCAAATACATATTCAAAGAGATATGGTTGGTTGTGTGACGCGGTAGCATTGTTGCTCAAAGAATTACATGATGAGATTGAGCATTATGTAGGTAGTTATCGCAAACAATTAAAAGATTGACTTCCTAAATGGATTTAAGCTATAGTTTTACTATACTGGTCGTATTACGGTTTATCCGAGACCAATGAATAAAAAGGCTAAATATGAATTCACAGGATTTACTAAAACAGTTAAATGACTTAGTGAAGTTATCTGATGAATTTCCAGAACAAGCTATGGAAAAAGTTGAGAATTTCACTGTTCCAGAAGAATTTCAACCAATCCTAAATGCGGTAAAAGAATACATTGAAGTGAAATATGGTGATTTATATGAGTTTTTAGAAAACTTACATAAAGATCAAACTTAAAACACTTTGATTGGTTAAGAAGCTCACAGAAATGTGGGCTTTTTTGTTGTCTGAAATTTATAAAGGTGCTTGTGACATCCACAAGTAATGGAGTTGGAGAACGATCATGCCAATATTTGCATAAACAGTTTTTAAGCTACGTTTAGGCTCCACGAAAGAGAGTACAACCCATGCAGTTCATCGAGCATGAATGGGATATGTAGGAAAGTTAAATCAAAATTGGGAGTGATGCCCCACCCAAAAAAGAGAACACCGAAACCGAAAATTGATTAGTAGTGTGCCTATTCACTGGCAGTCAAAGTAGGGAGTAGCTATGGACCACAGCATAGGGCTTCTGTGAGTGCTTTAAAACCGTAAAGATTTTGTTTACAATGTGTTGAATTATAACATAAAAATAATTTAAATATAATCTATCTTCTTTTTTTAAAGGTGTGTAATTTGTAGAAATCACGCAATTTTAAGGAGGGTGGTATAAATGAAAGTTGGACATATAGGTGGTATTTCTGATGGTCAATTCATAGATCTTCTTTATGATAGATCGAGACCACTTGTAATGGAGTGGACTCATTATGTTAGAAATAATGATCAGATTAGTATTGTAAGTACGGGTTTACAGAGAATTATTACTGAAAATTCACCAAAATTTGATTTGTATAAATTAATTTTACTAAAGCACAATAATGAAATGAAATATTTTTATATTTTTAAAGATTTTAGTATGGATCAAATACGTGAAGTATTAGCTAATTATTGGGATTTATCTGATGTTGTTGGGTATGATTTAGATTAGTAATAACCATTTAATATTAATTTTTAAGACCACCTTTGGGTGGTTTTTTTACGCCCAAAGAAAGGTATCACATGGTCGATAAAGTAGAAGCAAAAAGCAATTTAAAGCGATATGAAGCTGAAATTGAGAAATATCAAAGTCTATCTCGTGGATTAATGACTCGTGATGAAATGGTCTTAATTGATAAGAAAATTACTCAGTTAAAAGAATGGTCAAAGAACCTAAAAGTTCAATTAAATGGAACTTAGCCAATACAAAGCTCTAACCAAGAAGAAGCTAATTAAGCCTAAACCAAGAAATAGACCACTGCCTAAGGCAACTGAAAAATATTTAGAGGCTGAAGAAACGCTATTTCAAGAATTAGAAGAATATCTCATTGGCTATCGCCGTAAGTTTCAATTTGAATCAACCAGAAATTGGCGCTTTGATTTTTATATTGTGAAATTAAATCTTCTTATTGAAATTGTGGGTAGTCCGTGGTCGGTTGGTCGTGGCGGAAAAAAGATAGCGAATTCATTTAATAAATATGATCTTGCTGAAGATATGGGTTACAAGATTGAGCGTTTTAATCCACATACGATTGAATCAGGACAAGTGATTCATTGGATTAAGTCTCAGTTGGAGAGATTAGAAGATGGACCAGATCAGACCATTCCCACCGACGGATCTTATTGATCAAGCCGAGGAAGAGGAAGCTATTCGCTTGGCTCCTGCAATTGATTTGAAAGAATGGGTCGTTGCTAATTTTTTAACGGTTGGTGGTCACTTACATAATCCAGATCATGATCATATTGCTGAGCTCTTACATGACAATGAAGAATTCTTAGCATTCGCCTGGGCGTCATCTGCCGCCGTGGCTAAAAAGAGAATGGTGTTAGGTCAATGTGAAAAAGTGATGTTTAACCAAGGTGGATGGAAGAAAGCTCGTCAAGAACAACAAATGCGTGATTGGTACGGCTTTGTACCACAGTATTTAATTACCATTGATGCAAGCTTTTGTGAGCAAGCTACAGACCATGATTTTTGTGCTTTGATCGAACATGAGTTGTATCACATCGGTGTTGAACGAGATGAAGATGGTGAAGCGATTTATAGCGATAACACAGGCTTACCGAAACATTATTTAGCTGGTCACGATGTTGAGGAATTCTACGGCGTAGTGAGACGTTGGGGAGCGAGTGAGAATGTTAAACGCTTAGTCGAGATCGCGAAGAATCCGCCGTTTGTATATGATTTTAATGTATCTGCGTGTTGTGGGACATGTGCGATTAACTGAGCCGAGAGGCTCTTTTTTTTGCTTATCTTGCTTTACGTAGCTTTACGAAGAGGCATTTATGGCAACACTAAGAGAGCCTGTAAAAATCTTTATAGTTCAATCTCTTGCTTGCTTTGAAACCCCTCAACAAGTAGCAGATGCTGTAAAGCAAGAATTTAATATCGAAGTACAGAGGCAACAGGTTGCACTTTACGATCCAACAAAAGCAACAGGTAGAAACTTAAGCAAGAAACTTAAAGAGCTATTTCATAAAACTAGAAGTGATTTCAAGACGAATGTTTTTGATATCCCATTAGCCAATAAAGCGGTTCGCTTGAATGAATTACAAAAAATCTATAATGAACCTAAAATTAATAGAATTTTAAAAACTAAATTAATTCGACAATTCAAAGATGAAATGCAGGGTTATGAAATACAGCTTTTAGATATCCAGCTTAAACAGCTTGAGATTGAAAGAATTAAAACAGGTGATGGTGACGGCGCTGACGATCCGACGCCAGTGAAAGTGACCATTCAGGTTGTAGATGCGAGTAAAGACGATGCCGAACATCAACCCGACACTGAATGTACCTCAGGCTAATTTTTTACAACTGGAGAATAAGTTTCGTGCGTTTGTGGCTGGCTTTGGAAGTGGTAAAACTTGGGTCGGATGCTCAAGTTTGTGTGATAAGTCTTGGGAATTCCCTAAAGTGCCGCTGGGTTATTTTGCGCCAACCTACCCACAAATTAGAGATATTTTCTTTCCTACGATTGATGAAGTGGCATTTGATTGGGGGTTGAAAACCAAAATCTACGAATCAAATAAAGAGGTCGATATTTACTATGGTCGTCAGTATCGAAGCACTATTATTTGTCGATCGATGGAGAAACCTCAAACTATTGTAGGTTTCAAGATCGGTCATGCTTTGATTGATGAGCTGGATGTCATGAAAAAGGACAAAGCTCAACAAGCATGGCGGAAGATCATTGCACGTATGCGTGTAAAACATTCTGGTTTAATTAATGGTATTGATGTTGCGACTACACCAGAGGGATTTAAATTTACCTATGAGCAGTTTGTAAAAGAAGCGAACTCAACTCCAGCTAAACGAAAGCTTTACGGCATGATTCAAGCATCTACTTATGACAATGCGAAGAATCTTCCCGAAGATTATATTTCATCATTGTTTGAGTCATATCCGCCACAGCTAATCTCAGCTTACTTAAAAGGTCAGTTTGTTAACTTAACCAGTGGTGCTGTTTATCCTGATTTTGATCGAAAGCTCAACCATACAGATGAAGAGATTCAACCTAGAGAGCCTTTGATTATTGGTATGGACTTTAACGTACTTAAAATGGCTGCCGTGGTGTATGTGATACGTGAAGGTAAACCACTAGCACTTGATGAGTTGGTAGATGCTAGAGATACACCGACTATGGCAAAGCTGATTAATGAGCAGTTTCCATTTCATGAAATTACAGTGATACCTGACGCTGCTGGTCAGGCAAAGTCCTCAAAAAATAGCAGTGAATCTGATCATGCGATTTTAAGGGAGCATGGTTTTAGAGTTGAAGTGAATGGAACTAATCCAGCAATTAAAGATCGTATAAACGCCGTGAATGCATTGATCTTAAACGGCGATGGTGAGCGCACATTGAAGGTAAATACCAATAAATGCCCACGTTTTACTGAAACGTTAGAACAGCAAGTTTATGACAAATTTGGCATGCCAGATAAATCAGCTGGACTAGATCATGTGGGTGATGCTGGTGGTTATCCCTTAGTGAAGCGTTTTCCGATTATTAGACCGGTTACCCGAATAGATTTACCTATCTTTGGATTCTAAAATTATGAGCATTACAGCAACACATGCTGACTATGATAAGCACATTCATACTTGGAATAAGTTAGATGATGTCTGTGATGGTCAGGAAGCGATTAAACAAAAAGGTAAAGAATATTTAAAACTGCCTTCTTTATTTGCATCTAAGAATGATCCAACAGGTGAGCTGCGTTATGCAGAATATTTGCATCGTGCAATTTTCCCTGGGGTGGCTTCAAGAACATTGGCAAGTCATATTGGTCTAGCTTTTGGGAAAACGCCAGTATTCAATCGTCCTGATGGGATTGAATATTTAGAGCGTAATGCGGATGGTGCAGGGCGTTCTATTTATCAATGCTCACAACGTGCAACACGGCTGATAAATCGTAATTATCGCTGTGGTGTATATGTAGACTTTCCAAATGTGGCACCAAGTAAAAATCAAGCCGAGGAAAAGAAAAAGAATGCTTTTCCGATGATTCATATTATTGCTGCAAAATTTATCCTAGATTGGGATTATTTAATTGTTGGGAATCAGAAGAAACTGAACTTTGTAAAAATCAAAGAGTTGGTACGAGAGCGTGAAGATTTCAAGGTAAATACGTTTGAACAATACCGTATTTTGCGATTGGAAGAGGGTGAAAGTAAAAATCTGATTTACACCATACAGGTGTTTAAAAAGAACGATAAAGGCGAATTGGTTGAAGGTGAAAAATACATACCGACAGATTATCACGGTCATACATGGGACTATATTCCATTTAGCTTTTGTGGTGCGATTGATAACTCAGAGGAAATTGGCACGGCGCCATTGTATGAACTGAGTATGATGGAGCTATCTTATTACGCCAGTACAGCAGATGTTGAGGAATCAGCCTTTATTGTCGGTCAGCCGACTTTATGTTTTCCCTCTATTTCTGAAGAACAATATCGATTAATGAAAGAAAGTGGTGTAGGTGTAGGCAGTCGATCAGGGATTCCTACTGATGCAAAAATGGTTCAAGCTGAAAAGAATGGCTTGGCTTATGAGCGTATGCAAGATAAATGGAATCAAATGAAAGAGCTAGGCGCTCGTTTGATTGAAGTAGGTTCTGCAAATAAGACGGCAACACAAGCAGATAATGATAATTCAGTGCAACATTCCGTTTTATCTTTAGTTGCAGCCAATGTTTCAGAGGCTTTTACCAATGCATTACGCTGGTGTGCGAAGTTTTCCATGCCAGCACATGATTTTCCTGTAAATGAATTAAGCTTCACCATTGCTCAAGACTTCAATAAGCCGAAGTACGATCCAATACGTTCACGTTTGATTTATGAAGCATGCATTGCAAATGAGTTACCAATGTATGTTTGGTACAGCTATGAACAAACAGGAACATTCCCAGAGGATAAATGGGATGACATTGTGAAAAAGATCGAACGCCGTAACGATGGTGGTTTGGATGATGAGGATGAATCCGTATGAGCAAGTCAGCGCAAAAAGCCTTAATTGATGCGCTGAGCCAGCATTCAGCGTATTTGTACCGAGCATCATCTCAAAGCATTAACGAGCTTACGGCGAAGTTTAATCAACTCTCACGAGAACAATTATTCAAGTTGAGTGAATTACTCGATGAATTAAGTGATGCCGAGCGTAAAGCACTGCAAAGCCTTAACTTTGATCGTCGAGCAAAGAGCAGTCGTCGAATTGAAGAAATTAAAGCAATTCTAAAAGATTGGTTTAAATCAATTGATCAAGACCTATCCGAAAACTTTAATAAATCTGCCACGGCGTTAGCAGTTTATGAGGCGTCATACACTGCTAATCTGATTACTAATGCTACCGCTGTTGTAGCAGGTGAGAAGATTTATAAAACCATCAAGAGTACGCCGTTTTCGGGTGGACAATTGGTCGATGAGTTATTTTCTGATATTGCCGGTTCACTTCGAAAGAAAGTTGAATATGTTATTCGTGATGGTATTTCCCAAGGCCAAAGCAATCAGCAAATTGTTCAACGTATTAAAGGTAAGAAGTCACTGGATTATAAAGATGGAATTTTAGAACGCACTGCATCTGAAATAGACCGACAGGTTAGAACAGCACGTAGCCATATCAGTAATGCAACCTACATCGAGACTTATAAAGCTCTGGGCTATACATATGTAAAAGTGGTTGCCACTTTAGATGGTCGAACCTGTAAATACTGTGCATCCATTGATGGTGATGTCTATCGGATTGATGATTCAACTCGACCACGATTTCCAGTGCATCCGAATAATCGTACAACTTATATCGGTTGTGACGAAGACGGTAACGTTACTGGCAAACGTCCATTTGTCATGGATGAACGCAAAGTTAAAGATATTCCGAAAGATGAGCGTTCACAACTTATTGGACAGTTAGACGCAAATACGTCATTTAAGGAATTCTTTGAGCAATCCGATGAGTTTTTTCAACGAACTTGGTTAGGAAAAACCAAGTATGAGCTCTATAAAAGGGGCGAGTACAGTTTAGACAAGTTTGCAGATCCGTTGAATAAGCGAGGTTATTCGTTAACCGAGTTGGAAGCACTGGATAAGCAAACATTTAAGGGGTTGGGGTTGTGATAAAAATTTATGAAGTTGGAACCTATGAGCAATATGAGGAAGGATTTCATGCGTTTTATCGAACACAAGATGAATGTAAAGCTCTTAAGGTATTAGAACTCGCCCAAACATATTTAAAAAATGCACCACATGAATTGGGCCCTCATCATTCAGATGAAGAATTTCGAATATTCAAAGATCAATGTAGAAAGTTAGATTTAGACTTTCAGAGAGAATCTAAAGCTAAGGATTTTTCAATATCAAGATATTTTTATGACTTGTATACGATAGAAATACGGAGCTTTGAAACGAATGATTAAATTAACCACATCTGTTTTAGATATTAATGAGATTCGCTACATATTGAGCATGGATCTAATTCTTCCACCATTTCGAGCGAATGCGCTGCGCCGTCAAATGATGTGGCTTAGCTTGGGGCAAGAAAGACGAAAGGCGGTGGTGTTATGACTAAAGTTAAAACTAGACCACTGGTTGTTAAGCGTATTGGCAATAAATTAGCTCTACACGATGAGCAAACAGGTGAACTATTACAGGGTCAAATATCCGTGGTGCTTGAGAGTCATTCAGGCATGCCGCCAAAAGTCACAGTCACTTTTGATGCGTGGGGAGCACACGGCGTTCGTTTTGAAGATGAACCACGATTAGAGCAGTAGATTATTTAATTAACCACGGAGCCAATTGGCTCTTTTTTTGTGAGTAAAGAAAATGAGTAAGAAGTTATTAGCAGCATCAATGATTGCATTTATTGGCAACAAATCAGTATTAGCCGTACCAATGACACGCGGTGAATACAATGAATATCGTGATTGGACTATTCCTGAAAATGAAGATCCAGCTGAACAGGGTTATTTAGTGGAATATGTGGATGGTGGCAAACCAAATGATGATCGACACGCTGGTTATATTTCTTGGTCACCTAAGGATGTTTTTGAAAACTCTTACAAGTCTAGCGGCTTGCTCAACTTTGGTGATGCTATAGCAGCGTTAAAGGCAGGGTTAAAAGTTGCACGTAGTGGTTGGAATGGTAAAAACCAGTATGTGGTTGCTCAAGCTCAAACCACTATCACAGATGCCTCAAAAATTTGGAACCAACACAACAAAGCGCATGCTGAAAAATTAGGTGGTCAAATTGATGTTGCACCATATTGCACATTAAAGACAGCGCAAGACACACTCGCTATGGGGTGGACTCCTAGTACAGGTGATTTATTCGCAGAAGACTGGGTAATCATTACCTAAAAGAACAATCCAAATCACAGCACCTTTCGAGGTGCTTTTTTAATGCCAGTAATTTACAAAAAAGGTCAAAGGACTTATGAAACTCAAACTAGATGAAAACGGCAATGTCGTTCTTCAAGATGGAAAGCCTGTCTATGTACACGATGATGGTACCGAAATCGCTTTTGATGCACCGCAAACGGTAGCAACAATCTCTCGATTAAATAGCGAATTAAAAACCACACGTGAAAACAAAGAAAAAGCTGAAACCGCTTTAAAAGCATTTGATGGAATTGATGATCCAGCTGCTGCTAAAACGGCGTTGGCTACAGTTAAAAATTACGATGATAAAGAGCTTGTTGATGCAGGTGAAGTCGAAAAAGTCAAAGCTGAAGCAATTAAAGCAGTAGAAGAAAAATATGCTCCGATCGTGCAACAGCGTGATGATCTTCAAAATCAGTTACACGGCGAACTTATCGGTGGTGGTTTTGCTCGATCACAAATGATTAAAGACAAAATCTCGGTACCAGCCGACATGATTCAAGCACAGTTCGGACGTAACTTCAAAGTCGAAAATGGCAAAGTGGTTGCTTACGACAACAATGGTCAACAACTTTTCTCACGTGCACGTCCTGGTGAATTAGCTGACTTTGATGAAGCACTAGGCTTGTTGGTTGATGGTTATCAATTTAAAGACCAAATCTTGAAAGGCGGTCAAGGTAATGGTGGTGGTTATCAAAATAATGGTGGTCAGGGCGGTAATGTAAAAGCATCACTCGCTGACTGTAAAACAGATGACGAAAAAATTGCTTATTTAAAAAATGCAGGCACTCAATAATTTTAGGAGTTAGAACTCATGCCTTTTGATTTACAGGTATTTAATAAACAAACACAAATCGCAATGACTGAAACAGTTGCTCAGGATGTTGCGAAATTCAACGAAGCATCGCAAGGCGCTATTACATTGATTAACGAGCCATTTAATGGTGATTTCAATATGAAAGCATCATTTAAAGCGATTCAAGGAATTGTACGCCGTCGTAATGCTTATGGTAATGGTGCTGTGACAGCTAAACGACTTGAGCAGTTGCTTGATGTTGCAGTAAAAGTAGCAGCAGGAACACCACCAATTGAATATGAAAAACAGCAATACCTATGGTTATTACAGAACCCAGAGCTTGCTGCTTTAACGATTGGTGAGCAACTTGGTAAAGCAAAAATTGCCGACATGTTAAATGCAGGTATTTCCGCAGGTGTTGCAGCAATTAGCGGTCAAACCAAGTTGGTAGAAGGTGATGGCACGACAGATGCTTCCTTCCGTTTACTCAACAAAGGCGCTGCACGAATGGGGGATCGCTCGGGTGCGTTACGTGCATGGGTGGTTCATTCAACGGCGATGCATAATTTATTCGATAATGCTTTAGCAAACAGTGAACGACTATTTATGTATGACGGTGTAAATGTTGTACGAGATCCGTTTGGTCGTTTATTTGTTGTGACTGATTCACCGTCATTATCAAGCACATCAGGAAGTCCAGCGGTAACCCACTACAATTCATTAGGACTTGTTGAGGGCGCGATAGCGATCAATGATAACAATGACTTTAATGCTGAATTAGTGCCGACAACTGGTAGTGAAAACTTGAAATACACCTATCAAGGTGAATGGTCTTATGGTGCAGGTGTGAAGGGTTATGCTTGGAATACTGCAACTGGTGGAGCATCGCCAAACGATACTGCGATTGCAACCTCTACAAACTGGAAATTGATTGCAACTGATTTAAAAGATACGGCTGGTGTATTGGTGAAATCTAAATAGAAAGCTTGCCCCATTTAGGGGCTTTCTTTTTTGGAGCGGAAAATGAATTTTAAAAAAATATACTTCACAGATGATTTCTCGACAGAAAATATTGAAAAATTGCAAAGCGATGGTTGGGTTTTACGCAAAGCATCAGCGGTAAAAGAAGGTGATTTCATTGAACAGGCAGATGAATACGGCGGTGAAGTCCCTAGTCACTACAAATCTCAAAATCAACAAATTGCTGTTTCGCTTAATGCTGAAATTGCACCAGAACTACAGCAAGCTATTGATGATGCAAAAGCAGAATGTGTAAAGGTTATTGCTGAAAATGTGGCTCTAAAGACTGACATGGAAAAGGTTATTGCGGAGCGTGATGCACTTAAGGCTCAAGTCGTGGATCTAGAGGCTAAAGTTAAAAAACCAACTGCTGCTGAGTTAAAAGCCGCTAAAGCTGCGGAAGATGCAGCTAAATTAGAAGAACCAAAGGAATAACATCATGAGCTTTATCACAATTGAACAAGCTGAAGCGATTTTAGGGGCAGATTTCGCCGATGATGGTGATAAAGCTCGATTGGTGAAGTTAGCCAACACATGGATGAGGAATGAAATTGGTTTTGTTCCTGATCCAATTGATCACCTTTTACAGGATGCAACCTGTGAAATTATTAAAGGTATTCAGGCAGGTGTTATCTATGCAGGTGTCGCAAGGCAGACTACAAGTGAAAGCGTAAAGGCTGATACGGTGCAAGTTACGGAAACTTATTCTGAAGGCAGTGTTGAAGTATCGGAATATGAGCAAATAGCGAAAGCCTATATAGCCTCATTAGGTTTAAAAAATAAAAGCTTTACGTTTGAGGTGTTTCGAAGATGATTAAAAGTAAAATTCAAGCCAAAGTAGCTAAAGCATTTAACTCAAAATTAGCCGACGCCGTGGATACTTTCACTTGTATAAAAGAAATTAAATCAGGTCAGTTCGACTATGCAACTCAGACCTATCAAACAACTAAAAAAGAAGCGTATAGCGGTAGAGGCGTTCTATTTGGCTCATATTTAAAAGATATGGTGAAGCCTTTGGATTATCAAATCACAGACTGTAAAGCGACAGTGCTTCAAAATGAAGTAAGCGCAGTACCAGTAATATCTGATGTATGGACCACGGCGAAAGGCAATTTTAAAGTGGTGAATATTGGACAAGATCCAACAGGCAGTATTTGGGTTTGTCAGTTAAGGAAAGTGTGAGTCAATGCTATGGGCTGGACTGGAAAAAAACCGACTGAGTTTGCAATACAAGTATTAAAAGATGGTGATGAGCATTTACGCCGTGTAAGTGGTGAAATGTTGCAAGCAGTTATTCTTGGTAGTCCTGTAATGGATGGTACCTATCGAGCTAATCATCGTGTATCCATTGACAATCCGAGTTATGAAACGGTTCAGGGTGATAACAAAGCACCTAAGGGCACATTAGACCAAACCACATTTAATGATGGTGCAAAAGAGATTGCAAAAGCACATATAGGCTCATGTGTTTATATTCAAAATAATCTGTCATATGGAATAGCAATCGAAAACGGCCATTCAGGACAAGCACCCGAAGGGGTGTATGCATTAGCATTTCAGCTTATTAGTGAGAAATACAAATGATGACGAATACGGAAGGCTTACAGGCTATTCTTATGCGTGTTGGTACATTTACTGGAATGCCTAAAAAGTATATTCAATTGGCAAATAATGAGCTTTATGAAGGTCAGCCATTTGAAGCACCTGAAAAAGAATTATGGGCTAAAATTACAGTGAGTAATGCAGGGAAGTTTATCTCTGGTATAGGCAATAAGCCTTGCACTCGAACTACTGGCATTGTCTTTATTCAGTTATTTGCGCCGTTAAATTCAGGTACATATGAGTTATCGTTATTGGCTGATAAGTGGGTTGAGCATATGGAGTTTTATAGTATTGGTCATTTAGAAATGATGGAAGCCAGTATTATTGATGCTGGTCATACCTCGGTGATTGGAAATCCTTCCGATTTGAGCTTCTATCAATATAATGTGAATGTTGCTTACAGAATTAATTAACTCAACTCTTTTTCTAAACCGTCCTCCTTGGGCGGTTTTTTTATGCCTGAAAATGGCAAGCACTGGCTAGAACGACGGTTTGAAAAGCGTATTTTCATGTTCATACGCCTGCCAGTTTTTTATTTTGAACATGTGTATAAGAGGAAATCTTATGAACATGATGGTAAATCCAAAACAGCAAACTCCATTTATTGAAGTTGAACTAAATGGAAAAATCCAATTAGGTGTGAATGCTCGCGACTTACACAAAATGCTAGAAGTTAAAACAGACTTCTCAGACTGGATTAAACGTCGAATTAAGCAGTGTAAATTTGAAGAAAACTTTGATTACACTCTGCTCCTCAAAAAAGAGGAGCAGGTGTCAGGTGCAAAATATTTAAATGAATACATCATCTCAGTAGATATGACTAAACATCTTGGGATGATGGAGCGTAATGAAAAAGGTCATGAAATCCGTAAGTACTATATCGAACAAGAAGAACTAGCACGTAATCTCAAAAATGGTTTGCAAGTACGTATCGGTAAGCTTTCAGCACAGGTTGAATTGATTACACTGGGTTTATCAGAAGCAGGACGTTTTCTATCAGTTAATGGAAAGCAGACGAAACCAGCTATGTTGAAAGAATTGGATGAGTTAATTAAAGAGGCGCAACCATCCTTAGATTTTAAAGAAGATGAAGATTAAAGAAATTTAAACCTCTATGGTCAAAATGACCATTCAGCCTATCCACCTCCTTAAAGGAGGTTTTTTTTACGTCTAAATTAAGGAGGACTCAATGAGTTCTGGAGCTAAGATTCGCCTCTACTATGCAGAGGAAAAAACACCTGAGGTCTTACCTGATACACCGATATGGAAAACAGTCCGCCGTGTGACAGATGGACTTTCGGAATCTGTGACAACAGAGACTTCATCAAGTGTTGCTGATAATCGCTTTCGTCAAGGTGGGCTTGCAACAGAAGCAGAAATTACAGGTAGCTTAGAGGTAGAACTATCAGTCGGTCTATTTGATGACTTTTGGTCAGCCGTTGCCATGAATGAATGGGATGATCAAGGTGTACTGCTATTTGGTGGAGATGTTCGCAAGACATTTACCCTGGTTAAAGTATTTGAAGATATCGGGCAAATCTTTATTTATCGCGGTATTCGTATTGGAGAAGCCTCTTTATCGATTGCAACCACAGGAAAGATTACGGCGAACTTTGGCATGGTTGGGACTATTTTTGAAAGAAGTGCAACTAGTCCTGTACTTAATCCATTACCTGTACCTGAAGAAGTCTTAATTTCAGCCTTGAATGTCGGTGATCTTAAGGTGAATGGTGAAACGGTTATTGGGAAAGCATGTATGCAGACGCTCGAGCTTTCTATCAATAATAATCTTGAAGCGATCCGCTGTATTGGTTCTAAACGTCTCACAGCGACCACGTACCTAGAAAAGATCGTAGATATTACAGTCAACACGCAGTACATGTTCTCAGCGCAATCAGCATCGTATTTAGACTATGTTAAATCACGAGACACAATGCCATTAGAGTTTTCAATTGAAGATGAGAGTGGTGGTAATGGATATGCCTTTGAATTCCCGAAACTAGAAGTATCGGAGGCAAATCATCCAGATGGTGGCGGTGAAGACACTATTACGTTGGATGTGAATTTTAACCATATTCGTGTATCGCCAAAAATCACACGATTGAAGTTATAAGAGCAGAATAATACCGCCTTGATAGGCGGTTTACTTTTTTAGGATCAAAGAACCATGGCATTAAAAGTCGAAATTCAAAAGAGTGAAAATATTTCCCTTTGGAAAGAATATAAAGATGAAGAAGGCAATATTCTTGCCGAGTTTAAAATACGTGGACAGTCTTACAAGCCATATCGTGTGGCCTTAGAGCGTGCGCAAAATCAAGTCGCGCATAAGGGTTATGATGTACCAATGGCACGTGCTGACGATAAGCTTTATCACGAGTTGTTATTAGAGGCTACAGCTTGCCATTTGATAGAAGATTGGAAAGGTGTAGTTTTTCTTGAAGATGGTCAAGAGGTTGAGCCGACTTATTCAACAGAGAATGCAACCAAGCTTTTAAACATGGGTGATATTGGTGTTGCGATATGGGGCTTTGTAATGTCACATGCTGAGAAGATTCAAAACGAAGCAGATCGAGTTAAAGCTGATATTTTGGGAAAGTCACAATCCTCTACCAATGGCACAGCTCGGACATTGGGAAGACCGAGCACCAAAAGAAACAACTCCAAGCGTTAGGGGTAAGGATTCCAGAACCGCCAGAATATAGCTATGTGGCGAATATAATTTTAAGTGCGTTCAATGTGATTTCTCGATCACGCTCATATGAATCTGGTGTTGCCTTGCCTTTAGACAGCAGTACTATAGAAGCTTACTTAAATCTTCACGATGCGCCGTGTGAAATGCATATTTTTGTTGAGAGTATTTTTGTCCTGGACAATCTATTTTTAGACAAGGTTCATAAGAGAAGCCAATAAATGATTAGTTTCTTTTTCAACTAATATTTAGTATCTTGATCTCATTCTAAAAGGGTGGGTTTTATGAAAAAAATATTAGGTGAACTTTTTGGGGTAACCATGCACTCCCCAGTAGCAAGGGGTGAGGTTCGTGAGGCACTTAGAAATCAATTAGAATTTAAGGCAAAATTACAAATCGATCAAAATTTAACAGAAGAGCAGGCGTTTTTAGAGGTGGCTGATATTTTTGATGCTTTTTTTGCAAGCATTTCTGAAGAAGATAAATCTAACTTTGAGAGAATTCATGCAGAAGAAGCCCGTGTCGCGCCTAAGGAGTGGTATGGCAATATTGGTATAAATGGCTGTATAGACAACTCGGAATTTACTGAGGCGGGACAAGCAGGTGAACTGTATGGAATACAGGTTATTTATCCATTCGCAAGGGATAATATTAGAAAGCTTGTTCAAGCAAGAAGCGAGCTAATGAAATCTATAGCAAATACCCAAGGCATTAGCCTGTATCAAGCTTCGAATGACTTAAGTGATGTGCAGGTAGAATTTACGAAAAAATTCAGCTTCGAAGATCAAGAAATCTTTTTAAACTTGATGACCGATGAAATGATTGCTCACACAAATGCATTGAACGACGAGACCGCTATAATAAATCAACAAACCCTAGAGCAGGAGATTTCAAATAGCAATCTTACAGGTATTATGGGCGGGGTAATTGTATTTGCATGCCTAATCATTTTATTTTTTATGTTTAAGTAGGAAAATTAAAGCATTGAGAGATGTTTTTGATTAAATGTGGTTGGGCACAACAACCACAATTCCTTCTAATGTTTGTACTTTATTAAAAAGTTCGTCATTTCGGTGGTTGGATATATGAGTTTCAATAATGTTTTGTCTTACAAAACAATCTGTTGTTGCTGATTTTAAGCTTCCGATTGCTAGTAAATAATATTTATCAATAGTTGCCTTTCTTTTTGATACTGTTGATTTCTCTATATTGTGTATATAAGCGTTAATATAGAATGCTGTATGAGCATCACATTTAAAATCATTTAATATTTTAAATATTTCAGATAGATTGCTATTACCAAGTAACATCCAATATGGGGACATATCGAATATGGTTTGATGTAGTAAAGTTAATCTTGATTTTGCGGTTTCTTGATTGTATGAGTGTATTATAATCTCATAGCAGTTACGAACAATTTGTAGTTGTCTTAAAAACAAATTATTTTGATTAACTAAAGGATTTTGCTCTGAAGTTAGCCGGCAGACATCTATCATAGCTACCCTCTCATAGGGTGCTAGCAAAATAAACATTATATTTTTTTCAAGCTCGGGCGCATATTGTTTTAATATTTTTTCTACATTACTCATTCAATCCGCCTTATTGCTTTGGATATTTTTGGTCTATCTTCTGTTTAAGTTCATCCCAGTCTTTGGATTCTCTCATGATGTCGATTACAGATTTGATGTGGGCTTCAAGCAAGTGGTGGTCTTGATAAGCATAGACCAACTTACTTTATCCGTAATGAACAAACACAAGCTTTAATTTCGGAAATTGAAGCTGAGCATTATGATGTTGGAAATCCGACATCATCTAAAAAAAACCACTGTGAGAATTCTCACACTGCCATAAAAGTTATTAATGGTGGTGTTAATAGAGGGACTTATGTTGTAGAAGATTTAGTGTATTCATATGCAATGTGGATTTCTGCAAAGTTTCATCTTATTGTAATTCGTGCTTATAAAATGTTAGTGATGCAATGGAAAATAAATGATCGCAAGTCCATTTCACCTGAGCAACAAGCTTTACTACATGAAATTGTAGATCGTCGGTCTAAAGGTGAGCGTAAGATTTACGCTGAAATGTGGAGTCGCCATAACCGACATTTTAAAATTCCACGTTATGCAGAGCTTCTAGCAATTCATTTTCCCGAAGCAATTCATTATTTAGAAACTATGGAATTAAAGGCTAAAACACCTGTTAAGCAAGATGATTTAGTGCAGATGGATAAAAACTATCACAATAATGTTCAGGGTTTAGCATGGCATATGCTTTGGATTCGTGAATGGTGGAGGCAGTTTGGCGAACCACTTAGAGCACTTAGCCCAAACATGGCTTCAGCTATCAATGATCATTTTACTGATGGTGCGATGTTTGCATTTCATTTTATTGATAAAGAATATCTAAAAAGACAGCACGAAAGATTTGAGTACTATCAATGGCATTTAAGTTGTACTGAACGTATGGCATTGGAATATAGACGCAAGTAAAGTTAAAAACCTCTTTCGGGAGGTTTTTTATTACCTCAAAAAAGCAAAAAGCCCGTGACTGCAATCATGGGCTTTTTTGTTTCCTACAAATTGATCAGGAATAAGTAAGAATCTATGACTAAGTTTACCAAAGGTAAAGTAAAAATACATCCACAAGAGGGCGTAGAAATGGAAGGAAATTTGTCACCATATTTAAGGTTTTGTATTGGAACAGCAATTTTATTGTTTGCAGCGAGTCCATTTTTATTGGCTTTGTCTTATTTTTTGAACAATTAATGTAGATAAGCATTTGAATCAGTAGCGCCTAAAGGGCGTTTTTTTACGTCTAAAGGAAAGCGAAATGACAGAACAAAAGAG
>NZ_NEGH01000013.1 GCF_002135375.1 Acinetobacter sp. ANC 4558 | reverse complement strand
ACCTAATTTATGCGCCCAAACCTTTAAAACAGCTGGATTTTGAGTAAACATCATCATTGCCTCTAGCTTTTTAAGACTTGGCAAGTGATCAGGCATGTTTGGATTCGCGTAATTACACATAGTGTTATGTGAATCACCTGTAAGCTCAGAAATATCTTTGGGTGAAATGCCTGGTGTATGTCTGATCATCTTATGTATGGCAGTTTTAGTTTCTTTACTTATTTCCATATGTGAATCCTTAAATTTATTCACGTTTCTATTCGAGTCGCCGTGAACGATAATTTGTGGGTGGGTTTAGGCGCTTAGAACTTGTAGATCAGCCTTAAGCTCCCCTTTAGAAAGCACCTCAAACATTGCTTGGGTTTTGAGTGGAATACCGAACTTCTCCCATTTCCATAGGGTTACTTCGGAGAATCCTGTTTTTTTAGATAAAGAACGTCGTGTTTTGCATTGGTAGTGAACCATTAAATCTAAAGTTTTCATTCGACTTATTTAAGTTAGCAATAATTACTAATGCAAGTTAGCACATGCTTACCTAAGTTTCAATATTATGTATTAACATTAGTTAGTATTTTTTTAAAGGATTGCATAATGTTTTTGCATGAACGCATTCAGTCAAAGCTTGATGAAAAAAAACTTAAACAAGCAGATATTGCTAGAGCTACCAAAAAATCAACTGCGGCTGTAACAAAGTGGTTGCGTGGTGAAAATATTCCCAAGGCTGATTCCTTGAAAGAAATTGCAAGGTTGTTAGATGTTTCAGATGAGTGGCTGTTGACTGGGAAAGAGCCTAAACCTCATCATAATCAAGAAGGCACTCCTGTTTTTGCGTGGGAGTCACCAGAAGACCTAGACCCAAATCTATATGTTATTATTCCCCATGTAGAGGTTAAGTTTTCGGCTGGAAATGGTAGAACTGCTGCATATGAGCCAAGTCAGTGTAATGCAGGTTCTGCTCAACCCTTGAGTTGGGTTCATAAGAAAAAAATATCACCTAAGAATCTAGTCACGGTGGATATTGATGGAGACAGCATGGAACCAAACATCAGGAATGGAAGTGTTGTGATGTTGGATAAGTCAATCAATACACTTGAGCAAGTCCAAAGTGGACGCGTTTATGCTATTCGATATGGTGATGAGCTAAAAATTAAACGTCTTTCTAAAAGATTTGATGGTGCTTTAGTTATTGATAGTGATAATCCCTTGTATAAACGTGAGATTGTAGAACCTGATCAACTTGAACATATAGGCATTATTGGGAGATATGTATCCCATTCCTATGATGGTGATATTTAAGAAACTCTCATGAATAAAAATAGAGTTAACCTGTTTTAGAAAGAAAGTCGTCAGTTCAACAAACTGGGGAATTAAAATTTCTTAAAGAAAAGAGAATATTATGATCGCAACACTCAATAAATCCAAAACGGCGCTAACGATTAATCGTCAAGAATTTAAATTAGCATTAGGTAAAATTGATGAAGGAATTAACAAACAAATAGCCTCACTTAAAAAAGCTAAACAAAGCTATGACGCTGCGGAAATGGCACAGGAAGTCATTAACGAAGCAAATATTTTTGAAGCCATTATTGAGGGTTTTAACGAAGCAGAAGGTACTAATCTAAAGCTAACTGACATCACTAATCTTGATGTAGCACAAGGATGGGTTGATGAGTTTTTGGAAAAGTATTCTAAGGATTGATTTAGTGGTGCCCTCCTCGCTTTGCAGGGTTTTGGTCACCACCCTGTAATTATTTATAAACAATAACTTAATCAAAAAAAACATTGTTTTGATCACCACTTAACAAAAGTGTATTTATTTCTTATCAAGCCCACTCCAAGTGGGCTTTTTTATTTTTTGCAGCACAATTGGAAACTTAACCTAATATTAAGTTAACTTTTTACTAACTTTAGTATTGACTAATAGTAGTAACAGAAGTTAGTATTTATCTCATAGACAACAAAAAAGCACACCGACGGCGAAATCATGTGTGCTTTTTCAAACTAACGAGGTCATTATGAACTTAAACACTCAATCTTTCAAGCCTACGACAATAGTGCTTACTGCTGCTGTCACCTTTAGCGTCTTGATTGCAATTCCTACTAGCATTACTGCTCTTTCTCATTCTACTGAATACACACCCACATATAGCATTACTCAACCCGAGTCATACGGCGTTCAGTCTGTTCAAATTACAGGTAAAAATTCAGGTACCGCAATTGTTAATGTTGATGGTTTTCGCATTGCAGTTAATTTCAAATTTGAATCACACCCTGATAGTTACGGCGTAACTGGTTCTGAATTCACAGCAATTGATATCACTGACCTTGCCATTGATAGCATCACAGATTCAAAAGGCAAGTCATATAACGATTTCACTGATTACAACGATCACCGCAATATCAATTTATTGTTAGCGACGTTTATTGAAAAGAATAACTTAGTGGAGGCTGTGTAATGGCGCTAAATATTATTGCTGCAGACCAAACACTTAATGTAAGTGCCATTATTACTTATATTTATGCTGATCCTGGTCTAGGTAAAACCTCAATGGGCTTTACAGGTGACAAAGCTATTTCTTTTGACTTCGATCGTGGTGCTCATCGTACTGGTGAATTACGTCGTGGTGCTGTGGTTCCTGTTCAACAATGGTCTGATGTTGCTGATTTAACCCCACAAGATTTAGCTCCTTTTAATACCATTGTGATTGATACCGTAGGTGCAATGCTTGAAAGTATTAAGACTCACCTCTTATTAAATGCAACCAATCGTCAAAAAGATGGTGCACTAAAGTTAAAAGCTCAAGGACTGGCAAACCAAACATTTAAGCAGTATGTGAATACCCTAATCAGTATGGGTAAAGATGTAGTCTTTATCGCACATGCTTCTGAAGATCAAAACGGCGAACAAATTATTTATCGTCCTGATTTAGGCGGTAAAAACCGCAATGAGCTTTATCGTATTGCCGACATCATGGGATATCTAACCACGGTCTCAACCAGTGACGGTAAACATGAACGTGTTATTAACTTTAAGCCTTGCCCCACCCATCATGCTAAGAATGCAGGTGCTTTAGGTGGTGAGACAGGTGATGTCTGGGTGCCTGACTTAAAAACCAATCCTACATTTTTAGCCGATCTAATTAAACAAGCTAAGGATCATATTAATACGCTTACACCTGATCAACTTGCACTTATTAAAGCCAATGAAGAATTAGAAAACTTCATGCAAAGCTGTGCTGAAGCTCAATATTCAAGTGATGTTAATCAGCTTACTGAGGCATTGGATAAACAGCATTTCTATTATCAAAACATGCGTTTAGCCATGAAGAATCGTGCAACAGAACTTGGCTGTACCTTTGACATAAATGCCAATCGTTGGATAGATCCACCTGAATTTACAGGAATTACGGATGCTCAGCGTGATGAACTCCAAGACTTTATTTCTGAACGTGGTTTAGATACTAAATCGGTATGTGAACATTTAGGAATTGATGCACTCACTGAAATTGATCAAAACACACTGGATAACGCAAAAGCGGAAATCGAAAAATTAGCAAAAGTGAGCATGACTGCATGAACGCAATTATTTTAGATACTGAAACACATGATCTTAAAGGTCTTCCTATTGAAATTGCGTACGTGCCCTTTCAGTTAAACAACCGTGAGGTTTCTATCTTTGCTGATCAAGCATTTGATGAATATTTTTCTATCAATGCAGCGATTGCATACGGCGCTATGGCTGTGCACCACATCCTTGAATCAGATATTGCAGGTAAGCCATTTTATACAACTTTCACTTTGCCTGACGATGTTAAATACATCGTTGGTCATAACATTGACTACGATATTGAAGCAATCAATAAGTGTAGCGTTTCTACTCAAAATATCAAAGTTATCTGCACATTAGCTTTAGCTCGCAAAGCTTGGCCAGATGCTCAATCTCATTCTTTATCAGCACTTATTTACATGCTGTTGAGTGGCAGTGATTTAGCTCGTCAAAAATTACGCTCAGCACACAATGCCAAGCAAGACGTACTTCTCACTGGCATGCTGCTAAAAAGCATTGTACGTGAACTTGATATTCAAAATCTTGACGATCTTTATCAGGCTTCTGAAGTTGCGCGAATCCCTACTCACATAACGTTTGGTAAACACAAAGGTACAGAAATTAAGTTTTTACCGCCTGATTACAAGCGTTGGCTAATTATGCAACCAGATCTAGACCCATATTTACGCAAAGCATTAAAAGGATAATGAACATGAATAATTTAATCTCTGCTCAAGACGCTATTAATGCAATGCAAGTTGGTAAAACTGTTTTATGTCGCTCAATTGGTGGTTTGCTTGATTTTGATGAGTTGAGCCAATTCCCTGCTACTGTATTTTTCACAGGTGATCATGAGTTTTGCATCAAGATTGATGAAATTACTATTAATGGCTATACATTCTTAAAACCATTTTCACTGGATGAGCTCTCTGAAGGACAGGATGTATTTTTGCTTGGCAATGCTGGCAGTATTTTGAAAGGTCAATTTATTCCTGAATATGATGAACTTGTGTCAGCTGTTAAAAACGGCTCAGTTCAACGTGACTTTGAGAATGCTCAGAAACAAGCAAAAGCCATTCATAGTTTATTGGGTATTAATAATGATTTGATTTTAAAGGTCGTAGATTTTCAAGAATTTATGAAACCTGTTTCCAAGTCAAAAAAAGTAAATCGTAAAAAAATTGAGGCTTCAGAACCGACTGTTGAGCAAGAAATAGTTGAAGACATCAACTCATCCAAAATTACTATCATTGAACAAGGTCCTATTCATGTTGTTGAAGATAGTCTGGTAAGTGATGTGGCTATTGAAAACAACGAGTCTAAAGATGATGAACAATACCAAAATGATTTAAATGACCTCGTCGATCGTGCGAGAAAAGCATCTATACCAGTTGAAGCCAATGCATTAGTCAGATACACACGTTCATGGACTGAAGAACAGCGCAAACCACTTATGCAAGCTATTCATGCACGTTTGGTTGAGCTTGATGAACTAAATAAAACTAAGAATGACGAGCCACCATCATTAATGGTCCAAATTCAAAATGCAGTAGATCTGACCGAGTTGGATGCTTTGGAAATTGATGTTGCTGGGCGTCATCAAGATATACAGCCAAAACTAATGTCTTACGTTATCAAGCGTCGTAAAGAATTGGAGAGCATGTCATGAAATCAAATCCAACCCCAAGACATATTTTATTTATTAAGACCGAACTTGGTAATGAAAAATACTGCAAAGGCTGTGATGAATATTTTCCAGCAACAAAGCAATTTTTCTATGGCACTGGTTACAACAGCACTATCACTGGTGAGCCACTGTTAGAAACTCTTTGTAAGGCTTGTTACAAGGAAAAATATAAACCTAATTATGTTCGTTGCTACAACGTGACATATAGATATGGGGCGACAGCATGATTATTCCTTCGAATCTACAACCTTTATTTACTGTGTTTGTGGCAAATGATGACTACAAATGCTCTATCCATAAATCTCAAGGTGAAGTTGTTTTTACTAAGCCTAAAAAGCCAAGTCTAAAAATGGATAGTCATGGCAACTTAAATAAAGAAGCTCAAAAGAAATATGAGGTTTTCTTAAATCTCTGGTTAAGACATGGCAAGGATTTCATTCTTCGCCTTAAAGCTAAAGCAATTATGTTGAAGGTGATGTGATGGAAAAGCTTATTAAACAAATTCATGAACAAAATGTTCAAGCTGGGTGGTGGACAGACCTAGTGACAGGCGACGACCTTACATCTAAAAATGGCGAAAAACCAAAACGAAATATCCCTGAAATGCTCTGCTTAATTCATTCTGAAATATCAGAAGCAATGGAAGGTCATCGTAAAAATTTAATGGATGACAAACTTCCAAATCGCACAATGCTAGAAGTTGAACTTGCAGATGCTGTTATTCGTATTTGTGATATGGCTGGAGGTCTAGGTTTAGACCTACATGGAGCTATTCAGGAAAAGCTTGAGTTTAATAAACATCGTGCTGATCACAAGATTCAGAATCGGCTTACTGAAAATGGCAAAAAATTTTAAGGTGGCGTGATGGATATTCAAAAAAAACAGGCTGTGTGGCTTAAAGAAAAACCGTTATTTGAAGCTGAATTTATTCACTCTCACCTTCTACCATTTTTCAATTTTAATGAAAACACTGGTGATTATGAAATCAAAAGTGAGTGTGTAAACAATAGCGATGACGAAGATCGAAAGGTTGCATACGAAGCATTAAATACTGGGTGGGTAATGTGGTTAAGAGCTAAAAAAGTGGCTGTGCCTGATGGGTTTGTTTTGGTGCCTAAATTATCAGCAAATTTTCTTTTTAATATTGTGCCTGAATTGGAATTTAAACACCAAGATCAAAAAGACACTGTTCTTTACCACTTAAACTATATGACTTCTGAGTTTAAAGAATCTGCTAAGAAGTTTGTTGAGGAAGATCACGTAAAACAAAAAACCATGATCGAAGCACAGGAAAAGGTGGTGTGATGGGTATGGTTGGCGGATATGATGCTCACTTTTATTGTGATTGCTGTAATGATTTTTGTGAGGTGAATGGCATAGGTGTTGAAACTTATCAAGATGTTATTCACCTCATGAAAAAAGATGAAGACAAAAAAGAGTCGTGGCTTTTACGTGACGATGGTGTTGTTCTTTGTGAAAAATGCAAAACTAAGAATCCCCTCAAACTTATGAAAGAAAATAATCGTGAAGGATCAATGTGGAATAGTAAAAAAGAGAGCCTTACGTCAAATATTTATGTATTAGTGCCAAGAGAACCGACACAAGAAATTTATCGTAAATTTTACGATGCTTTTAACTCTGCTAATGCAGGAAATACAGCACAAAGCTTCAAAGTTGCCTACAAAGCCATGATCGAAGCACAGGAGCAAGATAAGTGAGTAACTGGATTAGCGTAAAAGATGGATTACCAAAAGAGGAAGAATCTGTATTGGTATTGCAAGATGGTAATGATGTTTGCTCATATTTGGTTTTACAAGCTCAAATATTTCAAGGTGATTGGTATGCTGATCATAATAATGGAATTGTTGATATTCATGATTCACTAGATGTAGATCGCTGGCAACGATTACCCGAATCACTAAAGTCAAATAATTAAATTCTGTAAGGGGGAATAAAAAAATGAGTGGACCAAATTTATCTAAAGTTGTGGCAATTCATGCTGAGATGCTTGAAACCAATCCTTACTGCTATTTTGAGTTAGCTTATACACGTTCTACAGAATGGATGGTTTGGATTTGCAGTAAGAACCGAGAACAAGATCCTAATCGAAAAGTTTTATTAAATGGGCAAGGATCAACAACCGAAGAAGCTTGTGAAAATGCCCTGAATAATTTCAATCAGGAGCCAACCCATGACTAAACAATGCTCTGAAGTTGAAGAATTGGAAACCGACAAACAAATAAACTCAATTGATCAGTTCATTACTGACGGCGGTTTTGATCAAGCTTTTAATGAAGTGTTTGGATTACCTGAAGGTGTTGTAGAAAGTTTAAAGGAGATTTGTTGATGGGTGCTATGAAAGAACGTGATAATGATCTGCTTCAAGCTATTTTTAATGAGATGCAGTATCTTAAGCGAGCGTTACTCACTAAAAACGAAAGTCGGATTGGTCGTGCTGAGTTTGCAAGATTATTAAATATCGAACCAGAAACGCTTGATGCTCGAATTAGGGAGGGTCGCTATGTTAAGCCGCATAAAGACGGAAGAAAAAGCTATTGGTTAAACTCCTATGTTCAATCAGTAATACTTGATGTAGACTCTAATCACAAAGCCACCTCATAGGTGGCTTATTTATTTAGCAATATTATTTGTGAGTAATATTGTGAGTAACAAAAATAAAAATAAAAAATTTTGGTTAATAAAAATACACATTATTCATCTATTATATCAGCAAAATTAGCACTTAAAACCTGAGCTAAATCATTTGGATTTAAACCTATATCCAACCCTCTTTTACCACCACTTACATATATCTTTTCAAGTGACCTAGAGCTAGCACAAATCACTGTTTTTAATCTCTTTTTTTGACCAATTGGACTAATCCCACCTACTAAATACCCTGTTAAGCGTTCTGCAATTTTGGGGTCTGCCATATGTAATTTTTTACATCCAAATACTTGTGCAACTTTCTTTAAACTTAGTTGATGATTCACTGGTAAAACTGCGATATAATAATTTTTATCATCCGTGACCATTAAGGTTTTAAAAACAACATTAACCGATAAACCCAACTTATCTGCCGCTTCTAAGCCAAAATTTTTAACATTTACATCATGTTCATATTCATGCATTGAAAATTCAATTTTATTTGACTTTAAGACTTTACAGGCGGGTGTCATACTTCTATCTATCTTAAATTATTGATCTATTTATTATAAAATACTTTTCAAAAAAACCAATAAAAATATTTCTAAGTCAATTTAAATGATGAAATTTATAAGAAATATACATAATTCCTAAAATTATGACTTTTTTATAAATTGACGAATTTCCCTATATTACTTAATATCTTGTGACATTTGATACTTCATGGTTTTAATTTTGTTGAATTTAACTCTCTCTTCGTTTAGCAGATGGTCTTCACTCTTAAACTCTACAAAAATATTCAGCATTTTTCTTACTGGCCTTATTTTTACTGGTTGTTCTTCTTTAGGTTCAGGTTCACCTGCAAAACGCTCAGCGAAACTTTCCGTAGGTTTACAAAAAGCCTATTCTGTAAATTCCAACACAGCCAATCGCGTTGCCCCCATTATTGTTCAAACATCTGATCGCTATAATTTAGACCCTTTATTACTTGCCGCTTTAATTCGCCAAGAATCTTCTTACCGTAGTCGAGTTACTTCTCCAGCAGGAGCTATTGGTTTAACGCAAATTATGCCACGTTTTTGGCAAAGTGACTGTCCTGGAGATTTATTCAATGAATCAATCAATATTAATTGTGGCGCATATATTCTTAAGAAATATGAAAAAAACGCAGGAAGTATGCCTGTTGCATTAGGGCATTATAATGTAGGTCCAACGGCATATAACACCAATAGAAAAATGAAGAAGCAAGGCAAAAAATATGCTAAACAAGTGAAAGCGCATAAATCAGATTTGAAACGAGCATTATAATTTAAAGCTCGATGCTCTAAGATTCATTTATATTTTTATCTTAGAGCCGAACGATGAATTCCTATAATTATCGAACTAATCCTTGAGGTTGTATAATAATCATCAGTGCACCTAAGATAACAACAGCGCCCCCCATTAAATCCCATTTAGTAAGCGCAACTTGATCGACATATTTAAGCCACAATAATGCTGAAAAAATATAGATCCCACCATACGCTGCATAAATTCTACCAGAAGCTGCTGGATGTAACGTTAAAAGCCATACAAATATCGCTAAACTAAGTGCAGTAGGTATCCATAGCCACTGTGTTTTACCCTGATTCAAAATTAAATATGGAAAATAACAACCTAATATTTCTGCTACTGCTGTAATAAAAAACAGTACAAATGTACTGATTAACTTTGTTACTTGAATATCCATTATTGACCTAAATTTTAAAGTACCATTAAAAGCAGTTAACCCATGCTGACATGGGTTAACGATTTAACTTCTGATATTATGCTGGGGCAGCTGTCTCATCTTCATAAACTTCTAGTTTTAAACCAGTCACTTTGCCTTTTTCTTTTTTCACAGAGACAATCACGTTACCGCCATGATCTGCCAATTCGCCAAAAAGAATCATTTCAGCAAGTGGTTTTTTTAACTGCTCTTGAATGAGGCGTTGCATTGGCCGAGCGCCCATTAAACGGTCATAACCATGCTCACCAAGCCATGCACGTGCATGCTTATCTACATCTAGAAGTACTTTTTTATCATCCAATTGAGCTTGTAATTCTGTTAGGAATTTATCAACCACATTTTCAATCACTGTCGTTGGTAATGCTTGAAATTGAATGACGCCATCTAAGCGATTTCGAAATTCTGGTGAAAATGCTTTTTTCATCGCTTCTTGGTTATCGCGACTGTTATCTTGATCCTTAAAGCCAATGCTCACACGAGAAATACTTTCAGCACCAATATTCGTTGTTAAAACTAAAATAACATTACGGAAATCAGATTTACGTCCATTGTTATCTGTCAGAGAACCATGATCCATAATTTGTAATAATAAATTGAACACATCTGGATGCGCTTTTTCAATTTCATCTAGCAATAGCACTGAATGCGGGTGTTTATGAATTGCATCGGTCAATAAACCACCTTGATCAAAACCAACATAACCAGGAGGCGCACCAATTAAGCGAGAAACAGCGTGACGCTCCATATATTCAGACATATCAAAACGAATGAGTTCTACACCTAAAATTTTAGCCAATTGTTTCGTGACTTCTGTTTTTCCAACCCCCGTTGGTCCAGCAAAAACAAAACTTCCTACTGGCTTTTCAGGGGTCTTCAATCCTGCACGTGATAACTTAATTGAAGATGCAAGTGCTTCAATTGCCTCATCTTGCCCAAAGACTACCCGTTTTAAATCACGCTCTAGATTGACTAGAACTGTTTTATCATCTTTAGAAACAGTTTTTGGTGGAATACGCGCAATTTTAGCAACAATATCTTCAATATTTTCAATGCTAATCGTTGTATCGTCTTGTTCAGCTTTCAAACGGCGTTGAGCACCAGCCTCATCAATCACATCAATTGCTTTGTCTGGTAAAAAGCGATCATTAATGTATTTTGCTGATAATTCAACTGCTGAAACTAAAGCTTTGTCATCATATTTAACATGATGAAATTCTTCAAACTTCGATTTTAAGCCACGTAAGATATCAATGGTTTCAGAAATAGAAGGTTCATTGACATCAATTTTTTGGAAGCGACGTGACAAAGCATGATCTTTTTCAAATACTTGACGATATTCTTGGAACGTTGTTGAACCAATACATCTTAAATTACCATTTGCCAACGCAGGTTTAATTAAGTTAGAAGCATCCATTGTGCTTCCCATGCTAGAACCCGCACCAATAATCATGTGAATTTCATCAATGAATAAAATGGCATCTGGCTTTTTCTTTAAAACAGTCAGTAATTGTTTTAAACGCTTCTCAAAGTCTCCACGATACTTTGTTCCTGCAACTAAAGCACCAATATCTAAGCTATATACAACTGCATCGGCAAGTGGTTTAGGTGCTTTACCATTTACAATTAACCAAGCTAATCCTTCAGCAATCGATGTTTTACCAACACCTGGATCACCGACTAATAGAGGATTATTCTTACGGCGACGACATAAAATTTGTGCTGCTCGCTCAATTTCTTTTTCGCGACCAATGAGAGGATCTGTTTTACCTTTTAATGCTTCTACATTAAGGTTAGTGGTATATAACTCTAAAGGACCCGCATTTGCAGAAGCAGCCTGCTCACCTTCTAATTCATCAACCTCTTCCTCTACATGCTCTTCTTCTTTACGTGCACCATGTGAAAGATATTGAGTTAATGTTAAACGATTAATTTGATGACGTTTCAATAAATAAACAGCAAAAGAATCTCGTTCTGAATACATCGCAACAAGAATATCTGCACCTTCTACTGTACGATCACCGCCACTCGATTGCACATGAAAAATTGCTCGTTGTAAAATCCGATCAAAACTTTCAGTTGGATGAGGTGCTTGATCACTATTTTCAGCAAGCTTCGGTGTATGCTGCTCTACATACTCTTCTAGTTCTTTACGTAAGGTAATAATATCCGCGCCACATGCTTTTAATGCATTGACAGCCGAATCATTGTCTAATAAGGCTAATAATAAATGTTCAACCGTCAAAAACTCATGCCTCTTTTGACGAGCCATGCTAACTGCCAAGCGTAATGATACTTCTAATTGTCTACTTAGCATGTGCAACCCCCTTAATTTTTAGGCTCGATCTGACATAATAAAGGATGTCCTTGTGAACGAGCATAATTATTGACTTGATTGGCTTTCGTCTCTGCGATATCTCGAGGATACTCTCCAGCGACACCTTTACCTTCATAATGTACAGTTAGCATTACTTCAGTCGCTTGGTCAAGATTCATTGCGAAATATTGTTGTAAAATTTCAATAACAAAGTCCATAGGTGTATAGTCATCGTTTAATAAAACAACAATATATAATGGTGGACGCTTCAACTGTGGTGGTGCTGTTTGTATTACAACATCACCATCTTCATGTAAAGTATCATCATTTTGACTCAAATGTACATCTAAATGCCAATCGGTTAGACCAGATTGTGCAAATGTTTTCTTTATTTCATTTAAGCAAATTGGCTGTTTAAATATTGGCATAAATCTCTATTACTTTAGACCATTACTGGACATTAGGCTTGACTTGTGGAATCTCTGATATAAAGGCTGATGGTGCAACAACGGCTCCACCACGTGCCCAATTAAAACGTTTTGCAACTGGAACTGCCCCCGTCATACGAACTTCAATAAATTGAGGGGTAAAACCTTTTGGCATTGTCCATCTTCCAGTAAGACGTTCAAAATTTTCAAAATTAAATTGGCTTTTTTCTAAAGGAACAACCAATATTTCTGTACCACGAATTAAACGCAATTCAATACTACCAGACGCACGTCGATTATTTGGTGAAACCTGTAGTAAATCAATTTGATATTCGTAAGCATTTTCAGGTAATGGTCTTATGCCTAAATTTTGTACTGTTAAGCTAATACCACCCCTTTGCTTTAATACAGTGCGATATAAATTTAACATGCTATCAACTTGTTGTTGATCTGCTTTTACTTGTTGTACTGTATCAAATAAACTTTCTGCATTTGCGACAGCTACATCACGCTCTTGCGTAGCTGAATTTAACATCTTTCCTTGCAAGTCAAGACGTTCCTTTTGTACTTTTACAACTTCTGCTAATTGCTCAGCATCTGCACCATAACCTGTTACAGATAATCCTTGCCGATGTCCAACTGTATAGCCGACAAGTCCACCACCCAAAACAAGCACTAAAGCACCAATGATTAACGGCGTACTTCCTTCTAAAAATGATCTTTTAACTTTCGCAGATCGAGATGTTTTTGATTTAGAGTGATCCATCAGCATTCCAATATTTTAAATATTTTCAATGCATGTATTTGAACCATTATTTAAATACATGCATAAGCCCTTGTTATGGTAGTAAACCAATTCCGTCCAGACCTTGATTTTCAGCAAAGCCAAACATGATATTCATATTTTGAACAGCTTGACCTGCCGCACCTTTCACTAAATTATCTTGCGCAACTAACACCACTAATTTATGCGAATGCGGTTTATAAAGCGCAATTCTCAGTTGATTTGCGCCACGAACTGTACGCGTTTCAGGTGAGCTACCAGCTGGCATCACATCAACAAATGGTTCATTTTTATAAAATTCTTCATATAAACTTTGTAAATCTACATTAGCGCCTTGTTCCGTTAAATCGACATAAATCGTACTAAACATGCCGCGAATCATTGGAACCAAATGTGGAATAAATAAAATATGATCAAAAACATTTTTTTGACCTGAAATATTTTCTAAAGCTTCAACAATTTCAGGATGGTGGCGATGACCTGCAAGACCGTACGCTTTAAAATTATCGGCATTCTCAGAATAAATCATGCCCAAACTAGCTTTTCGTCCTGCACCAGACACACCAGATTTTGCATCAATAATAATAGATTCCGGTTTAATCAGCGCATGTTCTGTTTTAAGTACAGGCGCCAGCCCCAATTGAACTGTCGTTGGGTAACACCCTGGATTACCAACAACATTAGCGTTTTGAATTTTTTCGCGATTTAACTCAGATAAACCATAGACCGATTGCTTTAAAATGTCTGGACATTCATGTTGTAATCCATACCATTTTTCAAATTGGTCTAAATTTTGTAATCTAAAATCTGCTGCGAGATCAATCACTTTGGTATTTGCTTGAAGTAAATTTTGTGCATGTTTCATTGCTACACCATGCGGCGTTGCGAAGAAAACGACATCACATTGTTTTAATACATCAATATCTAAATCTGAGTATTGTAAATCAGTATGTCCTCTTAAACTTGGGAACATATCATCTACACGGCGTCCAGCTTCTGTTCGAGAGGTAAGTACAGTAACTTTTACATTTGAGTGGCGTAATAAAAGGCGTAAAAGCTCAACACCCGTGTATCCTGTCCCACCAACAATACCTACTGTAATCACACCAACTACCTCAATTTAAATGTATTCATTTACTGAGGGTATAGTATGACAGGAACTTCATTTTTTCTAAACATTTTTACTGATATATTAAAAAAAAATCTTGATATTCTCTGCTGTATTATCAATAGGTTTTAACAGGAATTTAGCGTTATAGCACTATCTAGACTCTCATATTCAATTTACATAATCATGTAGCTCTACACAGTATTTTATCGATGATCATTATTGTCTTTTGCAGGACTTATTTTCTTTTCCATCAGAAAATAATCACCCTCAGCACTATGACCTAAGCTCTTAATATCCCATTGATGCCGAATATAAAAAGACAACGCCTGCTTATTTTTCACCAAGCATTTTAGATAACCTACATCAGTAAACATGGCTTCTGCAGCATGTAATAATGCAGAACCTATACCTTGATGCTGATATTCAGGTGCAACAAATAAATGATGTAAAAAATGATCTTGTCGATAAATTGATGCAAACCCCATATACTTTTGATCAGCTTCAGCCACCAAAATCATTTCATCTTGTGTATATATTGAAAAATCATCTAATTTCCATTTAGATGCATCAAGCCAAAACCAACTCTCTTTTCGTATTTGCAAAAAAAGTTCACTGAGCCCCTGACGATCTGTTGCTTTAAAATTTCTAATTTTCAAAAAATGATCCAATATACAAATACGTTGACTTAATTTTTAATTACTCTTTCAGCAAATATCTCAACAATTTGAAGTAAATAACCATCAGGATCTTTTACTAACAATTGTTTTGTCCATGTTCTACATAATCTGCTCAATACCAGCGTTCTTCAAGTTTAGAAAGTAATGGTCATTTCGCTTTTCTTAAACGGTTTAAAATCTTATCTACAACCATCAAAGCTAACTGAATGTATGTTTAAAATAATGAAAAGTATAATCAGTAATGTTTTATTAAAAAATATAAAATATTCTACAAATTAAAACCACCACCAAGGCATCACGCTACGTTTTAATGCTTTTCGATTATCCTGATAGTCTTGATCATATTTTTGAACCTCAGCCCAAAATTTGACACTATGATCAAAATGTTTTGTATGTACTAATTCATGAATACACACATATTTCACCAATTTTTGATTCAAGAATACTAAGGCACTATTCAACATAATATCATGGCGCATAGAACAACTTCCCCATCGAGTTTTTGCTTGACGAACACTACACTTTCCATAACGAAGATTAATCTCATGGCTGACTTTTTCTAAAAATATAGGTAAATGAGTTTTAGCATAAGCCATTATAAATGCTTTTAAATACTGTTCTGGATGTCGATCACTGATATAAAGCGTATTTGAATGCTCATGCCATTCAAAGGATAATTTTTGTTGTTGATAAATAATCTGTATTGCTTGTGGAATATTAAATAATGTTAACGCACTAGGTAGTGTTTTATCTTGATTACTGGCTTGAAGCTGAACTTGATACTTTTGCCACGTTTCAATCAACCACGGCGTAGATTGGTCAATAAAATTTTGAATTTGCTTTTGAGTACAAAGAATAGGTGCTGTAAGACGAATTTGATTCGGTTCTACTCGAAGTTTTAATCGCGTTGCTCGAATATGACGTTTAATTTGAATTTCGGGAAGATCATTGAATGTCATATTTACTCTTTTATCAACCGATGTACGAGAAGTGATTTTTTATCATTTTGAACATATTATGCCGTATTCTTATCAAATAAAAAGCTCATTTACCATGAGCTCCTTAATTTAATCGACTCCGATTTTTTTATATCGCAATACGTTCTTCAATGCCATTATCTGTTGCCACCATAGCAATATCTGCTTTATTTAATGCAAAAATACCATTACAGACCACACCTGGAATATTATTTATTGTTTTCTCAAGTTCAAGTGCATTTAAAATATTGAGATTATAAACATCTAAAATCACATTGCCGTTATCAGTAACCACACCTTCACGATAAACAGGATCCCCACCCAAAGCAACCAATTTACGAGCAACAGCAGAACGAGCCATTGGAATAACTTCAACTGGAAGTGGAAAATCATGACCTAATTGTCCGACCCATTTTGAATCATCAACAATACATACAAATTTCTTTGCAATGGAAGCCACGATTTTTTCACGGGTTAATGCAGCACCACCACCTTTAATCATATGTAAATGGCGATCGATTTCATCTGCACCATCGACATAAGCATCTAAACCACCGACATGATTCATGTCCACAACATCAATACCGAGTTTTTTTAGGCGCTGTGCGGTTGCCTCTGAACTTGCAACTGCCGCTTCTAGCTGTAACTCAGGTAAAAGTTCAATTAAGAAATTAACCGTACTTCCAGTACCCACCCCTAAAATGCCACCTTTCGGTAAGTGTTTTAAAGCTGCTTGTGCGGCTGCTTGTTTTTTCTCATCTTGGGTTGCATATAGACTCATGACATCACTCAACTATTTTTTACATTTGCATTAATTTTAAACCGCAAATGGAATGGGGTTTGTTACAATAAAGCCCTATTTTAAACTGTTAGATGGAAAATTAACATGCTGTCTCGTTTGGTTCGACAAATTTTACAAGCAACTGTTTATGATGTTGCAATCGAAACCCCACTCGAAGCAGCGCCACGAATTAGTGAAAGGCTAAAAAATAACATTCGTTTTAAACGTGAAGATTTGCAACCTGTCTTTTCATTTAAACTACGCGGTGCCTATAACCGTATTAGTCAATTACCGAAATCTCAATTAGAACGTGGCGTTATTACTGCTTCAGCAGGTAACCATGCTCAAGGCGTGGCTTTATCTGGTCAAAAGTTGGGTATTCGCGCCATTATTGTCATGCCAAAAACCACACCAGATATTAAAGTACAAGCTGCAAAGCGTTTAGGTGGTGAAGTTGTTTTACATGGTGATTCATTTGATGTTGCAAATAAATATGCAATTCAGCGTGCACAAGAAGATGGCATGACGTTCATCCCACCTTATGACGATGAGCTGGTGATGGCAGGTCAAGGAACCATTGCCAATGAAATCTTACGTCAATGGCGTGATGTCGAATATGTTTTTGTTGCCGTTGGTGGCGGTGGTTTAATTGCTGGTGTCGCTGCTTATTTTGGCGATGTTGCACCACATGTCAAAATCATCCCTGTTGAATACGATGAATCTGCATGCTTAAAAGCCGCGCTTGAAACTAATGAACGTGTGGTTTTACCACAAGTTGGCTTATTTGCAGATGGTACAGCAGTTGCTCAAATTGGTGAGAAACCGTTTGACGTTATTCGTTTACAAAAATCAGATAATTCAGGACCGATTGTTGAACCTAACGTGGTTTTGGTCAATACCGATGAAATTTGTGCTGCAATTAAAGACACCTTTGATGAAAATCGTAGTATTGTTGAACCTTCTGGTGCAATGGCATTAGCAGGTATAAAAAAATATGTTGAGCAACACGGTCTAGAAAATAAAAATATGGTCTCGATTGTATGTGGGGCCAATATGAATTTTGATCGTCTTCGTTATATTGCTGAACGTACAGAATTAGGCGAACGTAAAGAAGCTATTTTTGCAGTGACAATTCCTGAAGAAAAAGGATCATTCCTGAATTTCTGCCGTGCTTTACATGGTCGAAATATTACAGAATTCAACTATCGTGCAAGTGATGCTTCTGCAGCGCAAGTTTTTGTTGGAATCAGCCTAAAAAATGGAGAAAAGGAACGTCATGATATTTATGAGTCATTAAAAACCCAATTTGATGTCGATGACTTATCCGATGATGAAGTCGCAAAACTTCATATTCGTTATTTAATTGGTGGTCATGCAGATATCGAAAATGAACGTTTATTTCGCGTAGAATTCCCTGAACGCCCTGGTGCATTATTAACATTCTTAGAGCGTTTAGGTCCAACTCATAATATTACATTATTCCACTACCGTAACCATGGCGCTGCTGAAGGTCGTGTTTTAGTTGGTTTGGAAGCAACTGATGCCAAACAAAATCCTGATGGCTTAGTTGAAACTTTAGAAAGTATTCACTATCCCTATGAAGAAATTACCAATAACTTAGGCTATCAACGTTTCCTCAAATAAGATTTATCGTCATTGTATTTAGCTAAACCTGTACACTTCAGGTTTAGCTATTTATTTAGAATACTGCGTGAAGCATCTTTTATTTTAATGCTTGAATGGCATCACCCAAAATATCAAACACTTTCTTATCAATACAATGTGCAACATTAAAGCGCATATATTCATCTGTACTTTGTGATTGGCTAAATGCTTTACTCGGTGCCAAAATAACATTTTTTTGTAGGCACAATTGCGAAAGCTTAGATGCTTCTATTCTATCTGGTAACTTACACCAAATAAAAATGCCTGCTTTTGGAATAATCCAAGGTTGGATACCCAATATCGCTAATTTTTGAATGGTATCTTTTGTTGTCTTATTCAACTGCTTTTTTAACCATTCAACATATTTGGGGTAACTTGGATCCATCAACGCTTGATAGATAATCTCAGCATTTAAGTTATTTGCACTAAAGTTAGTTGAAATTCTCAAATCAATTAATTGATCAATTAAATCTAAATTTGAAATAATATAACCACATCGTATTGCAGCAGATAATGTTTTCGTAAAACTACCAATTTGAATCACATGATCAAATCCAGATAATGATGCATACCTTGGTGCAGGTGTATATTCAAACTCTGAAAAAATATCATCTTCAACAATAAGTAAATTATTTTTTTCGGCCAATTTGGCAATTTGATATGCCGTCTGTAAAGACAATACCGCGCCTGTAGGATTATGAATGCCTGCATTGGTTAAATATAACTTGGGTTTGAATACCAAAGCTTGTGCAAATTTTTCAATATCTGGACCATGTTTGGTATAGGGGATTGCGATCGCTTTTAATTGATGTGTTTTAATTAGTGCGGAAAAATTAAAATAACAAGGATCATCAACTAAAATGATATCGCCCGCTTGTAATATATGTCTAAAAATTAAGTCAATTGAATTGGTTGCAGATTCTGTCAGTAAAATTTGATTGGGATGAAGATGCAAATCATAGATTTCTTTTTTTCGAGCAATATATTGGCGTAATGCTAAATGTCCATGAGGTAATGCATAATTCATCAGTAAAGCTGTTTCAGATTTTGCCACTAATTTAAGTGCTTTACGTATAGCTTGCTCTGGCATCCAGCCTTCTGGAAGCCATCCACATCCCGGTTTTAAAATATTCGATTTTGCCTCCAAAGATTGTTTAGAAATCCATAACGGATCAACCTCTCGATGATAGCTCAGTTCTTGCTCTATGATGTGATAGTGCACACGTGGAGCTAAAACATAATAACCTGAGCCAACTCTTGACTCTAAAACTCCCTCTGCCACCAATCTTGCATATGCCTCAACAACGGTAGAAACTGAACAATTCATCTGATGAGCCAATTGTCTGACAGAAGGTAATCGAGAACCATCTATCCATATTTTTTTTGAAATTTGATCTAAAACAAAATCTATAATCTTTTCCGTTTTCGTCATTTTAAACGCCATCTTCGATCAATTGTATTGCTAACAGCAGCATAACAGTTTCTTTAAATTGTACTGAATTGTATATCATAAAATATTAAAAACTCATCTTTAATATCCATATTACTTTTTGAGTTTTTAACATGAATAAATCATATGCTGGCTGGATTTACGGCTTGATGGGTGTATTAATATTTTCAGGTTCTTTGCCTGCAACACGATTAGCAATCGTTGATTTTAGCCCAGAATTTTCAACCTTTGCACGTGCATCTATTGCAGGAATTATCAGTTTCATTTGTTTAGTGATCACACATCAAAAAATACCAAATCTGCAACAATTTAAATCTATTGCCATTGTTTCTTGTGGTGTTGTTGTTGGATTTCCATTATTTTCAGCATTCGCCTTGCAAAGTATTTCAACCGCACGAGCAATTGTATTCACAGCAATGCTCCCTCTTTCAACAGCAATTTTTGCAGTACTCCGTGCTAAAGAACTTCCTCAACCCAAGTTTTGGCTCTTTGCTATACTCGGAAGCTTGTTTGTCGCTGGATTTATGCTTTTAGATCAACAATATAGTTCTTTACAATTGGGAGACTTTTATATGTTAATCGCAATTATCGTTTGTGGATTAGCATATGCTGAAGGAGGGAAGCTTTCACGAGAACTTAAAGGATGGCAAGTGATTTGCTGGGCGTTAATTACTGCTCTTCCATTTATGCTCGTTTTAAGTTTTTATTATTTACCGCATAAGTCATATTCTTCAATTTCGATCTTATCGATGATCGGACTTTTATATATTTCATTATTTAGCATGTTTATTGGTTTTTTCTTTTGGTACAAAGGTTTAGCACTAGGAGGAATTGCACAAATTGGTCAAATACAACTCATACAGCCTTTTCTAGGTTTAATCCTTTCTGCATGGCTTTTACATGAAAAAATTGAGTTAAGTATGCTCATTGTCTGTATCTTAGTTATTATTTGCATCATGATGGCAAAAAAATATGCTTAATTTCAAGTATCAGGAGCTTACTTTAATGTTACTTGTTAAATGAATATCAATCGCTTTAAAACTTTGATGAAATAAGACCAATTTCAGTAAAAAACACTTTATAAGCCTTGGCTTTTAATTCTAGCGCTAAAGGATATGCCCGAGAAGATGATGGCATTCGATGTAACGTTACGATTCTATCTGATAATTGACACTGTTCAGATTGACCAATTTCAGGTTTTATCGTGCCGTTTGGCATCGATTGAATTAATGTATCAGTCGCTTTATCGCCTGTTGTCATAATATGATAGCAGCTCGGCATTTGATCTAATAACGCTTGAATATCGGTTACTTTAATAATTTGTAAATGCTTATCCGATGCATTTCCTTTTAAACGTTTTACTTGACAGGCTGTATCAAAAATACCAATTCCCACTTCATTTAAAAAACTTACAATTTTAGCTAAATGAAAGTTTTTATTTGGTAAATCAAGAAAATAATCTTTATTATTAAAAAAGCATAGACCAAAAATTCTCCACATATCATTTTGATAATTCGGATAATAGAAATCCATTTTCCAACGGGTTTGAGGTGGTGGAAAACTTCCGAGCATTAAAAGCTTTCCATTCGCCGGTAAAAATGGTTTTAGTGGATGTATTTCTATTTCATTATCAATCATTTATAAAAATCTATAAATATTATTCAATCGCTATTATGACGACTATTTTATCTGAAAAATATCGAAATATTAAACTTATTTTTTATTCAAAATATTGTGTTAGCAAAATTTTAGCAAAACCCTTGCAAAACTGAAATTTTATGACTAGTTCTCATTGACTTAAATGACGGGATTTTAGTAGATAAAAAATCGAAAAAATATATGTATTAATTTAAAATACTCCAAAATTGAACTAATAATGCAATTATAATATGGCAAAGGAAACAAGGTTTAAGATAATGGAAACTAATGTAGAAGAATTTGATATTTTGAAACCAGGTATTTGGTTTGGCCCAAAGTTGACTGTAGATCAATCATTGAATATGACATATTTAAATGATGATACTCGATTATTATCAGAAATATGTTTGGATCTTAAGTCTGGTCATTTTCACAGGAAAAAGGATTTAATGAATTTTATGTTAAATTCTAATAATTTCCTTTTGAAAAAACAGGCTATTCGTCTTTATTGTCATGTAGCTGTTCATAGTGATATTCCTTTTTTAAGTGAATTTTTGACAACTGCGGAATATGATGAAGTTTCTTTATTTATTATGTGTACACCTGATCTACTATCCTATAATGTAATTCCTTTATTATTTGCATTATTAGAAGAATATGAAGATACCCTTTTAGAGGAACAAATATTACACACTATTGATTACATTTTTCCATTTGGATATTATTCAGAGGAATTTGGATATTATTTAGGTGAAAAAGTTGATATAGATGAATTAGAAAAAGAATTCTATGAATTTTTTAATAAACAAAATAAAAACTTATATTATTATGATGGAAAATTAGCCTTTATTGGTAATTTAACTCAGGAGCTATTTCCTTTAGTTGTACAGTCATTGCAAAAAAAAGAAGATTTTTTAGATACAACTATATCTAGCCTATTATCTATTTGGAGTGGCGAGAAGTGTCCTGTTTCCTATGGACAATTAATATCTGAGAGAGAATATAATTTAGTTATAGATTACATTCAGGATATTGCAAAAAGAAAATGGGAGCCTGGTAGTAAATACTTTTATGGTTATAAAGTTAACTAAGTGATCATAGTAAATATATAGCCCTCAATTGGGGGTTTTTCTTGATTCAAGCCACCCATCACTCAATCGCCGTACATCAGCTGAGTGCTTGTCAGCTTGTTCTGCCACGCATTGATAGTGGCACAGTAACAGCTTCATTTACAATACTTTAAAATTTCTTTAAATCATTTTGCATGTACTGTTTGGCTTGAGCATCTGTACAGGTATCACTTTTTTTAACTTTCTGGCCGTTCGGATACACCATTTGAAGCCAATGCATTCGTCAGCAGATACACACGAGCATGGACTGAAGAACACACGACGCCACGTTCGTCTAAATGACTTTTCATTTACAGGTACAATAATTTCTTGATCTGCAGATATTAATGATAAAAGTCTCTTTGCTTTTTTTGATAAAGGGACATTACGTGCATCACCATTTTTAGTCATTGGCAAGTGATCGCAATCACCTTTAATATTACTTCATGTAATTTCTAAAATTTCGCCTTTACGCATTGCATTGCTCACATTCTTTTTCAGTATCTCTTGTAGCACTGATTCTTTGACCGTTAAACATCAGTTCTATACGGAAAGCATGTCCACGTTTTCTAGGTTTTGGAATCTTCATATCTTGGCGTAAATTTCTTTTCATTTTACGCAAAAAGCTGTAAAAATAGCAAAAATAAAAAGTATTTATCGTAATTTTAGACAAAAGAAAGCCACCTTGTTAGGTGGCTATTATCTTATAAACAACTGTATCTATTTATATTATTTCTTAACTGATGCTTCAGTCGTAATATTTACAGTAATTTTATCTCCAACATTCGGAACATATGCCCCTACTCCAAATATTGATCGATCAAAAGATGTGGTTGCATTAAATCCGACTGTTTCAGCCTTAGACATTGGATGCGCTGCTTTTTTATTTAAAACTGCATCTAAAACGACAGGTTTAGTGACCCCTTTAATGGTCAAATCACCAGTAATTTTAAAGTTCTTTTTATCTTTAGTTTCTACTTTTGTACTTTTGAACGTAATCGTTGGATATTTTACTGCATCAAAAAAATCAGCACTTTGTAAATGTTCATCTAAGGCTTGAACATTCGTATTTAAACTAGATAATGGAATAATCACATTTACAGATGAATTTGCAGGTACTTCTTCATCTACATTAATTGTTCCTTGAATATCACGGAAGTTTGCAGATGGGGTAGAAAAACCTAAATGATTCCAAGAGAAAACTGTTGCTGTATGTGTTGGATCAATTTGATACGGAACTGGTTTAGCCACTGCAATTGTCGCAAATGCCGCAATACTTAAACCTATAGTTAATGTTTTAAAGTTCATCTTTTTACCTTATATTCAATTATCGAATCAGTATAATGGACTGAGTATCAATATAAATACTGTCTACAATACAGAATGTTTCATTATTAGAACGAAAGTTTTTATATTATCATTTTTATAATTTAATGTTAAATATTACACAATATATAACATATATCCAACATAAATACTCTTCAAAAAAAATAAGATTATTCCCATTGCTTATATATCAAAATACTCAATAAATTAATCATTTTTTAAACTATTTATAGCACTTTATTTATCACTCAAACTTGTATATAACCTTTTAAAATTTATGAATTATGAGCTTCTATCTAATAGAGTGGTCACCTATATGTATCACTTTTTAATGAAATATCATTTTTTTCTTTGATACGTGTTCGTTATATTGATTGCATACTCCCCTTATTTAACTTAATTAAACCTTTTAAAAGGATATCTTCATGACTCAAACTGTTGCATTTATTGGATTAGGTGCCATGGGTGTTCACATGGCTGCACATTTAACAAAAAAATATGAAACGGTTTATGTCTGGAATCGAAATTTTGAAAAAGCAAAAAAACATGCTCAAGATTTTGGAACACAAGCCGTCGATCTTAATATTGCTGTTCAAGCAGATATTATTTTTTCTTGTCTTCCAACCAGTCGTGAAGTTGAACTCATTATTGAATCTCAACAACTAAAAAAAGGATCTATTTGGGTTGACTGCACGAGCGGTGTTCCAGATTCAGCAAAAAAAATTTCCACCCAATTAAAAAAGATCGGTGTTGATTTTCTCGATGCCCCAGTCAGTGGACAAACTATTGGCGCAGAAAAAGGGACACTCACGGTCATGATTGGTGGTGAAAAATCTGCTTTTGAACATGCGTTACCTGCAATTGAAACATTTGGTTCATTGATTAAACATGTCGGAGAGTCGGGTGCAGGCTTTGCAGTCAAAGCTATTAATAATATGTTATTAGCCGTTAACCTCTGGTCTGTTGCTGAAGGTTTTAGTGTATTGAAGGCACATGGTGTTGACTTAAATGAAGCCTTAGACTGCATTAATGCATCAAGTGGAAAAAGTGCAGTAACAGAAAATATTTTACCTCAACGAATTTTAAATCGCAGTTTCCCCTTAACCTTTGCCTTACCTCTATTGGCTAAAGATACAGGAATTGCACTTGATCTGGCACATGATGCTAAACTGCCAACACCTGTGTTATCTTTAACTCAAAATCTAATCCAAGCTGCAAATTTAGCATTAGAAGGTGAAAATGATTTTTCTGGTGCTGTTAAATTGTATGAATCTTGGAGTAAGATTACATTGAACTAAATGCATGCCGTGATACCATGACAATCGACCCAAATGATGGGCATGCAGTAAGCAATAAACATCGAGGGCATAATTTGATGAGTAAATTTAAAACTGTAGCATTAACCTGCTGCCTAAGCTTAATGAGTATGGGTAGTGCTTTTGCATCTGAACAAGAATGTAAAAAACTACAGCAAGACTCTGATGTTATTTACGCATCTAAAGGTTTTTGTTTTAAAGATCCTGATGCAAAATCTCGATTTAATAACAATGCAGATTGTTATACATCGAAACCTAAATTTTCAGATGCAGAACAAGCCCGCTTAGATCAAATTAAAGCGCGTCAAAAAGAATTGCAGTGTAAATAATCATTATTTATTGTCAATAAAGGAATCGACATGGCTTACGATGATCAAAATATTTTTGCAAGAATTCTACGAGGCGAATTACCGTCAATTAAAATCTATGAAGATGATAAAGTTCTTGCTTTTATGGATATCATGCCTCAAGCCGATGGTCATACTTTGGTTATTCCAAAAGCACCGGCTGTTACCCTACTTGACTTAGATGGTGATGATGCAGCATATACCATTCAAGTGGTGCAAAAAGTTGCGCGAGCAATGAAAAAAGCTTTTGATGTAGACGGTATTGTATTAATGCAATTGTCAGGCGTTGCTGCTGGGCAAACTGTACCACATGTGCATTTTCACCTTATTCCTAGTTCTGTTCATGAACTAGGTAAGCATGCATTAACAATGGGTGACCAAGAAAAAATTAAAGCGCAAGCAGAAAAAATTAAAGCTGAACTTTAATTTGATCTTAAATGTGAATTTAAAAAGGAGCTAATGCTCCTTTTTAAATTTTGTATTATTTATTTGATCAATTTATCTTGCGATACAATAATGCCATTATTATCTGCATAAATATAAGCACCCGAATTAAATACTACACCTCCAAAGCTAAGTGGCACATTCACTTCACCTGCCCCTTTGCGAGTACTTTTTTGTGGAATTGCAGCTAGAGCATGTACACCTAAATCAAGTTGCGCTAGAGCATCGACATCACGAATACAACCATAAATAATCACACCATTCCAGTGATTAAGCACAGCTGATTCTGCAATCAGATCTCCCATAAGAGCACAGCGCATTGAACCCCCTCCATCAACAACCAAAACTTTACCAGCTCCATTCGTTGCTAATACTTCTTTTACCCTTGAGTTATCTTCAAAACATTTTACTGTAATAATTTCACCACCAAAGCTTTTACGAGCACCATAACTTTGAAAAAACTTACCATCTAATGAAGGAATTAATACTTGAATATTTTGATCTGGATGATCATCTAATAAGTCACATGTTACAAATGGAGTTGAAGACATGAGAATTTCCTCAGTTTATTTTTTGTATTTGTAAATTATCATATATTTTCAACTTATCTTGCTGAGATTGCGCAACCACGACCATAGTATGAGCGACTTGCTGCGCTGTTACAGGTTTATATTTAAATGTTTTCGGCATGAATTTAGATATCTTTTGATAAATTTTTTGACTTAAACCCTCAAAAATACGCTGCTCACCACGATCTCCTAACAATAAAGATGGACGAATTATAGATGTTTTATATAATTTTGACTGCACAACGTGCTGTTCCAGCTCTCCTTTGACACAACTATAAAAAATAGAGGAATTCATATTTGCACCCATAGAACTTACTAAAATATAGTGAGTTTCTTTTAGTTCGAAAAGATCTACAAAATGTGCATTAATTTCAAAATCTGTTTTGTAAAAATTATCTTTAGATCCTGCTTTTTTCAATGTTGTTCCTAAACAACTAAAAGCATGACTAAACCCATCAACATCTTGATCATTTAAAAAAAAGAAATCCTGAATAATCACTTGTTGCACTTTTTTTATTTTATTCAGCCTGCTATTTTCTTTTCGGACAACCGCCACAATTTTTTCACAATGTTCTATTTCACTTAACTGTTTAATTAGTTCTAAACCAACCAAACCCGTTGCTCCAATTACAATAACATTTTTCATAGGTTGAATCATTTTTTAATCATTCCAATACGCTATGGACTAATCTAACGTTTTCTTTAACATTTTTCTGCATCAAAAATGTTGTCAAAGCATGACAAGACTTGACTTAATGACGTAGATTAATCACAATATGGCACTTGTTTACGGGCTGGTTTATAAGTTCTTCTGATGTTGGTTTTCAGATGTAATGACAGCCCGCCCAGACCAATCTAATTCAAGGAGTGCACGAGTGGCAAACTCTGCTCAAGCAAAAAAACGTGCTCGTCAAAACGTTAAAGCACGCAAACACAACGCAAGCTTACGTTCTATGGTTCGTACTTACATCAAACGTACTATCGCGGCTATTGCTGCAGGCGACTATGCTGTTGCATCAGAAGCTTACAAAACTGCTGTACCAGTTATCGATCGTATGGCTGATAAAGGCATTATCCACAAAAACAAAGCTGCTCGCCATAAGAGCCGCTTAAACGCACAAGTTAAAGCTTTGGCTAACTAATTTGTTGCAATGAAAAAAGCCCTTCAAGGGCTTTTTTTATTATTAAAAATAAGTGACTTATCCAATAAATAAAGGGTTTTCCTTCTTCAAGTTATGCATTCACCATTATTTCAATCGTGTACTAATTTTTATGTAGATTTTCCTAATGAATCATAATTAGATATTGGATTAGCGTAATACCCTACTTAATAAGAGTATTACTAATTTCATTAAGAAATATTCATTAAAGCTTTATCATATTGACTTTAAAAAGTTTTCAGAATGATATGCTGGATTTGGGTAATTATAAAAACCTTTACCCGATTGTAATCCTAAAATACCCTTATCAATAAATTCTGTTTTCAAAAGAAGTACAACCCGCTCTAATGCTGGATCTTTAGTTTTTTCTGCATTCATTTTCGCAATATTATATACGGTCGAAATGCCAACAATATCTAAGATTGCAAAGGGTCCCATGGGGGATCCTGTAGCCTTCATCCATGTTTTGTCAACAATCTCAGGATCCGCAACTTGCTTAGACCATAAATCTAAACTTGCCATCAAGAATGGTACTAATAATGAATTTAGAATATAGCCTGGTTGTTCTTTATGCAAAGGTAAAGCCAACATTCCAATTGCTTTGGCAAACTCTACCACACTTTCAAATACAGCTTTATCTGTAGAACTATGTCCCATAATTTCAGCAGTATTAAATTTCCATATTTGATTTGCAAAGTGTAAAGCAAGGAATTTTTCAGGGCGACCAGTAAATTCTGAAAATTGACTGGGTAGCATGGTCGATGAATTCGTTGTAAATATTGTCTTTTCAGGAGCAACTTGACTTAAATTTTCATAAAAAGCACGTTTAATTTCTAGATTTTCAGGAATTGCCTCTATAACCAAATCTGCATCTTTAACCGCATCTGCGAGCTTAGATTCATAACTCAGGTTTTTAAAAGTATTTTCCAATTGGTCATCTGTTGCATGAATATCTCGCTTATAAGCTTTAGACAATTCACTAAACTTTTCTTTAGCCTTATCTAATACTTCATCATTAATATCATAGACAGTGACATTAAACCCACGAAATGCTGTTTGAAATGCAATTTGATAGCCTAATACGCCACTACCAGCAACTGTTATATTTTTAAAATCCATTGTAATTTCCTGCTCATCAAATATAGGGGTAATTAATTTTTCACATATCTATTAAATTAAAAAAATTCTTTATATTTAGATAATTACACCATTAAACTCAACATTTTATAGAATATACTTTATGTGATTTTTTTCTTATTATTTAATGTTGCACATTTTTTCTTTTTTGTAATTTTATTTTATAAATTATTGAATAAAATTACAAAAAATAAGACAGTAAAAAACAACCAAAATATTAAAAAGATTTCGGCTGATTTTTAAATATATAAAACATCAAAATTATCAATTGGTATCTTCTTATACTACCTAGTGAATAAAAATTAAATAAACAGAAATTGCGAGTATGTCTGCCAATAATAATATTGCTAAATATACTTTATCTGATTTTGAGAATTTACTATGTTCTTCTCTTCTAGAAAAAATATAGAGTGGTATTCCTAGTGTCAAAATAACAGGTATGAATATTACATACTTAATATTAATGGCATATACCATCACAAGACAAAATATAGCCCCAATAAAGCTACTAATTAATGCTACAATTCTTCCTTTAGATGCATACCGATCATATTCTTTATTTATACTGATTTTAAATAAATATGCCGTAGAGGCAAAATATGCAGGAATTACCGTAATTGCTGAAATGGCAAGTAGAGTCAACCATGCATTTTGTGCAAAATAAACCAGTAAAATAACAATTTGCATTATTATGCTACTAATCCATAGTGATACAGATGCCGATTCATTTTTATTCTTTTTTGCAAATATTTTTGGAAATGTTTTATTCACCGCAGCAACCATTGGTATTTCTGCACAAATAATCGTCCAAGCTAACCAACTAGATAAAATAGAAACCAATATACCAATATTGATAATCCATTCTCCCCAATCTCCAACCAGTGATTTCAATATCCCAGCGGTAGAAGGTGTAGGAATAACACTCAGCTGTTGTTGCGTAAATACGCCAAAAGGTAAAACAGAAATTAAAATACAAATTACTAAAGAAATTACAAATCCCCAAAATGTCGCTTTACCAATATCTTTTGTATTTTTTGCTCTACCAGATAAAACCACTGCCCCTTCAATACCAATAAAACACCATAACGCCACATAAAAAGGGGACAAAATTTGACTTGAAAGAGAACCTAGATCATTGGATGCTTTAGCCGCACTATGCCCCCAAAAGTCACTTCCTAATTGTTGAAAATTTAGAAAATAAGCCACAATAAAAACGAAAATTATGAGAGGAATTATTTTTGCGAATGTTCCAATTGTATTCAATAATCCAGCAACTTTAACCCCAGAAAGTACTAAAAAATTAAAGCCCCAAATTAGTATAGAAGCGCCAATGATTGAAGGGATATTATTTCCCCCTTTAAACTCACCGGGCATAAAATAATTTAGTGTATCCATGATCATAATAGCAAAGGCAACATTGCTAAAAATAGTCATCAGCCAATATCCCCAAGCGACGATAAAGGCAATAAATGGACCAAATCCTTCTCTAGCATACATATATATGCCTGACTGCAAATCGGGTCTAATGTTTGAGAGAATTATAAAAGTCCGAGCAATAAAAAAAATACCAAAACCACAAATAAACCAAGCAATCAAAATTGGACCTAGTGCCGAATGAGCAGCCATGTTCTGCGGTAATCCATCCACCCCGCTTCCGATCATGGAGCTTACAACTATCGCAATTAATGTGACTAATCCTAACTCTTTTTTATCTGCCATTTCTTAGCCTATTTATTATATTTCAATATATTGGTCGTTATAGTAGAAGCTAATCTAAATAGATTAGCTTCCAATTCATGTGATTTTACTTTAAGACTTTAACGACATATTCCCCATCATCGTTGAGATATACGCCATGGATATCTGTTTCAAATCCAGGATAATGTGAGCCAATATCACAAAGCATTTCTAAGAACTTCAATATCTCGATATTATCCTCAGTGATTTTTTCTCCCGGCATAATCACTGGAATACCTGGTGGATAAGGCAAGATCATATTGGCACTTACTTTATTAAGTAACTCACTCAGTGGGCATTCAATCGCATTACCTAAAATCTCTTGTTGGAATGCAACATGCGGAGTAAGTTCCATTATTGGTAAGTGCTCAAAGGCGTTATACATGAGCTCAGGCAAATTATAATGCTTAACAAGTTTATGAATTCCATCCGCTAATTCTTTAATTCTCATCGTTTTATAAAATACTGGATCAGAATTATATAATTTCGGAAGTACATTACTTACTGTTTCATTCGCATCGAAAAGAATCTTAAACTCTGCCAATTTATGAAGTAAAGTTAATGCTTTTGATCTATTAATACCGATGCTAAATAAGAATAACAGTGAATACGGCCCTGTTTTTTCAACAATGATTCCATGTTCTGCTAAAAATTTTTCTACAATTGAAGCTGGAATTCCATCTGTTTGTAAATTTCCGTGCTTGTCTAATCCTGGCGTTAATAGTGTTACTTTGATTGGATCCAAAAAGAGATGATCATCATCTATATCTTTAAAGCCATGCCAATTATTAATTGAATCAAGTGGCCAACATTCTTTCTTATCAATATTTTCTGGTTGCCAAACATCAAAAAACCAGTCTTTTGTTTGATCATGAAGTTTCTTAATTTCCCGTCGAAAATCTATTGCTAGCTCAATTGACTCATCGACCATCTTCTTACCAGCATTGCTTTTCATCATTGCTGCAGAAACTTCACATGAAGCGACAATACTATAAAGTGGAGATGTTGTTGTATGCATCATATAAGTTTCATTAAAGGTTCTCTCATTAAAATCACCTTTTACATGAATCATTGATGCTTGGGAAAATGCAGCTAACAGTTTATGTGTAGACTGAGTCTCATAAATTGTTTTACCAACCACTCTTTCACCACTCATCCCTGCTTTATTTGCGTATATAGGATGGAAGTTAGTATATGGTACCCATGCTGAATCAAAGTGAATTGATTTCACATCCAGCGTCTTTTTAATATAATCGGTTTTATAGAAAAGACCATCATATGTCGAGTTTGTGATAATCGCATGCACTGGCCATGTTGCATTTTTAGTTTCTTTTACTTTTTTTTCTATATTTTCTTTAGCAAACTCTTGTTTAGGGATACCTCCCAAAATTCCGTAACTATTTCTTGTTGGAATTAAATAGATCGGCGTGACATCTGTCATCATCATTAAATGTGTCAATGATTTATGACAATTCCGATCTACAAGGACTGTTTTTCCTGCTGGACAGGCATACATCCCTACAATTTTGTTTGCTGTTGATGTTCCATTGGTAACGATATAGCTACGATCTGAATTAAAGGTTTCAGAAATTAAATCCTCAGCCTCTCTATGTGGACCTGAATGATCCAAAAGCGACCCTAATTCTGATACCGATATGGAGACATCAGAGCGCATCGTATTTTGACCATAAAAATCATAAAATACTGCGCCTATTGGGCTGCTTTCAAATGCCGTCCCTCCCATGTGACCTGGTGTACAGAACGTATATTCATCTTTTTTAACATAATTAAAAAGTGCTTTAGTTAAAGGAGGAAGAAGATTATCGACATACTCATCCACAATTTGACTAATACGATCGGAAATATCAGCAGTCGAAGAAAGTTGATATTGGAAGAAGTAAAAACTTTTATTGATGTTATATAAGCTATAATCTGATTCTGTATTGTTATTTATAAAAGTAAATACTGGTAACTCAGAATTGATATGACTTATTGTTTCAAATATTTCTTTACTTTTAAGATCATCAAAAAATATTACACCAGAAATGCGCACATTATTTTTTACGGAGTCATACAAATCATTTTCATTGGATACGATGAGCATTGTATGATTTAACTTTTCTAAATGATTAGAGATACAATCTAGAAATTCTGATTTAAGTTTATCATGCTCATTGATTAACGTGACGATAATAGACATCTTACATCTCCTTTAAGAATTTGCTTTACTTTGTTTTGCTGAGTAAAAGATTAAAATGATTAAACTGACAATGAATGTTCCTGCTAACTCAATTGAATTTGATCCCATAATTGCGATAAAGCAGAAAACACATCCGAATAGGGCGGTGATTAGACTTAAAATATTTTTTGTATTTACCCCATCCATACGAATTAAATCGATACAAGAGTAAAAATATGGAAGCATTGTCAAAAGAACCGCAATACTAATAATTTCTCCAAATAGCGTGGCAGATGTTCCACCTTCTAAATTCATCGCTGTCACGATGACTAATAAGATTGACATTTGGATAGCAGATAAGATGAGACCTTTTCTCGGAATCCCACTTTTTTTATCAATTTCCCCATAAATCTTAGGGAAATTACCATCATGAGCTGCACGCGCCCCTGCTTGACCGACGAGCATCATCCACGAGCCTAATGATGTAAGACAGGCAATCGCAGTAAATACAGATACAACTGGTCCAGCCCAACTGCCTAACATCGTTGAAGCTGTCATAGAAAATGGTGCACCAGATGCAGCCATGTGAGCAGCTGGATACATTCCATTAATGACTTGTGTCGCTGAAATATAAACAACTCCCGCAATTAAAGTACCTAGCATTGTTGCAATTGGCACAGTTCGTTTGGGATTCTTAACTAAGGATGAACTCACAGATGCAGATTCAACACCAATAAATGCCCATAAACATAGTAATGTTGCATTCATTACAGCTTTATAATCAGGGTTGTGCGATACATTCCAATTATCAATATATGTTTCTTTATCAAACCAGAACCACCCAAAAATAGCCGTACCGATAACAGGAATAAGAATTAGTATGACCCCCATAGTGGTTAATTTACTTATCCAAGAAGCCCCTAATAAATTTAGACCTGTGAATAACCAAATGATTACAAAGGAAACAATTGCTGCTGGAATAGGTGTATTGAGTGAGGGAAAAAATATTGATAAATATGTCACTGCTGTAATAACAATTGCTAAGTTTCCAATCCAATTCGCGTGATAATACAGTGCACCTGTTTGGAACCCTAGAATTTTACTGACCTGACCTGCGTAAGCAATTGGCCCTCCTTCTTCAGGATCTTTAATTGCTAACCTTGAATAAACATAAGCTAAAGAAATTGCACCGATTAGAGCAATACCCCAACTTATGACGGCTATTGATCCTATACTCGCTAAATTGGCTGGTAATAGTGCTATACCGCTACCCATCATATTTCCTGCAACAATCCCAATGCAGGCGATTAGTCCTATCTGTTTAGTTGTAGTCATATACTTCTCTTTCTTAAAAACTATATGTTATGTTGAACCCACCTTGTGGCTGCAACCGCCAATTTTTCTCTGTATCACCCCAAACTTGGTTAGAGTATTTCGCCTGCATAAATATCGAGAAAGATAAAAATTTATCGTATTGATAACTCAAATTAATTTGAGGCAAAGCAAATAGTGAATACGTCTTCTTATAATTACCGTTCATTACTGTTGGGCTTAACCACTCATACATTTCCTCACCAACTAGAAAAGGATCCCAAGCTGCTTTTTTATTTGACGAAATCCAAGGATCAAAACCACCTATAAAGTTAAAATTCAGGTTTGCTTGATCATTAAATTTGTATAATTGAGTGTTGTAGTTTAAATAAGCCAAGATCATGAAGTAATTTGCATTATTGAAAGATTCATTTGAATTACTAATAATGAATGAACCTTGATACCATTCTCTAAATGCATACGCATTCAAAGTAAAACTGAAGTTTGCTGGTAAACTCCAGTTCGTTAATAAGCTTATTCCTGCAGTATTAGAATGCCCCGTAGGACCTTGTACATTCGACCCATATATATATAAAGGTGCGAAGGAAAATTGTGTAGCTTTTACATAGTCAGATTTAGGAATATAATTTGAGAAATCTAAATCTGTTTGTATCATTGTATATAATTGATTATTATCATTAAAACTATCTTCATTTTTTATTAATAATGATGAGGACCAGTTAATATCTGTATCGAATATTTTTCCATTATTATAATTAATCGTAACTTCAGGAATGCTAGAAGCATTATTTTGTTGATTTTCTTCACCTTTAAAATTATACATATTCCATGTACGATCCCATTCTAATGATGCATTTAATTTAGGTGAAAAATTATAATTAAATACGATAGATGGGTGAGAAGCTGCTGTTTTGTATTTGCCTGAATTGCCATAGAATGTTTGTGTAAATTCAATGGACCCCTTCGTTTCCTGTGCATGTACTTGATTCATTAAAACCATGATCAAAGTGCACAAAATAAATTTTTTCACATATATTCCTATTTCATATATATCTGATAAGTTATTTTTTATACAGAAATAGGATTTATTACTTCATCAATTATGTAATCTTTATTATACACATATATTCTTTCATGTAATTTATAGGTGAAATTCTTGTAATTATTTATTAACAGTGACCAATGTTACAAAAATATTAATGAGAACATCCTTACTTATTATTTTGAAGACCTTAAAGTAATAAAATATATCATTCTAATTTTTAACATAACTCATAGTTTTTCTATCTCAAATATATTATAAAATAAATGTTTTAAAAATTAGTTACATACTCTATTAGATGGTAAAATATTAATGAATAAAATTCATCATAAGCATATTGTTTGGATTAAACCTCTTTTACTTTCTTGTATTATGACGAGTTTTATTTCTTATATTAATACTCTTGAGCATAATAATAGGGATATCATTTTTTGGTTAAAAGATTGGGGGAAATCTTGGATCTTTGCCTATCCTGTTCTTTTAATCTGCCTCCCTTTAATTGAAAAATTTTTAGCACGAATCACAAGATAAATGTGAATATTCATTTCCCTTTTTGTGAAATTTGTACACCTAATCCACCACAGTCAGTTATAATTTCAACCTTTTCGTTCCTTTTTAACATATAAAAAATTGCTGATCTTTAAAATATATTAAATGTTATAATACCCTCATGATATAGGCTATGTACACAAGCATAGATATACTTTAAAAATCGTTGAGAAATATTAAATGACTAAGCCGACCGTTATTTTTGATATGGATGGTACTTTACTTGATCTTGCTTATGATGACTTTATTTGGAATCATATACTCCCCATTCGATATGCCAAAGCACATCATTGCACTTTAGAACAAAGTGAACGTCAGCTCTTTAAGTTTTATCAAGAATATAATCACACACTAAATTGGTATTCCTCTACATTTTGGACATCCAAAGTTCATGTTGATGTTTTATCCCTTCAACTTGAGTTTAAACATAAAGTCGCATTAAGAAACGACTGTTTAGCGCTTTTAAATTATTTAAAGAACAATAATTACCCCATTTGGCTAGCCACCAATGCAGATCTTGCAGGATTAACATTTAAGCTGAAAGAAATGCAAATTCAATCTTATTTCGATGTCATTATCTGCTCCGAACAAATTGGACATGCCAAAGAATTTCCAGAATTTTGGCAATCTTTACATCAAAAGCACCCTTTTAATCGAAAAACTTGTTATTTTATAGATGATACGGAAAAGGTTTTAAATGGTGCAAAACAGTTTGGCATTGAAAACTTAATCAGCATTCAACAGCCTTCTTCACAAACGGCACCACGAATTGAATTTCCATATCCAATGTTAGATAAACTCACTGATTTAGTTTCTTATTTACAACAACACGAGGCAACACAAAAATATGCGTAAATCAACACTACCTGAAAATGCGGTAGGTATGCGTATTGATAAATGGCTTTGGGCAGCACGTTTCTTTAAAACCCGCTCTATTGCAAAACATGCCATAGAGGGTGGTAAGGTTCATCATAATGGTGAACGTGTTAAGGTCTCAAGAGAAGTCCGCGTAGGAATGGAGCTGACTATTCAACAAGGCATTGAAAAAAAGACTGTTGTCATTAAAGACCTTTCAGATGTCCGAGGTCCTGCACCCATAGCACAAACACTTTATGATGAAACTGAGCAAAGCATTGCACGTCGTGAACTGTTTGCATCACAGCGAAAATTGCATAATCTTGCGCGCCCTGATCATCGACCAAGTAAAAAAGATCGGCGAGATATACATAAATTTAAACAAGAAAATGATCAAATGTTTGACCAATCATGGTCATATCATGATGATTAAACCAAGCGTCATATTATGTCGTACATAATATGATTTTAATAGAACATCAAGAAATTTTCTGTCACTATAAGTGCTGTGGAAAGAGTTACAATCAATACACCTACTCCGCTAAGTATTATGTGACATCGTTTTGAGGTTGTAAGATGGATGAAAATAAAAGCAAGGCCTTAACTGCAGCCTTAAGTCAAATTGAAAAACAATTTGGTAAAAACACGGTGATGCGTTTAGGCGACAATACCGTTCAAGCCGTTGAAGCTGTTTCTACTGGCTCTTTAACGCTAGATATTGCATTAGGTATAGGTGGTTTACCCAAAGGGCGTATTATTGAAATTTACGGTCCAGAATCTTCAGGTAAAACAACCATGACATTACAAGCTATTGCTGAATGTCAAAAAGCGGGTGGAACCTGTGCTTTTATTGATGCAGAACATGCTTTAGATCCACAATATGCACGTAAACTTGGTGTAGATATTGATAATCTTTTGGTTTCACAGCCAGACCATGGTGAACAAGCCTTAGAGATTGCCGATATGCTTGTCCGTTCTGGTGCAATTGATATGATTGTTGTCGACTCCGTTGCAGCGTTAACACCAAGAGCTGAAATTGAAGGCGAAATGGGTGACTCTCACATGGGGCTCCAAGCACGCTTAATGAGTCAAGCATTACGTAAAATTACGGGTAATGCGAAACGCTCAAATTGTATGGTGGTTTTTATTAACCAAATTCGTATGAAAATTGGGGTGATGTTTGGTAGCCCTGAAACGACTACTGGTGGTAATGCGCTTAAATTCTATGCCTCTGTTCGTCTTGATATTCGTCGTATTGGACAAGTCAAAGAAGGGGATGAAATTGTTGGCTCAGAAACCCGAGTTAAAGTAGTTAAAAATAAAATGGCGCCCCCATTTAGAGAAGCTGTCTTCCAAATTTTATATGGTAAAGGCGTAAATCACCTTGGCGAACTTGTAGACTTAGCTGTACAACAAGAAATTGTACAAAAAGCTGGTGCATGGTATTCATATCAAGGAAGCAAAATTGGTCAAGGTAAAAATAATACCATTCGTCACCTTGAAGAAAACCCTCAAATAGTACAAGCGATTGAGAAAATTATTCGTGATAATTTATTAACCATAACCGCTGCACCTATAGAAGATAAAAATGAAGAAGAGCCAGATTTATTAGATGTATAAATCGAGTAATCCCTTCTCTTCATACTAACTCAATAAAACGCCCTATGGGGCGTTTTTAAATGATATAAGCAAAAACTATGACCGATTCCAAATTCTCTAAAATCATCGACTATGAAGCTTTAAAAGCACAATATGGCGAAAATGAACCCTCATCTCAAAACCCATTCAGTCATACAGATGACGCCTTATCATTTAATGCTCAAGAAAGCACTCAAAAACCTGGGTTAAAAGGATCTCGCTTACGTTCATATGCTTTTGCCGTACTTACAAGAAAGGAGTATTCAAAAGCAGAATTAATAGAAAAGTTGGCATTATATGCTGAGAATCGTCAAGAAGTCCTTGAACTTGTTGATGAATTATCGAATCAACACTATCAAAGTGATCAACGAGTTGCTGAAATCGTACTTTCCAGTCAAAAACGTAAAGGGAAAGGTCCAAATCGAATTAAACTTGCATTAAAAACTAAAAAAATTGATAGTCAATTAATACAAGAAGAACTTAAAGAAACCAATTGGGCTGAACAAGCCTATCAATTGAAAGTCAAGAAATTTGGAACAAACGTAGAAAAAGACCCTAAAATAAAAGCAAAACAAATTCGATTTTTAATGTACAGAGGCTTCGAAATGGATACTATTATTCAGGCAATTAACAGAAAATTTGATGAAGATGAATTAGGTTAGAATTTTATAATTATGGTGGCAGCCCCACCAGCAAGACTTCGGCACATCCTAACTCTACTACCGTTGCTACCTTCCGGTCCTGGCGGGGTTTGTAGAGCAAAATTGCGAAGTAACCAGCAGGGCTACCATTGCAGGAACAGAGTATAGAGATTTTTATTCAAGTTGCAAGTGCTTAAACCCCTTTCAACTCAATTATCTTTTCATTTGTTTATTATTAAAACAAATTCTATTTTAGTGACTTATGACTTATCATTTATTGTTGTTAAAATAAATTAAAATATTTACTTAGATCATAAATTTTTATTGCTTTTTCCCTAAGAGATGTTTTTAATGTCTAATTTGAATTGTATTTATAACAATACTTGTTAACTCCCACTACGAAATATCAGTTACAAATGGAAGTTTCACTATGATGCTGAAAAATTCTTTAAGCATTTTCATTATGCTATGCTCATCGTCTATTTACGCAAACGTACCTATTGAATCTAGAGGTTTAAGTAATCCATCTGTATATAGTAACAATAACACTGCGACAGCAATTAATATTCCAAATACACCGACTGAAGTTCCAACAAATATTAATTGGCAATTAACTCAAAAAGCACAACAACTCGAAAATGATATTCGTGTCTTACGAGGAAAAATTGAAGAACAAGACAATGAAATTAATCAACTTAAGAATGAATTAAATAATCGCTATACAGATTTAGATCAACGCTTAGAATTAGTATTACAAAAATTGGAATCTGATACAGAAGATACAATATCAGAGGAGGATAATCAAAAAGATAAGTCTCCCAGCCCCACAAAAGAACCCATAAAAAATGCCATAGTGCCATCTACAGCTGCAGCCACAACACAAAAATCACCGACAGTATCAATAAACAACAACGCTCAACAGAAAACTGTAAACCCACCTTCTACAGCTGCAACAGCATCGCCTAAGGCATCAGATGCTGAACTAGATAAAGCGGCCTATACAGTTGCCCTAGAAGCATATAAACAAGGTGGTGCAAAAAAAGCATTAGCACCGATGCAAAATTTTATTAAAAACAACCCAAATAGTGTTTATATCAGTAATGCTTATTTTTGGGTTGCGGAATTTTATTTGGCAATAGAACCAACCAATTATATTGAAGCCAAAAAGAATTTTGAAATTGTCATGAATAAGTATCCAAATTCTTCAAAAGCTGCTAATGCTGTTTATCGACTTTATAGCATTTCACTCAATGTCGATCAAAACTCAACGTTAGCGAATAAATACAAAGCTGAATTACTTAAAAAGTATCCAAACTCTGAAGAAGCAGGATTTCTTAAAAATAAAAAGGCACCCTAAGGTGTCTTCAATAAATATCAATAACTTAAAAACAAATGTTGTACTAAAATAAGATGTTGCGATTTTAATAATATATGCACTAATTTTTTGACTGAGTTAAAGCTAAATGTTTTATTAGCTAGAGTCTAAAACCACCGTATAAATTATAGATTGAATTCAACTTCGCTATATTTAATGATGATGAAATTGGCTTTTCTTTCAGATTTTGCAATATTCTTTTTTTGATTTTCACTAATCCAACTGACTGTTTCATCTTTAAATAACGTTGAATTACTTGAATATTTTCTCCATAAGAAAGGACAAATTTATTCAATAAACAGTATCTATTAACTGTCATCGGTGCATTATTAATAATCTTTTCACTAACGTTAAACTGATTGCCTGATATTTCCTCAAAATCCTTTAGAATACTTAATTGATATAATATATTCCTGTAAACACTTGCTTTAAGTTCATGTTCCGTATTTGATCTTAGATTTGAAATCGAATCAAGGTTTTGGGGTAATAACAGTAAAATCATGTCAAACTTAGTAAATATTGAGTTTATGCATGAGCAAAGGCACTGTACATGACTTTGAATTGTTCAAACGCAATCTTCATTTAATTCCAATAAATGTAATTTTGCTCCAACAGAATAACTTTGAGCAACTAGATCTGTATGCTTTTAGCATTCGTTAGTATTACTCCGCCATCAAGTACACTATCAGGAGAACCTGCTGCAATAGCTTACCTATTTAACGTTATAAAAACGCCAATATTTCCTTATTAGTCTGTAGCTGTACCAACTTGGAGTGACCCACCGATACCTAAACCTACTGTAATATCTACTGGTGGCATTTTTATTACTAACCGAAATATCCTTAAAAGACTTCCCTACTTGCCCTAAATGGTAAAATCAGTTTTAGTTGGATCTAGTTCTATAAGGAACATGTTTAATATAATAAATGGGAGTTTATAGCTCCCATTTTTTTGTATAATGCATCTTATGTTAATTTTAAGAAGTCTTAATTTACTTCTGAATATTACATAGTTATTAGAGTTAATTCATCTGACGCTTTTTATCCACATTCCTTCCTTTGTAACTACGTTTAGACTCATAAACGGTCCTTTGACGAAAATAACTAAAAGGTTCAACATTACTTAAAAAGCCATATTTAGAATCATGAATGTAATCTAAATAAAATTTCATGACTCCATCATCTGCATTTTTATTCCAACTATCTAAAATCCAAGAATCCATTTGAATGGCATAATGATAACTTGTAGAAACAGGCTAAATTACTTTATACGTTGCACTTCCTTGTTTTAATGTTTGTAAGCGCTTCATTTCAGTTGCCATATCTGCAGGTCCCCAAGGAATAAAATTGCGAATTGTATCTTTTTGGCGAGCTCGCTGGCTAACAGAGTCAATACCTTTTTTATTCATAGTGCCATACGCACTATAATAAACTTTCATATGCTCTTTAATTTGGTCTCTAATGGAAGCGCCTGATGATGAAACTGCTTTCTTGACTGCTTCATAAAATTGTAATGTTTCAGATGTTATTTCATATTGCTCTTTAAATATAGTTTTGTGCTTAATTTTTAATTCATCATAACTATACATTTTTACCCCTGCATTAATTGCATCAGTAAGCATATCTTTAAGGGGAATCCGAGCATAGTTATCATTAACGTCTTGACTACCTGGGATATATCCACCGCCAACATCTGAATGCATTCCTGGGTAAACAACTTCTTTCCAATTCCCTTTTGCAAGTTTTCCATCTTGTTCTATTAGATCTACAGGAAATGCAAAACGAAGCTCATTACCTGCAATATAATGAACACACATTTTGACTCGATCATCCACAACTAAATCACGACCTTCATAACTTAGGTTATTATTTAAATTTGTTGCAGGTAAACCAAAAGATGCAACCGTATCAAAAAGACCTAAAAATTTAAATTCCATTGGGTATTGACCTTTTTTGCCATAGGTTAGATTCCCGTTATCATCTTCACATTTCCACATCAATTGATTGGTAAAAGCACGGGCTAATGCAGCCCCACGTGAAAAACCAAAAATAGAAAAATTGATTTTTTTAATCAGTCGATGCGCTCCAACTTTTTCATCAATTTGACTCAAGCTATAGTTTTTTTCTCATTTGTATATTTCCCAAGATCTATATTGGCTTTTTTAGCTTCATGAATTAATGCTTGAGATAATGCATCATTAAATTGATCTTTACCATAATCTAAACGCCGTGTACCACCTGTTCCTGCCCCTAATCCCATTACTTTATCTTCAGCAGATGCCAACACTCGTTGAAAAATATTAAGTTCACCATTAAATTTTGTGCCAACACCTGAAATATATATTGGATAAATATTTTTAATTCCATTTTTTTCTATGTCCAGTTTTAATATATTCATATTTCGCCATAAACGTGCTGGATTCGACCATTTTTTCTTCTCTTCATCCACATCCTTATTATTACCAGTTCCATCAAAAAATAAAGAGATATGAACTACATCTGCACAGTCTTGCTTCACTGTAGGAGGTTCATTTGAGATATCACTATTAGTTTCTAAGATACGACCAATATTTTCACTCATGCTATTTAACCTATATTATTTATTCTGATTCCTTATTTTTTCACGCCATTTAATTCCCTTTTCAGTTTCATCAGGCCAATTCATCGAGGTAACTATTTCAACGGTATCGTCGGGATAAATATGTAATGCTAAATATTTTTTACCCTTTAATTGTTCTCTTTTAATTACAAGCTCATTTTTTGCTGTGTGTAATTCCCCAGTATTAGCATCTTTCCATGTGATTTTTTGAGGACCTAATTTTATAGAATTTGTAGATATAGCTCCCCCAAATCCACCTCCAATTTCTTGCCCATTTACTTTTAACATATAATCAGAATATCTTGGATCATAATTAAAAGAAGTTGTGGCCATATAATACGTCGCATTCGGTCCAATTCCTGCACAGCCAGCAATACTCAATGCTAAACTTACAGGTAAAAGTAATCGTTTTTTTAAACTCATTTTTATTCTCTCATTTCATATTCATTATTTTTTGCATAGCATCATCCATTGATATTTTAGCCTTCTCTACATCATTCAAAATACTCTGCAACTGTGTGTCAGTATCAAATTGATCCTTATATACAAGTTTTAAACACATAAAATTCACGAGATCTCGAGTACCTGATAGACCTATTTTTCTCGCCTTAGGTAAATTATCTATAATCATTTTATATAAAGCTTGTGTATCAAGATGATCAACTAAAAAGCCATTATTCAATTTCAAATAATAAATTAGATTATCTGGTAAAGTTGCCTCAATCATTTGCTCTTCTTGTTCTACAGTAAACTGTATAGGAGTTTTAATGATCGGTCGTTTTTCAAGATATTGATTAAATCCTATAATTTTTTGTAATTGCGCCACCCTATTCCAATACCACCAACTATGAATAGGTGTTAATAGATCCTGTATTTGTTTTTCATTGAATAAAGAACCTTGTACATATAAACTTGTATCTTCTTTATTTCCAACCAATGTTGCTAAAATAGCTGGGTCCCAAAACGCTAAAAATAAATCTAACCCACCTTCAAGCTGAATCTCTAAAAAACACCTTAAATGATCGAATAGTGATTTAAAAGATAATCCTGATACGATAATTGTTATAATACTCGTACCAGCAGCATTTTTTTGAATCCACTGCCACTCATTTGCAAAAAAATCTATTGGCATTTGTAAAAGATGTGGCGATACAGCTCGTGCTTTTTCTCCAGCAGCTTCAATAATTAAACACTTTTGGCGTAGGTGTGTAAATGCTTTAAGAAATTTAGACTCTTGTGCAGCATCTGCTAGAACATAAATATTTAAATTAGGATCTTCTAAAACTTTTGTAGTAAATATATCAAGCAATTCTACAGTCGTGTATTCTTTAATCATTATTAAATACCCTCACCTTTATTAATAAATGCTCCTTTTTGTGTTGCGCGTCTTGCTAAACATTCCCAACAAATATTATTAGGGAAAATTGGAAGTTTTGGGGATTCGGTTGCACCCTGAACAAAGAGATGCTGCCCAGCTTTTGCTTTAAATTCTCTAGGCGTAATAATGGTAATGCCATTGCCATCTATACGAATTGCACTATCTCTTGCTCTTAATATAATTTCGGTTGGACTATTAATTTCAACCTTACCTTCGGATGATGTAATGCTAAGATCTAATCGAGAAGCGACATCTAAAGTATTGTCTTGAACTTGAACATCCATTTTTCCTTTCGCTGTATATATTTTTAAATCTTCTTGTCCAACAAATATGCTTGCTTTCTTTTTCGCATTAATAATCAAGTTCTCATCTGTACTGACATTAATGGATTTACCACCGCCAAGCGTAATACTTTCTAAAGCATTTACATGAATGTCTTTACCTGCCACAACAGCAACACTTTCAGGTGAAGCCATAAAGATGACTGCATCTTTCATTGCTTTTAAATCAGCCCATTGAGATTCTACTTTGTTGATATAGCTTTCGATGGTTTTGAGCATATCCGCAGGTTCAGCCTTTTGTTTTTCTGCATACTCTGAAAGCACTTTCATACTATCCAAGCTTTCTGTAACTTGATCTAAAGCTTCTTTAACTTCTAATTGAGTATTCTGTGCTTGAGTTTGTTCAAACGTTGAAATGTACAAGCCTTTACTTCGTATAGCACCTGCAAGGTCCGTTCTGAGTTCAAAACCTTCACCTCGACCATCACTTTGTGCTTGTTCTTTCGGATGGCTAAGATTTCCAAGATTAAGCTGTGTTGCCCCATGACTGCTGTGTAGTTGGGCACTGATTTGCCCTGTCGTATCATCAAAACGTAGTTGGTTAAAGCCTTTTCCATCTATCTCTTTAGAGCGAATACCACTGAGTTTTTTGGTATCGGGTAACTGTCCCTTAATATCAAACTTAGTTGGATTTCTTTGTGCTTCATGAATACGCCCAGTGACAAATGGGCGATCGATATTGCCATCAAAGAAGTCTATAACGACGATTTCATCTTTACGCGGTAAAAAACGTGCTCCATACCCTTCACCAGCCCAAGGCGTGAGTACATCCACCCAAGCGGAGTCCGTATCATTGTTATTACTTCCTGCACCACTATCATGAGCATGGTCGTCTGCTCGGGTAAATAGGAAACGCACTTTAATTCGCCCCCATTCATCCACATAAATTTCTTCACCGTCACTCACCACACGTGCACGTTGTACATACGCTGTGGGACGATGTTTTAAAGGATCATATTCTGGCACAACATCAATGCTACGACGAATTAAGGTCAATTCATTGGCTTGGCGTTCTTGTTCACTGTCTTTACTACTGGACCAATGACTATATTTGAGTAAACCTTCTAATTGGTTTTGTAAGTCTTTCGGTAAATTATTCTGGTTATAAAAACGCTTACTGAGAATCAGGAATTCTTTATCTTGCCCATTATGGTTTCGATCGAGTTCTGGATGCTCTGTGAGTTGGAACCAATAGCCGACTTGTGTATCTCGAACACTGCTATAAGCACTAAAATATTTCGATTGTAAGGCTTGATATTGATTGAGTTGGGTATTTAGTTTCTCAATTTGCGCATTACTGGATTTTGTCGCTTGATCATTGCCATTTAAATCACTAATCCATGCTGGAGAAATATTCCAAGCCTGTTCTAGGCTGAAACTGTCATTGCCTTGTTGGCTACTGTGTTGATGTGAGCTGATGACAGATCCTGCTCCATCTTCTTGCACCAAGGCATCTGCTTGCCAACGTTGTACATGAATAGCCGTGGGTTGTAATTGACGCTGTGCAACAAAGCTGGTGATACTATCGAATTGTTCTGTGGCATTGGAGCGGTGATAACGAATCACGCGTCGATTTAAAGCAGTATACTGTGCATTGTCATCAATCAGCCGGAGTTTTTGTGCTTCTATGCTGTGTAATGGACTGGCCACCAAATAGTTAGCTTCATCAATGAGCCAGGAAATCCCTGCTTCTCTGAACAATCGAAATACGTACTCTGCTTCGCTCTCTGAGCTCTGCATCGAAAAAGGTCGAACATCATACTCTTGGGTTAAACCACTGAGATCAAGTTGTAAACTGGCAGCAAATAGCGGACTTTTTTCTTGCCACTCTTTGAAAATGGTTTCAACAATTTCAATCACCGTTTTATTCATAAACACGCGGCTATTGCGTCGTTTATACCAAAGTGCCGTTGCATCCTGCATACGGATTGAATAAATAGACAAGGCTCCGTCTGAATGACCCTGGGCACATTCAGTCACAATCCCCGATGTTCGAAACAATTGACCTGAGTCAGTGACTTGATCCACAGCCACTTGGCAACCAATGAATTGCTTTAATGAAAGATAAGGATTGGTGGATAAACAAATCAGTTCAGCAAAAAAGCCCATCATTAATGGCATGTGTGCCTTCAATCCGTTGTAACAGGACTTGATGATTGAGTTCTATATTTGAAAATTGAACATGTAATGCACGACGCTGTGTGCCTAATCCTATTTTTTCTAAAATAGCAAAGATATTCGTGATCATTTTTTATTTTAATTTTAAGTAGTCATTTACTTAATAAATTAACACAGAAGTAAATTCATACAAAATATTTATCATATTTAACTTTTAATATGATAAATAACACATTATTTTATAATAAAAAGCTCACTTATTTAAGTTTTTCAAACATCCATCTGCTTTGAAAAGCAATATTGGTTAAAGATTATACTCATTTTTTCCAACAAAAATTTAAAATTTAAAATATTAATTAACTCGGCACCCTTATTAATAAAAGCACTATTATGGCTAGTTATATTTCCATATTTCAAAAATCATCTACAAGACCATATACGACTCTTTATAGGGGGTGTTTTACCATCACTTAATTTTATAATTTCATTTTTTAAGTTATATAGACTTGCAATATTTTCCCTTGTATTTTGAGTCAATCTAGTTTTATATTTTTTCCAATATTATCAAAATAGTTTTTAAATAATTGGTTTTCCAATAGAGTTCTTTCATAAGTCATTTATCACTCAATTCCATGTTGTAAATTTCAGTAATTAGATTGAATCTTAAACCTAGTCTTTTGCCACGGTTTCGATAATGCACCGAAAGGATTTTAAACTACCAAATACATGCTCAATACCTATTCTTCTTTTATTAATTTCTTGATCATAAGTTTTTAGTGCAGGATCCAATTTATATCTTTTTTGCTTTTAGTGGGATTAGGCTATTTGGACACACTTTATAAATACCCTATGAAGATTGCGTTTGAACAATTCAAAGTCATGTACAGCACCTTTGCTCATGCATAAACTCAATATTTGCTGAGTTTTACTGTGAATAATCGCTAGCACCTTAAATGTATGCGCTTTTTTCTTGCCATTATCGCTTTTCTTCTATTTTTAGGTTTTTGTATGGGGATTTCTATGGCATCCACGATCACAACATTTCAGACTCTGACGGTCTGCCTTTAGCAGAAATATGTTTATTCACCTGCTCAACCATCAAATAAAAGTTGACCATGAGATGCCTATATAACGCTTAAACTGAGAATCAGAAAGTTTTAGGATCGCGATATTTCATACACAGATTATGCGTGAAAATCTAAAATTTTGAGGATAAAAAATAAGCAAAAAGATGAACATTTTTTTGATTTATGAAAGAGGCTTAGTATTTTATTCCTAATATTCATTTTAATGAATTTTCATTATATGTATAACGTTAATGTCCTTCAAAAAAACTCTCTTACATATATGTATTACTAAATATTGTTCGTTATAGCCAGTTTTAAACTTCCAAGTTAATGTATAGCCAACCCTTATTTCGGTACTTAAATCCTTTGTATAAATAATTTTCTTGCGAATATTTATTTCACATCGACCTAAGTCATATCGATTACCATCAACTCATCAAACACTCATTCTTTTATTATACTTATTCATAAATTTTTTTAATTAAATGATTATGATCCCTTATTACACAATTTTTAAACACTAATCCACTAATTAAAAATTAAAACTGTAGAATGTGGATCACGACCACCTTATTCAAAGTTATTTTTTTTCGAACATGTATCACTAAATATGATTCTATGTACCCACCTTTATTTTCTCTAAATAGCTTGTCGCCACTTTTAATGTCACAACTTAAAACTTTGGTATACACAACTCTTTTACGATAATCCATTCTGCAATTGCATAATTCATATTGCTTATCTTCTACTTTTAATACAATAAAAGTAGTTTCATATCCACTCATAATTCACGTGATTAGTCTAGTAAATATATACTTCATTGTAGGTATAAATTATATAAAAACCAAGTGCATTAACACGATACAACTTTAGAATTTTATTCATTTTAAATCGTGAGGTTTTGGGATTAAATTGCAACACAACGAGTTTAAATAGGTAAAAAGCTCACATAATAAAAACAACTCATTTCAACGGCATTCGTTATGCTCATAAAATTCATTATTTTACGTCTTGGATATTTTATTTCTAATAATTAACTCTTAAATTGTTAATTGAAGTTATTTATATGAATTTTATAATTTTTATTATCTAATTAATTTAAGCCTCGAACAAAAAATTAAAACCACAATGTAATCTCACTAGCAGTGAGATTGTAATGTAAGGACCAAGTAAAATCACCAAAAGGCGATTAAAGGTATTAGTCACTACATCACGATGTTTTATAATCAGATTCAATTACATTCAATTTTAGAATATTTATCACCCAACAGTTTTAAGCAAAAAACAGATAATTTCTCTCTAACTATATCTGATTTTACTTGAACATTACATACTATTTCTAGGCGTCATTCTCACCAAGAAATGAGAAAATCCTGATCAATATCAACAAATGGTATACTTCATCTCATATTTTTAAGATAAAGTTATTTACACTTTTTTCTTTATTGCAACATTGTCACGATATTCTTCGAAAGTATCCTTTAGAACAATACTTTAACGAGTAACAATAAAAAAGACACCCTAAGGTGTCTTTTTAAATTATATGATTATGAATTAGCGAACAATACCACGCTTAGACTGCTCAAGTGAATCGATAAGTAATTGTACTTCACAAACCTCTGGTAGAATCTCGGCACGTATTTTTTGAATTGCTTCTTCAGTTGTTAAGCCTGATTTATAAATCAGCTTAAATGCTTCTCGCAGCCCTTGAACTACTACTTTTGACCAACCTTTACGACGCATTCCTTCAACATTCATTGCATATGCATGTGCAGGATTCCCCGACACCATAACATAAGCTGGAACATCTTTTAAAATCAACGAAGCACCGCCAATCATACTGTACGAATCAATCTTACAGAATTGATGAATACCAGAGTTACCACCAACAATAACATAATCACCGATATGTACATGCCCAGCAATACCTACATTATTTGCAATAATATTATGATCTCCCACAATACAATCATGCGCAATGTGCGTATTCACCATCAATAAATTATGACTACCCACTTTGGTCAGTGAATTATCTTGGACAGTACCACGATGTAAACTACAATGCTCACGAATAGTATTGTGATCACCAATTTCCAACCAGGTTTCTTCACCTTGATATTTTAAATCTTGGCAAACCTCACCCACACTAGCAAATTGGAAAATTTCATTATTTTCACCAATTCGAGTATAACCTGCTACGACAACATGTGAATGTAACGTTGTCCCTTCACCAATACTTACTTTTGGCCCAATAATACAATAAGGTCCAATTTTTACGTTTGATGCAATGACTGCAGATGCGTCAATAATAGCCGTTGGATGGATTAATTCGTTATTACTCATGCTTACTCTGTATTCTGTTTGGAAATAATAATTTCCGCTGTTGCTGCGACAATACCATCAACCGAGGCAACACAATTATATTTGTATATTCCCAATTTTTGCATTATTAATTCAGATTTTAATATCAGTTGATCACCAGCCACGACTGGTTTTTTAAATCTAACCTTCTCAGCACCTGCAAATAAAAATACTGTGCCAGGTTGAGGTTTTACATTATTCATCACAAAGCCAAGAATTCCAGATACTTGAGCTAATGCTTCAATAATTAAAACACCCGGCATAATTGGATAATCAGGGAAATGACCCTGAAAAAACTCTTCGTTGATTGAAACATTTTTATAACCAACAATACCTTTCTCAGTAATTTCAGTTACACGATCTACCAAAAGAAAAGGATAGCGGTGTGGTAAATATTCACGAATTGTATGAATATTCATTGGCAATTTAGGAATTGTGAATGCTGGTAAACTCGATTCTGTCGTCATAATTATTTACGCAATTTTAAAGTTGATTCAAGGGACTCTATTTGAGACTGCATATAATCAATTTTTTTAGTCAATTGGGTCAATGGCACATCTGCTAATTGTCGTAACCTTACTACTGTTCTTTTCCAGTGTGCATTTGGCAACAAACCTGTTCCAGAAGAATACCGTCCTGCTTCATAAATATTATTTGTGACCATTGACATTCCAGTAATTGTCACATTATCAGCAATTTTAATATGACCTACGATACCAACTGCACCTGCTAAGACACAGTTTTTGCCAATCGTCGTACTCCCTGCAATACCACATTTTGCAGCAATTGCTGTATGTTCACCAATTTTTACGTTATGAGCGATTTGCACAAGGTTATCAATAATCACACCTTGCTCAATAATCGTATCATCTAAAGCACCACGATCTATACTGCAATTTGAACCAATACGAACATCGTTATCAATTCTAACAGAACCTAATTGTACGATTCGATTCCACTTTCCTTGATAAGGTGCAAAACCAAATCCTTCGCTTCCAATGACAGTATTCGCATGAATTCTCACACGATCACCTAATTTTGCTTCACCCGTCAATATAACATGCGAATCGATAAAACAAGACTTACCCACTTCAACATTAGGATCGATAGTGACATGAGATTTGATGATTGACTCATCCCCAATCACACAGTTCTCTCCGATAACCACATAATGCCCAATATATGCAGAATCTGAGATGATTGCAGAAGGATGAATCTGCGCAGTGATTTCAATTCCTTTAGATTCAAATTGTTTTTCAAAAATATGAGTCAGAATTGCGAATGCTAAATACGGATTTTGAACAATTAAAAAATTTGAATGTGATGTCAAAAGTGGCTGTAAATCTGCGGTCACAATTAAAGCGCCAGCTTTAGAGGCCAATGCTTGTGCCAAATACTTTTCACCATTTACAAAAGCAATTTGATCGGGCTTGGCATGTTCAAGACTTCCAAGACCCTTGAACATAAAATCAGGTTGTCCAAGGAAACTTCCTTGAACAACCTGAGTTAAGTTTTCTAAACTAAACTTTTTATCATTCATTTTTACTTAACTGCATTAACCTTTTGAAGCATTTTATCAGTTAAATCATCTTTCGGGTTAAAAGCTAGTACTGCTGTTTTATTTAAAACGGCATCTAGTTTATTTTCTTGACGTAATTGTTCAGCGACTGCTTTCACTCGTGTTTCAAAAGTCGTTTGTGTTGCTTGCATAGAAGCTTGTACTTTTGACTGTACTTCTTGCTGCAAAGACTCTAATTTTTGTGCTTTAGTTTCAAACTCTTCGCTCATCTTTTTCTTTTCAGCATCAGTTAACTTTGCTGTTTGAGCTTTTTGTTGTAAAGCACCTAAATCCTTCTGTAATTGTTCAATCTGCGTTGTTTGTGGCTTAACAGATGCTTGAAAAACTTGTTGTTGTTGCTTCAAATAAGTACTGTTTTGAACTACTTTTTCAATATCAACAACACCAATATCCGCAGCATTTGCTACTGAAAATGATAAACCTACAATTAAAGATAAAGCCAATTTTTTCATTCTAGAAATAATCCTATTTTAAACATTTATAAAGTCAAACTTAGAAAGTACGACCAATTTCAAATTGGATGTTCTTCGTTTCATCACCTTTTTTATCATTTAACGGATAAGCATAGCTCAGAGATAAAGGTCCAATCATTGTAATCCAAGTAAAGCCTACCCCAACGCTGTAACGCATATTACCGAGATCAAATCCATAATTATCTTTACAATCTTGTCGAATAGTCGCCTTAGAAATATTTTTACACTGGGTATCAAATACTTGCGCGCCTTCAGCAAATATTACAGGTCTTACTTGACGTGTCCAGTCACCTTTAAATGGTAATGGAAGAGCGAGTTCGGTACCAAATTGAACCAGCGTATTCCCTCCCACACTATCGGTTTCATTCTTACGACTCGCATTTACACCCAATGCTTCATTACGAATAGAGTTATAGCGAGGACCTAGCGTACTGTCTTCATATCCACGTACAGAGCCAAAACCACCAGCAAAGAAGTTCTTATAAAATGGTAAATCATTACCATAACCTAACTTTCCATAACCACGAATCACAAAATCTCGACCTAATGGGAAATAGGCTTGCGCATCATAGGTTAGTTTTTGATATTCAACCTTACTACCTGGTATTGCAATTTCCGCATTCACACGATGTGAAACACCACTCGTTGGAAAGAGTGGTCTATTTAGCGTATTATAGCTCCAACCCAGATTCAGGTTATAGGTTAAGAATTTACCCTGGAACTGATCACCATAGGTAACTTCTTTTTTACATTTATCACCATCCTGCTCTACACACTCAGTCACTGTTTTTGTCTGCTTACCACCATGGCTCATCAAATAGTCAGCAATATAATCTGAAGCATAACGACCTGTCGTCACTTTCGTTTCATCAATATTTAAACCGTAACTTAAGCTTTGATTTTCATCAATTGGATAACCAAATGTTAAACCACCACCAAAACTATCTGTCACATAATTGTTTACACTATAATTATCTGAAAGTTTTGTTTTACGGTAATACATGTTGTAACCACGACGGACACCGTCAATGGTAAAATATGGATCAGTGACGCTTAAATTATAAAAATCTTGGGTTTGTGAACGAGAAAGATCAATTGCAACACTGTTTCCTGTTCCAAAGAAGTTAGTTTGACTCAAACCTGCTTGGAATGTAACACCACCACTTTGAGAGAAACCTACAGCTAATGTTGTCGTTCCAGAATGTTGTTCTTCTACATTAACATTTAAATCGACTTGATCAGGGGAATTGGGAATTCTCGCTGGAACAATATCAACGGTCTTAAAGAAACCTGTTCGCTCTAAGCGAATCTTAGAAAGTTCAATTTTTTCACCGCTTGCTAATGCACCTTCCATTTGACGCATTTCGCGGCGCAAAACATTATCTGCAGTTTTAGTGTTACCCGTGAAGTTAATACGACGCACAGAAACCTGTTGACCAGGATTAATATAATAGTTTAAATCAACAACTTTAGAATCATTATTAATTTGAGGAACAACATTTACTTCTGCGTAATAGTAACCTGCATTTCCAAATTTCCGAATTAACTGTTGTTTGACTGCATTTACTTTTTCTTGTGAATATGTATCGCCATCGGTATAAATTTTTAAGCTTTCCAACTCTTCAGGTTTAAACAGCGCATCGCCTAAAAATTTAGATTTACCAAATTTAAACTTTTCACCTTCATTAATTCCCACTTCAACGAAAATATTTTTCTTATCTTCACTCAAGTTTAAATTAGAATTTACAATATCAAAGTTAATGTAACCTTTGTTCAAATAAAGTGCGCGCAATGACTCCATGCTCGCTGCCATTTTTTCACGAGCATAACGGTCATTACCTGAAACAATTGAGCTCCAGCCTGTTTCTTTCACAGCAAAAACTTGTTTAATATCTGCATCACTAAAAACAGTATTACCAATAATATTAATATCTACAACTTTTGCCGCTTTACCTTCTATAAACTCAACAATCAAATCTACACGATTATTGGGTTTTTCTTGCTCGTTAACTTTAACTTCTGCTTCATAACGACCTTGTTGCATATATTGCTGTTCAAGCTCATATTCCAAGGTTTGCAAGGTCGATTTTTTAAGTACTTCACCTTCAGCAATTCCCATTTTTTTCAAACCATCTAACAAGGCTTCTTTAGGAATTAACTTATTACCTTTTAATTCAACACTTGAAATAATTGGGCGCTCAACAACAGTAATGAGTAAGTTATCACCATCACGAGATACCTTAACATCATCAAATAAGCCTGATGCAAATAAAGAACGAATCGTATTCGCGATAACCACGTTATTGACAGGCTGACCCGCACTCACGGGAATCATTCCATAAATATTTTCTGGAGTTAACCGTATAAGTCCATCAATTTTAATATCCCGTGCTATAAATTCTTCTGCTGCATATACTTGTTGTACTGCTGCCATAGCACATACCAGTGCTAAGGGCATAAAAAGATTGTTATGATGCATGCCTGTTTGTTCCAATAATTTATATCGTCTGCGTTATTTTATAAACGCATAAAGTCGTTAAATAATGCCAGAAGCATCATGCTCCCTAACAATACCATACCAATTTTCAAACCAACCAAATGGATTTGTTCAGAAACAGGTTTACCGCGAATTAGTTCTACAAAATAATAAACTAAATGTCCACCATCTAGCATAGGAATTGGCAATAAATTTAAAATTCCCAAACTTACACTCATCAGTGCCATGAAAGATAGAAACGTTTGCCATCCCATTTCAGCACTTTGCCCTGCAACTTTCGCAATGGTAATTGGCCCCGAAAGGTTTTCTAAACCAATCATTCCTCGAATCATTTTTACAATTGAATGCAAAATCATACTCGAAATTTGCCCTGTTTTTTCAACAGCCATCACAAATGCTTCAGCAGGATTATATTGTATTGTTTGCTTAAATGTTTCAGGAATTACAATTTTTCCTGGATCGCTTTGTACTCCTAACATTCCAACAACATTCCCAGCATTATCACGTTTGCCTTGAGGCATAACTTCCAATAATACAGGTTGATTATCTCGAATGACTTCAATTTTTAATAATTTTTCTGGTGATTCTTGCACAATATGTACAACATCAAACCATTCTTTCATTGGTTTGCCATCAATTGCAACAATTTTATCACCTTCTTTCATTCCTTGACGGATTGCAGCACCATCTTCACTTAATTTCGCTACAATTGCGGGAATAGATGGGCGATAAGGTGTAAATCCTAATGCCTCTAATGGTGATTTAGATTGATCTTTAAGAAAGTTTTGAATCGGTAAATTGATATTTTTAACTTCACCGTTACGTTCAACTGTCACTAAAATATGACCCGTTTCACCTACGCGATCAACCAATGCAAAATTTAATTTTTCCCAGGTAGAAACTGATGAATGATCAATAGCCGTGATTTTATCACCAGCTTGCATTTGCGCTGCTGCTGGTGTATTCGGTGCAACTGAACCTACTCGGGTATTCAATTGCTCTTGAGCAGGTAACAGTAAAATCCAAAAAAGAACAACAGCAAATGCCAAATTAATCAGCGGACCTGCAGCAACAATTGCGATTCGTTTCCACGGATTCTGCCGATTAAATGCATAAGGCAAGTCTTCTTCAGCAACATTCCCTTCACGCTCATCTAACATTCGTACATAACCACCCAGTGGTAAAGCACTAAGTTGATATTGTATTCCCGTTTTTTTGGATGTCCATTTGAATAAAGTTGGTCCAAAACCAATAGAATAAACCAGAACTTTTACCCCGAGTTTTCGTGCAACAAAATAATGACCAAACTCATGAATTGCAATTAATGGGCCGAGCAATAAGACAGCTGCAATAATCATAAATAATGCGCTCATCTGAATATCACTCCTAATTCACTAACAATTGTTGCGCAACACGTCTAGACTGCTGATCAACTTCCAGCACCAACTCTAAACTATTTGCTGATTTATTTTCAACCCGATTTAATGTTGATTCAACAATTTCAGCAATTTGTACAAAGTTTATTTGATGATTTAGAAATGCCTCAACTACAATTTCATTTGCTGCATTTAAAATTGTAGGCGCTAAACCACCTGCACTCATTGCTTGGCGAGCTAATTTTAATGCAGGGAATCGCACCAAGTCAGGCTCTGTAAAATCTAAACGATGATGCTGAATTAAATCTAATGCTGAAACCTGTGTTTGAATACGCTCAGGCCATGCTAATGCATGTGCAATTGGCGTACACATATCAGGATTACCCATTTGTGCCAAAGTTGAACCATCCACATATTGAACCATTGAATGAATAATACTTTGTGGATGAACAACAACTGTAACAAATTGTTCTTCTACTGCAAATAAATGACACGCTTCAATCAGTTCTAGACCTTTATTCATGAGCGTTGCAGAATCTATGGAAATCTTACGTCCCATAGACCAATTGGGATGTTTACACGCTTGATTTGGCGTAACAGTTTGTAACTGTTCTAAGCTATGATTTAAAAATGGACCGCCCGAAGCAGTCAGTAATATTTGAGAAACACCGAGTTTAGGTTGACCATCACGTACTGATTGCAAATAGTTGTGTGGCAAACATTGAAAGATCGCATTGTGTTCAGAATCTACAGGAAGTAATAATGCTTGATGCTCTTTTGCAGCCTGCATCATTATTTCACCTGACATCACCAATGCTTCTTTGTTCGCAAGCAAAACACGCTTACCTGCTTTCACTGCAGCAAGTGTTGGTAATAAGCCTGCTGCACCAACAATTGCAGCCATCACAATATCGACATTTTCACACGACGAGACTTCTATCAAGCCAGCCTCATCCACCAATATTTCTATATCTGAAATTTTTTCTAATTTTAATTTGAGTTGCAACTCATCTCGTTGAGCTGACGGTACAACAACAACTTTTGGTCTAAACTGTTTGCAAATTTCTACAAGTTCAGCAATTCGACTATATGCAGACACTGCATAGAGTGAATACTTCTCTGGATGCTGTTGTAGTATTTTTAACGTACTTTGACCAATTGAACCTGTAACACCTAAAATACAAACAGTTTGAGACATTTATAAATCTACACCAATGAGGTTTAAAATATATAGACCTGTAGCAAACACAGGCGCTGCTGCGAGTAAAGAGTCAATCCGATCCAACACGCCACCATGGCCAGGTAAAATTCGACCTGAGTCTTTGATTCCTGCACGACGCTTAATCATAGATTCGAGCAAATCACCCAGCACCGAACTAAATACAGTGATGATAGAAAGAATTAGGAATAATACATGTTGAGCAATGCTTAAATCTAAATAAACCGTCTCGACAACCACAATAATAATCACGGCTGTAATCACTCCACCAACAAGTCCTTCTATCGACTTATTGGGGCTTACATGAGGTGCTAGTTTATGTTTACCAAATTTACGACCCACAAAGTATGCACCACTGTCTGCACCCCAAACCAATAGGAACAGATACATGAGCCACCAAGGTGAGTTTTCCCACACATCAAAAATTGCAGTCACTGCTGCTGAAATTAATACCAATCCAATGACATAGAGAATTGGGTGATACCAACCATCATATTCTGGATAAGTCTTTACCCAATGAACACTAAAGAGCCAAGAGATGATGGAGGCTCCCCAAAGCAGAAGCGCCATATCCGTATGATGAAGGGCTAATGCTGAAATAGCAGCAGTAAACACCCCAAATGCCCATGCTCGCGGCTTGAGTAAATGTTCTGCTTTTCTTGGCATGAGTTTAAACCACTCATAACCAGCAACTCCTGCTGCCATAATCATTAACACCAACATTGGATAATGTGATTGCGTTGCAAACATGCAACTCAATACCACAGCGACCAATACTAGCGCAGTAATAATCCGCTCTAACATGTATTATTTCTCTAGTTTCGCTTGCTGAATCTGCTCTGAAGTTCTGCCAAAACGACGTTCTCGTAAGGCGAAGACAGTAAAAGCTTCAGTCATTTCATCTACTGTAAATTCAGGCCATAAAGTTTGTGTAAAATACAACTCAGCATATGCTGTTTGCCAAAGAAGAAAGTTTGAAATTCGATAATCACCACCTGTTCGAATGAGCAAGTCTACTGGAGGCAAATCTGATAAACATACATATTGTGCAAATTGTTGTTCATTAATTTGATCTATCGTAATTTTTTTATCTAAAACATCAGTTGCCAATTGTTTCGCTGCCTGCGCTATATCCCACATTCCACCATAACTAATTGCAATGGTTAAGGTCATGCTTGTGAAAGTCGCAGTCCTTTCCTCAGCTTGTAGCATCAAGGTCTGTAAATGTGTGGATAGTTTTGATCGATCACCAATAAAACGTAGTGCAATATTATACTTTTCCATCCGTGGAATTTGCTCAATAATTGCATCTTCCAACAATTGCATAAGAAGTTTAACTTCATATTCTGAGCGATTCCAATTCTCACTTGAAAAAGCAAAAACGGTCAGTGCTTGAATATGTTTCGTTCGACAAAACTCTACAATTGGATCGAGAACATTTTTACCTTCCCGATGTCCATCACCCTTAGGCATTTGATTTTTTTTAGCAAACCGATTGTTGCCATCCATAATGATGGCAACATGTTTTGGAAGATGCTGATTATCTTCTATTAAGGTCATCAATATTAGACCTTCAGTAATTCAGCTTCTTTAGCAGCAAGACGTTTGTCAACTTCAGCAACAAACTTATCAGTTAGTTTTTGAATTTCGTCACTTGCACGGCGGTCATCATCTTCAGAAATTTCTTTTTCTTTCAACAATGCTTTTACATCGCCCAAAACATCACGACGAATATTACGAATGGCAACCTTCGCATTCTCTGCTTCAGAACGCGCAATTTTTTGCATATCACGACGTGTTTCTTCAGTCAATGCTGGTAAAGGTACACGAATCGTATCTGAAGTAATTGGGTTTAACCCTAAATCCGACTCACGAATTGCTTTATCAATTGCAGAAACCATTGTACGTTCAAATGGTTGAACGATTAAAGTACGTGAATCTTCTGCACCCACATTCGCAACTTGGTTTAAAGGGACATCTGAGCCATAGTAAGGAACCATCACCCCATTTAAAATAGATGGGTGAGCACGTCCTGTACGAACTTTAGCAAAACCGAGTTCCAAAGACTCTAAGGTCTTTTGCATGCGTTGTTCGCCGTCTTTTTTAAGATCGTTAATCATATGATCTTCCTTACTTAATTTTAAATGATGTATACAAAATAGCGTGTAGTATAAAGTGCTTTAAAGCGTAGGTACATTAGTTCGTTACGAGTGTACCTTCTTTTTCACCCATAACCACTGAAAGTAAAGCCCCTGACTTATTCATATCAAAGACTTGAAGTGGTACTTTATGATCTCGGCATAAGCAAATTGCGGTTAAATCCATAACACCCAACTTTTCATCTAGCACTTGATCAAACGATAATGTCTCATATTTCACAGCATCATCAAATTTACTTGGGTCTTTATTATAAACACCATCAACTTTGGTCGCTTTTAAAATCAAGCTCGCCTCAATTTCAATACCACGCAAACAAGCAGCCGTATCTGTCGTAAAGAATGGATTACCTGTTCCCGCAACAAATACGCACACTTCACCTTGAGTCAAGTGGCGAATCGCATCACGACTCGAATAAGACTCTACAACTGTACCAATAGGTAAAGCCGACATTAAACGCGTTTTAATATTACGACGGACCAATGCATCACGTAATGCAAGACCATTCATGACTGTGGCAAGCATTCCCATTTGATCACCTGTCACACGACCAACCAGCCCATCTTGTTGTAGTTGGCTGCCACGGTAAAGATTACCACCACCCACCACAATACCGACTTGCACACCCAAACCAACCAAGTGAGCAATCGCGAGAGACATCTGATCAAGCACTTGTGCATCAATCCCCATCTCTTTATTTCCAGCCAATGCCTCACCAGAAAGTTTTAACAAGATACGTGAATATCGCGGCTTTTTAGAATCTAACATGATCAAAACTCCAATTTACCTAAATCTATTTGATTATTTTTTATCAATTAAGCTGATTTAATACGAATTAATTTTGCGTATAAATCATATTCATCTGCATCTGTGATTTCGACTTCGAGCAAATCACCTGCTTTAATCTGTGATTTATCAATATCTTCAACAAATACATTTCCATCAATTTCAGGCGCATCTGCATAAGATCGTGCCACAGCAACGGGAAACTCATCTTCAAGATCATCAACAAGCACCGTCATTATTTGACCAATGCGGCGTTGTAACTTCGCAGCTGAAATCTCTTGTTGAACTTGCATAAAACGCTCATAGCGCTCTTGCTTAACTTCTTCAGGTACATGGTCAGGTAAATCATTGGCTGTTGCACCTTCCACTGGAGAATAGGTAAAACAACCCACTCGATCCAACTGCGCTTCTTTCAACCAGTTTAACAAAATTTGGAAGTCTTCTTCTGTTTCACCAGGGAAGCCGACAACAAATGTTGAACGAATCACCAATTCTGGACATTTTTCACGCCATAGTTTTAATCGCTCAAGCGTGTTTTCACTATGTGCAGGTCGTTTCATCAATTTAAGAATCTTAGGACTTGCATGTTGGAATGGAATATCCAAGTACGCTAAAATTTTACCTTGTGCCATCAAATCGATTACAGCATCGACATGTGGATACGGATAAACATAATGCAGACGCACCCAGATTCCCATCTGACCAAGTGCTTCACACATATCAAAGAATTTCGTTTTAACAGGTTGTCCATTCCAAAAATCAAGCTTGTATTTGGTGTCTAAACCATAAGCTGACGTATCTTGTGAAATGACCAATATTTCTTTAACACCTGCATTTTTCAATGCTTGTGCTTCACTCAGTACAGAACCAACAGGTCGAGAAACTAGATCACCACGCATGCTCGGAATAATACAAAAGGTACAACGGTGGTTACATCCTTCCGATATTTTTAAATATGCATAATGTTTTGGCGTTAAACGAATGCCTTGTTCTGGTACAAGATCAATGAATGGATTATGTTTTGGCGGCTCAGGAACATACTGATGTACTGCCTCCATAACCTCTTGGTAGGCTGCTGCCCCTGTTACTTTTAAAACATTTGGGTGCATTTTACGAATTTTGTCTTCATCTTTACCCAAGCAACCCGTTACGATCACTCGACCATTGGCACTCATTGCTTCGCCAATCGCATCTAAAGACTCTTGTACTGCAGATTCAATAAAACCACAAGTATTCACAACAACTAAATCAGCACCGTCATAATCTGATGCTACATCATAACCTTCAGTTTTCAACTGAGTTAAAATTCGTTCAGAATCTACCAATGCCTTAGGACAACCTAAAGATACAAAACCGACTTTGGGGGACTTCATGAATCTGCGCTCCACTAGAATGCGCGTATTGTATGACTTTTTTTTAAAGAAAAATAGTTGATTTCATGACTCTTTGCATAATGCACCAAAATACAACCACATATTTATCACACTTTGTTACATGCACCATAATTGTGCATAAGTTCTTTACTTTGAAATTCTGATCCGTTATACGTTTTATGCATAGCGCGTTTTCAGGGCATTTTTTCAACAAAAGTGACGCATTAAAACCCTTCAGTAAAAAGTTGGCGCATATCTTGCTTAAAGTGCATCAATAAGGCGCTTTAGGTTAAAGCCAATTACAGAGGTTAATGCTGTTATTTTTTATTTCAGGAAATTCTAATTAATGGAACTCAAACCTGCTATCGATTATCGACTTTTAGTAGACAATCTATCTACTGCAATTCTTTTAGTCGATCGTAATTTAAATATTTTTTATCTTAATTCTTCATGCGAAGCTCTTTTTGATATGAGCTTACTGCGTGCATTAGGCATGCCTGTGCTCAATTTATTATGTGTTCCAAGTGATGAGTTCAATACTGAAGAAGCCTTAAAAAACACCTTAGAGTTTTCTCAAGCCTATACACGTCGAGAAGCAACCATCAATGTTAATTTCAAAGATATTCATGTTGATTATACGGTTTCGTTACTCAACTATAACAAAGATTATCATCCACTGCTCTTAATTGAACTCAACCCTATTGATCGTATGTTGAAAATCTCAAAAGAAGAAAACCTCATTCAACAACATCAAATTACCAGACAGCTTATTCGTGGCGTCGCTCATGAAATTAAGAATCCACTCGGTGGAATTCGTGGCGCAACTCAGCTTTTGGCACGCAGTTTAAATGATCCACAATATACCGAATTTACCGACATTATTATTAGTGAAGTTGATCGCTTAAGAACACTCGCTGACACCATGCTTGGTTCTCGTCAACTTCCGAGTTATCAAGCTGTTAACATTCACGAACCCTTAGAACGTGTACGCTCACTCATTACCAATCAAACCAAGAAAAAAATTAAAATTATTCGCGACTATGACCTTTCCTTACCAGAGGTGAATGCTGATCGCGATCAACTCATTCAAGTAATGCTCAACATTAGTGTAAATGCTGTTCAGGCGATGATGGAAAATAAAGATTTTTTCATAGATCATCAACCTACGCTTATTCTAAGAACAAGAATTCAACGCCTTGTGACGATTAACGGCGTATTAAATCGATCGGCTATTCGAATTGACATTGAAGACAATGGTCCAGGAATCACAGAAGATCTAATTGAGTCAGTATTTTATCCTTTAGTAACCAGCCGAGCGAACGGTACAGGATTAGGTTTAAGCATCGCACAAAATATTATGCATCAACACAATGGAATGATTGAATGTCAATCAGTTCCTGGAAAAACAACATTTAGCTTATATCTACCTTGGGAGTCAGATCATGTCGCAAAATAAAATATGGGTCATCGATGATGATCGTGCGATGCGCTGGGTACTTGAAAAAACATTTAAAGAAGAAGGCTTTGATGTTACCAGCTTTGAAGAGGCACAATCTGCATTAAATCGACTCAGTGAAGAAGCACCTGATGTCATTCTGACCGATATTCGTATGCCCGGTATTGACGGCTTAACTTTCTTAGCCAAGGTTAAAGGCAGTCACCCAGATTTACCTGTCATCATTATGACCGCTCATTCAGATTTAGAGTCAGCAGTGTCCAGTTATCAAACGGGGGCTTTTGAATATTTACCTAAACCGTTTGATATTGATGAAGCACTTGCTTTAGTTAATCGTGCCATGATGCACCTCACTAAATTACAACAACAAGAATCTGCAAAATCGACCAAACCCATTCAATCCACTGAAATTATTGGTGAATCACCTGCAATGCAGGAAGTCTTTCGTGCCATTGGTCGCCTGTCGCAATCACATATTACTGTTTTAATTAATGGAGAATCTGGTACAGGAAAGGAACTTGTTGCCCATGCATTACATCGCCATTCTCCACGAAGCAGCAAGCCCTTTATTGCACTCAACATGGCGGCAATTCCGAAAGACTTAATTGAAACTGAATTATTTGGTCATGAAAAAGGCGCTTTTACAGGTGCTAACTCACAACGCCAAGGTCGTTTCGAACAAGCAAATGGCGGAACACTTTTTTTAGATGAAATTGGTGATATGCCATTTGAAACTCAAACTCGTTTACTTCGTGTATTGGCTGATGGCGAGTTTTATCGTGTTGGCGGACACATTCCTGTAAAAGTTGATGTTCGTATTGTTGCAGCCACCCATCAAGATCTTGAAAAATTAGTTCACGATGGTCGTTTCCGTGAAGACTTATATCATCGCCTAAATGTCATTCGCATTCATATTCCAAAATTGGCACACCGAAGCGAGGACATTCCCATGTTAGCGCAGCATTTTTTAGCCCGTGCAGGAAAAGAGCTTGGCGTTAGTCCTAAAATCTTACGCCCAGCCACTCAAGAATACATGCAACAACTGCCTTGGCCTGGAAATGTTCGTCAACTTGAAAACACTTGTCGATGGTTAACCGTCATGATTACAAGTCGCGAGGTCTACCCCGAGGACTTGCCAACAGAACTCAAACAAATTCCGATTAGCAAAAATAGTGAAGGACATAGCAATCCAAATATTGAGCATACTACTGTTCATCATTGGAATGAGTTACTCAATCAATGGGCAATTCAAAAACTTCAAAATGGTGAAATGAAAATATTGGATATTGCAACGCCAATGTTTGAACGCACTTTAATTAATGCAGCACTACAACAAACGCGAGGTCGTAAGCGACATGCAGCTGAACTTCTAGGTTGGGGACGCAATACACTCACGCGAAAACTCAAAGAACTTGGAATGGACTCTACCGATGATGACATAGAAGAAGAATTAGAAAATTAAAAAAAGCTCCTTTAAGGAGCTTTTTTTAAGTTCAAACCCAGTATTTCACACGATAGCAAAACCAATATATCGAGAATAACCTTGAATCCCCAAATCTGAGGCTGTAATGATAAATTCAGGATAAGTTGCTGCCTTAATTTCTTCCAGCATCAACACCGTATCATCATTTGCATGTAAATCATCTACACCTCTTGCCATGGTCTGCTCAAAAATATCGGTCATATATTCAAAACCAATATCCATCGCAATAAATAATACATGCTCACAAGGCTGAATATATTGTTCATCAGACCAATCAACTACATCTTGCCCACAATGCGGACAAGCAATATTATCTGTTGCTTTGACATCTAATTGAATGAATTGATATGTCATAATTTAACTAACTTTACTCATTTGTGTTTGAGTTTATAACGTTCTATGATGCTGTATCCATCGCTATTTAATCAAAATACAAGCAAATGCTTTATTCAATATTCAATTCAAAACAAAAATTAAATAAATTAACATATTAGAATTTGACTTAGTAAAACGTTCGCTCTCTAATGTGACTATCGTTTCATATGGGTATAACATATTGTCAGATCTAGATGATTTCTATTGTTTTGCAATGGTCGTTGAACATGGCGGATTCAGTGCTGCTGAGCGTGCAACAGATATTCCAAAATCTAAACTCAGTCGCAGAGTATACAATTTAGAAGAACAACTTGGCGTGCGTTTAATTCAACGCAGTTCTCGACATTTTGCTGTTACAGATGTGGGGATGAACATTTATCGACATGCACAAGTTATGGTGAATGCAGCTCAAGCAGCGCACAACTTAGTCGACCACCTAAGCACTGAGCCACGTGGTACCATTAAAATTGGCATCCCTATGACCATTGCACAACAAGAAGTCGCTCAAATTTTACCTCACTTCTTAAAGCAATATCCCGAAATTAAAGTTCAAATGATTATTACCAATCGTCGAATTGATGTTATTAACGAAGGTATTGATATTGCTTTACGTGTTCGATCCAATTTAGATGACGACCCAAGCTTAGTCATTCGTCGCTTAAGCAATATTGAGCAACACCTCTTTGCAACACAAGCATATTTAAATGAACATGGTGATATCAAACATCCAGATGATTTAGGTCATCACCGCATTTTAAGCATGGTAGAAGATCATGTTGATCAGCATATCGTCGTATACAACAAACAAAATCAACAAAAGAAAGTAAAAGTTACCCCAGTAGTTATGGGTTCAGATTTACGTATGCTGGCAGAGCTGGTCAGCAAAGATTGTGGCATAGCGCTTCTCCCCGATACTATTGCATCACAATATTTAAAAGATGGACAAATTGTACGTATACTCCCAGATTGGAAAGCACCTCACGGAATCTTCCATATCGTTTATCCGTCTAAGCGTGGGATTTTACCTGCTGTACGTATATTTATTGATTATTTAGTGAAAAAACTCAGTACACCACAAAACTAACAATTTCATTAAAAGCCTATCTCTATAGGCTTTTATTCATTTCAAATCATCAATTAAATTTCTAAATAATTGCCTGTTCCTTCCGGCCAAGGAGTAAGCACTTCAAATCCAGTTTCCGTCACCGCAACCATATGTTCCCACTGTGCAGATAATGACTTATCTTTAGTGACCACCGTCCAACCATCACTTAATTCCTTAACCGCTGACTTGCCTGCATTAATCATTGGCTCAATTGTGAAAACCATCCCTTCTTGCAACACTAAGCCTTGGCCTGGCGCACCATAATGCAATACGCTTGGTGCTTCATGGTAAATTTTACCAATACCATGTCCACAGTACTCTCTTACCACTGTATAATCTTCTCGATGCGCCACAGATTGAATCGCAAAACCCACATCACCTAGTGTTGCACCAGGTTTAACCGCATGAATACCAGCGCGCATAGCTTCATACGTTATGTCGCATAGTTTTTTTGCCGCTGGTGCAACCAGTCCGACATAATACATTCGGCTTGTATCACCAAAATATTCATTATGAACAATGGCAACATCAATATTAATAATATCACCATCTTTTAACACAATACGCTCAGAGGGTATGCCATGACAAACCACTTCATTAGGAGAGATACACGTTGTCTTGGTATAGCCATGATATCCAATATTTGCTGGAATAACTTTTAAAACATTAACGATATAATCATGACAAATCGTATCTAAATATTCTGTAGTTACGCCTGGTTTTACAAACCTCGCAATCATTTCTAAAACCTGTGCTGCGAGTCGTCCTGAGACTCGTAAACCCTCAATATCTTGTGCAGTTTTAATCCTAACAGAGGACACTCTCATACTCATCAGCTCTTATTAATCGCCACATCAGTATACCTCTTTTCAAGCAGCAAACTGACATCACCCTCCACCTGAAATACGATAATGTAAAATCAATCACATAATTAATAATTTTCTTCTCATTCTCCTTCAAAAAAAGTAAAAAAAATCAAAAAAAATATATTAATAAAAATCAAGCATATAATTCATTAAAAATATTTATGAAACATAAAAATCAATATCTAAGCATAAGTAATGTACATTTCACCATGAAATAAATTAGAAAAATAAATTTCATTCCACTAAAATCCCTTTCTTTTGCGCCCAATCATCTCCTGATATGACGAATTTAAGTACTCGGGATATTGTTGCCCTAGGTTTTATGACCTTTGCACTCTTTATTGGTGCAGGTAATATTATTTTCCCTCCAATCGTTGCTCAACAAGCTGGTGAACATGTTTGGTTAGCCTCTGCAGGCTTTCTAATCACTGCTGTTGGATTACCCGTAATCACTATTATTGCTTTATCTCGTGTGGGTGGCTCTATTCAAGCACTCAGCTCACCATTGGGTAAAGTTGCAAGCATCACACTCACCGTTGCGTGCTATCTTGCTGTTGGACCACTATTTGCAACACCTCGCACAGCAACTGTTTCTTATGAAATTGGTTTTTCATCTTATTTCCCCAACTCCTCAAGCAGCTTGTTGATTTACAGTATCGTTTATTTTGCGATTGTTACCCTTGTATCTCTCTATCCAAATAAAATCTTAGATACGGTTGGATATGTTCTTTCTCCCCTTAAAATTATTGCATTAATTATTTTAGGTATTTCCGCTGTTGTTATTCCAGCAGGCATTGTACATCCTGCAATTAACAACTATGTCGCTACGCCAGTATCTGAAGGTATTGTGAATGGTTATTTAACCATGGATACTTTAGGTGCTTTGGTATTCGGCATTGTGATTGTTCGTGCAATTACCTCACGTGGCGTCACAGATAAAAAACTCATTACCAAATATGCCGTCATTGCCAGCATTATTTCTGGAATTGGTTTAACATTGGTATACCTAAGTTTATTTAAGCTTGGTATGGGCAGCCATGAAATTGCTCCAAATGCTGCAAATGGTGCGATCATTCTACATGCATATGTTCTTCATGCATTTGGCGACATGGGCGCATATTTCTTATCTGCCATGATTTTTATCGCATGTATGGTCACCGCAATTGGTTTAACATGTGCTTGTGCTGAATATTTTTCTAGTCTGACTAAAATACCCTATAAAATATTTGTGCTTATTCTGATTGGATTTTCACTTATTATTTCCAATCTTGGATTAACTAAATTAATTGCTGTCTCAGTTCCTGTTTTAAGCGCTATCTACCCACCAGCAATTGTCGTCATTATTCTAGGGTTCTTTTGGAAAAATTTCAAAAATCCCTCAAGCGTTATAGCGCCAGTTACAGCCATTTCATTAGTTTTTGGCATTATTGATGGATTAAAAGTTGCAGGTCTAGAACGCTTTTTACCCGAAGCAGTCACCCACCTTCCATTAAATGAACAAAATTTGGCTTGGCTAATTCCATCATTAATTGTCTTCATCATTTGCATCGTGGTAGATCGAGTTAAACAGTAACCTCTGATTTAACAGTGAACTCGAAATTGTGTTTTATCCAAACATAATTTTTATAGCTAATAATTGCTTTGTTTTACCCAAACAAGCTGTTATTACGCATTGATCACTCAATATCATATAGCTTATTTTTTATAATTATCATTTAAATCTATGCGGATATCATAAATTATAATTTACAAATAAATCAGACCGTATTAATATGAGATATAAATAAATCTTACCTTTTTAATCTGTATTTCCACAAAAAATATTCCCATCACCGCTTGAAATATTAACCATTTTAGTATATGGTAAATAGTCTATTTCAAAATAAAACGTTTTGTTTTATAAAGAAATTATTTAAAAAGGAGGGATGGAGATGTTATCAACACATTTCAATAAGCAAGTCTTCATTAACACTCTGAAGACCAAACACGTAACAACCTATTTAAGCACGACCATTGCTTTAATGGTGATTCTCGCTCTGCACGGCATGCTACAAGGCAACCTAAAACCAGAGTATTTCTTATACGCTTTTATTGTATCTTTAGCTTTTGCATTTTGGAACGTTGTAGATCACACCTATCGCAAATTTCAAAAAGCACAACACCTTGACTAACCAAATGGATGCGTGTCATCCATTTGAAATATATTAAAAGAATAATGATTTATTTTTTGACTTATAAGTCAAACTATTTCCCCCACCTCTCATCACCAATTGAATACAGTAATAAATCGTACTTTAGACAGATATAGCACAATGGAAAACTATCAAAACATTGAAATCACATGTGCAGATCAGTATCGCTTAATGGGTCGGTTTTACCCAAAGCAAAAAACAACACAACAAAATCTTCCTGTTTTAATTGCACCTGCAACTGGAATTACCGTTAATTTTTATCATGCTTTTGCAGGGTGGTTATCCCAACAGGGATTTGATGTACTCAGCTTCGATTTTAGAGGCATTGGAAAATCTTTACACACCCCTTTAAAAGATTCTACTGCAAGCATTACCGACTGGGGGCAATTAGATCTTCCCGCAGCAATTAACACCTTACTTCAACGTTCTGATGCCAAAAAAATCATTTTGCTCGGTCATAGTGCAGGCGGACAACTCACAGGCATTATTCCCAATTACAATGAAATTGCAAAAATCATAACTATCTCTGGCTCATCTGGACATGTTAAAGGTCTAAAAGGCCGCACTAAAATTTTAGCCCCCCATTATGTTTAAAGGAATTTTTCCTGTTGCTCGACTTGTTCTTGGATATGGCTCTACCCATGCCATCGGAATGGGCGAAAATCTACCCAAAAATGTAGCAAAACAATGGGCTGAGTTTTGCTCAAAACCTGGTTATGTCATCAATGCGTTCGGTAAAACACTCAACGATGATCAAAATTTTCATTCAAAAATAACCCAACCCATCACTGCAATTTATTCATCAGATGATGAAATTGCCACGAAAACCAATGTTCTAGATTTACTACGGTTATATCCACATGCTCAAACAACCTTAATTGAACTCAATACCAAAGACTACCCATATAAAAGTATTGGTCATATGTCAATGTTTAAACACTCCCATAAAGAAATATGGATGATCATTAAAGATCAACTTTATATTTAATCTTTTATTTAAAAAACGCAAATTACATTCAAATATAAAAAACCTCTTTTAAAAGAGGTTTTTTAAATCAACATACTTAAATATACTTAATTAATACTGTTTTAATCCGATGATCATCCAACTCAATGACCTCAAAATGAATATTTTGATACTCAAGCTGTGAACCCACCTTAATCTCACCGCTAAATTTATCCAGAATCAAACCAGCCAAACTCATATAACCAGCATCCTCTTCAACCAAATCTAACATTTCAAGCTCAAGCTCCAACTGATATACATCCAACATACCAGAAGCCTTCCAAGTACCTTTATCCACCTTAACCAAATCTAGTTGTTCATCCGCATCTGGAAACTCACCAGCGATCGCCTCAAACACATCCAAAGGAGAGACTAAACCTTGAACATGACCAAATTCATCACTCACCAAAACCAATAACCCCTTAGACGATCTTAACGTATTAATCACATCAATCACTTTCATTTTTTCAAAAATATAAATAGGTCGTTGTTGCTTCAACAGCCCCTTTAATTCTTCTGGTTCATCTAAAACATCCAAAAGCTCTTTAGCACGAACAACACTAATTACCTTATCTAAATCAGTCCGACAAACAGGGAACAAACTATGAGGTACAGACAATACTTTTTCTCGAATCTGCTCTGCCGTATCATCTAAATTTACCCATGAAATCTGATTGCGGGGCGTCATAATAGATGCAACTGAACGTTCTGCCAGCGTCAAAACACCACCAATCATATAACGCTCTTCATTTGCAAAAGCTTCTTTTGCATCTAAACACCGAATATCCCCTTCAGTTTGAACACTCCCCCCCATTAAACGCAAAATCGAATCTGTTGTACGATGACGCAATGGAATTTTTGACGCGTGTTTTTGTACGTTACGTTTAAAAAACTGATTAAAAGCCTCAATCAAAATCGCAACACCAATCCCTGAATAAATATAGCCTTTTGGAATATGAAAACCAAATCCTTCTGCAATCAAACTAATTCCAATCATTAATAAAAAGCTTAAGCACAAAATAACGACTGTCGGATGTCTATTTACAAATGCAGTTAATGGCTTAGAAGCAATTAACATCACAACTACAGCAACGGTCACAGCAACCATCATGACATAGATGTTATCAACCATCCCTATCGCTGTAATCACCGAATCCAGAGAAAAAACCGCATCTAATACAATAATCTGAGTAACGACAACCCAAAATCCAGCATATATCACTGAAGAGTTAGACCGAACAATAGGCTTACCTTCTATTTTTTCATGTAACTCTGTGACCGCTTTATAAACGAGAAACAAACCACCAAATAATAAAATTAAGTCTCGCCCAGAAAAGGTTAAACCCCAAACTTCGACCAATGGCTTTGTTAAAGTAACCAGCCAAGAAATGACTGATAAAAGCGCTAAACGCATTAAAAGCGCTAAGGATAATCCAATCACCCTCGCCTTATCGCGCTGCTCAGGTGGTAATTTATCAGCCAAAATTGCAATAAAAACTAAATTATCAATTCCAAGTACAATTTCTAAAATAATAAGTGTTATTAGACCAACCCATATACCTGGATCAAGAAGAAATTCCATTATCTCTTCTCTCCAACATATATACTAACAAAACAATAATTTACTTGTCCAACGCTCTGCGAGGGGTCCATTAATTTAACCTACTCAACTATAATTATTTTTATTATGCATCAACCACACAGTGCATTACGTATTTTTTTCAAAACTTCTACAATCTCGTAACACTTCTGCATACCATAGCATGGGCACATGTATATTTTATCTTCATCCCATTCAATGATTGCAAATAGATTAACCAATCCACCTATCACAAAAACCAAGACCTCATAATAAAAACAATTATTAAGATTAAATTAACAATAAAGCGATAAATTCACTTAATGAATCAAACAATACAATAAGAAACTAATCATTCAAACTTTGTATCGCAAATCATTTAATTTAATATAAATAAAATCCTTCCGATAAAAAATAAATAAATATTAGTCACCTTGAATACAAATAAAAAAACATGAACTCTAAAAAAGGAAAAAAGCCACATTTTAAAAAAACCATATAATTTTAAAAAGATAAATAATTCTTATTATCACTTAAAATTTAAATCTGTATGTATTTAATCAATTTTTTCTTTTTTAACAAAAATTATTATTATTTTTAAATTAAATAAACTAATGTTAAATTTCATCAAGATAACAATAATTATATTTTTAATAATACCTAAAAACACAGCCTTAGTTACAAAAATGTAGGTAAATTTGTTCATTTTTTATATGTAGTAAAATTAAACGCTTGCATATATGATATTTTTTCACATAAAATATAAACTGCTCGCAAATTACAATTAAACAACAATTCTTTTAATTTAAGGACATCTTATAAATGAGTAAAAAATATTCTAAATTTTTGCCATCTTCCGAAGATTATTCTTTAGAACAATTTCCTTTTTATTGGATCACTCAAGTCTACTCGCAACATGTTCAAAATGTTGATCATGTTTTGAAAAAATTCGGTTTAGACAGCTCACGCCGTCGTATTCTTCTCGCACTTAAATCAAAACCAAATGCGAGTGTATCTGATTTATCAGATATGGTCGTTTCAAAAATGTCGACAACAACCAAAATTGTTTATCGATTAAAAGATGAAGGACTCGTAGACACCTATTCCTGCGAAGATGATCACCGAATCACTCGCGTCATTCTTACTGAAAAAGGTGATGAAATGACTTTAAAAATAAATGACTTAACATCCGTCGTGCTCGAGCAATCATTTGACGGATTAACACCACTTCAAATTGAAAAAATGATGGAGTGTTTAAAGCATATTTTTAAAAATATTTCACGATAAATATCATTCATTCAATTGAGTATTTTTTGCAAAATAGAGCGCGTTTTTTATTTTCAAAAAATACTCATAACACCTAAGCTTCTACATTCCACTTTAATCTTTAGAATACAACTCTTTTCACACTTTACGCTATTATTGTACTGGTTAAATCTTTACTCATACAAGATTTTTAATGTAATTAAAGTGTAACTGGCTCACAAACAATCTTTAAGATAACATTACTAATAACTTAACTTGTTCGCTCATTATATCTATAAAATCATAATTTGAAAACATATATTTTAAAATATATGCATTAATTATCATTTTAATAAAAATATTTATTAATTAATTCATCCTTTAATTAATAATGGTAAAAATCTACAACTCACATCCCCACTCATTCAATCTAAACTTTATGCTTTATTTTCTAATTTCTTAAATAAAAAGCTCCCCTATTTGGGAGCTTTTTTAAATGACTAAATTAATTTCCAGTATAACCTTTAAGCTTTAAGCGTGCTGCATGTAAAAGAGGTTCAGTATAACCAGATGGTTGCTCACCTCCCCTAAAAATCAGATCCGATGCAGCCTGAAATGCATAACCATTAAAATTTGGTGCCATTGGTGTATACAAAGGATCATTGGCATTTTGTTCATCTACAATTTTCGCCATCCGTTTAAGTACTTCCTCAACCTGTACTTTAGATACAATACCGTGACGTAACCAATTCGCAACATGCTGTGAAGAAATTCGTAAAGTTGCACGATCTTCCATTAAACCAACATCATTAATATCTGGAACCTTCGAACAACCAATACCAAGATCGACCCAACGTACAACATAGCCTAAAATACCTTGACAGTTATTTTCCAACTCTTTGGTTTTTTCTTCTTCAGACCAATTTGTATTTGTTGCTAATGGCGGTGTTAATAGATCATCTAAAGGCAATGCTTGTTCTGATAATAATTCTTGCTGGCGATTTGCCACGTTAATTTGGTGATAATGTATGGCATGAATTACCGCTCCAGATGGAGATGGTACCCAGGCACAACTTGCACCAGCTTCTGGATGCTCAGTTTTGGTATTATACATATCCAATAACATATCTGGTTTAGGCCACATTCCCTTACCAATTTGAGCTTTACCACGTAAACCAGCTTGTAAACCAATCATCACATTACGATTTTCATACGCTGGGAACCATTTTTGCCCTTTAATCTCACCTTTACGAACAAATGGACCCGCTTCCATAAATGTATGAATTTCATCACCAGTCCGATCCATAAAACCAGTATTAATAAAAATAGTGCGGTCTTTGGCTTGTGCTATACAGTTTTTCAAGTTTACAGATGTACGACGCTCTTCATCCATAATACCAATTTTTAAAGTTTTATCAGGTAACCCTAATGCTTTTTCTGCACGTTCAAATAGCTCAACAGCGAAAGCAACTTCTTCTGGTCCATGCATTTTTGGTTTAACAATATACATTGACCCTTTTCTAGAGTTTTTATTAATGTTTTCGCTACGAATATCAGCAATAGACAGCAATGGCGTAATAAGTGCATCCATTATCCCTTCGTAGATTTCTTCACCATCTACCAAGATGGCTGGATTTGTCATCAGATGCCCGACATTACGAAGCAACATCAATGAACGACCATGCAATGTTGTTTTTCCACCAATTAAATTTTGACAAGTACGATCAGAATTTAATTTACGCGTTACTGTTTTACCATTTTTTTCAATGGACTCTTCAAGTGTACCGCGCATTAAACCCAACCAATTACGATAACCTTCCACCTTTTCTTCGGCATCAACTGCCGCAATGGAATCTTCTAAATCTTGAATTGTCGTAACTGCTGCTTCTAATACAAGGTCTTTTACACCCGCCAAATCAGTTTGACCAATTGCACTCGTTGCATCAATTTCAATAATAACGTGTAAACCATTATTCAGTAATACAATTTCATTTGGCGTTTCAGCATCACCATTAAAACCGACAAACTGAGCTTCTTTAGAAAGCGTTGTTTTCGATCCATTACTTAGAGTCACGATAAGCTTATTTGCTTCAACTGTATATGCGGTAGCTTCTGCATGCGAACCTTGCGTTAAAGGGAAGGTTTCATCTAAAAAATTCTTCGCAAATGCAATGACTTTTTCACCACGTACTGGGTTATACCCCTTACCTTTTTCAGCGCCATCACTTTCTGGAATTACATCGAATCCATAAAGTGCATCATACAAAGATCCCCAACGCGCATTTGCGGCATTTAAGCAATATCGCGCATTACGCACAGGTACGACCAGCTGCGGACCAGCCAAAAGCGCGATTTCTTCATCCACATTTTCAGTGCTAATCGTAAAATCTTCTACTTCTGGCAATAAGTAGCCAATTTCAGTTAAAAAAGCTTTGTAAGCTTCTAATTCAAATTTATTATTACGATGCCATTCATCGATTTTTGCTTGTAAAGCATCACGTTTAGCTAAAAGTATTTTATTTTTTGGACTAAGGTCAACAACGACTTGTTCAAAATTTTTCCAATATGTTTCGCTGTTTAAACCAGAACCTGGCAAAGCTTCATTTTCGATAAAATCATAGAGTTCTTTAGCAATCGCTAACTTGCCTTTTTGGATGCGTGCAGTCATTGTCTTTCCTGATATTGCTACTTTTTATACAAGAGAATCTAGTATACCTATTTATACCCATCTGAATAGTATTATCAATTTCCTAAATAATGAGCATTTTTTGCAGCATAGAACTCACCTTTAATGCATCGTTATTGTAAAAACACAACACTATCATTCAAATAAATACCTTTTAAACATTGTATTTCTTTTTTTTATTATCATTAATTAGACTTAAGTACACTGTATACAAACATTTTAATCCTATAAATTTTAGTCCCTCAAATAAAAAAGCTCCTTTTCAGGAGCTTTTTTTAGTGATCAGGAAGTTCTTCTTTATTAATCTGTCGATGTGCAGCATGTAAATAATCATCGGATTGCATTTCGAGCAATCTTGAACGCGTCCGTTCAATTTCAAAGGCTAATTTTTCACCTTCATAGATTTCAATAATCGTATCTTCTGACGTCAGCAATAGTTTCACACCACGATCATAAAACTCATCAACTAAATAAATAAAACGACGTGTCCCTTCAGATAAATAATCATTCAATTTTGGAACATTACTCACCAAAATAGTATTGTAGACATTTGCTATTTCAATAAAGTCTGCTGGACTACGTGGTTTAAAACATAATTCTGAAAACTCACACCATAATACATCTTCAGTATGACTAATTGTTTCGATTTGACGGTGATTAATCGTAATTGCTTCTGCTGATCGGTTTTGCCCTTGTGTTAATGCTTTAAAGCGCTCAGCAATCCATTCATTATGTTCAACATTCAAAGGAGATTTAAATAATTGTGCTTGCTTTAATACACGCAAACGATAATCCACACCAGCATCAACATTTAACACTACACAATTCTTTTTAACCAATTCTATTGTTGGTAAAAATCGATCTCTATGAATACCATTTTTATACAAACCATCTGGTGCAATATTTGATGTCGCAATTAGTGTAATCCCTCGTGCAAATAGCTTTTGAAAGAGATCACTTAAAATCATGGCATCTGTTACATTTGATACAAAAAACTCATCAAAACAAATGATGACAGCATCTTTATAAATTTGATCTGCAACAGCATCTAAAGGGTTTCGTTGCCCTGATAATTTATTTAATTCTTTATGCACATGTTGCATGAAATGATGAAAATGCATGCGTGTTTTACGTCTAAATGGAATAGAGTCGTAAAATTGATCCATCAACCATGTTTTTCCACGACCAACGCCACCCCACATATATACACCTTTGGGTGTTGTCGTTTTTCTAAAACGATGAAATATTCGTTTCGATGATTTATAGCGTTGAATGAGTTCTTGCCACACTCGGTCTAATTCTTGAACTGCATGTGCTTGCGCCTCATCTGGCATGAATTGACCAGATGCCAAAACTTGTGCATAACGCTCAGCAGGAGATAAAGGACTATAGGTTGTACTTTCAACGTTTAAATCTGACATTTTTTCAATACTAATTTAGGCTATGACAATTATAAGGAGTTCATTCAATATTCGATACTAGCATGTCGTGTTTTCACTTAGGCTATTTTAAATATTGTCGTGGACTTTGACCAAACCAGCGTTTAAATGCATGGTTAAAAGCTGCTGGTTCTGAATAACCAAGCAACTCAGAAATCATTTCGATAGAATATTTTTTATACTCCATCATTTCCAATGCTTTATTTTTGATAATTTCCTCTCTTATCTTTTTATAGCTAGTTTGATGCTGTTGTAACTGATGTCTAAGTGTACGCTCTGGCATATTTAAAACCTGTGCCGTTTCAGTCATTGTGGGCATAATCGAGTTCTGTAAGACCAAATAATCCATCACACGCTGTACAATACGTGGCTTATTCTCATACATCGATAGTTTTGATAACTCGTCAATACATTTTTGCTCATAAATACGAAAAGCCACTTCATCGAATGAAGGAATTTTGACTTTTAACACATCTTGACTAAACCAAAATCGAGCTTCTGGCGCACCAAAACAAACATCCATACCATAAAATTGCTGATAAAATTCCATTTCAACTAAATTGCTAGGCAATTCAAAGGGTAGTTCAACACGAATTCGTGGAAATGGCAAATCCATTATTTGATATAGGCTTTGTAGAAATTTAAATGTTCCTGCAATTTCACACTGTGCGAGAAAATAGTCCAACTCATCGGTGAGACGAGTCGATTGGTATAAGATTGCGATTTGATCATTTTCAACATGTGCGTTCAACGTACCGGTCAAATGGGTCAACTGACAATACTGAATTGCTTTATGTAACGCAATTTCAATATATGGGCTTGAAATCAACAACATCAATAATGGACCATAGCCCTCCAAAGTATAATGCTGACCAATCTTTAGACCTTGTTCTGCTGAGAAGTTAGAACACAATACTTTCAGTATTTCTCGCTCAAGATTAATATCGATTGCCGAAGCTAAATCAATTGCATCGACCTTTAAGCCAATACGCATGAGCTTTTCATCTATATCAATTCCTGCATTACGCATTCCCTGAATCAAATACATAAGACTAAGAATTGAACGTTTCATAATAAAAGATAATGAGATTTGTTCTTTTGTACTACAGAATGTAATTCAAATGAATTGCCTAAAATATCATTTTTCTAAAAAAGTTAAGTTATGTTTATATTTAGTCACTTTTTTTACTGTCTCGATCATTTTAGAAAAAAAACAACACACATTGCAATAACAATGTAATTACAATAACATTTCAAATAATGATTGATTTTTTAAATTTGTTTAATAATTAAGTAAATAGATAAAAAATAAAAAATATACATCTTTAGATCATCTCATTGACATAATATAGAGCAACTTCATCCCTCTACTCATCATTTTATAAAATGCAATCCATTTGGCTTATTTTTCAACTTCTTGTTTGTTTAATTATTGGTTTTTTGTTCGCAAGACGATTACCCTCTATGATAGAAAAAGCTGCTTTTAAGCTACTTCCTTATTTTTCATATCTTCTACTTTTTGCGATTGCCTTTGAATTTGCCCAAATTATTGACTCTATTACGCAACCTCAACTCATTTTAAAAAGTGCATTGATTATTTCAGTTTGTACATCTCTAGGCACCGTTATTTGTTGTTACTTTTTCTTTAAAAGTTTAGGTATTCAACCTACGCACGGCCAAGTATCACTTTCATTATTTTTTAAATCTTTACTCAATATTAGTTATGCATTTATTGCACTTTGCCTCGGTTATTTTGCTGCAATCTCATTGACATCTTTTCATTACACACTACATATCAACTCTTGGAACCTGTTGCTCTTCTTCATGTTCCTCATTGGTTTAGACTTAGCATATTCCCCTTTAGATCGTTCATGGATGAACTGGAGAATTATGCTGGTACCTTTATGTGCAATTATTGGCTCTATTTTTGGGGCATTCCTGAGCATTCTTTTTATAGAAAACATTAACTTTAAAGATTTAATTATGCTTTCTCAAGGCTATGGCTTCTATTCAATGTCTGGAATTGTCATTACAGAACTGCGTAATGCTGAACTAGGCAGCATTGCATTAATGAATGACTTGTTCCGCGAAATTATTGCCATTTTAATCATGTATGCAGTGGGATGGAGATATCCGAGATCTGCGATTGCAACAGCTGGAGCAACCTCCATGGATGTCTCCTTACCTATGATTAAACAAGCATGTGGCAATGACTTCATTCCTCATGCGATGGTCAGCGGCTTTATTTTATCACTACTTGCACCCATACTGGTCAGTGTGCTTGCAGCGCTGTAACTCAATACATTATCAACAGATATTTAGAATTTTTAGTTAACAACATGATAAATGGCGGCTGGCATATGCTGCGCTTGCAATCCTCTTACACCATCTTTTGCAAGCATATCTCCAGCCAACGCATGTAAGGTGACAATTTCATGCAAAGCAATATCATCTTTAAATTGTGCTTTCAAGCCCGCAATCATTCCAGACAATATATCGCCCATTCCTCCTGTTCCCATACCAGCATTTCCAGCAGTACATATCCATAATTCCTTTTCAAGAATTAAACTCCCTGCACCTTTTAGAACCCACTGCCCCTGATATTTTTGTTGTAATTTTTGAATTGTAGCCGTTCGATCTGTTTCAATATCATGTGTAGTAACATCTAATAATTTTGCAGCTTCTCCTGGATGGGGGGTTAAATACGTCTCAAAAGTCAACTTAACTGGTCTATTTGCTAAAAACCATAAAGCATCTGCATCAAAGACTACAGTTTTATCTATACCAGATAAATACTCAAACCATTGTATATAATGTTTTTCTGCCCACTTATCTCGCCCTAATCCCATTCCAAACGCAACAACATCGATATGAGAAATTAACTCATGTAATTGTTCTGCACTTAAATGATCAATATCCCTTAGCATAATATTAGGTGATCTTGCCAAAATCGCTTGATGATGATTTTTATGACATACAACGGTAACCTTACCAACTCCAGTGGCAAATGCAGCCTCAGCAGCCATAATGATAGCACCTCCCATATCTTGATGCCCACCGACAATTAATGCATGACCATAAATACCTTTGTGCCCATCTGCTTTACGTCTAGGCAAGGTAATTTTTTTTGGAGACAAGTGTGCAAATGTAGGTAATTCAAAATCTTTGGGAATTAATGAAACCACTTCAATAGTACCAACAAACTCTTTGCCTTGCCCAGTATACAACCCCGCTTTTTTTGCCAATATGGTGTAAGTCATATCTACTTTAATTGCACATGGTAAAGGTTGCCCCGTATTGGGGTGCAATCCACTTGGAATATCAATTGCAACCTTAAAAGCATCTTGTTGGTTAATCTTATAAATAATGGCTTGCCAAAATTCATCCAAATTTCGAGATAAACCAATACCAAATAATGCATCGATATAACAATCATACAGTTGCTGAAACTCAAAGCCATCATAAATAGGTACACCACTTAATACGGCAGCATCATACGCTTTGGCTAAATCTAAAGAATGACCACGTTCAGCGGTATAAAGATCAACCGTAAAATGTTGTTCCCATAAATACTGTGCGATTAAATAACCATCCCCAGCATTATTGCCCTGTCCACAACATACCGCTATTGTTTTTATATTTTTTGACAATAAAATTGGAATTAATCGCTGTGAAATATGCCAAGCAACTTGTTGCATCAGGCCATAAGAACTATTTTTCTGGTCAAACCAGCGCTGCTCCCATGCTTGAATTTCAGCACTATGATAAACTTGCTGATGCATTGTTATTCCCTCTTATTTTTTATGAATTCTACGTCATCTTTACCCACAATTCATGTTCACCAGCATGATCCTGAAGCTGTCAAAGCATGGATTAAGACTCAAGCATTACAGCTTGGTTTTTCTGATTGTGTCATCGCTCGTCCAGATGCTCAAGCAGAACTTCCTCGTTTAAAAGAATATTTAAAACGGGGCTACCATGCTGATATGAATTATTTAGCTGAGAATTTAGAGAAGCGTGCAAATCCGACATTACTCGTTCCCAACACCAAAAGCATTATCTGTGTTCGAATGAACTACTTAGTAGAGCCGCCAAAGGCAAGAACTATTCCCAATTTACCCAATAGTGGCATTATTGCCCGCTATGCACGTGGTCGTGATTATCATAAAGTCATGCGTGGTCGTTTAAAAATTTTAGCAACAAAGATTAAAGAAAAATTTGGCGACTTTGAATCTCGTCCGTTTGCAGACTCAGCTCCAATTTTTGAAAAATCATTAGCTGAAAATGCAGGAATGGGATGGACAGGAAAACACACCTTACTTATTCATAAAAAATCAGGTTCATTTTTTGTATTAGGCGAATTATTTACATCTTTAGACTTACCTTTCGACTCCCCCACGACAAAACACTGTGGCTCTTGTACTGCATGTCTAGATATTTGTCCGACACAAGCTATTGTGGAACCATACATGTTGGATGCAAGAAAATGTATTGCTTACTTAACAATCGAATATAAAGGGATTATTCCCGAAGAGTTCAGAAAATCGATTGGAAATCGTATTTTTGGTTGTGATGATTGTCAATTAATCTGTCCGTGGAACAGTTTTGCTAAAAAAACTGATATTGAAGATTTTTACCCACGACATGATTTAGATCATCTGACATTAGTTGAGCTTTGGAAGTGGAATGAGGTTGATTTTTTAGCTAAGACCGAAGGAAGTCCCATTCGACGCACGGGTTACCAAAGCTTTAAACGCAATATTGCAATTGGACTCGGCAATGCACCTTATTCAATCGATATTCTAAATCTATTAGAAACGACCCGTGATGCGCATGATCACATTGTGCAAGTCCATATTGATTGGGCAATTCAGCAACAGCAACAAAAAAAATCGTAAATTCTCCCTATGTAGCCAAAATCTAGTTCCTTACAAAGTTTGCAAAATTTATAAATTTTAACCTCTAATTCTCTACAATTTTTATTTCTTAAAATAAAAATATTGTCACTATATTTACAGTAAAATACACAACTTTGCAGATATCTAAATAAAAATTATTTTACAAAAAAACATCGAAATATTTTATAAAGCTAACCAAATTTGTCGTTTATTGCCTTTCTTTTCGATGTAATCAATGTAAAAATCGCTCTCGGTCTTACTCATCACAATGGAATTTTAAAATGGGAATAAGAAACGATTGGACACGCGATGAAATTCAAGCACTTTATGCTCTTCCATTCTTAGATTTAGTATTTGAAGCACAAAATGTTCATCGTAAAAACTTTGTCGCAAATACGGTTCAAGTCAGTACATTACTTTCTATTAAAACTGGAAAATGTCCAGAAGATTGTAAATACTGCTCACAGTCTGCCCATTACGATTCAAAATTAGAAACAGAAAAAAGAATTGCAGTGGAAAAAGTCATTGAAGAAGCAAAGCAAGCCGTTGAGCAAGGTTCAACTCGTTTTTGCATGGGTGCAGCATGGCGCAACCCCCATGAACGTGATATGCCCTATGTTTTAGAAATGGTGAAAGAAGTAAGAGCACTTGGCTTAGAAACCTGTATGACCTTAGGGATGTTAAATCAATCACAAGCTGAACGTTTAAAAGATGCTGGATTAGATTATTATAATCATAATTTAGATACTTCCAGAGAATACTATTCTCACATTATTAGTACACGCACTTTTGATGATCGTTTAGATACGTTAGATCATGTTCGAAATGCTGGTATGAAAATATGTAGTGGTGGTATTTTAGGTCTAGGCGAAAGTCAAAAAGATCGAATTGGTCTACTATATGAACTTGCTACTCTTCCAATTCATCCTGAATCCGTACCCATTAATATGCTTGTCCCTATAGAAGGCACGCCTATGCAAGACGTAGAGAAACTTGATGTTACAGAATGGATCCGTACGATTGCTGTAGCACGCATCATCATGCCAAAAAGTTATATTCGCCTATCTGCTGGTCGAGAATCATTAAGTGATACAGACCAAGCAATGGCATTTATGGCTGGTGCTAATTCATTCTTTTCAGGTGAAAAACTACTTACAACGCCTAATGCTGGGGATGGTAGGGATAAAGTTCTACTTAAAAAATTAGGATTAAACGTGGAAAAGCCCAAACTCAGTATTTTAGAACTAACAATTGATGCAATGCAGGCCTAAACACTAAAGCCTCAATACGAGGCTTTAAAGCAAATAAAATTGTTTTTATACTTTTTTGTAACCATTCATCCCTAAAATGCATCATCCTATCGAGAAAAAAAAATTAATAATCATGTATTTCAAGAGTTAGTATATGAAAGTTTAAACTAAAAAATAAGATCCATATTTTCAAGGAACATACTACCGATCAAATCAAATTAATGATCATTTAAATTTAATACATTTTTTCTACTGCATAAATGAATCATTAAAAATACTTAAATAACAACTATATTTAATCAAAATTAAAAACTGAATTATTTTTAAAATATCATCAGCCAACTTACCTAATATAAAAATTACACTTATAATTCGATTTTAAGCATGAAGACAAATCAAGTTAAAACCAACACTCTTAATAAAATTAAAGTTATTAATAATCTAAAAAATAATAAAATTCAAAAACAGAAATAATGATAAACAGTTAACACTTTACAAAAATAATATAAAATAAAAAACAATTGCGGTTGGCTGCTGAGCATTAAAAGTTAGCTGTAATTATAACAATATTTTACAATAATGAGTTTTAAAAATGAAAAAAATTGCCTTAATTTCTGCGCTTTCTTTAGTTGCCATTACTCAAGCCTATGCAGCAGATGGTACGATCACAATCAATGGACTGGTAACAGATAAAACTTGTGACATTGTTACACCTGCTGGTAAAGATTTTACAGTCACTCTTCCGACAGTGTCTAAACAATCACTTGCAACAACGGGTGCCGTTGCTGGTAGAACACCATTTTCAATTAATTTAGCAAAATGCTCTCAAGGTAAAGTTGCAACTTATTTTGAACCTGGTGCCACTGTTGACTTTGCTACTGGCCGTTTAAACAACCAAGCGACTGCTGGTGCAACCAACGTAAAAGTTCAATTACTTGGCAGTAATAGTCAATTTCTTCCTATTTTAGCAGCTAATAGTACGACTGGTAACCAAACTAACTCTCAATGGATTGACGTAGTCGCAAATGGTGCCGCAGATCTTCATTATTATGCAGAATACTATGCAACAAATGCAGCAACTCCCGGTCCTGTAACAACTTCTGTGCAATATACAATTATCTATCAATAATTAAAAATTATTCTTGAACTAAGAAGCTCGCTTCTTAGTTCTAATTTGATTAACTTTGGTGGGGTGAAAATATGAAATTTAATCAGTTATTAAAAGCAGTTATATGCACAATACTTATTCCTATATATACTGCCCATGCTGAAATTATTATTCATGGGACTCGTGCTATCTATCCTTCAGATGCACGTGAAATAACAATTCAAGTGAGTAATAATGGAACCAAGCCCTCCTTAGTTCAAGCATGGATTGACGATGGTGATGCAAAAGTAACGCCTGATCAATCAAAGGCACCTTTTTTGATTTCACCTCCTATTAGTCGTGTTGAAGCACAAAAAGGACAAGCTTTAAGAATAGCGGCGTTACCCAAAACAATAAATTTAAGTAAAACCCAAGAAACACTATTTTGGTTAAATGTATTAGATATTCCACCCAAACCAACAACAAAAAATGAAACCGATATACCCGATAATTTTTTACAACTCGCCATTCGATCGAGAATTAAGTTTTTTTATCGCCCTGCTGGTTTAAAAGAAGATATTTCTTTAGCTCCAACTAAACTTCAATGGTTTCGCAAAGGTTCATCTTTGGAAGTAAAAAATCCAACACCATACCACATCACGATTACAGGTATTAACAGTACAGTAGGCGATAAAAATGTTGAACTATTAGCAGATGGCGTAATGCTTAAGCCATTTTCTACCGAAAAATTGAATATTTCTAATGCGGTGCAAGGAAAATTATCATTTACAACCATCAATGACTATGGCGGTCGAGTTGAGACTGAATTAAAACTTAATTAATTTTACTTTTTCTTTTTTAATCTAAAGCACCTATTAATATTTAATAGGCGGGTTGTCTCATGAAAAAAAATAAACAAAATTATAAATGGATAAAACACAATATCGCTTATTACATGGCTTCTGGTGCTGTAATCATAAGTTTTCCAGTTCTTACTTATGCTGATCAAACAAGCTTAACACAACCAACAATAACGCAAGCTGCCGATTTCGATTCAAATTTCCTCATTGGTGATCATGCTCAACACGTAAATATTGACCGATTTAAATATGGTAATCCGATTTTACCAGGCGAATATAACGTAGATGTCTATTTAAACCAAAACTGGAAACGCAAGCAACGAATCGTTTTCAAAGCAATTGACCAAAAGTCAAATGCATTTACATGTTTCACGGCATCTAACTTATTAGAATTTGGTGTTAAAACAGACATACTAAAACAGAAAGTTAGTGACTTATCATCTCCACAATGTTTAAAAATAAATGAATGGATTGAAGATGCATCTTATGAGTTTGACTCATCTACACTTCGTATCGATATTTCAATTCCCCAGATTGCTCTTCAACAAAATGCCCAAGGTTATATTGATCCGAGTGTATGGGATCGTGGTATAAATGCTGCATTTCTCTCTTACAATGCAAGTGCATATAAATCGTTTAATGCGTCAAACAACGCAAATACAACAAATGCATTTTCTTCAATTTATGCAGGACTTAACATTGCAGGATGGCAACTCCGCCATAATGGGCAATGGCAGTGGCGCGATAGCGCATTCAATAATAATTCAAGTTCTAGCTATGATTCAGTTTCTACCTACTTACAACGAGCATTTCCTCAATATCGTGGTGTACTTACTTTAGGTGATAATTTCACAAATGGTGAAATTTTTGATTCATTTGGCTATCGAGGGATGGATTTTTCAAGCGATGATCGAATGCTTCCAGATAGCATGCTAGGTTATGCACCACGTATTCGAGGTTATGCAAAAACAAATGCAAAAGTTGAAGTTCATCAACAAGGTCAAATTATTTATCAATCAACTGTTGCAGCAGGTAACTTTGAAATTAATGATTTATATCCAACAGGTTTTGGCGGTGAACTTAAAGTTTCAGTTATTGAAAGTGATGGAAGTATTCAAACATTTACCGTTCCATATGCTTCTGTTGTTCAAATGCTTCGCCCAGGAATGAAACGCTATGCATTAACATTGGGTCAGTTTAGAGACAAAGATATAAATTCTAATCCTGCCATTTTTCAAGGAAAATTTCAGCTAGGTATTAATAACTATTTAACTGGATTCGCAGGCATTCAAGTCGCTAAAAATTATCAAGCGATTTCAACAGGTGCTGCATTTGCAACTCCTATTGGTGCTGTCGCTTTAGACGTCACTCATTCTCAAGCAAAATTTGAAAATCGTAAAGACTTAGCTGGACAAAGTTATCGTCTTAGCTATAGCAAGCTCATCGTGCCAACCAATACCAATTTCACTCTTGCAGCTTATCGTTATTCTACTGAAAATTTTTACAAATTACGTGATGCGCTTCTAATTAATGACTTTGATAAACGTGGTCTGAGCTCTAACCACATTGGTAAACAGCGTAGTGAATTTCAGATTACGTTAAACCAAGGACTACCGAATAATTTAGGCAATTTCTATGCGACGGGTTCATGGACAGATTATTGGAATAGAAATGAGTCTCAACGTCAATATCAAATTGGCTACAGCAATACTTACCATGGACTAACATATGGTTTATCCGCATTAAAGAGAGAAGTTAGAAATACGATTTCTGGAGATACAAACAATGATACTGAATATATGATGACCCTTTCACTACCTTTAACCTTTAAAAAATCATCGATTAATATTAACTCTATAACCACTCCAAATAATACAACACTGGGAGTAAGCGGTATGATTGGCAACCGCTTCAGTTACGGGGCTTCAACTTCAGATCAATTTGGTGAAAACCCAAGCTTCAATACTAATGCACAATATAAAACCAATTTTGCAACCTTTGGTGGCTCCTATTCAATAGCAAATTCTTATCAACAAGCAATGGTTTCAGCACGTGGTAATGTTGTAGCGCATGCACACGGCGTTCATTTTGGTGCAGATCAAGGTCAGACAATGGTACTGGTCTATGCACCTGATGCCGTTGGTGCTCAAGTGAATAATTCAACGGGTTTAACCATTAACAAATCTGGCTATGCTGTAATTCCTTATGTAACACCTTATCGATTAAATAACATTACTTTAGATCCTCAAAACATGTCTACAAATGTTGAGCTTTTAGAAAATAGTCAACGTATTGCACCTTATGATGGCGCTATTTCAAAGGTCAACTTTGCAACGAAATCTGGCAAAGCTTTTTATATTCATAGCGTAACAACCGATGGAAAAAACATACCGTTTGCAGCTGAAGTTTATAACTCTAATAATGAAAACATTGGTATGGTCGCTCAAGGAAGTCTCGTTTATATACGTACAAATCATCTTAAAGATGTGATAACAGTTAAATGGGGCGATGATCCTACAGAACAATGTAAAATAAATTATGATGTAAATACGGATGCCAAAACTGAGAATGTCATTTCTTTAGAGACAATATGTCAATGAAAATTCAACTATTAACTAGCACATTTCTAAGCATTTGCACCGCTTCCCTCTCTGAAGCATATGCTGCGTGTACCTTGAGCCCCAGCAATGCTGAAACTATTGATGTTTCAATGGATATGGGCAATTTAGTTGTTACCCCAAGCATGCCTGTTGGTTATTTAATAAAAGAAGGTAAATTCAACTACACCTCTGGTTCCTCTCAAGTTATATGTGATAAAAATGGAGGAAAGAATATTGCCGAATTATCAAAGCCCCTCAAATTAAGCTCTTTAGGAAGTAAAATTTATTCTACGAATATCCCAGGCATTGGTATAAAACTTTACAGAACAACTACTGGAGGTAATGCTTCAGGATTTTATCCTTACACCGTAGATTTAGATTCAGGACCCCATTCTTTAGGCGATGGTCATTTTCATGTCCAAATATATAAAACAAATGCTGTTACTGGATCGGGCAGCTTAACACCTGGACAGTATAGTCGCTATTATAATCAAGGTCACCCTAACCGTCCTCGACTTACGTCAACAATTTACGGCAATGCAATTACGATTGCGTCTTCCTCTTGCGAAATTCAAGGTAATATCAATAAAATTATTACCCTACCAACAGTCACTAAAGATAAATTTAAAGGAATTGGTACGACGACAGGTGAGCAAGCTTTTAACTTTAAAATTTTATGTAATGGCGGTGTGAATCCAACCAATATGCAAGTTTCTAATAAAATTAGTCTAAGTTATGATTTTATTGCAAATCCTGATTTAAAATCAATCATAAACAGTGCGCCTACGAACTCAAAAGCAAATGGTGTCAGCATTCAATTGATTAATAAATATAACAATGCCAATGCAGTCATCACCAAAAATGCTACATTTAATATAGGTACCGTAAACTCAAATCAGACGATTAATTATAATATGCCTTTAACAGCTCGTTATATTCAAACAGCACAAACTGTTACATCTGGTCATGTTCAAGGGGTTGCAACTGTCACTATTAAATATGATTAAAATAAATCATATTTAAGTATAAATAACTATAAAGGTAACAATATGAAATTAAAAAAAATATCTAGTACATGTCTAATTTTAGGCATTGCCTTTATCACAAAAACATACGCAGCATGCACGCCTATTGATGGATTCATTACAACTGTCGTTCAAATGAAAATCAATCAACCCATTATTATCCGCCCGAGTGACCCTATTGGAAAGTCACTTGCAACGGCTATTATTCCATATACGAGAGACCCTAATTCTACATACTATTGTACTTCCCGTCCTACAATAAATGGCGTATTAACCAAAAATCCAACGATTAGTAACTTAGGAAATAATATTTACTCGACAAATATTCAAGGCATTGGAATTCGTCTTTCTAGAGCAACTCAAACCACTACAGATGTTACTGCCACACTAAAATATCCATATTCAGTTCTTCATGCAAACGAGTCCGAAAGCTATCCAACTAAATTAGCCTTAGCATCTGGGAACTTTTTTATTGAAATAATTAAAACTTCTCAAAATACTGGTTCAGGAGAAATATCACCTGGACAATATACATCTCATTTTCTTGACAATAATCTCAATAAACCATCACTCATTACCGTGTTGGGTGCTAAGGCAATTACAATCGCTTCAAGCTCATGTGAAATTCAAGGTGAGATCAATAAAGTGATTACCTTGCCAACAGTCACTCAAGATAAATTTAAAGGAATGGGTACGACAACAGGTGAACAAAGTTTTAACCTTGATATTTTATGTAATGGAGGTGCAAACCCCACCAATGTACAAGCTTCTAATAAAATCAGTCTCAGCTATGACTTTACAGCAAATTCTGACTTAAAATCTATTGTCAATAGCGCGCCAACAAACACTAAAGCAAATGGCGTGAGTGTTCAATTGATTAATAAAGATAATAATGCCAATACAATAATCAGCAAAGGCTCTACATTTACTTTAGGCACAGTGAACTCAAATCAACGTATTAATTATAATGTACCTTTAACTGCACGTTATATACAAACAGCACAAACAATTACACCTGGTCTCGTTCAAGGGCTTGCAACTGTAACAATTGAGTACCAATAAAGTTTCTAATTGCTCTAGCTTTTTATAAATATAAATAAGATATCCAAATAAAATTTTATTCTTTGACTTATAAAATTTATTTAAGGTCTCTTTGAATTTACAACCTAACTAGCTGGCCATTTCTGTCAGCTCACCATAGAAAGTTACAACTCACCTATATTAGTTTTTAATTTTAATATCATTAAATTTTATTAATAAGGTATGAGTCACATTAATTTGTTTATTTATATTAAATTAATTGTGCATTATTATTTTAATATAAATACTCTTAACACCATCCCGCTTCCTAAAGGTGTTATATGAGGTTTAAATATTTCTTTCCGCCAATTCTTTGCTCAATATTTTTAACAACCACAAAAGCTGAAACCATTCATTTCCAAGGTGCTATCGTTGAGGATAGTTGTTCAAGTGCATCAACTAATATCGAATGTAAAAATTTAACGAAAGCAATTAAACGCGCATATCAAGGTGTTGCTCTCGACTCTCTATTGAGACAAAAATTCAAAGATACTGCTCTGATATATATAACCAATACCCAAATGTACTCACAAAAGGTATTAGTCATAAATTACCACTAAATTTAAAAACAAAAAAACTTCACTATTATTTTTTAATCAATATTCAACTGATAACCTTAATGAGAATTTTATCTATACCATCTCATTTTTATATAAATATTTTACCGATACTTATTTTAATTAGCAAAATATTAAATGATTACTAATCATCCAATGCCATCTTAATCGATGGCATTGTTTAGTTAAATATTAAATATAATCAAAAATTTACTTCAATATTCAACTTATGGATTCACATAAAAACTTAAAATACTACGATGTGATTCAGCATTTGGTTTTACTGTTGCTTTTTGCTCTGGAGATGTCACTGAAACAACATATTGTCCTACTGCAGTGATGGGTAAAATAATTTCACCTTGTTGATTCGTAACCAGTGTAATTAGCTCTGCTTTTTCAAGGTCAGATGTTGGCTGTTTTTCAAGCTCAATTTGATAGTTGCTCGCTGGCTTTTGGTTTAAGCTCACTTTCAAGCTTAAAGGTTTCGCTAAACTAAGATGGTTCGGATGCTCAGAAAATGTAATATTTAATCCCTGATTTGAAATCGGAGCATTCAATTTAGACACTTTCTTTTTAGTAAAAAAGCTACTCAATTGATCATAACGTTTAACTGTATGTTGCTGAGTTTTACTATTCACCTCTGCAGGCGTGATAAAATTACGTTCAGCAATAGGCGCTAAAGTATCTCCTTCTGCATTCATAACTCTTAACCAACGGTTACCTTGTTTAGCATATTTAATATCGCCAACCCGAGAACCAATCACTTGGTAAGTTCCTTCTTGCCCTGCTTCAATATCGGCAATACTCATCGCTTTACTATTAATAAGCGTTAAATCTTTAATCTCACCATTTGGATTAATAACTTTAAAATCATAACCACGAATCGCAATTTCTGAATCAAACGGTTGTTCTGCAAAACCTGCAACAATTCCCGTATTTTCACCATCAACTAAATAGCTATATGGTGCAACAAAAGGTGAATGCGCCATACTGGTTGTTGCTACAGCACCGAGTAGTAATGCCAAAAATGTACGTTTCATATTCTAAATTCCAATTGTGGTAAAAATTTTGTGTCCATAATGAATGAAACTCAAAACGAGTTCATATTGTTCTTAGCACAAGGTTAAGACAATAAATTAAATGAGGATAATAATCATTTGTGTTAAGTTTTACAAACAGAATATATAAAAAACTTAGATTAATTTTAGTTTTTTTCTCTACAAATCAGTATCAAATAAAAAAAGCTCATCTTACATGAGCTTTTTTTAACCTTTAACATTATTATTTTAAGGATAATAAGAATTCCGTTTTTTTGAAAATTTATCCAGTTGTTTTAAAAAACCTTCAAAATAGTCTTTCTCTTTTTCCTCTTTTCGATAACCTGCATATAACGTACGACGCAAACCTTGTGGGGAAACACAATCTAAACGACGTGATGTTACCCAACCTTTTTGTTCATATTCATTCACCACCCAATCTGGTAATGCTGCAATCCCATGCCCGCTTGCAACTAATTGAATTAACATCTGTGTTAAATCTGTTGTTCGTATTTGTTTAGGTAAAGTATTGGCAGGAATAAATACACGAGACATAATATCTAAACGATGTTTATCAACTGGATAAGTCACCAACGTTTCTTCTGCCAGCTCTTGTACGGTAATTTCTTGAGTCCGTACCAATGGGTGGGTATTTGATAATACTAACCGAGATTCATATTCAAAAATTGCAAAATATTCAATACCTTTCAGAGCAATTGGATCAGCGGTTATCAGTAAATCAAACTCCCCAATTTGTAATAACTCATGCGGGTTAGCTTCAAAACCTGAGGCGAAATCCAAATCCACATCAGGATATTGTTGTCGATATTGATTTAATAATGGCATCAACCAATCAAAACAACTGTGACATTCCGATGAGAAAACAATACGTCCAGTTTGTCCATGCACAATACGAGAAATATCTGTTTGCGCAATTTGAACTTGTGGTAAAACTTCATCTGCTAGTTTTAATAAACGCTGCCCAACATTAGAAAAACTCACAGGGCGACTTTTACGATTAACAACTTCTACACCAAACCATTGATCTAGTTCTCGCAGCTGATGCGATAAAGCTGATGGTGTTAAGCATAAATCTCCTGCTGCAGCAACTAAAGAACCATGCTCTCGTAATGCTTTTAATGTTTTTAAATGGCGTAGCTCTAACATCTTTTAATAACCAATTTAATGTATATGAATCCTTCATGCTGCATAGCATAACTGATAAAAATATCTTTTTTTATTTTTTTCATCATCTCATAAAAATGGCTAATTTATTTTATGCTTCGTTATATTCAATGAAGAATTTATCAAATAAGCATGTATTTATAGCTTAAAATTAATCTTTTGACCACGAGCCATGACATTAAGTTTCTATTTTCTCACATCTTGTTTAAAATAATGAATACTAAACTTTGCTCACCTATCATTTTGGAAAATATCAATAATGAATTCTCTCTTAGAACATGCACTGACTATTTTTATGGCATTTTTTGCCATGATGAATCCTATTGCAAATACAGCCGCATTTGCAGGATTAACAGGTTCTATGAGCAAAGCACAGAAAAAAACGACGGCACTAAAAGCGTTAACCTTAACATTTATTTTAATCGCTTTATTTGCATTATTAGGGCAAAAAATATTCAATCTATTCGGTATTACCTTTCCAGCTTTACGAATTGCAGGAGGTATTTTAGTGTTTATGATAGGCTTTCATATGTTACAAGGTTCGACATCGAATCTTCATGCTGCTGCAACTACTGATTCTGACAACTCGAATGATATTTCTGTCTCACCCTTAGCAGTTCCTTTACTCGCAGGTCCTGGCACAATAGCAACAGCAATGAACTATTCAAGTGATGGTGGTATACAGGACATGATTACGATTGCCGTATTCTTTATACTCTGTGTGATTACTTATATTTGTTTCCTCTTCTGTAATCAGATTGTTGAAAAAGTAGGTAAAAATGGCTTGAATATCGTGACTCGTTTAATGGGTTTAATTTTAGCGATCATTGGTGCACAAATGTTAATTGAAGGCGTACAAGCTGCCTTCCATATCAATGTATAAAATATAAATGCTATAACATAAACATTATGTCATATGATTAGGATTTATATTCAGGGTTAAAATAGAATCAGCATTATAAAATAAATCATTTATTTATAATGCTATTTAGCGTCTAATGGTCATTAGAAAATTTATTTTTTGCCACTTTCTAAATTTGATGCAGTTCCTGCACCCACCGCACCACCAATAGCAGCCCCTTTTGCACCACCCACTTTACTTCCAATTACAGCCCCCACACCACCACCTACAGCACTTGCGGCAGCATTTTTATTTGATCCATTCTGCATTTTACTGCCAGTAGCGCCACCAATTGCACCTCCAGCTGCTGCACCAGTAGTCCCTCCAAGATTATGACCAACTGCTCCGCCAACTCCAGCACCTAAAGCTGCTGTTCTTGCGGTTTTTTGCGATTGACTTGGGCTTGCACATCCCATAAACAAAAAAGGTAAACTCGTTAAAATAGATATAGATAAAACAAGTTTCATGTTCATTAATGATCGCTCCCTTCTAAAATAACTCACATTACAACGCTGCATTTTTCTTCTTCTTTAAACTAACATATAACATGAATTCACAACCATATAAGCGAGATTATACTTATGTATTATTCATTTATATATTGATTCTTCAACACACGCTATTTATCAATAATTATAAAAGTCAAATAGAACTCATATCAGTTTCTTTATCTATCACTAAGTCATTAGTGATAAATAAAATTTATCAAATTAATAATGCATTATTAATCACATTATTTTATTTAAACAACAAATCAAAACAACAAAATAATGATCAATGTTTATTTATGATAAAAAATTGTTTTCATAATGCAAAAGTATTTTACTTTCATTGATATATATACTAAATATTACTAGTTAATGATAAATAATAAATTATATTTTTCATGCTATAGCGTTAATTATAAATGTAGACCTCTAAGCCACACTTCATAAAAAGAGGACCTTTAATATTAGGGAACTATTATGGAAATAACGAATGCATCCGCAGATTCGCCTGCAGACAGTACTAAAAGTGATAATACCTCAAAAAGTCAAAATAACTCGACTACTTTAGATGCAGTAAGTATTCAAAAAAAATTAGATGATTTACAAACATCATCTCAAGGTTTAACGAATGCTGAAGTACAAAAACGATTGACTCAATATGGACCTAATGCCATTGAGGCTCATGAAGAAAGTCGCTGGAAAAAATTACTCGGATATTTTTGGGGACCTATTCCGTGGATGATTGAAGCAGCAGCGCTTATTTCTTTGTTCCGCCAAGATTGGCCAGACTTTTTCGTCATTACGATCTTATTACTTTACAATGCAGTTGTTGGTTTTTGGCAAGACAATAAAGCGGCAAGTGCGTTGGCAGCTTTAAAGCAAGGCTTAGCAGCAAAGGCGCATGTATTACGAGATGGTAAATGGGATGCAATTGACTCAGCCCAACTTGTTCCTGGTGATATCGTCACCGTTTCAGGAGGGGAAATTCTTCCAGCAGATTTACTTCTCATCGATGGTCAATATCTCTCTGTAGATCAAGCAGCTTTAACTGGTGAATCCCTTCCAGTTTCTCGTGGCATTGGAGACACGGTTTATTCTGGATCTATTGCTCGTCAAGGCTCAATGACTGGCGTGGTAACATTAACAGGAAATAATACCTTTTTTGGCCATACTGCAAAACTGGTTGCTTCGGCAGGAAGTAAATCTCATGCTGAAGAAGCCGTCTTAAAAATTGGTGATTTCTTAATTTTACTTGCCGTTACCCTTGCCGTCATTCTCATTGGAGTTCAAGTCTATCGAGATATTGTCACCGTCGGTCATTGGGAATGGAGTGAAGCAGGTCGAATTGCCCAATTTGTTTTGGTTTTATTAGTTGCATCCGTTCCTGTGGCTATGCCTGCGGTCATGTCTGTGACCAAAGCACTGGGCGCACTAACCTTATCTAAGCAAAAAGCGATTGTTTCACGCTTATCTGCAATTGAAGAACTTGCAGGTGTAGATGTACTATGCTCAGATAAAACAGGAACATTAACGCTTAATCAACTCACCCTTCAAGAACCCATTACATTCAATCAAACCAGTAGTGATGACATTATTTTAGCAGCAAGTTTGGCGTGTCAAAGACAAAGTACCGATGCGCTTGATCTTGCTGTTTTAAAAGCACTGAAAGATCCTAATGTTTTAGATCAATATAAAGCTGTCGACTTTGTACCTTTTGATCCTGTCAATAAGAAAACAGTGGGGATTGTCAGTGATGTCCAAGGTCAAAAGATACAATTTGCCAAAGGTGCACCGCAAGCCATTGGTAAAATATGTGGTATTGGTGAACACGCAGGTGCAGATCAAACTTCCCAACAATATTTTGGACAAGTTGCTGAACTGGCTAAACATGGTACACGCGCACTTGGGGTTGCACGTTCAAATGATGATGGTAAAACATGGATCTTATTGGGGATTCTTCCATTACTTGATCCACCTCGTCCAGATGCAAAAGAAACCATTGAGAAAGCCAAAGCACTCGGTCTTTCAGTCAAAATGGTCACGGGTGATGACGTTGCAATTGGTTCAGAAATTTCTCGTCAATTGGGACTTGGTCAAAATTTATTAAGTGCAAGTGATGTTTTTAAAAATGATAAAGACCCGAACCACATTCATATAGATACTGCACGTGCAGTAGAAAATGCGGATGGTTTTGGTCGAGTTTTCCCTGAACATAAATATGAAATTGTTAAAGCCTTACAACAGCAAGGGCATATTGTTGCCATGACGGGTGATGGGGTGAATGATGCACCCGCGCTTAAACAAGCCGATTGCGGTGTTGCTGTGAGTGGCGCAACCGATGCAGCTCGTTCTGCTGCCGCTATTGTGCTTACTGCGCCAGGTCTTTCAACCATTATTAGTGCGATTATTGAAGCACGTAAAATTTTTGAACGTATTACATCGTATGTGTATTACCGTGTTGCAATGACCATTGCAATTATGTGTGTGGTCGTTCTGTCATATATCATTTTCGACTTACAACCACTCACCGCGATTATGATTGTGGTTTTAGCATTATTGGATGATATTCCAATTATGACCATTGCCTATGACAATGTAAAAGTAAGCTCACAACCTGTTCGCTGGAATATGCATCGCATTATTTCCTTCTCATCAGTCATGGGAATCATCGCGTTAGCGCAAAGTTTTGGGATGGTATTACTGTGTAAATATTGGATGAATAATCCTGAATTGATGAATCATATTCCATTAACCGTTGATCACCTTCAAACCATGGTGTTCTTACAACTTGCAGCTGGTGGTCAACTTCTTATTTTCATTGTCCGTAATCGTGGTTCTATTTTTGCACGTCCATTCCCAAATCAAAAATTACTTTTAGCAATTTTGGCAACCCAAATTATTGCTATTTTACTGTGCGCATTCGGCATATTTGTTCCAGCCTTACCACTAGAAATGATTGGTGTCGTTTGGATCTATGTCTTGATTTGGTTAGTGATCGCTAACTTTGCAAAAATTGCATATTACAAATTTATGGATCGCCGAGAAAGCCATCACTAAATCAATAAACAAGTATCTTCTTTTATCGGATGTCTTATATGTGGAGATCCGATAAATAGAAAAGTATAAAACACCAATTCCCTTAAAAGAGTATTTAACCGATGAGCTTATATAAAAAACTAATTGTTGAACCAGAAACTAAAGTCAAATTAAAAAAAGTAGATGCATCATTTCATGCAGACTATGTCGATGAAGAACATGCCAAAGAAGTTTTAGCAAAACATGTTGAGAAAATAGGAGAATTACAACGTAAACTTTATGGGGAAAAGAAACATGCTTTACTCATCGTCTTACAAGGTATTGACGCTGCAGGTAAAGATGGTACATGTTGGCATGTAATGAATTCAATGAATCCTCAAGGCACGTATGTACATGGTTTTAAACAACCCACTGCTGAGGAAAAGTCGCATGATTTTTTATGGCGTGTACATCCCCATACCCCTGGTTTAGGTGATGTTTCAATTTTTAACCGTTCTCATTACGAAGATGTCTTAGTACAACGTGTGCATAATATTGTGCCAAAAAAAGTATGGTCTCAGCGCTATGAACATATCAATAATTTTGAGACGTTATTACAAACCAATAATGTCACAATTCTAAAATTCTTCTTATATATTAGCCCTGAAGAGCAGTTAGAACGTTTTAAGCAGCGATTAGATGATCCATCTAGACAATGGAAAATTAGTGAATCTGATTATACAGAACGCGCATATTGGGATCAGTATATTCGTGCATATGAAGATATGCTTGAAAAATGTTCAACTAAAGAAGCACCATGGTTCATCATTCCTTCCAATCATAAATGGTTCCGCAATTTAGCTGTTTCAGAAATTATTGTAAAAACACTAGAAAACTTACACTTAAAATTACCAGAGCCTCTCGTCGATTTAAAAGAAATTCGTCATAAATACCATGAGATTAAAAAAGGAAAGGAATAATTACAGCATACCTATAAACAATTTTAATTCATCGATTCAATGCTTCTTTTTATATGACAAAAAGAAGCATTATGCTTTCTTATCCAATGTCTTAAGGCAATACCAATGAATGCAACACTTTTAATATTTCTTTTGGTCTATATTGCGATGGGTTTTGGCAAACTGCCTGGCTTTAAAATAGATCGTACAGGTGCTGCCCTTGTTGGTGCCTTAGCCATGCTTGCTGTGGGTAGCATCTCTGCTCAAGATGCATGGAATGCAATTAACTATAAAACTGTCGGATTATTATTTGGGTTGATGATCGTTTCAGGCGCATTTGCTGTTTCTGGCTTTTATGCTTGGGCTGCAAATAAAGTCGCTACCTTACGAGTCAGCCCTGCAAAATTACTCGCTGTTTTTATTGTAGTCAGTGGCGTACTATCTTCAATTTTGACCAATGATGTTGTGGTCGTTGCAATGACTCCCTTACTGGTTTCAATCACTTTGGCCCGAGGTTTAAATCCGATTCCATTCTTGCTTGGCTTTTGCTTTGCTGCCAATACAGGTTCGGTAGGAACACTGATTGGTAGCCCTCAAAATATGATTGCAGCACAAGCACTCAATGTATCTTTTATAGATCTTCTTAAAGTTGCGGGTATTCCTGCACTTTTATCATTGCCTATTGTATGGGGCATCCTTTGCTATTTATTTAAAGGAAAGTGGACTATTGAAAAAACAGTAAACACACCTAAACCATCTATCGTTCAGCCTAAGCTTGATATTGCGGAAACCGTGAAAGCTTTAATCGTCACTGTTGTTATTGTCGTCTTATTTATTGTTGATATTTGGCCACAAGAATTAGTGGCATTAACTGCTGCGGGTATTTTACTGATTAATCGTACCGTTGCATCAAATGATGTACTTAAAGAAGTCGATGGTAACTTACTTTTACTCATTATGGGCTTATTCATTGTCAATGCTGCCATGTCTACCACTGGATTACCACAAGCTCTATTAGGTGATCTAAAAGATATGGGATTAAACCTCAATGAACCTCTTTCACTGTTTATCACCAGTGCAGCGCTCAGTAATATTGTTGGGAACAATCCGACTGTCATGCTTCTTGTGCCGTATCTTGATGCTGGTGCAAATGCCAATGCACTGTGTGCAGCGTTGGCCTTAGGTACTGGTTTCTCCAGCAATATGGTCATCTTTGGAAGCTTGGCGGGTATTGTTGTTGTAGAACAAGCAAAGACCTGCGGCATTCAAATTTCATTTATGGATTATGCTAAAGCTGGTGTACCTGTTGCATTTGTCTGTATTTTTCTATCCGCATTTTGGGTATATTGGATTTAAGAAATCAATGTTTTCTGTCATTTTATGTATGGCAGAAAACGTGTTATTCATTGATTCTTTATTTTATTCTTATGATAAAAAATAGCGCCATAAATAATGCCAATCAAGCAGATGCAAAGAATCACAGCGCCAATGACCAAATGCATATGACTTTCTTCGTGAATTAAATACATCCATAATTTATGAAGCCAGTGTGTAACTTGCAAACCAATAGTTACAATCATAAAAGACCAAATAAATGCTGCTAAAATATTCACCAATATATAACGAGATAAATGATATTTTTTGATACCAAAACTAATTGGTATTACTGTTCTAAGTCCCCAAGCAAAACGCATAAATAAAATGCTCAGTATTGGAAACTTGTCGATCAAAATACTGGCTTTTTTAAATTTTTCAGCAAGTTTAGGACGATCATTAATAAATTTATGACCAAATTTAGCACCAATAAAGTAATAAAATTGGTCGCCAATAAATGCACCTAACATCCCTGCTAAGATTAATATCCAATACTTCAATACTTCTTGCTGAACTGCATATGCTCCCAGTAATAAAACCGTTTCCCCTTCAAAAAATGCACCAACAACAACAGCAATATACCCATAATTTTGTAATAAATTTGACCAATCCATTAAAATAACTCTAAATGCTAATTTACGCTTAATTAACAGCCATTTCATTAGGCCAAGTATATAAATTAAGAAAATTTAATAAGTTACAATTCGTAGCTGATTTAACCTTGAATCATAAAATCATGAATATTTGCTCAGAATAACAAGCATAAATATTTTAGATATTTTCTAATTTATCACATGATTAAAAATATTTTATATAAATCAACATTTATCTACATAAATCTCTGAATAATTTTATTTATATATTTAATTATGATTCATCAAAGTGAATGATCAAACTAGCCTTTTTATTAAAATAAAATATAAGAAAGGCTAGTTTATCCCATTTTAATTATCCAGGGAAAATACCGCGCTCTTTACGTGCTTTTAGAATTCTTTCACAAGCCAAAATATACGCAGCAGTTCGTAATGTACATTTATTTTGTGTTGCACATGACCAAACATCTTCAACAGCTTGAACCATGAGTCGATCTAGTCGCTCATTAATTTCTTCTTCACTCCAAAAATAACTGGCAAAATCTTGTACCCATTCAAAATAGCTGACCGTTACCCCGCCAGCATTACAAATCACATCTGGTACAATAGTGATACCTCTTTCTATTAAAATATCATCTGCAGCTGGGTATGTCGGACCATTCGCACCTTCTAAAATCATTTTTGCTGTCAATCTTCGTGCACGATCAACCGTAATTTGGCTTTCCAATGCTGCAGGTATAAGAATATCAGTCTCTACATCCCAAAAATGTTCATTATCAATCTGTGCTGCACCATCAAATCCCAATACACCTTGATTTTTTTCAACATACGCATTTAAGCTTGGAACATCAATGCCAGCTTCATTCAAAATAGTTCCTGTATGATCCTGAATACATACAATTTTGGCATTCGAGGCATAAAATAAATTGGCAGCTTCACTCCCCACATTACCAAAGCCTTGCACTGATACTTTAGCACCATCTACTTTTAAATTAATTTTTTTCGCTGCTTCATACCCTGTGACATAAACGCCTCGCCCTGTTGCTTTTACACGACCTAATGAACCGCCTAAATGTACAGGCTTTCCTGTTACAACACCTGTCACCGTATGTCCTTGTGCTGAAGAATAGGTATCCATAATCCAGCCCATAACATTCGCATTTGTACCCACATCAGGCGCAGGGATATCTTTTTGAGGTCCAATAATATGTGCAATTTCACTGGTATAACGACGTGTTAATCGTTCCAACTCTCGCGTAGATAGTTTCCGTGGATCTACACGAACTCCTCCTTTTGCACCGCCAAAAGGTAAATTAAGTACCGCTGTTTTAATCGTCATCCATGCTGAAAGTGCCATCACTTCACTTAACTCAACATTCGGATGATATCGAATTCCGCCTTTGCCTGGACCACGTGATAAATTATGTTGTACTCGGTATCCCTCAAAATGCTGAATTGAACCATCATCCATAACAATTGGAAGGTCTACAATTAATGCTCTTTTTGGTCGTTTCAGTGTGTCGATATATTCTTGGAGGTCACCACTTAAATAAGGTGCTACACGATCGATCTGTGCTAAAAAAGTCTGCCAAGCACCGTTTTCTGCATCTACATAAGAAAGATTGGACATTGTTATTTCCTGTTTTTTTGATTATTTATCTGCACTATAATTGCGCATAATTTATATCGAAAATCGAGTTATCATATCTATCGAAATTTAAATCGCATTCTGTTCTATAGCAAAATGTATTTTTCACGATATTAGACACAATTAATTTACTTTCCGACAATGCTAGATTGTTCTCTTTTATCATTTAAAAACTTAATATAAGCCCATTAAAACTTTAAAAGACAAATCTAACCATACGTCAATCATATCAATATTTTATATAAAGTCATTATATTCAACCCATAAACATAGCAAAGAAGAGAATTAAATTTGTCATTCTATTTTTAATCATTCATCGCATGGTGAGTACAAGTACATCACCATGCTAACTTTAAAGTGACTGAATCGCTGCGCCCCTATTCATCTACAGATGTACGACGTTCCTCTTGATGCTGGCTTAGCAAGCGTTGATTGGGTTTAATTTTAAAGTAATACACCAATCCTAAAATGATTAACCAAATACCACCGACATAAATTGCAGGTCGTGAATCTGGAAAATAGCCAATGATGATTAAAACAAAGACCAAAAATACGACAGCAAAAGCAGGTGCATATGGCCAACCGATGACTGGAAAATCAAGTGCTTTCACTTCTTCTTTTGATAATTTACGACGCATTCCAATTTGAGAGATTAAAATCATTAACCACACCCAAACAGTCGCAAACGTTGCAATAGAAGCAATAATTAAGAAAACATTCTTTGGAATATAATAATTAAGAATCACACCAATTAAGAGCACACTCGCCATGACAACAACAGTCATCCAAGGCACACCATTTTTTGATATTTTAGTGAATACTTTCGGCGCTTGACCATCTTTTGCCATACCATACAACATACGGCCCGCACCAAAAACATCACTATTAATGGCTGAAATTGCAGCGGAAATAACGACAATATTTAAAATCGTTGCAGCAGACTCTATCCCTAAGTTTTTAAAAATCTGTACAAATGGACTTCCTTGCACGCCAATTTGATTCCAAGGGAAAATTGACATTAAGACAAATATGGTGAGTACATAAAATAGTAAAATACGAATTGGAACCGCATTAATTGCTTGTGGAATTGTTTTTTTCGGATCCTGGGTCTCACCTGCCGTAATACCAATGATTTCAATTCCACCAAATGCAAAGACAACGACTGCTAAACATGCGACTAATCCAGCAATTCCATTCGGCATAAAACCATCATAGATCCATAAGTTTTGAATACCTGATGAGATATCGCCTTGACCTGTTTGGAACCCAAATATCATGAGACCAAAACCACCAACAATCATAGCAATAATGGCAGAGACCTTAATGATAGATAGCCAAAACTCAAGTTCACCAAATACCTTGACATGAATAAGATTAATCGCACCTAAGAACATGATCAGAGATAAAATCCAAATCCATCTTGGAACATCTGGATACCAAAATCCCATATAGATTCCAAATGCTGTGACATCAGCCAAGGCAACGATAATCATTTCAAATACATACGTCCACCCTGTGGTAAACCCTGCAAATGGACTAATATATTTACTTGCATAATGACTAAATGAACCTGTCACTGGGTTGTGTACAGACATCTCCCCCAATGCTCGCATGACAATATAAATTGCAATTCCCGCAATAATGTATGCAAGCAGGACTGATGGACCTGCCATTTGTATTGCTGTTGCTGAACCGTAAAATAATCCAGTACCAATTGCTGAACCTAAAGCTAAAAATCGAATATGACGGGCATTTAATCCCCGTTGTAATACTGACTTCTGTGACATTATTATCTCCAATCCATGTGGAAATTATATTGGATTAGACCACTTCATGTGGCCTTTTACGCTAAATATTGACTTATTATTTAAGACTTGGGAGTAAATTCGTTATTATTAGCTCATTAAAACAGCCATTTGCTAAAAGTTGACTGGCTTGTTCAATGTCAGGTGCAAAAAAACGATCCTCACTATAATAAGGAACATGATCACGTAACATTTTACGTGCACGTTCTAATTTTTCTGAACTTTTGAGCCCATGACGAAAATCTAAACCCTGACATGCACCTAGCCATTCAATCGCTAAAATACCGCGTACATTCTCTGCCATAGACCATAATCGTTTTCCTGCATTTGGCGCCATTGAAACATGATCTTCTTGATTAGCAGAGGTGGGCAAACTATCCACACTTGCTGGATGTGCCAGTGCCTTATTATCACTTGCTAATGCCGCAGCAGTAACTTGAGCAATCATAAATCCTGAGTTTATTCCTCCATTTTCAACTAAAAATGGTGGAAGCTGTGACATATGACGATCCATCATCATCGAAATACGACGCTCAGACAATGAACCAATTTCAGCAATTGCCAATGCTAAATTATCTGCTGCCATTGCAACAGGTTCGGCATGAAAATTACCACCAGAAATAACATCACCTTCTTGGGCGAAAACTAATGGATTATCTGATACCGCATTCGCTTCAACTTCTAAAACTTCTGCGGCTTGGCGTAATTGGGTTAAACACGCCCCCATCACTTGGGGTTGGCATCGTAATGAATATGGATCCTGTACTTTTTCACAATCTTCATGCGATAAACTGACTTCACTTTGTTCAGTTAACAAATCACGATAGGCAGAAGCAACATCAATTTGTCCACGTTGTCCTCGAACGTCATGTACTCGTGCATCAAATGGCGAACGAGAACCAAGCATTGCTTCTACGCTTAAGCTTCCACATACCGTAGCAGCAGCAAATAAATCTTCAGCCTCAAATAACCCTCGTAATGCATAGGCTGTAGAAACTTGAGTTCCATTTAACAATGCTAAACCTTCTTTTGCTGCCAATGAAATTGGCTCTAGACCTGCAATTTTGAGTGCATCTTTTGCCGACAACCATTGACCCTTATGTCGTGCTTTGCTTTCACCGAGTAAAACCAATGACATATGTGCAAGTGGCGCTAAGTCTCCAGATGCTCCAACCGACCCTTTTAAAGGAATATGTGGATAAACTTCTGCATTAATTAATGCCAAAATTGCTTCAATGACCTTTAAACGAATACCCGAAAAACCGCGTGCCAAACTATTTGCTTTCAGCAACATAATTAAACGCACCATCGCATCATCTAAAGCTTCCCCCACACCAGCAGCATGCGATAAGACCAATGAACGTTGTAATTGTTCTAAATCTTCAGGGGCGATCTTTGTTGATGCTAATAAGCCAAATCCTGTGTTAATTCCATATGCTGTACGACCTTCTTGAATGATTCGTTCTACGCAATCTACACTCGCTTGAATATCTGGTATTGCAGCCTTATCTAATGTCACATGTACAGAATGTAAATATGCTACCCGTAATTCTGATAATGTTAGTTTTCCTGCTTGCATCACTAATTTCATTTTTCTATCCTATATCCTAATTATCACTTTAGTACATTCTTGCGACTTCTTTGCCGAATTAAAATGACTGACTCAAAAGTTGTGACAAAATTTATTTTGAATTTTCAATCACTTTGAACCTGTAATCATTGGCAAGTTCAAACCTTGCTCTTTTGCACAGTCAATTGCAATTTCATAACCTGCATCCGCATGGCGCATCACACCTGTTGCCGGATCATTGGTTAATACACGTGCAATACGTGCAGCTGCTTCATCTGTACCATCACAAACAATCACCACACCTGAGTGTTGTGAGAAGCCCATGCCTACACCACCACCATGATGTAAAGATACCCATGTTGCTCCACCAGCCGTATTAAGCAATGCATTCAATAATGGCCAATCAGATACAGCATCTGAACCATCTTGCATAGATTCTGTTTCACGGTTTGGACTTGATACTGAACCTGAATCTAAGTGATC
>NZ_NEGH01000012.1 GCF_002135375.1 Acinetobacter sp. ANC 4558 | reverse complement strand
CGATCGATCAATCAGTAAAAATCCACACAAGTTGTTCTTCATATTCTCTTAATGATCTTCTTACTGACTCGTCATCAGTAAGCTAGGTCGGCTATATTACTCTCTTTTTCCAGAAAGTCAACTAGTTTTGTTAATCTTTTAAAACCTTCTCAAAACTCTCAGATCTTACCACTTAAGGCTAAATCCTTGTTTCTCAACAAGTTTTAATCAACATCACCGCCGATGGATGTGCATTCTACACCATCCCCATTCCAATGCAACCCCTAAATCAAATTTGTTCTTAAATTTACTATCAAGTGAATACTTTGTGTGCAAAAATACTTACTCAAAGTCTGTTTTTTAAGCCAATTTGATATGTATTTCATTTTTTATGTTATATTTGAACACAATATAATCAAATACTTTCAGCCATTAATAATAATGAAGATTTATTTTACTACCTTAGTTCTTTTACTTTTAGCTATATTTAATTTTAATATAGTACATGCAACTCAACCTCAAAATGTTACAACCACCATTTTCTCCATTTTAAGTTATGTGAATTTAGAAAACTCTTCTCCCTTAATCTGCACAATCAACAATTCTTCGCTCGCAGACCAACTCATAAAAAAAGCACCCCCTCAAAATAAATATCGACTCAAGAATATAAGTAATAATGATTTAAAAAAGAATAACTGTAATGTCATTATTTTTTCAACATTCTCTCCTCGAGAAGAACAAACCATTCTTAATCTTTATAGCAATACCCCTGTACTATCCATCAGCACAAATAATGCTCAATGTGAAGAAGGAAGTGCTATTTGCTTATACCGAAAAAAAAATCAAATCTCTTTTAAAATAAATTTAGAAAGCGTTAATCAATCTAAAGTATCAATAGATCCACGAGTTTTATTACTGGCAAAGGAGGCAGAGTGAGAAGATGAAAACTACCACCTCCTTACACAATGTATTTAAAAAATCTCAACTCGCTATCTTGGGTTTAACATTTCTTTTATGTAGTATCATATTTGTTTTAGTCGCGAGTTTCACTTTAAGTACATATGCCAAACGAAGTCTTACCGTTTTAACAAAAGCATTAAGTGAAAGAATTCAACCTGCGGTAGTTTTCAATGATAAAGCTGCTATTGACAAAATATTAAATAATTTTATAAATGAATACCCTATTCGATCTATTACTGTCGCGGATCAAACAGGCAACCCCATCACTGAATCCATACAGTACCAATCATCACCACTACAACTTGAATTTATTTTAGATAATTTATACTTCAGTAAACCTATCGAAGTTAAAATAGAACACAATAATCAATATTTCGGCAAGCTCATTGTTTACGGTAACTCATCTAGCCATGTTGAGTTCTTTAAGAAGATTATCTTTTCTCTCTGTATTGGTTTCTTATTCATATTTATTATTTTACATTGGTCTGTAAATTCAATTTATAAATATTTAATGCATTCCATTAATCCAATTGTACAAACCGCCAAAACAATTAGCTCAAATAAAAACTATGCGTTGAGATTTTCCGATTCAAACATTTCTGAACTCAATGAAATTAACTCTGTTTTTAATGAATTACTAACAAAAATTCAAGCATCAAACCAACAACTACAAAATGAAAATCAACAATTATCTTACCGTGCTAATCATGATGAACTTACACAACTCCCCAATAGAAATTATTTCTATGAAAAACTGATCTATATTTTTAAACATAATTTAAATCAAAATATTGCTTTATTATTTATTGATAATAACAACTTTAAAGAAATTAATGATAAATATGGGCACCTTGCAGGTGATGCCGTATTGAAAGAAATGGCCTTTCGCCTAAAATCCAATTTAAGACAAAATGATTTTATTGCGCGTTTTGGTGGCGATGAATTTGCAGTTTTAGTCAATGATATAACACATAAAGAAAATGTAATTACAATTTGTGAAAACTTGCTGGATTCCTGTAAAAAACCAATTATACATGCAAATCAGGAAATTTATTTTAGTTTTAGTATCGGTATCGCACTTGGTTGTTACTTTAATTCACCAGAAACATTAATTATTGAAGCAGATAGCTCTATGTATAAAGCAAAAATATTACCCGAGCACTGGTTTATTGCATCTTAATAATAGGACTTCACACTATGAATAAAAACCTCTCTAAAATCTTCTCACTCATTGTAATGAGTTTAATATTAAGCGCATGTGCCTCACATGGTTTATCCAACAAACAAAAACGATTCTTACAAAACGAAGGATTCAACCTAACACAAGAAGGCTGGAGTCTTGGTTTACCCGATGATCTACTTTTCGGATCTGATCAGTATCAAGTTGCACCCAAAACAAAAGAGAAAATAGCACACTTATCCAAACAGCTTTTAAAATACGACCTCTCAAAATTAAAAATTATCGGCCATACAGACAATGTTGGCGCAAATGACTATAACTTCAAACTGTCTGAAAAACGTGCAGAAGCCATTAAAGACTTATTTATAGAGCAAGGATATAAGCGTGAAAATATCGTAACGATTGGTCGTGGTTCAACTCAACCAATCGTTCCGAATACGAATGATGCAAATAAAGCAACCAATCGACGTGTAAACATCACCATCATCCCCTAATCGATTAAGCTCCTTTTAAAAGGAGCCTTAATATAATATTTTATTTTTTAGACACAAAAAAACCGCATAAAGCGGTTTTTTTAAATATGGTCGGAGCAGTAGGATTCGAACCTACGACCCCCTGGTCCCAAACCAGGTGCACTACCAGGCTGTGCTATGCTCCGAATTTCAACTATAAAGTTGGGGTGAATGACGGGATTCGAACCCGCGACAACTGGAATCACAATCCAGGGCTCTACCAACTGAGCTACATCCACCATAGTATTTGGCTCTATATACCAAGCTACCAATTGGCGCGCCTGACAGGATTCGAACCTGTGACCATCCGCTTAGAAGGCGGATGCTCTATCCAACTGAGCTACAGGCGCATGACCGATGATAATACTACCATGCGATTCGCCTTGAGGAATTGGTCGGAGCAGTAGGATTCGAACCTACGACCCCCTGGTCCCAAACCAGGTGCACTACCAGGCTGTGCTATGCTCCGTTCATCTCAGCTTTCGTATCGCATATCGTGCGGTACGGTGTGCATTCTAGGCGCGACGCTCTTCAACGTCAACACCTATATTTAAAAAAAATCAAAAAAATATATCAACCGTATATTTATCAAGCATTTTACCCATTTTTCATACAACTATTAACGCTTTAGGCTCGCACTAAATGCCAACATACGATCTAATGGCATCTTTGCCCTCTCTGCTAAAGTAGAATCTACAAAGATTTCCTGATCATTTTTTTGTAAAACCGATAAAATACCATCCAACTCATTCATTGCCATCCAAGGGCAATGTGCACATGAACGACAAGTTGCACCCTCTCCCGCAGTTGGTGCTTCAATTAATATTTTATGGGGTACCGCTTGCTGCATTTTATAGAAAATCCCTCTATCTGTTGCAACAATAAGGTGTTCATGTGGCAAGGTTTGTGCAGCTTTAATTAACTGAGATGTACTTCCAACGGCATCAGCAATATCAATAACAGATTCAGGCGACTCTGGATGCACAAGCACTGCTGCATCTGGATAAAGTGCTTTCATTTGCTCAATACCGCGCGCACGAAACTCTTCATGTACAATGCATGAGCCATCCCATAACAACATATTTGCGCCTGTTTTTTTCTGAATATAACGCCCTAGATGTTGATCCGGTGCCCAAATAATTTTTTCACCCAAACCATCTAAATGTTCAATAATTTCTACTGCACAACTTGACGTAACCACCCAATCTGCACGTGCTTTAACAGCTGCTGAAGTATTTGCATACACAACAACGGTATGATCTGGATGTTGATCACAAAAAGCTGTGAATGTATTCACAGGACAGCCCAAATCTAAAGAGCATGTTGCCTCTAATGTTGGCATCAGTATTGTTTTTTCAGGAGATAATATTTTAGCGGTCTCTCCCATAAATTTCACACCAGCAACCACTAAGGTTTGTGCTTCGTGGTCTCGACCAAAACGCGCCATCTCCAAAGAGTCCGACACACAACCACCCGTTAATTCAGCAAGTTCCTGTACATCTGGATCACAGTAATAATGCGCAACCAACACTGCGTTTTGTTTTTTTAGTTCAGCACCAATTTGTTCAAACTTTTGCTTTTTTAACTGATCATCCATAAGGTTAGCTTTGGGCTCGCCCAGACGATCCAAATGCGCTTGCACAATTGATTTTGCTTCATTGGCAATTAAATTGCTCGCATTATTCATCATTCAGTCTTCTCTATCCTTTTCACTTGCTCAGCAAGTCTATTCCTCTTTGCTGATCAAATAATATCATCAGCAGCTAAAGCTGTATGTATAAAAAGACCTCACTATGGAGGTCTTCAAATCATCATTTATGAACGATAATCTGCATTAATCTTGACATAATCATAAGATAAGTCACAAGTGTATACCGTGTCTTTCGCATCTCCACGCCCTAAATCAACTCGAATCGTCATTTCAGTTTGTGACATGACTCGTGCGCCAGCTTCTTCCGTATAATCTTCCGCTGCACCACCATCCTTACAGATTTGTACATCATCCAACCAAACTTGGATTTTTTCAACATCTAAATTTATAACGCCTGCATAGCCAATAGCTGCAAGAATACGCCCCCAGTTTGGGTCAGATGCAAAAATTGCTGTTTTTACTAAAGGTGAATGCGCAATGCTATAAGCAATATCACAGCACTCTTGAGTATTCTCACCCCCTTCAACAGCAATAGTGATAAACTTTGTTGCCCCCTCACCATCTCGAATAATTAATTGTGCTAATCGCTTCATAACCCGTGTAAGCACATCAAAAACTATCGAATAACGTGGATCTGTATCAGAGGAAATTTCAATTCCACCAGCCTGACCAGTTGCAGCAAAAATACATGAATCATTTGTTGATGTATCACCATCTACGGTAATTCGATTAAACGAAAGATTTACAGTTTCAAATAATAATTGCTGTACAAGCTCTCGGCGAATGGGTACATCTGTTGCAACATAGCCCAACATCGTTGCCATATTTGGGCGAATCATACCTGCGCCTTTTGATATGCCTGTCATGGTATACGTTATACCATCCAAAACAAACTGCTCAGAAGCACCTTTTGGCGTAGTATCAGTGGTCATGATTCCGGTTGCAGCATCTAACCAAGCATTTTCACTTAAGGAATCTAATGCCGGTTTTAACCCATTGATTAAACGCTCAACTGGTAGTTGCTCACCAATTACACCTGTTGAAAAAGGCAAAACCTCAGTCGCTGTAACACCAGCAAGTTCTGCCAGTTGGACACATGTCTTTTCTGCATTGACAAGCCCAGTTTTGCCAGTCCCTGCATTGGCATTTCCAGTGTTAATGACAAGATATCGAGGGTTTGTGATTTTTAGATGTGCTTTTGATATATGTACAGGCGCTGCACAAAATGCATTTTGTGTAAACACACCTGCAACATTTGACCCTTCTGCAAACTCAAAAATAACGAGGTCACGTCGGTTCTGATAACGTACATAAGCTTCTGCTGAACCAATTTTTACACCTTTCACCGCATGCATCTGCGGCATAGATACGTCACCAACTGCCATTTTTAAGCTTCCGAATCAGATTATGAGAAAAATTAAGCTTAGATCAAAAATACAAAAAAATCGAGTGAAAGCATACTTTCACTCGATTTTAATTTTTGCAATCAATAAAAAATCAACTTCATGTCTGACTTTTCAATAATTTTTTAAATATAAAACCACTTGATTACTTAGCTAAATCTAATAACGCTTTTTTTGCTGCCTGCTGACTTTCTGGTGACAAAGCAGGATTTGTAGCAACAATGCGATCAACATTATTTGTATTAATCACTTCAAGTGCTTTGGTTTGTATAATCACTGGACGTTGATTTGGGTTAGGGACTGTGTACTGGATACCAGTTCGAGGACTTTCAATCACTACCTGCCCATTCGTTACAGGAACTTGCGTAGGTGCTTGGTCTGCATATGCTAAAACAGGAGCAAGTAATGTCACTAACAGCAAAGAATTTCGTAATTTTTTCATAGTTTATCCATAATTCATTTTCATTTGAAGTTAATCAATTATTAACCCCACGAATAACTTTGACCGTCACAACAATCTTATCGTCTCAAAAGACAGGATATGAATATACCCGCCTTTTAAATCAATAATCTAGATTTTACCATGACATTGTTTATATTTAAGCCCTGAGCCACACGGACAAGCTGAGTTGCGACTTGCTGGCGGTACAATCTCCCCTACAGGCTCAATCAACCCACCATCCACCTCATTCTCACCAAATAAATTATCATAATCATTATGTGATAAATTTAGTTGCATTGCTTGCGCTTGGGCTTGTTGCTGTGCTTCTAACTCAGCAAGTTCTTCTGGGGTTGGAACATGAACGCGAGACAAGTCCATCACAACATCGGATTTGATCACACCTAACATATTCACAAATAAGTTAAAGGCTTCTTTTTTATATTCTTGCTCAGGATTCTTTTGTGCATAGCCACGTAAATGTATCCCCTGACGTAAATAATCCATTGCTGCAAGATGATCTTTCCAATGGCGATCTAATGAGCCTAAAGTAAAATGACGTTCTAGCATAACTGCTGACTCATCACCCATTTGCAGACGTCTTTCGTTATAACGCGCAATTACATCATCAGAAATACGACGTGCCAACGCCTCTTCATCTAAACGACGATCTTCTTCAAGCCATTGTCCTATCGGAAGCGTAATATTTAGATCTTCTTGTAATGCTTGCTCTAGGCCTGGAATATCCCATTGATCATGAATCGACTCTAGTGGAATATAATTGGCAATAACACCAGCAATAACCTCACGATTCATTTCTTCGACATAAGCATGTAAAGAACTTGCTGCTAAAATTTCATCACGTTGTGAGTAAATAATTTTACGCTGCTCATTATTGACATCATCATATTTTAATAAGTTTTTACGAATATCAAAGTTACGTGCTTCTACTTTACGCTGCGCATTTTCAATAGAACGAGAAACCATTTTATGTTCTATCGCTTCATCTTCTTTTAACCCCATGGCACGCATCATACCAACGATTCGATCTCCTGCAAAAATACGCATTAAATCATCATCAAGCGATAAGAAGAATCGAGATACACCTGGGTCACCCTGACGACCAGCACGACCACGTAACTGATTGTCAATACGACGAGATTCATGACGCTCTGAACCAATAATATGTAAACCACCAGATGCTAATACAGCCTCATGATTTGCTTCCCATTCGCTTTTTAAGCGTTGTTCATCTTCAGTCGTTGGATTTTCAATTTTTGCTAATAAAACTTTCCAGTTACCGCCCAGTAAAATATCAGTACCACGGCCCGCCATATTGGTTGCAATAGTCACTGCACGTATTGCACCTGCTTGAGCGATAATGTCTGCTTCACGCTCATGTTGTTTGGCATTTAAAACTTCGTGTGAAATGCCAGCATCTCGTAGTTTATCCGATAGAATTTCTGATGCTTCAATTGTTGCAGTACCAATCAAAATTGGAGCTACACCAGATTCTTGAATACGTTGAATTTCCTGAATAATTGCAGAATATTTACCATTACGATTTAAATAAATTAAATCATTTTGATCATCACGAACCATTGGTCTATGCGTTGGAATTAGCACAACATCTAAACCATAAATTTCTTTCATTTCAGCAGCTTCAGTATCTGCTGTTCCTGTCATACCAGATAGCTTGCGATATAAGCGGAAATAGTTTTGGAATGTGGTTGTTGCTAATGTTTGGTTTTCAGGTTGAATTTCTAAGTTTTCTTTTGCTTCAACCGCTTGATGCAAACCTTCTGACCAACGACGACCTGGCATGGTACGCCCTGTATTTTCATCTACAATAATCACTTCACCGTCATGAATAATGTAGTGAACATTGCGTTGGAAAAGAAAATGCGCACGAATTGCAGCAGAGACATGATGAACTAAATTCAAATTTGCTGCCGAATATAAACTTTCGCCTTCAGCCAATAAACCCATTTCAATTAATTCAGCTTCAACTGTTTCATAACCAATCTCAGTCATTTCAACAGAACGCTGTTTTTCATCAATCCAGAAATGTCCGCCATCTACTACTTTTTCTTCTTTTTGCGGATGTAATTTGGCTGGAATGGTATTAATTGCACTATAAAGCTGTGATGAATCTTCACTTTGACCAGAAATAATTAATGGTGTACGTGCTTCATCAATTAAAATAGAGTCCACTTCATCAATAATGGCATAGGTTAGTCCACGCTGTTTTTTCTCAGCAAGTGAAAATACCATATTGTCACGTAAATAATCGAAACCAAACTCATTGTTCGTTCCGTACGTAATATCGGCCTTATATGCTTCAGATTTTTCCATTGGATCTTGCATTGAATAAATAATTCCAATGCTTAATCCTAGAAATTCGAATAATGGACGGTTTAACTCAGCATCACGTTGCGCTAAATAATCGTTCACCGTAATGACATGGACACCCTGTCCACTAATCGCATTCAAATAACATGCAAGAGTACCCATCAAGGTTTTACCTTCACCGGTACGCATCTCTGCAATTTTACCTTCGTGAAGTGTAATACCACCAATCAGCTGCACATCGTAATGGCGCATTCCCATGATACGCTTTGCTGCTTCACGGCATACAGCAAATGCTTCTGGCATTAATTTGTCTAAGCTTTCGCCATTTTGGTGGCGTTGTTTAAATTCTTCAGTTTTTGCAGATAAGTCTGCATCATTTAAAGCTGATATCGTCGGCTCGAGCGCATTAATCTTTTCTACGATTTTACGCATGCGTTTGAGTTCACGCTCATTTTTAGTACCGAAGATTCCTCCGATTAAACTTGCCAACATGGATAGACTCTCTAAATCTTGCTTGTCAATTGAATAAGTTTTTTGTCAATCATTATTATGGTGCCAGAAATATGAAGTACAAGTGTTTTATGATCAACACCGTAAAAAACTCTTTCTTTTTTGTTCTAACACGAAACATAAGATGTCGTAATGTATCAAATTTCAACCTAATATTATAGGAAAAACTTTTAGTTTAATGGTCTAATTTTCCGCTTTACACTTTGGTTTCTATTTAAAATACGCATCACACTTCTAAATTTAGAGCGTTAAATAAGCATTGTTTTAAGATAACATTGAGATATTTACACGTTGAACTTATTTTATATTTTTTAAAATCATAATCTTAAGACACTTCCAATCCTATCATTTCATTTTTAAAATTTGAACGATGTTCACACCTACCAAAATCTCTTAAAATAAAATGAAATAATAAATATGATCAATAAAACTATGTTGAATGACTTACGTATTGCGCTGTTGTTGATGAGTTTATCTATATTTAACATCGCTTGTGCCGATGTCCATGTTGAACGCCCAATAGAATGGGGAACTCTTATTCATAAAACAAATAATTTTTATCGTGTGAGCTCTTCTGTCTACCGTAGCAAACAACCATCAAAAGAGTTCATTCCACTTTTAAAACAGCACAATATTGATATTATTCTAAATCTTAGAGTATCCAACAAAGATAAAATATTATTTAAAGATCTGCCTTTTCAATTAAAACATGTTCCCATTCGAACATATGCAATGTCTAAAGAAAATTTACTTGATGTCATGAAAGTTATTCAAGACGCCCATCAACAGAATAAAAATGTTCTCATTCACTGTTATCACGGATCTGATCGAACGGGTGCAACTATTGCTATGTACCGCATTATTTTTGAAAACTGGTCAACTGAAAATGCCTTACATGAAATGAAAACTGGTGGTTACGGTTTCCATCCAATTTGGTCAAATCTTGAAAAACTTTTTAGTCCCAAAAATATAAAATGGATTCAACAAGAACTGTCAAATCCATCAACTTAATATTGAAAGAAAATATCTTTGATTTTCTAATTTCTTTTGTCTAAAGGTACCCAATCAATGACCCATGCTGACTTCATTCCCAAACTTTCATCAGCTGCAATCTTTTTACGAATGATATCTGCTGAAGATCTATCTTTTGATGGTCCAACCATCAAGCGAATGCCTTTAGAAGTTGGACTTTGTGTCACTTTATAGCCCTTTGCTTTTAATTTTGCAGATAAAGCATCTGCATTGGCTTCATTTACTGCAAGTGCAACTTGTACCATCCATTGCTTATCACCATTTTCAAGCAAATCTCTCGCTGTATCCGCTTCAGCCTTTTTTTGTGCTTCAGCTTTACGTGCTGTTTCTTTTTTCTCTGCCTCTTTACGTTCTAGCTCTTTTTTCTCATTGAGCTTACGTGCGTCCTCAGCCTTTTTTCGCTCATCAGCCTTTTTCTTTTCCTCTGCTTTTTTATTGGCTTCTTCTACAGCTTTGCGTTCAGCTTCTTTTTTCGTATTTTCTATTTTAAGTTGTTCGGCTTTTAGCTGTTCTTGCTTTTTACGCTCAGCTTCCTTTTTGGCATTTTCAGTCTTAACTTGTTCAGTCTTTTGTTGCTCTTGTTTTTTCTGTGCGAGTAACTTTTCATCTGCTAATCGTTTTTGTTTTACTTTTTCATCTTCAATTAATTCTGGAGGAATATTATCCGAACTCTGCTGTGCAGCAGTACGACGTGCATTAATTGCTGCGTATTCTTCAGCGGCTTTACGTGCTGCATCGGCTTCTGCTTGCTGTTGCATTTCCAAAAACTGTGCTGCTCGTGCCTCTTGTTCTGCAACGGATTTCTCTCTTGCACGTTTTTGCTCAGCCAATAATCGTTTTTCTGTTTCGATATCCACAGTCACAGGTTGCAATTGAACCATCTCATTTTGAGATGAACTGCTATTCTGCTGTATTTGACCTGTAGATGTTCCTTGTACATCAGTTAGCTGTATTTCTTCTTTACCCTTCAAAAGCAAGGCAGCCAATAAAATACCACCACCCAATAAAACAACACCACCCAACCAGCGCTGTTTGTTATTCATTGACATTTTCCAAATACTCCCATACGGCTTCTAGTGTATGGAACGATCCACATACCAAAATCAGCTGATTATTGTTTATTTCATTTAAAGCCGATTCAAAAGCCAACTGCACACTATGATAGTGCTGTATATCTTCACCTTTCAAAGCATCATCTAATTGTCTCATGTCTGCAGCACGAGGCACAGTTAGTGGTGCAATTTTCCATAACTTCACTGTTTCTTTCAAGAGCGCAACCACAGATTTAATATCTTTATCTGTAAGCATTGAAAATACAGCAACAATTTCTTTATGTTGATTATTATAATTTAAATAATTATTCAATTGTTTTAATAAAAATGCAACACCGTGAGGATTGTGTCCCGCATCAAAAATAACCGTTTTATCTTTGATTTTTCTAATTTCAAATCGTCCTTGCAATCGAGCTGAATCAATCCCTCGTACGATTGCATCATGTGTGATCTGAAGTCCACTCACCAATAATGCAACAACAGCAGTTGAAATATTTTCTAATGCCAATGTACCCAATGGTAGCTCAACGGTAAGACCTGGTGTTGCTAACGTCCAGTTTTTGCCATCCGTATGATCTTGATAAAAGTAATCTCGGTTCACTGCATATAAAAAAGCTTGGCATTCATTCACTTTATTTTGAATCGCTTGGGGTAATGCTTGATGTCCACCAAAAATAACGGGAATACCTGAACGTATAATTCCTGCTTTTTCAAATGCAATTTTTTCAATGGTATCACCCAACCAATCGGTATGATCTAAACCAATATTGGTAATCACTGCCACATCTGGATCAACAACATTGACCACATCTAAACGACCACCTAAGCCAACTTCTAAAACCCAGACATCGCACTGTTGAATTTTAAAAATAACAAAGGCAGCTAAAGTCGTCGCTTCGAAAAATGACAATGATAAACCACATTCACGTCGTGCTTGATCAACCAATACAAAAGCATCAATTAATGTTTGATCATCAACCTCAATCCCATTTAATTTTACGCGTTCATTAAAACGATAAATATGAGGTGATTGATATAAACCCACACGATAACCTTGAGCATTAAGAATAGCAGCCAGTGTTGTCGTTGTTGAACCTTTACCATTTGTACCTGCAACCGTCAGTACTTTAGCATGAGGTCTTGTTACTTCCAGCTTTTCTGCAATTGGAATAACGCGTTCTAGACCTAAGTCTATGCCTGTAACATGAACATGGCTCCAATAATCGAGCCATGTATTTAAAGAATCGGATGCAAGTGGTGCTGTGTTCAAGATATATTCATCAACTTTGTCACAATACGATATACAGTATCACGTAATGCATGACGATGAACAATTTGATCGATCACGCCATGATCAAGCAAATATTCAGCGCGTTGGAATGGTTCTTCCAATGTCTCACGCACAGTTTGCTCAATCACGCGTTTTCCAGCAAAACCAATCATTGCTTTAGGCTCTGCAATATGAACATCTCCAAGCATTGCTAAAGAAGCGGTTACACCACCATATACAGGATGTGTTAATACCACAATATACGGAAGACCTTCTTCCTTCATACGCTGAATTGCTGCTGAAGTACGCGCCATTTGCATTAGAGACAACATCCCTTCTTGCATACGTGCACCACCAGATGCTGCAAAACAGATTAAAGGCTGGCGTGTTTGAATCGCACGTTCTGCTGCTTGAACAAAACGATCACCCACAACCGTTCCCATTGAACCGCCCATGAAATCAAACTCAAAGGCACAAGTCACAACGGGTAAATCTTTTAATAAACCTTGCATTACGACTAATGCTTCAGTTTCGCCTGTTTTCTTTTGCGCTTCTGACATACGCTCTGGATAAGCTTTGCTATCTACAAAGTTTAATGGATCTTTCGCTTTAAACTCTTGTCCTAGTTCTGCTTCAACTTGATCTAAAAACCAAGTTAAACGATCACGAGCTTTCATGCGTAAATGTTCATCACATTGAGGACAAACATAAGCATTGAATGACATTGCAGTACGTGTCACCAAAGCATGACATTCTGGGCATTCAATGGTTGGTTCTGTAAAAATTGCTTTTAATGCCTGCTGTTCATCAGGAATATGAATACCTGGAACACCACGTGCTGTCCATGGCGTAGATGGGCTGAGGATTTTCCCTGTTTTCACTTCTTGACTCATACTAACTCATCGAGCGCAGCTCGAAGCTCCTTAACTTTATTAATTGTTGCTGTCGTTGCTTGTTCTGGAGTTAGACTTGCAAATTGCTTAACAAAGGCACTGCCCACGATAACTGCATCGGCAACATTACCCATTGCTTTTGCAGATGCTGCATCACTAATCCCAAAACCAACACCTACAGGAATATCTGTATATTGCTTAATTTTTTCGATTCGTGAGGCCGCTTCAGCTACATCTAACGATGCAGCACCCGTGACGCCTTTCAAGGAAACGTAATAAATAAATCCACTTGCTTGTTTTACAACATGTTGAATACGTTCATCTGTTGATGTCGGAGCTAGTAAAAAAATTTGATCCATATTATATTTTTGCAATACAGTATCTAAATCTTTTGCTTCTTCTGGTGGTAAATCTACCAACAGGACACCATCAACACCGCATTCATTTGCGTAAGCAACAAACTTTTCATAGCCAATTACTTCAACTGGGTTTAAATACCCCATTAAAACAACAGGTGTTTCAGAATCATTTTTACGGAACTCTTTGACCATATTTAAGGCATCAAACGTGTTCGTTCCCGCAGCAAGTGCCCGTTCTGCAGCAAGTGCAATGACTGGACCATCTGCCATTGGATCTGAGAAAGGTAGACCTAACTCAACCACATCGACACCTGCCTCAACCATTTGATGTAAGAGTGGGACTGTTACATGTGGATGAGGGTCACCTGCCATAATATAAGAAACTAAAGCCTTACGTTGTTGAGATTTCAGTTGTGCAAATCGATTGGCTAAACGTGACATAGGGTTGTACATTCCTTGAATTATTAAAACTGAAGAATTGCGATTGTAAAAATACAAGACACCGCATTGTAACGCTATTTTTTACTCATTGAATAGAGCACAATACTTTGAAGTCGCATTTCATTTGCAAATCATTTTTTTCAAAACAACCCGAAAGGTACATTTACTGATATTTGAGTGCTTTTCTCAATGATCAAAGATGCCTTTTTTCAGCGATTATAAAAATACTTAACTAGGATAAAAAATAGCTTTAAATTTAAATTATGAATATAATTAAATAGATACAACATAAACTTTGTTTTTTTGATATTGCAAAACCTGCTTTAATCTCTATTTCCACCCATATGCTGATACATCGTTTTAAATTCGATCTCAATATTTTAACATTCGTAACACATTACAATTTTCTTTCCCTTTTGTTTTAAATACCATTTTCTCAATCAAAAAAAGCACCTTTAATGACATTTAAACGCATCATCTAGCAAGGGCATTTCATTGGATCTTTCTTCGATCAATAGAATTTGCGTTGAAAATTATGCTATATTTTTGCTCAAATTACATTTTATAGTTGTGACTTTTCATTTAGTTATATGCTGTAGATGTGCCTTATTCTTTTTGACCCAGATTACTCTTTATGTTTTTCAAATCTAAACTACGTGTTCATTTATATTTTACGATTATAAATGCCTTTATTGCCATGCTCATTGCATGTCGATATTTTGTTTATTTATCCGAATTTCCAACAGACATACTCGGCTTTAGCTTTTTAATCAGTAGTGTCATTTCTCATATGGCATTATTAATGATCTGTTTAGGGATTGTACTGATTCCCTTTTTACTTTTACCCAATATTGCCCGTCGATTGACTCAATCCGCTGCCTTTTCCTTAGCATTGATTGTGTTATTTATCGATACCATTGTTTTCGCACAATATCGATTTCATATTAGTATTATCATGCTCGAATTGGTCATGTCTGGTCAGGTGGTCAGCTTTGGCTTTATGACATGGTTCATGACCATCGCGGGAATTGTTATTGTTTGGGCGGCTCAATATTTTCTGTTGGTCTATTTAGAGAAAAAGACTGAAACATTGACCGCATGGAAATTCGGCAAAAAATTTACAGCACTCTTTTTTATTTGCTTCATTATTTCACATGGTATTCACATTTGGGCTGTTGCAAATGTCTATCAACCTGTGACGGTCACTAAAAAATACCTTCCTCTATTTTATCCAACGACTGCCAATGGTACCATGGAAAAATATGGCTGGATTGATGAGAAAGCATTAGAAAAGCAAAAAGCCATGTCGCTGAGTAATAAAAGTGATCTGAATTATCCTCGTCAAGCGCTTCAAGTAGAACCCATTGAAAAGCCATTAAATATTGTACTAATTGCTGTAGATTCATGGCGTGCAGATACATTTAATGCCGACAATACGCCAAATGTCTGGGGTTTTGCACAATCAGGAAAAATATTTAATAATCATATTTCTGCAGGAAATGCGACACGCACTGGTATCTTTGGTTTATTTTATGGTATTCCAGGCACATATTGGCATGCCATGCTTGCGAATCATAGAAGTCCTGTATTTATAGATCGCTTACAAGAATTAAATTATGATTTAGGGCTGTTTGCTTCTGCAAAGTTGACCAACCCTGAATTTCATCAAACTGTATTTGCGAATGTTAAAAACCTTCGTGTAGGTTCACAGGGTCCAAGTCCATCCGATGCAGATAAAAACTTAACGAAAGACTGGATCGAATGGTTTGATCATCGTGATCAATCTAAACCATACTTTTCATTCTTATTCTATGATGCGCCACATGGTTATGATTTTCCAAAAGATTATCCTCATCGTTATGAACCAATGTTGAATGAGGTGAATTACCTTAAATTAAATAATGACACTGATCGTTCATTAATGATGAATCGCTATAAAACCAGTGTGCACTTTGTAGACAGCCAAATTAAAATCATTTTAGACAAGTTGAAACAATCTGGTGATTTGGAAAATACGGTGATTATTATTACAGGAGACCATGGTCAAGAGGTCAATGATAATAAGGACAACTATTGGGGACATAACAGTAACTATACCGATCCACAAGTAAAAGTTCCGTTTGTCATTATTGGACCTAAAGTCAAAGAATCTCAAATCATGCAATGGGACAGTAATGCGTATACAAGCCACCAAGATGTCATTCCAACCCTTATGAAAAACTATCTCGGTGTGAATAATGATGTACACGATTATTCTGTAGGTGAAGATTTATTTGGTCCACCGATTGCACGTGATTGGATTCTGGCTTCAAACTATAGTAGTTATGCCATTATTAGCCCAGAGTCTATTTTAGAAGTCGGTGTTGTTGGTCAATATTCCATCTTGGACAAACACAATCGCCCAATTAAAGGACAACAGCCTAATGCTAAAAATCTACAAGCGGCCTTAGAGCAAATCAGTCGTTTTAATAGGTAATCAGTTCTCTATTTGTAGTACAAAGATGTCATTATCTTTGTACTACAATTTAATTTTAAGACAACAAAATACAGTTTTTATTCATGCATTAAACTTTATTACTTAATGAACCAATTTTTTACTTTAGAAACGCTCATCATGATCAATCGGAATATAACAATTTTCCCATAAATTATTTTGAGTTAAAGACTGATTTTCAATTAATTCAATTTGGTAACCATTGACATGATTCACAGCAATACAATCATCCACTTCAAGCACCTGATCTGTATGTGGCTTGATCCATTCGCTATGTATATAGGCTTTTCCACGTTGCTTTGCTGTCATCATATCTGGAGCAACGACCAAAATATAACGATGCAATTCACCAAATTCTAATTCTGAGTAGCCACCTAAATTAAGGAAAAATAATTTTCGATGATGTGCATTTAATGCATTTTGAGTTAATTTAATTTGATAATAAATACCATCGCTTTCAATACCATTCACTTTCATCCAAGCATCAATATGTAAACCCTTTTGTTCTCCAAACCAAGCCTGCCTAAGTTGGGGATATGTTTCTTCGAGAGTATGCCCGATCACAAAGACAATATCATGTATTTCTATATTTGCCTGCTTATGCCGCCCACCTAGCATCACAATAAACAAATTTGACATTCCCTCTCCTTACATATAACTCAGTTTCAACTCTAGGATGATCTAGGCGCGTCTAGATCAATGACAGCCTATTTTTCAGATCTTATTAAAGTAAAAAAGCTATAATGATATTGATCATTATAGCTTTTAAAATAGTAATGACTTTTTATTTTATTAAAAAATAAAAATATTACATTTCAACCATTTCAACACCATCAATTCGTGCAACCGTCATTAAATCTTTATCTCCACGGCCTGAAACCGTAGCAATAATAATTTGATCTTTTGACATTGTAGGTGCCAGTTTGGTGACATAAGCCATAGCATGTGAACTTTCAAGTGCAGGAATAATGCCTTCAATTTTGGTTAAATCACGGAAACCTTGAAGTGCTTCTGTGTCATTAATTGGAACATAATTCACACGATTCATATCTTTTAAGAAGCTATGCTCTGGCCCAACACCTGGATAGTCCAGTCCTGCTGAAATTGAATGTGTTTCAATAATTTGACCTTGTTCATCCGACATTAAATACGTTCGGTTGCCATGCAATACACCGACATGCCCAGCATTGAGAGGTGCAGAATGCTGTCCTGTTTCAATACCATAACCTGCAGCTTCAACACCATACATGTTCACATCGGGATCATTTAAAAATGGATAGAACAAGCCCATTGCATTTGAACCACCTCCCACACACGCCACGAGCGCATCTGGCAGACGCCCAGCTTGTTCTTGAATTTGACGGCGTGCTTCACGACCAATAATTGACTGGAAGTCACGTACCAATTGTGGATATGGATGTGGACCTGCAACCGTACCAATAACATAATATGTTGAATCAACATTTGTGACCCAGTCACGCATGGCTTCATTCATTGCATCTTTCAGGGTTTTTGAACCGCTTTCTACAGGCACAACTGTTGCACCCAATAACCGCATACGATAAACATTCATGGCTTGACGTTTAACATCTTCAGCCCCCATAAATACAACGCATTCAAGACCTAAACGTGCTGCAATTGTTGCGGTTGCAACACCATGTTGACCTGCACCCGTTTCTGCAATAATCCGTTTTTTACCTGAAAGTTTTGCAAGTAATGCTTGACCAATGGTGTTATTTACCTTGTGAGAACCCGTATGGTTTAAATCCTCACGTTTTAAATAAATTTGCGCACCACCCAACTCTTTCGACCATCGCTCAGCATAATATAAAGGACTTGGACGACCGACATAAAAGCTCAGGTCACGATCGAATTCTGCCAAAAACTGTTCATCATCTTTCATTCGAAAATAAAGTTTTTCTAAATCTTCCAATGCTGCCATAAGAGTTTCTGACACAAAACGTCCGCCATGAATACCGAAATGCCCCTTTTCATCTGGGTATTGGGTATAGTCAATCACATTGTTTTGCTGATCCACGATGGACTCCTTGCATAAAGCGTTGTATGAGTTGCTGATCTTTAATACCTTTTGCGGATTCTACGCCTCCGCTCACATCCACTGCATATGCTCGTGTCGTTTGTATAGCGTCTTCAATATTTTCAGGGGTTAAACCACCTGCTAAAATTAAAGGAATATCAAGTTGTGGAAATTGAGTCCAATCAAAACGGTGCCCTGTGCCACCCTTCAATTCAGGATGCCAAGCATCTAACAATACGGCACTTGCTCCCGCATGTTGATATTGTTGTATCGTTGCAACGATATCTAGGTCTGGTTTGACTTGAATCGCTTTATACCAACGACGTCCGACTTGCTTTGCAATATGCTGACATTGCGCTGCAGTTTCATCGCCATGAAATTGCAGAATATCAATGGGCGCATCTTGAAGAATATCTTGAATTTCTTCAGCAGTAGCATTTACAAATAATCCAACGGTTTGTACATAAGGCGGTAGATGCTGAAGTAACAATTGTGCTTGTGTCTTATTCACACTGCGTGGACTTGGCGCATAGAAAACAAATCCGATTGCATCTGCACCAGCCGCTACAACGGAATAAACATCCTGAATTCTTGTAATTCCACATATTTTTACACGGGTTTGCATCAAATTGGCTCTATTCGGTGTCTTGTTCCATGCCCATCTTTAAATATATGGGCAAACCATTGTAATGCAATTCATCTTGCTTGAGTAAAGTTCCAGCATAAAATTCTTTCACTGGCAATTGTTTCATAACATGACAAACTTTATACTGCACACAAATGCAACAAGTTCACGCCATATAGCTCAAGGGAAGTTGGTGTAAATCCAACACTGCCCCCGCAACGGTAAAATGAAATACTTATCTTTATAAATTTTTAATTTAGACCACTGCAATTTTGTGGGAAGGTCGATAAGTTTGTTATGTTGACATAACTTTATTTAAGTCCGGATACCTGCTTGTTGTTCCAGCCACTCAATCATTCACGGGGAGTGAATGTATGGAGCTTAATCATGTCTTACTATTTTAAACCAACAACACTTGTGGGCGCTATTGCTTTGGCAATGAGTTTTTCAACCACAACTTCCGCAACTGAAAAAACATCAACTCAACCAGCAGTTAATGCAGTTTTAGAGCCTTTGGTTGTAACAGCAACTTTATCTGAAGAAAAAATTGATGAAATTCCTGCTCGAATTTCTGTTATTGATCAGAAAGTGCTTCAGCAATCGCCAATAACCTCATTACCTGAATTATTAAAACGTGAAGCAGCTGCGAATATTGTGCAACTTGGTGGCTATGGACAACAATCTTCTATTTTCTTACGTGGCACAAACTCAACTCAAACACTCGTACTACAAGATGGTGTTCGCTTAAATGCAGCATCTACAGGTGCTGCATCACTGCCTTTTTTAGATACATCTGACATTAAGCAAATTGAAATTTTAAAAGGTCCAGCCTCTGTTTTATATGGTACAGACGCAATTGGGGGTGTTGTTCAATTAATTACGCAAACTCCTGAAAAAACAGGTGCATTTGTTACAGGGCAATATGGTGAAAATAATACCTATAAAGCTATTGTTGGAGCAGACCTTTTTGAAGATGGCTTTTATGCGCAAGTTCGTGGTCAAAACTTAGCAACCGATGGTACACCAGTTAAAAATAATCTAAATGCTGAAGATGCAGGTTTCCACCAAAAAGGCTTTAGCACCAAAGTTGGTGTTAAAAAAGAAAACTATGCTCTTTCACTGGATTACAGTCAAAATCAAGGTATGGGCGAATATGACTTATCTAATAAAATTGTGAGTCAAGATTTTAAAAATGAAATCATTAATTTAAAAGCACAAGTCAATTTAAATGAACAATTAGAACTGAATGCTCGCCTATCTCAGTTCAAAGATGATCTTGATCAAAATCAAACTCCAGATTTCATTCATAGCAAGACTAAAGAAGCTGAAATTCATACAAAATGGCAGTTCACCCCAGCACAAAATATCATTTTAGGTGTCGCACATCAAAAAACTGAAGGTGATATTCTTTCTTATGGTTCAGGCTACCAAGATTCTGTTCATTCAACGGGTTACTTTGTTCAACACCAATATGATCAAAATGGTATTCATAGCCAAGTTGGTGTTCGTATTGAAGACAATCAAAAATATGGCACCAATACCGTTGCCCAAGCAGCTGTTCGTTATCAATTACTACCATTAACCAGTATTTATACCAATATTGGTAGTGCTTTTAGAGCACCGAATCTCAATGAGTTATATAGTGCGTGGGGTGGAAATCCTAACTTAAATCCTGAAAAAAGCATGTCTTATGAAATTGGTTTAGATCAAAAGTTAAATTATGGCTTAAGTACGGGTATTTCTTTATATCGAACTAAAGTTAAAGATTTAATCGATTCAACAGCCCAAACATCTTATCAATTTGAAAACATTGATAAAGCTCTTTTTAAAGGTGCTGAAGCATATATTAAATGGCAACTTAATGAATTTTATAGCAATCTCTCTTACAATTATGTAAAAGCTCAAAATACAACGTTAAATACTGATTTAAGTCGTCGTCCACGCCAAAAAGCATCACTTACTGTTGGCTGGGATAATGCACAATATGGACTTTCAACAACACTTATCGCTGTATCATCTTCAGATAATAGTGCTTACGATAATGCCATTATTCCTGGTCACTTTAGTGTTGATATGAATGGTTATTATAATATTAATGACATGATTAAACTCTTTGCAAACATTCAAAATGTTGGCGATAGTCAATATCGTACAGCTTATGGTAGTGGTAGTTATTACATCAATGGTGGCCGTTTAGCGTCCGTCGGCGTAACGTTAAAATATTAATGCCAACACTTTAAAATTAGAGGATAATGTCTAAAAACATTATCCTTTTTTAGGACAACACAATACATTTAGTAGGTAAAAGAAAATTATGGGGCATCGTTTAAGTAAAATTTATACACGTACTGGAGATGCTGGAACAACGGGTTTAGGCGATGGTTCACGTATTTCCAAAGATGATTTACGTATTCATGCACTTGGCGATGTTGATGAACTTAATGCTGCTATTGGTGTATTACGTGCCCAAATCACAGTAAGTACAATTGAACATAAAGCTCCGTGGGATAAATCACTGAGTTTAGTTCAACATTGGTTATTTGATTTAGGCGGTGAAGTCTGTATTCCAAACTTCAATCTTGTACAAGCTGTAGCCATTGAATATTTAGAACAAGAAATAGATCAATGGAATGAAAATTTGCCGATGTTAAAAGATTTTATTCTTCCTTCTGGAACTTTAGCTTGTAGCTTTGCTCATCAAGCACGTGCGATCTGTCGTCGTGCAGAACGAAGTTTAATGGCGGTACATGCGCGTGATCAGAATATTCAAGCAACATCCTTACAATTATTAAATCGTTTATCAGACTGGTTATTTGTTGCTTCACGTGCATTACAACGTGCAGAACAAGGAACAGAAGTCTTATGGCAAAAAAATATCAATGAAATAATTTAAATACATGATAAAAAACTAAATAACAAACATTAAAATTGAGTACTTTATGAAAATTATCGGTCATCGTGGAGCACGTGGTGAAGCACCTGAAAATACTTTGGGTGGCTTTCAATACCTTCATGACTTAGGTCTTCGTGCTGTTGAATTTGATGTTCGACAACTCAAAGATAATGCCTTAATCATTATGCACGATGATCAATTTTCACGTACAACAGGACAAAATAAGTCACTTTATGAATGTACTTCATGTGAATTAGATCAATACAATCAGTCTTTTCACTGGGCAAATTGGCCTACGCATGAAGCAACTCCTTTACTTTCTGAAACATTAAACATTATTCAAGATTTTGATCATATTGAAGTTGAAGTTAAAGCAGTTAAAGACATGCGTGAAGCTGAAAATATTGTAGAAACGCTACATTTACATCTTGCAGGTTTTGAGCAATCTGCTGTCATTACGAGTTTTGATACTAAAATTCATCATACATTAAACCAACGAAATACACCATTTAAGCATGGATTACTCATTGAAGAGAATATTCAATACAAAGCAATTGACCAAGCGCTTGAGCTTGGATGCGCTCAAATTGGTTGGATGGATCAACTTGCTAATGACAAAATTATTCAAGCGACCCAACAGGCAAATTTAGATATTAGTATCTGGACCGTAAATGATATAAAACGTGCGCAGTATCTTAAAGATTTAGGAATTCAAGGGCTAATTACCGATTTTCCACAACGAATGCTTCATCACTTTAAGCTAGATCATACTTAATTTTGTTTTTAAAAACCATTAATAAGCAGGTACATCGTATAAATTGAGTTTTTTGAACAAAAACTTTGATAAAATCAATCATCTCTTCATATTATTTTCATATTTTTTGCAACAATACAACTGTACAATAATGTTAATGAAAGTATATTTAAACATGGTAATATGCTAAAAAATGAACGAGTTTCTTTTTAGACTTTTTTAATGATACCTCCCAAGGTTCTAGGAGTATTGCTGGAGATGACCACTCCCCTACCCAAAGCCCCATTTAACTGGGTTGCAATTTTTGCATTAGTGTTTTTGCCTATCGTTGCTGTGATTGCAATACCACTTTATGCATATCATCATGATTTTAGTTTAGCGGCTTGGATCAGTATGTTTGTTTTACTCGGTGTTAGTAGTCTGGGTATTACAGCTGGTTATCACCGCTTATGGGCTCACCGAGCGTATGAAGCAACACTCCCTTTAAAAATTCTGTTCATGATTATGGGTACCTTTGCAGTACAAAATAGTATTTTGTACTGGAGTTCAGGTCATCGTACGCACCATCGTCATGTCGATGATATCGAAAAAGATCCCTATTCAATTAATAAAGGATTTTGGTACGCCCATATAGGATGGATGCTGCGCGACTACCCAGCAGCCGAACCAAACTTTAAAAATGCACCAGACTTGCTTAACGATAAGCTCGTCATGTTCCAACACAAATATTATGTTCCAATGGTCGTTGTCGTTCATTCTGCAATTCTTTTACCTATTGGCTGGGCGGTTGGAGACATGGGCGGTGTTTTATTATTAGGCGGGCTTATGCGCCTTATATTAAGCCATCATGTTACCTTCTTTATTAATTCATTATGCCATATGTGGGGGAAACGCCCATATACAGATGAAAATACAGCACGTGATAACTTTTGGTTAGCCATTGCAACATGGGGTGAGGGATATCACAATTATCACCATATTTTCCAATACGACTACCGTAATGGCGTCAAATGGTGGCAGTATGATCCAACAAAATGGTTGATTTGGACTTGCTCAAAGTTAGGTTTAGCGAAAAATTTACGTCGTATTCCAAGCTTTAACATTAAAAAAGCTGAATTGGCAATGAAATTTAAATATGCCGAACAAGACTTAGCAATTTATGGTCTGAATGTGACTGAAGATATGTGTAATGTTAAATCACGCGTTTCTCAAGAATATGAAGCCTTTACACAAACGTTAAACGATTGGGCTAAATTAAAAGAGCAAGAAATTCAAGCAAAGAAAGCATCTGTTGCTGAAAAAATTCATCAAATGGATGACAAACTTAAAGTCGAATTCCAATTGGTTGAACAACGTTTGTCTTACCATAGAGAAACTTTGAATTTACTTCTCAGAAATGTCAAAAAAAATACAATCTCTGAATAATTTTTAAAAGCCCCTAAATGGGGTTTTTTATGCCTTATCGTTATCCATCAAGAAGAGATCAATGATGAAATTACAAAATATTCCTTTTAATATCACCAATTGGGAAGAAATCCCCTCACAGCGCTATGAAGGTGAAAAAGGTTATGCCCTATGGCAAGTACAACAATTTGATCAAATTCGAGTAAGAATGGTAACTTATTCAGTTAATTATCTTGCAGATCATTGGTGTCTTAAAGGACATATTCTATTTTGTATTGATAGCGAGCTTTCTACAGAGTTAAAAGATGGTCGAATATTTACACTCCATGCTGGTATGAGTTATCAAGTTGCAGATCATGCTGAAGCGCATCGTTCATTTACGGCTAAAGGTGCAAAATTATTTATTGTGGATTAACACTGAACAGCGCTACTATTTTCAATTAACTTTGATATATTGAAACTTGAAGTTTTAAGATATTCATTATCATGCAATTTAATCCTCGCTACTCTTCTCTAAACGCCAAGCTTTATCATCAGCAGCAGCCTAAAGTTTTACTTGGCGCAAAAGCAGGTCATTTTAATGTAAATTTAGCCAATCATCTTCATTGGTCAGAGCAAGATCAACACGATTGGGTCGAAATATGTAGCGGGCAAAAAACTTTTGCAGAATTTGAGCCTCTTGCAATGGTCTATGCAGGACATCAATTTGGACAATGGGCAGGTCAATTGGGTGATGGGCGTGGTTTGCTGATTGCTCAAATTTTAGATAAAAATCATCAAACAATCGATTTACATTTAAAGGGTGCAGGCTTAACGCCTTATTCACGAATGGGCGATGGACGTGCTGTTCTTCGATCCGTGATTCGAGAATATTTGGCTGGTCATGCATTAAATTCGTTAGGAATTCCTTCGAGTGATGCGGTTGGTTTTACCACATCAACACAGGGCGTGCAGCGAGAAAAATTAGAACCTGGTGCAATGATGCTCCGTACATCAGATTGCCATATTCGTTTAGGACATTTTGAATGGATAAATCAATATCAACCTGATCTTTTGCCTGAGTTCACAAAAAAATGTATTGAATGGTACTATCCTGAATGTTTAGATGCAGAACAACCTATCCTCGCTTTTGCTACTCAAGTGATTCAACGTACTGCTGTCATGATTTCACATTGGCAATTGGTTGGTTTTGCTCACGGCGTAATGAATACAGATAATTTAAACATTACAGGTTCAACGCTCGATTTTGGTCCTTATGGATTTTTAGAACGGTTCCGCCCAAATTGGATTAACAATCATTCTGATCATCATGGTCGCTATACCTACCAACAACAGCCGAGTATTGGGCATTGGAATTTATGGATGTGGCTAAATAATCTTGTGCCGCTTTGTCCTATAAATATTGACAAAGAAGTCTGGAAAGAAAAGCTTGCACAGTGTTTAGAACATTTCGAACCGACCTTTTTAGAACATTATCAACATGGCTTAAAACAAAAAATGGGGTTACCCACTTTTCATAAAGAAAGTTTTGAATGCGCAATGGCTTTTTTACATGTATTAAAAACTGAACAACTTGACTATACACAAAGCTTTATTCGATTACAAAACAAGCAATATGAAGCACTGAAAGATGACTGCTTAGATCGACGTCAATTTGAAAGTTTTTTAACTCAATATCTACAACTTCGAGAGCATCATGATGTAGAAGCGTCAGACAAAATCATGCAAAGCGTAAATCCACACTATATTCTAAGAAATCACATGGCGCAAAAGGCCATTGAATTGGCTGAAAAAAATGACTTTTCCGAAGTAGAACGGTTATTTAATTTACTCACAACACCTTTTACGAAACAGCCTGACTTGGAAACAATTGCAGATTTAGGGCCTTTGCCTGATGATCAACCAGAAATCATGGTGAGTTGCTCATCATAATGCTTTTTTTGACTATGCTGTTGTGCATAACTTCAACCTTATCCACAACAGCATCTCTTGTTTATGAATGTTTTAATTTTAAGAAATGAAAAATACCTTAATTACTTAAATTCACTATTTAAATGATCAAGTTGGTTACCAATACTTTGTTGTAAATCTTGTGAGCGTAAAGATAATTTTTTTAATTCATTATTCGGTCTAGACAAATCAAAGTCAGGCTGCTCAGATAGTTTATACATCTGTTGAATGATGAGTAAATTTTCAATCAATAAAAGACGTATACGCTGAACCTCAGCACTTTTCAAAGATAACCCCTTTAAATGTTGAAGACCTTCTTGCTGAACATTGTCATTTCGCACTAAAATTTCTTTGATTTTCACAGAGTCATTTGCTGCATTAACAATTTCCTCTCTCAAGGCAATCGCATGTGTATTCATTCCATTGATAATAAGATTCAACTCGGATAAATCAGACTGAACATCTAGTTTATTTTGTGATGATAATTCTTGCTCTTTTGCTTCCCAGTTGCCCGCAGGTGATGTCATAACGCCTACTTGGCTTTGATCTGTATTTTTAGTGATATCTGCAACTTTTTCAGTACATGCAGAAAGCATCAGCATAATAAAACAACATGAAATCGTTAATTTATTCATCTTGAATAGCACCCTAATATTCTCTTTAATTTTTCATATCAGTATTGTTGTTGCTCAATATAGACTTCAATATAAGTATGAATTTCCCCAACTTATAAAACACATCAAATCATTCGAAAACAGAATAAGTATTCTAAGAATATACAATAAATATTATGTGACTTTGGGTTGATAAAAATGAGAGGTTTCGTATCTGATTAGATCTAGACTATTTTTTTTAAATGAAATACTTGAATTTTTACATTTAAAGGAATGCCCACCTGTGCGTTCAGCGGATAATCTTCTATATGTCCTGTAAAAATATAATTTCTTCGCTCATAAAAGGCGATAAGTTCTACTCTTGTTGACAATACAGAGAGCTTAAAAACTCTGATTTGATCATGTTCTAGCGCATAACACTCAGCATAGTGCAATAATTTTTTGCCAAGCCCTTGGTTTTGAATTTTTGGATGGGTCGTTAATAAACCAATATATCCATATGTATCCTCAATTTGTAAATGTACACAGCCGATTAAGTGATGCTCTGTATAAGCTAAAAATAAATTTGAACAATTATCCATAATTATTTTTTTGACTTGATCATGCTGAATTCGCTCTCCAGCAATGATATCAGCTTCTGTTGTCCACCCTCTAAACTCCTGAGATCTATAAGAAAGATTGACCAAAATCACAATCTCTGGAATATCTTGTAATGTGGCTTTTCTAATTATAATTGATTGCATTTTTAATGATCCAAAATGAATTAGCCTGATTGATTTCGGTTACAAAATAAATAAAAGACCAATAAAATTGATCTTTAAAAAATAAACATTAATGAATTAAAATTAATACTTAATCATCTGGATATTCAAAGCGATAGCCAACGCCATAAACAGCTTGAATCCACTCATGGCGATTTCCAGTTTCTGCTGCATCTGAAATTTTACGACGTAAATTTTTAATATGGCTATCAATGACGCGATCAGCAACATCAAAACTATCTGGATTGATATGATCTAACAATTGCGCACGTGAATAAACCTGCCCAACATGCTCTAAAAATAATTCTAATAAGCGAAATTCAGTTGGTGTTAAATTGAGCGCTTTATGTTGATACCAAATTCGTTGTTGCGCTTTATCCATTCTGAATAAATCATTCGTTTCTGGCTCTGCTTTTCTCTCTAAGCGACGTAATACTGCTTGAACACGCGCAACCAATTCTTTTGGACTAAATGGTTTACAGACATAATCATCTGCTCCCATATTCAGTCCAAGAACACGATCAATTTCTTCGGTTCTTGCCGTCACCATAATGATTGGAAGATCAGATTGTTCACGTACTTTACGACAAATGGTCAAACCATCCATACGAGGAACCATCAAATCTAAAATCATAAGACTAGGTTTACGTTGCATAAAACTATGATATGCCTCTTGACCATCGTGAAACATACTTACTTCAAAACCAGCAGCTTCTAGATAATCTCGAACAAGCTGTGCTAATTCAACTTCATCTTCCACTAACATCACATGTTTCATATCTATCTTCCTTTATTGTTTAATATCTTTTGGAAAAGTTAACTTACAACGTAAGCCACCAAGCGGTGAATGATCAAAGCTCAGTTGCCCGCCTAATGCTTCAGTAATTTTGGCAGACAATGCGAGACCTAAACCTGTCCCTCCAGTCGAACGGGTTCTCGAGTCATCCACACGATAAAACCGCTGACCAAGATTGGCTAATTGTTCATCCGTTAATCCTAATGGACTGTCATCTACATAGACTGTCCAATGGGTTGCAGATTGCTCTGTATGAATATGAACTTGACCACCTGCTTCGGTATACCGAATACTATTTCCAATTAAATTCACGATAATTTGTTTAAATCGATCAATATCAATTTTTAATAGGCTATTTTCCCCTTCCGCACTGATCGTTAAATTTGCTTGTTCAAATTTAGGTCTAAAGTTTTCAATTTCCTGTTGAATCACCGTCCAAGGATTAACTTCAGAAAAATAACATTTCAACTGCATAGCTTCAGCTTGTGCCAGATCAGCTAAGTCTTGAGTTAACTTTTTTAAGCTAGTGACTTGGCGCAACATTGAGGCAAAATGTTCAGTGCTTGGTTTACGAATACCATCTTGCATCGCCTCAATCTGTGCTTGTAAAACAGCCAAAGGGGTTTTTAATTCATGTGAAGTATCTGCAACCCATTGACGACGAGATGTTTCATGATGATCTAGAATAATTGCCAATTGGTTCAGCTCATTCGACAAATCACCAAGTTCATCATTACGATTAATTTTAACCTGATGTAAATAATTTCCTTTTGTTAATTCTCGAGTACCATTTAATAGACGCTGAATTGGAATCTTAAAATATGTCGCCAAGAGTGATGCCGCAATCAAACTGACCAAAAAAGTCACAGCATAAACCAAAAAGAGATAGCGCTTTTGATTACTAAAGAAATTAATACTCGATGCATCATCTTGATCTAGAACAGGTTTTAAACCTAAATATCCTGCAATTTTTCCATCTACAACAATCGGCCGATATGACATCTGATCAAGTGCAGGTTCACCTACAATAAATTGATGATTTAAATCATATAAAGATAATCTCGAACTTAAACCCAAACGGTCAGGAATTGCAATATATTGCTTCTTTTTCTTCCCATTCGCTAAAGTATCATTCGTACTTTTATCATTTCTAAATAAATTTTGACTAGAATTCAATGGGAAAACCAAACCTTCGAAAGGTTGAAATTCTGAAGGTAAATTCATTCGTATCAATTCTAATTCTTCTTCAGTTAGTCCCTGCTTTTCTTGTGTTTTTGTTAAGTTATCTGAGTTCATTAAAGTATGTTCTTCAAAATATCGCTGTTGCAAGGCAATATCATACTGACGTCTTAACCACCAACGAGAAAGACGATCATAATCATCAGGGCCAGCATTTCCTTCAATTTGTAAAATCTGTGCTTGAATTGCATTTCCCCAATCATGATGCACCGCATAAACTTCAGCTAAATTTGCCATCAGATGATCAAGTTTTTGCATTTCAACATCTGCAACGTACTTCGCAAAGTTTTTTTGCATTGCCCAATGTAATACCCCTAAACTGACAGTAGTAAGAAGTACAGTTGTCAGAAGCACTGTCAAAAATAAGCGTAAAGCAATGGGTATTCGAAAAACTTTCAAATGAACTCTCTATTTTTCTCTATATTTGTCATTGTAACGAACGTAGCCTAAAAAAACTCTTCATTGTTTCTTCATCATTATTACTTATTCTTTAACCATTGAAGAATAACTGAATTTTTAAGGATTGATATAATGAATATGACCAAAGTTTCTATGGCTATAACAGGCTTATTGGCAATTGGGGCATTAACAGCCTGTCAGTCCACTCCAAATACCAAAGATTTAAATGACTCAAAAAAAATGCATAACTCATCGCATAATCGTGATACATCTTCAGATCATCGTCGAGAGATGAAGACAATGCATGCTGAACAACGAAATGAAATGCGACAAAGAAAAAATATTTGTGAAGGTAAACTTGCAGGCTCAACTGCACAAATTAAAATGAAAGATCAACAAATTGATGGAACATGCACATTAGTTTTTCAACCAAATGATAAAGAATATAAACAAATGCGCGGTAAAAATCGACCTATGCAAGATGAGCATTCATCAATATACAACAAGATGAAAAACTCAGGGATGAGAATGCATCATAATGAACCGCTCACAGATGCTCGACGTGCTGAATTAACCCAACAATTTGATCAACATTTAGCGCAAAGACAGGCACAGCAAAAAGCCGTTTCTCAAGCTTGCCAAGGAAGAAATGTGGGAACTGCGATTCAAATTAAACTCGGAGAACAAGTAATTAATGGACAATGTAATGTCCGTTTTATTCCCAATCAACCCATGATGCCAATACAAAAGTCTTAAAAATTAATTTAATTACTTTCATCATATAAAAAAGCGCTTTTCGCGCTTTTTTATTACTCAACTTATCTTTACGTTTTTTGACAATTTATATCACACAATAAAAGCTAAAATTATATACACTTTATATAGTTACATATTTCAAGTTATTTTTTTTTGACTTTACAGTCACTAAGATACACCCTAAAAATACTTGTACCTTAACATAAGATGTTGCACGATTAAGAACATGTAAACCGTGCTAGAGAAGGCACGTAGAAAAAATTTATTCATGATTATAACGCTGGTTAAACCAGTATTGAGGAAACCGATATGCCACAATACAAAGCGCCCTTACGTGATATGCAATTTGTTTTGCATGAACTTTTAAATGTTGAAGAACATTATGGGAAGTTACCTGCATTTCAAGAAACCGTAAGTCGTGAATTGATTGATCAATATCTAGAAGCTGCGGCAGACTTCTGTGAAAAGGAACTTTCTCCTCTTAATCAAGTAGGTGACCGCGAAGGTTGTACTTGGAATGATGGTGTTGTGACAACACCAACAGGTTTTAAAGAAGCCTATCAAAAATACATCGAACTTGGCTTCCCATCGCTTTCAGCTGCTGAGGAATATGGTGGTCAAGCATTACCAAATTCTTTAGGTACAGTTATTTCTGAAATGGTTGGAACAGCAAACTGGGCATGGGGAATGTACCCTGGTTTGTCTCACGGTGCTGTACGTACATTAGAATATCACGGCTCTACAGCGCAAAAAGATGCCTATCTTCCTAAACTTATTTCGGGGGAATGGACAGGAACAATGTGCTTAACAGAATCTCAAGCAGGCTCTGACTTGGGCATCATTCGTACCAAAGCTGAACCTAATGCGGATGGAAGTTATGCAATTTCTGGCGAGAAAATTTTTATTTCTGCTGGTGAGCATGATATGGCTGACAATATTATTCATATTGTTCTTGCACGTCTACCTGGCGCACCAAAAGGAACAAAAGGAATTTCCTTATTCATTGTTCCTAAATTTAAAATTAATGCGGATGGTTCTATTGGTGAACGTAATGCAGTACGTTGCGGTTCGATTGAACACAAGATGGGCATTCATGGAAATGCAACATGCGTAATCAACTTTGACCGCGCAACAGGCTACTTAATTGGTCCTGAAAATCGTGGTCTAAACTGTATGTTTACATTTATGAATACGGCGCGTATAGGCACTGCTGTTCAGGGTTTATCAGCATCTGAAGCTGCTTTTCAAGGTGCCTTAGCATATGCAAAAGACCGTTTAGCAATGCGTTCACTTTCTGGACCAAAAGCACCTGAAAAAGAAGCCGATCCAATTATTGTACACCCTGCTGTTCGCAATATGTTGTTAACACAAAAAGCATTTGCAGAAGGTGGTCGTGCATTAGTTTACTTGCTGACACTTTATGCGGATATTGTTGAAAATGCGGCAACTGAAGATGAACGTAAATCTGCTGACAATATGCTTTCACTGTTAACTCCAATTGCTAAAGCATTCTTAACTGAAACAGGTTCTGAGTCTGCAAAACATGGTGTGCAAGTTTTTGGTGGACATGGTTTCATCTCAGAACATGGGATGGAACAAATTGTTCGTGATACACGTATTTCATGTTTATACGAAGGTACCACTGAAATTCAAGCACTCGATTTACTCGGTCGTAAAGTTCTCGGCACACAAGGTGCTATGTTAAAAGACTTCACTAAAATTATTTATAAATTTACTGAAGCAAATAAAGACAATGCCGACTTAAAAGAGTTTATCGAACCACTTGCAGCTTTAAATAAAGAATGGGGCGATTTAACCATGCAAATTGGTGTTCGTGCCATGAAAAATCCAGAAGAAGTGGGTGCTGCTGCTGTTGATTATCTTTATTTCTCTGGATACATCACCTTAGCTTATTTATGGGCGCGTATGGCACTTGTTGCACAACAACAACTCGCTGCAGGCACAACAGAAGTCGATTTCTATAATGCCAAAATTACCACAGCTCGTTTCTACTTCAAAAAGATTCTGCCTCGTGTTCGTTCACATGTCGATCTCATTGCAACAGGTGTAGAACCATTAATGACTTTAGATGCAGAACATTTTGTATTCTAAATAAGTCCATTTTAGTCACATGAAGAAAAAAGGACTGTCTATCAATTGACTGTCCTTTTTTTTATACAAGACTTATAAAATTCAACATTTAGTCGTCTAACATTTTCATTATTTTTCCATTAGACTGATTAAATACCAATGAAACCAAAAATAAACAGGTGACTGCACATGCCAATCTACAATGCGCCTTTAGCAGATATGAAATTCATTCTCAATGATGTATTTCAAGCAGAGAAATTCTGGCAAAACAATGAAAATTTAGCACATTTAGATGCATCAACAGCCGAAGCTATTTTAGAAGAAATGGCGAAATTTTCTCAAAATGTAACTCTTCCTTTAAATCGAACTGGCGATGAAGAAGAAGCAAAGTATCATCAAGGACATGTTACAACTCCATCTGGTTTTAAAGAAGCATTTAAACAATATGGTGAAAGCGGCTGGATTGGACTCAGTGCAGATGCTGAATGGGGCGGGCAAGAAATGCCTAAAATGCTGACAGTTTTGTCAGATGAAATGCTCTTTGCAACTAACCCGTCTTTTATGCTTTATCCACTCCTCTCTGTGGGTGCGGGTATGGCTTTAAATAGCTATGCATCTCAGGAACAAAAAGAGACTTACTTACCTAAAATTTATACGGGTGAATGGTCTGGAACCATGTGTTTAACAGAGCCACATGCAGGAACTGATTTAGGTATTATTAAAACTAAGGCAGAGCCAACTGCCGATGGAAATTATAAAATTACAGGAACCAAAATCTTCATTACGGGGGGCGATCATGATCTAACTGAAAATATTATTCATTTAGTACTTGCTAAAACCCCAAATGCCCCTGCGGGTTCTCGCGGTATTTCATTATTTATTGTTCCAAAGTATTTAGTAAATGCTGATGGTTCATTAGGCGAACGAAATCTTGTTGGTCCTGGCTCTATTGAGCATAAGATGGGAATTAAAGCATCTGCAACATGTGTAATGAATTTCGATGGCGCAACAGGCTACCTGGTTGGTAAAGAGAATGAAGGCTTAGCGGCAATGTTTGTCATGATGAACTACGAACGTTTATCAATGGGAATTCAAGGTATTGGCGCAGCGGAATTTGCATATCAAAATGCAGCGCAGTATGCAACTGATCGAATTCAAGGACGTAGTGCTTCTGGCGTAAAATCGCCAAATCAAGTTGCAGACAGCATTTTAGTTCATGGTGATGTACGACGTATGCTCCTCAATGTTCGTGCGAATAATGAAGCATCACGTGCTTTTGCTGTCTATGTCGGTCAACAATTAGACATTACAAAATTCTCTACAGATTCTGAAGCCATTGAGTCTGCAAATAATCGTGTTGCACTACTTACGCCAATTGCAAAAGCATTTTTAACAGATACCGCCTTCCAAGCGACTCTAGATGCACAAATGTGCTTTGGTGGACATGGTTATATTCGTGAATGGGGAATGGAGCAATGCATTCGTGATTTACGTATTGCTCAAATTTATGAAGGAACCAATGGCGTTCAATCTCAAGATTTAATTGGTCGAAAAACCATTAAATGTAATGGTGAATTCATTGCCGAATATATTACTGAAATCCGTGATTTTGCTAATAATTTAGATGCTAACCTAAACTTTATTAAAGATGCAACACTAGATGCAGCCACAGAAATCGAATCGGTTACTCAATATATTCTAGAAGCCGCAAAAGAAAATCCTGAATTTTCTAATTCGGCCGCGGTTGATTACTTACATGCAGTGGGTTTATTAAGTTTTGCCTATATGTTTGCGCGTATTGCCAATGCTGCAAAAGATAAAGATGGTGAGTTTTACCAAAATAAACTTGCTCTAACGATTTATTTTGTACAACGAATCTTACCTGAATATACACTGCGTATTGCAAGAATTAAAGCAGGCTCCGATGTAATTATGAGTTTCTCTGAAGAATACTTTACCAGCCAAAACTAACCAAATTTCTAAAAAAAATGCCTGAATAATCAGGCATTTTTTTTAAGATTTTTCAATTAGCAATGAATCTATTAATTTCTGCCCCGTTTTACTTTCTTGATGCTTATTTATAATTCGAATTACACCGTTTGATTCTAACTGCTGACATAGGTCAACAATACTTTGCATGGTATGAATTTCTATTCCAGCACCTAAAATCAATTTCTTACCAGTTTGCAATGCATTAATTTGCTGCTGAACTTTATCTAACATTTTTATTTTTCCTATTTTAAGTTTAATCCGTCACTTTCAAATTAGCATAAAAAATATCTAATCGCTAAATATCTTTTTCTTCTCTTTATATCGCATGATTTTAACGTGCATGAAATTTGCATCATATTTAATAACAACATGCAATATTCGAGAATACAGCAATGAAAAATCATACTTCAAGATTCAATAAATTGGAAAAGCCCCTGGATTCTTTGGGAAATCTTGCTGTTGAAGGTTTCCATTATTTGGCACTCTTTGTGATTGGTTGTATGATTATTTGGTCTGCTGGACATACCATTTTTGACATTATTTACATCAAACAAACCGCCACCATTGATGATATTTTACTACTTTTTATTTATTTAGAATTGGGCGCAATGGTTGGTATTTATTTTAAAACCAACCACATGCCTGTCCGATTTCTCATTTATATAGCAATTACCGCACTAACTCGATTACTTATTTCAGATATTCAACACAATCATAAAGCGGAAATGGGCTTAGTCATTATTACAGGATCTATTTTAATTTTAGCATGTGCAATTTTAGTGGTTCGGTTTGCCTCTTGGCACTTCCCTTCTGTAATCCGAGAAAAATCTCAAGATAAACCACTGGAACATGGTAAAACACCACGCCCTGAAGATGATGAGCTGGCATAAATTGTTCATTGGCGTTTAGCAACTAACATATATCGTCCGTTTTCAAAGATCCAAAACATGCCTTTTGGTGGAGCTGGTAATCCGAGCTCCTTCCATTGTGTAATTATGTCATAAGATGATGTTTCAATTTTAGCAGTAGCAGGATCGCCATTGACCCAAGTATACGTATTTTGGGTCGATGTCATATATCTCGGTGCTTGAACATAAATATGAAGACTCGGTGAATGTAATACATGAGTCGGAGGTTGCTTAGAAGCTCGATGCAATAGAGGTTGAATCACTTGACCTGTTTGGCTCACCATTGGGTATAGGGCTACAGTCTGCCCAGAATCTATACCCTTACTCCAAGCTAAATCTTTTGCATAAACATCATGTATCGTTAACATGATGAAAACAAGATAATGGAAAAAGATCATATATTTTTTCATGAATTGACTCTTTTTATTCTATTGGTCAGTTTAAAAATAATACTGCTTTTATTCTATCATTCTATTGAGCTAATAAAGATAAGTGCTCTTGGCTTTTAAATCTATATGTTAAACTAGATTTCTTTATCATTGGATGCCATGCCGTGTCAGATCTTAGCTTTGAGCGTTTATATAATTTTCTTTCTAAAGTGCCCAGTATTCAAAAGAACTATATAGACGCTTATGGTACAGATGGACAACATGCTTGGTGGTTTAAATTTCAAATTAATATTGAACACCCTCTTGCTTGGCAAACAGTACAAGAGTTCGGTCATGTGCTCAATTATATTTCTAAAAATGAACGTTTACCTACACAATTTTTACCTGTTTCTCCTCCGCCCTATATGAATGGTGATGCAAAAACATTTTTATCATGGGTCATTCAGTGTAACCATGCTGATTTCACACCAGATGTGGTCTGTGACTGGCTTGAAGCTCGACTACCTCAGCCAATAGAAGATGAATCTAAATGGAAAATTAAAACCGAAATTGCTGAACTTAACACAATGACTGACCAAGATTTAGATCAAATTATTCCTCCAAACCCTGAATCTTAGGCATAAAAGAAAAAGCGCTTATTGCGCTTTTTTCTCAATCAACCATTAAAAGGTTGATAAACCCGTCCATTCCATAAAACGATAAGTCCAATATTTAAGTTTAGATTCATCTGCATATTGCTGATAGTCAACACTCATTTTACGACCATTAAGATTAGACCATGCTGTATTAAAGTATGCTTGAGCATCTTTAAATACAGGAGCTTGCGCTTGACCAACCACACGTAAATCAGTTTCTAAATTATAATTTTTTAAATTTCGAGTGGTAAAATTTGCTGAACCTAAAATTAATTCTGCTTGATTGGCATTATATTTAATAATCATTTTACTATGACATTGCTCACCTTGAGTATTACACCAACGTACATTTACACCTGCCTGATGCAACTCTGCCGCCACAGCACGATTAGGAATCCCATTTTTTTCTATACCAAACGCTTCTTTATTTGGATCTAAGAGAACACGAACATCGACACCACGCTCTTTTGCTGCAATTAAACCTTTCACAATTTGACGTTCAGATAAATAAAACATTGCCAAATCAATATGCTCTTTTGCTTTTGCTGACTCAATTAAATGCAGTACTGCATCGAAAATAGCTTTTTCAGTTAAAACCTGAACTTGAGGCAAAGTTTTTTCAGCTTCATATTCCGCAATAATAATATTAGAAACATCACCTTTCGACATTTGAGCAACTACTTGCTCTGATCGAAGCACATCAACGGCTGTATTTCCATTCACAAAAAGCGCAGCATTAGAATGTCTTGAGCTTCCATCATGAGGATTCATTGAAGAGACTAATGTCTTCCATCCATCTACCGTATCCACTACAACTGTTTTACGATGATTCGCTTTAAAATTAAGTAAATTTAAATAGCTTCTTACCGTGACTTTTCCGTCTCCAACGGGATTAGGTAACCAACCTTTTTCACTATTATTTCCTAAACTTTGACAGCAGATATACCAAAATCCTGACCAAATTGGATTAGATGCACGTAATGGAACTAAATCTGTTTCAATCACATCTATACCAGCAAGACGTAATTTACGATATTGTTCAGGTGCAATACCGCCATAAACAGAATTAATTGGATCGGTAATGAATCGAATCTCAAGATGAGGATTTTGAACTTTCTTTGCAATTAACGCTTTCACCAATTCTTGCGTTAAAGGCTGATGAGATTGCTTTGAATTTCCTGTTTCTGCATTAAATAAAAATAGATCAAGTACAATTGTGCTTTGCGCTTCATCGATCAATTTTAAAATTTGTTTAAATATATGTTGATCTAGCTGCTGCTTACCTTGCCCATCAATATAGGTTTGATCCGATAAAAACTGCACATCAGCATGACGTAGTTTTCCCGTATAATTTAAACCTTCTGGCAAAGGCTTATAAATGTGGTAGATCGCTGATGAAACATATGTAACAGCAACCACTCCAACAAAAATAAGTAAATAACGGCGGGGAGACCAACCTAATTTTTCATAAATTTTTTTAAAAATACGCATAAGAAAAAACCTAACCCAATCTATTCAGGCTAGGTTCTATTCTCTGAATTTTCAAGCTATTTTATATAAATTAGCTAAAAAATTACTTTTTTCATGTTTAGAAATTAAATTCAACACCCATCGTAAAGTTACGTCCAACCTGAGGAATCGTCGCTAAAAATGAAGCATGCTGATAGACCTTTTGATCTAACAGATTGTTTGCTTTGAAATAAATACGATAATCCGTTGTTTTATTATATTGCGCTTTATATGCTAAACCTAGATTGACCATATTGTAACTTGGCGTATCTTGTTCAAATGTACTAATTCTGTCTTGCTTAAATGCATGATAATACTCGGCTGAACCTGACCATTGATCACCAAAATCTGCATCAACTTTAGTTCCTAAACGACCTGCAGGAACTCGAGGCGCGTTACTTCCATCAATTTTACCGCGAACCATATCACCAAAAATACTGACTTTATAATCCTCTGTAAGTTGATACGCTGCTTGTGCTTCAGCACCATAAAATTTCGCTTTATCTTGGGTATAATCAACTAAACGGAAATTTTCAAATTGTGCTGTCGTTGCTGCATAAATATAGTTTTCATACCAGTTATGGTACAGATGGACATGGTAATCTAATTTATCATGCTCATAATGAAACCCAAGCTCTAAATTATTTGACTTTTCTACATCTAAATTTTGATTTCCACGCTCATAAGTATTGGTCGCTAAATGCACGCCATTTGCATACAACTCTTGTGCAAGTGGTAAACGTTGTTGATGTGAACCAACCAACGATAATTTATAATGCGGTGCAAATTCCCAATTTACAGCGCCTGAACCTGAAAAAGCATGTGCATTGTTATCTTTTTGTTTTGAATCAATCTTAATTTTTTGCTGATCCGCTCGTGCACTCAATTCAACATGAAAATCACCAATTTGTTTATGCTCTAAAGCAAATAAACTCCATTTTTTGCTATTGGTTGGATTAAATAAGGATTCCGTTCCAGTAATATCTAATTTTTGTTGATTATACTGAGTTCCAACAACACCTTCCCATCCAGCAAGTACATGATGGACCAACTCTAAACGCGTGTCATAACCTTTACTTTTGAACGTTGTTGCAGCAACACCATCATCAATTTCATCATGTTTATAATCGGTATAACTTGCATGGGCACGTAGCTTACTAAAACCCGCCAATGGGTCTTGTAATTCCGTACGTACTTCATAGCGTTTAGATTTTAAATCTACCCATGGACCAGCCTCATGATCATGGTCGTGATCGTGGTCGTGGTCGTGGTCGTGATCGTGATCGTGATCGTGATCGTGATCATCATGACCTCCACAATGAAGGCTATTCCCATGTGGATGGCATGATTCATATTCATGGCTATGACCTGGTAAACCATATTTATCATGTCGATTGGTATAGGCCATACCAACAAAACCACGGTCATGAATCCATGAACCACCTATGCTAAATGTTTCACCTTTAGAAAAGGTATCTGGAACACGTCTTTCGTAATCTACATGTCCATCATGTTCTTTTGCATAAGATGGCACAATATAGTTATTTGCATCATGCTTTGAACCTTCTACTCGCAAGGCAAATTGCTGACCTAAAGCCACTGTTGCCCCGCCAGTTGCTAATTTTTCATCGCTTCCCGTGTTATACCGTACGCCAACCTTACCCTCATACCCTTTCTCGGGTATTGCAGTTGGAATTTTATTATCCGTCACATTGACTAAACCACCGACTGTTCCTGCCGCATACAGTAATGTCGATGGACCACGAATAATTTCTACCTGTTTCGCCAATATCGGATCTACAGTCACTGCATGATCTGGAGACAATGCAGAAACATCGGCTGTTTCAGAAGCATGTTGCAATACTTTGACACGTGGCCCATCTTGCCCTCGAATCACAGGGCGACTAGATCCTGCACCAAACTGGTTAGAATATACCCCTAACTCACCTGCTAATGCATCCCCAATTGTAGTTGCACCTTCCGATAAGGTTCTTTGATCAACAACATGATCTGATACAGAAAAATCTGCTGCCGTCTGTACCAACGGATGAGCTTGCAATTGAATCGTTTCTAATTGTTGTACTTGAGAAGATTCATTTGCGAGTATTGCCTGCGATGCCATCGAAAAAATAGCCATCGTGATTAAGTTTTTGTTGAAGTACATCTGAGTCGCTCAAAAGGGTCCATTTTCAATAAATGATATAATATAACATTACATTTTAAATGCAATACTTTTCTAAATCTCCAAATTCTCTACAAAACTCAACAGATTTGAATGATCTATGCATACAACTTTGATACTTTCGCATAGGGTTATGACTGTTTGATGATGGCGTTTTTAAAATCATAAATCTTTGGCTGTTTCAACCTAATCAATACACTTACGTTCTTGTTTATTTCACTTGGACGCTCATTAAAAGCTAAAATGTACATACTTAAACTTAAAAATAAATTGCTTATCATCATTTCTTTTTTGTTCATTTCATTCGATTAAACCGTATAACAATCAAGTTATTTCATATTTTTTATCTTTTATTCTTATTTCATTTTAGTTTTTTCATCTAGTTCTTGTGACAAAACTCTCAAAGAGGCATAATCCTATATTTACTATTAAGCGGTGCGCTGTTTACGCATTCGCTTCCATACCCCATATAGTTGGATTTTTTACGCCATGATGCGAACTCATTACTGTGGTTCTTTAACCGAAACTCAAATTGATCAAACTGTTACCTTATGTGGTTGGGTGCATCGTCGCCGTGACCATGGTGGTGTTATTTTTTTAGATATGCGCGATCGCGATGGTCTCGTGCAAGTAGTTATCGATCCAGATACTCCAGAAGCATTTGCAACAGCAGACAAATCTCGTTCTGAATTTGTATTAAAAATTACAGGGCGTGTACGCCGTCGCTATGCAGGCACTGAAAATGCCAATATGATCAGCGGTCAAATTGAAGTTTTAGCGAAAGAAATTGAAGTCCTTGCAACTTCAGAAACGCCACCATTTCCATTAAATGACGAAAATACCAATATTTCAGAAGAAGTACGTTTAAAGTACCGTTTCTTAGACATTCGTCGCCCTGAAATGATCGATCGTTTACGTTTCCGTTCTAAAGTCACAACTTTAATTCGTAACTATTTAGATGATCATGGTTTCTTAGATGTTGAAACACCAATTTTAACACGTGCAACGCCTGAAGGTGCGCGTGATTATTTAGTACCAAGTCGTGTTTCAAATGGTAGTTTCTATGCACTTCCACAATCACCTCAATTGTTTAAACAATTACTGATGGTGGGTGGTGTTGATCGTTATTACCAAATTGCAAAATGTTTCCGTGACGAAGACTTACGTGCCGATCGCCAACCAGAATTCACACAAATCGACATTGAAACATCATTCTTAAATGATGATGAAATTATGGATTTGATGGAAGGTATGACGGTTAAGATGTTCGATGAACTTCTTAATGTAAAATTCGACAAATTCCAACGCATGACCTATGCAGATGCAATACGTGATTATGCCTCTGATAAGCCTGACTTACGTATTCCACTGAAACTTATTGACGTTGCAGATTTAATGCAAGACGTTGAATTTAAGGTTTTTGCAGGCCCAGCTAAAGATCCTAAAGGACGTATTGTTGCGTTACGTGTACCGGGTGCTGGCTCATTACCGCGTAGTGCAATTGATGAATACACAAAATTTGTGGGTATCTATGGTGCAAAAGGTCTAGCATATATTAAAGTCAACGAACTCGAAAAAGGAATTGAAGGACTTCAATCCCCAATTGTTAAGTTCATTGAACCGATTGTACTTGACCTATTGAAGCGTGTTGGCGCTGAAAATGGCGATATCGTTTTCTTTGGTGCGGATAAAACTAAAGTTGTAAATGATGCAATGGGTGCATTACGTATCAAGATTGGTCATGATATGAATTTATCAACTTGTGAGTGGGCGCCACTTTGGGTTGTCGATTTCCCAATGTTTGAAGAAACTGACGATGGAAAATGGACGTCAGTTCACCATCCATTTACCCTTCCAAAGTCGAGTGTTGAGGAAGTGAAGAGTAATCCTGGGCAAGCTTTATCTGTTGCTTATGATATGGTTCTAAATGGAACTGAAATTGGCGGTGGTTCACTTCGTATCTATACCTTAGAAATGCAAAAAGCTATTTTTGAAGCACTTGGTATTGGTGAAGAAGAAGCTGAGGAAAAATTTAGCTTCTTATTAAATGCTTTAAAATATGGTGCCCCTCCTCATGGTGGTTTAGCATTTGGATTAGATCGTCTGGTGATGTTAATGACAGGTTCATCTTCAATTCGTGATGTCATTGCATTCCCGAAAACTAAAACAGCTGAATGCCCATTAACTCAAGCACCTGCGCCAGTTGAACCCACACAACTTCGTGATTTAGGTATTCGCCTTCGTGAAAAGCCAAAAGCTGAATCTCAAGAGTAATCCGTAAATTTATCGTTTAAAAGCCTTGCATTTTGCAGGGCTTTTTATTCGATTGTACATCCCACTGAGCAATGGCATAATAACAACTATATTTTTTACTTTGCTGTGAGTGTTCTTATGGCCATGCGTCCTGAAGTACGTCGTCGTGCAATCCTTTTAATTGTATTTGCTATCGTTCAATGGGGGTTCATGCGTTATATTTTAGATAACCAGCTATTTAATTTGACTACATATGATCGTATAGTGATCTTCTGTGTGAGTAGTCTTGCAGGCGCCTTTATGATTTTTGTCGGGCTGATCTATATGGTTTTAAAAGGGAACCCACATAGAGAATAATTTTATTATTCGATTAAATTTTATGTATTATTTTCTAAAATTATTCTCAAAGCTTCCTTTAATTTTCATTCAATCTTCCGCAAAAGCTGTTGGAAGATTCTTATATACCAGTAATTCATCTGCTAAAAAAACCACATCTGAAAATTTAAAAATCGCTTATCCAATACTGAGCAATGAAGAACATGAGCACCTGCTCAAATTAAATTTACAACATCAATGTATGACCTATGCTGAATCTATTAAGGTTTGGGGTTCATCTATCGATTTTTCACTTCAGCAAATTAAACATGTACATCAGTCTAAGCTTTTCTTTAATGCACTAAAAAATCCAAATGGAACACTTGCCATTGTTCCACATTTTGGGAATTGGGAAATTATGAATGCTTGGGTCAATCAATATACAAATCCTGTCATTATGTATAAGCCAAGCAAAAATAAAGGCTTAGATAAATTCATGCTCGAATCAAGAAATCGTTTAAATGCGACGCTTGTTCCAACAGATGATACTGGGGTGAGAGCTTTATTTAGACATCTGAAATCTGGTGGATTTTCTGCGATTTTACCCGATCATGTTCCTAAGGAATCTGGTGGAATTTATGCCCCATTCTATGGAAAAAATGTACTTTCCCCAACCTTATTATCAAAACTAGCAGCAAAAACACAATGCTCTGTCATTGGAATGTATTGTCTTCGTAATCAAGATTTAGATGGTTTTGATCTTCATTTTTATCAAGTATCAAATGAAATATTATCAAAAGACTTAATAACATCTGTGACTGCTTTAAATCATGATTTAGAAATAATGATTAATTTTTCCCCCGAACAATATTTATGGGGATATAAACGTTTTAGAAAAATGAAAGCATAAATTTTTTTAAATAAATAATGCTATAACCTACTCTTTTAATCCATTTAATTTTATGAAATTAGATTCAAACAATATCTTTAATTAAACCAATTTCATTATAATCCGAATTAAAAGATCTTAAAATCAAGAAACTTTATTTTCATCAGCATAAACCTCATACATTATTTCAAATAATCTTATATTATCTAAATGTCACATTTTTCTTATAATATATATTCCTAATAACTTTTTTAATTTGATTCAATATACGAAATATTTCTCTTTTCATTTTCTGAATAAATGTAATTTTTTGAGTCGTTGTATTAAATCTTATTCTTCTTTCATCTTCTAAAGAGCTCGAAAATTTATCATGTGAGCCATTTAATATAGAATCTTGAATACAAATAGCTGGCAATATTTGTACAACTTCAATTTCTTTATTTACAATTAATTCTTCAAAAAGATAATGGTCAAGTGGTTCAAAATTATCTCTTGTTCTGATATCTTCAAAAAGTTTTTTAAGAATTCGCTGTGATAAAATATATCCTGCTCCACCAATATGTTTAGAAACTAAAGGGTATATTATTCTATTGTCTAATGTTTCTCTTGCTTTTCTTTTTTCAACTTCAATTGTTGGATAAAATGCTTCTAACTTAATAATATCACAGTCCTTAGGTATCCAATCTGGATGATTTAAAAATAAATCTGAATTTTGACCTAAATAGATATCATCTTCAAAAATTGCAATATAATCCAAATTATTATCTAAAGCATGTTTCCATAACATAATATGACTTAAGAAGCAGGAAATTTCACCTGCAGTTAAAGCAGAATTACTTATGTTAATGCCTAGCTTATTCGCACATTCAGTATTATCTGGAGGAGTAATAGCATCAAAAAATGTAAAAGAAACATTTTTTTGATTAAATTCACTTTTTATATGCTCACGTCTAGTAACTTCAGAACTCAAGCTAATAACATAGTTATTCATGTAACGTTTATACCACTACTACTTACCAAGCATTTTTATAATAATAACATAGAGTTTTGTTATAAACTATTACCTCTCAATCAAAACAAATGACTTCAATTCAATATTATTAATCGAACCTTTAAGATTAATGTAGTTTTATGCTATATGGACTTAATAATTACTCCCCCAATAAATTAATAAAAATTATACAAAAAAATAAACATGTACTACAAAAACATATTAATCTTATCTATGATATTCATTTATATATAGAAAATCTCAACATTTATCTATTAGCATTCAATATTAAAAAGTTACTTTCAAAATTGATATAATCTATTATTAATGAATAATATTTATAAAAAAGAAGCAATAGAATAAATGTTTATTCGCACTTTAAAAATCTAAAAAAGAACCTTGTAAATACTTCCGTTGATTGTAGTATTTATACAAATAATTACGTTCTTTTCTTGCAAGCTTAATAAGATAAGGTTCTGACACAGGTCTAAAATTTACCGCTAAATCAATGAGTATCTTCTCTTTCACCCAACGATCTTTAACCTGATACATTAATGCATTTTCATCACAGTCTAATACAACCAAATTAGGTTGATCTTCTCTCATGACTTTTTGACAAGCGACATAAGCAAATAAATACTCAATATTTCCAATGTGTTGAAATAATTCTTGTGCATTTTTTTCATTGTTTTTAAGGTCTTGAATATAATTTTTTGCACCCATTTGATTTGCTTTTAATAATTCATCTAACCATTGTTTTATAAAAATATTTCCTTTTACAGATGCTAATAGCCAATTTTCAATGACTGGATATTCCAAAACAGTTGTATTATTTTTTCTATAATAGGAGAATAGCTCAGCCTGATATTCATGCATTAATGCCTCAATCCAATTTAAATCTCGGTTAAGTATTGTACTGGCATCTAACCAAATTCCCCCAAATTTATAAAGTAAATTCAATCGAACTAAATCTGTTTTATGCTGTAAAGCAATTCCTTGAATATTACAATATTGGGTATCACAGAATTGTTCTAAATTTTCAGCATTTAAAACCGTGACTTTAAAAGCAGGATTTTTATCTTTAATGACTTGAATACAACGTGAAACAAGTTCAGGGATTTCACCATCCCAATAAAGCCATATATTTTTAGGTAATTCGATATGTGAAATCTCGCGTGGTCGAAAACTAATTAACCCTGCTCGATTATCCGCTTCAATATTTTTATCTCTTTTTTGAGTTGCAAACATATAATGATATTGAAGTGAATAATATATTTTTTTAAAAATTTTCATTATGTATCATCTCAATATAAAAGATATAAAAGTCTATTTACCGCGAACTAAGTTTGTAAATGCATACATTCGATCACGCCACATACGCGTTTGCTTTTTTAATCCATAACTCAATTGTCGACCTGATTTATCATTCCGACGAATACTATGTGTTGCATCGGCACCATCAATATCACTATCTGAACCATTTGGCTTAACCAATGGAAGCCAAACAGATAAACCTTTCCCATTTTTTGAAAGCCATGTTTGTGCTAGATTATCGATAGGCATATACATTTCATGTGCAGCATGATTTAAAAATTCTTGTGCGCCTTTTTTTGTCCAAATCGTCCCAATGAATCGAATTGGATAATAATAAGCTTTAACTAAATCTCTCCCCGCAAAACTAAATACAGTTTTGGAAAGTTTATTTTTTTTAGCCCCTAAATTCATTGCATACCAGTCAATTTCAGGATGCTCATACAACCAATTTAACATGGCATCAATGGTAACTTTAAATTGATCATCAATAATTTGTATATCATCTTCTAGCACAATTAAATAATCTGCCTGAGTCGCTAAAAATTTTTCAAGACACCCTAAATGACTTTTATAACAACCAAGTTCAGAACTAATTAAACTACGCCCCATTACCTCAACAGACTTTTCGTCATTATATTCTTTAAATTCTGATAAAGCTTTACCACGGCCATCAAATGCAGGAAAACGCTCAAATGAAAAGCCTTGCACAGCCAATTGCTTGCTTGCAGTTTCTAATCGCTCATGACTTCCATCAAGATTAATCAGATATGCTTCAACTTTCATTTTATTGCTCCATTTTGAATGACTTGCGGTAGATAATTCTTAAATTTATTTGTCATCGCTTGATGAATATTATTTTGTTGAGCTTCACTCATCATATCTAAACTTTGAATACAGCCATATTGAATCGAACTGTCTTGTAATTTCTGAATAAAGGCGTCTACATCATCATTTGGTTTAACATAGGCAATTGGAATATCTGATTTTAATATGGCTTTGTTTTGCTGAATGGCTAAATGATTTGCCAGTGCTGTCGGTAAAAACTGGTCGATATGTCTAAACTTATGCGCTAATTGCGCATCTAAAATATTCGCATTTTTCTGAAAATATGTTTGTAACAAATCAGTTTTTACAAAATGTGGACGATGATCCAACGCATAATATTGATTAAGTCCAAGCATTTCAGCACTTAACATTTGTGCAATGCTAAATCGTGGCTGTAATTTTTTATTATTAAGACGATTTAGCCACTTACGAAATTTGTATTTGGCTTTAATCAATGCCGTTTTCTTCCAATGTCCATATACAACAACCTGATCATTTTCAAAGCAACCTGTTGGGTTTACAGGTGCATTAAAAAATACATCGTCATTTAAATATATAAATTCAGAAGATAACTTAGGAATATTCCATAACATGGCTTCAATCGTTAAGGAATTAAATGTAGGTAAATAGTGCTCATAATTTTTAAATAAAATTTGATGATCAATAACTTGAATTTTATCTTCAGTACAAATTTTTTCTTCAGCAAATCGTGCTAAAAATTCTGGCTGTTGCTGATCTGTCACAATATAAATTGTACCAGCATCGGGCATATATTTAAGTACCGATGCAATTGCAAAATATATTTCATTATTACTTGCAAAACGTGTCGTACTAGATGCATCAGAGGCAATGACTTCTGTTAAGTAAGCTTGACGTTTTTTTTGTAACTCTACATCACCACCATCAACCCAAGTGATGACAATATCTATTGCTTGCTTAGAATAATTCATTGTTGATTTTCTCTAGCCTTATTGCCAAGCATCTTTAATCCAATCTGAAGGTAATACATAACGATACCACTTACCACCACCACCATGAATTGCATCAGGTGGATTAATTTCGCCATGGAAAATAATAATTTTGACATCTTTAGGCTTTACTGGTGGTTTTATAAATGCCAAAGGAATTTTTTGTAAACAATGATATTTATAACTTTTACACCAACTATCAGGCCAATATTGTAATTTTTTCTCTTGATCGACATACCAAGACAAATACGCTTGTTCATTACGAAACTTTTCACGTATCTCATCAAAATGTTCACGAAAATATGGCATAAGTCCTGGAAAAGCACCTAGCTTAAACCGATAAACTGAACTATTTCCAGTAATACGCCAAGGTCGCTTCCAATCATGAATAACTAAAAATTCACCGGGATGGGTAAAGAATCCATCGATATTATCTACAATAACAACATCTAGATCTAAAAATAATGCATTTCCTTTTAGGCCGTATAAATCTGGCTCAAAAGTAGAAAGTTTATTCCAACCACGCTCTGGACTTCCTTCAGGTAATGCTAAGGGCGGAATTGGAAAACATTGCACTTCAGGATTAATTCCTTCAGTACGATCGGTCAAACACACCATTTTAAATGCTACGGTTGTATGACGTTTCACCATATTATAGAGTCGATTCACATACTCAGCACCGTATTTCGTCCCCCATTTCATACATAGGACAATATTTTGCGATTCAGTATCAACTGAATCTGGCTGAATACTTTCATGGCTCATAACGCTTCGACCCTTTGTTTTATTATTCTATAATACACAATAACCTAGTCTTCGTCATGCTCTACCCAATAAACCCACATGACTTACAGGGAAATAATTACTTCATTGACTCCTTATCAAATCTCATGTTTATTTTTCTTTAAGATCAGGCATAATTTCAACATGCGATTTTCATGGCTTATGCCTTATTTGGATCTTTCAATGAAAAATTTTTTACTTTGCTTATTTCGTTATATTTTCACTTTAGGCTATCGAATATCTTCACCATCAAAAACAAATAATCAGCAATCCCCTGAACCTCAATCATTAAAAAGCCCTCATAATTCTTTTTTTATTGTCGCACATCCAGATGATATTGAGCTTTTTATGGGACGTGAAGCACGTCATCAAATTTTAGAACAGCCTGAAAATAAAAAAATATTTATAGTCCTTTCTGCAGGAGATGCAAATCGGAAAAATAGAAAAAAAATATTTCGTGAAATTACTTGGTGGAAAGCACGTGAACAGGCACATACTTTAGCAATTTCTTATTGGAATAAGAATCGCAATCTCGCTCATGAAAGTGAAATCACGGTAAACCATCGAAAAATGACCAAAATTACTTTAGGAGCTTCAATTATCCTTTATAATTTTCGTTTAACAGATGCTGACAAAACAACTTCTCTAAATGACTTAATCCATCAGAATAGCCAAGAAATTTATGACTTAGCACATCATCAAGCCTATCGTAAGCAAGACATCCAAACTTCTTTATTAGAGCTGATTGAATATGAAAATATAGGTGCTCAAAGTGCAGCTTTTTATATTATGGATGAAAGTTATGATCGCAACCCTGGCGATCACAAAGACCATAAAGCAACATCTGAAATATTTAAAGAAATTTATACTCAAATTTCTGTTCAAGATAAATCATTACATGGTTATTTAACCTATTTCATTCAAGAAAAAGTCATCAATTTAGAAGGCGAAGACAAACATGTTAGTTTTGAAACTTGGCGAATTATTGCGGATGAATTAGAACGTAATGGTTATAAACGCAATGATGACCCCCACCATATGCAATGGGTAGGTAAAGAGTACAAAAGCTATGAGATCAAAACACTTGATTAAAAATATTGAAGAATCATTCTAAAACTTACAATAAAAAAGCATTGCTCTTGGCAATGCTTTTTTATTCTCAAATCACTTATTTTACATAAGTTAACCAATGTGCATATTTAGGATCTTTGCCTTGTACGGCATCAAAATATGCTTTTTGAATTTGTGTCGTAATTGGACCACGACAACCTTCACCAATTTGACGATCATCATACTCACGAATTGGCGTAACTTCAGCAGCAGTACCCGTAAAGAATGCTTCATCTGCAATATAAAACTCATCACGGGTAATACGGCGCTCAATAACTTCATATCCTAAGTCTTTTGCAATCGTAATAACGGTTTGACGTGTAATTCCATCCAGCGCGCCACCAGCAACATCTGGAGTATGAATCACACCGTCACGTACTAAGAATACGTTTTCACCTGAACCTTGGCATACATAACCTTGTGGATCCAATAACATTGCTTCATCATAACCTGAATGTGCAACTTCCTGATGTGCAAGGATAGATAAGGTATAGTTACCTGATGCTTTTGCTTTACACATGGTCACGTTCGGGTGATGGTGTGTAAATGATGAAGTTTTAACGCGAATACCCTTTGCCATTGCTTCTTCGCCAAGGTAAGCACCCCAACTCCATGCTGCAACCACAGCATGAATCGTATTATCTGTTGCAGCAATACCAAGCTTTTCTGAACCAATAAAAATAATTGGACGTAAATAACAAGATGCTAATTTATTTTCACGAACAACATCAATTTGTGCTTGTTCTAATACGGCTTGATCAAATGGAACTTTCATTTGATAAATTTTTGCAGAATTTAATAAACGTTTTGTATGTTCTTTTAAACGAAAAATCGCAGTTCCATTCGGAGTTTCGTAAGCACGGACGCCCTCAAACACACCCATACTATAGTGTAAAGTATGTGTTAATACGTGAGTTTTTGCCTCACGCCAATCAACTAATTGCCCATCTTGCCAAATAAAACCATCACGATCAGCCAAATTCATGGCGCACACTCCAAATTTTTATACACAGTCATTTTTATCCAAAGCAAATTCTGCATTTGGATCTATTAATCTTTGCCACAACTTACAAACGACCACTCGGGTATCATGCCAGTCCGAAGCACTCACTTGCATGGATTGATTTGCAAGGGCTAAACGGTGGCTCTCGGCGCGTTCTGTAAGATAAGCTTGAATCAATGCTGTCGCATCGCTGCTGGATAAGCAATTCGCTTTTGCGGCATCCTCAAGGATTCTTACGTTGTCGGAGTAATGGGCGAGATCTGAATTCGACCCACTCCATGCCAATACCATATACTGTGCCATAAATTCGATATCAACGATACCACCTGCATCCTGTTTTAAATGAAATATTCCTTCTTTTTTCTGTTCTTTCGACGAACCGAGATGGTCTTTCATTTTTTGACGCATTTTTAATACTTCTTCTTTCACTAAAGCTTCTTGGCGTGGCATCGTTAAAATTTTACATCGAAGAGCTTCAAATTTTTCACACAAACTTTTTTGCCCAGCAATAGTTCTAGCACGTACCAATGCTTGATGCTCCCACATCCATGCACTTTTTAATTGATATTGTTCAAAGGCTTTTAGACTGGTTACCAATAAACCCGCTTCACCTGATGGCCGTAACCGTGTATCAACTTCATATACACGACCATCTAAAGTTTGTGTCGTCATTAATGAGATGAATTTTTGTGCCACACGCATCGCAAACTCAAAGCCACTAATTTGTTTTTGACCATTGGTATCTGCTTGTTCATCCATATAATGAATAAATACTAAATCTAAATCTGAACCATACCCAAGCTCTATCCCACCGACTTTTCCATATCCAATCACAGCAAATGCTAAATGATCAAGAGAACATTGTTGTCCCTCCATATCTAATGGATAACCATGTTTTTTTGCTGTAATTTGATACGCTAAATTCAACGTTGCCTGCACAGATACTTCAGCAATATCAGTCAATGCATCCGATACTTTCATTAACGAACTTTCCGCCAACACATCACTGGCAGCCACTGTCAACACATTAGATTTTTTGAATAAGCGAAGTACGCGCAATTGATCTTCAACTTGATCAATTTCAATACGTAGCAATTGTTGTCGTAAAGAGTCCTCAAGATCTTGACGTTTAGGTAGCTCAAAATCCATAGATAAAAATTCATCTAATAAAACAGGATAATGTGTTAGTTCTTCACAAATCCACGGACTAACCGTTGCCATTTTGACCAGACGCTGCAATGCACCTTTACTTTCAATTAACATCACTAAATAAACCGTACGACGCATGACTGATTCAACTAAAGGCATCAAACGCATTAAGGCAATTTGTGGTTTATTTGATTGTAAAATTGCTTCAATTAAATGTGGCCAAAACATTTTTAATCGTTGTACAGCTTTTGCTGGTAATTTTTTTAAAGCATGTCCATGCCAAAATTCATGAATAAGATTCTTGGCATTATCATCTAAAACTTCATCCAATTTTTTTTCCAATTGGGTAAAACTGTCGACCAAAGGATCAATATCTTTTTCTTTAATTAAGTGTTCAAACTGATAGGTTACTTTCTTACGTTTTTCATTTAATACACTTAAAAACTCATCCCACGAACCATATCCTAACGTATCGACCATGCGTTGTCGCAAATCTGGTTCTGTAGGTAAAGACTGTGTTTGCTGATCATTCAATGCTTGGATTGCATGTTCAACACGTCTTAAGAATAAATATGCATCTTCTAATTCAATGACTGCCGCTTGATCTAATAACTCAGCCTCACCTAAATGATGTAGACTGACTAAACACTTACGATCTTGTAATTCTAATTTTGCTCCACCATAAATCAATTGAAATACTTGAACAATAAATTCAACTTCACGAATTCCACCCGAACCCAATTTGATATCATCTTCAATATTGCGACGTAGAACCTCTCGTTCAATCATGGTTTTCATTTCACGCATTGCTTCAAAAGCGGTGTAATCCACATATTTTCGAAACACAAAAGGTCGAGTCATGTGTAATAATTCTTGCCCTTCTTTTCCACCTGTAACAGCACGTGCTTTAATCCATGCATAACGTTCCCATTCACGACCATGCTGACTTAAATATTTTTCTAATGCAACATGGCTAATCGCAAGCGCTGATCCATCTCCCCAAGGACGCAAGCGCATATCAACTCGAAATACGAAACCATCAGATGTGATATGATCAAGCAAGTAAATCAGTTTTTGCCCCCAAAGAATACAAAACTGTTGTACATCAATACACTTTCTACCGTTGGTTTCTCCTTGCTCATCAAATGCAAAAATTAAATCAATATCACTTGATAAGTTTAATTCTTGAGCACCATGCTTTCCCATTGCAATCACAATTAAATCTTGAGCTTTTCCAGCATAACTCAGTGGTTCACCGTACTTTGTAATTAACGGTGTTAAAGCAAAGTTCTTAGCAGCAATCACTGCTAAATCTGCAAAATCTGATAATTCTTGTGTTAATTGAATGACATTGGTCAATTGATTAGCATCTTGCCAAATCCACCGAAACATCAAACGTGCTCTTAAAATTCGGATGATTTGCATCCACTCTGCTTCATTTTGAATATTGCACAGTTCATACTCAATAATGTTACTTAGTGATTTTTTATTTAATGTATTTGAAAATTGGTCTTTTGCATAATCTTCTTCTAATAGAGATTTATGTTTTTCTAATATCTGTTCTGCATACTGACTAGCAACTAATGTTTTATGCAACTGATCTAAATTCATTTCTAAGCCTAAAGCATCATATTTCCATTATCAATATAGTTATAACAGCTCATGTTATTTTTTGGAAAAAATTAAATCTCAAAATTTCATTTTAACTTTGTCACTACTTTTTCTTTAGGCAAGCTGACTTTAAATGTCGTTCCTTTCCCTTCTTCTGAGGTCACTGAAATTGTCCCTTTATTTAGGTCAATAAAACGTTTACATAAAACTAAACCTAATCCAGCACCTTTTTCACCGCGAGTACCTCGAATACTTACAGTTAAATTTGGCTCAAATAAAGCTGAAATTTGCGCTTCGGAAATTCCCATTCCCGTATCGTGTAAATAAAAATAAACTTGATCTTCTGTTTGTTCCGCTTGAAGTGTTACCACACCAGAACCATCTGTCGGGGTAAATTTCAGTGCATTAGACACTAAGTTTTGAATCACAGATGTAATCATATTAATGTCTGCATATACTTTTGTATTGACCTTAATTTGATTAATGAGCTTAATATTTTTATTGATTGCTAAACCACCCAAGACTTCAGTTACAATCTGTCCCGACTGAAAAATATCAAAATTAATTGGATGACAAATAAACCGTCCACCTTCTGCCATTGCCCAATTTAATAAGCTTTCTAATAAATTATAAGTAGACTGTGCCGTATCAAATAAATAATGGCTAATTTCATCAATGTTTTCTTCAGTCAGTAAATTTCGCTCTCTAGCCAGAACTTCAGAAAATCCCAATAAGCCATGAAATGGCGCTCTTAAATCGTGTGCAATAACTTGAAAAAACTTGGTTTTGCTAAAATTAAGTGCAGACTCTTGTTCGTATGCTTCTTTTAATTCTGCATTTTCTATACGTAAGTTTAAGATTGATAATAAATTCTGAATCAACTCATGCACAATACAAAGATAATTTCGCTGGTAATCGATATTTTGTTCATCAAAAAATACCACATACCCTATCGTTTTATTTTGATAAATAAGGCTGATCGCAACATAACGATTATGTTTAATCCCCATTGCGTTTAAAATATTTGAGGTTGCATTATAATTAGGATGATCAATATCAATATAAAATTGATCAGAAAAATGACTTTGAAATCGTTGATATGTTTTTCTAGCAAAAGCACTACAAACATTTTGTGAAAAATGCCAACCATAAGGCTCTTCTTCAAATACAAAAATGCCTTTATCAATTTTTAAAAGATTACATGCCATTTTTAAAAAATGAGCAATTTGATTATTCTGCGTATATACACCCAATAATAATGAAAGCTGACAAGCTCTCAATTTTTCTGTTTCTGGGCCGATGGTCAGTAGTTCTAACTTCATAACTCCCTCGTTATTTTATTTCAGTACATATCGGCAGTTCTCATTCTATATTTATCTCAATTTTTAACAAAAAGATACACTATTCTAAATATTTTATAGCCAATAATAAAAAATCTATTTAATTTTTCTTAACACTAGTTTTAAAAAATTAAACTCAACTAACGAAATAATAATTAAAAAAAAAAATATAGACAATATAAATCACACTATTTACTATTATTACACTACTGTTTATTAAGAATAATTTTACAATTTCAATAAAAAGTTATTATAAAAAAATTTGATATATTTGTTATATTATTTTAATTTTCACTAAAATATTCATCCTAAAAGTGAAACTACTATTTTAATTATAATGATATTTAAAAAATAGATATTATTTATGTCATCTTAAAATAAAAATTTGAACATATTTTTTTATTGATACAGGTATTCTAATAAAATTATCTTAATTTATTTTAAATACATCTCATTTAAAAAGTTGATTAACTTCAGAACCATTTCATTATTTTTATAATCAGTATGCGACATAATTAAATTACGTTTAATTGCGTAATTTTTTTATTCCTTGAAACTAAATATATAAAATAAAAAACCCTGAAGTCTTATATAAAGCTTCAGGGTTTTCTAAGAATATTCTATTCAATATTTTGGTCCCGAGGGTCGGACTCGAACCGACACGTCATCTCTGACAGCGGATTTTGAGTCCGCCGCGTCTACCAATTTCACCACCTCGGGAAGGTGTTGTGGCGTATAATAAACTGTTTAAAATTCTTGTCAATATGCGTTTTTCATATTTGACTATTTTTAAATCATTCATTTATTTTTTCTAGAAAAAAACAAAAATAACGCATCCTTTCAAAAAAGCATATACTAGCTAGAATTTTAAATCTTTATCATTTAATTGTTTAATCATGCAGCTTTCCGATTTTAATTTTGATCTTCCCGATGAGCTTATCGCCCGTTATCCACTTGAAACCCGTAGTGCTTCTAAACTTTTATACGTAGATGCCCAAGGGCAGTATCATGACTATCATTTTAGCCAAATTGTAGATTTACTCTCTCCTGGAGATCTGCTTGTCCTCAACGATACCAAAGTGATGAAAGCCCGTTTAAAAGGAAAAAGAGCGACGGGCGGCGCCGTTGAAGTTTTAGTGGAACGCCTGCAAGACAAATTTATTGCACATTGTCATATTAAGGCCAGCAATTCACCAAAAGCTGGTGCAGAACTCTTCATTGGTCAAGATGAAGTTAAAGTCACTGTTCAAGGACGCCATGAAAATTTATTTATTGTGGAGTTTTCACAACCCATTTTAGATGTTCTCGATCAGTACGGGAAATTACCTATTCCACCTTATTTTAATCGTGAAGCAGAAGATATCGATACTGAGCGCTATCAAACTGTATTTAATGACCCAAGTAAATTAGCCAGTGTTGCAGCACCAACAGCCAGCCTTCACTTTGATGATGCTTTATTGCAAAAATTAGAAGAAAAAGGAATTCAAAAAACGTTTGTCACCTTACATGTTGGTGCTGGCACATTCCTTCCTGTTCGTACAGATGACATTAAAAATCATATAATGCACAGCGAATGGTGTGATGTTCCTGAGCATTCCGTTGAACTCATTCAACAAACCAAAGCTCGTGGAAATAAAGTCATTGCTGTAGGCACTACTGCAACTCGTGCAGTTGAGAGTGCTGCACAGGCCCATCAAAGTGAACTCGGTGCATGGACAGGAGATACACAGATTTTTATCTATCCTGGCTATAAGTTTAAAGTAGTTGATCGTTTAATTACCAATTTTCACTTACCAGAATCTACATTATTAATGCTTGTTTCTGCATTATCAACACAAAACCATATTTTAGATGCCTATCATCACGCTGTTGCAGAAAAATATCGCTTCTTTAGTTATGGTGATGCGATGCTCATTGATCAAGCTACGTCACAATAAGCCAATTTAGAACACTATCTTATTTTTTAAATAGTGTTCTTTTCCTTAATACATCTTAATAGTTTAAAAATAAAACAATTTTTCTTTCTAAATATTTACCAAATTCAATACGTTTAATACTGGTGTTTAACGGCATAATCTAGGAAAATAACGCTCTTTTAGCATTAACAATCAGCGAACTGTTTTTTCGCCTTGATTTCGGATTTTTTATGAAGTTTGAAAAATTAGCTCAGTCGGGTCGAGCTCGACGTGGCCGCTTAACCCTTGAACACGGTGTCGTTGAAACACCTGTATTTATGCCTGTTGGAACCTATGGCACCGTAAAAGGCATGCTTCCAAGAGATATTGAAGAAATTAAAGCACAAATTATTTTAGGCAATACGTTTCACCTGTATTTACGTCCTGGCTTAGAAGTCATTAAAGAACACGGTGGTCTACATGAGTTTATGAAATGGAATAAACCCATTTTAACAGATTCAGGTGGCTTCCAAGTTTTTAGTTTAGGGGCAATGCGTAAAATTAAAGAAGAAGGTGTCACATTTCGTTCACCAATTGATGGTTCAAAAGTATTTTTATCTCCTGAAATTTCAATGGAAATTCAAAAAGTTTTGAACTCTGACATTGTCATGATTTTTGATGAATGTACACCATATCCTGCGACACATGAAGAAGCTCAAAAATCATTACAGCTTTCTCTGCGTTGGGCAAAACGCTGTAAACAACATCATCATGAAGAATTAAAAAACACCAATGCTTTGTTTGGTATTATTCAAGGCGGAATGTATGAAGATTTACGTGATGAATCATTAAATGGTTTATTGGAAATCGGTTTCGATGGTTATGCCATTGGTGGTTTATCGGTTGGGGAACCTAAAGAGGAAATGATCAAGGTTCTCGACTATCTTCCTCACAAAATGCCTACAGATAAACCGCGCTACTTAATGGGCGTAGGTAAGCCTGAAGATATTGTGGAAGGTATTCGACGTGGTGTAGATATGTTTGACTGCGTCATGCCATCTCGAAACGCGCGTAATGGTCATTACTTTGTGACTGATGGTCTTGTGCGCATACGAAACAGCAAATATCGCCATGATCAAAGTCCATTAGATCCACATTGCGATTGTTATACTTGTAAAAACTTTACCCGTGCTTATTTATTTCACTTAGAAAAATGTGGAGAAATGCTCGGCTCTATGTTAGGTACTATACATAACCTTCGTTATTATCAACGTTTTACACAAGATATTCGTGATGCATTAGATCATGGAACTTTTGATGCATTTGTAGAGGATTTTTATACCCGTCGTGGTTTAGAAGTTCCTCCGTGTCCACAAGAATAGTCGTTCAGCATTTGCGCTGAGCTTAAAGACCATGTAAATTGCTAGTCAGTCAATTTACATCTCATATAGAGTTAATTCATTTTTAATTTAGGAAGATCGAATGAGCCTTTTTATTGCTACTGCTCATGCTGCTGGTGAATCAGCATCACAACCTGGCCTCATGGCTAACGTCTTGATGATTGCAGTATTCGTTGCAATTTTTTATTTTTTAATTTGGCGTCCTCAATCAAAACGTGCAAAAGAACACCGCTCATTGATTGAAAGTCTTGGTGTAGGCAGCGAAGTTGTATTTGCTGGTGGTTTAATGGGGAAAATCACAAAACTTGAAGGTGATTTTGCAGTTGTTGAGTTAAGTCGTGGTGTAGAAGTGAAAGTACAACGTGCAAGCGTTGTTTCAGTTCTTCCCGAAGGCACTCTCAATAGTCTTTAATCAAAAATAGTCGTGCATTACGCACGACTAATTTCATTTTAAGAAGAAAATAAATGCGTTACCCAGCATGGAAATATCTACTTATCATCGTTGTACTCGTGATAAGTACTTTATATGCCCTGCCAAGTTTGTATCCAGATGAACCTGCTGTTCAAATTTCCGGTGCCAAAGCTGGTACTCAAATTGATCAAAGCATCTTACAAAAAGCAGAGCAAATTTTAAAAAGCGATAACATTGCAAGTCACGACAACACCTTCACCAATAATGCTGCGCTTTTACGTCTCAATAGCTCTGAAGCACAATTAAAAGCGAAAGAAGCGTTACGTCGTGGTTTAGGTGACAACTATGTTGTTGCACTTAACCTTGCACCAACAACCCCTGAATGGCTTCAAAAAATTGGTGCCAAACCAATGAAGCTCGGTCTAGATTTACGCGGTGGTGTACACTTCTTACTCGAAGTGGATATGGATAAAGCGATTGCACAACGTATGGAGACATCTTCTACAGATCTGCGTCGTCAATTCCGTGATAATAAAATTAAATTTAATAGTTTATCTTTAAATAACAATACGATTAATATTCAGTTTGCGAATACTTCAGACCGTGAAGCTGCGATGGATTTCTTGCGTGGCAATGGTAATGAGTATACCCAACAAGCTGTTGCAACAGCAGAAGGTCCAACATTACGCCTCGCTTACACACCTGCTCGTAAACAAGAAATTGAATCCTATGCTGTTAATCAGAACTTAACCACTTTACGTAACCGTATTAATGAATTAGGTGTTGCTGAAGCACTTGTGCAAACTCAAGGCAGTAATCGTATTGTCGTAGAATTGCCAGGGGTTCAAGATACTGCGGAAGCAAAACGTGTTTTAGGACGTACAGCAAACTTAGAATTCCGTCTAGTTTCTGATTTAAATGATCAAACAATTAACCCATATACAGGGCAAATCCAAGGAACGCTTCCTCCAGGCACTGAAGCATTTGCTTATGAATCATTGGACAGTGGTCGCCAGTTATTATTAAATCGTAATCGTATATTAACAGGTGAACGTGTTCAGAATGCCTCGAGTGGGTTTAGCCAAGATACTGGCGGTGCTGAAGTTAATATTACTTTAGACTCTGCTGGCGGCAAACTCATGGCAGATGCCACTCGAAATGCTGTAGGTAAACGCATGGCGGTATTGTTTATTGAAAATAAACAAAAAATTAGCTATGTGCAAGATCCAACTACAGGTGTTCAAACTGAAGTTCGTACGCCTTATACAGAATCTTTAATTATTAATGCTGCAACTGTTCAAGCGGTCTTAGGTTCTCAATTCCGTATTACAGGTTTAAGCTCTCCACAAGAAGCTGCTGAACTTGCACTTATGCTCCGTGCAGGTGCTTTAGCTGCACCAATGTATTTTGTTGAAGAACGCGTTATTGGACCAAGCCTAGGGCAAGAAAACATTGATAAAGGTGTATTATCTACTCAAATTGGTTTCTTATTAGTCGCAATTTGGATGGTAGTATTCTTCCGTTTATTTGGCTTCATTGCTAACTTTGCTCTCGTCTTTAACTTAGCCATGATTTTGACCGTAATGTCTTGGATTGGTGCATCCTTAACCCTTCCAGGGATTGCAGGTATTGTTATTACCATTGGTATGGCTGTCGATGCAAACGTCCTTATTTGTGAGCGGATACGAGAAGAAATGAAATGGGGAGCATCGCCTAAACAAGCAATTGTTGCAGGTTATGATCGTGCTTATAACACCATTTTCGACTCTAACATTACCACTTTCTTAGTGGCATTTATCTTATTCGCTATTGGTACAGGCCCAATTAAAGGCTTTGCTGTAACGTTAATGATTGGTATCGTTTGCTCAATGTTTACTGCAATTACAGTAACTCGTGCAATTGTACAAATCATTTATGGTAAACGTCGTAACTTGAAAAAGTTGAGCATTTAAGGAGATCTATGATGACTGAAAATACTCAACTCGATTCAAAAAAATATGGTCGTCCTGAAGAAGAGCGCATCATTCCATTTATGAAGATTGCTTTGCCTGCCGCATTGCTTTCTATCTTAATCACCATTGCCAGCATCTTCTTTATTGCGACTAAAGGGCTCAACTTAGGTTTAGACTTTACTGGCGGTATTTCAGCGGAATTAAACTATAAAAAACCAGTTCAATCTGCTGAAGTAATTCAGGCACTCACCAAAGCAGGCTTTCATGACCCTGTTGTACAAACACTAGGGTCGAATCAAGATCTGATGGTTCGTATGCCAGTGCAGGAAGGAATGGAAGTTGAAAACCTGACTCAGATCATTACCACAGCCGTGCAATTACCGAATAATACGGTAGATGTAAATAAAGTGGATATGGTCGGTGGGCAAGTTGGTAATGAACTCTATCTTCGATCAGCAGGTGCTGTTGCTTTAGCACTTATTCTAATGCTGGTTTATGTAACCATTCGCTTCGAATTTAAATTAGCAATGGGCGCAGTTTTATCTCTTTTCCACGATATCATTGTAACACTTGGTGTATTTGCAATGATGCAATGGCCATTTGACTTAACTGTTTTAGCTGCACTGCTTGCAATTATTGGTTTTTCACTCAATGATAATATTGTTGTATCTGACCGTATTCGTGAAAACTTCCGTAAAATTCGCGGAGCAACGCCATTAGAAATTATCAATATTGCATTAACTGAAACCTTACAACGTACCATTCACACTTCGATGACATTATTACTTGTGGTACTTGCAATGATGTTCTTGGGTGGTGATGGTTTAAAATGGTTCTCGGTTGCAATGTGTATTGGTGTATTTGTTGGAACATATTCATCAATTTATATTGGTACTGCTTTCGCCCTATGGCGTGGGCTCAATCGTCAAGATTTTATTGTACAAGTAAAACCTGAATTTGATGAAGAAGAAGTACATTAACCTTTAATTTTAAATGATTAAAGCCCATCTTAATGATGGGCTTTTTAATGCATCACAAGGTCTATTTGGGGGAAATATCCATCTTCATTCATTGCTCCTAATCGCCATGATACAGTTAATACCATACCTTCTAAATAAAAATTCTGATAACACCACCCACCAATCACAGGATGATAACAATAGCCCGTATTTTTTTCAAAATGTGCCTGTGTATCAAAATCTTTTAAATTAATACGAATACCTAAACCTGCTGCTTTCAGCACGGCCTCTTTCGTCGTCCAGACTTTAAACCAATATTCTTTAGAATAATTTGATTCTTTCCAAATACTTAATTCATTGAAATGAAATGCATGATTTGCCAATGCTTCATAACGGACAATTCGCGTTAAGTCTTCAACATCTATCCCAATTTCGTTATAACAATGACTAAAGCCAAGCGCATAGTTTTGCTGACTATGTGAATGATTAAATGAAAAATTGGAGTTATTTGCTAAGTACGGTTTTCCATATGCTGTTTTGATGATATCTGTATCAATTATCTTTTTATTCAGCGTCTCGCTTAAAAGTTGATTACGTAATTGGTAAATTTTATCTTTTTTATAAATATTGAAACTACGGATATCTGCAAATTCAGTTTTATTTTTGAATAAAATTTGGGTTAAAGCACATGTGTGAACTGTAATTAATTTCTGCTTTTTCATTTACCCGACTCTTATTTACACTGGTTATTACACAATTTATTGTACATTTAAAATAAATTCGTTTAACCAATATATCGCTTAATTAGTCATAGTTTTAAAAAATCATATCAAGAATATTTTTCTAAAAATACTCCTTTTCATCACTTAAATAGTGAAATTCTTATCTCATGGAGATCGGTTAACTTTAAATATTCCTCCCCTAATTCAAATTAGTCTACCAAATAAAATAGTTCAAGCGAGCTATTTTACTTTTCACATACTAGCTAAAGAAGCTATCAGTTTTACATGCATAAACATTGTAGAACGATACTTGAATTGTTATTAAATAATGATCTAAATTCATTCTAACGGCAGTATTTATATTTATAAAAAATATTTTTAAATCAAAAACTTAAAAACGATTAATCCATAAAAATCAAATATAAAAAAAACAGTGCAATCAAACACTGTTTTTTTCTGAAAAGAAAATTAGTTTCCTTGTACCAATCTTCTTGCACTAATAATACCTGGTTGTTGCTCTAATCGAGCAAGTAATTTAGATAGCTGTGCTAAACCCTTTACCTCAATGAGCAATTTCATATTCGCAATACCATCTGCTTCTGAAATGGTATTCACTTGACGAATATTAATTTGATCGGAAAATATGACTTGGGTTAAATCCTTCAATAAACCACGACGATCATAAGCTTCAACAACAATTTGCACACTTTGACCGCGAGTTGGCTGCATTTCCCAATCTGCTTCCACAGCACGTTCTGGCTCTTGAGAAATCATACGCACATAATCGGGGCAAATGACTTTATGAATACTTACCCCTCGATTCAACGTGATATATCCAGCAATCGATTCACCATGAACGGGTTGACAACATTGAGCAACATGCAGTTCCACATTATCTAAACCATCAATTAGAATCCCATGCGCAGAAAGTGTATGACTTGCACGAGGATTTAACGTTGGTTTTAGCACCAGTTCAGGTTCATCCTGATCTAAATGCATATGACGATTAACTTGATTAATTAATGAATGAAGGCTGATATCTCCACTCACCAAACCAATTAATACATCATCACCGTGTTTAACATTAAAATGATTACAATAATCATTTAAATCGATACTTTTTGGATGAAGTGCTAAGCGAGAAAGTTCTTTATTTAAAATTTCACGACCAACTTCTAAGTTTTTACTTCGATCTTGCTGTCTAAACCAATGGCGTAATTTATCGCGTGCTCGAGCTGTTTTAATATAGCCCAAAGAATTCACTAACCAATCACGGTTAGGTTCACGATCTTTCTTAGTTAAAATCTCAACTTGTTCGCCTGTTTTTAATGTATATGTCAAAGGAACATAACGCTGATTTACACGTGAAGCATAACATTTGTTACCAACTTCCGTATGAACATGATAGGCAAAATCTAAGACAGTAGAACCACGCGGTAATTCTTTAATATCTCCGTCACGGCTAAATACATAAATTTTTTCAAAATCTTCAAACTCTTGAAGTTGCTCAAAATCTTCAATATTTTCATCTTTGTGCGCACTCGCATCATTTCTTTCCTGATAATGCTCAAGTACGGATCTTAAAGAATGTAAGCGATGGTTAAAAGATCGATCTGTTATCTTTGAACCTTCTTTATAATTAAAGTGTGAACAAACCCCAAGCTCTGCTTCTTCATGCATATCTTTTGTACGAATCTGTACTTCTAAAGATTTATTTTCCGCAATGACGGCAGTATGTAATGAACGATAACCATTGGCTTTAGGATTGGTAATATAATCATCAAATTGATGTGGAATATGACGCCAAATTTGATGAACAATACCCAATGAATGATAACATTCTGGAACCCCTTTAACCAAAACTCTGACCGCACGAATATCGTAGAGCTGATCAAAACTTAAATTTTTGCTCTTCATCTTCCGATAAATCGAATAAATATGTTTTACTCGACCATTAATTTCAGCTTCAATACCATGATCAGCAAGCTCTTTCTTAAGCTTATCAATCACGAATTGAATATATTGTTCACGCTCTAAGCGTTTTTCATTAAGTAAAGATGCAATTTCTTTATAACGATCTGGTGCTAAATAGCGAAAAGCGAGATCTTCAAGCTCCCATTTAAGCTGAGCAATACCTAAGCGATGTGCTAAAGGTGCATAAATCGTTAAAATCTCTCGTGCAACACGCTCTTGACGTTCTTTTGAGGAGTATGCCAATTCTCGTAGTGCAAAAGTACGTTCAGCCAATTTAATAAGAACAACTCGAACATCTTCAGTGACTGAAATTAGCATTTTATAAATGCCAGTCAAATGTTCTCGTTGATCATTATTAAAGTGATCTTCTAAACGTTTATTTTTTTCAATGAGATCTGAAAGCTTCCCCATTGCCAACGTACCTTTAACAAGACCATAGACCATCTCGCCAAAAAGTACTTTTACGCTGTCTAAAGGAATAATTCCTTCACGTACCCCTCTATACAGTAAAGATGCCGATAACGTATCTTCATCGACATGCAGATGTGTCAGAATATCTGCCATCTCAATGCCTGTATATAGCGTATTAGATTTATGGCTAACGGTGCTTTCTAGTTCTTTTTGTAAGGTATAATTTGCAACTTCTTCAAGTCTCTTTAGTGCAGCCCCATCTAATCGATCACGAACTCTATTCAGCCATTTTGCAATGTCTTGTCGTGCTTGCTCGGCATGTTCTACAGTCGTTTCGTCAGACAACTCATTTAAGCGTCCTGGAAGCTGTTCACGTACTGTGACCATACCCATCTCCTATTGTTATATACATCATTATTATAAACCACTTAGGTTTTCTTTCACCTGTTCAAACAATGCAATTGATTCCACGTGAGCGGTATGTTTAAACATATCCATTATTCCCACCTTTTTCAATTGGTAACCTTGTTTAACCAATATTCCAGCATCTCTCGCTAAAGTCGCTGGATTACATGAAACATAAACTATTCTCTTCGCACCAAATTGAGGTAAATAAGCCATTACCTCCTCAGCACCTGAGCGTGGCGGATCAATCAAAAGCGCGTCAAAACCTAAATTTGCCCATGAATGATGTGAAAAATCTTGTGTTAAATCCTGTGAATAAAATTGAATATTATTCAAATTATTTAAATCAGCATTTTCCTTGCCACGCAGAACCATCTCTTCAGAACCCTCAACAGCAATGACCAAACCTGTTGAACCCACACATTGAGCTAAAGGTAATGAAAAATTTCCTAGACCACAAAACAAATCAAGAATACGTTCACCTTGTTTGATTTCAAGCAAATCACATGCCATTTTAACCATTTGTGGGTTAATTGTAGAGTTAACTTGTGTAAAATCGAAGGGATGGAAATTAAACTTTAGATCAAATGCTCCCAAAACATACTGTAAACGCATACTTTCATCTGCATCTATTCGCCTAAGACTTTCTGTACCTTCAGGTTGTAAATACAATTGCCATTGCTTATGTAATGCAAACTGTTCCAGCTGATTTATATCTTCAAGACATAAAGGTGCAGTTTGCCTAACAACCAAGGCACATTCATTGCCCCCCATGGCTAATTCTATATGACCGATGTGTGCTTTGCCTTTTAGACTTTGGAGTAATTGCTTTAACCGTGTTATTGAGCCAAACTTTTCATCTAAAATCATACATTGATCTATCGATGTTAAATAATTACTAGATTTTTCACGAAATCCAACCACAAGTTTATCTTGTCTTGGAATATAACGTACTCCAATTCTCGCTTTTCGACGATAATCTTCACGTGTTGAACGTAATGGTTCTAACCAAAATTCTGGAATAACATCTGCAAAATGTTCTAAATGTGACTTTAATACATTTTGTTTCAATCGAATTTGTTCATCTTCATGCAGATGCTGCATATTACAGCCGCCACAATGATCATAATGTATACACTGTGGTTTTACTCGAATTGCAGAATGTTCACTTAAAATTTCAAGACAATCTGCTTCTTCTAATTTTGAAACAACCTTGGTAATTCGTGCTTTTACTGTTTCACCCGGTAACGCACCATAAATAAATACTTTTTTACCATGCTTTTCAACTGGATGATCTGGATGCGTTCCATAGTGCGAGATACCACGTCCCTCGTGTGATAATGACTCAACGATAAAAATATAAGTTCCGTGTTGAGTTGTACGAGGCTTGGCTCTATGTTTCATGAATACCTAAGGTGTTAAAAATTAAAATCTGATGCTGTAAAAGCAGTGTTTTGGGCAGATTGAGACCATACATTCAAGAAGTCTGTATGTTGTGGCTGTGTTTTTAAATAGTTAATGGTATTTTGTATCCATAATCGATGGTCTTCATGACTTAATTGCCCTTTAAGCAACTGCCACCGAATATAAATCAACCATGTATTTAATACATCTCCTTCACAATAACTGGTTAATTTTAGCCATTGCTTGGTTCGAATATATGCTGGAATATGATAGCCCGTCTCACCTCTTTTTCCAGGAAATCCAAGCAAATGGGCGATATCATCTAATTTTTGAAAATGACGACCATTAAACATGGCCATTACATCCATCAAATCAATATGTCGTTGATGATACCTATTCTGATAATTATTATAACGTTTTTGCGTATCTATTTCACCCTGATCAAATAAACTTGGTGCGGCTAGTCCATGATACATGGTTCGAAATAAAATGACGGGTAAATCAAATTGCGCTCCATTCCAACTCACTAAAGTTGGATGTCGCTTATCAAAAATAGAAAGAAACTTTCTTAGAATTTCAGCTTCACTATCATTTTCTTGGCTAAATGAAAATAATGTCATTGCGCCAAGTTCATCAATCCATAAACCTGAAATACACACGATTTCATGTAAAGCAATACGCTGAAAATCTGTTCCTGCGTCTTGACGACGCAATTTCATCAATGCCTGTTCAAGATCTTCAGCAGGCAAATCCAACTGATGCAAATGCGCACCTGACTTCAAATCAGTGATGGTTTCTATATCAAATATTAAAATCGGTAAGCGCATAAAATAACTCTTATTTTTCTTCTGAATCTACCACAGAAAAGAGACCCGTTGAAAGGTAACGATCTCCGCGATCACAAATAATGCAGACAATGACAGCATCTGGGTTTTCTTCAGCAATTTTAACAGAAGCCCATACTGCACCACCCGATGACGTACCCGCACTAATGCCTTCTTGACGTGCTAAACGACGTGCTGTCTTTTCTGCTTCAATTTGTGGAATATCCATAATATTATCAACACGTTTAGCATCAAAAATAGTCGGAAGATACTCTTTAGGCCACCGACGAATACCTGCAATATTCGCCCCTTCAGAAGGTTGTAAACCAATAATTTGAATATTTGGATTCTTTTCTTTTAAATATTTAGAAATCCCCATAATGGTTCCAGTGGTTCCCATTGCACTAACAAAATGCGTTATTTTACCACCCGTTTGTTCCCAGATTTCAGGTCCAGTTGTAAGATAATGAGCCTCTACATTATCTGGATTACCAAACTGATTTAAAACAAAACCTCTACCATCTTTTTCCATTTGAAGTGCTAAATCACGTGCTTCTTCCATGTTTTCAGATTCGATCAGCTCTGCACCATAGGCACGCATTGCATCTTTACGCTCTTGGCTTGAGCCTGCAGGCATAATCAGCGTCATTTTATAACCACGCATTGCAGCAACCATAGCCAATGCAATTCCAGTATTACCACTCGTTGCTTCAACTAAAGTATCGCCTGGCTGAATTTGACCACGTTTTTCCGCCTGCATAATCATATTATATGCTGGTCGATCTTTTACAGAACCCGCTGGATTATTGCCTTCAAGTTTTGCCAATACCGTTGCTTGAGTGTGATTTGCAAGGCGCTGCAAACGCACTAGCGGGGTTTTTCCAACAAAATGGTCTAACAAAAATTCATCGGCATTAAAATCTAGGGGTGTGCTACTCATCATGTGTACCTATATCGAGGTGCACATATTGTATGAAAAAAACCTAATTTCTGCATCCTTTTGAATTGATTTTTATCAAGTGTGTTCAATAATAACTCAACAAAAGATCCCTATTTTCACTTCCGGCACTTAGAAACCAGTTTTATTTCAATTTAAATTCTGCTTTAAAATTCACTATATTTATAATTTTTATCAAGAATAAATTAAATGAGAAAAATAGAATCAAGCACTATGGCAAAATCAAAAGCATGGTACACTCTAAAATAGTAGGAATAGCTTGCTTTACTTATGTCAAATATCAATAAAAAGTTATTTAAAAGATTAGATCTCAACCATGCCTATGGGCAGCTTATTGCGTTAATCTTTGTTCCGATTACTATTCTTGCCTGTGTGGGTGCAGCACTGGTTCTCACCGAAACATCAAATGCCGCAAAATCACAACAAAAACAAACGGCAATTGCGATTCTTACGCGAAATGATATTCCTGCTCAAATTGCACTAACGCAATTAAGTTCAATGCCTTGGACATTCTTCCAATCACCGACGAATTTCATGCAAAACATGATGAAAGAAAAAGGCTTACTTAGAACGGCTTTAATCAATTCAAATGAAGTAAATTTAATTAGCGCAGGATTTGAGTCTCAATCACCTTGGCCTGCAATTCCAACACATAATAATTCTTTTTTTGGTCCCATTAAATCCAAAGACAGTAATGTTTATGGACTTCCAATTCAAGATGAAAGTAACAATCAAGCATGGTTATTAATTGAGCTCGATAATCAACCGCTACAGTTAGCTCGCTATCGTGTCATGATTGTCTTAGTGGCAACAGGATTATTAACGTTATTATTACTTTTGCTTTGTCTGAACTTCTATTCAAGACGTTGGATTGCACCAATGTACGAAATTCGGATGCAGCTACAACGTTTAAATGTCGATACTTTAGATCAACACATGGTCATTAATAGCACTGGGGAATTAAGACTATTACAACGTGATATTGCCAACGTGGTAAAACGTTTACACTTTAGTTTTTTAGAACTCAAAGAACATACGGAACAAACAGAAGATGATTTGCGTCGTACTTTAGATACATTAGAAGTCCAAAACATTACTTATCGCCAAGCACGCGACCAAGCGATTTCTGCCAATCAATCCAAATCGGTCTTTTTAGCCAACATTAGCCACGAATTACGAACACCGTTAAATAGTATTGATGGATTTATCCATCTCTTATTACGTCAAAATACTTTGAGCAATGAACAAAAATTATATTTACAAACCATTCGTAAATCATCTGCACATTTGCTAGCACTCATTAATGATGTATTAGACTTTTCTAAAATTGATGCTGGTAAACTCGAACTCGAAACAGCACCATTTAATTTAGAAGAAGCAATTTATGATGTAATGGACATGCTCTCTCCTTTAGCTGCCCAAAAACACATTGATATGGCATTTTATTTTGCAGATGATTTGCCTATTTTTGTCATTGGTGATGCACTTCGCTTTAAACAAATTTTAACCAATCTTATTTCTAATGCCATTAAATTTACACCTGATGGTGAAATTATTGTGCGTGCGCGAATTGAGCACGATGATATTGGACAATGCCTCATTCATTTTAGCGTTCAAGATAGTGGTATTGGACTCAGTGGAACAGATCGCAAAAAACTATTTGAATCTTTTTCACAAGGCGATGCTTCTGTTACTCGCCAATTTGGTGGTACTGGTTTAGGTTTAGCCATTTCCAAACAATTGGTTCATTTAATGTCTGGGCATATTGGATTTGAAGATAATCAGGAACGCGCACCCACTGATAAAGGCTCAACTTTTTGGTTTACCGCTAAGTTTGAAGTCAATGAAAATGAAGAGGTGATTCATCCCGACTTCAGTCAGACTCAAGTCTTATCCTATATTGCCCATCCAGCAACTGCCAGTATTTTAAGACAATATTTAGAAAATTATCAGGTCAATCATGATGAATCTGTCTCTATTCTAGATTTATTTAGCCGATTAAATCAATTACCAAAACAACAACAAGATACTTGGCTCATCGTCGATCATAGTGGTGATACCGAAGCGTTACTTAAAGAAATTCGCACACGTTATGATGGGAAGATTGCAATCTACGGTTATCAAATGTCGTTAGAGCCAGATATGTTATTGGAATATAAAGCACGCCCACTTTATCAGCCACTCAGCCGCACAGCCTTAATTGATTTACTAAACAATCATCACCAATTTGAAGAACCTGAAACTGAAGAATTTGATGGAAAAGGCTTACATATTTTGGCTGTAGATGACCACTTACCAAACCTAATCGTACTGGAAGCCCTGTTAGGTGAGTTAAATATCGTCACAACCAAAGCTCTAAGTGGTAAAGAAGCACTCGATCTTGTTCAAGCACGAAGTCAGCAACACAAAACACCATATGATCTGATTTTCATGGATATTCAAATGCCTGTAATGTCTGGTATGGATACCACACGTGCCATTCGCTCTTTAGAGTCGACATTGGAGAACCATAAACCGATTCCAATTATTGCACTCACTGCACATGCATTAGCTGATGAAAAGCAGAAACTTCTCAAAATAGGTATGGATGACTATGTCACTAAACCTATTCAAATGGAACAAATCATTCAAATTTTAACGCAATGGACCAATAAAAATTTCACAACTAATCATTTTGCAGAGAAATCATCGGTGATAGAAGCGTTAGACCCGAATATTTTAAATTGGCAACAATGTATACAACTTGCTGCCAATAAAGAAGATTTAGCCTTAGATTTATTAAAAATGCTTACCGATAGCTTTAGCTCTGATTTAGAAGAAATGGAACAATTAATTGAGCTTGAAGATTTTCCTCAGCTTGAGCATGTATTGCATCGATTACATGGTGCAACACGTTATGTCGGAACACCTTTATTACAAGAAACAACGGGAACATTCGAGCATTTTGTTTCAACTTTACGCAAAGAAAGAAAAATGGCTGATGATCTGTTTATTCAAAATGTAATACAACGATTTGATGAACTAAAAACGGTCATTCAACACGTACAAGATGCCGCACAGCATATTTTAGATCACCATGTCACAAACTAAGTAATCAATAAAAATCAATATTCAAAAGCTTAGTTTTCGTTTTTTATATGACTATGGTGTCATTTCACGCGCAACAGTACATGTTATGCTCATGACTGTAAAAATAAGAGCGACGATTATGACTTTAATCCGTATAGAAAAAAATAATGGTATTGCAACTGTTTGGTTGAATCGCCCTGATAAGCGTAATGCCATGAGCTTTGCGCTACTAAAAGAACTTATTGTGACTGCAAAAAAAATAAAAAAAGATCGAAATATTCGCTGTGTCATTTTAACAGGCGAGGCACAGGTTTTTAGTGCAGGCATTGATTTAGCCGATCTCAACGATCCTAGAAATCGTGTTTATGCCACTTGGGAATTACTAAAACCAGGGCAAAGCCTCTTCCAAAAAGCATTTTTAATTTGGCAAGAATTACCCATCCCTGTTATTGCTGCACTTGAAGGCTTTTGCTTTGGCGCAGGTATGCAACTGGCTTTAGCTACTGATATTCGTATAAGTCACCCTAAAACAAAAATGTCAATCATGGAAAGTCGCTGGGGACTTGTGCCAGATATGGGATTAAGCAAATCACTTAAAGGAATTATTGGCTTAGATTTAGCAAAAGAATTAAGCTTAACTGCACGTATTTTCGAAGGGACTTATGCCAAAGAAGTTGGATTAGTCACACATTTAGATGACGCTCCATTTACAAAAGCCCAACAGCTTGCAGAAGAGCTGATCCAGCGCTCGCCTGATGCCTTAATCGCAGTAAAACGAGTTTTGAATGCCATGGAACATAATCCTCATAAATCCTTACGTTTAGAAAAAATATGGCAATTCAAGTTATTAATCGGTAAAAATAGCCAACTGGCTCGAAAAAAAGACAAGCATCCTGATGTACAGTTTTTAGCCCGTCAATATAAATAATACCGAAAACTTTAAACATTTAATATGACAGCAAGGACAGCAGATGAAAATAGATCAACACACTAAAATCGCTTTTTTAGGGATGGGACTCATGGGTGTCCGGATGAGTAAAAGGCTTATTAATGCAGGATTTCAAGTTGCTGTCTGGAACAGAACTGCTAGTGCGTGCCAGCCATTGATTGAACATGGTGCTAGCACTTTAAACCTTGATGATATTCATCATTACTCCATCATTTTAACCTGTCTTGCTGATGATTCTGCCGTAGAAAGTGTATTTTCACGGATTGAAAATAAATTAATGTCATCACAAATCATTGTTGATTTTTCAAGCTTATCTGTAAATAAAACGTTAGAGCTTGCAGAAAAAGCAAAGGTAAAACAGGTCACATGGATTGACTCTCCTGTCTCAGGGGGAACAGCAGGTGCAGAACATGGTACATTGGTGATTTTTGCAGGTGGTGATCAAACAATCATTCAAAATTTAGCTCCAATTTATTCCGCACTCTCGCAACGTGTCACTCGCATGGGAGATAGCGGTACAGGACAAGCAACTAAAATATGTAATCAATTAATTGTAGCAGCGAATAGTACACTGATTGCTGAAGCGGTCGCTCTTGCAGAAAAAGCAGGAGTAGATACAACCTTACTCGCACCTGCACTGGCAGGTGGATTTGCAGATTCTAAACCTTTCCAGATTTTAACTCCACGCATGGCAACACATATCTTTCAACCTGTGCAATGGAAAGTACAAACTCTCTCTAAAGATTTGAACAATGCAATTCAACTTGCTGCTCAATACAATTTATCCATTCCTGTTGCAAAATGTGCTTTAACACAATTAAATGCTCATCAAGATAATGGTTATGCTGAAGCAGATTTAGCAAGTATCATTCATCAAGTTGAAATAAAAAGCACATAAGGGCAGATCATGTATCGTTTAGCTGTTAATCTTTCCATGATTTTCACAGAGGTTCCACTCATTGAAAGATTTGCATTAGCCAAAAAATATGGCTTTAATGCTGTAGAAATTCAATTCCCATATGAACTCAAAGTTCAAGAATTACGTAAAGAATTAGAAAAAAATCAGCTTCATTTATGTCTTATTAATGTGCCTGCGGGTGATTTAATGCAAGGTGGAAATGGTTTAGCTTGTCATCCAGATAAACGAGAAGAATTTCAACACGCCCTCGAACAAGCAATTCATTATGCAAATCAGCTTCATGTACCCAGCGTGAATATTCTAGCAGGTAAGCAACCCAGTCATCTCGATTATGCAATATGCTTAGATACGCTGATTGATAATTTAAAATTGGCAAGTGCCTTATTTGATAAATATAATCTTCAGCCTGTATTTGAAATGATCAATGGCATCGATATGCCTCATTTTTTGATTCAAAATATAGCACAAGCTCAACATATTTTAGCAGCGGTACAACATCCTGCACTGAAAATACAATTTGACTGTTATCACATGCAAATGATGGGTGAAAACATTCTAACTGCACTGCAAGGTAATATTGATAACATTGGACATATTCAATTTGCAGATTGTCTAGGTCGTCATGAACCAGATACTGGTTCCATCCCATTTCACGATATTTTTACATGGTTAAAACAGAGTACATATAAAGGTTTTTTGGCAGCAGAATACAAACCTTCGCAACATTCTGAACAATCTTTTATGTGGAAAAACAAATATTTCTCATCATTTTAAATCGCTTTATATTTGTTCAATTGAATTTCTTTGATAAAACAGCTATATTAGAAGATGAAAAATTGTCAGGAATTTATACCTTTTATGAATTTAGAACCATCGCCCGGCGCTTCTAATTCTTACGATCTCGCAATCGATCCTCAAAGCACTGATGTACATGCTTGCTTAAAAGTCGTACATGAAGCTCTTCTAGATGTAAAAGCTAAAGAAATTGTTGAACTTGATATCAGTAAAATTAGCAATGTAGCAGATGCTATTGTCATTGCTAGTGGTACGTCAACACGCCATATAAAGTCACTTGCAAATAATGTTGCCGAAGAAGCACGTAAAGCAGGTTTTCGACCAATTGGTGTTGAAGGCGAACGTGATGCAGAATGGATCTTAATCGATCTAGGTTTTGTCGTTGTTCACGTTATGCTACCAACTGCACGAAAATTCTATGATTTAGAAAGTTTATGGCGCACAACACCAGAATCAATTACTTAATCTATTTCAAAAAAGCGACCTTTATGGTCGCTTTTTTATTTTAAATTAAAATAGAAATTTAAGTGATTCATAATTTAAAAATCAAATCGCATTTTGATTCACTCTTTTTGAAAGTTCTTCAGTACTTTCAACACGCTCAGAATAACGATTGGTCAAAAATTTCGTTTGACCTCTGGTTAGTAGTGTAAATTTATATAATTCTTCCATCACATCAACCATCCTATTGTAATAAGGCGATGGCTTCATTCGGTCTTGTTCGTCAAACTCTAAAAATGCTTTAGGTATTGATGACTGATTCGGTATGGTGATCATACGCATCCATCGTCCTAAAATGCGTAACTGATTAACTGTATTAAAAGATTGTGATCCACCGCATACCTGCATAACAGCTAAGGTCTTACCTTGTGTAGCTCGCATTGCTCCTGCAGCCAATGGAATCCAATCAATTTGTGTTTTTAAAACAGAGCTTATTGCACCATGTCGCTCTGGAGAACACCACACCATTCCTTCAGACCATGCTAGAAGTTCATACAGCTCTTTCACTTTTGGGTGTGATAGATCGGTATCCTCAGGTAAAGGTAAACCTTTAGGATGATAAATTTTTACTTCTGCGCCTAAATACTGCAAAATTCGCCCTGCTTCTTGAACAGCTAAACGACTAAATGATCTGTCCCGATTTGAACCATACAACAATAGGATTTTAGGTGCATGATCTAATAATTTTGCCTGTATTTGTTCAAATTTAGATTGCTCAAGAAGATCTAAGTTTATATTCGGAAGGTTCATTAATATGTTGCCTCTTTAAAATATTTTTTCTTTAACCATAGTGAAATACTGACCAAACCAATCAAAACTGGGACTTCAACCAAAGGACCAATAATTGTTGTAAATGCCACTGGTGATGCTAAACCAAATGTCGCAATTGCAACTGCAAGTGCTAATTCAAAATTATTTCCAGCCGCGGTAAATGAAATAGCGGCGGTTTGAACATAATTATTTCCAAGCCACTTACTCATGAAAAAACTTATGAAAAACATAGCAATGAAATAAATAATTAAAGGAATTGCAATTCTAAGGACATCAAGAGGCAAGTGAATCACATCCCCACCCTTTAAACTAAACATTGCCACGATGGTGAATAACAGTGCGATCAAACTTACTGGACTAATTTTTGAAATCAATTGATTTTGATACCACTCAAGTCCTTTTTTCTTCACCATAATCAAGCGTGTCAAAAAACCTAATATAAAAGGAATACCTAAATAGATGAGTACCGCTTGAGTAAGCGTCCAAAAGCTAATTTGAATTACTTGTGCATCTATTCCAAAATATGGCGGTAAAAAACTTAAGAAAAACCATGCATATGTACTAAAAAATAGAATTTGAAAAACACTATTAAAAGCAACCAATGCTGCTGCATATTGGTTATCACCGCCAGCTAGTTCATTCCAAATTAAAACCATGGCAATACAACGTGCCAAACCGATTAAAATCAAACCTGTCATATATTCTGGATAAGAATGTAAAAAAATAATGGCTAAAATAAACATGAAACATGGTGCAATTAACCAATTTTGTATTAATGATAAAATTAATGTTTTTTTATCCGTAAAGACTTGGGGTAATGCTACATAATCTACCTTGGCTAATGGTGGATACATCATCAAAATCAAACCGATTGCAATTGGAATATTAACGGTTTGAATCGTTAATTGATCAAGAGCAGCCGATGCTGCTGGGAAAAATAATCCAATTCCCATTCCTAAAGCCATTGCAAAAAAAATCCACAACGTCAAATTGCGATCTAAAAATGAAATTTTTGAAGCAGCCATGATCTTACTCACATTGATATGAAATCGATAAATCAGCACTCGTCTTTTGAGATACATTCGCTTGGCTTTTAAGAACATCTAAAATTGCATTTGCCCATTCAGGTAATGCTGGATTTAACCTGTAATACACCCATTGCCCTTTTCTTTGATCAAGTAATATTGAAAGATTGCGAAGTAATGCTAAATGTCTTGAAATTTTAGGCTGGCTCAGCGCTAGCTGTTCAGTTATCTCGCAAACACAAACATTTTCTTTACTGAGAACAAGTTTCATAATTTCCAAACGCGTTGGATCCGATAAGCACTTAAAAAAATCAGCTTGATTCATTTTTATTTCTCAATATATTCACTATTGCGAATATACGCATATCCATATATAAATACAATACCCTCTTTAAAACTGATACAAAAAATGTCAACTTACATCAAAATCTATCATAACCCTGCATGTGCAACGTCGAGAAATACTTTAGCGTTGATTCGTAATTCTGGGCAAGAACCTGAAATTATTGAATATTTAAAAACACCTCCCAGTAAACAGGAGCTCATTCATCTGATTCACATGTCTGGATTAACGGTCATGGATGCTATTCGTAAAAATGTTGAGCCTTATCAACAACTCGGTATAAACAATCAGCATTTTTCAGAAGATCAACTTATCCATTTGATGTTAGATTATCCTATTTTAATTAATCGACCGTTTGTTATTACAGAGCTTGGAATAAAGTTATGTCGACCTTCTGAAAGTGTATTAGATATTCTTCCAGATCCTCAACAACACGCTTTTTCAAAAGAAGATGGTGAACTGATCATAGATCATAATCTAAACCGTCTAAAATAAACTGCCATATAAAAAGATCCCAATATTGGGATCTTTTTATTTACTGTGAAGTATGAGGTAAAATCAACAATATTTTTATTTTGCCCATTAATGTCCTGTGCCATTAATTGCTTTGGTCATATCTTCAACCACTTTTTTCGCATCGCCAAAGATCATCATGGTTTTATCATTGTAAAACAAATCATTATCTAAACCAGCATAACCAGTTGCCATTGAACGTTTAATGACCATAATTGTACGTGCTTTATGCGCCTCAAGAATTGGCATCCCGTATATTGGTGAGTTAGGATCATCTTTTGCAGAAGGATTCACCACATCATTTGCACCAATCACCAGTACAACATCAGTTGCTGGAAAGTCTGAGTTGATTTCATCCATTTCCAGAATATCTTCATAGGCTACGTCTGCTTCTGCAAGTAAGACATTCATATGACCAGGCATACGCCCTGCCACTGGATGAATTGCAAAACGAACTGTTACGCCTTGTTCTTTTAATAAGTTTGCTAATTCTTTTACTGCATTTTGTGCACGACCTTGTGCCATACCATAACCCGGTACAATCACGACACTATCTGCATTTGACATTAAGAATCCAGCATCATCAGCAGAACCTGAACGATAGTTTCGTTGAACTTGTTCACCTGCCCCTGCTGTAGGTGCAATAGCTCCACCCATTGTGCCACCAAATAAGACATTGATGATTGAACGATTCATCGCCTTACACATAATATAAGACAAAATTGCACCAGAAGAACCGACCAGTGAACCTGCAACAATCAACATATTATTTTCTAAAGTAAAACCAATTCCTGCCGCAGCCCAGCCAGAAAATGAGTTCAAGAGCGATACCACAACAGGCATATCACCACCACCAACTGGTGCAATCCAAACCCAACCAAATATAAGTGCGAGTGCAGTCATCGCCCAGAAAGATGTCATATCACTGGTCAGAAAAAAGCTAATACCAAAGCCAAGCATTGCAATAAAAAGGATGGCTTGAACAGGTTTCACCCAAGCGCCTGAAATGGTTTTTGCCCATTTTTTTGCTGCTAACTTGCCGTACGCAAATACCGATGCAGTAAATGTAATTGCACCAACAAAACAACCCACAAAAAGTTCAAATAAATGAACTTTACTCATATGCACATGTTCTACACCAGCTGCACTGAGTACTGCACCATTTTGACTGAATAATTCAGTTAATTGGTTATTATGTAAAATTGCAGCAATTGCGATAAGTACTGCTGCTAAACCAACCAATGAATGCATTAATGCCACTGTTTCAGGCATCTGTGTCATTGGTACAGTACGAGCTCGTGCAATTCCAACAATTGCACCTAGCACCATTGCACCAACAATCATCCAAACAACAGGATGATCTGCAACAAAAAAAGTACTTAGCACTGCAATGGTCATTGCAATCATGCCATAACGATTGCCCGTAATTGCAGTTTTGGGACTAGATAAACCACGTAGCGTTAGAATAAATAAAATGGCACCAACCAAATAAAACCAATCTGCATTTGCACGAATAAATTCCATCGATTAGCCCTCTTTTTTCTTTTGCTTTGGTTTAAACATTTCCAGCATCCGTGCAGTAACCGCAAAACCGCCAAAAATATTAATACTGGCTAAAAATACAGCTACTGCTCCAAGTACACTCACAACATTAATACTTTGGAATTGTACGTTTGCATCAATCACCCCAGGCATACCAATTGTCTGAATCATCGCACCAACCACAATAATGGATGATAATGCATTAGTGACTGCCATTAATGGCGTATGTAATGCAGGTGTTACCCCCCAAACAACGTAATAACCAACAAAAATAGCCAAGACAAAAATCGTAATTGTTTCAACCATGACCGTTCTCCTTAACCGCGCTTTAGCAGTACTTGACCGCCATGAGTGATGAGCAATGCTTTTTGTATTTCATCTTCTTCATTAATAGAAAAATGTTTTTCTGAATCAAATAATGTTTCAATGAAATTAAAAACGTTACGTGCATATAGGGCAGATGCTTCAGTTGCAACTGTTGATGGAATATTAGGAATACCTAAAATTTTCACACCATTCTCAGTCGTCACCGTTTCATTACACCGAGATCCTTCAACATTGCCACCCGTTTCAACAGCCATATCAAGAACAACAGAACCTGGCTTCATTTTCGCTATAGTTTCAGCCTTAATTAAGCGTGGGGCATCACGTCCAGGTAATAACGCAGTTGTAATCACAATATCTGCATTTGCTACTGCTTTATCGACAATTGCCGCTTGATCTTTAATATATTGTTCACCTGGCATCCAACCATAACCATTCTTAGCGGCATCGGCTGCACGTTGTTGCTCGTCCTCAGACATCGGAACATCTAGCCACTTTCCACCTAAAGACTCAACTTGATCTTTGGCCGTTGGACGTAAATCAGTTGCTTCAACAATCGCACCTAAACGTTTTGCGGTCGCAATTGCCTGTAAGCCTGCAACCCCCACCCCCATAATCACAACACGAGCTGGTTTCACCGTTCCTGCTGCCGTCATTAACATCGGGAACATACGTTGATATTCTGTTGCTGCTAACAGTACAGATTTATATCCTGCTAAATTAGCTTGAGAAGAAAGCACATCCATATTTTGTGCACGTGATAAGGTTCTCGGTAAAAGTTCAAGTGCAAAAGCCGATACCTGTTGATTCGCAAAATGCTCCAGTTCTGTATTGCGATATGGATCAAACATTGCCACCACTGTTGATTTTTTAGAAAGTTTTTGAATTTCATCATCTTGTGGTGCACGAACCTTCAAAATTAATTGACTGTCTAAATAAGCATCATCAACAATTTTTGCTCCAACTTGCACATAAGCATCGTTAATATAAGCAGCTTTTACACCTGCATTACGTTCAATGACAACACTATGACCTGCATTGATTAATTTCTTTACTGTTTCAGGTGTTGCCGCAACACGATTTTCACCGCGAGCAGTTTCTGCTGGAATTCCGATTTGCATGAGCGTCCCTCAAGCTAATTTCATATCAATACTGCAAAGTTCAGCAGTATTCCCTCAGGATATAAATTTCTGTGATTTTTTGGATTCTAATGAAAATTTTTTTAATTACTACCTACTATTTATTTAATAAATACCTAGAACATGAACTGGCAATTCATCCGAATCCTAATAAAATTTAAAAATACATGGTTATGCTTCTTATAACTTTTTTTTATATTAGAAGTTATCTTTCTTTACAATTACATGCTTTATGAAGCCTTATACACGCTCGCCATATTGACCAAATTGACACTACAGCGTCATCAATTCAGAAATTTACTTATACTTGTTTGGCGCTTATTTATGGGCATTTTCTTCCTAGAATTTAATTTTTATTGAGATATTGACCCAAATGACATAAGTAAAAAATTAGTATTCAATCAACCACTACTTGAATCCGTATTCTGTTTTGTTTTTATTATTTCTAGCAACATTATTTCGTTATTTTTAAATGTTCAATGAACAAAATAAAAGTCTTTTAAATTTTACAATTTTTTTTAAACTTTTTTTATGATCATTTTAGCCTGTGATATGAAATTTGAATTTGCACCATTTTCGAGCAAAATTTAATAAGATCTTTTAGGTTATTCTCATCCCAATCTTTTTTACCGATTTTTCCTGAGTAATAATCTAATGAGGAAGTATAAAATTACTCATTTTATCCATTTCCCTCTTTTCCACCGCATATCAGATCTGAAAATAAATTTTACGAGCAGCTAAATTCTATTCAACAATCCTAATCATCATCATGATTATCGTTTTACTTAATAACTAATTTTCTAAAATAATGAACTATTATTACAAATGTCATTCAGCTTTTTTTGGGTTATTGGTGAGTATGTCTCGTTCTCATAAATTGACATAAAAAATGGCTAAAATCAGTTTTTTACTTGTTTTAGCCATGACGATATTTAAAATTAAAAAGAATATGTGATCCCCAATTTAGCCACAGGATGCCATTTAAAAATGGTTTCATTATCTAATCGATAGTCAGTTTTCACACCAATCGATCCCACATTTCGACCATTTACATGAGTCAGATGAACTTCAGCCTCTCCAGTATAAGATGTTCCTATTTCAAAAAATGCACCCCAATTTTTATTAAATTTCGGAGAAATACCTAAACCAACATAAGGCGATAGATTACTACCATAATCTAAGTATCCACTTGCTTCGATTCCAACATTTTTAGGTACATACTTATTGATTTGAGAAGGGCGTTTTTCTCCTGGTTTAAAATATCGATGAAGTTTATAATTGTCACCAATATAAGCAATACCAGCAATGGTATAAAAAGAACTAATCCACGTATTATTGTTATTTCCCCAAGGTCGTATAATGACATTTGCGAATGTCGTATTATTATCCATATCTAAATCATACTTAATTTTATTAATTTTAATATTGTCTCGCCAATTTACTCTTCCCCCATTATATCCTAGAGCTAAGCTAACATAGGGATTTACCTCATAAAGAACTGCCCCCCCATATCCCGTTAATCCGCCTTCAACACGAACAGAGAAAGGGTTTTCAGCCATCGCCTGTGCTCCAAAAGAGAGCGTCAGCCCCAATAAAGATATTGCTTTTATTAATCTCATTTTTGTGTCTCCAGTGAAAGATCATATTTAAAAATTATCTGATTATTCATATTAGTTTTCTATTTACGTTGTAAATTTACTACCACCTAACTATCTAATTTATATTTTTATTTTTATTTTTATTAATGATTTAATGTTAATATTTGCAATTATAAATTCGTACTAAACAAACAAAATAATAAAATATAAATACATCAAAAATAGACTATAAAAAACACACATTATTTTTTAATTTATTGATATAATTATCATTATTAAAATAGATATTAAATCATCAAGATAGGCAGACACAACAAAAAAACTCACTGTAAACATATGAATAGAATAGTAATTATTTAATAAAAAACTAAAATATAATGCTTATTTCTTAGATGAATTTCATCATTCTATTTATTCTGATTTTGTTTAATATTTATACACAATTTAATCACTATTTCTTCATCCTCCCTTTTCATATCTGGTTTTAACATTGATCACCTCAGCTAGGAGCTCGAACAGCTTATTCCAATTTGTTAATCGATCTATGACTTATTTATATTTTAATATCTAATGATTTCGGGTTTATAATTATCTGGATAAATCATGCAGCTCATCGTTGATTATTCCTTAAAGCATTGCCTCAAGCATAAAAGTTGCCTATATGAAGTTTTCTCTGACTAAAACCCAAACAGGTTCTCTTTTTGCAGTACTTGCTGCATTTTTATTTAGTACAAAATCTATTCTCATTAAGCAAGCATATGCCCAGTCTCCACTTGTTGATGGCACCGTTTTAATGGCATTGAGAATGGCAAGTGCTTTGCCATTTTTCTTAGTTCTTTGCTGGCTAAATAGACACCATAATAAAAATATTGCGCTTACTGATTGGGCATTATTACTGCTGGCAGGTTTAATTGGATATTATTTTTCAAGTTGGCTCGATTTTGTTGGTCTGATGTATATTAGTGCATCATTAGAGCGAATTATCTTATTTCTTTATCCCACCCTCACTGTGATTGCTTCAAGTTTTATCTTTAGACAAAGACTTGGGATTAAAAGTATTTTTGCGATTGCCTTAAGCTATGGTGGAACAGTAATTGTCATGCTCCAAGAGCAAAGTACAGTCCCTCATGAAGGAGATTTTTGGTTAGGTACAAGCCTTGTATTTGCGAGCGCAGTGAGCTTTGCCATATATCTTTTACTGACTCCCCGATTAATTCAAAAGTTTGGTTCATGGAATTTTACAGGATTAGCGTTAAGCGTTGCATGTATTGGAACATTACTTCATTTTTTTATTGAAACACCTCAACCATTAAAACTTTTATCACAACTTCCGACAGAGACGATTTGGTATGGAATTGCACTTGGCTTTTTAGTGACTGTTTTACCCACAATATTAATGGCTCAAAGTATTGCTCGTTTAGGTGCATCTCAAGCTGCAATGATTGCATCTGTAGGTCCAGTTTTAACTCTCATTCTTGCCACCCTATTCCTTGGTGAATATTTAAATATGATTCAATGGTTTGGCTGTTTTTTAAATATCACTGGTGTATTGATTATTACGTTTGCAAAGAAAAAATTAGCATGATTAAAAATCTATGCACCGTATCTGATGAATTCAATCATCATGGTGATTTTCAAAACTGATCATTGATATATTCAGCTCATATTATTCATAATACTAACGTACAGAATAAATAAGTGCTCAGTGATAAATATGAATCACAAACTAATTGCTTACTCAATATATATTCTATAATTAGCACTTGACCTAAAGTTAACTTAAGGTTTAATAATAATCTAATACTTCATCTAATCGGATACAAACCATGTCACTTGAAAAAGATCATAAAAATACAACCAATTTACAATTTATCAACCCAACAAAGCTTTATGATCCAACACCTAATGCATATAGCCATATTTCAATTGTTGAAAATTTTAATCGTGTGATTCATATTGCAGGTCAAGGTGGAGAAAATATTGATGGTGTTTTGTCACTAGACTTTGAGCAGCAAGTAATTCAAACTCTAGAAAATATTAAAAATGCATTAACTGCTGCTGATGTAAATATCTCTAATATTGCAGTATTAAGAGTACTCATTGTTGATCATGATGATCAAAAACACAAAATACTTATCAAACAAATCGAAAAAATGTGGAATAATACACCTTTTCCAGCTTGCACCTTAATTCCAGTTCCTCGATTAGCACTCCCCAATATGCTCATTGAGATTGAAGTTACAGCATATTGTTAAGGTTAAATAGAAATTATGCATCTCAAACATGACATTAGTGAGAATAAATCCTTACTTTGGTTAATGGCTATTGCTTGTGGTTTATGCGCTGGTGCGAATTACTATAGCCAGCCATTAATTAATTCAATCCATCAATCATTTTTAATCCCAGAGTCACAAGTTGCACTTACGGTAACATTTGCACAAGTTTCTTATGCGCTGGGTTTGCTTTTAATTGTTCCGATTGGCGATATTGTTAATAAAACGAAGTTTATTCCTCTCTTGATGGTGCTCGCTTCTATCGGCTTATTTATATGTGCATTTTCCGTTAATTTACCCATGTTATGGGTCGGAACAATCATGATCGGATTATTTTCTGTTGCCGCACAGGTTTTAATCCCTTTTGCAACCATGGCTGTCGCACCTCAAAAATTAGGTGAAGTTATTGGTTTACTGATGAGCGGATTATTGGTTGGGATTCTAGTTTCAACAAGCTTAGCAGGACTATTTTCAAACCTAATTCACTGGAAATTTATTTATTTTTTCAGTGCAATTTTAATGCTTATCATTGCCATTATTTTGCAACGTCGTCTACCATATATTCCTATTTCAAAAATCAGCTATCTTCATATTTTTAAATCAATGGCTGCTTTATTCAAAGAGGAAAAAAGACTGGTTTTACGTTCACTGATTGGTGGCTGTGCATTTGCCGCAATGAGTATTTTATTCTCAACAATTGCTGTTTTATTAGGCTCATCATTTGGCCTACCTGACTTCATGGTTGGAATTATCACCCTGATTGGCGTATTTGGTGCACTGTCTACAAAAACAGTTGGTAAGTTTGCAGATAAAGGTCATACACAAGCTATTACTTGGTCTGGAATTAGTATTTTAGCATTAAGTTGGATTTTCTTATATTACGGACAATTTTCTATCGCGAGTTATATCGTTGGCTTTGGTACGATTAACTTAGGTTTAGCGATGGTGCATACCAGTAACCAAAACATTATTTTTAGACTAAGAGATGATGCAAAATCACGTATTAATTCTATTTATATGACTCTATATTTCATCGGTGGTGCAACTGGCTCAGCAGTCGGTATCTATGCTTGGCATCACGGAGGATGGAAAATGAGTTGTATCGCAGGTTTAACCTTTGTTTGCTTGGCAGCTCTATTTGCCATTATTGATCGATTATATGCTCATAAACTCAACTTAAATATTCCGTTAACACATACAAAATAAGTGATACCTTTCTCACGAACATTTTAAAATTTAAATGTTATAAAAGTCTAATGTCTATTCTAAACATTCTGTACATTAGATTTTTATTTACTTTTTTAGATTTGTTCATCCTTGAGTCATACTCAAAAATAGCGAACTATTATGTATACAAAGCTTCTATCATCCTCATGTCATTTTGACAGTTGACATTAATTCAGGATTCTTTTCTAATTCGTCTTCTTTCTTTACATACTCCTTTTACTTAAACTTTTATATTAAAAGTTCCTATATCAAGTGATGTCATATCCTCTTTTTCTAAATGCTACACGTCGATTAAAGTCAAATGACCGTCATCATTCAATTTAGAATAATAGGTGATTGATTTTATGATAATCATTTATATAGTAAAAGCATCATAAAAGTTATGAGGAATATGGACCAACGTAGGTGTTTAAATGACTGATTTAAAACAAAATGTAGATATATCAAAGCTTCCACGTATCTCCGTTGCACCTATGATGGATTGGACCACAAAAGATTACCGATTTTTTGCTAGATTATTTAATCCTCATATTATTTTATATACAGAAATGGTCACCACTGGCGCGATACTCTTTGGTGATGCAAAACGACATTTAAATTTTAATCAAGAAGAACATCCTATTGTTTTACAACTAGGTGGTTCAAACCCTCAAGATTTAGCAACCTGTTCTAAAATGGCACAAGATTGGGGATATAATGAAATTAATCTCAATGTAGGCTGCCCAAGCGATCGTGTTCAAAATAATAAAATTGGAGCATGTTTAATGGCCGAGCCAGATTTAGTCTCTGAATGTATTGCAGAAATGCAGCACGCTGTCGATATTCCTGTCACCGTTAAACACCGTATTGGTATTGATGACATGCAGTCCTATGAAGAAATGCTACATTTTGTTGATACTGTCGCAAAAACGGGATGCAAAAATTTTATTGTCCACGCACGTATTGCATTACTACAAGGATTATCTCCTAAAGAAAACCGTGAAGTTCCACCCTTACGCTATGAAGATGTATATCGTTTAAAACAAGATCGTCCACATTTGCTCATTGAACTAAATGGTGGGGTCAAAACAGTTGCTGAAACGCTAAAACATCTTGAACATGTAGATGGTGTCATGATTGGTCGTGAAGCTTATCATCACCCTTATTTATTGGCAGAACTTGGACAATTATGGAACCTAGATATGCCAAATCGCTTTGAGATCATGCAGCAAATGTTGCCTTATATTGCAAGGCGGATGGAAGAGGGTGCCCCTCTCTCCGTGATTACACGGCATATTTTAGGATTATTTCAAAATCTTCCTGGCGCACGTAAATGGCGACAAGCCTTAAGTGGCGGTAATGCTAAAACATTTGCAGATGTTGAAAATGCCATTGCCAATATTCAAGCGGCAATGCAACGTACCGAAGATTATATCCAACAGCATCAAGTAAATTAATTTAAACAATAAGAGATTGATTTATAAAATTAATAATCAATCTCTTCCATCTTTTCAAGCGAATATCCACTAAGTTTACTGATGCTTTTCTAAAAATTGATAAGCCAAAATTGTTCGACGAATAATCGTGATCGCAGCTCCAATATTCAAAATAATTAAGGCTATAATCATAATATAATCATGATTGAACCATGTCTGTTCAATTGCAGTTGCAATACAGGCAACTGTTAATAAAGCCATCCGATGTTGTTTTGCCATAGGACCTGTAAAATTTGCTGGCGCACCAATTGAAACAGCTAAAGTTCGAATATAAGCTGTTAAAACCGCAAGTAATGCACCCAACCAACCCAATACATCCCCAAAACCAATACTTACAATAGAATAACCAGCTGCAATAATAATCAATGGATCCGATATTCGGTCTGGAATATCATTAAATAACTCACCAGATGCTGTAGATTTTCCACCTTCAATTGCCACTAAGCCATCAAATAAATTACAAAGTAAACGCCCTTGAATAAATAATGCAGTACACATATAGGCAAAAAACCTTGATGCACCTGTACTATATAAAGTAACGATTAAACCAACTGCTGCCAATAAAGCAAAAACAATGCTTAAAAGAGAAATATGATTGGGCGTAATAGATTTTTGACTTAACCAACGAGCCAACTGTGTTACTAAGCCAACCTCACGTACTTTGAGCGGTCGTCTATTCTCAATCGATTCATCTGCCATATTGCCTCTCTTATTTTTAATTAAATGAAAACCCTAAAGAATATTTACCCTTTAAGTTGCTGATATAACTTAAAATTAGTAAAAAAAGCAAAGCATAAAGCAACAGTTAAAGCTGGAGTAACTGTTTTTAAAATATTGGGAGTTTGCACAATATGGTGAACAATGAGCAAGCAACTTCCAGTCAATAAAACAGTGCATAAAGGAGGAAGAAGTAATTTTAAGACTTTATGATGATAAAAATTGAATTGCTTTTCAATTAAGTACGTCATAAATAGTGTAATAATGAAACTACTAATACCTTGTGCTAACCCAGATACGATACCCTCTTGCAAACTACCTTGATGAAAATTGATATAAAAAGACCATGTACCCCACAGTAAAAACGCAAGTGTGGCTGACAAATAATTATACCTTTGAGTATTATTAATTTTTTTAATCATTTTCTGAATTTGTTGTACTATTCACATTTACTTTAGCTTAATCTGTTGCACTATACAATAATTGAAGTATTATTACAAAATAATCAAAGTGATACATCACTTTTAAAGTGCTATTAAAATTATGAATATATCATCACAACAAAGTATGCTTCCATTTATCAGCCACCCTCTTGCACGTCTTATTTCTTTTATTATTCGTCGCAGTGCACGCTTACTCACTGGTGCACGTAGTTTATGGCTGGGCTGTGAGCCTAAACCCATTCAACGAATTTATTATGCAAACCATAATAGTCATATTGATTTTATTTTACTCTGGTCTTCACTACCTAAAGAACTACGAGAAAAAACACGTCCTGTTGCTGCTTCTGATTATTGGTTAAAAGCTGGGTTTCGTCGATTTTTAATTCAAGATACATTTTCAGGAATTACCATTCAGCGAAATGGCGATAAATCCACAGATCCTTTATATTGTATTGCAGATGCATTATCACAGGGGGATTCTATTATCTTTTTCCCTGAAGGCACACGTAATTTAAGTGATGACACAGAGCTATTAGATTTTAAAAGTGGTTTATTTTTCTTAGCCGAACAATTTCCACAGGTTGAAATTGTCCCAGTATGGATTTCAAATTTAAAGCGCGTTATGCCTAAAGGTGCATTTTTACCTCTACCACTTTTATCCACTGTTATTTTTGGTGCCCCTTTACCTCATAATTTAAATTTATCTAAAACTGAATTTCTAGCTTATGCACGCCACCAACTCTTAGAATTAAAAAACCACGAGGTACAATAATATGGCTCAGCTTCCAGCAACCTATATTTTATTTGGTATCTTTACTGGTATTCTCATCCTTTCCTCTAGTATTAGTTTTATTTTAAAACGACGTGCTGGTGAGGAACCTGCACCTGTTATCGATAATTTAGTTGCCCGTATCAATGCTTGGTGGGTCATGCTAATTGTATTAGCAGTAGCAATTACGTTGGGTAAAATCGCATTTATTGTGTTATTTGCGCTTATTTCTTTTTTTGCATTACGTGAGTTTATTAGTTTATTACCCACACGGCGCGGGGATTATTTTCCATTACTCATTGCCTTCTATTTCGTCATTCCTTATCAGTACTACTTAATTTATACAGACTGGTATGGTCTTTATTCAATTTTCATTCCACTCTACGTCTTTTTACTTGTGCCAATCGCAAGCCTAAAAGCAGAAGATACAACACATTTTTTAGAGCGTAGTTCCAAAATTCAGTGGGGCTTAATGGTGAGTGTATTCTGTATTTCTCATGTTCCCGCACTACTCAATTTAAAAGTAAGTGGTTTTGATGGTGAAAAAATTTGGTTAGCAATTTGGCTCATTATGGTGGTGCAGATTTCTGATGTTTTACAATATATGTGTGGAAAATTATTTGGTAAACATAAAGTTGCACCCATTTTATCACCATCTAAGACTATTGAAGGTTTATTTGGCGGCATATTTCTTGCCACTGCCTTAGGTGTTGCCATGTCATGGCTAACACCTTTTAATTATTGGCAAGCTACGTTAATTGGTTTTATTGTTTGTATTTTTGGTTTTTTTGGTGGCTTAGTGATGTCTGCCATTAAGCGTGATCGTGGTGTGAAGGATTGGGGGAATCTCATTCAAGGTCATGGTGGCATGTTGGATCGTATTGATTCTATTTGTTTTTCTGCACCAATATTTTTCCATATCATTCGTTATTGGTGGGGCTAAAGCCCGACTGTTATGTCAATAAATAAAAAATGCAGCCCAAGCTGCATTTAATTTATATTAAGCATTTTCAAAATTAAAACTGTTCATCATTGTCAGATTGTATATGTAAAGCTTCATGTATGGCTTCAACCAGTTGCTGAGCAATTATCTGCTTAGATGCCTTCTCTAAATTTTGCTTATCCATATGATATTGCTCTGCAAAAAATACCGTCATCGCGTTTTGATCTGATGCAAAACCAATATCAGTTCGTGAAACATCATTACATGCAATCATATCTAGCTTTTTAGCCAGTAATTTACCCGTTGCATATTCTTCAACATTTCGAGTTTCAGCAGCAAAACCAACCATAAAAGGTCGTTTAGTTTGCTGGGCAATCGTTGCTACAATATCTGGGTTTTTAATCAATGCCACATCTAGCTCATCACCAGATTTCTTAATTTTATGCTCAGCAACCTGTGCAACACGATAATCAGCAACTGCTGCAGTTGCAATAAAGACATCACAGCCTTCTTTAAGCATTTCCAGACTACAATCAAGCATTTGCAATGCAGATTGCACATTGATTCGACGCACACCATTCGGTGTGTCTAGACTCACAGGTCCCGCAATTAATGTCACTTTTGCACCAGCTGCATAACATGCTGCTGCCAAAGCAAACCCCATTTTTCCAGTGCTATGATTTGAAATATAACGCACAGGATCAATGGCTTCACGCGTAGGACCTGCTGTAATGACCACATTTTTACCAGCCAATAAACCAAATTTTTCAGCAATGGCACGCTGTGCTTGATGAAAATATGCGGTAACTTGATACGCAATTGATTCGGGTTCAGGCATCCGACCTAAACCAACATCACCGCAAGCTTGTGAACCAGCATCTGGCATAATCACATGAACTTGATCTTCAACTAAGGTGGCTAAATTACGCTGTGTTGCTTTAGCAGCCCACATTTGTTGATTCATCGCAGGTACAACCCAAACAGGTGCTTTGGTTGCTAAGTATAGTGTCGATAAAAGATCATCGGCTAAACCCGCAGCAAATTTCGCCAAGATGTCGCATGTTGCAGGTGCGACCAAGAGCAAATCCGCCCAGCGCGCCAGTTCAATATGCCCCATTCCAGCTTCTGCTTCAGGATCCAATAACTCAATATGTACTGGATTTCCAGACAGTGCCTGAAATGTTAATGGCGTTATAAATGCCAACGCACCTTTCGTCATCACCACGCGAACATTAAAGCCCGCATCTTTTAAACGGCGCACTAAAATTGCACTTTTATAAGCTGCAATCCCCCCTGTTACCGCTAATACTATATTTTTATTCGGAATTACACTTAAGTCAAAACTCACAAACAGGCTACCTTTCTGTTGCAGTGGCGCTCACAATATCATTAAATAAAACCTTTCCCAAGACTCGTTCTAGGAATTTAAGCATTACTCATCAAAAAAAAGTATAAAAAATATGATTATTTCTATAAAAAACTGGCCTGAAAATGAGCGCCCTAGAGAAAGATTACTCCACTTCGGTGCATCGCACTTATCAGATGCTGAATTAATAGCAATTTTTTTACGTTCTGGCTCACAACAACATTCTGCCGTAGAACTTGCGCGTTTACTCATTCAACACTTTGGTCAACTGAGTGTATTGCTTGATGCCCCTTATCGTGAATTTTCACAGTTTCATGGTATAGGTACCAGTAAATATGCTCAGCTTATGGCTGTGAAGGAATTAGGACTTCGCTATGTTTCAACGAATTTAATGCAAGATAAACTAGAACTGAATAACTCAACCCAACTCATCAACTATTTAAAATTTGAATTATTAAATGAAACACAAGAAGTTTTTGCTGTGTTATGTCTCGATAGTCATTTACGCAAAATTCATTTTAAAAAGCTTTTTTTCGGTTCAATCAACTCCTGTGAGATCTCTATAAACACGTTACTGAGATATGCAATTATGCAACAAGCCACATCTATTATTGTTGCTCACAATCATCCATTAGGCATGCCATTTCCATCAAATACGGATATTCAGCTGACACATCAAATTCAATATGTCTGTCAAATGGTAGATATTCAATTAATAGATCATTGTATTATTTCTTTAGAAGGACATTTTTCCTTTGCAGAACATTCATTATTGAAAAAATGAACCAAATAGAATATTAAGATTGACAAAACTATGACAAGGTACGAATATTTGAAAAAAATATGAAGATTCCAACAAATGATCGTCCGCGAACAAACCAGCGTATTTAAATTATTGTTTTCTTGGAGTGGCACTATTTTACCAAAGGTACTTCCGCCTTTAGGTTTTGTAACGCTACTTTCTACAGTTGTTGGTGGACTATCATATGCTGGACATTTTAGCTTTCCAGAGTTTCCTTTGGTTGGTTTCACCTTAATTGGTGTTGTGCTCTCGATCTTTCTTGGTTTTAAGAATTCTGCATGTTATGACCGTTGGTGGGAGGCTCGTAAACTTTGGGGAATGTTAATTGCCAATGCACGTCATTTTGATCGAGATTGCCGTATACTGAGCCAAGGTCGACGTGAACGTGTAATTCAACATGTCATCGTATTTGCTAATGTGCTTAGAGATCGTCTGAGACATCAAACAGCTAATCCGACCGAACTCGTTGCCACTAGTGGCATGAGTCCTCAGGCCTTAATTCAACTTTATCAACAAGTCAATGCACCACAATATACACTTAGCCTCATTCAATGGGAGCTGATGCAAGCACTCAAAGAAGGTGAAATTTCAGATATTATCTATACGCAGCTCAATGATCATGTTTCAGATTTCTGTTTGGTACAAGCAGGATGTGATCGAATTGCAACAACGCCTTTACCATTTGCATATTCAGTATTACTAAACCGTACTGTTTATTTCTTCTGCTTTATGCTGCCTTTTAGTTTAGGTGCAACGCTTGGTTTAGCAACACCTCTTTTAGTTGGTATTTTGGCCTATACCTTTTTAGGATTAGATGCGCTCAGTTCTGAAATTGAAGAGCCTTTTGGAACGCAAAGTAATGATCTTCCTTTAGATGCAATGGTTCGTACCATTGAAATAGAACTACTTGGAACGCTAGGCAAACAAACCCCGCCTCCAATTCAAGCTCAAAATCATAATTTACTTTAATCTTTTACTGCGATTAAATCAGTTTTATCTAAAAAGCTCCCAGATTCCAACTTGACCTTCTTTCACACGTGGAATTTGTCCCAATCGAAGCCATGGCATATGATCGCCATGATAATCACTTCCTACCGAAACTTTTAATTGATGTTCTGCAACCATACGATCAATCATTTGACGCGTAGATGCAGGCTCACTTGCAGGTGGAAGTTCGATAGCATCTCCCCCATATTGAGCAAAGATTTCAATTAAATAACGAATATTTGTTGCAGATAAATCATACTTCGTTGGGTGAGCTAAAATAGCGTAACCACCACTTTGATGAATAACCTCAATGGTTTTTTCTAAATCCAAGCCATCAAATTTCACATAGGCTTTTTTACCCTCTTTAATGTATTTATCAAATGCTTGCTGCACCCGAGATACATAGCCTTTTTCAACTAATGTTTTTGCAATATGTGTTCGCGTAATTCGATCAGCATCCCCATCAACTTTTAAAATGACATCTGGATAAATATCGTCATGAATCAAAGGAATTAATAAATTACAAATTTGTTTTGCTCGTTCAGCACGAATTTTTTTTTGTTCTGCTAAAACGACATTTAAAGGATCATAGTTTTTCATATTTAATGCAACAATATGAACACCATACGTTTTTTTGGTTGATGGTCTAGACCATTGACTGGATATTTCAACTCCAGAAATTATATTAATTGGCTGTTGTTCTGCTGCTTTTTCTGCCAGAATCAAACCATCCATGGTGTCATGGTCGGTTAGTGCCAAGGTATGAATTTTTCTTTCTACCGCAGCATATACGAGTTGTTCTGGCGATAAAGTTCCATCAGAAATATTACTATGTGTATGTAAATCTATGCCTTCCATCACTTATACTATATGTCATTTATTTAATCAGATTCAGATACTTTAACATGAAAGCACTTTTAGACTTTGTGCCACTAATTATTTTCTTTTATTTATATAAAACGGTAGATCCACAAGATACGCATCACCCATTATTACAATTGGTTGGTTCTACTGGGGGCGTAGATAATAATAATATTCTTGTTGCAACGACTGGCTTAATTATTTCTATGCTGGTGGTCTACGGTGCAATGTTTATCATGCAAAAGTTCCGCTTAGAAAAGCAGCAGTGGATTGTACTATTCATGACGGTTGTATTTGGTGGTATTACCTTAATGCTATCAGATGATTTTTATATCAAACTCAAAGCTGCATTATTAAACCTTGTTTTTTCCGCTGCATTCATTTTATCACCTTTCTTTGGTAAAGAACGTAAGCCTCTAATTCAGCGTTTATTTGGTCCTATCTTTGATTTAACAAGAACAGGCTGGCTTAAACTAAATTATGCTTGGGCTGCAATGTTTGCACTGATGTCATCTTTGCATGTTTTTTTCGCCTTTCTGTATATGAATGGAAAATATTGGGGAGAATTTACAGCTTTCGGTGACATGATTGTGATGTTTTCCTTTATTATTATCCAGTTTATTGTATTGCGTAAATACTTTAAAAATCCTGAGTAATTATTTGGTTCATTCATTCAAGATAGAGAGCACTCACATGCCATTATTTGTCGTTACTTGTACAGATCAGGAAGGCACTGTTGAAAAGCGCCTTGCTATTCGCCCACAACATATTGCTCGCTTAAATCAATTAGATGAAGAAGGTCGTTTAATTGTTGCTGGTGCTATGCCTAAAGATCCAAGCAATCCACAAGCGGGTTTTTACGGCAGTACCATTATCGTCGATTTTGAATCAAGAGAAGCTCTCGATGCTTGGTTAAAAGAAGAACCTTTCTTAAAAGAAGGGGTCTATAGTCATATTGATGTTAAACCATTTAATAAAGCATTCCCTAAAGGATAAGGTTCATGCGCATCGTTGTTTTTAGTGTATTCAGCTTATTATATTTAGGTTCATCTGCTTGGGCTGTTGAACCCCAAAGTACAACACCTCCTGCAACAGGGCAACAATTAGCAACGGTGCATACGATTCCTGCCAATAAACCTGGCGTGATTCCTTCAGCATCACAAAATACGGCGCATATACCAGACCAAAAACTCACAGCAGAGCAACTGGCCAAAAATAAAATACTACAAGAAGCCAAAGTCAAAGCATTGGTGAAAGATCAAGAAAGTCGTCTACAACAACTTGAAAAAGCAAACTTAGAAGCACTATCTCAAAATCAAGAATTACAATTAAAAAATGATAATCTTGGGGTGCAAGTTCAAGTCCTACAAAGTGAGCGTAGTGCGCAAATGTTTTTATATGGTGCAGTTACGATTGCAATAGGCGTATTATTAGGCTTTCTGATTGCCAGTTACGTTTATGGCAAACGTCGTCGTCAATGGTAAACTCATTTTAATATATTCATAAAAGGCTTTGAGATTTGTCTGGTGCAATTCAAACTGCTGATCTTGATTGGCAAATGATCGATGGGATTGATATTCCAGTGTCTAAACAATTTGGAGATGTATATTTTTCCAAAGGTAATGGTTTACTAGAAACAAGACATGTTTTCTTAAATGGTAACGACTTAGCAGAACGCCTAGCAAATCTACAAAATTTTGAATATTTCAGTGTGGGTGAAACTGGATTTGGCACTGGACTCAATATTTTGGCGCTTTGGCAGCTTTGGCAACAAGTTCGACCCAATAATCAAAGTCATTTACATGCCATTTCTGTGGAAAAATTTCCACTCAATAAGGCTGATCTTACTCGTGCGTTACGAGCATGGCCAGAATTACAGCCCTTTGCTGAACAATTAATTAAGCAATATCCTTTAGCAATTGCAGGTTGTCACCGCCTAAACTTTCCTGAAGCCAATTTTTCTCTAGACTTATGGCTGGGTGATGTGCATGATATTTTCCCTCATATGGAAAAAACCCATCAAGTAAATGCTTGGTTTCTAGATGGCTTCGCACCCTCATGCAACCCAGATATGTGGGAAGAAAATGTTCTCAAGCATATTCTAAGACTTTCAGATATTGGTACTACGTTTGCGTCATTTAGTGTGGCAGGCGTGTTAAAAAGAGGCTTAAAACAGCAAGGAATTCAAATTACCAGACCACGTGGTTTTGGTCATAAACGTGAAATGTTAAAAGCAATCTGGCTTGCAGCGGAAAGCATAAATGATTTACAGGACATAGAATCCACTCAAAAAAAAAGTCCAGTAAACTTGAAGGCTCAAAATAAACAACGCCGTATTGCAGTTATTGGCGCGGGTATTGCTGGTTTAAGTTGTGCATGGGCTTTTGCACAACGGGGTCATCAAGTCGTCATCTACGATAAGTTAGCACCACTTTCAGGTGGCTCAGGTAATCCTTTAGCATTACTCAATCCAAAGCTATGCCCACTTAATCAAAGTGCTGAACATCTAATGACCTTAGCATGGCAGTATGCATTAAGCTATTATCAAAATTTTAAGGCATTTCGCCCTCTGCAAATTAATCAACTAGTACTTAAAAATACAGATGAGTCTCTAAATTTAGCTCAGCAATACCCAAACCATATATTAACTGCTGAAACAAAAGACCAAAGTCAGCTAGAAACCGAATATTCAAGTTTAAAACTACTTAAAGCTGGGGCAGTTTATCCACATCAATTATGTGATCAAATTTTGCAACACCCCCTTATCCAATACCAACATGCAGAAATTACGCAAATCACCCAAACAGATCGAGTCAATCTATTTGCTGAAAAACGTTTATTGGCTGTGTATGATCATGCAATTGTTTGTGCTGCAAGGCAAAGCACTTCTCTCTTTGAAAATTATCCTGTTTTAAAACCCATACGTGGACAAGTCAGCTGGTTGAATCATACACCTCAATCACTACGCTTAGATCAAGCCTATAGTTATGGTGGATACTGTATGCAACTCAATACAGATCAATTGATTATTGGTGCATCTTTTTATCCAAACCGAGAAGATGAAGAAGTGCTACTTGAAGATCATGTGCATAACTATGAACTTATCCACAATGTATTCCCACAATATGCAAAATCGCTAATATCCCTTGAAAATTGGCAAGGTCGAGCATCTATTCGTGCTCAAAGTCAAGATTACTTTCCATTACTTGGTACTTTAAATGAAGATGAGCAGATTTATAGTCTGGCGGGTTTAGGTTCAAAAGGATTTTTATTTGCACCGTTGTGTAGCGAAATTTTAGCAGCTTTAATTCTTACTGAAGCTTGCCCAATTTCTTCAAATTTACTAAAAAAAATTAATATTCGTCGATTTCAAAAGAAAGTAAAGATTAAAAAACCATATTTCAAAGGATAATGATAATTTTTGTTACAATTTTAGCAAAATCTGATTTCATTAAAAAAGCGCCAAATGGCGCTTTTTTATTTAGCTACCTAATTCTACTAAAGGTAAGCCTGCGTCACGAGCGGCACGTGTGCCTCCCATTAAAACAACATACTCACGACTGCTATCAAAACCTTCTAACAATTCAGCAGCACGAGGTGCTTTACTTCCACCACCACATAAAATGTAAATTGGCTGATCCGCAGACACCTGAGATAAACTATCTACTGATAAATTAGCAATAGGCTGATTAACTGCACCTTTTACATGCACTTCAGCATACGCATTTGTATCACGGACATCCCAGATTACGGCATTTTCTGGGAACTCAAATGATGTAATTTCTTGTTTACGGATCATTACGCACTCCTTTGATGTAAACAGCACTTGGCAAATGAAGAAAACATCCCTAGCATCTCAGATATTCTTTATATTTGCAAAGGTCTAATGTATGCCATCTTTTGATATCGTTTCAGAATTGGAAGTTTTTGAAGTTAATCACGCTGTTCAAAACACCCAAAAAGAAATTGCAACACGTTTCGATTTCCGTGGTCAAGATGTTTCTATTGAACTTAACGAAAAAGCAAAAGAAATTAAAATTAAAACCGAAAGTGATTTCCAATGCGATCAGGTATATAGCATGCTCGAAAGCCACTTCTATAAACGTAAGATCGATATTCAAGCACTTGATCCACAAACAGCAACTGCTTCAGGTAAAAATTACATACAAATTGTTAAATTAAAAGATGGGCTTGACTCAGATACTGCGAAAAAAATTAATAAAGCTATTAAAGAAAGTGGCATTAAAGCGCAATCTTCTATTCAAGGAGATAAAATTCGTGTAACAGACAAGAAACGCGATACTTTGCAACAAATCATGAGTTTTTTAAAAGAACAACAGTTTGGTGTTCCTTTACAGTTTAATAACTTTAAAGACTAGGGTTCGTTGACATTTGTAGGCTAAAAAATTAATTTTTTATACGAGATTTAGGTGCAATGAAAACCAATCGCTTACTTAAACTTGTCAACATGACATCTAAGCTTCCAAAGCCAATTCGTACAAAGCTTTGGAATAAAGCGTTTGGTCGGATTGTCCCTATGGTGGGAACCGCTAAAATTCAATATATAGATATGCAACCGCAACAAGTGATTGTCCGTATGGACAATCATAAATCTATGCAAAATCACATTGGACAAATGCATGCATGTGCCATGACGTTACTTGCAGAAACAGCAACTGGTTTTGTTACTGCACTCAATGTACCTGACCGTGTCATTGTTCTGATTAAATCTTTACATATTGATTTTAAGCGCCCAATCCAAGGCACTATGCAAGCCATCGCCACACTGACCCACGAACAACAACAATATATGCAAAATAGTGATCGGTTATAGTCACCGATGAGAGTGCTGAATCACCTATTCACTGTGAGATGCGATGGGCATGGGTGGCAAAGAATCAACTGCAAAAAAAATAGTCAAAAAATCCCAGATTAACTCTGGGATTTTTTATCGATATCTCTTAATTTTTTGTTTGAGCTTCTAAAAACAACTGTTTTGATTCTTCAGGAATCTGACGTTTAGCACCTTTTACATCAACAGCAACAAAAGTAAAAACGCCTTCCGTTACTCGTTTTGCAGGACGAGAGCTATCGTGACTATCCCAAACCTCAATTTGCATTTGAATTGAAGTATTCCCCACTTTCAAAATTTTTGTATAGCAAGTAATAACATCGCCGACTTTAACAGGCACCAAGAATGTCATTTGGTTAATGGAAATCGTGGCACATCGCCCTTTAGAAAAACGTTCTGCATGAATTGCACCAGCCAAATCCATTTGTGACACAATCCAGCCACCAAAGACATCTCCACTCCAGTTCGTATCTGCTGGCATTGCAATCGTTTGAAGAGACAATATTCCTTCAGGTTTTACATAAGAATCTGACACATTAACTCCAAGTTCGCGTAATTACGAAGCATTCAAATGCTGATCTAGCCATTGTTTTAGTTCACTAGATCGTAGCGCACCGCTTATTCTAGCAATTTCATTGGTTTTATTCATTAAAACTAAAGTTGGAATACTACGGACATTAAATGCAGCACTTAACCGTGGATTTTCTTCCGTATTAATTTTCGCAAAAATCACATGAGGATAATCCTTCGCCACTTGCTCAAAATGAGGTGCCATCATTTTGCATGGTCCACACCATTCCGCCCATAAATCTATAAAAATGGGTAAGTCACTGGATGAAATAAATTGACTAAAATTTTTCTCATTTAACGTTATAGGTGCTAATGGAATCAAGTTTTCGTGACATTGGCCACAACTTGGATGCTCTGAAAGTTTTTCCTCAGGCACTCGATTTTTTGCACTACATGCAGGACAAACAATAATCATCTAACATTCTCATATTAATTTAGATAAAAAGTCTAATTGGGTCGAAATGGCTTTTTCAAAGTTTTTCCCATGATAAATATCAAAATGATTCATTTCCCATTCATGATATTCAACATGAAGCGCAAGATTCGTCACTGTTTCACGCACAACCTCTACAGGCATTTGGCGATCATGTTGAGCTGCGATAATTAAGGATGGAATTTTTATGTGTTCAACCTGCAAAATAGGTCTAAATTTAAGTAAGCTAAAAAATACACGTGCTGGGACTTCTCCACTCCAATAAAAGTCGGGATTGAGAATTGACAAATACCCTTCATAAGCCTCATGTGTTGGAAATATACATAATCCATTTGGATCAACGACTGCCAGTTTCTTCGATGGTATGGCAATTTTAGCACTCATGTAATCCTGACTCGATCGTTTCAGTGCTTTTGCCATATATTGAATCGGGTAAGACTTTGCATATTCATTACCATCAACAAATGGAACTTGAGCAATAACCGCATGAATATTATTTAATGTGGCTGCTAATTGAAGTACATACCCCCCACTTAATCCTGTTCCCCATAATATAATCTTCGTTGTATCAATAGATTTACGCGCTGAAAGATGAGCAATCATCATACGCCAATCTTCCAATTGTAAATCTAATGAAATCAGCTCTCTTGGTCGCCCTGTACTTCCACCCCAATATCGATAATCAAATAAAACGACGGCATAACCTGCTCTTGCAAATCTTTTTGCAAATTGCGCTAACTTAAAATGTCGTAGCGAAGCAAATTCAGGTGCCATTAAAATTACAGGAGGACGTTCTATATTTTTAGGATGATAAAAATCTGCTGCAATGACGTCTTGCCCATTTTTCACATAGAGTGGTTCAACAATATATGCAAACATGCTGGCTCCATTCCACAATCATGTATGACTAAAGTAAATTTAATTATTTATAAATTTATTCGAACATTAAGATCAATTTACAGCTTAATGTTATCATAGGCTATCTTTATATTTTATTTGAATGGAGTGCCGCAATGAGTGATCACGTTGGTTTTGCAGGTCAAATTGGTCCTGAGCATATTGGTCAAGTTGTTGAAAAAGGTTTTAAATCTATTATCAACAATCGACCAGATCTTGAAGGTGGCCCAACGCAACCAACGTCAGCTGCACTTGAAGTTGCTGCACGTGATGCAGGTTTAGATTATGTCTATCAACCCGTCATTCCTGGTCAAATTTCTGAGTTGGACATTCGAGAATTTGCAAATAATTTTAATGAATTACCAAAACCTATTCTAATGTTTTGTCGTACAGGTAACAGGTCAAACAATCTTTATCAACTTGCAAAGCAAATGGATCTTTTAGATGATTAATCATTATCTAAAACGTATTTTGCTCTGTTTTAGTTTAGCTTATATTTCACCTATCGTGGTTGCACAAGATAATCTAAGTCAAGCTTTGGCACCAACCCTGAGTGTTTCTGGCGAGATGACTACTGATAAATTTACCCAATTAATTTCACAGGGTTTTAAAACTGTCATCGTTAACCGCCCAGATCAAGAAGTTGGAAATCTTGTATCTGTTTCCCAGTTGAGAGACATTGCTGAAAAAAAACGAATTGGCGTGATTTATCAACCTGTAAAAAGTGGCAATATTAATCAAACAGACATTAAAGAGTTTGCTCAATATTATAATGAGCTACCTAAACCTATTTTAATGGTTTGTAAAACCGGAGCTCGCTCAGCATCCTTATATGCACAGGCAAAAAAACAAGGCTTACTCAATGAATAAATTTTTGATGATTCTTTTATGTTCCCTCACGATTGTTGGATGCAGTACCATGAATGTTCGCCCAACTGTGGGCGTGAGTGTCGGAACATCGATTTAACCAATTAAACGGTAAATTTCCATTTTATTTTAAATTTTTTTATTAAAACCTATAAATGTGATATGTATTAACGATGCTCATTTATTAGGTTTTTTTATGTACGACATTATTATTATCGGTGCGGGTACTGCGGGAATAGCTGCATATAAAGAGGCTATTAAATATACTCAAAACCTTTTGATTGTGAATGATGGTCCATGGGATACCACCTGTGCTCGTGTAGGTTGTATGCCAAGTAAAGTACTAATTGCGAGTGCTAATCGTATGCATAATATTCAACATGCACATGAATTAGCTTTAACGATTGATGCACAACTTGATGCGAGTGCTGTTATGCACAGAGTTCGCTTATTACGCGATCAATTTACCTCAGCAACACAAAAAGATGTAGACCGTTGGCCAGAACATCATAAAATTTCTGGTCGCGCGTCCTTTATTGATCATCAAACGATTCAAGTCAATGATCAACATTATCAAGCAAAAACTTTTATTCTTGCAGTTGGCTCAACTCCAACGTTTGAACCAAAACTCAAAGCGGAATTACAATCGTATCTTCTGACTTCGGATCAAATTTTTGAACTCGAATGTCTACCCAAATCTTTAGCGGTTATTGGCAGTGGCGTAATTGCACTTGAATTAGCACAAGCAATGCATCGTTTAGGCGTCAATGTTGATATTTTTGCGCGTAGTCGTAAAGTGGGTTCTTTAACCAGTACAACATTACAAGCCTTAGCCCAACACGAATTAGGCTCAGAACTCAACATTCATTTCGAAGTCTTGCCAGATCATATACAGAAAAATGAACACGATATTGAGATTTCTTTTACTGAACATGGCGAAAGCAAAACCATCCATGTAGAGTATGTTTTGAATGCAACAGGTCGTCGTAGTCTATTAAGCACATTAGATTTACAGCATATTGATTCGCAATATCAAAATTTAACACATTTAAATATAGATCCATCCACCAAACAATTAGGAGAGTACCCAATCTTTGTTGTCGGTGATGCATATACAACTACTCCAATTCAACACGAAGCTGCACATGAAGGACGTGAAGCTGTTTATAACTGCTTAAACTATCCACAACTTAAAAACTTAAAGACCTTAACACCATTCAGCATTGTTTTTAGTCAACCAGAAATGGCCATTGTTGGTAAAAGTGCAAAGCAATTACAAGAAGAAGGCATTAACTACGTTTGTGGTTATGTTGACTATAGTAAACAAGGTCGAGCGACTGTCATGGCAGAAAATAAAGGAGCCATCGAGCTGTATATTGAAAAGGAAACGCGTTTACTGATTGGTGCAGAGCTGTTTGTAACTGAAGCTGAGCATTTAGCTCATTTACTCGCTTGGACAATCGATTCAAAACTCACCCTAGATGAGCTTCTTAAAAAACCTTTCTATCATCCAACCTTAGAAGAAGGATTGCGAACAGCTCTCAAACATGCGAGACGACAACTCAATACGCATTAGATTTGTACTAAACAACTGATGATGCTTTTGTCAGTTGTTTAAGTCGCCAAGCAATATAAACCCCGAAGAATAAAAGAACGAGCATAAAAGCAAGTAGCCCATTCCACTGCGAGTATTCCCAAACTAAGCCACTCACACTTCCAAGTAAGCTGGAACCTAAATAATAACTAAATAAATATAAAGAAGAAGCAACTGCTTTATACTGTAGCGCTTGTACAGACACCCAACTACTTGCTGTCGAATGACCAGCAAAAAAAGCAAAAGTAAAAATTAACAATCCAGCAAATGCAATATAAAGCATTTGGCTATACATCAAAAAAACACCAAACATCATCAAGACCAGCATCCAAGGTAAAACACTGTGTCTCCCCCATTTTCTCCCCCATTCAGCGGCACGTGGTGCACTATAAATTCCTGCTAAATACACCAAAGACAAACAACCTATCCAAACTTGAGATAAATTAAATGGCTGATCTAATAAATGGAAGCTCATATAATTAAAAACAGATACAAAACATCCCATTAAAATAAAACCTTGTAAAAACAAAAGCTTTAATTTGGAATCTTTTAGATTTTCTTTAAATGAGCGTATAAAGCGAGAAAAACGAATAGGATAACTTTGAAAATGCCTTGAGGCTGGGAGTTTTTTATAAAAAATAAAGGCTATGATTAAGTTAATTAAGCCGATTACCGCTGTGGCTGCTTGCCAACTTACAAAATCAACCAATACACCTGCTATAAATCTACCGCCCATGCCACCAATTGCCGTGCCAGATATATATAAGCCCATCGCTAAACCAATATCTTTTTGTGCAATTTCTTCACCAATATAGGTCATTGCAACTGCTGCAACACCACTAACAGCAATGCCAATGAAAACTCTGACAACTAAAAATAATGACCAAAAAGGTAGAAAAGCACTGATTAAAAGCAAGATTGCAACACTAAATAATGCAATGACCATCACAGGCTTACGACCAAAATAATCAGAAATAAAGCCAGTTATCAATAAACCGAATGCAAGTGCAATGGTTGAAATGGATAAAGGGAAACTACTTTGAGTTACAGAAACTTTAAAAAAATCTGCCAAAATTGGCATTAAGGGTTGTATACAATATAAGCAGGAAAATATGGCAAAACCTGCTAAAAATAATGAGACAAGTACAGCAGTAAAAGCGGATGTTCCATACTCAATATAATTTTCTGATTCTGTTACTTTAAGCATATTTATCCCCTTGATATGCTTATTATATCGCTATTTTAAGTTGAAAATTATAGTAATTCGAGGTTTATCGTAGCCTTATCTATAGCTTATTATTTTTTAAAATAATTTTATTTCACCCCCTCTATTTTTAAAATTACAGATGAATAAACGTCTCATCAAAATATAAAAAATAATATATTGAATTATTAATATTTTATTTTTACTTTTTCTACATTTGTAAGTTTTGTCTTACATGATGAGCCGTTATATCCGCCTATTTTTCTCCAATCAAACTTATTATGCTTAAGATGTAACAATCAAGGTGATAAGAACACAACAACCTATCAACTAAAAATATAATCAAAAAATAAAAATCATCATATAAATATTATAAATTTAATTAAAGAAGCTCTGACAATACATCAGGGCTTCTTTATCATGCTCATCGCAATGATGATCTTTATTAATTTTAGTAAAATCAAGCTCAATTTACATACTATTATTTATAGTTATAACGTAATGTCAGCATAACATTTCTCGGCTCACCATATAAACCAAAGAAATTTGAAGGCACTCGTGTATAGTATTTTTCATTAAAAATATTATTAATATTCATACTTAAATTTAAATTAGGATCAACTTGATAGCCCAATAATACATCTGTAACAGTGTAGTTTTTCTGCCAATATGGGTTACTAGCATCACGTGAAGTTTTTGATTGCGCTCTAAATGCAGCACCAATATACGTTCCAGGGCTGTTAAAATATGGCAAAGCATACGTTGTCCATAATTTAAAGGAGTGCTTTGGCTCTTCTACATCTTGAATTTTATTGACAGTATCGGTATCTAAAACTTTGCTATCAAGATAGGTATACCCCGTATTCACTTTCCAATTATCTGATAAATTACCTTCTAACAATACATCAACACCACGAGTTCTTGCCTTGCCAATTGCAACGGAAAAATTTGGATTTATCGGATCTGCTTTCGGGCGATTTTCATCTTTTAACTGATAAGCAGCAATATTTAAACTTAAGTTTTCGACCAATTGAGTTTTTACACCCACCTCAAACTGTTCGCCCTCACGTGGTTTCAGTAACACGCCAGTATAGGTTGTATCTGATGATGGTGAGAATATACTGTTATAGCTGATATAGCTGGTCATATTGGTCGTAATATCATAAGTAAAAGCCACATACGGATTGAACTTTTGCAGCGTTGGTTTTCCAATTTGATCTTTTAAATTTGAATTATCTAATTTATACCAAATTTGTTTTCCACCTAAAATAATTGAAAAATCACGGACAGGTTTTAATAAAAATTGTCCATAAGCACCATATTGCTGTGTTTTTATCTCTTCACTATTTAAAAATGGGATATTTGTTTCAGGGATATGTATATTAAAAATATCTACAACACCTCCACTTTTCCCTCCCCATTGATTCAATTTGTTATAATGATCATAGTTAATACCCAAGACAAATTGTTGCTCTTGATCCAACCAATTAAATTTACCATCGACATACGAATCTGCAGAATACCATTTAGTATTTACATTCTGTGCTTGTAACCAATAATTTGCTGTATTATTTAAGTTCACCCGACGCATGATATAACCATAACGGCTATCGTAATCATTTTCACGATATTTTATCGATGTTTGAGTTTTTAATTTTTCATTTATTTGATGATCTAGTACAGCATAAACTTCAGAAATATCTTCGGAAATATAACTCCAAGGTAAACCAAAAGATGCTGATATTGGTGCGTTTACAGGCATACCATTACTATATAAAGACGTTCCGTAATCAATTCCCTTATCACGGTTATGCTGATAAGCACCGCCTACTGTTAATACTGTTTGATCCGTAAAATTACCGCTTAAAGCTGCATACAATAAACCATGCTGGTCTTTTTCATAATCTCGAAAACTATTTTGAGTTCGTAATGCTGTCCCAAACAACCCTGTAAACTGTTTAGATGTATCTAAAGGACCACTAACCTCAAATGTCGTACGCGCATTTTGCCAACTTCCTATTCCAGCACTACCATTCAACTGGTATTCTTCAGTTGGCTTTTTACGAACCAAATTAACCGTTCCTCCAGGATTACCAAAACCTTGTAATATCCCTGCTGCGCCACGTTGCACTTCTACACGGTCATAATAGGCTAAATCGAATTGATTAATATATTGCAAACTATCATTGGCAGGTAAACCATCATATTGAATATCTGTGTCATAACCACGTGATTTAAAATATGAACTCCCATCACCATAATTGACTGTGGTAATCCCTGGGACTGAATTTAGAGCTTGTGCAACTGTTTGTAAGTTTTGTGATTTTATTTGTTCTTGGTCTACGATTGAAATAGATTGTGGCGTATGTTGTTGATCTAAGTCTAAATGAGACAAACTTGCTTTCTGATGAAACGTATTATAATTAGGTTCAGCATTTACTATAACCGTCGGTAATTGTGTAAATTCTGCTTGACCACGATTATCTGAAATAATTAATTCATTGATTTCTACTTTCTTCTGCTCTTCAACAATCTGCCAGCTCTGGTCATTACGTTTTACAAGTCTTAAACCCGTATTTTTAATCAGCCTTTGAATACCTTGTTCAGCAGTATAACGACCATTTAACCCCGAACTCATTTTACCTTGAGTAATAGCAGGATCAAATGATAATGCAATACCTGATTGAAATGTGAAATGCGATAAGATTTGTCCCAATGTTCCCTTTTCAACTTGATAATTTTTTTGAATTTCTCCATTGGCAAAACTACCAGAAGTAAAACCCAATATTGAGCATAAGAGTAATTCTTTTACAGATTGACTCAAAAATGATGAGTAAAACTCTGCCTTTCCTACACGTGCCATAATCATTCCAATGAAATTAATCTTCTTATTAACCATGCCCGCTGAGAATTAAAAAAGTGTCAATTTTTCTTATTTTTTTTTATTTTGATAATGTATCCGTTTAAGAATTCATCAACATTAACATGATAGGTATTTGAAATCATTTGATACGTTTGCTGTAAATTCTGCGTCGGGAAATTTCCAGAAACTTTAATATTTTTAACATCATCAGATAGATAAACCAGACCTTTCTTGTAAGGTTGTAAATCATTCATGAGTGCTTTAAGGGTAATATTATCGGCCATAATAAAACCAGATTTCCAAGCAAATGATGATGGCTGTATAGGCATCGCATTGAAAATATGTTGTGAATTAAATATCACTTGCTGACTTTTATTTAAAATAAGAGTTTGTGCACTCTGCTCCGGTGTAACTTTAATTGCACCAACATCGACTGCTGTTAATGTATTCTCATTTCTTTGACTAATATAGTATTCAGTACCCAGTGCTTGCACTGTGCCATGAGATGACTCGACAATAAAAGGTCTATTCATTACATCATGATGAGTTTTAATCCAAATATCACCACGTTTAATAACAATCTTACGCAAATCATTTGAATAATTAACATCAATTGCTGACGAATTATTCAGCGTTAACATACCGCCATCGGGTAATTGTATTGTTTTCTGCTTTATTGCATCTGTTTGATAATCTGCATACCATGGTGAATATGGATACATAAAATATATAATGAATATGAATATAAATGTAAAAGTTGACCCAAGATACAAATTTTTCTTATCTTTTGCTTGATATTGATCCATGTTTTTTAGAATAGGCTGTGTAATATCAGATGGTATTTGTTCAATTAACTTCGACATCTCTAATGTTTTTTGCCAAACATAATGATGTTCAGAGCTAAGATTTTTCCACTGTTCAAATTGTAATTGATCAGTATCTGACAATTCCGCTTCTTGCATTCTCATTAGCCAATCTACAGCTTCGCTATAAATTTCTTTTGATATTTTTATCATAAATTGGAGTTCACATATGCAGATAAGCATTGCATATATGCTTGTTTCGTATAACGTTTAACCGTACTTAATGATAAATTAAATTGAGTCGCAACTTCATCATATTTTATTCCATCAACTTGTATAGATAAGAAAACTTGACGAACAATAATTGGTAATCCATCTAATAAACAAAATACTTCAAGTAAACTTTCAATGATTAAGACTGTTTCTTCAAGTGAGGGACAAAATAATTCTGGCTGTTGTGAAAGAACTTCTAAATAAGCTTGCTCAATTTGTTTACGTTCAATCCAGTTTTTCATTAAACCTTTTGCAATTGTTGTAATAAATGCACGTGGTTCATTCAATTCTAATCGTTTTTCTTTCATTAACAAACGCACAAATGTATCTTGAGCAAGGTCAGCTGCTTGAGCCTGATTTCCTAGTTTTTTATAAAGCCAAGTGTACACCCAAGAATGATGTTCTTGATATAACTGTTCAACTTGGTTTTTATGACTCGATTCAATCATACAAATGCTATTAGTAATGATTCTCAATTATATATTTATTCTGTATACCCTAATGCAATAAAAGATAAGTTTCTTTTCTCCCTAATTATCTATATAAAAACCCCCTTAATCTGTTGATTAAGGGGGTTTAGGATTAATGAGCTGGCGATGACTTACTCTCACATGGGTAACCCCACACTACCATCAGCGCAAAGAGGTTTCACTTCTGAGTTCGGGAAGGGATCAGGTGGTTCACTCTTGCTATTGTCGCCAGCACAACTGTTATGACTTTGCATTTGGTCTTATTCGTTGTATTTCTACACTACGTGCCGTTGCTTGGTCAAAAGAGTTATTAACAGAGATATCTGAGTTTAATTAGTTTGTT
>NZ_NEGH01000011.1 GCF_002135375.1 Acinetobacter sp. ANC 4558 | reverse complement strand
TTTAAATACACCCACAGGTTTACCGGATTGCACTAATAATGTTTCATCATCTTCTAAGTTTTTTAATGTTTCAACAATTTTATCAAAACATTGCCAATCACGTGCTGCACGGCCAATACCACCATAGACAACCAATTCTTTTGGGTTTTCTGCAACATCTGGATCTAAATTGTTCATTAGCATACGAAGTGGTGCTTCAGTTAACCAGCTTTTCGCATTCAATGTTGTACCACGAGGTGCACGGATTTCGATATCACGGAAGCGTGGATTATTGATCGTCATGAACAGACTCCTTTCCTTTCTAAGATAACCTAATACAAAATGATGTATTAAATAAAAACGTATTAACTTGTATATACATATATATACTACATTAAAATTTATTTTTAAATCCTTTTTTAAATCTTTTTTTTAATTAGATGATTTATAAATGAAAAAAAAGGATATATAAGCGACCTTATATATCCTTTTAAAAATTCAATACTGGATTATTTTAAAAATATCTCAATCACACATAGATCATAATGAGATAACTTACCCAACGTAAATTTCTGAATTTTTTGATTTTTTTTAACCAACAAAGTTTCCTGTTCAGCTAAATGATATTCAGTTCCATCCACCCAAATACTCAGTTCAGAATAAGAGTTAAAAATGATGACTTGATCCGCATCACTCAACCAAGACTCAGTGCTTATTGCATTGATCCACTGTAAGCGTGCTGTATATCGTTGAGGATCATAGATTAAATTAAAATCACGTATTGGTCCTTGCGGCACTTCTGCATATACATTTTCTTCACCCTGAAATGCAAAAAATTGCTTATTCTTTAACGTAACGGGCACTTGCTGTTCTAAATGTAGAACTAATTCATCACCTTCCAACACACCAATAATACGTTGCTTATTTAAAAAATGAGAAAATACACCTGCTGTTTTCACATCTGCAATTGATATTCGCCAGTCAAAATCATCTAAACCTTCACCATGACTTCTGGCAATTTCTAACGTAAATCCTTGACCATTTTTCCATGGCATTTTTATATAATGTGCTGTACTCAAAACTTGAATCACGGTGTAAATTTACCTTCTAAATGATAACGATTGCCTGGGTAAATCAAACGTGCACTCGAAATTAAATTTTTGTTCGACCACGTACGACGCTGAATAAATAAACAAGGTTCAGTTTTATTAATTTTAAGCCACTTACTTTCTTGAGCAGATGCTAAAATTGCTTTAACAATATGCTCACCTTCTGTAATGGGTGCATTTGCCATTAAATAAGCATTTGGCGTAATTCTGGTAAAATCTTGATTCAAATAATCCGATACTAAATATGCATTCACCAAACGATCTTCAACCTGTACTGGAATATCATTTTCATAGTGCACAATAATTGAATGAAATAGTGGATGACCTTCTTGAACCTGCATCTGCAAGCTTTGTATTGAATCTGCTCGAATGCTTTCTAACACTAAAACTTCAGCACGATGCTGATGATTCCGTGCAGCTATTTCATCTGCAATATTATGAATTTGAAATAAAGAAGTTTGACCTTGCCCTTCGGCAACAAAAGACCCTACCCCTTGTACACGTACTAAAATGCCTTCCGCTGTTAATTCTCGCAAAGCACGGTTTACCGTCATGCGGCTACAACCAAGCTGATTAACCAATTCACTTTCTGACGGAATTTTTTGATTTGTTGTCCAAGCACCTTGATTAATTTTCATTGTAATCAATTGCTTTACTCGCATATAAATTGGAACAGGACTATTTTCGTCAATCGAAAGTTCCAGATCTGGTTGAGGCTTAGTTTTTCCCGCCATGTGCGTGCTCAATAAAATTTTTTATAGTTTACTCTGTCGTGCCTAAAAGATATATACATATAAAGACAAGTAACATTTCATTCATAACTTCTCTATTTTCTACAAATCATAAAATACATCAACAATTTTATAAAGTCGTAGAGTATTCAAAATATCATTGAGCCAAAGTTTACTTCAGCTCAATAAAAATTAAATAAATATATAAAAATCAGAAGAGTAATACTTATTAAAAATAATAACCTATATTAATGTTGACTTGATTTTCCCATCGATTTGTTCCACCAGCAGCTAAACTTTGAGCATAACTACTACTTCCAATATAAGGATTATTTTTCCCAAAAAGCCACTCTGCTGCAATATAAAAATTTTTCTTATATGTAAATGCCGAACCCAATACAACCTGTTCTGAATCTAAAAAGTCTTTTTTAGATTTATCATAGCGACTGTAATGTGCGTAAATATTAAAGTTATCAATGTCTTTTACATTAAATTGAGGAATTTTATAATTCACATCTGCGCTATATAAAACTCCTTTATTAGCCACATTAAATGTCCCATCATAAGAGCCAAATGTGGTTTGATCAGCAGGTGTAGTCAGATGATTAAATAATGTAATCAGTTTAATGCCTAAACGATTACCATCAATACTATAATGCAGTCCATAGACTTCACGATGCGCATTTTTTTCATCAACTGCTTTAGATTTTAATTTGGAATAATACCCTGATATTCCATAGTTTGATGTCCATGCATCATGTTGTTGTGTGTAATTATACTGAAATGCAACAGCATCTTTTTCTTTATAATCAGTACCATGCTCTAAACTCGGATCTGCTGGTATAATCTGGTTGGAATAATAAGCCCCCTGTCCAGTTCCTTTTCCTTTCCACGCATTGGCTACATAATAACCAAATAAAACTTGGTGATTTTCAACTTTATAATCATATTTCACACCCACTCGATATAAATCTTCAACTCCCGCAATATACCCAAGTGATTCAATTACTGTGCTGGTATAATAAGGTTGAAAACCGATAGGCACCTGATTTAAACCGACTTGTACTGATTGCTGCTCATTAAACCGATAAGCTAAATATGCTTTCTTTGCAAAATGAATATCGCCAATTTTATCCGTGTAATCATATGGATATGCACCACCTAGAATTCGATATTCTGCATGACCTGAAAGCTGATCATAATAAAAATCTAAATTTGCAATGGCAGTATCAAAGCCTAGTTTACGAATATCTCGGTCAGCATCATAATCAAAACGCATTCGAATTGCGCCACCGAAATCAATACGTCTACTTTCAACTTGAGGCTTTTCTTCCGTTTCATTTGCGTAACTACTTTGACAGATTGCATAAGATAAAGTCAGTAAAAATAGAGATCGTAACGATTTATCTTTCAATAAAATTTGCATACTTTATCCTTAAATATGTATTTCAATGCTTTTTGTTGGATGCATTCATCCCTTCGACAAGTCGAATGCATACATTTTTTAAATGAAAATGAATAAGTAGAGCCCCTAGTTAAATAAAATTTAACTAGGGTGCTTTAAGATCGTTTTACTCAGTTGGCTTGTCGTAAAAGAAAGTTTTTATAATGGAAAGCAACTGCAACATAAAAATAAACAAGACGCAGAACCCACCACACACGGCAAGATACTTAATCCCATCGATGCCTTGTTCTCCACCGCCAAAAGCACTCATGATAATGGCAATAGAGCCAATTAAAACGCCCCAAATAATACGTTGAAAAGCAGGTGCTTCTTCACCAATGGGAACATTTTTGGTACACATGCCAGCAATGGTTGTGGTCATACTATTGGCTGCAACGGCATAAGCAAATAAACTGAGTACCAATATTAAAGGTACAATCACCACACCTAGCTTAAATGGTAAATGTTGTAAGAAGGCCCATAGACCAGAAACAGCACCATTATCTTTAATAATTTGTACTAAATCTAATGCACCTGATTCTTGTAAGTAAAGTGATGTTCCGCCCCATACTGCAAACCAAAATAAAGCAAAACACGAAGGTAAAATCCAATTGATAATAATAAATTCTTTTAAAGTTCGACCGTAAGAAATCATTGCAAGGAATAAGCCCATCAATGGTGCATAGGCAACCCAAACGGCCCAATCAAATAGTGTCCACCATTGAGTTAAAGCAGCACCACCTATATCAATCGGATCTAATCCCCAAAGGAAGAAATTATGTAACCATGTTGCCATACCTGCTGTAGAGGTACGTAAAATATAAATAGTTGGGCCAGTAATAAAGAGTAAAATTAACAATGCATATAAAATCTTAGACTTAATACTGGCTAAAATTTTAAATCCTTTATCTAGTCCAATATACGAGGAGAACGTAAATAAGAACGTCGTTAAAGCACCTAAAATAACCCAAGTTGATGTGGTTGCATTAATGCCATAGCTAATTTTTAGTCCAGTCACTACAACAGTTAGGCCTGTCCCTAAACCCGATGCTAAGCCCAATACAATCGCTAAAGTCGCGAGCACATCGACAACGCTTGCAATGAATTTATTTCGTGCATATTTACCAAGAATTGGCTCTAATGTTGCAGAGACCGATAAACCTTTTTTTCGATTAAAATACATATACGCTGCAATTACGCCAGATAATGTATACATTGCATAGGGAACAAAACCCCAATTATAAAAAACGCGACCTAGTGCCCATATTGCAGCACTATGTGTATTCGCCTCAACCCCAGTTTGATTTAGCTCTCCATACACATTCCCAAAATATATAATAGGTTCATTTGCACCGTATGTAATTAAACCTGTTGCAATACCACTGCTCAGTGCCATCGCAAACCATTTGCTAAAGCTCATTTTTGCTTTAGCATCTTTGCCACCAATTCGAATATGACCATATCTTGAAACTAACAGTACTCCGACCAAAATAAGCGCGAGCATTGAAATCCATTGATAAAGCCATCCAAAATTCTGCAACGACCAATTAAAAAAATCTTTCGCCAATGAGATTAACGTTTCGCTATGGAAAATTCCTAAAACAACGGCAGAAAAAATCAAACAGAACATTGGAGCAAAGACACCCCAACGTACAGTTTTGGCATCTTTTGAAATGTCTTCCATATACTCATCCTTATGTATGTCGTTGGAATAAGGTGATTAAAAAGATCGTTAAATCGAGATGAAATCATTTCATCTCTTCACACACTTACTAATATTAAGCCGCTAAAATTTAAATCATTTGATGGGATATTAAGTCTTTTATATAACTTAGCCATACACTTGATGATCACTAGGCAATGTGAGAATTGATCATGTTTAATACGAGGAAAACAGTACATGTTTTAACATGTATGTACAACTAAAAAATTTAAGCCTTTAGTCATATACATATCGAAAAAAACGATAAAAATATACTAAAAAAAACTTAACCAATTGTTTTTAATTAATTATATGTATATCGATTGATGACATCATTTGCATAAAAAAAATACAAAACTTGAAAAAAAATTACAACTCCATTCTTTATTTCTGTAAAAAATTAATTGTCTCTAGATACTTAAGTGCTAAATTATATAAAAATAAACCAATATAATAAAATCGTGTAGATTAAAAACCGATATTGTCATTACTCAAAAATAAAATAGAAAATTACAAATATAAAGTTATATTAAAATCACCTTTTTATTATTTTAAATATTAATTTCTTATAAAGTGTACTTCATCTTATTCAAAGAAATCTCTTGAATAACTTATACGTAATTTTATTCTCTAGTATTATAATATCTTTCCTGATACTTTAATAAGTTAATTTTACTTTATCAAAATTATGAAAAAAAATGACTTAGAGGAACAGATTAAGGCTGAATTTGCATCTTTGCCTAAAATTCTTCAAAAAATTGCAAAATATATTATTGATAGCCCACAAAATGTTGCTATTGAATCTATGCGCGGGCTTGCGAAATTAGCTGATGTACAACCAGCATCAATGGTTAGATTCATCAAACGCTTCAAATTTGAAAATTACGAAAATTTTAAAAATATTTATGTACAATGGGTATTAAGCCAAGAGTCTGCTTATACTAATTCTGTTAATCAGTTAATACATCAAGAAAACATGGCGAATCAGAATATTATTGATGAGCTTTTCAATCATGATATTCAAAATATTAAAAGTACCTATACGCCAGAGCAGTCCAAAGAATTACATCTAATATCTGACGAACTTAATCGAGCGAAAAAAATATATATATTAGGACTTCGTAGTTTATTTAGTGCTGCACATTACTTTAATTATATTTGTAGATTATTTACGCAAAATACCGTACTTGTTACTGGTATTAGTAGTGCATTTGCAGATGAACTGCGCTTCATTGATCAAAATGATGTTTTACTTATTTATAGCTACTATCCCTATACCAAAGATTCTGTTTTGGCATCTAATTTTGCAAAAGAACGTAAAGCAAAAATTATTTTAATAACAGATAGTCAAGTCTCTCCATTAGCATTTCAAGCAGATAATCTGATTGTAGCTCCAAATAATTCATCTTTTTTACTTCCTTCAGTTGTCTCTGCAATTAGCACCTCTCAGGTTATCGCTGCACTTTATTTTTTAAAAAATAAAGAACGAAGTCGTGCAAGCTTACAAGCTTCACAAGAACAACTTAGAAACTTTAATGTTTATGTTTTAGATGAATAATAAATTTCTATGTCTTATTCAATTAAAATCGATATTTTCTTTACAATTAAAAAATCATTATATAAATAATCTAGTTATTAGTCTCTTTATATGCAGTAAATCTTACGGTAAAAATAATCAAATACCAATAAAAAAGAGTAACCTTAGTTACTCTTTTATCTATTAACAACCTAAAAACTATACTTTATACCAGCAACAACCATGTTTTTCTGATCAATACCTGCTCGGTTCTCTCCACCAACAATATACTGTATCCATGCATTTGTGTTCTCAAACAATTTTCGATTTATTTTGGTTGTTAAATGCCTAAAAGCAAAATCTTTTTTGGTATTTAAGAATAAATCTCCCTCATATTTTCCTTTGTCTTGAAAATATGAAAAACCTGCTGTGAAATCAATATTCCATTTATCATTGAACGGATAGTCATAACCTACTGTCATATATGTATCCCATTTATTATTGTAATAAACATCATTCACATAGGTCATCAAACTTAATTTTACACGGTCATTTCGTTCAGAAAGTTTCGTGCTCAAATCTATTCCCGTTTCAACACCTGTTGAATGTTTTGCGCCAGGATAAAAATATATTGCAGTAAATAAGTTATAATCTATTTGTTTATAACGACTTGCATATCCTAAAAATAAGTCATGTTCATAATAATCTGCAGATTTTGCATGTCCTCCTTGTAACTCTTTAATTGAATAACCTAATTTAGAAAACCAGTAATATGCATAAAAACCATTATAACCTGCACTTAAAGATCCTTGAATCACAGCATCAGAATTCTCAGGGGAATTTGTCCCACCACGTGAAACATATGCTGAAACAACACTAATTGCACCATTGAAAGTTGGTTTAACGGGTTCAGACTCTTCTGCAAATGCATGATGATGCAATATAAGTCCTAAAGTAAGACATCCTACTTTTAATTTCATAATTTTCCCTATTGATTAACGTCCTAAAATTAAGGCAATACCTTGCCCAACACCAATGCACATTGAACATAGTGCATATTGTCCATTGATTTTTTCTAATTGATTCAGTGCTGTAAGTACTAATCGCGCACCTGAAGCACCTAATGGATGACCAAGTGCAATTGCGCCTCCATTTGGATTGACATGCGAGGCGTCATCTGGCAATCCTAAGTCTCTTAAAACAGCTAAAGCCTGTGCCGCAAATGCTTCATTTAACTCAATAACATCCATTTACGCTAAATTTAGCCCAGTTTGATTGAGTAATTTTTTTATTGCGGGTGCTGGTCCAAATCCCATAATTTTGGGTTCTATACCAACAACAACTGCACCTATAATTTTTGCACGTGGCTTTAATTTATATTTTTTTAAAGCGTTCTCAGATGCCAGTAAAACTGCTGCAGCACCATCATTTATTCCTGATGCATTACCTGCGGTTATAGTTCCATTCGCCTTAACCACAGGAATTAACTTAGCCAATCCTTCAAAGATTGTTGATGGACGAGGATGCTCATCTTCCATAAAAACAATTGGATTACCTTGACGTATATTTAATTTAACAGGAACAATTTCACATTTAAAAAATCCTTTTTCTTGTGCCTGTTGCGCCCTTAACTGACTATTCAATGCAAATATATCTTGATCTTCTCGACTGATATGAAATTGCTCCGCCACATTTTCAGCTGTTTGCGGCATACTCTCTACGCCATACATTTCTTTTAATTTCGGATTAATAAAACGCCAACCCATTGTGGTATCTTCAAGTTTTTGACTGCGTCCATAAGCGCGATCAGATTTCCCCATCACATAAGGTGCACGACTCATATTCTCGACACCTCCTGCAATAATTAAATCTGCTTCTGACGACTTAATTGCTCGTGCAGCAATTGCAATTGCATCTAAAGAAGACCCACATAATCGATTTACTGTTGTTGCAGGAACACTATAAGGTAGACCAGCAAGTAAGGCTGACATACGCCCAACATTACGATTGTCTTCTCCTGCTTGGTTTGCACAGCCATAAATCACATCATCTAGATACTCCCATGCGATTATTGGATTTCTATCCATCAATGCTTGAATAGGAATAGCACCTAAATCATCAGTACGAATTGTTGCTAGAGCACCGTTATATCGTCCAAAAGGGGTTCTAATTGCATCAATAATATATGCGTCTTTCATGCTCAATTCCTTGTCATCGCATTCATTAATTTTGCTTCCGTTAAATGCTGCAACACTTCAAAGCTTAAGCCATCTACTGTTTCAATGACGTTTAAACCCTCAGAAGTCACATCTATGACACATAGATCTGTATAAATACGATCAACACATTTTAAGCCTGTAGCAGGATAAGACAGCTCTTGAACAATCTTCGACTCACCATTTTTAGTGACATGATCCATCATCACATAGACTTTTTTAGCACCTACGGCTAGATCCATCGCACCACCTACAGCGGGTATTGCATCAGGCTCACCTGTATGCCAATTTGCAAGATCACCATTTTCTGCAACTTGAAATGCACCTAAAACGCAAATATCTAAGTGCCCTCCTCTCATCATGGCAAATGAGTCACCGTGATGAAAAAAAGCGCCTCCTATTTGCATCGTCACATATTCTTTACCAGCATTAATCAGTTCATCATCTTCTTGACCCTGCTCAGGTGGTGGACCAAAAGCCAATATTCCATTTTCAGAATGTAAAAATATTTCTTTATCTTTCGGAATAAAGCTGCCTACTTTTGTAGGTAAACCAATTCCTAAATTGACATAAGCACCATTGGGTATGTCCTGTGCAACACGTTGTGCAATTTGTTCACGACTCAGTTTGATATAGCTCATATTTGTTTCTGCTTAGTAGGCTTTAAACTTTGACAACATGTTTGACAAAGATTCCTGGCGTAATGATCTGTTCTGGGTCAAGTTCCCCCAACTCAACAATATGACTGACTTGTGCAATCGTAATTTCTGCTGCCATGGCCATAATGGGACCAAAATTACGCGCTGATTTTCGATAAATTAAATTTCCCCAACGATCACCCTTTTCAGCTTTAATCAAAGCAAAATCAGCGTGAATTGGATTTTCAAGAACATAATCCTTATTTTCATATTTGAGTGTTGCTTTACCTTGCGCAAGTGAAGTGCCAAAACCTGTCGGTGTATAAATTGGACCTAGTCCCATACCCGCTGCTTGAATGCGACAAGCTAAATTTCCTTGTGGAACAAGTTCTAATTCAATTTTTTTATTACGGTACAGTTCATCAAAAACCCAGGAATCAGATTGTCGAGGAAATGAACAAATTATTTTCCGTACTGCGCCAGTTTTTAATAGCTTTGCTAATCCATAATCACCATTTCCAGCATTATTATTAACAATAACTAAGTCTTTGATGCCTAATTCAATCAATCCATCAATCAATTCGGCAGGTTGACCAGCTTTTCCAAACCCACCGATCATGATGGTTGAGCTATCTTTAATTTGAGACAGAACATCTGTCATGGTTTCTTCAGTCTTGTTAATCATTTAATTCTCAAATTTTAGGCAAAAGCAGCCTATTACCCTTAAAAAATTAAGGGCAATAGATTGATTTATATTAAATTAACGAATTACGGTATGACTTTGTTCACGCATAAATTGCTGTATAAAATTAGGTCCTAAGCCACCTTTATGACTCACGCCTGAACCTTTCCAACCGCAAAAACTTTGAATACCAGGCCATGCACCTGTCGTTGAACCACTTGCACGATTCGCATAAAGTGCACCTGCTTCAGCGAAGTCTAAGAAATAATCTAACTCTCGAGCATCTTGTGTATATACGCCAGCAGCAAGACCATAAATCACATCATTGCCTTCAATAATTGCATCTTCAAGTTGTGTAAATGTTCGAATTGCAATAAATGGAGCAAATAATTCATCTTTTGTTAAACGATGACCTTTAGGAATTTCAACAATGGCAGGAGAAACATAAAAGCCCTTTTCTAAGCCTTTAATATTCAACGCTTGTCCACCAAATAATACTTTGCCATCTACTTTTGTTTCTTCAATAGCCGCCAGATAACGATCATAGGCTTCTCGGTTATATACTGGCCCACCAAAAGTATCTTTTTGCGTTGGATCATTGAATTTTAATTTTTCAGTAACTGCAATTAATTCTTTAACAAATTCATCTTTAACAGATTCATGTACATATACAACAGAATTAGCACTACATTTTTGACCTTGTAGACCAAAAGCTGAACGCGCAACACCATTTGCAGCAGTTTTTAAATGTGCAGATGATGTGACATAAGCAGGATTTTTTCCTCCCATCTCTGCAATAACGGGTTTTGTATATGTATTACTATTCACTTGACGGAAAATACTCATTCCTGTGTTATAAGATCCAGTAAATGCAATACCTGCAATATCTACATGATTTACAATTGCTTTTCCAACGAGATCATGACCATGAACCAATTGTACTAAATCACCAAGTCCAATTTCTTGTAGTGCTTCAATCAATAATGTTGCTGTTAAACCGCAATTTGGAGAAGGTTTATATACCACTGTATTTCCTGTAAGTATCGCACCTATAATTAAATTTACAGACAACGCCAACGGAAAGTTAAAAGGTGAAATAACCCCAAAAACACCCAATGGACGTAAACGTGTACTTGTTTCTTCATGAGCAAAAGCACGACGTAACGATTGGTGATAACCATTATTACGAACCATTTCATCGCAATAATATTGAATCATATCTAATACTTCATCCGCCTCACCTAACGCTTCAATACGTGATTTACCGACTTCAAAAATTGTTGCAATCGCAATATTATATTTTTCACGTGTTAATACATCTGTCCAACGACGAACACGAGCTACTCGCTCCTGCCAAGGAACTATAGACCAGGTTTTATAAGCTTCTTGCGCATTTTTAACTGCTAAATTTACAGTATTTTCATCAGCGGTTGAAAAAGTACCAATAACAGTTTCATGATCAATAGGCGAATAAACCGTATAATTCTCACCCGTTTCTAGTTTTTTTCCAGCAACAAGATTTGAATAATGTTTTCCCAATTGTTCAGTCTTATACTTTAAAATTTCATCATCTAAATATTCATGTAATTGACTAAAATCTTCACCCGACGATGCATATGTCACACGTGGAAAATAAGTAGCTGTTAGGCGTGGTGTAAAAGTATTCATAAATTATTTCTTCCTTAAATTAATATGCAAAATCATAAGCTGGTGTTCCTTTATCTAAATGATCGTAATATTTAAATACGGTCGATAAGAACCAAGGGTTTTCTTTATAAAATGGGATCGTTGGAAATTTACGATTAAAGAAAAGTGTTTTTCCTTCATTTTTCCCCAAAAGGTTCAATGCAAGTTTTTTTCCTAAATATGTTCCCATCGGAACACCGACAAAGCAGTAACCTAATGAATAATAAATTCCTTCGTGCTGACCTGCATGTGGATATAAATCAAAGGTTCCAGAACATTTCCCAGTCCAAGAATGAGCAATGCTTGCTCCTTCCAAATCAGGCAATAATCGCTTTAAAATTTTAGCGAGATGATGCCCTTTTTCTTCACTTGAAGCTTGTTTCGTCGCTGTTAATCCACCTAATAAAATACTTTTTCCATCAGGTGATTGACGTACAAATAATGGATTATGACTGGTATCAATCACGACACGATTATGAGGAATAATCTTTTGAGCCAATTGATTCGGCAAATCTTCTGTTGCAATCATATAGGCATCAAATGGAATAATACGTCTGCGTAACCAAGGGAACAATAAATCCGTATAACCATTCGTCGCTAGAATTAACTCTTTTGCAGAAATAATACCTTTCGTGGTATTCACCTGCTTAGTCTCTCCGGCTGAGCATATTTCTAAAGCTTTCACTTCCTCACACACCTCAAGCCCAAGTGAAAGTGCAACTTTTAATAGTTCAGCATGATATTTTCCCGGATGAATTCCTCCTAAATCTGGAATTAAAGCTGCACCATAATAGCTATCCGTCGCCAATTCAGTTTGTAATTCAGATTTATCTAACATCTGATACTCAAACCCGAGATGATGCTTTTGTTTTGCTAAATCTTGTTCAAGTGATTGAAAGTGCTTTGAATTCGGTGCAGGCATTAAACGACCTAGAAATTTAAGCTCACAATCTAAATGATATGTATCTACAAACTCTTGAACAGATTTCACAGATTCATCTAATTCACGATGTAATTTAATGGCATATTCTAGGCCGTGTTTCTTCTCTAAATCAGCAAAACTATGTTTGAAAGAACGTGATACATAACCCGCATTTCGTCGACTCGCGCCACTGCCAATTTTGTTCTGATCAATAACAGTCACTTTGCGTCCATTTCTTAATAAAGTGATGGCCGCTGACATTGCAGTAATCCCAGATCCGACAATCAACACATCTGCTTGGTTAGGTACCTTATCTAATCCGACTGGAATTGGTGCTGCATTCCACCAATAAGGATTTGAATTAATAGGTGTTTCGTTTCTTTCTTCCATAATTTTCAACTTTTTAGATTATTCAATTAAAAACTTTAGATATTTCTTCAATGGTTAATTCAACTGCTGTACCAATTTCATCAACATCATCTAATGACATGGTTGTAGATAGAGCTATTAAGCCGTAACTTGCAGTTAAAATTCCTCTATTTAACATTTGTTTATGAAAAAAGTCTAAAATCTTGTTTTGCTGTTCATCTGGATAAATTGAGCGGTAATCCTTAATCACATTATCCGTAAAATGAATTTTAAGTAATGAACCTAAACCTACACATACGCCTGCTAAATTGTGCTTTTTAAAAGATGCGTTAATAGAGTGACGTAACTTCTCTCCAATTTCATCTAAATAAGCAAAAGCTTGTTCATCTAAAAGCTTAAGTGCCTCATATCCTGCAATCATAGAAATTGGATTTGCTGAAAATGTTCCGCCATGTGGCAAAGCGGGTTTACCTTGGGTCGGATCAAAAACAGCCATGACAGATTTTTTCCCACCGACTGCGCCAATAGGAAAACCACCGCCAATAATTTTTCCAAGTGCAGTTAAATCGGCTTCTACTCCCCAAAGACTTTGAGCACTGTAGTAACTTAAGCGAAATGAAATGACTTCATCAAATATTAATAAAATACCTAATTCTGTTGTTAATTTTCTAAGTAAATCAATATATGCTTGGCTAGCAGGAATAAGACCTGCACGGTTTGGAACAGGATCAATTAATACGCCCGCAAGCTCATTTGCATGTTGACGTAAAATTTTTTCAGATGCTTCTAAATCATTAAAAGGTAAAACAACAACATCATCTAATACTGCTTGCGGTGTTCCTACAGCATATGCTGTTGAGGTCGGTTCATCTTCACCCCAATTTTTAGGATTTGAATCGAGACTTACTTCAGCATAATCGTAAGAACCATGGTAAGCCCCTTCAACTTTCGCAATTTTAGATTTTTTGGTATAAGCACGCGCAGCCTTTAATGCCATCATGACCGCTTCAGTACCTGAGTTAGTGAAACGAATTTCCTCAATCGATTTCACCCGGTTAACAATTAACTTAGCCAAATTTACTTCAGAATAGGTTGGCATACCAAAACACGTACCTAAAATTAATTGCTGTGTAATTGCCACATTAATCGAAGGGCTACTATAACCATGAATATTTGATGTGAAATTATTAATACAGTCGATATAAGCATTGCCATCTACATCCCAAACACGACAACCTTCGCCATGACTCGCATAAATAGGATGTGGTTTCATATACACCGTGGTTCTTGTATTACCACCTGGTAAATAATTCAGTGCTTCATCATAAATTTCTTTAGATCGACAGACTGTTCGGGTGAGCTGGGCTTGAATCGCACTATTCATAATATCTCTCTGACTTAGGCATCGTTACTTGGAAGCTGTGAAACTTGTTGATTCATTGCCGCTTGTGACGTATTTCTTCGAAATTTGAAATAATAGATCGCATAGATAACGGCAACTAAAATGAGGCTTGAATAAATTTGAGATCTAAAAGATTCGGTAAATGCCATTGCAACTAACATAGAGGTGATTGCAACAATCACAACATAGGTCAATACTGGGAATAGCCACATTTTGAAGACTAAACGTTCTGGTTCAACGCGTTCAAAATGACGACGGACTTTGAGTTGTGATGCACAAATCATTAAGTAAATAAGAAGCATAATTGCACCTGAAGCATTGATCAGGAACATAAATACAACCTCAGAGGAAAAAATAGAGGCAAGTACAGCAATATAACCAACTAAACTACTTAAAATAACCGCTCTGACAGGAACACCTTTCGTTGAAACTTGTTTGACATTTGCAGGTGCTTCATTGCGGTTTGCAAGGCTATAAAGTACGCGTGAAGCAACATAAATACCTGAGTTTAGGCAAGATAAAACTGCGATTAAAACAATTGCATGCATAATTTGCGTTGCATATGGAATATCCATAAGATTCATAGCAAGAATAAAGGGAGATTGTCCTTTAACAATCGTTTCCCATGGTACGACTGCTGTCACCATTAAGATTGAAGCAACATAAAACAAAAGCACACGAACAATCACTGAACGTGTCATTGATGCTACGCTCTTCGCAGGCTCATCTGACTCTGCTGCAGCAATAGTGGCAATTTCTGCACCGCATATTGCAAAAATAACCATCGGAATACCTGCAATAACAGATAACCAGCCATTTGGCATAAATGAGTTACTATATAAGTTACTAAAGGTAGATCCACCTGATGATGTAATTCCTGTTGCAAATGAAAGAGCAATTGCAACAAAAACAATAATGGCCGCAACTTTTAAAGATGCAAACCAAAACTCGAACTCCCCATAAGATTTCACCGACATAATATTAACAAGTGTTAATATTGCTAATAGCACAATACCAATCACCCATTGTGGTGCATCAATATAGACTTGCAACATTTCTGCGCCAATCACAACTTCAACAGCAACAACAATCACCCAAAAATACCAGTAAAGCCAACCCGAGGTAAATCCAGCACCATTGCCTAAACCTGCTCGAATATATTCTGTAAATGAGCCAATTCCAGGGATAGCAATTGCCATTTCACCGAGCATTCGCATTACAAATAACACCACAATACCGGCAAGTAGATAACTTAATACTGCTGCTGGCCCAATCGTTGCAATAACACCACTACTCCCTACAAATAATCCCGCACCAATAATTCCTCCTAGAGAAATCATCGTGACATGTCGTTGTTTAAGTCCTTTACCCAACTTACTTTCTTGGGCTTGTTCAACATCCTTGATAGCCATATTTGTTCTCTCCCATCACGTATTGATGGTGTAAATTTTTCACATAGATACATTTGTATTATTAAATATTAAAAAATAACAAATGTATCTTTTGTATGCAAGATATTTTTAATTATTTTAAATTTTAAATCTTTAAAATAAATTTTTAATATAAAAATCAAATAGTTGAGCTTATATTTTTTTTAATAAATACGAAAGGGTGCTGAAATGCAAGAGATTCAAAGATCTGAAAATACAGCGTAAGTTACGATGTATATTGAATAGGTTAATTGGAACGAAGATAAAAAATAAAGACTATTTCACTTTAACCAATATCATTTTTAAATTTATAAAATATTTTTTATAAATAATACATATCATGTTAATAATATTAAAATTAAATATATATTAATAAATATAAAATTTATTCATAATTTCTAACAATTATTAGATAAAACCACTCATTCTATATAATTTTTAATATTTAAAATAAAAAAATATATTATTTTAAAACACAAATCTATTTATTATTCTTTATTAACCACATAGCGATACATATATCACATTTAATATATCATGCATAACTAAGAAATATAAATTATTTTGTCTAGCATTAATATTAATGCATCATCTATATAAATATATATAGAAGTGAAATGAGGATGAATATACTAGCGTATCCCGAATCAAGGAAGCTCATAAAGTCTGAACGAGCTGTTGCAATTGTATATCAAGATGAAAAATCTAAAGCACTTTTAGCGAGAATGGAGCAAATTTCACCGAGTGAAGCCAGTGTTCTAATAAATGGTAAAACAGGTACAGGAAAGGAGCTGATTGCAAGACATATACATATGTTAAGCCACCGAAAAAATAGTCCTTTTATTGCGGTTAACTGTGGTGCTTTAACGAAGAGTTTAGCTGAAAGTGAATTATTTGGTCATGAAAAAGGTGCATTTACAGGTGCGATTCAAACCAAAGTAGGTTGGTTTGAAGCTGCAAATAATGGAACATTATTTTTAGATGAAATTGGAGATTTATCTCCAAGTTTACAAGTAAAATTACTGCGAGTATTACAAGAACGTGAAATTTACAGAGTCGGTTCATTAAAACCAATTAAATTAAATATCCGAGTCATTGCGGCAACAAATGTCTTATTGGAAGAGGCCGTACAAGCTGGAAAATTTCGTGAAGATTTATTTTATCGCTTAAATGTCGCTAGACTAAAAGTATTAGATTTAAGTGATCGACCCAATGATATTTTGCCTTTGGCTAATTATTTTATTGAGGAATATTGCAATCGCCTTGGTTATCCTCGCGCCACATTCAGTCAAGCAGCAATTGATAAGTTGCTAAATTATACTTATCCAGGAAATATTCGTGAGTTAGAGAATGCTGTGCATCATGCCTTACTCGTATGCTCAAATAATAAAATTCAACCTAATGATTTTTGTTTTACAACCTTAGCTTCAATTGAGCAAAGTAAAATTACTAATTTTCAGCATAAGCAATATAATGAAAATGGAGAACAAGTAATATCTCATCATAATTTTCATGCGCAGACTAAAAATCTTCCACAATCTTTAGCCCCTAGACAATTTTTACATCAAGCTTTATTAAAAATATTTGAAGATGGTAACTTAACAACTCATGAGACTTTAGATTCAGTCATCGAAAAAGCTACCATTAAAGTTGCGTATGAATATTGCCATAGAAATCAATTGCAAACAGCAAAATTACTTGGTGTAAGCCGCAATGTCATTCGAGCTAGATTACTGAAATATAAGCTCATCGGTCATGAGGCATCATCCATCGTTGATCTGAATTTTTAATGATATTGATTCAGTACTACAAATGTATATCATCATATTATTGTTGAATATATTTGATTAAGTCGCTCAAGTTAAATTTATAAAAGATCAATAAAATTAAAAACTTATTCACTTTACTATTGATCAATAACAAAAATGAAATTGATCAATAGTAAATATTTATGCTAATACTTACCAAGCAAATTGATAATCATCAATCGTTTTTTCTACAGATTCAATTAAAGTAATTTCAGGGGTTTGACTAAAATCTGCTAAAATATTATTGCGTATAATCGCCAAATTTACATCATCTCTATATCGCGGATGCGCAATCTCGACAGGTACTATTCGCTTAATTTGACCGGGATTCGGTTGCATTACAACAATACGATCACCTAAAAAAACAGCTTCATCAACATCATGTGTGACGATAATCATTGTTATCTTTTCAGCTTGCCAAATTCGTTGTAATTCTTGTTGTAAATTCGCACGAGTCAATGCATCAAGTGCACCAAAAGGCTCATCCAATAATAGAATACTTGGACGGTTCACCAATGCTCTTGCAATTGCAACACGTTGGCTCATTCCACCTGAAAGTTGAGTGGGATAAGCCTCTTGAAATGCTGTTAAACCGACTAGCTCAAGATGCTCGTCAATTAATTTATCTTGTTCGATACGGCTTAACGGACTATTTTGCAACGCAACACGAACATTTTCCCGAACCGATAACCAAGGAAATAATCGATGATCCTGAAATACAATCCCTCGCTTGATACTTGTTCCTGTTATTTCAGTTCCATCAATTTCAATATTTCCAACATAAGTATTATCTAATCCAACCAATAACCGAAGTAAGGTAGATTTACCACACCCACTGCTGCCAACGATACTAATAAACTCACCAGATTTGATGTCTAATGAAATATCTTTCAAAACTTGAAAAGACTCTTCATTCCGACGTTTATAGTATTTATTAACTTTGTTAATACGGAGTGAACCGGAACTAACATCTACCATGTACTTCTCCAAAATTCAATTTGATGTCATAAACCTAATAGATACACGCTAAAATGAGCATTTATAGTTTTGCTAAAGCAACTTCTGTAGATTTAATTAACACCAATACTTCTGAACCTACTTGTAAATTTAAATCTTTTACTGAGCGTGTCGTGATGACTGATGTAAACAAACCTGCTGGTGTTTTTACATCGACTTCCGTTACCACTGGCCCATCTACAATTTCTTGTATAATGCCTTTAAATTGATTACGAACATTAATAACTGGAATACTCATTTTCAAAAAACCCATTCAAATAATATTTAAAACATAATAACCACATAAAAACAAAAATAAATAATAAATATATGATTTAAATTTCAAAAAATAATATATAAATCTGAAAAATATAAATTAAATACTCATCTTAAATATAATTTAAATAAATAATTATAATTAACTTATATAAACCATATAATCAGCTCATACTATTTTATTTAAATTTCTCATAAACATTATATTTATTTGTATATAATGATTGTGCATTAACTTTATTCTCTTTCAGCTGACCATCTTTAACGAGCCAATCAATCCATATTTGAAAGTCTTCATCTTTTAAACGCCCACCATCAGACACTCCCCAACCATACCAATATTTTAATGCATCAGGATTTTCAGCTCGTTGCCGTTTTTTTACAATCTGCTCAAATCGAGCAATAACCTCTTCTCGACTGTGTTGATTTACCCATTCAAATGCACGTGCAATTCCTGTGACAACTTGAGTTGCTGTATTCGGATTTTTATCTAAATATCGTTTCGACATCGCATATATGCCAAGCGTTTTATCACCAAACATTGCCCAGTCTCGATAAAGTAAACGAACACCACCCCGATCAATTGCTGGACCATTGAGAATACTGACATCTACATGACCTTGACGTAATGCTTGTTCTCCACTGCCTGGGGGTACCACAACAAGTGTGACTTGTTTTATTTCATCTGCTGTTAAACCACCACGTTTTAACCATTCTTTTAGCATGAACTCTGCTTGAGCCCCTAAAATATTCACTGCTACTTTTTTACCAATTAAGTCATGTGGTTGCTTAATTGGGCTTTTTTCTAAAACGTAATAGCCACGATTATCATCAGGTGGTGAACCATAGCTTGCAGCAACCGCAACTATCGGAGCATTACTGGCAATAACGTTGACAATTGATCCAGTAAATGAAGGACTACTAATATCAACATCTCCAGACATTGCAGCTTGTAAACCTTGAGGTCCACCCGTTGCAATCCCTGTATAATTCAGTTTAACTGGCTCGAGATAACCAAGATCTTCTGCTAGCTCAATAGGCCCGACTGCACCAGGAGAAGCTAAATAATTAACCGTCAATCGCTCTAATGGCTTGCCTTCAATATTTAACTCGCCTGTAGCAATAGCTCCATCATTTTTACTACATGCACTTAATAAAAAAAATAGTGTTGTAAAAAGAACGAATAAAAGAGGATTTCTTATTTTTTGCACTTGAATTAACAACACGCTGATCACCCTGTTCTTTTCCAAGCTGTAAAATATTTTTCTACTGCCAATAGGAGATAATTAAAAGAAAAACCAAAAATAGTAATACTAATAATGCCCAAGAACATTTCAGGGATCTGAAAGTTATACTGTGAATAAATAATTAAATAACCCAGACCAGCCTTTGCACCAATCATTTCGGCAGCAATCAAAACCAAAATACATGATGTACCAGCCAAACGAATCCCTACAAATATCGTTGGGACAGCAGCAGGTAAAATGACTTTTCTAAATAGTTTGGCATCACTTAAACCTAAAGTGCGTGCAGATTTTATTAATAGAGGATCGACATTTTGAACAGCCGCAATCGTATTTAAAAGAATTGGCCACACACAGGCAAAAATAATTAATGCAATTTTAGAAACTTCGCCTATTCCTAAGAACAGCATGAATACAGGTAATATTGCTAATGCACTGGTATTTCTTAATAACTCTAACAACGGATTCACATAATCTGAAAAACCTCGATACCACCCAATTGCAAAGCCGAGTGGAATTGCTGTTACCAAAGCAATAATAAATCCACCAAATGAACGAGATAAACTGGCTTGTAAATGCACAAATAATTGACCATTTTTAATCAATTCCCAACCTGTTTCGAGCACCTTCGAAAGCGGAGGTAAAAATGCTTCGTCCACCGCACCTAAACGTGGCAATGCTTCCCACAGTAAAAAGAAGATAATAATGACAATACTTCTTTTAAATACATAATATGTCCATAAGGTTTCAAATCGACTGATCTTTTCGAGATTAAAATACCGAATAAATGATTTTTCTTTCGGTTTATCTGACAACGTAACTGGTTCATAGCTCATTCTTATTTCTCCTCAATTTATTTTAGGCATCACGAAACTGCTAACTGGCTGTTTTTTTCAAGTTCCTGTGCTTTCACAACTTCTTCTCTTAATAAGCTCCAGATTTGATGCCTTAACTGACCAAACTCTTGATTAGACCGAACATCTTCTTGATTCACTTTCAATGATTCAGGAACATCAATAATGGTTTTAATCCGACCTGGTCTAGAAGTCATAATTGCAATGCGTTGACCTAAATAAATTGCCTCATCAATACTATGTGTAATAAAAATGACTGTTTTTCCTGTCTGTTGCCAAATTCGTAATAATTCTGCTTGTAATGTTTCTCTAGTCTGTGCGTCTAATGCCGCAAATGGTTCATCCATTAATAAAACATCTGGGTTATATGCCAATGAACGTGCAATTGCGACGCGCTGTTTCATACCACCAGACAGTTCACTTGGGTAATGATGTTCAAAATCTGCCAAACCAACCAGTTGTAAAAAATAGTGTGCTTGTTTTTGTCTTTCTATTTTTTCAACCCCTTTCGCTTCTAGACCAAACTCTATGTTTTCTTTCGCTGTAAGCCATGGGAATAATGCATATTGCTGAAAAACAATGCCACGATCTAAACCTGGACCGATAATTTGCTTCCCATCAATTTTTATTTCACCACTGGATGGTGTTGTCAAACCTGCCAACAAATCAAGCAAAGTCGATTTTCCACAGCCACTCGGACCAACAATCACTAAAAACTCACCTGCTTTTACTTCTAAAGACACATCATTGACAGCAATAAAATCTTCAGTTGTTTGCCCTTTCACTTTCTTGGCAGGAAAAATTTTATACACATTTTTAATACTTAAATGGCTACTCATTTTTTACTCCCTCTTTTGCTACAACTGTTGTAGATAAAGTATTTTGTGCAAAAGAATTAAATTCATTAGAAAAAATATCTTCAGGTTTAATCTCACCTGCTTTTAATTCATTACGCTTCACCATAAAGTCAATCCAAGGTTGATATTGACTTGGCTGAATGAATGCACCTTTTTCAGCGATGCCGTAACTTCGCCAATGTTTGACATAATTGTCATTTTCATTACGCTTTCGTTTCGCAATAATTGCGATCATGCGTTCACGTACAATCTCTTTGGGTTGCGCTTGACTCCACTGCTGTGCTAAAGCCACGCCATTTACAAAATCTTGAACAATTTTTGGGTGTTGCTGAGTAAAACGACGAGTAAAAACATAATTTGCAGAGGTATATTCACCATATAAATCTATATCTGAAAATAATTGACGTAATCCGCCCCTTTCATCTGCTTTAATTCGCATAAGGTCATACATTGCAGCAGCTTGTATTTGTCCTTGTCTTAAGGCTTGTTCTGTAGCAACTGGCGGTAAGGCAATCAGTTCAACTTGTTTAACGTCTTTTTCACTGAGCCCATTCTGGCTTAACCATTCTTTTAAAATAAATTCAACTTGTGCACCTAATGTATTTCCTGCAATCTTTTTACCCTTCAAATCGTGTGCTGTTCTTATTGGACTATCTTCTAATACCTCATAAGATAAATAAGTTTCCTTATCGCTTCCATTGGCACCTACCACTGCAACAATACTATTTGGGCTCTTTCGAGTTGTTGCTGCCAATTTAACAATCGCCCCATTAAAGGCACTCGAATAATCCACATCACCACTCATCATAGCTTGCATATTTTCAGGACCACCTTGAATGCTACCTTTATAATCGAGCTTAATATTTCGAAAAAAACCTAGATCTTCAGCAAGCTCAGGTAAACTCACTCTTCCTGGATAATCTTGATAACGTAAAATAAATTTATTTTGTGTTGCTGAATCGACTTCATGTGTTGAGGTAGAACGATTACAACCTGATAAAGATATTACAGCGACAATCAGCCCCAACAAATATAGCAATACAGAAGGTTTAACTGGACGATCGAAATATGCGTTTAATCTCATTATGCTTTTCCTCATTGACGCCAAGCTAATAGCCATCTTTCTAAACGAAGTGCTAAATGATTCAGACCAATACCAATAATGCCAATGACAACTAAACCAAATACAATCAAACTCACATCTAATGTTGCCCGACCTCGAATAACAATATTGCCCAAGCCTATTCCATAATTTGCAAGCAAGAATTCAGAACCAATTGTCGCCAACCACGCAAAAATAAGCCCAAGCTGTAGTCCTACAAAAATTTGGGGCGCTGCTCCTGGCAAAATTAATTTAGTCAGCAATTGCCAATGGTTGAATTGATAAACTTGGGCAACCTCAAACTGCTTATTGGAAATACCTCGTACACCATCAATGGTATGTAATGCAACAGGATAGAAAACAGATAAACTGATAAATAAAATTTTTGCGCTATTTCCATATTCTAAAAAGGTCGAAATCAAAGGTAACCATGCAAATAACGAAACTTGTCTTAAAAAATTAAAACTAGGAGAAAATAAATAATTCGCTATTTTTGAGATCCCGACAACGATACCGAAAGCGACTCCAAATAATGCACCAATGGTAAATCCACTTAAATCTCGTCCTAAACTTGCCGCAATGCTTTTCCAAAATTCTATTTCAATAATATTGCGCCATGCTGTATCTAATACTTCTAAAGGTGCTGGTATTAATTTAGGATTTACCCAATTCAACCAAGAAGCAATACTCCAAGCTGCCACAAATAACCCTGGTATTAAAAGACCTCGCCAGTTTGCTTGTTTAACTCGCGCTATAATTGTCATAACTTCTCTTCCCTTTAGAATGCGTGATTTTGCCAACGATTAAATCGTTTCTCTATGAATTTCAAAATATTATCTAAAGCATAGCCAACCAGACCAATCACAAAAATGGACATATAAATAATATCGGGTTGAAGAAGTTGACGTCCCCAAACAATCAAATAGCCAATGCCCTCACTGCTTGCCAAGAGTTCAACAAAGACTAATGCGAGCCAAGCTTGCATAATGCCCTGACGAAGTCCGCTCACAATATTGGGTAGTGCTGAGGGAAAAATTACTCTTCTTAATATTTGCCATTTACTGAATTTGTAAACTTGGGCGACTTCCAATAAATAAGCGGGAGTATTGAGAACACTTTTATAAGTTGCGACCATTACAGGAACAACAACAGCAAGTGATATAGCGACAATCTTTAAGCTTTCTCCGATGCCCAGAAAAATGAGAAGTAAAGGAATCCATCCAATCACAGGAAATTGAGCAATTAAATTGAATGTTGGATATAAATATTCATAAGCTTTACGTGATAACCCAACAAAAAAACCTAAAACTAGTCCAACTCCGCTACCGAGTAAAACGCTCCATCCAATTCGCGTTAAGCTAATCTGAAGGTTTTCGGATAATTCACCCGTATCAATAAACTCCCAAAATGTTTCCCACACCAATGCTGGGCTAGGTAAAATTTGTTCTGGTAACCATTGTTTTTGATAAACGTACTGCCAGAAAATTAAAACGAGAACTGGTACAAAGATTCCTAAAATCGACTTAAAAATATGCTGACTTAATTCGATTATCCATTGTGATAATTTTTTAAAAATAATCATAATCTGCAATTTATTCGAAACAGCATTTGAAGAGTGCCTATTTAATATACTCATTTTATTGACCATCCACATTTGTTAAGATTTCAACTTCTGAGTTTGTAATTTGTGGTTGCTCAGGAGAGTTAAATGGTTGTTTAATTTGAAGTAATACAAGTAAACCTAAAAACAAAAACATCCATATGAAAAATAAATTTTGTAATCCCCATACATAACCAAATAAACCACCAACAACGCCACTCAGCAAACTACCCACTGGACCAAAAAATGAAGATAATGCTGATACATTCTCCATACCGACACGCTGCCCGATTTGTGCAAATGTTGATAAATTTGCAACACCCATTCCACCCAAACCCACACCTAATATTGCCGATCCTGTCCATAACCAATACTGCCCCCATGGTAGTGCCAAGAAGAACAGTCCTGTTGCGATACTCGCGGAACTGATTTGATAAAAATGCTTTTTTCCTAATCGTTCAAATAAATGCCCTACAGTAAATAAAGTCACCATATATATAGCCCCATAGAGTGAAACAAGACTCGCTGCTGCGGTCGCACTAAAGCCATAGTTTTGAATTGCAATCACAACAATAAAAAAAGTGAAATACATCATCGATGCACTACTTGCGAATTCAAGCAATGAGACATACCGTAAAGTTTTTTCTTTTTTTAATAGGTACAGAGGCTGAATCACCGATTTCCAACTTATTGGCGTTGCCTTTTTTGTATCGATCTGATAGCTATTAAACATTGTGGGTGCAATTATCACAGGAATAATAAACAACGCACCTAATGCAATAAATCCACCAATAAAACCTAAATTATGCGTAAACCAAACTGCTAAAATTGGTCCGATAAGCATGAAACCAATCATATGTGCGCCACGAAACCAACCCGCTTTTGCTGCGCCAATTTGATATAAATGACTCATAAATACAGTATTTAATGAGACAAACCGTAAAGGCATGCAAAAGCTTGCTAAAGCGCTAAATAAAATGAGAAACCATGCATGTTGCACCCACGGTGTTAAGGCATAACACAAGCCCGCTAACAAGCTACCTAAACTAAAAATAAATAAAGGACCATAGCGTTTAATCAGCGCTCCAGCAGGTAAACCCATGAATAAAATGCCGATCATTTGTGATGCTGCAATCAATCCCATTTCAAATTCAGAAGCGTTTAATTCAATTGCAAAAAGTGAAATTGCAACTTTAGCTGTACCAATTCCAAGACCTGCTGTTGAGGCAACTAAAATGAAGCTCAACATAAAACGAGAATTACTCGATAAAGGGGGTGCTGAAAAACTGTTGGTCATACATTACGGCCTTAAATAACATGACGTTCATTCATTCGTAGGTGAAAACATGAGAATAAACCTCATATTTTCACAATATTCCTTACCATGTTTTTGTTGGTGTAGTTTGAGTACCAGTACCAGCAATCGGCTTAATGTTGGCATCAAATTGTGGCCAATAATTCTCTAAACCTAATTCAACTAAACCACGTTTAAGATATTTAGGCTCTACCCAGCTATCAACATCAACATCACGACGTATCAGTTTGTAATCTTTAGATTGTTGAACTGATTTTTTAGTCTGAGCATAAAAATATGGGTCTAATAACGGATTGATTTTTTCTTTTAAATTCACCCCATCCCAATCACGCTTATAATCTAAATATGGAAGACCTGTTTGTGCCCACAAACGGTATTGTTCTTCACGATTTTTTTCTTGACTACTCCAATACGCTTGTTTTAAAGAGGCATTGACGACACGCTGTACAATTTCAGGATATTTATTTTCAAAAGCTTCTGTTACCCAAAATACACTTGGTCCATACGTTGTACGGTCATTTCGACCATCATAAATACGCTTTGCAACACCTCGTGCTTCTAATGACCAAGGGTTTGTAATTGCACCATCAATATCGCCAGTTGCTAATGACGTCCGTATAGAGTAGGTATCTTGACTAATAACTTTAAAATCTTTTTCACTCAACCCATGTTTTTCTAAAAGTCGACCTAACGCCAATTGACCGTTCGTTCCTTTAAATGTTGCAATAGTTTTGCCTTTTAAATCACGAATATTTTTAGCTGAAGAGTCGGCAGGAACAGTAAAGTATGCATTTGAAAACCGACCAGCAGATAAAATCACTTTCGTTTTTAACCCTGTAGAGCGACCGACAATTGCAGGCAAATCACCATGAGTTGCAAAATCAATTTTACCGTTTGATAAAGCTTCGTTTAAAGCTGGACCAGCACCTGGAAAAAAGGTCCAATTGACTTTAATACCATCTTTCTTAAACTCATTTTCTATTGCGCCACGTAAATGTGCTGATGCATGATAGCTCCCCCCAGATTTTGGTCGTCCACCTTCGCCTGCACTCGGAACACCAATACGAATAACAGTTGGATTCTCAGCAGCAAAACTTGGAATAAACGGAATAAATGCACTTGCAGCCGTAATTGCAAAAATTATTTTTCGTGTAAAATTTCTCATCATCACTCTCTTTATAAATAAAATTAGAACCCGTATTGGAATTGAGCCAATAACTCGGTGTAATTTTTCTGATTAACATTTGCAAACGACCAACGGTTTACACCCAATTGAAATTTAGTTGTTTGAGCAAAGAAGAAGTTCAAGCCAACAGAATGAATATCAACTTCATTTAGCGCATTTTTTGTTGCAGTATCTGGGTCGTAAGTATCAAAGCGATAGTAGGCTTGTACTGATTTAGGCCAAAAATCATCAAATTTTGCTGAGGTTTTTATACTGTTATAAAATTGATCACCAACGGTGTAGAACAATGTGATGGTTTGCCCATCAGACTTGACCTCTTGTGTACTCGCTTTCCCAGGAACCCATGTATCCCGAGTCGCTTTATAATATTCATAGGTCACACCAAAAGGCGCATGGTTATAATAAATGTCTAAACCCAGTACATCATTCTTACCGTTATCTGTAATTAAACGTACAGGCGTCCCTGCTGTAATATTACTGGTGCCTTTTTTATATGATGCACCAAATTTCAACTCTCTAAAAATACTTGCATAATCAACAGGTAATGTGAAAGCAACTCGCCCAATATAATCCTTTTTATTATTATCATCATTGCGGTTTGGGCCATTACCATTCGCAATCCCAAAAGCATATTCAAGTAGTGGTGCACGGTAATTTGCCGCATAATCAGTATAAGGTTTGATATCACCGCGTAAGACCAAACCGATTTGACGGGTGCTTAAACCTAATTGAGAAACTGCACGCGCTTGTGTAATTGTTGGACGCAAATCTTCTGGTGCTTGTGCTTCTTGACCAAATGGAACTTGTTGCTGACCTACGGTTAATGTTAATTTTGGATCTTCTAATCCACCATTTGTTGGTGCAAAACTATATTGTAAATAAGCGTCCTGCAAACTAAAGTCACTTGTCGTACTACCTGCTCGTTTCGAATAACCAAAAGAGAGCTGATAACTTAAATTTTTACCTGACTTATAATCTCGATATAAATTTCCACGTAAACCAATTTGTGCCAAAGGAACTTCGAAGTTTAATTTTCGCTCTTCCCAAGTATTTGAATTTCCAGAATTCGTTGGTATAGATGTCTGCTGAATACGTGTTTGAACAGCACCAAAAAGTGTTGTATCTCGAGCGGATTTAACTGTTTGACGCTCTCTTTGTCGATCTTGATCATATTTATAACTTTCAAGTGCGGCTTGAACACCATCAACATCTGCCTTGGTTGCAATAATTTTACTATTATCTTCTTCGCCAACAATCCCTTCCTCACTAAAAACGACTTCTGGAAGCGCCTCTCCAGAAAGACTGCCTTGTTGAAGATGATTAACTTGTTGTTGTAATGCATTAATTTGCGCTTGTAACTTAGCTAATATATCTGCATCTGCAGCAAATGCTGAATGACCTGCAGATAGGAATAAAGTACCTAATGCAACAGATGTAGAAAGACTCTTTCGTATCACAATTAACCCCTAGTTTATGTGTTAATTTGACATCAATACTTATATTTAAATTAAAAATAAAATAATTTAATATCCAAGCATTATAAAAACATCAAATTATTAAAATTTTTTCACAACTGGTTTTATTTAAAAAACAATCCAAAATAAATATCTAATATTTAAGGAAAATAATTAAACCAATTAAAAACAACAATAAAACAATTGAATTTAATTTCATTATTCCAAAAATCATGCCAAACACTATATTATTGATTTTATTAATATTTATTGTTAAAAATAAATCCAACGGCTTTAGTATGCTTTTGATGTGCTGTTTATTAAGCATTATGTTTATTTATAAACATTTTTGTAAAAAATTAATAAAATTTAATTTAAAAAATAAAATAACAACAACCACCCAACTTATAACGATATAATATATAATTATTCCAGTTTTAAAAATTCTTCAAGTTTGCTTAAATCAAGAATATAAATTTGACTATAATTCCATTCAATTATCTTATTATCTAAAAATGGTTTTAAATTTTTATGTAAAGTTTGTCTAGTAATACCAAATAATTCCGAAAAATCTTGCTGTGTTATACGTAATGAAATAGAATAAATATTATTATCTTCTAATACGCCATATTGAATAAATAATTTATGCAGATAATAAGCAATTCGTTGAGTTAAATTTGCAGTATGAATATATTTAGACTGCTCAAATAAATTATACATTCTATGACTCATTATTTTTAAAATTTGCCACATTGCTTCTGGTTCTTGTCTTAATTTTTCTAAAAATATCTCACCCGATAAAATTGCAATATGTACTTCACCTATTGAAAACACGTCGTAACTTGTTGGTTTATTTTGTAAAAATGCAACTAAATTAAATACTGTATAATTTACAATATAATTATTAACTTTTAATTTTCCATCATTTTTTAACCAACCCACTTGTAAAGACCCATTGATTAAAATATAAATATCATTTACTACATGCTGATGTCCTAGCACTAATTGCTCTGGAAAAAACCTTTTAAATGAAACATTTTCCAACATTTTTTCCTGTGTCTGTTGGCTAAATTTATTGAACACTTCATCTCTTGCTAAAATATCTTTTAACCGTATTTTAGGAGTAATGTAATCATCATATTTTTCAAACATAATTATAAAAAAAGACCTAGTATTTAATTCATACTAAGTCGCTTTAATGGTGAAATAAAATATTATTTTAAACTAGCATTATTCAATTTAATGAATTTTCTAAGATACTTTCTTATACGTTTTACCTTCATCTCGACGTAAATCTGAAATATCTTGATTTACAACATTTTTCACAACTTTACTTAATTGACCATCCACACCAAAAGGAATATCTCCTTCTAATGTAACACGTGTTGCAACTCTTAATTGATCACCATAATCATTAATAGCACGATGTTGTGTTGCTCTATTATCCCAAATTGCGACATCACCTTCAGCCCAGCGCCAACGAACAATATTTTCCCATTGCGTAATATGATTTTGGAATAAGTTAAATAAAAGCTGAGAATCCGTTCGATTTAATCCAGTAAAACTTTTAAAGAAATGTCCTAAAACTAACGTTTTTTCACCCGTTTCAGGGTGTACACGCACCAATGGATGTTCTGTTTCAACTTCTACTGCTGAAGTGAAAAGACGGCGTTGTTCAAGCTCATTCTCTGGAATAGCACCCGTTGAAGATGTTCTTGCAGCATAATCATATACATTGGTATGAATTGCTCTTAAACTCTCCGCTAAGACTTTTAGTTCTGGTGCTAAATATTCATAAGCTATCGCAGTATTTGCCCAGACTGTATCACCTCCAAATTCTGGTGCAATTACATTTCTTAAAATCGTAATTTTGGGATAATTAGGTAAAAATGTAATATCTGTATGCCATGAATCAGCACGCCCACCTCGCGAATCAATCGATAATGTATGCTCAGTGCCATTTTTTAATGGAACACTTGGATGATTTAATGGCGTGCCTAATAACTTAGAAAAGGCTTCTTGATCTAAATCAGTTAAATGTTGTTGATCACGAAAAAAAACAACCTTATATTGTAAAATTGCCTGATTAATTTCAGCAACAGTTTCTTTTAATAAATCTCCAGCCAATTTAACGCCTGAAATTTCTGCACCCACTCTACCCGTGATTGGCTTTACTTGAATATACTGATAATCATTTTTTTGCAGACTCATTTTAGTTCCTATATTTATTCAATTCAAATTCATTATTAAGTATTAACAACAATTCTATTCTTATTTATAAAAACTTTTTAATCTGTTAAAAAATTAACAATTTTAATATTGTTTAAAAATAAGCTTTATCATTTTATTCATAATGTATTTTTAATATATTGATATTAAAATAGTAGATTTAATTAAATCTACTATTTTAAAATTATTTCTCCCTAAAATTAAAAAATTTATTCCCACATATTAATTATTCACTTTCATTCACATTAAATACATTTAGACCTTGTCGATTAAATGTATCAGCTAAATACTCTCGCCCATTTAAACTACTCAAACGCTGTGTGACTTTATCTCGCCAACGTTCTTGTTGCTGGCCTGATTGTTGTTGAAAAATATTTAAATTTTTCTCATAAATGTTTAAAACTGATTCATTAATACGTTTTTGACTTTGATAAACGTCATGATGCAATATGATTTCTTGCGGTAATCTTGGTTTTATTTTTTTTATAACATCTTCTTTTGGATACCCTAGCGCAATTCCAAAAATAGGAATCACACCTTGAGGTAACTCTAAAACTTCAACTACTTGTTGTAAATTATTACGAATAGCACCCACATAAACTGAACCAAGTCCCAATGACTGTGCTGCAATCGTTAAATTTTGTGCTGCAAGCGTCGCATCAATAGTACCCACTAATAAACTATCAACAGATTCAAGTCCAATTGTTTGCTTAATATCATGTTCAGATCGCGTCAACTGTATTACATCAACAGAACGACGTAAATCAATGGTCCAAATAAGAAACACAGGCGCATCTTGAATAAAAGTTTGATTTGCAGCAAAACTCGCTAACTTTTCCTTATGTGCTTTATTTTGAACAGAAATTACTGTCCATGCCTGTAAATTCGAAGAGGTTGAAGCGGATTGTGCACTCGCAATAAGTAATGAAAGTATTTCTGATGAAATCGCTTGATCACTAAATTGACGTAAAGAAGCATGACTGAGTAATGCAGTTAAAACAGGATTATTCAATCCAGAGATATCTATATTTTTAAGTTCCTCTGGAATTATTTGTTCATTGCCATAACGTTGTTGGATTAAAGATTTGAGTTCTGACATTGTTAAACCTCTTTTTATTTCATTTATTTGGTAATATCAAGCCTCATCCCTCTTTAATCATATGTTAAGTAACATTATTTTCGCGAGATGAGGATTTTACAATGCGTTATTTAAGGACTTGGATTTGGATATAATTGATGAATATGTTCAATCCCTGCGAGTACTTCATCACTGAGTTCAATATCAACACTGCCAATATTGACTTTTAACTGTTCAAGATGAGTGGCACCAATAATATTACTGCTCACAAAACGTCGACTATTAACATACGCCAAAGCCAGCTGGGCAGGATTTAATCCATGTTTATGTGCTAATTCAACATACAATTCAGTTGCTCTTTCAGCATTTTCACCTTTATAACGTGCAAAACGTTCCCAACGTGTTACTCGTGCACCTTCTGGTTGAGCACCATTTAAATATTTCCCAGAGAGATGTCCAAATGCTAGTGGAGAATATGCAAGTAGCCCTACATTTTCACGAATTGAAACTTCTGCATTTCCAATTTCAAATGTACGATTTAATAAATTATATGGATTTTGAATTGAGACAATCCGTGACAATCCCAATTTTTCAGCAATATTAATAAATTGTGTTACTCCCCACGGTGTTTCATTTGATACACCAATATGTCGAATTTTTCCTGCTTTAACCAAAGAATCAAGTGCTAGTAAGGTTTCTGCAATAGGAATAAAATCTTCATGTTCAGTATGTGTATATCCCAATTTCCCAAAATGATTGGTTGTTCGATCTGGCCAATGTAATTGATATAAATCAACGTGATCGACTTGTAATCGCTGTAAACTATCATTTAATGCTAATTCAATATTATGGCGATTATGTCGGCTCTCACCCTGACGAATATGCGAAGAATGCCCTAATTGTCGAGATGGTCCTGCAATTTTAGTTGCAATGAATACCTCATTCCGCTTGCCAGTTTTCTTTAACCAAGTTCCAATAAATCGTTCAGTTTGCCCTTGTGTCTCAGGTCGTGGTGGTACTGGATAACTTTCTGCTGTATCCAATAAATTCACTCCTTGCGCCACTGCATAATCAATTAAAGTATGCGCTTCGTGCTCTGTATTTTGTTCTCCAAAAGTCATGGTGCCTAAAGAAATTACACTCACATTTAAATCAGTTTGACCAATTTTACGATACTGCATAAAGCATCCTATTTTGCTAAAATTTACAAGTTTCTAAGGTTAAAACTACAAAAATTGCTGACTATTCACCAACTTCATTAAAAGTGAATTGACCTTCTGCAACAAAATGATGAACAGGATGGCGTATGGTTGGGTTTTCTTTAAATTGTAATCCCTCAGCTAAGACTGTTTTGTCGCCTTGCTGACCAACAACAATGATTGCTTCAAGTTGATAGTCTTCAGGAATATCTAAATACTGACGTAAAGTAGAACGGTCATAACCTCCAATAGCATGGGTATACCAACCTTTCAAACTCGCCTGTAATGCAAAATTTGCCCATGCAGCTCCGGTATCAAAAGAATGGCTTTCTAAGACAACTGTATTTTCTTGCCCAGGTACAACAAAACTTTTTTTAGAGAGAACTAAAATTAAAGCAGAAGCACGCTTCGCCCAAGACTGGTTATATTCTGACAAAGACGTAAATAAAGTGTCCCAATAGGCTGTATCTTTTAAAGCATAGATAAAACGCCATGGTTGAGCATTCCAAGCTGAAGGTGCCCATCGCGCAGCTTCAAAAAACTGGAATAAGGTTTCTTGATCAATTGTAATTTTTTCATTAAAAGCTCGTGGAGACCAACGCTGAGTAAATAATTCATTTACATCATGCTGTATTTCTCTTGAATTTGTCATTTGCTTTTCTCCCTAAGACACTTTAGCTGCATGACGTGCAAGTACATATTGGTTTTCAGGCCGTGCTAAGCCTAAATTCTCTCTTAATGTTTGACCTTCATACTCTGTTCTGAATAAACCACGACGTTGCAATTCAGGGATGACTAACTCAACAAAGTCATTTAAGCCATCTGGTGTGCTTGGTGGTAAAACATTAAATCCATCGGCTGCTTCATTTTCAAACCATGTCTGTAATTGGTCCGCAACTTGTTCAACTGTACCAATGATTTGCCAATGACCTCTCACTCCCGCAACCCACTCATATAATTGGCGAATCGTAAAATTATTGTTCTTCGCAATACTGATAATTAACTCACGTCGGCTAATCTGAGTTTCAGTGATTGGAATCTCTGGTAAGGGTCCATCTAAATCATATTGTCTTAAATCAATCCCTCCTAGCATTCCACTTAACAATGCCAAACCTGCCTCTGGATGAATTAAATTTGTTACTTGCTCATATTTCTTACGTGCTTCTTCTTCTGTTTTTCCAACAAATGCCGAAACACCAGGTAAAATTAATAGTTGATCTGGTGTTCTGCCGTATTTTGCTAATCGCGTTTTAACATCACGATAGAATTCTTGTGCACTTGCTAGATATTGATGTGCTGTGAAAATAACTTCGGCATATTTTCCCGCTAACTCACGCCCAGGTTCAGAAGATCCTGCTTGTACAATGACTGGGTATCCTTGTGGAGGGCGAGGAACATTCAAAGCACCACGTACCGCATAATGTTTCCCTTTATGCTGTGGATGATGTAATTTTTCAGTATCGTAAAAAACACCTGATTGCTTATTATAAAGAAAAGCATCATCTTCCCAGCTATCCCATAGTTTTTGAATCAATCCCACATATTCGTCTGCACGCTCATAGCGTATTTGATGTGACGGTTGATTCTCATAACTAAAATTATAAGCAGCCGACTCAGAAGCCGTTGTCACAACATTCCAACCCGCCCGACCTTGGCTAATATGATCTAAGGAAGCAAACTTACGTGCTAATAAATAAGGTTCTTCATAGGTTGTTGATGCTGTAGCAATAAATCCAATGTGTTTGGTGACCGTAGATAACGCTGAAAATAATGTCACAGGTTCAAACCCTGCAACTTTATCGGAAACCCCTAAACTTTCAGATAAACCAAGATTTACAGATAAACCATCAGCTAAGAAATACGCATCAAATAGCCCTCGTTCAGCGGTTTGTACTTGTTCTTTTACCCACTCAAAGTCTAAATGGCGTTCTGGCTGTGAATTTGGTAATCGCCATGCAGCAATATGTTGACCTGTCGTTGGAATAAATGCACCCAATCTAATTTTTCTACTCATCTTTTTCTCACAAAATTATAGGTATAAAGTATGCCCCCTAACTACATACCAATTTTCGTACCAACTTCTTATAACTATATTTTTCAAACAGTTAGAAAGACAAATACTTTCTGTGCTGTAATTTACGCAATCTAAACGAATCTACTGCATCTAATTCAGCATAGTCTCAGCAACAATTTTGATAATCAGTTTTGCCAAACGTACAAATTGTATTTCTGTGTTCTGCCGATCAATCATTCGAGAAATCACGTTAAAGCCTAAATAAAGTATTTATTCCTTTTAAAAATAAAAAAACCAAAGCAAAACTTTGGTTTTTTATAAATAAAAGATTAAGATGCTTTTTCAGTTTTTTGTGCCAATACATATTGGTTTTCAGGGCGAGCTAAGCCAAGATTTTCTCTTAAGGTTTTACCTTCATATTCAGTTCTAAATAAACCACGGCGTTGCAATTCTGGTACTACTAAATCAACAAAATCATTTAACCCATTTGGCGTGGTTGGTGGTAAAACATTAAAACCATCAGCAGCCTCATTTTCAAACCATTCTTGCAATTGATCAACTACTTGTTCAACTGAACCAATAATTTGCCAATGCCCACGTACCCCAGCAACCCATTCATATAGTTGACGAATCGTGAAGTTATTTTTCTTCGCGATATTTGCAATTAATGCTGGACGACTACGTACACTTGAATCTGATTCAATATCAGGAAATGGAGCATCTAAATCATATTGAGAAAAATCAATGCCACCAGCTAAACCACTCAAAAGTGCTAAACCAGCTTCAGGTCGAATCAGTTTTGTTAATTCTTCATATTTAGCACGCGCTTCTTCTTCTGTTTTACCCACAAAGATTGAAACCCCAGGTAAAATGAGTAACTCTTCAGGACGACGACCATATTTTGCTAAACGACTTTTTACATCACGGTAAAATTCTTGTGCATTTTCTAACTCTTGATGTGCTGTAAAAATGACTTCCGCATATCGTGCAGCTAAATCACGTCCTGGTTCAGATGAACCTGCCTGAACGACAACTGGATAGCCTTGTGGAGAACGAGGAACATTTAATGCCCCTTTAACTGATAAATATTTTCCTTTATGGTTTGGGTGATGTAATTTATTTACATCATAGAAAATGCCAGTTTCTTTATTATAAACAAAGGCATCATCTTCCCAGCTATCCCATAATTTTTGAATCAAATCTACATATTCTTGAGCACGCTCATAACGTTCAGTATATTCAGGCTGCTCATCATATCCAAAATTATAGGCAGCATCTACAGATGCTGTCGTTACAACATTCCATCCTGCTCGTCCATTACTGATATGATCTAAAGATGCAAATTTTCGTGCGAGCAAATAAGGCTCTTCATAGGTTGTCGAAGCAGTCGCAATAAATCCAATATGCTGAGTTGCTGTAGAGAGTGCAGCAAATAATGTGACAGGTTCAAAACCTGCTACTTTACTACTTACGCCATACTGATCTCCGCCTGCTGCACCACCAAAATTAATCGCTGGCGAGTCTGCTAAAAAATATGCATCAAATAAACCACGTTCAGCAGTTTGTGCAATTTCAATCAAGTAATTAATGTCTAAATGACGCTCAGGTGATGCATCTGGATGTCGCCAAGCAGAGACATGTTGCCCTGTTGCTGGAATAAATGCACCTAATCGAATTTTTCTACTCATATTATTAAACCCCATTTTTTAAATTAAATTTAAAGACAGGATTTATATTTCAAAATATATGCCACATTTTAATTCATTAAAAATCAATCCATTATATTTATAAAAATAGATCTAATGATGACTCAGAATCATCTTGCTGATCGTATGCTTTTAAAGCAGCAAATTTAAATAACATTTTACTCTGCATATTAAACATATTGATTCATCATAAATAAGCGCATTATATTCTTAATTTCCATAAAAAATACTTCGTAAATCATTAATAAAATATTGCTCTAATAATGATAGTTCACGATCTTTATGCCACATTAATAATATTGGAATAATCGAAACATAAGGAAATGGAGGTAATTGTTTAAACATCTCTCGTTTATGATTTTTTTCAATCATATGTCTAGGTAACAACCCTATACCAATTCCATTTTGAATAAATCGTATCACTTCATCCATATTATTTGTCGTGACCAAAAGTTTATTATTTTTCAATATTTTTTCTCGTACCTCACTTAATGGCGATAATGGATCATTCAATTGCTCACTTTGAAATGAAATAAACCCATAACCTTTAATTTGATCAATAGATTGAATATTCTCTGTATAAAGAGGATGTTTATTACTACAAAATAGTGCATATTTTTGATTCAGCAAAGTATGATAATTCAATTTTGGATGCACAATTTGGTTAATTCCAATTCCAAGTGCTGGAATTTTCTGTAATAACAATTGTTGAATTTCCTTACTTTTCAACACATCAACATGAAAATCTACCAATGGGTATTTTTGATGAAAATCATGCAGCAACTGATCATATCGTGCTGACTCGACACGACTTAATACCAAAAGTTTAATGGTTCCTGACAAACTATTTTTTTTAGTATTTAATCGTTCTTCACAATCCATTAACTGACTATAAATCATAAGACTAGCTTCAAATACAATTTCGCCTGTAGGTGTTAAATAAAACTTCCCTCCAGTTCGAATAATCAGGATTTCCCCAATTTGTTCTTCCAGTCTTTTTAAACTTTGACTAATCGCAGATTGCGTTAAAAATAATTTAATTGCAGCTTTATTTAAACTTCCTTCTTGAACAATAACTCGAAAAATACGTAGCAGAGACCAATTACATTTTTCTAATAATATATTTGATCTCATGACAACGCTCCTCGCATGATATTATTTCTTAAATTAGATCCAATCATAGCAAGATTATGTTGAACTCACTTCCTGTTTTTCCGTTTTATATCTGGGTAAATTCACACCAAAACCTTTTAAAAAGCTTTGGAAATTTTCATCTAATTTTTCAATACAATACCCACCTTCAATTAAACTAATTGTAGGTACATTCACTGACTTAATTTTTTCTGCAATTTTCTCAAATCCAAAGGTACTCACTGCACATTTCGTTTGGGGATCATCCACATATACATCAAACCCCATCACATGAATAACAACTTCAGGTTGAAAAAGTTTAACAAAATCTATAGCTTGATCAAGATATTCAAGAAATACTTCTTCACTACTCCCATGTGGGATTGGAAAATTTTTATTATAACCATGCCCTTCTCCTACCCCATATTCATCTTCAAAACCTGATACTACTGGGTAGAAATTGGTCGGATCTCCATGAACTGAGGTATATAATACATCTGAACGATCATAAAAAATTTCTTGTATTCCTTGACCGTGATGCATATCTGTATCAATGATTGCAATGCGTGAATAATCTTGCTTAAGATATTGTGCAATCACCGCCGCATTATTGATATAACAAAATCCACCAGCACCTTCTTTTCTTGCATGATGCCCTGCTGGTCTTGTCAGTCCAATGGTTAATTGTTCATCATCTTTCAGCAATGCATCAGCACAGGATAATGCCGTTTGTGCAGACCAATAAACAGATGTCCAAGTATCTTTTCCAATTGGAGCACTACCATCTGCCAAATACTTCGCTGCCTTTGCTAAAATACCAATTTCTCGATTATTTTCACGTATAAAAATATTCGAAAGCACCTCATCGCCCCAATCTTCTGGTAATTCCATCCACTCTTTATACGCATTTTGAAGAAAATTCAAATACCCCATAGTGTGTACATCTAGCAATGGCTTTGTTCCAAAATCCTTCGCTGTTAAAAGTGGTAAATTTAAGCGTTCCACTGTTTTTAATAACTCAAACATACGCTCGGGCTTTTCTTGAGGTTCGCGCATTTTACCTCTTGAATAATAACTTGCTGGGCGATGTTTCAACTGCTCTGAATGAAAAAATAATTTCATGATAATCCCTTCCAACTTTTAGCCGACTTGAGCCAGTTTTAATTGTTGATCAAATTTTAGAATGCTATTTAGCAAAACATGAGCACCTTGCTCTGCTTGTAATGCCGTAATGTTTTCAGCTTCGTTATGACTAAGTCCACCTTCACATGGGATAAAAATCATGGTGGTTGGACAATGTTTGGCTAAATTAATGGCATCATGTCCAGCACCACTTACAATTTTTTGATAGCTAAACCCTAAGGTTTGAACTGAATCTAAAACTGTTTGAACACATGTTTCATTGAATGGAGTTGCTGGACTATGCCAATGCAACTTGGTATTCACTGTTAAACTGCGCGTATTTGCCAATTGCTCTAAAACTTGCAGTACATCTTGCTGCATTTTTTCCATTGTATTATCGTCTGGATGACGCAAATCAATGGTCCAATTCACTGTTGCAGGAATCGTATTTCTTGAGGAGTTTTCTACGGCTATTTCACCAAAGGTGATTAATCCTTCTGGATATTTTTGTAATACCAATTGCTCTAAATCTACCATCATTTTTGCAGTGCCAATCATGGTGTCATGGCGCATAGACATAGGGGTTGTGCCTGCATGTGCTGCTTTGCCAGTGGTTTCAATATCTAACCAAATAATGGCTTGACCACCAGTGACAACCCCAATCTCTTTTGCATTATTTTCTAATACAGGCCCTTGCTCAATATGGAGTTCATAATAAGCCTCAAATGCTCGTTGTAATTCTAGTTCGCCTTGCTGTTGTGTTCGTTTTAACTCATCAGCAACGCAAATACCTTGTTTATCTTTGACAGTTAATATCTCCTCAAGTGAAAAATGCCCTGTAAATACCGCAGACCCCATCATTGCTGGAGTAAACCGAGCACCTTCTTCATTCATCCAAACCGCAAGTTCGATTGGATGATGAGTCTCTATCGCTGTTTCATGAAGACTATATAGGACTTCCAATCCTGCAAGAACACCATAAATACCGTCAAAACGTCCACCTTTAGGCTGTGTATCTAAGTGGCTCCCTATCACAATAGGATTGAGTGAAGAATCAAGCCCTGCTTTTTGCAGAAACAAATTGCCAATTGCATCGTACTTCAAAGTTAAATCTATTTTTTTTGCCCATTCAATGAGTAAGGTACGACCTGCAATATCTTGGTCAGTTAATGCTAAGCGAGTACTGCCTCCATTTTCACTCGCCCCCACCTTGGCCATATCCATCAACGAATTCCATAATCTTTTACCATTAACCTTCATGTTAATATCCTCGTCCTATATTCACGCAATTTAGCAATGGCAATCCTTGCATCACTCGTCGATCATTTTCTAATATTTGCTGAACCACGACCTCAAGCGGTGCATGAGATGCGATATGTGGTGTTAATACAATTTCAGCTTTATTCCATAATGGACTTGAAGGATTCAATGGTTCCTGCTCAAATACATCCAAAATTGCGCCACGAATATGTTTTGCATCAATCAGGTTAAGCAAATCTTGAATAACAAGATGTTCACCTCGCCCACTATTAATGACTGTGGCACCTCGAGGTAATTTTTCAAAAGTCGATTGAGATAAAATTCCACGTGTTTCATGGGTCAAAGGTAATACGTTAATCAAAATTTGACTGCGCGCTAAAAATACCTCAAGTTCAGCGTCTCCAGCAAAGCAGTCTACGTGTTTAAGTGATTTTTTAGACTTTGACCACCCTGAAACTTGATAACCTTCACTTGCGAGTTTTTCCGCAACAAATCCACCAATTTCCCCCAGCCCCATAATACCAATATAAACATCTGCATTTTTAAGTTGCGGATGCTGTTGCCAAATTTGCTTGGTTTGCTGCTTTAAATATTGATCAAAAAAACGCTGAAAATATAAAACACCCCATTGAAGATAACTTAACATGCCAAACTTATGATCTTGATCAACAATTCGACACACTTGATGTGATTCTTTGATTTTTGCTAATTCTAAATGCTCAATACCTGCACCCATTGAGTGAATGAGCTTTAATGATGGAGTTTGATTTAAATTATCTAAATTGGGGAACCAACAAGCCGCTGTTGTCGCTTGATTGGCATGCTCATCTTCTTCTAGACAATAACTTCCTTCAGGGGCATATTGCTGAAATGCATCAATTAGCATTTGTTTAGCATAGGCTTTGGTTGAAGCAATAACGATCATACGCAATACTCGGCTTTTTGTTGCTCAATTAAAGAAAGTGCCGCATGCCATGCATCCAGAATAATTTGTTCTGCCTCCTCACGATCAAATTGTTGTGCGGTATGCTCACAAACCTCAGGAGATGGATAGTTCAGTTGCGTACTCGACAGTGCCTTCACCTGAATTTGGCATGCGCGCTCTAAGAAATAGATTTCATGGAATGCTCGAGGGATACTATTCCCTGTTGACAACAAACCATGATTTCTTAAAATCATACAGCGGTGCTGTCCTAAATCTTCAATGAGCCTTTTTTGCTCATCTAATGAAAGGGCAATTCCTTCATATGTGTGGTAGCCAATACGGTTATAAAACTTTAATGCATGTTGTGATAAAGGAAGTAAACCATGCGACTGTGCTGACACAGCAACGCCATCTGCTGTGTGCGTATGAATCACACAATGAACTTCAGGACACGCATGGTGTATTGCAGAATGAATCACAAAACCTGCAACATTCACTCGTTTTCCTTGATCATAATTTTCAACAATAGTACCTTCATGATCAATTTTAATTAAGTGTGATGCGGTCATTTTGTCAAATGGGATCCCATATCGATTAATTAAAAAATGATTGGGCTCATGCGGTAGTCGATAGCTAATATGCGTATCAATTAAATCGGTCATTTTATAAAATGCAATCAATCGATATAACGCAGCTAATTCACAGCGTGCTTCCCATTCAATAGGATTGATATTTTCCATATGATTCATACCTATGTTCCTTTATCTATTTCAACTTAAACTGATTTTTCTACAACCACTTGATCAATATTCACAGCATTTTTATTTTTATTCGTAATAATTTTGACACCAACGACACCAATTAAAGATAATAGCGATAAGAAGCTAAAGAAAATCGCAAGTGGCATCCATTGCCCTGCATAATGGCTTGCTAACATTGTGCCAATAAATGGTGTTGTTCCCGCAGCAAGTGCCGCAATGAATTGATAAGAAATTGAAATGCCTGAATAACGAACTTGTGTTGGAAAAATATTTGCCATGAAACCCGCAGCAACGGCATAAAGTGCAGACAGTGTTACAACCGCTAAGCTAATACCACAGGTAATCAGAATAATGTTCTTTGTTTCTACCAACATAAACATTGGATATGGCACTAAGATACATAAAATTGCGGCAATGGTTAAAAAACGCTGTGAACCAACTTTATCTGCAATCCATGCAGCAACTGGCATCGTCAAGAATTGAAAGATCGTGACCAAAAATAAAGCATCTAAAATAGTGGCTTTACTAATTTCCAAATACTGAGTGACGTAGGTAATCATGAATGTATTGGTAAAGAAAAATCCTGCTGTACCAATAGTCATCGTCAATCCAGCAAAAATAACATGTGGTAAATAATTAGACAGTAGCTCTTTTACTGGATGTTTTAAAGTTTGATCATTCTCTTTTGCTTCTTTAAATTCTGGCGATTCTTCAATTCCAAAACGAATTAGAAAACCAACCCCCATCAAAATAAAACTAAGCAAAAATGGAACTCGCCATCCCCAGCTTGCAAAAGCTTGCTCATCTAATGTACTTACGCCTCTAAATACCAATAAACAAAGAATCAAACCTGCTGGACTTCCTAGTTGCGCAAAAGAGGCAAAAAAAGTCTTTTTCTCTTTTGGGGCATGTTCACTTGCCATCAAAACAGCACCACCCCATTCTCCACCTACAGAGATTCCTTGTAAAAACCTAAAGAGTACAAGAAGAATAGGTGCCCAAATTCCAATGCTATGATAACTTGGAATTAAACCAATACATGTTGTTGCAAGTCCCATGAGTACCATAGTGAACAGCAACATTTTTTTTCGACCTAATCGATCACCCAAATGTCCAAAAACAATTCCAGCCATTGGTCGTGCTACGAAACCGACGGCAAGGGTTGCAAATGAAGCCAATGTTCCTGTAACGGGATCAGTTTCAGGAAAAAATACCGTACCTAAAATTAATGCTGCAGCAGTTGCATATACATAGAAATCATAAAATTCAATTGTGGTTCCCATAAATGCAGCGGCGGCTGCACGTTTTGATTGATCTTTCTTCATTATTTACATCATCCTTAATTAATTGAAATCAGATTAGTCACTTCACGTTCATTAATGTATGCATCAAAAATGCGATACTTTTCCTTTTTAACTCATGATTAATTACTGTTTAACTCAATTAAGATATAGGAAGCTAAAAACGCTCTTCAAGCTAGAAATTTTAAATCAGTACATTAGAAAAACTTATAGGGCATAAATTGATGCAAACTCCTATTAAATAACCCACTTTTTATCTATTTTAGTACCTTTTTTTTTAAAAAAAGGGTACTTTGCACAAAAATAATGCATATTTTTTTATTATTATTTTTCTTCACATTAGTTTATTTAATTCTAATGTTAAGCATTTCATTTTATGATTCATAATGCGAAAACATATTATTCAGGCCAAAAGTAATTTTCATTAATCACAATTTTTCTAAACTTTTAATCTTATCAATCTGAACTTAATCTCACCAAGACTAAGAAAAAAACTCATAGGTCTCTTCAATTTATTCGTTTGCCCTAAGAATGTTCTAATTATTAAATAGTTCCCTATCTCAGATAGAAAAATGAAGAGTTAGCATGAATAGCCAAGGGATTTCAACGGCATTAGGTTTGATCCATCCAATTGTCATTCAAAAAGGACTGAATGCAGAAGTTTGGGATGAAAATGGAAAGCGTTATATCGATTTTATTGGTGGAATTGGTGTTTTAAATGTTGGTCATTGTCATCCAAAAATTGTACACGCCATTCAGCATCAAGCTGAACAATTAACACATTATGCATTCAACGCTGCACAGCATCGCCCTTATTTAGACTTGATGCAAAAACTATTGGCTTACATTCCAATTAACCAACCATTAGCAGGTATGTTTACCAATAGTGGTGCAGAAGCCACTGAAAATGCATTAAAAGTTGCACGTATTGCAACTGGTCGTACTGGTGTTATTGCTTTTGATGGCGGCTTTCATGGTCGCACACTTGCAGCCGTTAATTTAAACGGTAAAGTTAAACCCTACAAAGATGGCTTAGGTCCATTGCCTGGTCCTGTTTATCATATTCCCTATCCAAGTAAGGATAATCAAGTCACTGCTAATGAAGCGAAGCACGCACTCAAGCGTTTATTTCAAGTGGAAGTAGATGTAGAAAATATTGCTGCGATTATCTTTGAACCTGTTTTAGGTGAAGGTGGATTCCAACTAATGGATCCAGAATTCGCACAATATTTACGCCAATTCTGCGATCAACATGGCATATTAATTATTGCTGATGAAATTCAATCAGGTTTTGGTCGAACTGGAATTCCATTTGCATTTGCTCACTTGGGTATTGAACCAGACTTACTCTTATTAGGTAAAAGTATCGCGGGGGGTGTTCCACTAGGTGCTGTTGTTGGTTTAGCAAAATATATGGACTATCCTGCAAAAGGTGCCTTAGGTGGAACATATTCTGGCAACCCAATTGCATGTGCAGCTGGTCTTGCAACACTTGATATTATGCAATCTGCTGAATTTCAAGCAACGACTCAAAATTATATCTCAACCATTGAAAACACGTATTTACGTTGGAAAAATCAGAATTTAACACCGTGGTTAGGTCGGCTTACTGGTGTTGGTGCAATGCGTGGTATTGAACTTTGTCATCCAGAGCTTGGAGCTGGTACACAGCAACTTGCAAATATTCTCGCAACAGCCCGTGCACAAGGCTTATTACTTATGCCAAGCGGTGAAGCAAAAAATATTATTCGTTTATTAACGCCACTTACAATCTCGGCTGAAGTATTAAATGAAGGCTTAGCTATTTTAGAAAATATTCTTGCAGCAACAGCTACTCAATCACTTGAAGCAACAGCATAATTAAAAAGGGAAAATCATGTCAACTTGGATTAACTCTAACGAAATTCGTAGTCAATTTTCTGCATTAATGTCAGATATGTATCAAAATGAAGTGCCATTATATGGTGACCTAATTGAGTTGGTCAAAGACATCAATCAGGAAACTTTAAATACACATATAGCACTTGAACAGCAATTGCAACAAACAGGTGAACTCCCTCGTCTATCTCAAGAACGTCATGGCGCCATTCGCCTTGGAACAGCAGATGAACTCAAAAATATGCGTCGTATTTTTGCAGTCATGGGCATGTTTCCCGTTGGTTACTATGATTTGGTGCCTTCAGGTGTTCCTGTTCACTCTACGGCCTTTCGCGCAATTGAGACCGAAGCTTTAAATCAATGTCCATTTCGCGTCTTTACATCATTATTACGCCTTGAACTCATCGATCATGTTGAACTCAGAACGACAGCAGAACAAGTACTAGCAAAACGTCAAATTTTTACCCCACTGGCTTTAGCACTTACAGAAAAGTTTGAACAACAAGGCGGATTAAATGCCGAAGATGCACGATTATTTGTCGAACAAGTTCTTGAAACTTTCCGCTGGCATACTGAAGCACCTGTGAGTCAATCGCTCTATCAAGCATTGCACGATCAACATCGTTTAATCGCAGATGTCGTGGCATTTAAAGGACCACACATTAATCACCTAACACCGCGTACATTAGATATTGATGCTGTACAGAATAATATGCTTTCACGTGGAATTACGCCTAAAGCAGTCATTGAAGGTCCACCACGTCGCCATTGCCCTATTTTACTTCGACAAACAAGCTTTAAAGCACTGAATGAAAAAGTAAATTTCAACGGTGGTTCAACAATTGAACAAGGAAGTCATACAGCGCGTTTTGGTGAAATTGAACAACGTGGTGTTGCTTTGACACGCAAAGGCCGCGAGTTGTACGATGAACTACTACAACAGGCGCGTGCATGTTTAGGGTGTGCGCCAGATGAAAGTAATGCAAGCGAATATGTACGTATTTTAGAAGAAACTTTCCAAGCATTTCCAGATGATTATCAAGTATTGCATGATCAAGGTTTAGCATATTTTTATTACTTTGCAAAACAAGATCAATTACACAATGATGATCTATCAGTAAATACTGAAAACATTTCCGCATTGATTCAATCAGGTGTAATTAAGATTGAACCTATTGTGTATGAAGATTTTCTCCCTGTATCTGCAGCTGGAATCTTTCAATCAAACTTAGGCGGTGATCAGCAAAGTAATTATGGCGTAATCTCAAATCAACAGATTTTTGAAGAAAGTTTAGGTGCAAGCGTTTTTGATGAAATGCAGCTATATGCTGAATTACAGCAAAAATCATTAAATGCATGCCTTGAACAACTCAATCAACGTATTGCTTTAAGTTAACCATTTAAATCAAAAAACTCCGTATTTCTCTCAATTTACGGAGTTTTTATGTTTAAACGAGATCGATAACTTCAATTTTAATCTTGTGCTTTTACACTTTATTTAAATCATCATGAACACGATTGATTAAATTAACTTTAAAATATATGTAAATCATATAAATATATTGTGATTTCATTTTTTGATTTAAAGCACACGGTATCTCCATCAACTTTGTATGGTTAAATTTTAAGTATCCCTCATCAAGATAACTCGTTCTGATCGACCTAAACAAATCATGTTAAGTCATTTCTTATTCCGAAACGGAATGGGGAACGTCTAATTATTCGTTTGAGTGATGAAAACTTCTCAACTAAATTTACAATGCGCAAAAGAAAAGGAATATTTTGTGAAGAAAATTTGGACGTGGTACAAAAGCAAGTCATTTATGGCGAAAATGACAACAGGCTTTATTCTAGGAATTATCGTCGGGATTATTTTAGGACCTAAGAGTTCTATTTTCTACCCTCTCGGAAAACTCTTTTTAAACCTCTTACAGATGATTGTCATACCGCTGGTCATTCTACCTTTGATTGTAGCGGTCAATAATTCACACCCTAAAGAATTGGGGCGTATTGGTCTTAAAATTTTTCCGTTTTATCTTGTTTCAACTGCAGTTGCTGTCATTTTAGGTATTATTTTAGCGAAATGGACAAATCCTGGCGTTGGATTAACTCTTCCAAATACTGCAAGTGTTACAGCACCTGAAAGCCCATCTTTTATTAACACCTTATTAAATATGGTGCCGACTAATATTTTTCATGCACTGACTTCAGGTGATTTATTAGCGATTGTTTTCATTACCTTAGTCGGTGGCTTGGCTATTTTATTTATGCGCCATAGCGAAGATGCAAAACAAAGAGAATTGGGTGACTTACTTTATAACGTTTTACAAGGTTGTAATGAAGCTGTGACCAAAATACTTGCAGGTGTTTTACTTTATGCACCTATTGGTGTCTTTGGAATTACTGCCAATACCTTTGGTAGCCAAGGCATTGAAACGGTAATTGTCCTCAGTAAATTTATTGCGACTTCTTATCTGGGTGTTATTCTTTTACTGGTCTTGGTTTATCCAATTTTCTTAAAAGCATTTCGCGTTAAGGTTATTCAATTCTACAAAAATATCAAGGAAGCAATGCTTACCGCATTTGTTACCAGCAGTAGTATTGGAACTTTGCCGATTACTTTTAAATGTGCTGAAAAAGCAGGAATTAGTGAAAAAGTTTCTCGCTTAACATTACCACTCGGATTAGCTTTTAACTTAAATGGCACAGCACTACGTTTTGGGGTCGCAGTAATTTTCGCTTCTGAAATTATAGGTATCACGCTGTCCATTCCAGAGCTTGCAACTATTGTCATTATTAGTACTTTAGCTGCAGTAGGAACGGCAGGTGTTCCAGGTGCAGGTTTAATTGGCATGTCAATTGTCTTTTCTCAAGCCAACTTACCCATTGAAATTGTTGCCTTAACCGCAGGTGTTAATGTCATTTTAGATATGATTTTTACATGTGGTAATGTAGTTGGCGATTTAGTTGGTGCAAAAATTGTCGATCAGACTGAGCAAAAATTAGAACTACAAGATTCTGAACCGAATGTAGATACGAATACCTCGAGTAAGATCTTAACTTAAGCATATACACCCCCCTCTTATTCGCCTACTGACATCAAATCTACGGTGTTTTTAGGTGAATAAAAATCTAATGTTTTATTGCACTTTTAGAACCAATCCATTCCATCAAAAATGATATTTCGCCTTCGATTTATTGTGATCTATATTTAGTCGTAAACGTATGATAAATACCCGACCAATTGAGTATGATATTATAGATTGATAGCGTAACGATGAATCAAGATGCACACACTAAAATCGAAAGAATATCCGTCTATTATGTCTTTAAGATGTTTTGAGGCATCTGCGCGCTATTTAAGTTTTACTAAAGCTGCACAAGTGCTGCATATGACGCAAAGTGCAATCAGTAAACAAGTTGCTCACTTAGAAGATAGCTTGAATGTGCAATTATTTGAGCGCTCTTTACAACGCTTACAGTTGACGCCAACAGGAAAGTTATTTTTAACTGAAACACAAACCATTTTAAATCAGATTGAAACTTCTGTACTAAATGTAATGGCGCATCGTAATAAAGCAGATACCTTGAATATTGTCTCCCATCCTACACTTTGCTCACGTTGGCTTATCCCACAGCTTAAAGGCTTTAATGATTTACATCCAGAGATTCACTTAGATATTCAGGAACAATTCAGTTCTGCCGACATTGATACCAATAAAACTGATATTGCTTTTTTATATGGTGATGGTGTTTGGCGAGATATGACCAGTATCAAATTATTTGAAGAAAAATGTATTGCGGTTTGCTCGCCAGAATTACTCATTCAACCATTACAATCGATCACAGATTTTCAGCAACATGTATTAATTCAATCACGTGCTCGACCTCGAGCATGGGATGAATATTTTCAAATGCAAGATTATGTTCATGAAAGAACATTTACAGGACCTCGGGTTGATACCTTTGCCGCCTGTGTTAATGCGGCGCTGATTCATTCAGGAATTGCACTGGTTCCACAATTTTTTGTACAACGCGAATTGGCTGCAGGAGAACTCGTTTTAGCATGGCCTTATGAAATGCTCACAAATCGGTCATATTACATGACCTATCCATCTTCGATGTCACAAACTACTAAAATTACAGCAATGGTACAATGGATTAAGCAACGCATAGAACAGCAGACTTAAACGATATAAGTTCAACCTCCATAAAGTCGATATATCACCTGATCTTTTGGAGGTTTAGCTTAAGCGTTTATAACATGGATCGTAAAATTTGCACTGGATGCATCACTGTTTGCTGTTCAAAACGTTTAACTTGACTCCGACATGAATACCCCGTCACTAATAAAGTTTCGATATGTGGTATGGCCTGTGGCTGCCAAGATTGTTGATACATTTTTTCTGATAATTGACGATGTTCAGCTTCATGGCCATAGGTTCCAGACATTCCACAACAACCTAAAACCAATGGTTTTAAATGAAGACCAAAGGTTTTAAAAATACTCTGCCACTGCATCGTTGACATTGGAACCTGTGTTTTCTCCGTGCAATGTCCAGCCAAATAATAAGTGTCTACGCTCGGAATCTGCTTTATGCTTGGTGGGTTATCCTTAAGCCAATTTATCAACCATTCCTGTAATAAATGCACTTCTACATTAAACTCAGGCTTTTCGGATAGATATTTTGCTTTATATTCTTGCCTAAAAACCAAAGTCATCGCAGGGTCAATACCAACCAATGGCACACCTGTTTGTGCTGCTTTTTCTAAAAGAGCGATACATTCTGCTCTTTTTTGTTCAAACTGTGGCAAAAAACCATGTACATGTAAAGGTTTACCATTTGCCAAATACGGCAATACATACACTTGAATACCGAGGGCTGAAATAAATTGAATGGTTTCAATCAAAACTGTCGTATCAAAATAACGTGTAAAAGCATCTTGCACCAAAATAACAGCTGAACCCTGATCTGACCGAATTTGACTTAATTCTGAATCTAGTAAAATGGCACCAAATTGCGCTAAATCTGCTTTTGCTTGAGGATGAAATAAAGGAATATCAACGACCTTGAACACATCACGCTGTACTTTTTGCAGTAATTTCGACTTTTGCATCAGATTATACAATCCTGCAAAATGTGCCAATAAAGGCATAAAGCTTTCTAAATAACTAATCAAATAATCACGTAAAGGGCGCTTTTTCGTTTGATAAAACTGATGTAAAAATCTTGCTTTACTGTCTGGAATATCTACTTTGACTGGACATTGCCCAGCACATGATTTACACGATAAGCATCCATGCAAAGCTTGATATACCTCTTGATTAAATTCCTCACTCCGCTGTGCAGTATTTTCACGGCGTAACCATTCTTTAATTAGGGTTGCTCGACCTTTAGGCGAATGAATGCGATCTCTAGTTGCCTTATATGATGGACACATTGGATCATTCACATCATAATTAAAACAAGCACCATTTCCATTACAATGCATGGTATTTGAAAACTCAGTCCATTGCTGAACTGCAATTTGTTTATCTTGTTGTCCACGAACAGGAACATCAAGTAATCCAGTTAATTGCGCATTGGGTAAGGTATCTGGAGTGGCAATTTTCCCAGGATTTAATTGGTTATGCGGATCAAATAGTGCCTTAATACGTTGAATAAGTGGATAGGATGCTCCAAAAAATACAGGCGCATAAGCAGAACGTAGCCCCTTCCCATGCTCACCCCAAATTACACCGCCATATTTATGTGTAAGTTCAACAATTTGGTCACTAATATATTGCACCATTTTTAAAGATTCAGCTTGTTTCATGTCTAATAACGGACGGACATGTAGTACCCCAGCATCAACATGCCCAAACATCCCATAATCTAGACCTTGCTGATCTAATAAAGCACGAAATTCAGCAATATATTCTGGTAAATGCTCAGGAGGAACAGCCGTATCTTCCACAAAAGGTTGTGGTCTTTTTTCCCCCGAGACATTTCCAAGTAAACCTACAGCACGTTTACGCATGGAATAAACATCTTTAATTCGTTCATCCCCATGTGCAATCGTCACGGTCAAACGTTTTACACTTTGATCTATTTGCAATTGTTGTAAAAAAATTTGTTGTAAAGCCAATAATTCATGCTCAGTAGATGCATCAATTTCGACTAAATTAATACCTTGTGTCGCTTCAGTATGCTCAGATTCAGGAAAATATTCAGCAACCTTTTGCCACACAATATCTTGTTTTGCCAAATTTAATACTTTTGAATCAACTGTTTCAATAGATAAAGGAGCAAGTGCCATTAAGGCTTTTGCATCTTGTAAAGCACTTTGGAAATGTGCATAACCAATATTAATTAATGCACGATATTTTGGAATTTCTAGTACATTCAAGGTTGCTTGGGCGATAAAACCTAATGTGCCCTCACTGCCACACAAAATATTATTAATATTAAACTCTTCACCATCATAACTTGCTGGTAAGTCATAGCCAGTCAACGATCTATTTAATTTTGGAAAACTCTGTTGAATTAAGCCTTGATTTTCAGTCACCAATTGTAAAATTTTTTCATATATTTCTTTTTTTTGCGCACTTTCACTGGCAATAACTTGATTAAATTGCGCTAAATTTATTGCCTTTGAATCTAGGACTTCACCATTTTTTAAGACGGTTTTTAAACCCAATACATGATGATGGGTCTTTCCATAACGGCAACTACCTTGACCACTCGCATCGGTATTAATCATTCCACCAATGGTTGCACGATTGGAAGTGGATAATTCTGGCGCAAAAAATAAGCCGTGTTTTTTGAGTTCAGCATTTAACTGATCTTTAACAACACCAGCTTCAACAATAGCAATACGGCGAATCGGATCAATATGTAAAATATTATTCATGTGGCGAGATAAATCTACCACAATGCCATGTGTTAAAGATTGTCCATTTGTTCCTGTTCCACCTCCACGTGGTGTAACCGAAACTTGATGATATCTCTCTTGGCTTAAGAGCTTCATAATCAATTGCAGATCATTGATATCTTTAGGATAAAGAATACTTTGAGGCAGTAATTGATAAATTGAATTATCCGTTGAAAATACGTGTTTTGCAGCGTCTGAACCATCTATATCACCATGAAATAACGGATGAAGTTCATCTAAAAATTGTTGTGTCGTAATCTGAATGACTGAATTCATATAATTTCAATTTAAGCTAATGGCTGAATTAAGATATTTAGTCATTACAAAATGACAAAACATAAAAACATCACAAATGCCATTAGATAAATTCATTGCAAGTATCAAAAATCAATTGAATAAAATCATTATTTTTATTACATCAATCCTTGATATAAACTAGAAATATCCTCTTGTCATTTCATGTAAATTAATTTGCTCACAAACCACATAATTTGACTAAAATTTCTCATTTAAAAGTAAATTAAAATTCATTCTTTTACTGAGAAAAATGACATTTGGAAATCTGATTAAATAAGGATTCATCTTCTCTAGCAAGAGAAGACTCCGCATTGACCCATTCCATTTTTTCTTAGTTGGATTTTTTTGAATTATTGCTTTAACTTGCAGAACATTTAATTACAGACAAAAATAGACATTAATCCATCACACAATGAAACACAATATTCGGACATTACATACCCACTCTTAATATCCAAGATCTTTTACATGAGAAATCGAGTTCTCAGAATCTAAGCCAGATTAACCCAAAAACTAAAACTCGATTTCCTATTCGTAACAATGCCTTAATTATTTACATGCTATTTCATATGCTCTTTCTATATATTCTTGAGTAATATAAGGAACAAAATCTAAGCGATCACCTGCTTTAAAGTGATTTAAGTAATTTAATAATGTTACTTGATCCTTATTTACGGCTAAAGCAGCCAAATGATAAAGTGGATATATGCCTAGGCTACCTGTGGGTAAGGCTGCATACTCATCTATACCAGGTTGCAAATCTTGTGCTTTTGCCCAGTCTATTACATCGTTAATTTCATTCACAACAAAACTTTCTGTAATCTCTTCTACAAAAAGAACACTAATATTTTCATCATGCTGCAATATATAGCTAAATGGATTTCTTTCTCTCCTTTTTCTTATATGCATTGTAGCTCGACTGAAATCTTCACGTCCTAGACTTGCACCTAAGTCAAAATAAAGATCAGAACTAGCTCTTTTTTTTATATAAGGCAACAATTTAATTACCCTATCCTGTAAATATAAAATTGAGATCATATCTCCATCTCTATTTATATTTTTCCAACCTAAGCGCTTTATTATTTCTAATAATTCTTTATTCGTCATTTATTTCAGTCCATGTAGATGAATTACAGTAACTGGAATTCCGTTTGGATAACTTTGGTCTTTTAATGGAATTCCTTTTAATAAACCAAAATCCTCAGCAACTTTTCCTTTAGGAATTGAATTTCCATCGCGTATTTGAGGATAGATTTCTGATTGTTATATACTTGGTTTAGTAAATCGAGTTCTCAGAATCTAAGCCTGATTAACCCAAAAACTAAAACTCGATTTCCTATTTGCAACAGTGCTAGTTAGTACACAATTAACGCTGATCTTTAAAAATATACACTAAGAAACTAGTTATAATTTGGTCAGGATACTCTTCGGAGTATTCAATTAGATAATTTGTCCCAATTTCCACCCCAACAATATCACCATAATGTGGGCTACCTTCCTTGTACATTAAATAATGAGCATCACCGTAAAAATCAAAATCAAATTCATCCTTGACTGAATCTAAGCGATCCCCAATCCCTAATATATTCAACAATTTTCCTTTATAACCTTCATATAAATATATCCAGGTTAATTTTCCTAATTTATTCATATCAAAAACAAGCTCAACAGAATTTTCCCACTTACACTGAATTTCGTTAATATAATCCAAATTAAATGATATTTCATCTCGATGAATTATTCCCCATGTTCCCTTTTCCTCAACCTTTGGATTAAAGTCATTGCGAGACTCAAATTTTTTGTATTTTACTTGCTTTATAAAATCATCAAATAATATTCCAAGCTCAAAACCAGCCGCAGATTTTCCGGGAATAATTTCTGCCTCCATATCTGGAACTAAATAAGTCATTTATTTAATACTCCATCCTTTATTTTGAATATATTGTAAGTAGCAATGCCTTAATTATTTACATGCCAATTCATAGGCTCTTTCTATATAATCTTGAGTAATATAAGGAACAAAATCCAAGCGATCACCTGCTTTAAAGTGATTTAAGTAATTTAATAGCGTTGCTTGATCCTTATTTACGGCTAAAGCAGCCAAATGATAAAGTGGATATATGCCTAGGCTACCTGTGGGTAAGGCTGCATACTCATCTATGCCAGCTTGCAAAGCTTGTGCTTTTGCCCAGTCTATTACATCGTTAATTTCATTCACAACATAACTTTCTGTAAGCTCTTCTAAAGAAACAACATCCCTTTCTTTACCATGATGCAATATATAGCTAAATGGATGTCGTCCTCTTTCTTTTCTTATATATTTAGATGCCTGACTAAAATCTTCACGCCCTAGACTTGCACCTAAACTAAAATAAAGATCAGAACCAGCTCTTTTTATATAAGGTAACAATTCAATTACCCTATCCTGTAAATATAAAATTGAGACCATATCTCCATCTTTATTTATATTTTTCCAACCTAAGCGCTTTATTATTTCTAATAATTCTTTATTCGTCATTTATTTAAGTCCAGGTAAATGAATTACAGTAACTGGAATTCCATTTGGATAACCTTGGTCTTTTAATGGAACTCCATTTTTTAAATCAAACCTATCAGCAACATCTATATCTTATTGCCAAACTTTTTCTTTGTATTTATAAATTCACATCATTCATACATAATATTCATCTGGCATTTAACTTATAAAATAATTAAAAAAATATAATCAATTTAAATCATGATTGAAAACATCCAACCACCAATAACATTTATATAAACAAAAAAGTACCATCTTAATTTAATTATACTTAACCGAAATACCCTACTAACAATCCAAAAACATATATTTAAAACACTACATATACAAGAAAAAGTAAATATCCAATCTAATTTATGCCATAAAAGATATTCACCATTATAATAAGAAAATAATATTTCTAAAATTAACATTAGTGGGAATAGGCCAATTAAAATATTCCAATTCAAAAGTTTTTCTCTTTTCTCTTTTAATTTCCACCCTAATATAGAAACAATACTTTGATAAATATATATATATATTAAAATTAAAAAAAAATTATCCGCACTTTCAAGACCAATCATCATTTAGCAACTCCACATTTTTCTTGATAGCCCATAGCTTTACATCCAGTATCTTTATGAAATTATTTATATAATTTATATTTCATTTATTTTTATTTCTACTAAATAAAATCTCTGCTTCTAATCAGTGGGTCAGTTTCTTCCTCCTAACCATGTTTGTTCAATCTCGTTCATATCGAATCTCCATAACTTTATTACTATTAGTTTTCTGAATTTCAATAGTATCTGGACCAGTTGGATTCTTTCTCAAAATAACTGAGTTTCCATCATTTAATATCATTGATTTAAACATAGGGGTATCGTGCATGACTGTGCTGAAATAAAATTCATACCTATATGCTATTTTTAATAACAAATACCAACATTTTATTATAGTTTTAAAATAAAAAACATAATTATATTGATTAATATTAATTAATCTAAAAACCTACATTAAATATATTTATCATATTTAAATCATTCATTTTACATATTTATTTTTCAACTCTATTTATCTAAATCATTTTAATAATCAATATTTAAAATAGTGGATACTGAAATACAGGCGTAGGCATATAAAAAATAAATTGTTCATTTTATTCAAATTTGATATAAATTATCTTAGATCTTAAGGAGTAAGATCGTTATAAAGAGTTCCGTATACCTGTGATCAAACAACTTAATATTCTTATTAGAAATTTATATACACAATCGATCACAGAATACAAAGTTTTAAATAGCCTTTTCATCTTTTAGTCTATTTTCTTCCTCTTTATCGTCTATCTGCAAACTAATCAAAAGGAATTTGTATGAGTCAGATTGATCCTACTTTAGAATTAAATGGTCGTCATTTACAGCAATGTGCCATTTTTTCTCCACATAATTTGATCTTTCAACACCAAGACTTAGATGAAACCTGTAAAAGTGTTGGGCAAATATTTAAACCCCATTTATTAAAAATAGTTCAGCAAGAACATGATTTTTTTTCCTCTATGTACCACATTAATGCAGGGCGATTATCTCTAAGTCGCCTTGAATATGGTGCAGATGTATATATTGAACCTGATCATCTAGAACAGTTTTATTTAATTCAAATTCCAATGCAAGGTTATGCAGAAATTGAAATTAATCAGCAAAAATTTATTTCTTATACACAAGTTGCATCATTAATTTCTCCCGACCAATCCTTAAAAATGCGTTGGCATGCAAACTCCCCTCAACTTATTTTAAAAATAAATAAGGACGATCTTTTACAGCACTGTCGCCAGCATATGCCAAATGTTCATCATCATTTACCTATTTTTGAACCTAAATTAGATTTCTCAACCCAAGGTGGTGCCTACTTTTTACAATTAATAAAAACATTAATTGATGCTTTATCCTATCAACATCACCCTTTACATCATCCAATGGCTTTTAAACAGTTTGAATCGGGTCTTTTTAATGCACTCATTTATGGTCAAGAAAATAATTTACTCCACCATATTCAACATCAGGATAAAAAAGCAGTCTCTCCCTATTTCATCAAACGTGCTGAAGCTTTTATGCGAGAACATTTACATACAACACTGACCATTGAGCAATTGGCTGAGCATGCTGGTGTCAGTGTCCGAACATTATTTACAGGATTTAAAAGTTTTCTTAATACAACCCCTATGTCATATTTAAAAGAACTTCGCTTTGAACAAGCACATCTTGAACTCATGCAAAATGAACAAATCTCGGTTACAGATGTAGCTTTTAAATGGGGATTTACACATTTAGGACGTTTTTCTCAAGAATATAAACGCCGCTATGGAGAACTTCCTTCTCGTACGCGTCGCCATCCATTTAAAAATTAAATTTAAATTACGAAGATAATTTAAAATCAATATATAAGTAGATAATCTTTTTATTTTTATTATATTCATCACCATAAAAAACCTATTTAAATCTCTTTAAATAGGTCAATCCTAATTTGATAATCATCACTTAGAAATCAAAAATGATGAATATAACGCACTTGTACACGTGTTCCTTCAGGACGATTTTTTGCATTTTGTTCAAAATAAGCATTCGCAACAAAGTGATCATTTTGAGAGAAACTATACATAGCACCAGGTCCAATGGCCCATACTTGTTCACGTGATCCTTTTTGTTGTTCCCCATCAACTTTTGTATCTGTAATTTGCTTTAACCAATAACCATTAATACCTAAGCGTAATTGAGGGGTAACAGCATATTCAGTTGCAAAATTTGCATGAAATGCTTGCCCAGCTTGAATATTATCTGCATGACCAAAAGTATAATTTGGATCATTATTTTTAAAGTTATACAAATAATGTAAACGTGTTGAAGCGGTCCACTTTGGATTAAACCAATAAGTTGCCGCCCAATAAGGGTTAATTGAAACAGCATTATTACTCGGATTAATATTTTTATCTCGACTATATTTTCCTGTAGGTAAATTAACTTGAAGTTCTATCCGTTGCACAAATTTCGGCCCATTTTCCCCCATAATCGGATCAAACTGAATAAATGGTCCAATCATCATATCGCTAAAACCACCTTGTGCTTTTATTGCAGCATGATTTAAGCCATCATTCATATCCATCTTACTGACAAATGGAAGCAAAAAATTCAAACCCAAAGCTGCCTTTTCTCCCACACGAATGTTAGACATATAACTAATTTGCTCTACAATCACTTGATACTTTAAATTCGTTTTAGGCAAAGGTAGTTTATTCCCTTGATTATTCATTAATTTACTTGAATCATAGTTTTGAAAATAAGTTTGCGAATACCAACCTGTCCCTGCGGGTAAACCACCATCTAAAAAGCTGGTCATTCCTAAATTAACAGTCGGTAAGTCATAAGCATGGACTGCAACGGACATCAACATAACACTACTTGCAAGAAAGCTTCTTTTCATTACATTACTTTTCATTTTCATTCCCTGAAAAAAAATCACGATCAAAATTGACCGTGATTAAAATTATTAAGTACTTAATTCTGGATGTTCTGCTGCAATTCGATATTTTCCTGCATGAAATACCAATGGATCACCATGACGTTGTTGATAATGTTCTATTTGCCCAATAAAAATAAGGTGATCTCCGCCTTCATATTGGTTAATATTTTTACATATCAATGTTGCTAAAACATCTTCGAGTAGTGGTAAACCACGTTCACATTCTCGGTGAGCAATACCCGAAAATTTATCGTCTGAGCCACGTGCAAAATGACCTGAAAGTGAGTGATGTTCCTGAGCAAGCATATGAATTGCAAAATATTCTGCTTGCATAAAGTCTGCTAAACTTGGCGCACTCTTCGATAAACTCCACAAAATAAGAGGGGGATCTAATGACAATGAAGAAAATGAATTGGCTGTCATTCCAATCTTTCGCCCATCTTGTCCACGTGTTGTAATGACGGTAACGCCCGTTGCAAATTGTCCTAATAAATTTCGAATCTCTCTTGGATTTTCTCGATCAATTGGTTTTAAATCTTGCGTGCTTAAGGTATTCATATTCATGGCATTCATCTTTCACATTGCCTCCTTGTTATGCTACTTTTTTACAATCTTTCGACTTAATAAAGTGCTGTGCTTGCTCTGGATCAAACCACCAAGGTGAGAAATTACGAGGATCATCAAAATTATTGGCAATATTGGATGCAATCGTCTGATTCTGACTAGCAGCTGCTAAAATTTCGATCATTTGTGGTTGTGGTGGAACTAAAAGACTATTGGTCCATGCCACTACTTTTTCCGCATATGACCAATAACGTTCAAATGTTTTTTGCATCCACTCATCTGTAAACTCTTGATTACCATGCGCTAAAATTGCATCAAAATATACTTTGCTGCATTTAGCTGCATTGTTTGAGCCTTGCCCAGTAATTGGATCATTGACGACTAAGGCATCTGCCATACCAAAAACTTTACGACCAGAAGCTAACGTTAATATAGGTTTTCGCACGCTTGGTGGGAAACGCCCCGATACATATCCACAATCATCAGTCATTTCAATGTTTTTACAACGTGCTGCTTCCCAAGGTAAGTATTTATTTAAAATGTCCTTACTCACTTGTAAATGCTGTTCTGGCGTTTTAGCATCTTGCCAACAATCCATTGGACCACCAGGAATACCTTCAAATACCATAATTTCACATGGACCCGTCACTGTTAAGGCAGGAAAGCAGAAATATTCACCCACGCCAGGTATGATATTAAAAGCAACTCGTGAATAAGGGGACATCGGTGTCATCCCTTTGACATAGGTAAGTGCAAGCGCACGCTGCGGTTTATCAAAAGTGCTTCGCTCTTCATCTCTTTCAAACTGCTTAACCACCTCACCTTTACCCGCAGCCAATAGAACCAACTCATATTCATCTGTCAGCTCTTCAAGTTCATCAATCCCCACATCTTGAATGATCAGCTTGCCACCGCGACGTTCAAACTCATTCATCCAATAGGGCATTTTAATTCGTTGATCCACTGCTTGGGCATAGCGCTCTAAACGTGCACTCCATGAAAATGCAGCTTCTCCCGTTTCTGGGTTCACCAGGGTAAATCCAATACCTTCAACTGCTGGGCACTGCTCTTCCCAAAAATTTAGTCCAACCTCTCGTTCTGTTTGTAGCGCAGTATGAAACATACATTGGCTTGACATAACTTTGCCTTGACGTATTTCATCGGCTGTTCGATTGGTGACAATGGTTACATCATAGCCTGTATCTAATAATCCTAAACCGAGCTGTAAACCTGATTGACCTGCACCTACTATTGCTATACGACGCATCATGCGTACTCCTATATCCCTTAAATTATTTAGTTTTTTTGTGCTATTACGCTTCATTCGCTAAGCGTGGAATAGCAGCTTGATTCCCTTCTGGTCCCATGACGGAGTAGCCTCCATCAACTGCATAATCTGCACCTGTCACAAAACTGGCAGCAGGTGAAAGTAAAAACAGTACAACATTCGCAACTTCTTCTGGATGCCCTAAGCGCCCAAGTAAATGATAGTCAGCGGCAACAGCATCTGCTTTTTTTCGATTATTTCCGCTCACTTCAGCAATGACTCTTGACCACGTCCAACCGGGTGATACTGAATTAACTCTAATTCCATCCACTGCAAAATCCATTGCCATAGACTGTGTTAATTGACGTATTGCCGCTTTAGAAACAGGATAAAGCCAACGCCCTGTTTGAGCGAATTTGGCAGATATTGAAGTGAAATTTACAATCGCGCCACGATTCATCTTTAAATCGTCATAAAATGCGCGTGTTAATTCCACAGTTGAAACTAAATTAATGTCTAATGCTTGTAACCAATCTGCACGTGATGATTTAAAACCATCATCTAAATAGGTGCATGCTAAATTAACCAAATAATCAACTTTTCCATGCGCCTCATGAATTATTTTCACAGCACGTGCAATCGCAACATCACTACTTAAATCAGTCTGAATAAATTTTGCTTGTCCCTGCATCGCCTCAGCGACTTGCTGTCCTTGTTCTGCGATATCTAAGATAATCACCTGAGCACCTGCATTGACCAGTGCCTGTACAACAGCCTGACCAATTAGCGTTGCTCCACCACTCACCACGGCAATTTTTTGATTCAACTGAATGTCCATATTTCACTCCTAATCGTTAAATCGGCTTAGCTTCACTGCTTGACCATGACGGCATTAAAGTATTTGATGGTAAGGCTTCATCTAATAATTTTTGTGCTGTCTCAACGCCTGCAACAGGCAACCCTTTAGGATTTAATAATCCAATTTGTACTAATACCGAAGCTTGATCCCAATAAATATGTTCATGGCATAATTTTGGACCACGAAATTGGATGACCCCCAACATTGGAATCTCAACATATTTTCCTGTCGGTGCTACGCCTGGTAGTAACCAATCAATTTCTCTGTCGTGGGTAAAACTCATGATGAATTCATCGACCACCTGCGTTGAACCAACGGTGCGTGAAATTGAAGTAATCTTCATATCTTTTGGATTTTGATGAACAAAGTGATATTGATAAAAACGAGCAAGTTGGCTATACCCAACCCCGCCCGTTAATGTTGGGATATGGTTCACATAAGGTTGTGCAACCATAGTTGCCATTGTGGCAGGTACATCCCGCGTATCAAACTCATGACGAATATGTTCTTCCCAAAGCTGAACTAAATCGTATACAGGACCAATGGTTTTATGTAGTGCCGTAACACTACGCTCATGTGCGAAACGTGCAGATGGCTTATGATAATATTCACTATTTGGTCGAGCAAAGGCATGATCTACACCTTCATAAACATAAGCATCAACATTCAGATATTGTGCCGCTGTAGCTAATATTGCTTGCTGTGCTTCTGGCGGTGTAAATTTATCTAATTCAGCAAGATGTAAGACCAGATTACCTTTCACATTGGCTAATTCATTGAGGGCTTTGTCAATGCCCACACCATAATAACTAATTGCACAAGCCACCTCTGGAATACGACAACTTGCTAGATAGGCCAGTTTTCCACCTAAACAATATCCAATAACGCCTAATCCCGTACTGGTATCACAACTATCTAATGTTTTAAGATAATTTAAAGCATCGGCAATATCTTCTACGCCCAAGTTTTCATCGTAGTTTTCATAAAGCTCAAACGCTTTTTGAAAATCTTGTTCGGTGTAACCCAATTCAATACCAGATGCTGTACGCCAATATAAGTCTGGAACCAATACGGTATAACCTTCTTCTGCAAGAAAATCTGCTTTAGCACGCATTGCTGCATTAATACCAAAAATTTCCTGACAAAGTACAATCCCTGGTCCCTTTCCCCCTTCTGCAACGGCTAAATAGGCAGTAAATGATTTCCCTGTCTCAGTTTTTACATCAATATATTGACCTTCCATTTCATCAACTCTAGACCTAACTATGACCGTTATCATGTCTTAGAAAGGCGATAAACAACTGTCCAAAAGCTGCAAGAATTATCCAATCAGTGCAAGAAAGTATAAAAATAGGTATTTATCTAAAACTTAATTCATTTGTATTGTATAAATGCTGTTTTTATCATCAATATCGTAAGGACAATTTTATTTGTGATCGTGTTTATTGTGGTTCTTCTTTATACTTAAACTTCAACGATGAAGCGAATAAAACTCAACTTCTATTTTCAGATATTTAAATACTACTGGATGAAAATGGACTGCTTCTTTTTTTAATAATCGACATTTGGAACACCCCAAAGGACAGAAAGTATGTCATGGATCCAACAATTTTTAGATGAATTACCAGTGAATTCTGCATATATTTTTTGGGGCATTTTTTTTATATTAAGCTGTTCAGCATATGCTGGGAAATATATTCTAAAAAATCATCGAATTAAATTTAATGATGATCAAGCCAAGATTGTTCTTGGTGCAATTTTATCTTTATTAGGTTTACTTATCGGATTTGTTCTTTCAATTTCAATAGGTGGCTACAATGATCGACAAAAAACTGAAGAAAATGAAATGGTCGTCATTGGTACTGCGCTACAGCGTACTCAAATTTTGGCACCATCACAACAAAAAGAAGCTGAGAAATTATTACATGAATATTTAGATGCGCGAATTGAGTTTTTTAAAGCAAAAAGCCCTGAAGAAAATAAAAATTGGCGAATTATTTCAATAGAAAAACAAAATGAGCTCTGGGACATTGCCGTGATAGAAGCGAGTAAAATACCTAATCCAGTCACTGCTTCTGTACTTACTGCTTATAATGACTTATATATTTCTCAAGAAAAAACAACAGTGAGTTGGCGTTATCAAATTCCAACGATCGTATGGGGTTTACTTATTTTCTTCGCGGTAGTTTCTAATTTTCTGATTGGATACAACGCGCGTAAAGAGCAAGGAATGAATCTTCTCATTTTAATTTTACCTTTTCTCATTACCTCAGCACTTTTTATTATTGCTGAAATTGATATTCCTGGAAAAGGTGTCATTCATGTCACGCCTGATGATTTATTATCACTTAAAGAAATCTGGAATAATCGAAAATAACCAAGAAATCATATCTAGACCCTTAAAAACTGATCTTATAAACACTACAATCTGAACCGATTGTCATTATTATGGTATAGAGATCTAAACAAATCAGGTGAATTGTCAGAGGTCTTTAAAGGTTAATTTAAAGATCTCTCAACGATTCAACACGCCCACTTCATCCATATGATTCCATATATGCCCTCTCATGACTTTTAACCTGATCGAACCACACACTCTTTTCTCTATACTTAAATATCCGCATTAATATTTAACTCTGGTGTATATACCAATTTTTCCAAGAACTGGTTCCTCTCATTTCAATGGGTACAGTTGGAATCAATTCATCTTTTAAGATATCAATTTGTTGTACCGCTTTTGCTAAACGGGCTTTGACGGAGTGAATACATTCACGATCACCAAACTCACATTGATCTAAGGTTGTACCACCACAAGGACCATTGGCTAACCCCTTTGGGCATGTTTCAGGACAAATATACAAGGTCTCTCCCAAACGACATTGTCCACAACTTTCACAGCCCACCATACGATGCTTACTCATAAGTTCAGTTTTTAATAGGCTCTGGATAGCAATTTTTTTATTCCAAAATTGGTGGTCAAAAATAAACTGACCAATACCACGTCCAAATCGTGAATTAAACAGGGTCTCATGGAGGAAATGTAAATGTTGATATTTAAGGATTTCCGTTGATCTTGCAGGTTTAGAAAAATATACCAATGCAGGCTCAAACTCTTTACCCGTGGCAACTTCCCATAAATCATTCCATAATTTTTCACATGCTTGAAAATCTAAGTGCTGATATTCATGAATATACTGTTCTAATTTCAATTGTTCTTCAGGTTGATAACAAGCTGAAAGGTGAACTCCCGAAAAACCTAAACGCTTACAAAGCAAAATCTGTAATGCACAGCGACGATAAACTCGATCTGTTAATCCAATTTGTTTTTCTTTTTCTAATACTTGCAACATATGAGGTGTGATCACAATTCCAGCAACTTTTTGTTTTAACATAAATTTAGCACGTGCCAAACTAAGCGGCATGACACAAGCTAACATTTTTTGTGAATAGTGATTTTGATTTAAAAACTGCTTTGCCTGTTTCAATGCGGCTAAATCATAACCAAGTTGCGTGATAATGAAATCAGCCCCCGCTTTAATTTTTTTATGCAATTTTAAATATTGTGCATCTCGCTCTGCTTCTGCATATTTAAAGGGATTAAAAGCTACGCCAATACAAAAGCCACCTTGTTGCTTGGCAACCATTACTGCATTCACAGACTCTAAATAACGTGTCCGTTCAGTATAGTGAGTACCACTTTGGTGTTGTTTTAATTTATCACCTGACAAAAGTAATACGTTTTGAATATTCTGTAACTTCGCTTTTTTAAGAAAAAGTTCAAACTCAGCAATATCCCGCCCTTTACCTGCATAATGCAGTACTTTTTCACTATGTTGTGAGTAAAGTTTTGCGGCCTCTAATGGTACAAGATCATCATCAGAATGTACCCGATCTGCCAAAGTCATCATTGTAGGAAAATCAGCCAAACTAGTTCGAACTGGAAATATGCGCGTAGATGCTAAATATTCAACTAATATACAAAACTTATTTTGAGCAAAATATTGGGAGAGTTCAGACATATGCCGAATAAATAAAATTCATTAATAAAATTATAATTCAGTTTTCTCGAAACACCATCCCACAAGATGATATATCAACCAGAAAACCATCAAAATAGTTAGGTTTATTACTATATAAGGAAATCTCTATCAGAATATTGCCCCTGTAAGCATAGGGCACTCTCTTCACTAATCATATTTTAACTAGCTTTTTATCTGTTCTATAGAAATTAAAAGACATTAAACCATTAGAGAAAGTGAAAAATAATTAAATGAAATATAAAGTAATAATTCTAGTTATTTAATGCGTGTGCGATATCGTTTAGACCTAGGCTTATTCAACTGCATAATGCGTGGTAGAATAAGCCCAGAATCATCAATTTACCTCAGAAACATTTTAAGCAATCAGCGCTTTCACAGTTTCTGTGATGCTTTGTAGCTTCTGACGCTGCTGTTTAAAGTAAGGCAATACATGTTCACCCAATCGATACGCTTCTTCCAAATGCGGATAACCGGCTAAGAAGAATAAATCAATTCCCAGACTATTATATTCTTGAATTCTCTCAATAACCTGCTGATAACTTCCCACTAAAGCCACGCCTGGTGGAATACCAATATACCCAAAACCCGACCAAACATTTGGATAGATAAAGAAGTCATTTACATTTTGACTCCCTTCTTTTTCAACATATTCCTTTTCAAAACTTAAGGTACGAGCTGATCTTAAACCCGTATGAGCTGCCGCTGCATGCAGGCGTTTCTTCTCTGCTGCATCGTCTAAGAAACGTTGTGCTTCTGCTAAAGCTTCTTGTTCTGTATAACGTGCAATCGTATCAATAGATAAACCAAATTTAATATGACCACGACCATATTTTTCAGCACGTTTTCGAACATCTGCAATTAAAGCTTTAATTTCATCTGGCTTCTCTGCACGCATTAAATAATAATCTGCATGTTTGGCACCGAACTCACGTGCAGCTTCAGATGAACCAGCTGTACAAATAATAGGTAACTGTGCTTTGTTGAGTGGATATTTCAGTCCACCGCCTTCTGCCGAATAATATTTACCTTGATAATGAAAAGATGCATTATTCCAAAAACCTTTGACCACATCTAAGAACTCAGTGGCACGTTCATAACGATCATCGTGTGGTGTATGATCACCGACCTGACGCTGGATAATCTCAGAACCCCCATTAATAATATTCCACACTAAACGGTTACCTGTTGCGCGCTGATAAGTTGCTGCACTTTGTACTGCATTGTATGGACTAAAATGATACGGTTGAAATGCGGTCACAAAATTTAATTTTTTAGTCTCTCTTGCTAAAAGTGAACATACTGTCCATGGCTCTTCACCCGTAGGTGCATTCACCATCAAAGCACCAGCAAAACCATTAATTTCTGCAGCACGTGCAATCTGACTCAAATAATCGATATATGTAAAATCATCGCCAACATCATAATTTGAAACTGCACCAGTGTTTTCTACGTCTGGAATATTACTCCAATCGCCACGATTTCGTGGATCACCAGGTAAATATTCTGTTTCCCCATGTAATGGTAAACGCGTGAAAAATTCAATTGCCATGATCTTGATCTCTTTATTTAAAATTTAGCAGTTACAGAAACACCCAATTGTCTTGGATCACCATACGTTAAAACATACTGACCTACTGGACCATTTGGACGACCATGTACCTGATATTCTTCATTTAATAGGTTCTTCACATATGCATTGATTTGATATTTATTATTTGCTGTGTAGTAACCAATATTTGCATTCCAAAGTGCATAGGCTTTTTGGCTTAAAATTGGATCAACATGATGGTCTTGGCGATTTACGACAAAATAGACACGATCGCGATAGTTTGCATCGGTTCCAATGACAATTCGACCGCCACTATTTAATTCGAAGGTATATTCTCCACCAATACCAAAGGTATATTTCGGAGAACGCACGAGACTATTGCCCGTATTATCTGCATTTACGACATTCGTAACAGGATTACGGTCTACAAAGCTTGTGTATTCGCTGTCTAAATACGCCCCTGATAAACGTAACCGTAAGTTATCCGTTGCTAAATAATCTAATTCTAATTCAGCACCCTTAATTTTTGCTTTTGGTCCATTGGTTAATACAGACGTTACACCACCAGCCTGTCCTTGTGTTGAAACCAATAAGTTGGTTTGAATATCTTTATAGTCATAATAAAACACATTGGCATTGGCAATTAAGTTCCCATCTAATAGCTGTGATTTAATTCCCAATTCATAACTATCTAAATATTCTGGGTTCACAATTGAAACTTGGTTTAAATTACCCGATAAACCAGTATTAAAACCGCCTGAACGGAAGCCGTGAGCATATCTAAAGTATGTATTGATATCTGGAGTCAGTTGATATTCAGGTGTAATATCGTAGGTAAACTCGCTCCAATTTTTTTTGCGATTCGTCGAACCGTTTGCACCAGGATTTAAATTATATTGTGGATTAGAAAATGCATTCGCTTTCCACCAAACCCCTTTACTATAATCACCGGTGGTAATTTGAATTAAGTTAAGGTCTAAATCCTTATCTTCCCACGTCCAGCGCAGTCCACCGGTTACCTTAAATTTATCCGTTAATTTATATGTACTATTACCAAATAATGCGACACTTCGATTCTTTTGCGTATAATTGGTATTAGAATACGCTGGTGTCGATGCAGTTTGAGCATTTGCCCCATTGGGTAATAACTTATTTACTCGCGCTGTTGCGCTTAATGCATCAAGCTTCTCATTAAAAAAATGTGTTCCCACAATCCAACTTAATTGCTTGCTTGGATCTGATGCTAAACGAAATTCTTGAGAATACTGTTTCCACTGATTATTACCATAACCTCTAGCGATATCATAAGGAGTATAATCTCCATCGCTAATCGTAGATTGTTTTGTATTATCAAAAGCAGTAATTGAAGTGAAGGTATAGTCATCATTTAGACGTCCATTTAACGTTAAAGATGCTCCTTCATGCGTAATTTTTTGACTTCCCTCTAAATCAAGATCTGTATCTCGACCGTGTGGACGCTCATAAATACCCCAATATTTTCCAACGCTTAAAGAACCATTATTTCCTACACCGTTATAAGTTTGACTGTGTAAATTAAGTAATGCCGTCCAATCATCATTAATTTTATCTAAAATTTGTAAGCGATAAGCTGTCTTATCGACATCTCCAAAACTTTTTCCACTGGCAATATTTGTGGCATACCCATCTCTATTTTCAGAGTAGAATGAACCACGTACAGCAATATTTTCTGTAATCTTACCGTTAAGTGCGCCTTCATAAGTTCTTAAATTATAATCCCCAATACCAAAAGTTACATAACCATTCGGCTTATCTGAAAAATTAGGCTTATTTGCAATGATATTTACAGCACCTGCGGTCGTATTTTTTCCATACAGTGTGCCTTGAGGACCTCTTAAAACTTCAATTCGCTGTAAATCATATAAATCAACTGCACCTGCAATAGGTGAATTTAAAAACACACCATTGTCATAAATACCCACAGGATATACAGTCGACGCAGAAACATCGCCTGTACCTATGCCACGGATATACCATCGTGGTCGACTATCTCCATCCGTTTTTTCCGCTGATGTATTGGGTGCAAATTTAATAGCATCCCCAATATAGGTAACCCCTTTTGCGACTAAGTCTTTACCAGAAATTGATGTAATGGCTGTAGGTACTTCTTGAATATTTTGTGCACGAAATTGTGCAGTTACAATAACTTCCCCCAGTTTTTTTACATCTTTTTCAGCAACAACTTCAGCCCTTTGATTCTGTTCATAGGCAGAACTTTCAGTTTCATTTGCAGCAAATGTATACGTTGAAACCCCTGTTGTAACGCCCCATATTGCAGTTAAAATGCCTTGCTTGATTTTTGTTAAATTAAACATTTTTATTCCATATGTACCCAATAGAGTTTTATATGGCAACAACTGTGCCATTTATTTTTTTTATTTATTATCAATATATTATGTTTTATTTTATTTAACTTAAGTAAATAAAATGCTGACTATTAAACAATATTTCAAACACTTTTGTTTAAATTGCAACATGTAACTTTACCCTAAAGTTCAAGCGTTAAATTCATTTCCAAATCAAGTGATATTTTTCCACTTAATTTTCTTACATTGAAAAAATCATGAGCGATTAATTGAATAGACATAAAAAAAGCTGCATTTGCAGCATTTTTTATTTTCAATACTTAATTACTTTACTGCCCTGGCACGGTGACGACCGAGAGTTTATCGACGCCAACACGTTCAATACTTGCCAATAATTTAGCAATTGTTCCGTAAGGAACCGTTTCATCTGCATTTAAATTTAATGCAAGTTGACTATTTGCATTTTTACGATTTTGTATCTCTTGCTCAAAATTTGCTAAAGTTACTTTTTCTTTATCTAAAAACACCTCTCCTTCTGGATTCACACTCACCACTAAGGCTTTATTTTGATCCGTTGTTTGTGTAGGTGCAGCTTTAGGCAAATTAACTTTAACCGAATTCGTTAATAATGGTGCGGTAACAATAAATACAATCAGTAAAACTAACATAACATCGACTAAAGGCGTGATATTAATCTCACTAACAACATCATCTTCTTGAGAGGTAGAAATGGCCATTATGCATATGCTCCTTTTTCTTTAACATCTTTTCCTTGTGGTTCATTTTCCACAATTTTAGGTGTAGTTTTAGGCTTAACTGGATTTAATTGGAAACCTGCTTTTTGATTTAAGCTAACGAAATCGGTTGCAAAATCATCAAGATCAGCACCAATAGTTTTCACTTTACGCACGAAGTAGTTATAAGCTAGGACTGCTGGAACAGCAACAGCAATACCAATTCCTGTTGCAATTAATGCCTCACCGATTGGTCCTGCAACAACATCCATACTTGCATTTCCAGTTTTAGCAATGGCTTGTAGTGCATTAATAATCCCAAATACCGTACCAAATAAACCAATAAATGGCGCATTGTTACCAATCGATGCCAATAATGCAGATCCTTTTTCAAGCTGACGGCGTTCAGTCAAAATTTGTTTACGTAAATGGCGCTCAAGTAAATCTTGACGGCTCCAGGTTTGTTGTAAATCTTGATGCGTTTTTTCATCTGCCTCAATCAGCGTATTAAAGCCTACATTTGCAATACGGGCTGTAGGACCTTCGCCACTTTCAGCTTTATCAATTGCTTCAGGTAGACTCTTTGCTGTCCAGAACTCATCAACAAATGTTTTACTTTGCTTTGCAGCTTTATTGGTTTGTATTGCTTTTACGACAATCAAAACCCAAGTTACGATAGAAAATGCAACCAATAACCAAATTGTTGCATCATGAATCAAAGAATTAATATCAGACATAACCTTATCCTATTTAATATATCAAAATTTATTTCGGCAATTTAAAATGTAGAGGGACATCAACCCAACCTTCGACTGGAGTTTTACCTTTTAATGCGGGGGAGAACTTCCAACCTTTCACCGTTCGTAAAGCCTCATTATCTAGCACTTTTTTGCCACTACTTTGCTTAATAGTTACACTTTCAGGGCTACCGTTTGGAGCAACTTTTACTCGAAGTAATACAGAACCTTCCCAACCTCTCTCTAAAGCTTGCTCTGGATAATCTGGCGCAGGGTTACTTAAATAACCTGCATATCCTTTCGCATCCGTTACTGGCAAATTGTCATCAGTTGATTTCGCCGCAGGTTCAGCAGGCTTAGAGTCAGTTACAACACTTTTCGATACCGTAGGTTCAAGAGCGGGTTGAGCGACTGTTTTTTCAGTAGGTCTTTCCGCTGGCTTTGCCTGCTCTACTTGTTTTTGAACGGGTTTTGGTTGTGGTTGTTCAATTGGTTTCTGAACAGGCTTAGGTTTTTCTACAACTGGTGGAATTTTAGGTTTTTGTGTTACTGGTGGAATTTTAGGTTCAATAATTTTAGGTGGTTCTTCTGGTTTAACAATTTCAATCACAACAGGTTCTGGCTTTTTAATTTCCAATGCCTGAGTTGGCAATTGTTTTGCAATAAACCAAATGCCAAAATGTGCAACTACAACAATCGCAAGTGCAATTGTCAATTTATTGATTTGTGGCGATGGTGGCTTAAAATCAGCAGTTTGATTTCCTAAAAAGGGATCAACCGCTTGGGTTGTCGCTATATGAGGCGGAGTAAACTGCCCAAATAGCAATGCCCTTTTATGATGGCTTAGATTAAATTCGCTCATAATAAAAAATAATTTACAAAGATTACGTTTAAAGGTGCATAAGCCATGCCAACAAATTAACCATATGTTTTATAAGTTTTTTTTTAAATTTAATGATCTAAAGTAATCATAATTGTTGTTTTTCGAACATTTTGCTGTTGGTACAGAAACAAAAACCCCTTTATATATAAAGGGGTGAAAAGATTATGAATTTTACTTATAGCCGAGTAGCGGTAAGACCTCTTCACCAACTCGATATGCTTCTTCTAAATGAGGGTTGCTGGCGAGAATAAAGTGCCCAACACCAATATCGATATATTCCTGTAAACGCTGTGCCACTTGTTCATAACTGCCGACCAAAATACAATTGGGTCCCCCACGAACATTCGACATACCTGCCCATACATTAGGCTGAACAAATAAATCTTCAAAGCGATTACTTTGAACTAACTGTTGTTGTCTTTTTGCACCCACCGATTCGGTATCAGTTCGTGCAAAGTTATTTCGTGTTCCTGTGATGGTTTCATGCGCTTGCTTTAATTCCAAATATGCTTGTTCAGCTGTAGGTCGAGCTAAAACATCAATTCGCATGCCAAAATTAACTTGGCGATCAGGGTGCTTTTTCTGAAAAAAATCACGCGCATGTTCAATGACTTTTTTCTGTTGCTCTACAGGTTCACCCCACGTTAAATGAATATCAGCATGTTGCCCTGCTACATCTAGAGCTGCATCACTTGCACCTGCAAGCCACAATCTCGGTACAGGATATTGGTTCATTGGATAACGAAGCCCACCCTGATCAACATGAAAAAAATGCCCATCATAATCAAAAGGAGTATGATGACTATAGCCTTTTACAAAATCTAAAAATTCACGTGTTCTTGCATACCGTTGATCATGTTCAATAAAATCACCATATGCACGTTGCTGTGCCCCACCACCACCTGAAATCACATTCCATTCCACACGCCCTTGGCTTAAACGTTGTAAACTTGCAGCCATTTGACTCGCGTATGCGGGATGAATAAACCATGGTTGAATAGCAATTAATAATCTTAAGCGTTTCGTTTCACGTGCCAATGCAGATGCCAATACCCACGGTTCTTCCGTATGTGGAAATGCAGGGATGAGCGCCCCATGAAATCCTACAATATCCGTAGCTTTTGCAACTTGCTGAATATAATCATAATATGCAAATAATTGGTCATCATGTTCAGGTGCTACACGTTTCGGTGCTTGAAGTGTTTGTAACCCATTCCACTCACCGCGTGTATGTAAATGATGTGCACGACGACCATCCCCATGAACGGGTATTCTCCATAAAAACTCAACTGACATAGTTCTTCTCAATTCATCATTATAAAAAACGACCCAAAGTCGTTGTTTTCTAAGTTGCAGGAAATATGCCGTTTATAGAAAAATTTAAAAAACACTTATATATTTGTTTTTTATCAATATAAATAAAAAATGATAAACATAACTGTTGAAATCTAGACATCATTAACAAACAGATTGTTGGTTGAACAACATTTTCTCTAGTGTTGTGATAAATTAAAAAATTAATTTAACTTAAATTATTGATTTATTTATTAAAAACATTTTGGCTTAATTCTTGCTGAATTGATATAAATTCTAATCTTATTATTTTCATATGCGCATTATTTTAAGGGTACTTCTTAGCTTAAGTTTTATTGGATTACTTGCATGTAATCAATCAAAAAATAACTCTACGAATTCTGAAAATACAACATCCATATCAAATAAACAACAACTCCGTATCGCTGTTGTTGCAAACGGTACATCTGGAAAATTAGATTTTATTGGGGTACCAGAACTTATCTCGAAAGATGAGATATTTTTAAACCAGCTAAAACAAGAAAACATTGAACTGCAATGGGAACCTGTCACGACTGCTGCTGTTGCAACCTTAGTGAATGAAAGTTTCATTAATAATAAAATTGATTTTGCATTTTATGGCAATCTACCAGCAGTCGTTCTCAATGCTTCGGGTATTCGCACACAATTAATTGTGCCTGGAAATATTGGCAATAATATCTACTTAGTTGTACCGCCCAACTCTCCAGCAAAAAATATTCATGATTTAAAAGGTAAGAAAATCGCCTTACACCGTGGTCGACCATGGGAAATTAATTTTAGTCAGTTAATCGAAAGTGAAGGGCTTAATTTCAAAGATTTTCAAATTATTAATTTAAATCCTCAAGCAGGGGCCGCAGCTTTATCTGCAAAAAGTGTTGATGCATTTTTCACACTCAGTGATGCACTAACTTTACAAGATCGTAAATTAGGTAAAATTATCTGGTCTTCACAGTCATTACCTGCTGAATGGAAAATGCGAGCAGAACTTTGGGGCCGTCAGAGCTATATTGAACAACATCCTAAAGTAACTCAACAACTTGCCGATGCAACTGTTCGAGCGATGTATTGGATTTCACAAAACAAAGATGAATACCAACTGAGCCAAACTAAATTTGGTCAACCCTTATCTGTTATTCAAAGGGAAAGTAACAACACAACAAGCACATGGAAAAAAGATTGGTTTCCAAACTACCAAATTCCATTTTTAACACAGCATTATCAACGGGTCATTGACCATGCTGTTAAAAATCAATTAATTCAAACTCCCATAAAAAGTGATGAATTGTTAAATTCTAAATTTACAGATCAAGCGATTCAAAATCTTCAGGTTGGTGATTATTGGGATCAACCTTAGGAGCTTGTAATGAAAATATTAACCAATACTTCACGTTATATAAATCATAGTTTTTCAAATCAAAAAAACCATAAAAGTATTTCAAAAACAAAATACTATTCTACTATCGCCACAGCTTCTCCATTGGTGATGCTGTTTATTTGGTATAGCGTCTGCCAACTTAATTTGTTCCCAGTACAAATTTTAGTCCCCCCTGAAAAAGTCTGGCACACATTTATGTCACTCATTCAATCGGGTGAAATTACACTGCATTTAAAAGATAGCTTATCGCGTCTATTTATTGGTTTTTCCATTGCATCACTAAGTGCAATTTTATTTGGCATCGCCTACTCCACTTGGGATTGTTTTTATCGCTATACCTTTATTTTATTCAATGTTCTTTATCAAATTCCAATTTTTGTACTCATCCCAATTTTTATTTTAATTTTTGGTATTGGCGAAGTTTTTAAAATTATTTTAATCATTAAAGCATGTTTTTTCCCAATCGCGCTTGCAACCGCAGATGCCGTTCGAAATATTCCTAAAAATTATCTGGAAGTTGGTCAACTTTATCAGCTTAAAACAGTAGCTAAAATTAAATATATTATTTTTCCATCAATATTTCCAAAATTAATTAGCGGATTACGAATTTCGTTAGGACGTGCTTGGCTCATTCTGGTCGCAGTTGAATTATTAGCAGCAGGAACAGGGATTGGACAAATGATGGAATTAGGACGACAAATGTTACGTTTAGATATTGTAATGGTTGGCGTTTTTATCACGGGGATTATCGGCTTTATGTTAGATAAACTCTTACGTCTAGTCGAAAATCACTTTAGCCCAGCCATTCAAAAAATGGAAAATACATGATGCTAAAACATATTTTTCCTCATTCAAAGCTAAAAGTATTCTCAAAGCAATATCGACTTTATTTACAAGGTTTAATTCTGCCAATCGGCATTCTTTTGCTATGGCAGTACAGCTCAAGTTTTAGCCCAACATATGCCTATGCATTTGTCCCCTTACAAAATATTTATTATGCCTTTATTCAGCTCATCGAAAGTGGTGAGCTCTGGCTTAATACATTAGGCAGTATTAAACGTGCAGGAGTCGGGTTAATTTTAGGATCATTCACAGGCATTTTACTCGGCACATTGCTGGCTTACTCTAAGCTCCTCAACGCCATTGTATCTCCATTATTCAATAGTATTCGACAAGTACCCTTACTCGGTTTAACACCCTTAATTGCCTTATGGTTTGGTAATGGCGAACAAGCTAAAGTATTTATTATTGCGCTCGCCTCTTTTTTTCCACTTGTGATTAATACATTTCAAGGACTCAGTCATTTTGAGCCTAAATACAATGAACTTGCACAGATCTATCGTCTTTCTAAATGGCGCACTTTTTGTAAAATTCGTTTACCTCAAGCGTTGCCTAGCATTATCACAGGCTTAAATCTAGCCGTTCCCTTTACTTGGATTACCACCACAGCCAGTGAGTTATTTTTTAATGCAGGTGCTGGATTAGGCAACTTAATGATGAAAGCTGAGGTCAATACTGAAATGGCAATTTTATTAACTTGTGCTATTACCGTAACGGTCATAGGCATTTTAATGACCATCACAATTAAGTTAGTTTCAAAAAAACTTTTCAAATGGGGAATATAAAATATGCAACAGTTCAATTCATTTTTTCACAATTGATCAATGCTAAACACTTAATACAGCATCTGGACTATACATGAGCTTCTCTTTACTCTCTATTCAAAATCTGAATAAAAGCTTTCAAAAAGATAAATCTTCTTTGATGGTGCTTGATGATATTAACCTTGAAATTCAACAAGGTGAATTTATTTCTATCGTCGGTAGTAGTGGTTGTGGTAAATCAACATTACTACGTTTAATCGCGGGATTAGATTTAAATTATCAAGGTGAAATACTGCTGAATCAGGTGCCCATTAAAGGAACTGACTTAAAACGTGGTCTGATTTTTCAAGAACACCGCCTACTTCCGTGGTTAACTGTTACAGAGAATATTTATTTAGCATTAGAAGAAACTACGCTGAGCAACCAAGAAAAAAAACAACGAGTTCAAGAACACATTGAAATTGTTGGTTTACAAGATTTTGAAAATGCTTATCCCCATGAACTTTCTGGAGGTATGGCACAACGAGTTGCGATTGCTCGCGGTCTAGTCAACAAACCCGATATTTTACTTTTAGACGAACCATTTGGTGCATTAGATGCCATGACCAGAAGCCACCTTCAAAGTGAATTACAACGAATATGGCAACATGAAAAAATTACAATGATTTTAGTCACACATGATATTGAGGAGGCTGTTTATCTTGGTGATCGTGTCATTGTAATGTCAGCACGCCCGGGAAGAATCAAACAAATTATTGATATTCCAATTTCACATCCACGGCATAAGGAATCGGAAGTATTATTTAAAATACGAAACCAAGCACTTAATTTACTTGACCAATTAATATGAATATTTTCTTCATTATATTTAAATCATTATGCAATATTTATAATGAATTTATTATGATTTAGGAAAACATATTATTTATGTTAATAATATAATTTATTTAGGAGTATAAAATTATGGGTTTATCAATCTGGCATATTTTACTATTTGCCCTCGTTGTAATTTTACTATTTGGTACAGCAAAACTTAAAAACCTAGGTAAAGATTTAGGTGGTGTGATTAAAGACTTTAAAGATTCTGTGAATTCTGATGAAAAGAAAGAATTAAATGAATCTCAAGCTTTAAAAGATGTAACACAAATTGACTTAAATAAAGAAAAAAGTCATTAAGTTAATTGGGTTTTAAAATACTATGTTTAATATTAGCTTTGGAGAAATTTTATTTTTGGGTATTATTGCCCTCATTATATTAGGACCTGAAAAACTTCTCCAAACATTAAGCAGTATATTTGTGAAATACCGAAAATTAAAAATACAAATTGATAAAATACAAACAGATCTTGAAAATGAACTCGAATTAATTGAATTAAAAAAAATGATGCAGGTTGAATTGCAAAAAATTAAAGAAAGTGAGGCAGAGCTTAAACAACAGCTGAACTTAATGCAACAAGAACTGGAAAATGTACAAACCCTACATGTACGTGAGCATTACCCTAAAACCTCACACTTGTATTATCAATTTTATGCCAATATCGCTCAATTAAATGTACCTTTTATCTCTAAATTTTCGATCTAAATTATTCATGAGGAGCAAGTGAAATGACTGAAAAAGCACTAAATGAATCTTTTAGCGAGATGAAATATACAGAACATCTTAAAGAATTAAGATTGCGTTTAATTTATATTATTTCTGTGGTGATGATCGTATTTCTATTATTATTACCATGGGCACAACAAAGTTATAGATTTTTGGCAAACCCTTTAATTGCAGCTCTTCCAACAAACTCAACAATGATTGCGACAGATGTAATTAGTACATTTCTTACGCCTTTTAAATTAAATATTTATCTTGCAATTTTTTTAACAATTCCTTTTACTTTTTACCAATTCTGGCGTTTTATTGCTCCTGCTTTATACAAGAGCGAAAAAAAAATTGGGCTAGCCTTAATTATAGTCAGTACATTTTTATTTTATTTAGGAATTCTGTTTGCATATACCGTTATTTTACCTTTAGCGCTTAAATTTTTTATATTAGCCTCACCTGAAAATGTCTTACCTATGACGGATATTCATAGCTATCTTAATTTTTGTATAAAATTATTTTTGGCTTTTGGTTGCGCTTTTCAAATTCCAGTTTTGACCTATATTCTTATTTTAATTGGTTTGCTTTCTGTCGAACAGCTTGAAAAATACCGTAAACATATTATTGTCTTCTTCTTTTTCGTTTCAATGTTTATTACACCCCCAGATATTTTTAGTATGCTCGCACTTGCAATACCAATGTGGTTGTTATTTGAACTTGGACTATTCGTAACGAAATTAACTCTGAAAAAATCTTAATAAATATGTGCTAGAAAATTAGTGGATTATTATAGTTTTGATTGACTAATAACTTATTTTATATAAATAAATTTTACTTGTTTTGAGCGTTAATTTTTCAAGAAAAAAGACATACGTACACATGACATCATATCCTTTCTTGCCAGAATGAAAACAATAAAACAGCATGAATCCAAAGTATTTATACTGTTTCATTTTTTGACGGTAGTAAATTATAACGCGTTAAAAGATTGCGTAAAACATTTCGAGAAATTCCTAACATTTTTGCTGTTTTTACTTGATTATTCCAGCAGCTTGAAAATGCACTATTAACAATTTTATCTTCAATAACATGCCAAGCCTCACCATGATATTCTTGAAACAGACGTTTCAATACATCTTCAAATTCAAGAATTAAATCAGAATCCAAGGCAACACTTGCTCCTTTTTCTTCAGAAAACCGTAAATGCTCAATATCAATATTCTGACCGCTACTGACCAGTAAAGCATAATGAATATTATTCTCTAATTCACGTATATTACCTGGCCAACTATAATTTAATAATGCATTTCGGGCACGATCGCTAATATTTGGTTTTGGTGTAATTAGTTTTTGTGAATACGAACTTAGAAAATAATCGACTAAAGGCAAAATATCACCTTTACGCTCACGTAATGGCAAAATGTTCAGCATCACAACATTTAAACGGTAGTATAAGTCTAATCTAAACTTGTTCTCCGACACTGCTTTTCGTAAATCAATATGCGTACCTGATAAGATACGTACATTCACAGGAATGGGTTTACGCCCACCAACACGCACTACTTCTTTTTCTTGTAATACACGTAATAACTTCACTTGTAATGATAGAGGTAACTCACCCACCTCATCAAGAAATAATGTTCCGCCTTCCGTTGCTTCAAAAATTCCTGCGCGGGTTTTATGTGCACCTGTAAATGCACCTGCCTCATAACCAAAAAGTTCTGATTCAGCTAAACTTTCAACTAATGCACCACAATTTACTGCAAGAAATGGTTTGTTCTTTCTATCACTTTTCAAATGAATTTCACGCGCAATTAATTCTTTACCCGTACCTGATTCACCTTGAATAATCACACTTGCCTCACTTGGGGCAATGGTTTCAACCTGACTCAAAAGCTTTCTAGAATTTTGATCTGAAAAAATAATTGCTTTTGCTCGAATGGGTTTAACGGGAACCCCATTATCAGGCAAGGTAATTACTTTATAATCATTATCCAAATATGATTTCATTTTACAACCTTAATAATATTTAGAAATTTATATTTAATTGTTGATAATACATTTCTATAACAAAGTTTATAAATAACAATTATAGATAATCTATTCATTTTTTTAATTTTAAATCAAATAATTATATCAAGATTTTTTAAATGTTTATTTTCAATCATTATGTATTTATTTTGCTTAAATTCAAACATTTAAATTTTACAATGAATAAAAACTTAAATTAATTTATATAAATAATTATAAATTAAAACTATTAATTTCATATAAATAATAAAATACTAAAACACAACGATGCATGATTAAAAATTATAATAATTTAATATATCTGAATTTTTTCAGTATTTTACTTAATATATATAAATTAATGAATTGCTTATATTTAAACAAAATGAATGATTTTTGTTTAAATTTAAACAATCGTTTACTTATTAAATCATATCTAATTGATTTTACTATTTATTATATTGGCACTTATATTGCTCTTTTGACTAAAAGTCATGAAGAGTTTTGTTATGAGTATTGAATTTGTTGGTATGGTTTTTCCTAACCAATGGTCGGAAACCAAGGGGCAACGGATAGGCCATAAAATTGATTTAGAGTATTTAAAATACCATGCAAGAGCACATGAATATGCTGGGTTTGATAAGGTATTAATTGCGAGTAATCCTTCAAGTCCCGATAGTGCTCAAATTGCTGCCTATTTGGCCCAACATACCGATCACCTTGGATTTATGATCGCACATCGACCCGCATTAATAACACCTAACTTAGCAGCACGTTCATTTGCTACACTCGACCATCTGACAGGTGGTGGTCGTATTCGTTTACATGCAATTACTGGCATTACCGCTGAACCTCAGGAAGGAGACTATCTTGTAGATAAAATTCAACGCTATCAACGTACTGAAGAATATCTTAAAATTATCAAATTACTCTGGGCGAGCGATGAGCCTATTAGTTTTAATGGGAAATTTTTTAAAATAGAAAATGCATTTATTCCTCTCAAACCCGTTCAAGGTTCAATTCCAATTTCATTCGGTGGCTCCTCCGATATTGCATATCAAATTGCTGTAGAACATGCAGACTTATATTCACTCTGGGGCGAACCTTTAGTCGGTGTAAAAGAACAAATTGACAAACTTAAAAATGCTGCAAAACTTGCAAATAAACCAACACCAGAAGTTAGTCTTTCTGTTCGACTAATCATTGGTGAAACAGAAGAGCTTGCATGGCAACGTGCTCATAAAATTTTAGCCGATATTCAAAAAAATCCATTATTTCAAAATAATAATGGAATATCTGGACATAAGATTAAGGGAACTGGTTCACAAAGGCTATTGGCTGCAGCTGAAAAATCTGATCGTTATGATAAAGCACTCTGGATGCCAACCGCAGCAGCAGTCGGTGCTTATGGCGACACAACAGCACTTGTCGGTACACCAGATACAATTATTGAGTCTTTATTAGCATATGTAGATTTAGGTGTGACTACTTTTTTAAATCGTGGATATGACCCAATTTATGATACTGTAGATTATGGTCGCTACATTATACCAACCGTGAGAGAAGAAGCGGAAAAGCGTAAGAAAATTAGCGCATAATTATCATTATTTATAATTGATAAACCACTTTGGTCATAAAACCAAAGTGGTTATTTTTTATTGAATATCAGGTTTACAAATCGGTTGAATTTTTTGATCTGATATCACTTTTTTCGCAAATGGTATCGAATCTTTTAAAGATGCATTTACCGTTTCACTATGTCCCAAACCATGATACAAATGACCTTCCACAACAGTACCTGCTTTACAAGCATCTGCAACAAGCTTCATTTGATTACGTGCATCTGGAGTGACATCATTTGCCCCTGTTCCAATAAAAATTGGAAAATCAACTTTTAGCGTTGGATAGTAGCCATAATCATTCGACTGTTTTTCCAAAATTTGCTTATAGTAAGTAGGTTGATCTGCTTTATATGCTTTTGCTGGAGATAGCCCAGATGATTGAATATCCGACATAAACCCAACCAAACACGCATTTCGTCCTTGTTCAACCAAAGGTAAGGCTTCAGGTGTAAAAATGTCTTCAGCTTTAATTTCAGGATTTAGGCTTTGTGCAACCAAGAAGCTATAGATACCATATGCCAATGAAGGGCTAACTTCATGAGGATTAAGTTTTAAACTATTATCTTCTTCCGTCGCATTCGGATCTTTATAAATTACACCTGTACCCACCGCACCCTTAATATTTAAATCTGGTGCATAGGTCTTAGAATAGGTTGCTGCGGCAACTGCACCTGCACCACCTTGTGACTGTCCAACAATCACAAATTTATTGGCTAAAGGTAAATTTGCTTTTAAGGCTGCACGACCACTATCTAAAATATTATATGCAAGCATAGGATTATTAATTAATAAATGAGGGCCAGGAACGCCTAAACCTTCATAATCTGTAGCAACAACAGCAAAACCTTCTTTTAACCAACGATTTAAATATTGTACATCGCGATAAGAACGTCCATTCCACGAAGGTGCACAGCTATCTGCTAAACCTACTGTTCCATGTCCCCAAAGTACCACAGGCCAACCACCTTTCGGTGGTGTCCCTTTCGGTACATGAATACTGCCCGAAACAACAATTGGTGTTTTACTATCTGCACCACTGGTCGAACTATATAAAATTCGAATTGCCTGACTATCATTATCTAAACGAATATAAGGACTGGTAATTTTTTCCGTACGTAATAATTCACCCGCTTTATTTGGAATATTTTGATTCCACGTATAAAAAGCCGAGACACGTCCATCACCATACTTTTCTTGTGCAACTGGAGGTTTCTGTGCATAAGCAGTTGTACCCAATAAAATACTACTGCAAATTAAACTGACACTAAACTTTTTTAGTAATGTATTTTTCATTCATCCATCTCTTATTTAAAATTTACAGAACAAGTATTTGGAATAGGCTGATCATTCAATGCAAGCTTGGCAAAAGGAATAGCATCTTGTAGAGAGCGTGGAACAGCCTCACTATGACCTAAACCATGATAAAGATGGGACTGCACTTGTGTTCCAGCAGCACAGGCATCTTTAACCAGTTGCACTTGTGTCCGTGCATCAGGCGTTCTGTCATTTGCCCCCGTTCCAATAAATACAGGATGATTAATTTTTAAAGTCGGATAATAACCATACGATTTTTCAAAATTTTCCTGTAACTTTTTATATTTTTCAGAAGGTTGATCTAGCAATGCATTCGCTGTGGTTAATTTTTCAAAGGCAACATCTGAAAAAATTTGATCAACACACTGAGATCTAGAATGTTCAACCAAAGGTACTGCTTTTTCAGTAAATACTTCAGATGCTTTTAAAGTTGGATCTAACTGCTGTTGTACTAAGAAACTTAAAATTTGATATGCAATTGCTGGATTAGGTGTGTATTTATTAACTTGATTTAAAATCGGCAATTGCTCATCTTGCTTCTTATAAATGACACCTGTTGCAATTGTTCCTTTTACATTTAAATCTGGTGCATAACTTGCAGAATAAGAAGCAGCACCAAATGCAGCAGCACCACCTTGTGACTGACCAGCAATAATCACTTTATTGGAAATGTTATGACCCGATTTAAGAGCAGCACGCGCACTATCTAAAATATTATAAGAAAGTTGGGGTACATGAATTAACCAATGTGGACCTGCAACGCCTAAGCCCTGATAATCAGGTTCCACAATCGCAAATCCTTGTTTCAGCCATTGATCTAAATATTGCTCATTTCGATAAACTCGACCTGCCCAAGATGGCGCACACTGGTCAGCTAAACCAACCGTACCGTGTCCCCAAACCAATAATGGCCATCCATCTTTAGGTGCTTTTCCTTTAGGTAAAAATAAAGATCCAGACACCACCACTGGAGATTTCCCATCTATACCATCTGTTGAGGTGAATAAAATACGATATTGTTCTCCACCTTCAGGTAAGCGAATACCTTCATTTAAAGGCTCACTACGTAACAATAAACCAGGTTGTGATGGTATTTTATTTTTCCACTCATAAAAATCTGATAATTTTTTATCACCATATAATGGACTTGATTGATATTTCGCGGGTGCTGCTGATGCGCTCTGTATTGCTAAAATAGACAATAAAGAGCCCACTAAAATTTTTAATGAACTCATTGCATTTCTCTCAATTAAAAGTCATAACTCACTCGGCCATATACATATGTACCAAAAGAACCTTCTGGCGCATTAAAACTATATTTCACAACACCATATGGATCTTGTGATTTAGTTCTATCAGGATGACTATTAAATAAGTTCACTGCTCCAACATTGAGTTTTAAGCCTTTAACGAACTGATCTGCTTTATAACCAACATCTAAATCAAGCACCCACTGTGGGCTAAATGTTTGATCTAAGAAGGTATTGGTATTATTTAAAATGGTCCATTTATCGTGTCGACGTAAGTTACTACTCACACTCCACTCATTTTTATCCCATATCGTACCAATGGTAAGTTTGTTCTTTGGCGCCGCAGATTCAATTAAGCTCCGTGTATTACGTCCTGCAATTAATGCAGATGAAATCACATCACCTTTTGAAGTTACAGCATCACGAGCCTTGGTGATTTTATTGTCATTCAATGCAAAACCAAGGTTTAATTTTAAATTTCCATAGTCATTTAAATCTAAATCATGTTTCGCAGTAAACTCTAAACCACGTGTGCGTGTATCCAGTAAGTTATTGAAAAATGCCACGTTATTAATATTAGAGTAAGCCGTGCCTGCAAATGCATTGGTCACTAAACTACCAGAAATATTATCTGATAATAAAATACGATCTTTAATATTAATTTGATAAATGTCTAAAGTGAATGCCGTTTTTGCCAATGGTTCCCAAACAAAACCAAATGAATAGTTTGTTGATTTTTCAGATTTCAGCTTTTTACCACCCACCAATTGCGCTGCTTCACTTCCTGCAACTAAAGTACGTTGCTGAACATCTCTCCAAATACCATCAGTACCTTGAACAGTTTGAACGCTATATGTTGAATACCCTAATTGTGCTAAAGATGGTGCACGATATCCTGTACTTGCGGAACCGCGAATGCTGAACTGTGGATCAATATTATATTTAAGCGTTAATTTTCCATTGGTTGTGCTACCAAAATCAGAATAGTGTTCAGATCGTAGCGCAACACCTGCATTCAAATCTTTCACAATATCTGCTTCTAAATCTAGGTATGCACCATAAACATCTCGATGGATACTACGAACATCTTGATCGGTAATTCCCGCATAAATATTAGGTGCTTTTACAGGGTCATAAAATGAACCTCTGGTATAAGCAACTGGATTGCCTGCTTGTTGTTTATATTCTTCCCAGCGATATAGCGCGCCAGTTGAAATTGTTAATGGGCTAAATAACCAAGAGGTATTAAAATCACGACTATAATCCACACCAGTATTTAACTGTGAAAATAAATTATTTCCTAAGCTATATTCTGTGGGTGAACGTACGCCATAACTTGGGTTAAAGCCATTTTCTTGTTGAGAATGAACTTTGTTATGACCATATGTGGCAAAAGCATCTATTTTTCCAGTTTTTTGCGTACCACTTTTCCCACCTACGGTCACTGCAAAATCATCAACACTGATGACTGAAACAGGAATTCGCCCATCTGGGTAAATTTCTTGGAAATAAGGTGATTTATTAATTGCTGAAGTGGATGATGGCGGTTCATAGAAGTTTTCGCCACGCGTTTTACGATGACCATAAGTACCAAAACCATACAGTGAAGCAGTTTCAGTCAGTGGCAAATCTGCATTAAAACTTAGGTTGAACTGATCTTTTAATTCAGGTGCGCCAAATTTCCAATTTCTATAGGGTGTGTTATTTTCATCATATTTATGATTTGGATTACTTAAATTATTATAAAATTTACGATTATCAGCCAATGTATTGTTTGAAGATCCTCTTCTTCCAGCATCAAATGCGAGCGTTAATGAACCATCATTTGGTAACGCTAAACCTTTCCAACCTAAAATTTTATGTTGTTCGCCATCACCTTGGGTAAATCCCCCACCTTGATAGGTTAAGTTTGCACCAGAATCACGAGTTTTTAAAATAATATTAACAACACCTGCTATTGCATCTGATCCAAACTGAGCAGCAGCACCATCACGTAAAATTTCAATACGTTCAACCGCACTAATTGGAATCAAACTTAAATCAGCACCTGCCGCTCCACGGCCACCTGCATAGTTTTGACGGGTAAAATACGCTGATGTATGGCGACGTTTACCATTAATTAAAATTAAAGTTTGATCGGATGTTAAACCTCGCAGTGCAATCCCTGGAGCAACCGCAGCGCCAAAGCCACCCGCAGGCGATGTTGGTAAAGTCACAGAAGGAGATATTTTTGCCAGTGCTTTAGAGAGATCAAACTCACCCGTATTTAATAAGGCTTGAGGAGTAATAATATCGACTGGTGCTGGTGCATCTAATGCACTTTTTACCGCACGTCGTGAACCTGTAACTACCACAGATTCTAACGTAATTGCTTCAACATCATCGGTATTATTTTTTTGTGAATTTTCATTTGCTAAAGTAATTGAACTTGCCAATGCGCTCAGTACAAATACAGAAGATTTTAAAATTGATAAATGACGTGTCTGATTCATATACTTTTCCCATAAAAACTATGAGATCAATTGCAAAGCTAATGCCATTATTTTTATTATTTATAATCAATAACTTATAAAATACAAACCAAATTAGTTGTTTTTATTCCGACAAATATTTTAACAAAGTGTTTTGAAAGCAACTTTTATAAAAATAAAAGATGGCAATTTAAAATATATTTTTCATTCTATCTTTAATTAAATAATCAAGATGACTGATGACTTTTAATCAATGAATAACAGTCAAATTTATTATGTATTCAGTATATGGTTACGAGTCCTCTCTTTTACAAGAGAGAACTCAATTTAATCACAAATACTGATATAAATTTATTATCTATATCATTTTGAAATTATTCCAAGATTGGTTGACAGATCGATTTTATTTTTTGATCAGCTAATACTTTTTTTGCAAATGGCACAGCATCTTTCATTGAAATTGGAACTGCATCGCTATGCCCATAACCTGCATAAATGTGTCCTTCAATGGTTGTTCCCGCCTGACAACTATCTTTCATCAACTTGAGCTGACCACGAACATCAGGTGTTTTGTCATTTGCACCTGTGGCAATAAAAACAGGATGATTAATTTTTAATGTTGGGAAATAGCCAAATTTTTCCTGCATTTCTTCTACTGTTTTTGTATAAGCTTCGCTTGGCTTTTCCTTTAAGGCATTCGCAAAAGTTAAGCCTGCACTCGTTACATCACGCTGTAAAGTAATGATACATGTGTTACGCGCACGCTCAACAAATGGAAGTGCTTTTTCAGTAAAGACATCCTCGGGTTTTAACTTTGGATTGTAACTTTGCGCAGCAATAAAACTATACATCGGTAAAGCAATTGCAGTCACCACTTCATGTGGATTTGAACGGATGACTTCTTGTTGCTTTGCATTTTTATCACGATAAATAACACCTGTTGCAACGGTTCCCTTTATATTGAGCTTAGGTGCATAACTTGGAGCATATGCTGCAGCTGCAAATGCTCCCGCTCCGCCCTGCGACTCACCTGATAAAATGACTTTATTTGCAATATTCACTTGCGCATTAATCGCAGCCGTTGCCCCATCAAGCATGTTATAGGCCAACATTGGATTGTTAATTAACCAATGTGCGCCTTGTGTTCCCAAACCTTCATAGTCTGGTGCAATAACAGCAAAACCTTCACTCAACCATTTATCTAAATGTTCAACCCCAATATATAAGCGACCCGACCATGATGGCGCACAAGTATCCGCCAAACCCACCGTCCCATGCCCCCAAACCAATAATGGCCATCCGCCTTTAGGCGGTGTGCCTTTAGGAATAAATAATGCACCAGACACCACAGATGCCTTACTTGCATCTACACCACTAGTGGATGAGTATAAAATACGATATTGAGCTGAAGCTTTATTTTGACCAATATAAGATGGCGTTAATGGCTCAATACGTAACAAAGTCCCAGATGCTTTTGGAATTTCTTGATTCCATTCATAAAAATCAGATAAATAACTATCACCCACCAAGTTATCAGGATAAACCTTGGCTTGAGCAAATGGTAAGGATACCAATAAACTTAGAACTACAGCGGCATTTAGAATACGACTTTTCATATATTTTTATCCTTAAAAATCATATGTAAGCTTGCTATAAATAAAGGTTCCATTTCCACCTTCAGGTGAGTTGAAACTATATTTCACAACACCACCAACACTGGTGTTAATCGCACGGTCAGGATAAGAGTTAAATAAATTATAAGCGCCAACATCAATCCGTAAACCTTTAACCATGCTTGGTTTATAACCAATATTTAAATCAGCAATCCACTGTGGTGAAAAAGTTTGATCGAATGCTGGACGAGTATTATCAATCGTAGACCATTCACCATAACGTCTTAAGTGAGTCGTAATAATCCAGTTATCAATCGTCCAATCTGTACCAAGTGTTAGTTTATTTTTAGGAGAAGCAGATTCAATCAAACCACGTGTGCTACGACCAGCAATTGATTCAAACGGAATAACTTCACCTTTAATTGTTACTGCATCACGTGTTTTTGTGATTTTATTTTTGTTCGTGCTATAACCTAGATTTAATTTTAATTGCCCGTACTTCTCAAAATCTAATGCATAATTGGTCGTAATTTCTAAGCCTTTAGTTTGTGTATCTAACAGGTTATTAAAAAATGCGACATTGTTAATTTCTGCATATGGTGTACCTGCAAATGCATTCTTAATAATACTTCCAGTAATATTATCAGAAAGTAAGATACGGTTTTTAATATCAATTTTATAGATATCTACTGTTGCAGATAAATTCTTCAATGGTTTAAAAACAAAACCTAATGAAATATTTTTAGACTTTTCGGGTTCTAAGTCTTTGCCTCCGAGTAATAATGCGGCTTCACTTCCTGGTAATAATGTTCGTTGTGAAACGTCTTGATAGACACCATTGGATTGCAACACAGTTTGTCGGCTATAGGCAGAAAAACCAAGCTGTGTAATAGATGGTGCTCTATACCCTGTACTATAAGTACTACGTACCGAAACTCTCGGATCTATATCATATTTAAGTGATAATTTACCATTGGTTGTGCTACCAAAATCAGAATAGTCTTCTGCTCTAAATGCAAGACCAGCAACAACTTTAGGCAAAATTTTTGCTTCTACATCAAAATATCCACCAAAAACATCTCTTGAAACTTTACGCTCATCTTGATCGGTAATACCTGAATAAATTTCTGGAACACCCACACCAATTACAGGGCTTGGGTTATAAAAAGGACCTCGTGTATATGCAATCGGATCACCCGCAATTTGTTGATATTGCTCTCTGCGATAGGCTAGACCCGTCGCAAATGTAATTGGTTCTTCGAAGAATGCGACATTAATAGGTTTTTGGTAGTCTAAATTTACATTGGTTTGTTCATTAATATTGTCACCCACTTTATAATCAGATGGTGAATCATAACCATAACTTGGATTAATACCATTTGTATAAAGCTGAGAAGCCTTATTGCGTCCGTAATTAACAGAGAAATCGACTTTACCGTATAAGAAATCACTGTTTTTAACGCCAGTCGTAATCGCATAGTCATACAATGAATAAATTGATGTCGTAATACGCCCATGTGGATAACGTGCTAAATAATAAGGATTTTGGTTTAAGGTTGTATTGGTATTCGGTGGCTGATAGAAATTTTGCCCCACACTCTCTTTATAACCATATGTTGCAAAACCATAGAGTTTAATTGTATCGGTAAGAGGAAGTTCACCATTTAAGACCGAATTCACTTGATCTTTTACCTTAGGAGAGCCAAAACGCCAGTGTCGGTAAGGAGAGTTTGCTTCTAAATATTCAGCATTTGGATAGTTAAGTGGGTAGAATCTACGATTATCTGGATTAGTATTATTCGCATAATCTTGATTACCGTATTCGATGGCAAACGTTAGACTACCATCATTGGGTAAAGAAAAACCTTTCCATGCAGAGATCTTATTTTGTGCCCCCTGACCTGAAGAAAACTCTCCAAAGCGGTAAGATACAGCACCATGATCATCATCATCTTTTAAGATAATATTAATGACACCAGCAAGTGCATCTGATCCATATTGTGCTGCTGCACCATCTCTTAAAATTTCAACACGCTTTACTGCATTCAATGGAATTAAGCTTAAATCTACCGATGCAGCACCACGTCCATTAGCTAAGTTTTGACGCGTAAAAATCGCCCCCGTATGTCTACGTTTTCCATTAATTAATACCAAAACTTGATCTGATGCCAAACCACGTAAAGATGCACCTGCTGGAATTTGTGCTGCAAATGCGCCAGCTGGCTCAAGTGGGAATGTAAAAGAAGGCGATAAAATCGTTAATGCCTTTGAAAGGTCAACTGTTCCTGTATTTTTCAACTGCTCTTCAGATATAATATCAACAGGTGCAGATGCATCCAGTGGGCTTTTAACTGCACGTCGACTCCCTGTTACAACAACAGACTCAAGTGTAATCACATCCTCTTCACTCTGTTTTGGCGTGAGAGATTCATTCGCAAGCGCAATTGAACCTGCTAAAGCACTTAAAATAAATATGGAAGATTTTAAAATCGATGATGGTAATGCTTTCATTGCGTTCCCCTAAAAAGTAATCCCATTTAGCAAACACAATGCCAACTTATTTATGATATAAAAATCATAAGCTTATATTTAAATCAAATAATAGAATTGTCACTTTCTAAACAAAAAATTACCAATTTGTTTAAAAAACAACTTATATCTTCATCATAAATTCATTTTTACCAAACACCGCCAAAGTATTTTTAAACGAATTAAAAATTCTTAATTGCATTAAATAAGCGAATATTTATTTAAAAGTTAGATGAATTAAAACTGGAAATCAATACAACAAAAAATTAGCCACCATATATGTGGCTAAGTACCATAAAGAATATATTACCAGTGCTGCTACGGCATTATCACATCACCATTTTATCAACTCAAAATCACTTAAGCCACGTGACTTTCCTCAAGCTGATGATTTAAATAGGACTGATACAACTTAAAATATTGCTGCTGATTATTCAACAAATCCTGATGTGCTCCCTGCTCAACAACAGTTCCATTTTCAATCACAATAATTTTATCTGCCTCACGAATCGTACTTAAACGATGTGCAATCACAATACATGTACGATTTTGGCATAAGCGCTTTAAAGCAAATTGAATTTTTTGTTCCGTATAAATATCAATTGCTGAGGTCGCCTCATCTAATATTAGAATTTTAGGATCTGCTAAATAGGCCCGAACTAAACATACCAACTGACGTTGACCATGACTTAAGTTCCCCCCCAATGTACCGACCTCTGTAAAGTAACGTTGAGGCAATTGTTCCAAAATTTCATTTGCACCTAATTCCTCAATGGCTTGAATTAAAGCTTGGTCCGAGGCATCGGGTTGAACCATACGTAAATTATCGAGTATTGTTCCACTAAAAAGAACATTATCTTGCAATACAATTCCTACGTGCTGACGTAAACTGGATTGACTAATGGCTTGAATAGGATAACGGTCTAAAAGAATCTGCCCTTGCTGTGCTTCATAAAATCGAGTTAACAATTGCACAACTGTACTTTTACCATGCCCTGTTGGGCCAACAATAGCGACCACTTGGCCTGCGTCAATATCTAAATTAAAATTTCGTAAAACGGGTTTCGTAGTATAAGCAAAATCAACATTTTTAAAGCTAATATTTCCTGATAATTGTTCCAATTTTACTGCATTAGCTTGATCCAAAATTTCAGGTTGAGTATCTAATAATAAGAAAATACGCTGAGCACATGCGGTCCCATTAGCATAGCGCTCAAATAAATCAGTTAGCTCTTGTAGTGGTGCCAAAAATAAAAATACATAGAAAATACATTCAGCAAATTGTCCAATGGTAATTGCACCTTCACTCAGTGCATAACTTCCAATCACAATAAAAGATGCTGTTGCAACTGTTGATAACACACCTGTAAATGGAGCAAACCAACTGGTTCGTTTACTGCCATAAATAATGGATGAGTTGAAATCATGTAATAATCGCTGATAACGGTTTTGATTTTTTTCACTATAATTTAATTGTTGAATAATTTTAGCCCCGTTTACCGTTTCAACTAAATGTGCTGTAAATCGACTTCGTTCTTCTGCAACACGCCCCCAATGTCGCTGGGACGATTTTTTAAAAATAAAAGTAACGGTAAAAAGAATGGGTAAAACAGCAAATAAACACCAAAAAAATGGAGGATAGATATACCATAGTAAACCCGATGCAAGCACACAGCGCAAAACCGCTGATAATAATTCTGGTGGCCCTTGAATCAATAAAGGTTCAAGCGTATCAACATCACTATCTGCACGTGAAATAATGCGCCCAGCTTTTGTTTTATCAAAGTAACTAATACTGAGTGTCTGAATGTGTTGAAATAATTTTTTCCGTAATTCATTTAAAACACGTAAAGCGGCAAAGCCTGATAAATATTTTGAAAATCCTGCCAAGCCAAATCGCACAATCCAACTTAATGATAAAATCATCATTGCAGTGAATAAAACGTGATGATTCAGTATTAATTGTCCAGCTTGATGGCTAAATCCTGAATCCAAAATATATTTAATCACCCATGGTCGTATAAAAATACTCATGACTTGGAAGATTTCAACTACAATTAAAGCAACGAGTAAATAACGGATTGGTGCAATTAGAGGTAAAAGCTTTTTTAACATGCTCCGCTGAATAGATGTTTTTGCTAAGTTTTCCTCAACTTGCAAATCACTTATTTCTTTTCTCGGCTGAAATTTTTGAGTGGATATATTCATGTCTAAGCCTCTTATACCGTCATAACTGTAGCTGTTAACATTTGTGTTGGTTCAGGCTTTTCAAAACCCATTAACTCACAATAATAATCACAACGTTTTAATAATTCGTAATGATTGCCCTGATCAATAATTTCTCCTTTATCAAGTACCAACACCCAATTTGATAATGCGATAGTGGTTGGTTTATTTGAATTAATGACTAAGGTTTTTAAAGATTGTGTTGAAGAATATTGACTAATTTTTCCAAGAACCTGTTGTTCTGTAGTTGCATCTAATGCACTTGTTGAATCATCTAAAGCCAAGACCAGTGAGTTTTTTAAAATTGCGCGAGCAATTGCAATTCTTTGCTTTTGACCGCCAGATAATGTCACTCCCTTATCGCCAATAATGGTGTCCAAACCATATTCAAGTCGTTGAATTAATTCTAATGCTGAAGCTTGATCAAGTGCATTCAGTAATTCTTGATCACTTGCATCAGACTTAGCCACTCTTAAATTTTCTGCCAATGTTCCTGAAAAAAAGAAATTTTCTTGGGGAATAATTTGAACCAAAGACCGTAATTCTTGTAATTTTAAATGTTTAATATCAACCCAGCCTTCTTCATCTGAGCCAATCAATACTCTGCCTTCTGTTGGATCAATGAATCGATTCAACAAATTCATTAATGTTGTTTTTCCAGCACCTGTTTTGCCTACAACTGTTACAATTTCACCTGCTTTAAAGACCGCATTACATTGTCTTAAAATATATTTTTTGCTTTCTATAGAAAAAACACTCACATGATCTAATTTAATACTCAGTCCATGATCCACAGATTTCGAAAATGCTTCATTGCCATCAATAATTTTAGATTTTTCATCTAACATTTGCCAAATTCTAACAGCAGAAGATCGTGCATCTGCAAAGATATGTAATACTTGACCAATGCCTTCTATTCGAAATACCAGTAGGTTTGCCATCAATACGGCTGCTATAAATTCCCCTATTTGTAATTGATGTTGTCCAATCAAATATGCACCAAACCCGATGACCCATAAATAAGAACATGCAATAATCATTTGTGGAATTGGCAACCGTTTTGAAGCTAATGCAATTGCTTGAAGCGAATGGTGAATAAAATGATGAATCGCATCTGTGAAACGTTGTTGTAATTTATTTTCTAAGCGGAAGGCTTTTGCAACACGAACACCATTCACACTTTCAGCCAAAGTGTCTCCTACTTTTTCATATGCATATGCCACTTTATGGTCTAAATGAACCAACTGATTTGTTAATTTAAATAAAACAAAAATGCCTAAAGCAACGAAGAATAAAGGCACTAAACCAAGCCAAACGTTATACCAACAAAGTAAACCTGTTGTCGCAATAACCACTAAAACTGACTCAAAAACTTGTCGCCAAAAATTAATTAAAGCTTCTTTAAGTTTATCTGAATCGCGTGTACTACGTGATAAGACTTCACCGAGCCCATGTTTCCAATGCCATGAAATATCTAAATGCTGAACTTGACTAAAAATATTTTCACGTAAAATGGTTAATAATTGTTGCCCGATCGTTAATGCGCTAATTCCAGCTAAGTACTGAATTAAAGATCGAACGATTGCAATGGTTGAAAGTAATAAAAACCAGAACCATGGGTTTAATGGACTTGACCATGCATGTTGAAATAATGTACTTGGATCGCTGTGGCGCAAGGTATCAATCGCTTGACCAATCGAAAACTGTTGTAATGCTAATCCTAAATTCGCTAAAAAAAATAAGACAGCAGTTAGTCCAAAACGAAATGGCATAAATCGATAAAGTGCTAAGCTACGTAACAATGGATATTGTTTCAACATTTCAACCAAAATATAAATCTAAACTAAGCTCATATTGCTAAAATTATGCCAATTTTCAATTGAGCAAAAAAATCTCAACTATTTGTTTTTTATTATTTTATATTTTTAAGATATTATGTAATGTTGAATTTCAGACACCCTTTGGAAGAATATGTTTTGATTTCAACAAAATCTGATATATCAACATCATAAATTCATATAACAAAAATATTTATTAAAAATCAATAACTTATAAAATGGCATCAATATTGCTTTAATTCATTTAAATCTATTTAGGATGTTGCTATGACGACACTTACACCTACTTCTTTAAAAACACTTTGGTATACACGTTGCCCAGTACCTACAGGTTTAGGGATTGCCATTCAAAAGGGTTGGTTAAAAAACAAATTTTCTGAGCAAGATATCGAAATTAAATCTATTCGTGAATCAAACTCAAAAGATGTCCGTAACTCTCATTTTAACCATACCTTAGAAAACTCTGTACGCCATGGCGGTAGTATTCCAGCAATTTGGGCCTATTCATCTGGTCAAAAAACCAAAGTCATTGGTTTATCATGGGCAGATGAAATTCAGTTATTACTTACACGCTATGATACAGGCATCAAAAATGTTTCTGATTTAAAAGGGAAACGTTTTGGTCTACCTCATAATCAAGATGCATTAATTGATTTTTCACGTGCACAAGCAATTCGTGGCTTAGAAAATGCCTTGAAAACAGTTGGTCTAGAAGTTGCAGACTTAGAGTTAGTCGATACGATTCGCCAAGATATCGTAGAAGCTCAACAGCAACAGTATCTTCATCAAGATGGTCCTGCAACAGGTTTAGGTGATCGAAATAAACAAAATGCCAGTGCTGAAATTGTCGCTTTATTAAAAGGCGATGTTGATGCAATCTTTTTAAAAGGTGCGCATGCAGCTCAAGTTGCTCATGACTTTGCTTTACATACCATTATTGATATTGGTTCACATCCTGACCCGATCTTACGTTCAAATAATGGTACACCACGGACATTGACTGTAGATGAGAGCTTTTTATTAAATTATCCAGAACAAGCTCAAACCATTGTAGAATCTGTTCTTGAAGCAGAACAATGGTCTCATCTACATGCTAGCGATACGCATCGCTACTTAGCAAAAGAATGTAATAGTAGTGAGCAATGGATTCATTTAGCATATGGCGAAAATGCACATTTAAAATTAAATACCAATTTTGATGAAACGTCGGTACTTGCATTACAAGACTTAAGTGACTTTTTATATCGTTGGAAGTTTATTCCAAAACAAATAGATGTAAAAGAATGGTTAGCACCTGAAGCTTATCAAAACATTCTAAAATAATATTTTGATCCAGTTTGATTTATAAATTCCATATAAATCAAACCTTTTTATACAATCATCAGCAATTAAAAACTCTATCTGATACAGATAGAGTTTTTTTCTATTAATAATAAATAACGATTATTTTTCTTTCGAGAATTGCGTTACATTTTGCGCCTGTCTTTTCAGTAGCACCGAATTATATTCACCAGGTGGAATGTTATTTAAGTAATAGTTGCCAACATGGTATAAACGCCAGCGAATTGGATCATGTGTAGTATGCGTACGTGCATTTCGCCAAAAACGATCTAAATTCCATTTTGATAACGTTGAGCTAGCACCCAATAAACCAAAGATTTCACTTGAAATTTTTAATGATGCAGCATCAGACTGACTACGTGTTGCAGCAACAGATAAAATCAATTCAGTTTGTAAATCTTCATCTTGAACATTTTCTAAATGCTGGGTAAAAATATTTGCTGAACGATCAAGTAATGCTTCTGCTGAACGAACCAATACTACAAACTCGCCAATTTGTTTAATAATATGTGGTTCTTGTGTTGGAGAATCAACACCACTTTCAACCCAAGGACGTGCATTCTCTTGTAAATATTCAATACCACTTTGCAATGCACCTAAAGCAATTCCTGTATCCATCGCTGCATGTAAAATTTGTGGCCATGTTAAACCAGTTCGTAAAACAGTTCCTAGACCACCCGTGTTACGTTTAGCAATGTAACGCTCATCTAATACAATTTGATGAAAATTAACTGTGCCACTGACACTATTATTTTGTCCAATCGCACTCCAGTCATCAATAAGTTCTAATCCTGGTGTATTACGGTGTACAAGAACAGATACTGGACCTTCATCACTCCCTGCAATGAGTGAAATCCATTCTGCAAGCAAAGAACCTGTTGAATAAAACTTACTGCCATTTAATACCGATTGTCCTTGTTCATTTTTCTCAACACGCGTCTTATGATGGAATTTATCTTTTCCACCAACCTCCGCAAGTGCATTACCTAAACGTTTTCCTGCCAAGACATCAGCAATTAATTGATCACGAATATCATCATCATATCCATTTAAAATGCCACGGAACATGGTGAAATGAATTTGTAATAACTGACCAACACCACCATCTGCAGCAGAAATAATTTTAACAACATTAACAATCGTTAAAATACTTGCACCCAAACCACCAAATTGTTTAGGCACACTAATTGTCGTTAAACCTGCCTCAGAAATTAATCTCGCCTGTTCATAAGGAATCGTTCTGTTATATTCAGGATTCTTCGCAAACTCATTGAGCTGTTTTGCAACCTCTTTTGCGACTTGTAACGCTTCTTGTTCAGTTTGAATATGACGGACTGCACCTAATGCGAGAAAATTAGGGTTGTGAATATCATTCATGTTTAAGCTCCAGAAATATCTAAATAATGTTGTTTATCTTCAACTTTTGCTGCTGTGCTGTTATAAAGACTTGGCGCATGTGCAAGTAAAAGTTGGGTATAAGCGTGTTTCGGTTGGTTCAACACCTGATCTGTATGGCCATATTCAACAATTTTTCCATTCTTCAATACAGCAATGCGATCAGCAATTGCACGTACAACACCTAAGTTATGCGTAACAAACAATAAGGTGACGCCTTGTTTTTGAAGTTCTTGAAGTAATTTTAAAATAGAGGCTTGCACAGAGACATCGAGTGCTGAAGTAATTTCATCACATATTAAAATTTTAGGCTGACATAAGAGCGCTCGTGCAATGGCAACACGTTGCCGTTCACCGCCAGATAAATCTCGTGGATATAAATCTTTAACTTGTAGTGGCAACGAAACTTTTGCCAATACTTGTGCAACTTTTTCAGCAGTTTCTGCCTTGGTCGTGTTATAAAAATGCTCAACGACTTTAGACAATGTTTGTCCAATGGTATGTGCAGGATTTAAAGCTTTATACGGATTTTGGAAGATATACTGTAGTTGATGGCGTTGCGCTAATGTTCTTAGTTTTCCACTAAAAGGTAACAACGCATGCTCAAGAAATAATTTGCCTTCAACACTATCGTTTAAACCTGCTAATGCTCTCGATAATGTCGTTTTTCCAGAACCTGACTCGCCCACCAAAGCAAGGCATTCACCTTGTCGCAATTGAAATGATGCATCAAATAAAACTTGGTGATGACCATACCAAGCATTAATATTTTCAACATTTAATAAAACTTTTTGCTCAGATTCTTGTAAGTTTAGACTCAATTCCTCTTGTACAGGCTCAAATAATTCAATTTGATTTAAATGATGGCAAGCCACAAAATGAGGTTCAAATTCATCAACCATTTTGATTAATTGTGGATGCTGTGTTCGACACAGATCCGTGGCATAAAAACAGCGTGGTGCAAATGCACAACCTGCAGGGCGATGATTCGGTGAAGGTGCATGTCCTTCAATCGGAGATAACAATTTACGAATCGAAACATCAGGAATCGCATGAATTAAGCCTTGTGTATACGGATGTTTCGGTTGTTCAAATAGTTGTGGTAATTGTGCATCTTCAGCAATACGCCCTGAATATAAGACAATAACCCGATCTGCAATATCTTTAACGACGGTTAAATCATGTGAAACATAAATGGCAGAAACTTTATATTCTTGACATAACTTTCGAATAATGTTCAAAACTAAAGTTTGTGTGGTTACATCTAAGGCAGTTGTCGGTTCATCCAAAACAATTAAGCGTGGATGCAACAAAAAAGCCAACGCCAATAATATTCGCTGTTGCTGTCCACCAGACAGTTGATGTGGAAAACGTTTTAAAAATTGATCGTCAGCAGGTAAACCGACCTCTTGTAAAATTTTCTTAACTTTAATTAATCGCTCTGCTGGAGTGATTTGTTTATGATGAACTTCTAATAATTCATCAAGATGCTGTCCTATTCTTAACGATGGATTTAAAGCTGTTCCTGGATCCTGTGCCACATGACTAATTTTGCTTCCGCGAATCTGACGTAACGCATGTTCATCAAGTGCTAAAATATCTTCCCCATCGAGCTCAACTTTACCTTGAGTAATTTTTGCACCATGACGCGAATAACCGAGTAATGCACTCGATAACGTGGTTTTACCTGAACCACTTTCCCCAACTAAACCAAGAACTTCACCTTCTTTTAAATCAAAACTAATTTCTGATATGACATCTTTAGCTGTTGTGACCAAGCCAACAGATAAGTTTTGCACCGATAAAACTGTTGGACGATATTGATGATTCATCTTTACTTTTCCTCAATACGTGCGGCTGCTCGTCCCACACCTTCAGCCAGTACATTGGTTCCAAGTGCAAACAAAGCAATCAAAATAACAGGTGCAAATACGGCCCAAGGCTGAATAAATAATCCTGCTCGATTTTCATTAATCATTAATCCCCAATCTGCTATCGGTGGAGCAACGCCATAACCTAAAAATGCAAGTCCAGCGAGCATTCCAACTGCCCAAGTCAGCATCACCCCTAAATGAATGAGAAGTGGAGTAAGCATATTGGGTAAAATTTCATAAAATAGAATATATGGCTTTGAATATCCTAAAATTTTTGCTTGTTCAACATATTCTTGTTCAACAATATTTAAAGCAACACTACGTGATAAACGTACTACCCCTGGAATAAAGGCAATTGAAACGGTTAATACAATTAACCACGGTTGACGACCCAACATAGAAACGATGAGAAGTACCAGAATTAAATCTGGAAAGGCCATGAATACATCGGTTAACCAAGTCACAAACTGATCTACTTTATTTCGGGCAAATGCAGATAAAATTCCTAAACTCGAACCAATAATGAGCGCAATTAAACTAGAAGTAAGCGTCATCCAAATCACAGATGTACCACCTGTTAAAACACGTGACCAAACATCGTGACCAATGTAGTCATAGCCTAATAAAGACTGACCTTCTGGTTGACCATATGTTGTACCCACTAATGCAGTTGGCTCAAAAGGTGCAATACTTGGTCCAATTAATGCAAAAACTAAAACTAAAATGGTGACAATGAAACCGAAACGGATTTGGCGTTCACGCAATAAAAGTTTTAAAAATGTATGCTTATTTTCTGGGAGTGCATTCATTTAACATCTCCTTTATTTACATTTTTTAATGCATTACGACGATCTACAGGTTTAACTGTAATAGGACGACCCGTCTTCCATAAACTTAAGGCATGACGACGCCCTGGTGAACGTGCTTTATGCTTTTTCGTCGTTCTAATTTTAGGCGTTAATAATGTGGTGATTAAGTCAGCAATTAGATTAATGACAACCACACAAATCGTTAAAAGCAGGACAATGGCTTGAATTGTTGGAATATCACGCATTTCAATTGCTGCATTTAGAGCATTTCCAATGCCTGGATAACTAAATACCACTTCAATAATCAACGCACCACTCAATAAAACACGTGTGCTTAATGCGGTACCTTGAATCACTGGAACTAAGGCATTAGGGAGCACATGACGCCAAATAATTCTTCGCTCTGGAATTCCTCTCATTCTTGCCGCAGTAACATAATCAGACTCCAATGCATCAATCATTGAGCCACGCACCAATCGCATTAAATAAGGGATCAGTGACAACGATAAGGTCATCACAGGTAAGATTAGAAATTCCAGTTGAGTAAACGGAGATTGACCAGGAATTAATAAGGACGCTGCAGGTAAAATATGAAATACCGATGTTGAAAAAAACATCATCAACCATATTGCCAATACAAAGCCTGGTACAGCTTTAAATAAAATTGAGGTTGATACAACAACTCGATCTAAGATGCTGTCTCGATGTAATGCTAACCACACACCCAATACCACAGAAACAGGGATAGTAATCACAAGGACTAAACAAGTTAATGCAATCGTATTGCCAAAAAAGTTACCAATTATTTGTGCAACTGGAACATGTGAATCAATCGAAATGCCAAAATTGCCCTGAAATAACTGACTCAGCCAATGCCAATATTGTAATAAAATCGGTTGAGTTAAACCCAACTGTTCTCTTAGCAATTGAACTGTTTCATCTGGCGCTTCTGGTCCCAAAATGACTCTTGCAGGATCTGATGGTAATGCTTGTGTCGCGATAAATACAATCAATGTAATCACAAACACAACCAATACACCTAGTGCTAACCGTGTCAAAAACCACGGTAACCAAGCGGGTATTTCAAAATTTTTCATTGCAGATTTTTGTTCAATCGACTTATCTATTTCACTCGTATGAGATGTCATACCTTACCCTCTGCGCCAAAACCCATCGGTACGCCATCCTGAAAATCCTGTCTGATCAGGGGTAATTCCACCAATTTTATTAGAGTGTGCATCTAATACATTGCTAAAGCCCCACAAAAGTAAACCACCTTCTTCATGTTGAATTTTCTGAGCTTCATGAACCAATTTCTTCCGTTTTTCTAGATCTGCCTGTTGCAATGAAGCATGTACTAATTCAGAAAAACGCTCATTTTTAAATCGTGTTTTATTATTTGCAGCATCTGGCCCATCCACTTGAAGTACCGTTAATAAAAATGGACGTGAAACACCAGAACCAGTACTAAATGCCCAGTCTTGTTTCACTGCATCGGCAAATGTTGCTGCCTCTACCTGACGTACATTGACAAGTACACCAGCTTGCGCTGCATGTTGGGCAAAAACTAAAGCCGCATTACTGTCTGGACCTGTATAAAGATCAACCTTTAAATTATTGTCAAAACCTGCTTGTTTTAATAATACTTTTGCCTGATCTAAATCTTGTTTACGCTGTTCAATATCATGGTTATAAACAGGATCGCTAAATGAATAAAGATCATTTGCAACACGTCCCTGCCCCACCAAAGCACGTTTAACCAAATCATCACGATTAGCAATCAATCGGAAAGCTTGGCGTACACGTACATCATTAAATGGTGGTTTTTTAGTATTCATATCAAATGATTGCCAAGCATCAGTTTCAGATGCCACAACATTCAATTGCGAATTTTTTTGAATCAGGGGTAAATGTTCTGCAAGGATTCCTGTTGCAATATCAATTTGTCCAGATTGTAATGCCGCCAATCTACCTGTTTGATCTTTGAAATCAATTACCTCAATCGCATCTGCATACGGTTGGTTCGGTTTCCAATAATTTTCAAAACGGACAAATCGAGAACGTTGTCCTGGAGTAAAACTTTCAAGTTTGAAAGGACCTGCACCAACAATATTCGTTACAGGATCATAATCTGTTGGAACAATTCCTCCCCAACTCATCCATGCTTCAGGTAATGCAACTAAGCCTTTGTCCTGTGCAAATGGAATTTCAATGGTGTACTCATCAAGTTTTTTAATTGAATCTCGTTGTAAAGAATATAAATAGGCTGCAAATGGAGATGCAAGCTGAGGATCTGTGAGGCGACGTACCGAGAAAATAACGTCATCTGCTGTAATCGTCTTACCGTGATGAAATTCTAAGCCTTTCTTTAGTCGAATGGTCCATTTGGTTCCATCTGCATTCGGTTCAGCAAATTCAGCCAAAGCCAATTGTGGCTGAATATCACGACCCCATTCCCAAAGTTTTGCATATAGAGGCCATCCACGAAATGCACTAGACATTCCAATGGGTTTATGCGCGTCTAAATTTCCTGCTTGATTCCCATTAATCACACCAATTTTAATCACACCACCTTTTTGAGGTTCATGATCCTGAGCTGATTGATTTGCCGAAGGTTCTGCAGGTGCATCTGAACGAGAACAGCCGATTAAACTTGCAGCCGCAATTGTTCCTAAACCTAAACCAGTATGTTTAAATAATTCTCTACGTGTAATTTTGCTCATTGTTACCATCTCATTGCTGGTTTAGATGTTTAGCCACAGATTTGCATCTGAAGATTTAAATTGACTCGTTTGCATGTGCGTATTTATGGTGTGTTTCCAAAAGCTCTGTTGAAGCCACAGCATCCAGCACGTACAAAAAAAATTGGGCTGATCATTCATAAATTGTCGAAATAAACCAGTTTCAATCCTTTGGACGAACATCGTAACCAGAGAGTGCTTGAACCCAATTGAACGAGCTGAATGTTGTGTCATGAACTTCCTCTTAAGCGACTGTTTTAGTCTGATGAGAAATACCTGAATCTGATTTATTCTTCAGATTGGGCAATTCAAAACCATGATCTAAGTCAAGTAATGGGAACAGTAAATCTGCCACACGATAAACTTCACTAATTAAAGGAAAGCCAGATAAAATAAATGCTGACACACCATAACTTTCATATTCTTTAATACGTTCAGCAATCTTTTCAGCACTACCGACTAAAGCGGTTCCTGCAGCAGGATTTAAAATATCAAACCCAAACAAAGACGGACCTGTCCACACATTTGGATAAATTTCAAAATCTTTCGCTTTGGGTAAAATGCCTTGTCTTAATAATTCCAAGTTTCTTTGCACTTGTGGATGAGGACTTTGGTACGTTTCAAAGCTTTCACCTGCTGGTAACTGACGTTTTACTGCTTCAATTGCATAGTTCACATCAAGTTTGTCTAATAAAGATTGAGCATATTGCCAAGCTTCTTCTTCTGTTTCTCTCACAATAATTTGTAAGCGAGTACCAAACTCAAGTGTTCTACCCACTTCCGCTGCCTTTTCTGCAACTTTTTTAAATTTAGCGCCCAAAAGTGGGGGGGTATTGGCAAAGCTAAGATAGACATCTAATAGTGCTACAGAATGTTCAACACCCTTGTCTGACGTCCCTGCCCCCCATAACTCAATTCCTTTACTTTGGGTCGGACCTCGCCATTTCCCCATCGGAGAAGCACTTTCTTGACGAGGTGAAATTTTTACAAACTTCCCTTCAAACCCAGAAGTATCGCCTAGGTAATTTTGTTGGAACGCAGTCCAATATTCTTTACTAAAGTCATAACGTTCATCATGGCTGTAATGAATACCTAAAGCAGCCAAACCTCTGTCATTTCCATTCACAACATTAAATAACAATCGCCCTTTGGAAAATGCATCAAAGGTTTGTGCATATTTTGCTAAGACAGCAGGCTGAACTTCTCCTGGATGTTGAGCCACTAAAAATTTTAATCGCTCTGTGAACGGAATAAGACTTGCTGCAACAGCTAGTGTTTCATATTCACTTGTACCCATGAGTGAGCCATAAAATCCCACCCGATCTGCTGTAATAGCAACTTGCTTTAAATGTTCATAATCCGTATCCCAACGTCCATTTTCTAACCATGGATAAGGACCATCTGGAGATGTTAAATACCACAAAAGTTTTACAGCCATAATTCTCTCTACATCTTTACTTTTGAATGCCTAAATCGATTTGCGTTTATTCGCTTTGTGGTAATAAACCCAATGCTTTCGCTTTATCTGTTAATCCACTCATTTTCCATTGTTGATGTAATACACCTTGACCGTATTCACGACTTCCACCAATCAATTCCGCCAAAAGCTGAATTTGTGCACCTTCTTCAAGCAATAAAATAAATTCAGCAGTCTCTTGTAACCCCTTACGCCCCCAAACTGTTGCACCACCATTGGCTTCTAAAATGGCGCGGTAATCACTATCAATACGTAGCTGATCTAAAATGAAATCAACTTCCGCTTGACGACGATCAATATAAACAGGCAATTCTTTAAATAAATGAAAGCGCTGTACTGGAACATAACGAATTGGCAAAGTCCGATGTGTTTGCGCCCATGCCCCTAAATTTGGTGCATGTACATGTGAAATCGTCGTCACATCAGCATGTTCACGAAATAATTTATTGTAGCGACCACCTGCCCCCTTACGACCAGAGAGTACTTCTCCCTCTAATGTTTCAACCAGCACTTTACTTTTTCGTTCTGGAGACCAAGGTCCTGCATAGTTAAACGTAACCAACGTGTTTTCAGGTCCACGTTCAACGAAATTCACTGTCCCATTTGCAGTAATGGTCGAAGTATTACGAAAAACTTCAAATGCAAACTCCGCTATTTTTCTATGTTCTTCAATAAAATCTGTGAGTTCACTTGAAAGTGATGTTTGAATAATTGCAGTCATGGTTTAATTCCTATTTCTATTAAATTGCTTTATTTTTACGGCGTTTTAGTACTTCTTGTAATGGACCGTCATCTATCCAAGCATCGAGATCAATATCTCGCTCTAAAAAGCCGTGTAACCAAAGAAAATCTTTTTGTTGTTTTAATAGTTCTAAACGATCATGGCTTAAAGACGGATGTAAGGATTTATGAAAATCATTGCGATAAGCTGTTGCAACACTTTCTGCACCTGCAATCGTTTCATCTTGTAAAATATTTAATACTTCATCTAAATTTTCAGATGCCCAGTCTGCGGTATCAAATAATTCTTCTAAGAAATCAACCACAATTTCAAAATGATCTTTAAGTAAATCTTTATGGACTGTAATTGGACGTGGAGTACCATTGTTTACACGTGAAGTGAAGTCTTCAAATTGATCAAGATCAATTCCGACTTTTAAACCACGTTTAGTTGCTGCTTCAACTGCAGATGCACCTTTTACATATACTGCATCAACGTCACCTGTTAAGAGTGCATCTAAACCTGACCAATATGAGCTTGCATCACGTCTGATTTCTTTATTCACAGATTCAGCACGCTCAGGTACTTCAACAAATTTAACATCTCTAAAACTTAAGTTTGCTAACTGTAAAGCACCGCGAATGCCTTGTAATGACATGGCGCGGAAAATACTTCCTGCACGTTTTTCTGCATATTCTGGTAAAGCAACTCTTACACCTTTCAAATGTTCAGGATGACTAATATTTGAGTCTGGGCGTACAATTAATACTTGCCATTCATCAATCCACGTCAATCCAATTAAACGACTTGGTGCCCCTTCTGAAAGTGCTGCCAATGCTGGAACATTGCCACCTTCACGGAATAAAGCTGGTAATTTATGGTCAAAATGATGAATTGAAAGTCCTTTATTGGCATCTTGCAGAACTTCAATATCAATCCCTTGGTGTTCAAATTTTTTTCTTAACGTCCCACGCTTTAATGAAATACCTGTTGCTGTTGGTACTGGACATCTAGTAATCCAAATATGAGATAACCCTGAATGAGTTTCTTGAATTTCTTCAACTTCATCAATAACAACGGACATGAATTTTCCTTATCTTTTAAAATTTCATATCCATATTTAGCAGTAATCATGCCAAATTAATTTATCATTTATTTCAATTACTTATAAAATTTATTAATTTAATTGTTGGTTTTCCATTTTAAATTCCAACAAAAAAGTTGTTTTTCCAACACCTCTAATTGCCATTCTTGTTTTATTTCGTACAGTCCCAATGCGATATTTTTATCATTCATTTATAATCACAACTATGGTCGCTACTTAAGAAGTAATCATAATCTAGCAATCAAAGCACAATGTACGTTGAGAATACATCGAATAGAAGTTATCACCCATTTTTTGTGGTTACAGACACTTCAAAATGTCTGTTTTATTGCATTATTCCAGATCAATCTATCAAATAGACGACCTAGCCATTTGAGATAACTATTGCCTAAAAATGCAATCTACCTTTATTGTTGAGACTTTAGCTTTAAAAATAAATGCAAGCCATTACCATCCTCATTAATAACCAATTTCTCGATTCACAAAAGAAGGAATAATGCCCGTATCACGATATTTTTGAATATTATGGGCAACAATGATTGATGCAGTTTTACGATTTGTCGGTGCGGATATATGGGGTAAAACCGTGACATGCTCATGACTCCAATGCCATGAATTTGAAGGTAACGGTTCTTGATCAAAAACGTCTAATACCGCATGTGCTAAATGCCGTTGATCCAGTGCTTCACGTAAAGCAATATCATCAATAATTGATCCGCGACTAAAATTAATAATCGACGAATTTTTCGGAAGTTTTTTTAATAAGTGATGACTCACGATTTCTTTAGTTTGAGGTGTCAATGGCAATAAACAAATTAAGATATTGGTCGTTTCTAGCATTTCAGATAAACCTTGCTCTCCAGCATAGCAAGTTATTTCTGGAATACTTTTTAGCGTTCTACTCCATCCAGATACATTAAACCCAGCAGTTCTTAATTTCTTTGCCGAAAGAGTGCCTAATGCACCTAATCCCAAAATAGAAATCGTTTTTTCTTCGGCTGGAATATAGTCATGATCCAACCATATTTTATTTCGTTGCTGTTTTGCATATCGTGGCATGTCACGGTGCAAATATAAAGTCCACGCAAGAACAGCTTCTGCCATGGTCTTCGATAACTGTGGATCAACTAATCTTACAACCTTAATCTCATGTTGATCATGTAAGTCATTCACAAGCCGTTCAACACCCGCCCACACACTATGAACCCATTTAAGATTGATCAGTTTTTTCAAATCATTCGGATTTGGATTGGCAACAATTGCTACGTCACATGTTGCACGTGTTGCTTCGTCAAGTTCATCCAGTAAGATAATTTGTAGCTCAGGCATCGCCTTTTGCAACACAGATATCCATTCTTGTATACCTGAACAATTTACATCACAAACAAAAGGAATCACTTTTTTCATTGTTAAATCCGTCAATTTTCCTTGTATATACAATTTACATACTTTACTTTGTATAAATTAAATAAGCCAAATCTATAGCACAGCATTTAAAAATTGGCTCACAGCTTACAGTTATTGATAATGAAGTACTTTCCATCTATCCATAACAATTTTAGCGATATGCTCAATGATAATCTCTACATTATTTAAAAATAAAATTAAATGGTTTATATCTTAATTTTTAACGAATTGAAAACAGTAAGCCTGTTTAAAATCAATTAAATTATTTGATAAATCAACTGTTCAATGACTTCAAATATTTTGAGAGTTAATATGGAAATTTCACATTTAGATCATTTAGTTTTAACAGTTTCTGATATAGAGAAATCATGTAACTTCTATAATAGCGTTCTAAATTTCAAGGTCGTTTCTTTTAAAAATGATCGTAAAGCACTACAGTTTGGACAGCAAAAAATTAATTTGCATCAAGCTGGAAATGAATTTGAACCTAAGGCTAAATTTCCCACAAAAGGCTCTGCTGACTTATGTTTTATAGCAAAAACACCATTAGATGTGGTTATTCAACACCTCCATGATTTAGAGATCAAAATTGAAGAAGGACCTATTCAACGTACAGGTGCTATGGGCAATATAATGTCTGTATATATTCGAGATCCAGATGATAACTTAATAGAAATATCTAATTATATTGATTAAAAACTGCTAATATTTTCTGTATAAGAATAGCGTGAATGTAAACTATAGTTCATTTTCGCTATATTTTTTTATTTAGTTAAGCCGTAATACTCAATACCAGAAGCGATTGCTCCTCATTTAAGTATTGATCCAAAACATAACTTACAACCATGTATTCCCGTCTTTTTTATCAAGGTTAAATAAAATAATTGAGATGGAAATTTCCAAATATGTTACTCACCGCATTACTTATTTAAGTTTAAACATTGTAACCGCTGATTAAGAAGACATCACATCCTCTTTTGAATTATGAAGAAGAAAACTCTTTAATTTCTGTATCAACCTTTATAAAATATTCTCGAAGTAAATCAAAAACTTTCTCTACAGAAGGTACAAGCGTTCGAAGTGATAAACGAATAACACCCAAGACCATATCTAATTTTAATTCTGGGCAAACATCAATTTTTACGACCTCACCGGAACGAAGAAGGTGAAGCATTGCAATAAATGTTGATGGTGCAATTGCATCTGTTGCAACGATTAATTTATGAACGGTTTCTAGATTATTAATGCTCGCAGAAAAATGATTTTCTATTGGCAATGATAAATCATATAGTCTAGACATTGTCCATGCATGACTATCATTCATATAACCAGATCCAATCATTGGATACTTTTGAATATCTTTAATTGTAATATTTTTTTTACATGCCAATGGATGATCTTTTCTAGCAAACCAAGCAACATCACAATTATATAACGGTTCTACTGATATTTCTCCAATTCCTGCAACCAACTTTACATCACCAATAAAAAAGTCTAACTTTTCTTTCAATAACTCTTCTAAAAGAATATCTGAGCTTTGAACTAAAGCTTGTATTCGTATATTCGGGCTTTCTTTAAGCATGGTCTTAATCATGGGAGATAAAAAATCCATTGCAAGAGATGATCCTAGCCCAATTTTTAACGATCCATAATCTCCTAATTTCATCATTGTTAATGCACGTGCCCCTTCACGTTCATCAAATACAATTCTCTTGGCACGCTCTAAATATTCAAATGCATAAGCCGTTGGTTGTAAACGTCGATTACTACGATCAAATAAAGGAACACGAAGCTCATCTTCTAAAGCGCGCAAACTACGAGATAAAGCCGACTCACTTAAATATACTTTTTCTGCTGCAAGACTCAGTGAACCCGTTTCCATCACCTGAAGAAAATGTTGTAACTGTCTAATATTCATGACACATTTATTTTAATTGCAAAAATTGCAATATATCACAATTAATAATGCAATTTACATCAGTCAATCTTATTTATACACTTCTCAGCGTAATCCTTAACCGCCTAGCAGATTTTTATGAATAAAGTATTACATCAAGAAAGAGAGATTAAGCCTCTTGTTGCTATTTCAACAGACTGCATAGAACGATACGGACATCGTGCTTATTCATTATTTTTTGGTTATGTCGAAGCTGTAGCCAATACTGCAAATGCACTCCCAATGTCACTACCTTCTGACCCAGAATCAATTGATTATCCAAGTTTAATTGCCAATATTGATGGTATTTTACTCACGGGAAGTCCATCGAATGTTTCTCCTATTTATTATGGTGGTATTCCCAAAGAGAATGATCCTCTACTTGACCCAAATCGTGATCAAACAATTCTCCCCCTTCTTTGCAAATTAATAGAGGCAGAAATTCCAATACTTGCAATTTGTCGAGGTCTGCAAGAAATAAATGTCGCATGGGGAGGAACACTTAATACTGCTGTTTATGAACGTTCTGAAGCAATCGACCATCGTGAAGGTGATCGTGCAAGGCCCATTCAACAATGGTATGAAGACAATCATGCTATTGAGATCGTTCCAGGTGGCATTCTCTCTCAGCTTCACTCTTCAAAATATACCAATGTAAATTCACTTCATCACCAAGGTATTGAGAAACTTGGCGATGGTTTAGTTGTTGAAGCGATTGCTCCAGATGGTTTGGTCGAAGCATTTTCAATTAAAAAGGCGAAAAGCTTCGCCTTAGCCGTGCAATGGCATCCTGAAATGCGAGTTCATGATCATGAACTTTCACGAAACATATTTAAAGCATTTGGTGAGGCATGCCGTCACAGAATGCGTCAACGTTTGAAATTAGATCAATAGAGTTTTCAGGAAAATACGACAATGAATAGTGTTGAAATTTTGAATCTATTTAGCGAAAGCTATATTGAATCAAGAAATAAATTTCTATCCGCAGCAAAAAAAAGACATCTTGCAATTGATCATTATATTTCACCGTTTAAAGGAATTAATCAGGAAGAGTTAGCAATCGATGTCGTTTATGAAGGAGAGGTAAATGCTTCTAAATTATTAATTATTCTCAGTGGCGTACATGGTGTAGAAGGTTTTACAGGTTCTGCTATTCAAACTGGATTACTGTCCTCAACGCTAAACCTTCCTCATGATATCGCTATTTTATACATACATGCAGTTAACCCTTATGGATTTTCCCACTTACGTCGGGTCAATGAAGATAATGTTGATCTAAATCGAAATTTTATTAATTTTGCTGAAAATCTTCCTGAAAATAAAGAATACAGTAAGATTCATAATGCCCTTCTTCCTCCTATTTATCCTTTTGAACAAGATGAACAACTCAATCATTATCAAGTTATTCATGGTGAAAAGTCTCTTCAATATGCAATCACTTTAGGTCAGCACCATTTTCCAGATGGGATGTATTTTGGAGGGTTTTCACCCACTTGGAGTAATACGACCATCCGACATATTTTAAAAAAATACACGCCAAATGTTCCACTCATTGCATCTATAGATATTCACACTGGTCTAGGTCCTTATGGTCTAGGTGAAAAAATTTTCGCAAGTTTTGACTCTAATGTCTTTAAAAAAGCTCAAAACTGGTGGGGTGAAATCACAAGTGTCCATACAGGAAGTTCAACCAGTATTCCAATGACTGGACCAATTCAAATTGCCTTAACAGAAGAATGTGCTCATGCAGAACACATCGGTATTTGTCTTGAATACGGTACTTATCCGCTAGATAAAATGATCAATACACTTCGAGCAGATCATTGGGCTTACCGCTATAAACAGTTTGATACCGTTCAAGGAAATGAAATTCGTAAGAATTTGAAAGACACTTTCTATCCTGATGATCCTGAATGGAAAAATCAGATTTGGAAACAGGCTCATAAAGCGACATTACAAGCACTAAGTGGCTTAAAAAATAATGATGCTTAATCAACATGAGTCATATCTGTCTTAATTAATTAACAAACACTCACAATAAACCATGGAATGGTTCATCAAATATTTTTAACACATGGTGTGAGATAAAACCTCTCATCCCACTAAATTCAGTTATGTCTTAAGTACTTTAAATGAATATTTAAAGTGATTTATCCATACCATATGAAGGTAATATCAATGTCTTCTTCCTCTGAACAAACACAGGTTTCAACCAATTTGTCTGAAACCCCACCCATTAGCAAAAAAGCTGTTGCTGCTGCTGTTACTGGGAATGCGCTAGAATTTTACGATTTCGTCATATACGCATATTTTGCTGTATATATCGGCAAAGCATTCTTTCCAGTGACAGGAGAGTACGGAAGCCTAATGGCAGCAGTTGCCACATTTGGTGTCGGTTTTTTTGCCCGACCACTAGGTGGAATTTTAATTGGCTCTTTCGCAGATCGTGCAGGTCGAAAACCTGCCATGATATTAACTGTTGGATTAATTACCGTTGGTACATTAGGTTTAGCCATTACCCCAAGCTATGAAAGTATAGGAATTATTGCGCCTATTATTGTTGTCATTTGCCGTCTGATGCAAGGATTAGCCCTTGGTGGTGAAATTGGCCCTGCAACCTCCTTATTAATTGAAGCTGCACCAGCAAAAAAACGAGGGTTTTACTCAAGTTGGCAAATTGCTAGTCAAGGACTTGCAGTCGCCGTGGGTGGAACATTTGGTGTACTTCTTTCAATTAATTTAACCACTGAACAGCTCGCAGATTGGGGTTGGAGAGTTCCTTTTCTTTTGAGTTTAGTACTTATTCCTATTGCAATTTATATTCGTCGCACTTTGCCTGAAACACATGAAAATAAAGATGAACATTCTAGTTCTGAAATTGTCAGTACAGTATTTCGTGAACATAAAAAGGTTTTGATTTTAGGTATTCTTTTATTCTCATCAATTGGCGTTGCTTCTCAAATTGGTAATTACATGGTGAGTTACGCGGTTCAGGTTCTAAAACTTTCTGCTCCTATAGCTCAAGGAAGTGTTTTAGTTGGTGGCATCATGACTTTTATATCTGCCCTTATTGGCGGCATATTAAGCGATCGATTTGGTCGTAAAGTCGTTAACATTCTGCCGCGAATTGTCTTAATGCTATTGGTTATTCCTATCTTCACATGGATGAGTAATGCTCCTAGCTTACTAACACTTTTTACAGTAAATGCAATTGTTGCCTCATGTACTGCAATGTTTGCAACTGCAGGTCTTGTACAAATTCCAGAACTTTTACCGATTGCTGTTCGAAGTACAGGTTTGTCTTTAGTTTACGCTTTTGGAACTGCAATTTTTGGTGGCACCACACAATTCATAGTGACATGGCTAATTGCAATGACTGACAGCCCAATGGCTCCAGCATGGTATGTCGTTGGTATTAGTATTCTCAGTTTAGTTGCTTTGGTGTTTTTACCTGAATCCAAAAATGTAAATGTTCAGAAATAATTTAAATCGCCCTAATTATCTTTCAAATGTAAAAGGAAATTTTAATGAATGGTTTTGGAAAACCTACTATTTTAATGGCTGCATTATCTTCAATGGTATTTTTTACAGCAAATGCTCAAGCAGATACAAACGATGACATCAAAATTAATGGCTATATTCGAGCTGTATCTGCATATGTCTCTAAAGGCTCAACCAACAACCCAGAAAATGACAATGCTACGCTACAAGCTTTTTTAAATGCGAGTTATAAAGGTTTTTATAGCGCATGGTGGGGTTCAAAATTAGATACTTCGGTTAAAGCATTACAAACTGGAGAACCTGCTCCAGCACCAGACTATTACGAAAACTTGTTTTTAGTGGGGTATAATAATAAATATCAAGATTTACATTATGATATTAATTTAACAACATTTTACTATCCTGGCGGTAAAAACTCGACGGGTCTTGCATCACGGGTTCGTTTAAGCCATCCGATCAATAAGAAGACAGGTAATTCAGTCGGTATTTTTGTTGAAACCTATTTAAATGATGTATTTTATATGAATAAAGGCGATACCTATGTCGAACTTAATTATAATCAACCTTTAGCTCAAAAATTTATACTTGATTTATCAACGGGTCTAAACTATTACACACAAGATGGAAAAACCCAATATCGACCAGTAGACAATACACCAAAACATTTTGTCTTTCGACATGCTTCAATTCAACTTTCACATCCAGTCATTAATGAGAATATCAATGCTTGGATAAAATATATTATTGGTGGAGAAAATCGAGCGGCAGCCCATCAAAAAAATATGGCAGTTTTTGGCATTCAATATAATTTCTAAAAAATATCATTTAAGTTTTCACTTATTCATCAACTTTAATTTTGAATTCGGTAATGAATTATTATCGTTGGATTACTGAATTCAAAATTTAAACAATCCACATCAAATACAAAAATTAAAAGAATCGTTTGCTACAAAATATCCAAATTATGACATTTTCTGAAGTCAAATGGCTGAAATGATAAATGTTATGGCGCATTATAAAAATAATTTAGACGGATATTACACTAAAATAAAAAAGAATCATTATCATTTATAGAGTATATTCGATGTATATTACCGATAAAACTGAGTTTCCAATCATTACCATCAGTTATAAATCTACAGATAAGCAATCTGTTGAAGATGTATTGGCAAAATTTGATGCACTATTAGCAAAACGTCAAAAATTTCTATTTATAAGCGAAGGTTCTTTTGATGAAGCAGAAAATGAGCAAGATTACGAATCACGTAAAAAAATAGTAACTTGGGTAAAAGCCAATCGACAAACACTATCGAAATATATTCTGGCACTGATTCATCTTGAACAAGACTCAGAACAAAGAGTAAAAATGGAACATTTTTCTAAAATGTATATCACCTTTTCAGGTTATCCTATGCATATTGTCAGCCATCAAAATGAATTAGATCGCCTTGTAACGCAATTACTTAATTTAAACTATGATTGTCAAAAACTTAACTGATATTCACCCACTTAATCAGCCCAAACAGGCGGTTAATGTCATCAAAGTTGCCCCTATTACACCTGATTGGGAGTTAGGCGTTCATCACCATGCATCTGGTCAACTCATGGCAACCATTTCAGGTCTAATTACGCTATCGACAGACATCGGTATTTGGATTATTCCACCTAAAACCGCGATTTGGATTCCTGCCAATATGCAGCATTCAGCAACGGGAATCGGCATTTCAACTTGCTACATTGTTTTCACTTCAGAAGAACAACTATCTCACCATAATTGTCAAATCATTCATACCAATGATTTATTTACTCAATTATTAAAACGCGCTGAAACAATGAATCAAAACTATTCATCGAACAGTCCAGACTCTCGTTTAATATCGGTATTAATAGATGAAATTTGTCATGCGCCTCCACAAGAACTTTATCTTCCTTTACCAACTGATAAACGTTTAAAAGTTTTGACTGATACATTATTACATCAACCAGATTTAAAAATTAGTTTAGTAAAATGTGCAGAACAATGTCATATGAGTGAACGTAGTTTAACTCGGATATTTAAAAGAGAAACTTCTCTTTCTATTCATGATTGGCGTAGACGATTACATATCATCCTTGCATTACAAATGCTAAATGATCGTAATAACATTACATATATCGCAAATAAACTAGGATATGTCTCAGAAAGTTCATTTATTACGATGTTTAAAAAAGTAATGAAATATTCACCTAAAAAATTCATGATCAAATATCTCAATGAAGATACTGAAAACCTAAATCATTCATAACCATATAGATAAAATAATACTCTAAATCATAATACCCATTAAAGCCCAATTTATTTCAATCACCATCACTGGTTTTACCTCATTATTGTCAACTTTAATCTTTTTTCATTTCACTAAAAATTTTAGCAATACAATAAAGTGTATTCAATTGAACATCATCATTATCATAACTACTCGCATGTTCATAACCATTAATAATAAAAGTATTTTTTAAATTCCGATTTACAGCCTTAACATCTTGTCCAGATTGATAACATACGGTGCCGTCGCCAGGTGAAGTGGGTTTAATATCTAAATAAAAAGTTGCTTTATGTGTTTTAGAAATACCTGACTTCTCATCTAAAATAATTTCTCTAACACCATCTTTTTTATATGCATTATCATTTAAATTGTAGGTTTTAGAATCCTTTACAATGACATCGGTTTCATTTTTTTCAAATTGAGTTTCATCACGCTCTTTCGTTTGGGGTTGAATATTCGGCAATTGAATTAATTTTTTCTTTCCATATAAGTTCATTAACTCAATTAATTCATTTTCACTCTTAATATTTAATGTTTCTTTACAACGCCAAACAACCTGACCATATGACTTAAAATTCGTATCTGATCCATAATGTGCATAACTATTTTCATGATATGAATCTGCAATGTGTTTATGTAATTTATTAACAATATCTATATTTTCACGATAAACATCAAAAATGTCCTGTAATTTTTTTTTCTCAGCTTCCTTTTTCATTAATCCAGCAGGATCAATAAAATCAGGGTTCATCATGGCCCACCATGTATTTTTTCTTTTATATATTTCAGTATAAGGATCATTTGTTTTCGGCAAAGTAGCTGTAATTTCACCATTTGGAGTGTTGGCTTTAATAGTTAACCACGCCTTTGTATTACCTGAATTATCAGGATTTAGATAATTTGAAAAAGGTAATAACTCCAAACCGCCAGGTGCACTGGCTAATGTGGCAGTCAGTCGTTCTGATGTATCTCCAAACATAAATTTGGTGATCCAAGCTGTAATGCTATTTTTAATACCTGTAGATGCTTTCCAACCATCCCATCCCACTGTAATACGTTGATAGACCGCAGGTGCGCCACTCGCAGGCATCACACCATGTACCACGCCTGCAATTTTATCTTTAACTTTGTCATTTTGAATTAAAGCTCGGGTAACCAATCCTCCCATAGAATGAGTCACTACAATAAACTTCTTAAATTTTGCAGTAGGATGCTCTTTTTTAATTTGCGCCATGATCTCATTATTCATACGATCCGCAACATTATCTGCAGATAACCTATTGCTTTGTAGCCAGTTATATCCACAGGCAAAAACAGGAAATGTATAATCTGCTAAGGATTCATGCTGTTCTACCTTTAATAGTTCAGTTACTTGAGAGCTTAACCATTTATCCAATAATTTTTGAGTCTGCTTATTGCCAGGTGAAACAATTTTTTCCCACTCACTGGTTCCTTTAAACTCTCCTTCCTTCTGTTCCTTGATCGTTTTAAAAGGCTGATTCAATTGACTTTCTAAATACATCAAAACATTCGGGTACCCAACAGGAATGACCGAGCCCCAACCACGTGCACGAGCAAGATCTTCCGTTATATCGGAAATCATCTTTTTATTTAGCTTGATGTCCCCATCATACCCAACTTGTGTTGCTTCAGGGTTCAATGCTATTTGTCGTTCTTTCGCATCACGAATACTATATTTTCGGATGGTTGAAAGAGATATTTTCGGATACCAAACTTTTTCTTTGTTATCATTCTTTAGATTCGACCCCATAATTCCTGGAATAAAAATAATGGGTACCACATATTTAATCGGAGCAGGAACTTCACATTCTGTATTCACACTATCTGGCGTGGTCTGAGAAATGTAACTTAATCTTCCATGTTGTTGGATTTTTTCATATGCATCATGCGTATAGCTATTATTGGACATGATCTTTCTCTTAGAATTTACGGATCGTTTTTAAAATAGACTCATAAAGCTTTAATGCATCTACCTGCGCCAGGCTAGCCGATTTATTTTCCTGAGTTTCGTAACCTGTATCTGTTTCAAACTCGATCAAAGGATCTTGGTTTTTTCTTGTGGTTCCCACATGTTCCCAAACTGCACTAATACCATTTTTACCTGTCATTTTTTGTACAGAAATCCATTCTTGTCCGGTTAAATGTTGTGTATTCTTTTCACCTTTACGAATTGTAGCAGGAGCTATTAAACGCCCTAAGCCTGCCTTTTTTAAATTTTGTTCAATTCTTGGAATAAGTGGCGTTACTACATCAAAAGTAGTTTCGCTTTTAAAACGTAAAACCAAAGTAGGGTATTTTTCAAAATCAAAGCCTAAGCTTTGTTCACTATACCTAAAAATTTTATCATTATCTTTAATAAATCCTTGATAAATACATTGCCCATTTTCTTTTGGAATTTCATTCTCAGCACGGTAGCGTAGGTCTTTAATTAAATGTTGCATCGCTTCATTGCTTTCTTTTGTAAATCTTGGAGTATCACTATGATTTCCTTCAATTAAAAATAAAGTATTTTTATCTAAAATGAACCCAAATACAGTAAAAGGACTTCCTTGATCTTTAGATTTTTTACCTTTTAGTGTTTTAGTCAATCGACCTGTATTTTTTTGTTCAGCGGGGTCTTCTGTAATAAACCAATCATACTCAGAATACTCTTTTTTCCTTTTTTGCACTGCTGCATCAAAATCTTGACGCGTCGCATTATCAATCACTTTGATAATAAATGAATCATATTGATCAAACCGCTTTAGAGGCTTTGCTTCTACTGGAATATCAACCACATAACGACCAATACAATAGGGCCTAGTTTTTTCTAAATTGATCATATTTTTACCTGTATTTTGTACTTGCGATTGTGCAGTAGATGTACAACTGATATTAAAGATACATCCTGTTAAGGCTAAAGCAGTGAGTAATTTATTCATCGGCATATCCTAATAATGTAATTATTGCCTTATTCATTGATAAAGACGTGACTTCTTCTGTTTTTCCTTCAGCATCCGTAATGCCTTCTATCACTTTGCCATCTTCTGTTTTTATACGATATTTCATATTTGGCATGGCTTTACCAATACGATTGCGAACAACAAATTGTTCATTATAATCCATCTGCATTTCTGGCATTTGAGCTAAGTCTGTACTTAAAGTACTTCCAGACATTGTTTTAATTTGACCAGCTTTTAAAGAGATAACCCCAGGACAAACAATATCAATATTTCCATCCGCAATTTTGATATACCCACCACCTGAAGCAAGTAAAATACCTTTACCACTCTCAACTTTGACATAGTCATTTAAGGCATACATATGCATTAAATTTTTTGAAGCAAGTTTCATATTGGCATCTTGTGCCTCTATCTCCACATCGCCTGCACCTGCCTTAATTTTTATTCCTGCTGCTTTAGCAAATAAGCTAATTTTATCAAGTGCATTTGCTAAAATTTGACGCCCTGAAAATAATTGAATATTACGAGGTGTCATCATTTCAATATGATTTTTTGCTTGAGAGACAATACCTTGCATGGTATTCAATACAATTGAATCTTTCGCATTTAATAATATATATGGTGTTTCTTCTGAATCATTCCAATTGGGTAATGCTGCTAAAATATTTTCTTGTAAATCTAATTCAGGCTCAGCGGTTAAATGCCCTTTTGTTAATTCAACCATCGACTCATTCGTCTTTTTATTAATTTCAAGCTCTTTCTGAATTTCCATTCGATCAAGCTGATGCCCAGATGCATTATTAGCTGATTCAGTGGTAATTAATATTCCTTGTGGTGCTCGAATAGCTCCCCATCGGTCTGATCTTAATTCAAAGCCCTCTCCACGACCATCACTTTCTGCTTGTTCTTTCGGGTGACTTAAATGTCCCAAATTAAGCTGTGTTGCGCCATGACTACTCTGTAGCTGTGCACTAATCTGATCTGTCGTATCATCAAAACGAAGTTGGTTAAAACCATCACCACCGACCTCTTTAGAGCGAATACCACTAAGCTTTTTGGTATTAGGTAATTGTCCTTTAATATCAAATTTAGTTGGATTGCGTTGCGCTTCATGAATGCGTCCAGTCACAAAGGGGCGGTCAATATTACCATCAAAGAAATCAATAACGACTATTTCATCTTTACGCGGTAAGAAACGTGCCCCATAACCTTCACCCGCCCAAGGTGTTAGTACATCTACCCAAGCCGAATCAGTATCATTGTCATTACTTCCTGCTCCACCATCATGACCATGATCGTCAGTTCGAGTAAATAAAAAGCGTACTTTGATTCGCCCCCATTCATCAACATAGATTTCTTCGCCATCACTTACTACTTTAGCACGTTGTACATAAGCCATTGGACGATGCTTTAAAGGATCATATTCTGGAACAAAATCAATACTACGTCTAATCACCACAAATTGATTGGCTTGACGTTCTTCTTTACGATCGTTATTTCTTTCCCAATGGTTTAAATGCAACAGTTTTTCAACTTGGTTTTGTATCTCTTTAGGAAAGTTATTTTGATTATAATAATGTTTAGATATAACTAAAAATTCTTGATCACTGCCACTATGATTCTTGTCAATCTCAGGATGGCCTATCATTTGAAACCAGTACCCTACTTGAATATCACGAACACTACTACAAACTGTGAAATACTTAGATTGTAGTGATTGATATTGGTTCAGTTGTTTATTTAATTTTTCAAGTTGGCTATTGCTGGCAGCTGTAGCTTGATCCTCTCCGTTTAAATCTCGAATCCAAGCAGGTGATATATTCCATGATTGTTCTAAGCTTAAACTTATGTTGTCATGTTGAGCACTTTGTTTATGCACACTCAATACACTACCACTCCCTTCTTCTTGAGAAAGAAGGTCAGCTTGCCAACGTTGTACGTGAATTGCCGTAGGTTGTAATTGTCGCTGTGCAACAAAACTTATAATACTGTCTTTTTGTTCGGTAGCATTGGAACGATGATAGCGAATTATTCTTCGAGTTAAAGCTGAAAACTGATCATTATGATCAACTAAACGTAATTTTTGAGGTTCAATTTTTTCTTCATTATTCTGGACAAAAGAATCTGTCTCATCAATCAACCAATTAATTGACTCTTCACGCATTAATCTGGTCAAATATTCATAATCTGACTCATTCGATTGCATTGAAAAAGGTCTTACATCATAAGTGTGATTTAAACCACTTAAATCTAGCTGCAAACTTGAAGCAAATAATTTACTTTTGTCTTGCCATTCTTTAAAAACAGTTTCAATAATTTCAATTGCACTCTTATTCATAAAAACACGACTATTTCTACGTTTATGCCAAAGTGCTGTTGAATCTTGTAAAGTTAGTCTAAAAAGTGACAGTGCGCCATCAGACTGTCCTTGACACGCTCCAGTAATAATTCCTGTAGTTCTAAATAATTGGCCTTGATCTGTCACTTGGTCTATAGCAACTTGACATCCAATAAACTGCTTCAATTCTATATAAGGATCTGTGGATAAGCAGATTAATTCTGCTGACTGCCCTTCGTTAATACGTTGATAACCATCAATTCGTTGCAAGACTACTTTTTTGTTAAGTGATAAGTTATTAAATGTAATATGAATTGCTCGATTTTGAGTTTTACTACCAAATTTATCTAAAATGGGTAAAATATCATTCAACATCTTTCTTTCTAATTAGTTTTAATTAACAGTATCTTAATAAATACTTATCTTTAGTCAACACTCTACACTACTTCGACAATTAATTGACATACTAGCATTTCATACTCGATTATTAGATTAATGCTAATTCATGAGCAATATGGAAAAATATAGAATTCCTCAAAATACTTCTATCACATTTTTATCAAATCAGACTAAATCTATAGAAAACCCTTCTTATTCAGAATTTTTCAATCCACTTCCAAACATCATTCTCAGATGTTTTATAGAATCAAATCTGGATAGAGCGAACTATTCTGAGCAGTATTTATCAAAATCTTTTGATCCTAGATTTAAATGGGAACTCCATTCAATTTTAATTCATGATAATACAACCCTACTGTTTTAAAACATGCAAAATTTAAATGCCTTTTTTACTTTAATATTAACAGTTTAATTGCTGCGTCATGTGCTAAATTGATTTTTATTGCAGTAGTTTTTCGAATTAAATTAAGTGTTCCATCATATAAAAAACATAAATCAGACCAATGAATATCATTAGTAACCCTTACCCCCAGCCCTTTAAATGTAGAAAATCCGCATAATATGTTGAATGTATAGCCACTATTGTCGTAGCCTCAGAAGCATACTTTTTGAATTTTTTTTATTTTTATTAACGTATTTCCATCTTTACCATACCATCCCCATATTTTCCCACCAATAAAATCATGAGTACCTGCAAATGATTTAACGAACATATCAGACCAACTACCAGATTCGTAAGGAATCACACTCCCTTTGAGTAAATACCATCCTCCTTTAATTAGTTGAAAGCCGCCTGTTGAACCAAATATGTCCAAAAATGGTCATATATTTGGATCAGCATCTAATATTGATTGAAATGTTGGATAGCTCTTATTGCCTATAAAAGTTTAATTTCCCTGAGTATTTGTTACTAGGTTGTCTTTGACATCATTTTCGCACAGTACATTACCTTTATCACAAATTATATCAGTATCTAAATAGACACTTTAAATGGGTTCCAACAATCCATCTTTGTATAAGTGTATTATGTTAATTTTAGGAATTTTTAATTTATTAATTAAATAAAACCCCTAATGAACGAATTTATTACTTATTCGAAAATTCACTATTTAAATATTTAAACTAATACAACTTATATGCAAAATATATGAATATTGCTAATGTCATAACTAATAAAAAAAATCTCATAAAAATATCAAAAGAATTAGAGTCCGAATTAAATTATGGATACCCTATAGGCGAACCATTATATATTGAAACAACGAAGGTAATATAGGATATTATTAGATATAAAGCGTCCTCATTAAAGTTAAGAGTTTTAGATATTACAATTCATTTTATTAATAAGAAAATAAAAATAATAGTTAAGAAATTATAATCGTTTTACGATCTTTCCCCATTACATAATTTATTAATATAATCTTAACCATACTTATTATCCAGGTTGTTTAGGATTTTTTGCACATTGGCAGATTGCCTCTATACCTTGCATATGCATCCTTCTCGCCATTTAGCTGACTCTTATTTAATGAAATTCCCTTCGCTTAAAATTAAACTTAATCATAATTTTTACAACACTCCTTATTTTAATTTTAAAACCCTTCAAATTAATTTGAAAAATCCAATTTTTTATGTATTTCTTTTAATTCACTATTAAAGTTAAATTCTTAATCTTTAAAACGAATTTTAATATTGTGCTTTTTTACATAAAAATCAATAGTATTGAGTATTTCATGATAATCATCATTTTTGAACCTCAATACTCCAAGATAATTTTAATTCTTTTCTGCTATTTATAATACATCTATACATGATATTATTAGAGCTGTAATCAACTTGCCTTATAAAGTAGATATATTCTACATCATTCTAGTTTAAAAACTTTTTTTTCAAAAACAATGTTCTAAATAAAGCTCCATATTCATTAATATAAATTGGGAAAATCATTGCAAAACCAAATATCACTAGTAAAAAATCTTCTATCACAGTAAATAACAAGAGTAATATGTTAAGAGTACCATTTAAAAGAAGGTTATCAACCCCTTCTCTAAACACAAAGAAACATAAAAGAATAAATACAACCATCATTAAAATAGTCATTATTATGTGTACAATTATATCACTTGACCTATAGATAATATCAGGCCCATTCATATATTTATTATGATTAACATTTTTATTATTTCTTTTAAACATTATTATTATCTTTAGGTTTTACTTTTTGGATTTTTTCGGCTCCAATACCTATTACAGCAGAATTAATATCAACAATGATATTTGCAACTTTAGAATTTGTTCCAGAAGACGAAATTGCAGCTCGACCGCTATTTTTTGGAATTAGTGCCCCAACAACTCCCGATTTTATAATATTATTAGTTAAAGGATCGCTATTTAAACCATTATTAATAACAATTCCTGCTATTCCACCGAATTTCCCCATTGAATCCTACAGCTTTGGCTATTTCATTTAATTTTCTAGTCTGTGATAATGAAATAAATATCCATTTTCCACTTTGATAAACTCTATATCCTCCAGATACTGGAGTAGCGCTTGCAACAAGATTAAGCCATGCCTGACCTCCATGTTTAATAATATCTGCATTATCCAGCAAAGTTCCACGTGTATAACTATCTAATGCTTTTAAAATATCTTCATTACTATAATTTTTTCCATGTACATTTTCAGCTAATGACTGTGCTCCTTTTCCCCACTCTTGGTTAACAGGAAGTGGAATATCCATATTATTATTTTCCACGGCATTCTGAGCTACTTGCCCACTTTGCACTGTCGAACCAATATCTCCTGTGCTTGCACCAACACCCGAAGCAATTAAACCTGTAATTGAGCTGATCGTTCCCTTTTCATCCGCAGTTAAATCACTTGGCTTCTTACCATATAAATATTGCGCAAGGATTGGCGCTGAGGCTTCTGCACCACCGGTAGATAAACCTGCTGTCAATGCATCATTGCCACCAGCTGCGACAACGGCTGCACCTAGTAAGGTATGTGCAAGGATGTGGCTGCACTTCCTTCGGCATCTTTTCCTTTAAAGTACTGTCCAATCTCATAACTTGCTGTTGGACTGAGGGCTGCTGCAACAGTATCTAAAACCAATCCAAGCTTTTGGTAGTTATCTACCGTTTGATAGTACACTTTTAGTTGTTCTTGATCCTGTACAGTTAAAGTCTGCTTATTCTTTTCTTTTTCAAGTACATCAGCATATTCTTTTTTAATATTATCTAACTTTTTATTGATTTCTTGCTTCGCTTCTTGACGATTGGCATCAAATTGCTGTGTCACTGAAACTTGTAAATTAATCTCACTTTGAACTTTGTCTTTGTCAAAGTTGTTCTTTAACGCTCCACTGTTTTCTTTGGCATTGTCTGTAGTGATATTCGTATAGATTTCAGATTTCATCTGCTCTGCTGTTTTACCAGTCAGTGCTTGTTGCCCTTGTTCCTCTGTAATCGTAATGTTTTTGGTATTCACACCACTCTTGGTCACACTGTTGTCATAATCACTATCTAAACCAAAACCAATCGATTTACCTGATCCTTTATTTCCTTCATTGTTAAGTACTACTCCTTGATCTCTTGATGGTGCCTTTTGACCAAGACTTTCACCACTAACGCTCATCTTTCCACTTAGACCAATCCCTTTGGTATCATATTCACTCACATTTTTGATGTCTGAAGCGGTAAGTGTTCCTGTGCTCAGTGTATTCTTGCCAGCATCTTCTGCTTTTTGGGTTGAAGTAATAATGGCACCTTTTAAATCAGTATTATTTGTAACATTAATTTGATAACCATCATCCCCTGCATAAATTCCAGACTGCTCATTCACCGATGCATAGTTGGCATCAATATTTGATTTACTTGCACTGATTGAGGCACTTCCCCCACCGGTACCAATCGTAAATTGACCCGAAATATTTTCCTGTTTGGCTTTATAGGTTATTTTATCTTGCAGACTTTCGATATTCAGTTCTTTAGCAGTCAGTTCAATGCCTTTGCCTTGCACCTGACCACCAATAATATTCGCCGCATTGCCACTATTGATAACTGTTTGACTCTCTTGAGAGCCCACATGGCTATTCAAATAACTGGTTTCTTCTCCATTGCCTGAACCTTTTCCTAAATTACCACCAGCCGTCACACCAAAAGCAAAACCACTTTGTCCGTAACTAATGGCAACACCCGCATTCCAGCCTGAACTTTTATTTCCAGATTCTTCTGAACTATTCTGCTCAAAGGCTTTGATATTAATGTCATTGTCTGCAATTAAAGTGGTGCCCTGTTGACCCAATACATCTGATCCAATAATATTAATATTTGATTGCTCACCTGCGCCTGTCGCCACAATATTGGTTTATCCACCTGCATAAACTTGGCTCGATGCACCTGTGGTACTTTCAGTGTGACTAAAACTTGTATCTTTTTGTTTGCCATACATAATACTGGCACTAACATTCGCTGCCTCTGACAAGTTTTGGGCACTCGTCGCTGCATCTTTTAATTGAGCCAATGACTGTCCTGCTTTATATGCATTAAAGCCTGCATTGGCTGCTGCCATTGCATTCACACGGTCATTTTTGCTTTGACCGACTTGTTTGGTCGCATCTACAGCAGTTTGAATTGAATACGACCTGCATGGGTATGAATATCATCGCTTAAATCAATTTTAATCTCACCCAATAAACCTGGGATCACCGTCAGTTCAAGTTTGCCTGAGCTTAAGTTTTGTGGAGCAACTAAAATACGCGTAGTGGTATAACCCTCCCCAATCATCAAGTTCTGTGTTTGGCTCATCAGCAGATTAATTCTCTGCTCCCCCCATACATAAACCATCTTTAAATTCTAATCCTTTTAAAGTCTGTTTTAGATATTTTTCAAACCGGATGCTCATATCTCCGTTTAATTTGACTTGATGAATCGGAAAACAATTCTGATCTTCAATTTCTTGAAATGTAATAGGTGATTTATTTTGTGCTTGTTCTAACAAGACATCTCGTTGTGGTTGAGTAATTTTTTCAAGTTCGGTTTGGCGTTGTTGATTCTGAATTAAACCATCAACGGCTGGGTCAAAGTCCTGTGCTAAAGATAGACCAGATATACTAAAGGCACAGATTATTAAAAATACAATCTGGATTTGTTTTTTATTGTTATACATTTTATTTTTATTAACAATCATATTGTTTTTACAATATGTGCTTTTTTAATTTTCACATTTAGCTAGCTAAAATTTAATGCACTAAAATACATTTTATTGCTATTTTAAATACTCTTTTGAGGTGGTGGTAGTTTAACTGACTAAATCTATTTATAAAAAATTAGGGTCTGTTGACATTTCATAATGGCAACCACATGTATATGCAAGCTAAAGCAACCGCATTTTCATAATTACGTTTTAGCTTGTCATATCGAGTTGCTATTCCTCTAAATTGCTTCAATCTTGCAAAAGTATTTTCCACTAAGTGCCTAATTTTATATAAATTCCAATCCATATGATTATTGTTGGACTGAGTATTTGACTTCCGTGGAATATTAGCTTCGGTATCTGTTGCTCTGATTTGCTCTCGTAATGGTTCAGAATCATAACCCTTATCTGCACATAAGACCTCAGTTTTTTCCAAATCTAATTTTTCAACTAGCTCAGGTGCAACCTTAACATCATGTGTTGTTCCATTCGTGATCATAATTTCAATTGGATTACCATAAGAATCAACGGCCAAGTGTATTTTTGAACTATTCCCACCAATGCTTTTTGATATAGCTTGATCTTTTAACCCAGCAGAGTGCTGATGCGCTCTAATATGAGAACTATCAATAAAAATCCACACTTTATCTGTATGTTTACTGATTAATTTAAATATTTTCAGCAGCTTATTATGTTTAGACCAACGACTATATTTTTTAAATATTGAATTTGGATTACCAAAATCTGGTGGTAAATCTCGCCATGGGCAACCTGTTCTAATTCGATAAAGAATAGCTTCAATAAAATTTCGAAGATTTCGTTTGAGATAAATATCAAAATTACGCAGAATAGTTTCTAACTTTGACCAGTGTTGATCATTCAGCATTGTACGAGGCATAGCGAGTAGTAAATTTGGTTTGGCGATTGAATTTTACTTACTCGCTATTTTTTATACATCAAATGTCAACAGACCCTAATCATTAACTGAAATATGTCTAAATATCATTACCCAATTTTACCCATGTTTCAAAAACATCGTATTTCCATGCAGCCATATGACTGTATGGATATATCAAAGTAGTCATTTTATTTAAAGCCCAGTATAAAATTTTTCAATAAATTGTCGTGTCTTCGCAAGTAATGCACTAAATACATTTTCTCGTTCAAATAGCTTGACTTTAAAATTAGGTAAATCAGTCAATTCTTCTTGGCGTGGTAATCGCTGGGTAAACTCATAGTTATCGAGTACTTTTTTCAGAACATCAGGCTTTAAGTTTTCTTGTTCACATAAATATTGATACGCCTGCTCTTTTTCTGCATCCCAAAACTCAGCAAATACTTGCGCTACATTCATTCTCCCCATTCAACATTTTAGGCATATTTTCAGCAATAAACTTTTCAATTAAGCCTTGCTTTTCATGAAGAGAGACATCGCTACCTATTAAATCATGTACTTGTGCTTCATCTTGCTGACGTTTATCTTCATTGTCTGAGTTTACAGCCATTTGTAGCAAATTGATGATATAGCCGACATTCACCAGATCACTATGTAAGACCATAAATCATATCGACATCTTTCACTTCACGTTTAACACGTAATAATAAAGAGCCCGAACCGCAAGTTGGAGCTTCATCTGTATTTACCCTTTATCTAGACTAAAAATAATTGGGTAAATTTTCCCAATTATTACCCACAAAAGGCAAAAATTGGGTCACACAGCTTAGGACAGTATCGGACAATACAGCCAATAAAAAAGCCATTAAATATTGAATTTAAAGGATTTTTCACATCCAGCCGAACATCTCTGAATTAAATTTTGGTGGAGATGGCAGGAGTTGAACTCACTTAAGCTCAACTCTATCTAGCGCTGTAAACAACAAGCAATTGAATATGCTTACTTTTATTTATTTCTCATTAATAACTAATAATAGAGTTTTAAATAAGTGTGGCAAAAAATGTGGCAATTAATTTTACCAAATTTTCAGTCAAATTTGATTTAATACACTGAGCCACAGGGCTACTTTATTTACATTCTAGAAATAAATTTAAATAAAGTACTTTCATATCAAAGAGAAAAATACTAAAGATTACAATTTAAAGAGACTTTATTTTCATGGAATAAATCACCCACAAACCAATAACCAATCCTAAAACTGCAGCAATACTCGAGCCTATCAGAATTCCAATTTTGGCTGAAGATAGTAGAATAGTATCTGTAAAAGCAAGGTTCGCAATAAAAATAGACATAGTGAAACCAATACCAGCTAAACAACTAATTAAAAATAACCAGTGATAATTAAAACCAGCAGGAACACGACCTAAGCCAATAAAAATAAAGAACCAAGTTGTTAAAAATATTCCTAATGGCTTACCAACGACTAATGCAATTGTGATTGCTACCATTATATTCATTGAACCCATCATTTCTAAATCTACATTACCAATATCCACCCCCGCATTAGCTAAGGCAAATAAAGGCATAATCAAAAAAGCGACCCATGGTGAAAATAAATAACTTACACGTTCTATAGGGTTAATAAGTTCTCGTTGAGCAAGCTTTAATTTCGTTACAGATTTCTGTGGGTCACTAGCCTCTGCATGTTTATATTCATTTAATATATTTTCAATTTGTTGCAAAGGACGAATAGAGTTTGGACGAGAGAATACTGGTGTCATCAAGCCAATTAACACACCTGCTAAAGACGGATGAATGCCAACTTTTAATAGGCCATACCAAATTAGAATACTTGGAAAAATATAGGGAAATATTGAAAAGATCCCCATTTTCTGTAATAGAATAATGATTGCTATACCAGCAATAAAATACCCCAAACCAACGGCATCTAAACCACTAGAATAAAATACTGCGATAATAAGAACAGCCACAATATCATCAATAATAGCTAATGTTAGTAAGAATATACGAACTGAAGATGGAACACTTTTACCAAGTAAAGCCAATACTCCTACAGCAAATGCAATATCTGTAGCTGTTGGTATTGCCCAGCCTTGACTAATGTTTGGTGAACTAATTGTCCAATAAATTAAAGCAGGTACTAAAACACCACCAAAAGCAGCCATAATAGGTAAAAATGCGACACGTAAATCAGCTAATGAGCCATCATATATTTCTCTACGAACCTCGAGTCCGACAACCAAGAAAAATATTGTCATTAAAATATCATTAATTATAAAATGTACGTCGGCTGAGAGTACCCAGCCAGCAATATTTAATGTAATCTCACTATGTAAAAAATTTTGATAGCTTTCTGCATATTGTGAATTTGCCCAAAACATTGCTATAACGGCAAATATTAATAACACCGTGCCTCCAATAGCTTCAATACTTTTTAGGCGATCACATAAAGAAAAGAACTTGTCTGTGGCTTTTTGTAATATAGGAATAGTAGATATTGACTGATGATCTTGCATATTTGTAAATCCTTTACATTTCATCCAATGTACTTAAATACCGATTTCATACTTTCATTGAAGATATCGGCATAAAATACGTTAACTCAACGTTCTAATAAGCGTTGCAACCACTCTTTTAAACCATTTATAGTTTTAAAATCATCAACTGACCTTGCAATGACATTTTGCTGAATTTCTAGCATCATTTTGCTTAATACATTACCTGGTCCAATTTCTAATACCACATCGGGTAAATTTTCTTTTAATGATTCCAAACATAAATTCCAATCTATTGCATGATCCATTTGATAACTAAGCATCTCAATAGCTTGAGATTGGTTATACAACTTAACACCTCCTGTCCCACTAATAAGGGGTGCTGAAAGTGATTTGAATTGTTGTTGATTTAGAAATGCCCGATATGGTGCTACTGCACTATACATAAGAGATGTATGCGAAGGAATTGAAACACTTAAGGTTTTAATCTGTGCGCCAGCTAACTTCGCTCGAAACTTCAATTCTTGAAGATTTGAAGATAAACCGCCAACAATGCAACTACTATCATTTAGCTTGATAGATAACTCTGTTTGTGTAAGTGTAAGTAGCTCATTTAATTGTTCTATATTTAATCCCTGAACAGAAACTAAACTGCCCTGCTCGCTTACCACGTCTGACATTAGTCGAGCACGTTCTCTTGCAAGTGCTAAACCTGTCGCTAGATCTGTTTCTGTAGAGCAAATTAAAGCACTCAGCTCACCCAAGGAATATCCAGAGAACGTACTAACCTCATCAACTATAGTTTTAATATTTTTCCATCTACACCATTGCAATGCAAAAATAAAAGGTTGAGCAAATTGATTGTCGTAAATATCTAATTGCTGTAAATCTTTTTCAAATATTTCAGGAAGACCTTGTTGCAAGCACGCTCTGATTTCATCATCATCACTATAAGTCAATAATTCATCAATATGCTTCCACGTTTGTAATCCCTGTCCACTAAATAATATTGCGAAATTCATGTTCTACCTTGTATAAAAATAAGGTGACACCAAGCAAATCTGCACTACCGCCAGGGCTTAAACGCTGCTGTACAAAATAGTCACATATTTGCTGAGCTTGTTGCCGCCAATCTACTTGTAGGACTCCACCGGCTTGAAGGAAGTCTTTTGCCATATCTTGCACAATCAACAATGAAGATAGGCCTCCACGCCAAACAATATTAGTATCCTTAACATGCGCTATTAGGCTAAATAAAGTCTGTATACTCGATAATTCAATATCTTGCGTTTTCAAATATGTTCGTTTAAAACATGGCAATCCAATCTCGCGTACGGTAATAAATCCCGAGGCAACTTCTTCAATAGCACCTGTTATCCCATACTTCTCTCGCATTTGTTGTCCATGATTAGATTGATGACGTTTAAGATGATGTAATAATTTATGGTTCCAATTTAACTGTAATACTTTCGATATTTCTGAAGCTTTAACTTTTCTATTTTCTGCAACACATTTACCAATTGCTGCACAGGCAAATCCTAAATTGAAAATCGCACCTTTATGCGTATTAATATCTTTAGTTTCTTTTAGCATATCTTGTTCGGCTAATAAGCCGCGCTGTCTAATTCTTTCAAAATCTACGGCATGATAGCCATATAAAAATTGATCATGGCAATAACCTTTTAATGCGTTAATACTCAATAAAAATAATTTATGATCCATATCTGTATGACTACCACGGCTATTGCGACAAACCAAACCAGGTTTTAAATTTAAACTAACCTCTTCTAGAAGCGCTTCTTGTGCTAACTGATCAATCAAATGAGCAAAAGCATTAACATCTAAGTGAGTATCAAACTGTAATAACTGTGTCTGCATAGTTCATCCTAATATTTCTTTTAAAGGAAATAGCCCTATTCTATTAATTCCTTTCACAATAATTTTTTGTTCTATATCGGGTAAAATCTGAATTAGCTCATTAAAAGATACATGCCAATCTGGATGGATTTTTATTTCACCATCAATACATAAATTTGTTTGCTGTTTTAACTCTTGGACATGATTTAATATTACTTCTAAATTTTGTTCAGACTTTGGATATAACACGATATCTAAGTCGGAATTTGTATTGACATAATGCTCCTTGGTTAAATATTGATAAGCATAAGAGCCATAAACGTAAACCTCACATGCCATTATTTGCATTTGCTGAATGAAATTCAGAAACACTGGTGTCGATAACTCATTAAAACTTGGTAATATGTGATGTAATGCTATAGGGCGTGATATTTTAGAAATATCGGTTTGATTTACAGTTACTGCAACTCGATATTTCATCCCTGCAACAAAACAACTGATCGCCAGCTTAATATCTCCCTCATCAACATGATCTTGTCGACACACCGTGAATGGAACATTACCTTGCAATAAAGCTAGTACTTTCTCTTTTAGATGTTCAGTTAAGGAGTCTTCCAGAAAGTGTACATTTGCAGATTGACTTAAATAAGCTAAGTCATGGCGGTCCATTTATGTCTTTCCTTTAACTATGTAAAATTTTACTGATTACGTCATTACATAACAAACGACCTTGCCGCTGTTCAGCTAAGTTTCGACGTTGATCTATCTTAAAGTCTTCGATTCTTTGCCGCTGATTCAAAATTGCATTAGTGACTAAATCCATATTTAAATTTTTCCAAATTGAATTAATAGCACCCATTTTGTAAAAGTTTTCTACACCTGGTGCAAAAATAGCAGAACTTTTCGAAAGTGCCTGTAATTGATCAAAAGGAATTTTGGTCACACGTGACATGGCATTCAAGTCCATGACTTTAACTCGAGATTCATCTAATGCATAAATCTCATTCGCCATTAAGCCATATGATAAAAAGCCCCCACTAACAGCCTCACCTAAAATAAGCGAAAAATTAGGATGCTGCTCTCGACGGAGTAAATCGACACATGAAGCTAGATATGCAAAGGTGCGATTTAAACAAAGTAATTCATCTGTACGAGATAAAGCTTGACCTTGAGTATCTACAATAAACACAATAGGCGTTCTTTGTCCCAACCGAATTACATCCAAAATTTCATCTGCAATCTTTATCGCGATGTCTTGATTAATTGGTGCCGAATTGACTGTACCAATGATACGAACATGACCTTGTGCTGTATTTGCTTGCCCTTTTATAAAGTATCCATCAATTTCATAATTTAATTGATCAGGAAATAAAGCATTTAAAACTTGCTCTGTATTCATTGATTTAATCCTTTTTTAATTTCAGTCACTTGACTAGCTGACAACATTGGAATTTTTTCAGCAGGGTGAATACCCAAATCTTTCCAAATGTCTAAACCATCTTTATAACCAATCCATTTCTGATATTGCTGCTTCAAACTATTTTGCTGTTTAGTCAATGTATCAATATCAATATTCTTTGGTGGCGCTATCAACATCGTTAAAATTGCTTTCCGGATTTCATCCATATTGTCTTCGACTAAAGTATCCACATGCCCTAGTAAATAGCGATTCTTACCACCCATCACTCGCCAAACTAAAGCTCGATCTTTAGAATCAAACTCTTCAACACCTTTTACCGTTTCAATCACTTCTGGGCCTGACAGTGCTAGGCGGCCTTCTTCAGTCATAATGATATGACTACTTAAACAAGCACTAATACCCATGCCACCAAATGCACCACAAGTACCGCCAATCATCGTGATAATACGAATACCTGCATTACGCACAGCTAACATGGCACGCATAATTTCAGAAATTGCGATTAAACCTGCATTAGCCTCATGCAAACGCACCCCTCCAGAATCAACTAAAAAAACAACTGCTTGTGATTTATCTTTAATTGCTTTTAGTAATAGACCAACAATTTTTGCACCGTGAATTTCACCTACTGCCCCTCCCATAAATTGCCCTTCTTGCGCAATAATATGAATAGGTTGTTGATGAATACTTGCCGTACCAATCACGACACCATCATCAAAACTTCCAGAAATATCTAAAACTTGTAAATGTGGACTAAGATCATACTCACCAGGTTTTAGTATCTCTAAAAAACTGTTTTCATCGACTAACGCAGCAATACGCCCACGAGCTGTTTTTTCATAAAAACTATTTTTTATCCCTAAATTATTCATGCTCTGCCCCCTGTAGCATAACGACCGCTTGACTCAACCTTAAGCTCACTACCGCAGGAGTTGCACCCATATCATTTAATTGAAACTTATAGCCATTTACAGCATATCGTTGAGAAAACTCATTAAGTACTGCATACCAAACTTTTTCAAAACCAGTAGCTGATGTATTCACTTCAATCACACACTGATGTTGATTTTCTATTTTAGTTACTAAAATTTCTAAATTCCCAGAGCCTACAACACCACAAATTACTGATCGTTTTGTGGCACTCGGGCTGTTTGAGTCAAGTTGAAACTGTAATTTTTCCATGTGATCACCAATTCCTAAAACGACTAGGTGGGTTATATAAATCATCTGACCATTTCACTAAATCTTTAACAGATTGTGCAGCCAATAAATCTCTTGTTGCTAAGGTAGGATCTATGCTTAAATCTTCAGGACGCTGAATAATTCCGCGCTGTCTCAACTCTGCAACTTTGGCATGATCACGTTGCATACCAACAGGGGTATAACCAGCCACTCCTCGAATTGCTTGTTCACGTTCTTCAGCAGTACGACATAGTAATAAATTGGCAATTCCTTCTTCAGTTACAATATGAGTAACATCCTCACCATAAATCATAATTGGTGGTAAATCACTTGCCATCTTGTCTTGTAATTGCCATGCATCAAGTTGTTCTACAAATACTGGATGCATGTGTTCACGATAAGTTTCCACCATCTGCACCACAAGTTTTCGGCCTTTTACTAACCGACCGTCAACCGCTTCACGTCCTGCTTTTTGATATGCATAGCTAGAATGACGACGACCGTGCGGATCTGATCCCATATTTGGTGCCCCACCAAAGCCTGAAATTCGATCAGCAGTTGCAGTAGAACTATTTCCCTCAAGATCAATTTGTAAAGTTGAACCAATAAATAAATCACAAGCATATAAACCAGCAGCTTGACTGAATGCACGATTAGATCTCATACTGCCATCACTACCAGTAAAGAAAACATCAGAGCGTTCAGAAATATAATCCTCCATCCCAACTTCAGACCCGAAACTATGAATAGATTGAACAAATCCACTTTCAATAGCAGGAATCAAGGTAGGGTGTGGATTGAGTGCCCAATTCGTACAAATTTCACCTTTCAGCCCTAATGAAGCTGCATAGGTTGGTAATAACAATTCTATAGCAGCTGTATCAAATCCAATGCCATGGTTCAGACGTTTTACCTTATATGGTGCGTAAATTCCTTTAATGACCATCATTGCCATAAGAATTTGCACTTCAGTAATTTGTGCAGGATCACGAGTAAATAATGGTTCTATATAATTAGGTTTTGGGCTAACAATAAAGAAATCTACCCAATCACCAGGAATATCAACACGGGGGAGTGCTTCAACCAACTCATTAACTTGAGCAATGACAATACCACTTTTAAATGCAGTTGCTTCTACAATTGGCGGCGTATCTTCCGTATTAGGTCCTGTATATAAATTTCCATATTGATCTGCTGAGTGTGCAGTTACCAAACACACATTTGGTATAAGATCTATAAAGTAACGTCCATAAAGCTCTAGATAAGTATGTATTGAACCAATACTAATTTTTTGCTGCTGAACCAATTGTGCTAAACGTAAACTTTGAGGTCCAGCAAAAGAAAAGTCCACCTTAGATGCTATACCTTTTTCAAAAACATCAATATGACTAGGTAAAGCAAGTACTGACTGCAATATATGCAAATCATTTATTTTTTGTGGATCACACTGGCTTAAAGTTTTAGAGAGAAAATCTGCTTGTTTTTGATTATTTCCTTCAATACAAACACGGTCTCTACAAAAAATTACTGTTTCAAGTAAATCCTTTGCCTGTTGTGCATTTACTTGTTTACTAAATCCTTTCTTTTTAGCCTGTTCTAACTTATTTTGTCTTTTTGCTTTTTGTGTATCCCACGTCATATTTTCCGTAAAATGATTCATCACTAATCCTCTTAATAATATTGCTTAAATTTTCTATTTATCCAAAAAAGGCATTTACAACAAGGAAAAATAATGAGGGTCCTAATAAACAACCTAAACCTGTATAAAATGTTGCAACTAATGCACCATAAGGCACTAGACGAACATCAGTACCAGCTAAACCTGCTGCAGTACCACTAGTAGTACCCGCCAAACCTCCAAATATCATTGCTGAACGCGGGCTTTTTAAATACATAAATTTTGCTAGAAGTGGTGTACCAACCATAAAGAAAACTGCTTTAATCAAACCAATGGCAATTGACAGCGCAATCACATCTGAAGTTGCACCAATAGCAGTACCAGTAATTGGACCAACAATATATGTCATAGCACCCGCACCAATTGTTGTCATTGAGACTGCATCTTTATAACCCATCATCCATGCAATACCAGCACCAACTACAAATGGCACAACACAACCCAATGCCAATGCAATTAATCCAACTTTCCCAGCTTTTTTTACTTCTCGTACATCAACCTCGAAAGCTGTAGATGCAATCGCAAGATCGCGAATCATCGCTCCCCCCAGCAATGCAAACCCTGAAAATATTGCAATGTCAGAAATACCTTTTGTACCTTCAGTATACAAACCTGCAAAATATGCCACGACCAAACCAAGTGTGATTGCAATAGCGGAACTTTGTAACTTCCCCTTAGTTAAATATTTAGACAGCATTTGAGATACCAACATCATCAAACCTGTGATTGCTAGCGCTGTAACCAACGCATTTTTAGTTAGAACTTCTACTAATAAATCCATAGTGTAATTTCCGTTTTAATTATTCCGTTAATAAAATTATTATTTTTGCTCTGCATTCAATTCATCGTTATTTGTAGATGGCCATTCGTATGTATCATAGTCACCACTAGACTTATTTAACCAACGAATTACAAATACTGTTCCTACCAAGGCAAAGATAGAAACAATCACACCTACCATTCCACCAGATAATGCAGCAACAACGTTTTGACCTGCAGACATGGCAACAACAATTGGAATATACATACCTGACCAATACAACACCCCTAATTGTGTTGTCTTAGAAAGTAAACCTTTTTTTGCTAAAAGTTCTTTAAAACAGATAAGTAGAATCATTGCGATTGCTACTCCACCCACATTTGCATCTACGCCTATTAATGCACCTAAAGCTTTTCCAAGAAAATCACCCAGTAAATGTGAGACTGCAAGAATGGCTGTTCCATAAATCAACATTTTTTAATCCTCCCTGGATTAGTAAAAAATGAAATTAATTTCATAATTTGATATAGTTATAATTTAGATGTGTCCAAAGATCAAGCAATTTGAATCCAAATTCACATATTTTGTATACAATAGGATTGTTTATGGATATTACAAGTAATTTACCACTATCTATTCAGGTAACTAAAAAACTAGAGGATGATATTGTTCTGGGGCGTTTAATGCCTGGTACAAAGCTTGATGAACAAGAATTATGTGATCGTTACAACGTTTCTAGAACACCAGTACGCGAGGCTCTAAAATTATTAGCAGCCGATGGACTTGTTGAAATTCGTCCTAGGCGAGGTGCAATTATTCCAGCTATTCAACCCATCGTGCTATGTGAGATGTTTGAGGTAATGGCTGAACTTGAAGGAATGTGCGGTCGATTAGCTGCAAGACGTATCAGTTTTGATGAAAAAAATACATTGATTGCTCTTCACAATAGTTGTGAGAAATTTTTATTTAATAATGATCCAGAAGGATACTATGAGGAAAACAAAAATTTTCATTTTGCAATTTATCATGCAAGTCATAACTCCTTTCTCATTGAACAAGCAACTTCACTACACAAACGTTTACACCCTTATCGAAGATTACAATTAAGGGTTCATAATCGTATGAATCACTCATATTCCGAACATGAAGCACTACTAAATGCAATAGTAGATGGTAATGAGGTCCTTGCAGAAAAATTATTAAAAGAGCATGTAGTCATTCAGGGTGAAAAATTTACAGATTTAATTTCATCCTTAAATACTATAACTTTATAAATAAACTGTAATTAAGCCAATCCTATATTAAGGAGGATTGGCTTAATTACAAATTCCACCAGTATAATTTAAATTTGGGTGTGAGGCAGATCTCATTCCATGAATTTATTTAAGATGGCTAATACGTGTATAAATTTCATTGACTTGGCTATCAAAGTTCTTAGTACTAAGCTTATCGATCTAAAATAACTTGTCTGCAGTATTTCGTGCCATCTGTATAGACGGAGTTAATTCGTTCATCAGATGGAATTTTTTATAGATCACCAAGAACTTGCGAATCTTGTTGTGAGTTATATAGCCCATATTTGTAAGGTTTTAGCATCTATACCAATATGTAATTTAAGCCATTACCGAAGATATTCAGGCTGATGTTTTTTGCATTTCCATTCACTATCACCTAAAAGCTTCAGACCAGTTAAGTCTACCAGTAAGTGTAGTTCATCACTGCTTTTTGATAACTTATCACAATATCAATATGTTTTATCTGCGACAGAGAGTTGGATACAGATATCGCTGATATTCGGGGCTGTCCAATTTAAACCATATAATTAAATAAGGCTTTGCGCAAAGCCTGTAGCCATAGGTAAATAAAGGCAAATAGAGATTTGATCATTAAAACAGCATTGAATTGCTGTATCAGAGTAAGCGTCTAACCAACTCTTACGCCCTAAAACCCATGGACGCATTTGATTTTTCACCCAATTATTGCACAAAGAGGTAGATGACCATCGTCCAAATAACGACTTAAGGCTGACAATCGTTTGAGACTGTAATTAATCGCCTTGGTCGTTGCAGAACTTGAGGGGACTACGTGTTAATGTTGTAGTAGCCACTCATGAAGTTGCGTCATAACAAGTTTACTATATTGTTGCCGGTACTGATGGCGTTGTTCAGCACTACCATCGGTATTTTTTCTGATTTCAGCCTCTATCATATAAAGCTTCTGAATCAATGCTAAAGCCTGTTCTGCAATTTCACTTTTCCCAGGCACATGCAGCTCATAAAATTTACGTCGAGCATGTGCTATACAACCCACTTCAATGATCTGACCTGATTTGAAACGTGCTTTGTAACCACTGTAATCATCACAGACCAAATGACCTTGCCAATCTTTTAAAAAAGCTTCGGCATGTTCACCAGAGCGACTATCTTGAAAGTCCTAAATCACCGCTTGAATAGGTTTATATTGAGTAGTGGCATAAGTCCAAACATAACCTTTCTTTGGCTTTTTCTCTTTGCCATCTAACCGCATGATGGTCACAAGGGTTTCATCCGTATGAAGAACTTGCTGTTGCAATATCACTTTTTTAAAGTATCAGTTAAGCGCTCTAATTCAACACCACAACGACCGATCCAATCGGAGAGCGTAGATCTTGATAAATCTACGCCAGCACGTAAAAAGATTTGACGTTGACGATAAAGTGGTAAGTGATCTGCATACTTTGAGACCAAGACATGGCTCAGTAACTCAGGTGTTGCAATTCCTTTTTCAATGATATATGCCGGTATTGCTTGTTGAGTTAATGTATCACATTGATCACACCCCCATTTACCACGAACATGTTGCTCTTTATAAAACTGAGCGGGTCGGAAATTTAACTTTTCACGAGCCTGTAAATTATTTTGTGTAAGTTTCATTTTTTATAAATGATCTTTTAATCGATCATCGAACTGAATCGTAAACCAATTCATTGCTAAACGCCAATTTTGAATTGGCATTGTCCATTTCTTAGCAGCATTTGTTGTTGCTAAGTAAATGACTTTCTTCACTAAATCATCTGACGAGAAGATCTTTCGCTTTTTTGTTGAATGGCGGATCACGCTATTCAAAGCTTCAATCGCATTCGTTGTATAAATCGCATGACGTATTTCAGCTAGATAGCTAAAGATTGTGCGGATATTTTCCCAATTGGCTCGCCAAGATTCTCCAATTTTCGGATATTGATGATTCCATTGATCACAGAAGATATCTAGAGATTTTAAGGCATTTTCTTCTGTACTTGCCTGATAGATCGCTTTAAGACCAACTGTAACAGCCTTGTAGTCTTTCCAGCTTACAAATCTCAGGCTATTGCGTCCAACATGTACGATACACAGCTGAATGTCCTGCACCCCTCGATTTTTGAGTTCTGTCATGACGGATAGCCAGAATTTGGCACCTTCTGTCTGGGCAATCCATATACCGAATAATTCTTTTTGCCCATCCATATTGATGCCCGAAGCAAGGTATACAGACTTGTTAATTACATTGGAGTGTTGACTGACTTTTACAACGATACAGTCGAGATAGACTACTGGATACAGACTATCCAATGCTCTATTTTGCCACTCAGTCACTTGCTCAATCACAGCATCGGTCACTTTGCTTATGAGTGATGCTGAGACATCTGCATCGTACATTTCTTTAAAGAATGCGACAATTTCTCGATTGGTCATTCCTTTTGCATACAGTGAAAGGATTTGATCACCCATACTGGTAATGCGCGTTTGATGCTTCTTGATAATTTGTGGCTCAAATGAACCGTCTCGATCACGGGGAATATCTAAAGCCAGTTGCCCATCTTGAGTTGAAACGGTTTTAGAGCTAAAACCATTTCGGCTGTTTAAGCCTTTCTTGGGCTGATGCTTTTCATATCCAAGATGATCTGAGAGTTCTGTATTCAGTGCAGTTTCGATCATGAACTTTTTAAATATGGCTGTCATTTGGTTTAAGTTTTCTGGTGTTTTTAGACCCTTAGCCAATTCAACAGCCATACTTTTAATTGTTGCTTCATCCATGTGAAGTACCTTTTGTAATTATCCTTTTCAGGATAAATGAAAATTAAGTACTTACACAAAATTTAGAGCAGTCCTCTTTTCACTGATATCCTCGATATCTGATGATTTGTCGCCATAAATTTAAGTCCCCACTTGTTTTTAAGTGGGAACTAAATTAAGGCTTATAGGATGAATTCGTAAGGTGTGTTCAGCGGACGCTTACGTATCAGAGTAGGTTTGAGTTCGCCTTGTGATTGTGCATATCATTGAGTCTTTAAATCAAAGCATATGGAAATATTTTACCTCGGTTAATTAAGGCTTGATTATAGGAGGACCAATTGGTTATAGAATAGATTTTAGGGGCAGACTTATTCATTTTGAAATTATATTGCTGAATAAGCCTTCTATACTAGGTTCGTGCAACAAAGCCAATACTTACACAAAATTTAGAACGGTCCCGCCATAAATAGTCAATCTATATATAATTGAAATCTACTCTTTCTTACCATGAATAGCCTGCTTTTTTAAACGATAATCCAGAGCTGCTCGGCTAATACCCAATACACGTGCTGCTTCAGAAACATTATGATTCACTTTTTGCATTGCGATAGAAATCAGTTGTCTTTCATGATCTTCTAAACAAAAGCCATCTTGTATTACTGCATCTAAGTTCACTTTTTCAAGCTTTGTTTCAATGTCCTCTTTAATCTGCGGAAACAAATGACTAAGTTTAATTTCCTGCTGATGATCCGTCAGTAAAGTCGCCCGCTCTAATAAATTTTCAAGCTCCCGAATGTTACCTGGCCACTCATAATTCATTAAGAAATTTTTGGCCTTATCGCTCAAACCTTTTATTTTTTTGCCATACATATTTTCAAAACGTACCAAGAAATGTTGAATCAATAAAGGAATATCATCTCGACGCTCTCGTAAAGAAGGAATCATGACAGGAAATATATTTAAGCGATAATAGAGATCTGCTCTAAAGCGCCCAGCTTTTACTGCTTGCTCTAAGTCTTCATTGGTTGCAGCTACGACTCGTACATCAACATGACGAGTTCGATAATCCCCTACTCGCTCAAATTCTCCTTCTTGTAACATACGTAATAGAGCTGCTTGTGCACGTGTTGAGAGTTCAATCACTTCATCTAAAAAAATTGTGCCGTGATTTGCCCGTTCAAATTTACCTATACGAGTTTGATGTGCACCTGTAAATGCACCTTTTTCTACACCAAATAATTCAGCTTCTATTAGATCCGGCGGGATACTGGCACAATTCATCGCAATAAATGGCTGACCTTTCCGCGAACTACCTTCATGAATTCCACGTGCAAATGCTTCTTTGCCAACACCTGTTTCTCCTTGCAGTAATACTGCAACTTTACTGCCTGCTGCTTTTTTCAATAAATCACATACATGTCGATATGATGAAGACTCACCTACCGAATTAAACATCGCATAATCAGATTCAGCATCGGTATAAATATTTTTTTTCAACTCATTCAATTCTGCTTGCAAAGCAATTAATTCATCCGACACAGGGTCAGGTGACATAAATTGAATGAGTTCATCTGCATTTCCCCATTCTTCTAATGGTTTTCCAATAATTCGACAGCAATCATCGCCTTGTGCAACACAATGAGTTTCTTGATAGATAATCGTTTGTCCCATCACCAAACTGGTATAACCACAAGCATAGCCAAGCAACATCCAACAAGATGGCTCATCTGCCGTTCCGAACTCATTGAGATGAACTTCCGCTTCAAAAGAATTAAGCCAATTAAAATCTGCATAGAATTTTTTATTATCATGGCTAAGTTCTAACCGATTGACTTCAACTTGCACCATGCCACGAATACTATGCATTTGTGGACCAGCCATAAATGCTTCCGCCTCATTTAAATTTGGGCGTAATCGAGATGTTACTTCAGCATCACGGATCCCAGCTTGATAACCGCAACGGATAAAAAAGCGCTTTGTTCTTTCCCATCCCAACATATTACAAAGATCTTTACGCAGATAACCCATCATATGGGTATGCATAAGCAACATTCGATTCTCATCAAACCAAATTTTTCCATGCTGCGTATCAAACTGAATATTATCCAAAAGATCTTGGATGTCTTTATTTTTTTCTAAAATTTGCGTGTAAAATTTCGCATCTTTGGCTGTAGGCATGACGAAATACCCATCCTTGGCTATATATCGATAACATGCATCTTACCTAATCCTGACTAAAATGCTTTACTACCTTATTATTATAATAGTATACCTTTAAGGTATTTTATTTTTAAAGTTAATTATCAAAATCTTATATAAATATAATTTTAAAAAATTTCATCATTTAATGAAAATCTACACTTCAACATTCATCTTTACATGAACTTTTAAAGCTATTTATTCTGCCTAATTCCACTTAAAACCCATAAGCAATTGATTAATTAGAATTTAATAAATTTGGCACACATTTTGATTTAAGGCTTTCAGAAATAAAAATTCACGTTGAAATGAATTCAATGTACCGATGAAAGGATGAATCAATGACTGTTCTTACTCAGCCAACTCAACTCACTAAATACATCCGTATTACAGGTGATCGAAATGCCAAATTTGTTGAATTCGATTTTGCAATTCAAGATCCAACCCTTTTTGTAGAACTTGTTCTCCCTCAACAAGCATTTCAGCATTTTTGTGAAATTAATCAAGTCATTGAAATGAATGAAGAACAGAAAGCTTGGAATGATGCTCAGGAAGATAAATGGCGTTATGGTGAAGAACCCGATGTACTGAACCCAATTGCTCAACAAGCACTGATGCAAACCAATAAACATATTTTTAATGTAGAAAATCCAGTTTCAGAGTAATTCAAACTGTAATGATGCAGATCAAGAAGATCTGAGAGTTTATCTATAAGGAGATCACGATGACTTTAGAAATTAAAACGTCAATCATTTCGCCAATTCGCCAAACTTATGCGTATATAGAACGCCGTTTTGGCAATAAACCCGCTACACGTTATCAAGAAGTAAGTTTTGATATTCAAGGCACGACTAACTTTCATTATCGCCCTTTATGGAACCCATCAAAAACTTTAAATGATCCGAGTTATACCGCTTTAATCATGAAAGATTGGTATGTATTTAAGGATCCACGCCAATTTTATTATGGTGCTTATGTACAACATCGTGCACGTTTACAAGATATTGCTGAAAGTAATTATGCCTTCTTTGAAAAACGTCATTTGGTGGAAAACTTAAGTGAAGATGTAAAGCAAAAATTGATTTCTTGCTTACTTCCTTTCCGCTATGTCGAGCAAACTGCCAACTTACACATGATGTCTGGTAGTGCTTATGGTTACGGTACAGTGATTACTCAAGCCTGTATGTTTGCAGCAATGGATCGTCTTGGAATGGCGCAATACATTTCTCGTATTGGTTTACTGCTTGATGGCAACACTGGTGAATCTTTACAACAAGCCAAAGACATTTGGATGAATGATGCTGCTTGGCAGCCTCTACGCAAATTGTGCGAGCAAAGCCTCACTGAGCAAGATTGGTTCAAGTTATATATTTTACAAACATTGCTGATCGATAGCTTGATGCAAAGTTTAGTGTATGGACAGTTTGATCAACTCCTTGTAGAGAACGGCGCACGTGATATGGCAATGCTCATTGAGTTTATGCAGGACTGCTTAACAGACTTACGCAAATGGTCAGATCCTGTTTTAAAACTTGCCACTACTGAGTCTGAAGAAAATAAAGCCTTAATCCAAACATGGATTGCTGAACTTTTACCACAAGTACAAGACGCATTCAGTACGTGGTCAGGTTTTGCTTTAGGCGATGCCGATATCGAAACCGCTTTAACCACCATCTCAGAACGCAGTAAAAAAGCAGGTTTTGCTTTAACAGACAATGCATAAGGAATTTGCCCACATGACTTCTAAAGTTTATTTAGCACTACAAGACAATGATACTTCTCGCTACATCATTGAAGCGATAGAACAAGATAACCCTGAAGCCACAATTCAATACCTCCCTGCCATGATCCGTGTAGAAAGTACAGGTGAGTTAGTGATTCGTGCCGAAACTGTTTCTGAAAAACTCGGGCAGGATTGGAACATCCAAGAACTACAACTCAACATGATCACGCTTGGTGGCAACGTTGATGAAGATGATGACATGTTCACGTTGAAGTGGAACTAAACATGGAATGCACGCTCAGCATTTAACGCTGAGCGACACAATAACAGGATAATCAAATGAACATTCAAGCAAAAACAGCGACAAAAACCGCAACTAAAAAATTAAATGCTAAAGACCGTTATCGCATGCTTACCCGTGATTTGGATTGGGATTTCTCATATGCAGATCGTAAAAATGCCTTCCCATACGAAGAGTTTGAAGGCATTAAAATCACTGATTGGTCGAAATGGGAAGATCCATTCCGTTTAACCATGGATTCTTACTGGAAATACCAAGCGGAAAAAGAGAAAAAACTATACGCCATTTTTGATGCATTTGCACAAAATAACGGTCAAATGAATGTTTCAAATGAACGTTATTTAAATGCCATCAAACTCTTTTTAACTGCCGTCACACCACTTGAATACCAAGCTTATCAAGGTTATGCGCATGTTGGGCGTCAATTTAGCGGAATCGGCGCACGTATTGCATCACAAATGCAATCAATTGATGAATTGCGTCATGTACAAACACAAATTCATGCGATGAGTCATTACAACAAGTTCTTTGATGGCTTCCAAGATTGGGCGCACATGCATGATCGTGTTTGGTATTTATCTGTACCAAAATCATTCTTTGAAGATGCACGCTCAGCAGGTCCATTCGAGTTTTTATTAGCCATCAGTTTTGCTTTTGAATATGTATTAACAAACCTTTTATTTGTGCCATTTATGTCTGGTGCAGCATATAACGGTGACATGGCAACAGTGACTTTCGGTTTCTCTGCACAGTCTGACGAAGCACGTCACATGACGCTCGGTTTAGAAATCGTTAAATTTTTACTTGAGCAACATGAAGATAACGTACCAATCGTTCAAGAGTGGATTGATAAATGGTTCTGGCGTGGCACACGTTTACTTTCAATTGTCGGCATGATGATGGATTACATGTTACCGAATAAAGTGATGTCTTGGAAAGAAGCATGGGAAACTTACTTTGAAGAAGCAGGCGGTGCTTTATTTAAAGACTTAAGCCGTTATGGTATTCGTATGCCAAAATATTCAGAAGTAATTGAAAAAGAAAAAGAACACGTATCGCATCAAGCATGGTGGATTTTCTATAACTTTGGTCATGCTGCAGGCTTCCATACGTGGATTCCAACAGACGAAGAAATGGATTGGTTATCTGAAAAATACCCAGATACTTTTGACAAATACTACCGTCCAAAATGGGAACTTGCTCGTAAGATGGAAGCAGAAGGCAAACGTTTTTATAGTGATGGCCTACCACAACTGTGCCAAATCTGTCAGATACCGATGACCTTTACCGAAATGGATGGCGATCAAACTCAATTTAGCTACCGTGATTCTATTTATAAAGGTGAGCGTTATCACACCTGTTCAGATGGTTGTCATGACATCTTTGAACGTGAACCTGAAAAATATATCCAAGCATGGTTACCGGTAAACCAAATCTTACAAGGCAACTGTGGCGGTCCTGATTTAGAAAGCATTTTACGTGACTATTACAACTTTAACGTCGGTGCAGACAATTTAGACATTGAAGGTTCTCCAGATCAAGAACGCTGGAAAAAATGGAAAGGTGCTGTGTAACACAACCCATTTTATCGAAGATCATTCCACTCAAATAAAGTGAAATCTTGGAATGATCTTCCCTTAAGGACATTAGGAGAATTTTCATGCCAGTACAAGCGATTCAAGCCGATTACAACTTTGAAGCACGTGACCAAAAAAAGAACTATGGTAACAACATCCTCATTTATGTGGGTTGGGACAATCACACCCTATTTTGTGCAGCACATGCCTTAGTGGTATCACCAATACAAACGTTACAAGACCTGATTGATCAACAAATTACAGGTGGATTTCATCAACATCCTGAATTTAGTCAAATTGATTGGTCAGCAGCAAAATTCACCTTAAACCACCAAGCCATTCCCAATGATTTTTCTAAAACTTTAGAAGAACTCGGTTTTGATCACAAATCATTATTACGCTTAGTGACCCCGGGCTTAACAGGCTACAACAGCAGCCACGTTTAAAGGAGTAAGCGTATGACTTATCAAGTGACTATTGAACCAATTGGTATGACCATTGAGGTTGAAGAAGATCAAACCATTTTAGATGCAGCATTACGACAAGGTGTTTGGTTGCCTTTCGCTTGCGGACATGGCACTTGCGGTACTTGTAAAGTACAAGTCACCGATGGCTTTTTTGATATCGGTGAAGCATCTTCATTTGCCTTGATGGATATTGAGCGTGAAGAAAACAAAGTACTCGCGTGCTGCTGTAAGCCAGAATCTGACATGGTGATTGAAGCGGATGTCGATGAAGATGAAGATTTCCTCGGATATTTAGTTCAAGACTACCAAGCCAAAGTCATCGAAATTAAAGACTTATCACCAACCATTAAAGGGGTACGCTTGCAAATTGACCGTACTATGAATTTCCAAGCAGGTCAATATGTCAATATTCAATTCCCTGATATTGAAGGTACACGTGCATTCTCTATTGCTAACTCACCAAGCGAAGCCGATGTGATTGAGTTACATATTCGCCAAATTCAAGGCGGTGCAGCAACAACTTATGTACATAAAAACCTACAAGTAGGCGATGAATTAGACCTTTCAGGTCCGTACGGACAATTCTTTGTACGTAAATCTGATGAAAAAGACATGATCTTTATTGCAGGAGGCTCAGGTTTATCTAGCCCGCAATCAATGATCATGGATTTATTAGAAAGTGGGGATAATCGTACCTTGTATTTATTCCAAGGTGCACGTGATATCGCTGAATTGTATAACCGTGAAATCTTTGAACAACTTGTAAAAGATTATCCAAACTTCCGCTATATCCCTGCTTTAAATGCACCAAAAACTAAAGACAATTGGACAGGTTTTACAGGTTTTGTCCATGAAGCTGTTGCCAATTATTTTGAAAATAAATGCAGTGGTCATAAAGCTTATTTATGTGGTCCACCACCGATGATTGATGCAGCAATCTCAACCTTAATGCAAAGTCGTTTGTTTGAAAAAGATATTCATACTGAACGTTTTTTAAGTGCGGCTGATGGTGCAACTACGGGTGCACGTTCGGCTTTATTTAGAAGCATTTAAGCAACATATAGTTGATCTAAATCCAAATATGAACTGCATACAGATGCACAAACCCAATAATTTTCGAATGATCTATGCTTAAAACTCCTCGTAGATCATTCAATTTTACTACTCATCTATCAAAGGAAGATCACGATGAATCGGCAAGAAATCGATGCTTTAGTTCAAAAAATTAATGTAGATACGGCTACAGGTCCTGTTGATGCACGTATTCAACAAATTATTGTCCGTTTATTGGGTGATTTATTCCAAGCCATTGAAGATTTAGACATTTCTCAAACAGAAGTTTGGAAAGGTTTAGAATATTTTACCGATGCAGGTCAGGCACATGAACTTGGTTTATTGGCTGCAGGTCTAGGCTTAGAACATTACCTCGATTTACGTGCTGATGAAGCAGATGCCAAAGCAGGAATTACAGGCGGTACACCACGTACAATTGAAGGTCCATTATATGTGGCTGGTGCACCTGCTTCTGTTGGCTTTGCCCGTATGGATGATGGTTCTGAATCAGATTATATCGATACATTAATCATCGAAGGTACCGTAACCGATACCCAAGGCAATATTATCCCAAATGCAAAAGTTGAAATTTGGCATGCCAATGGCTTAGGCAACTACTCTTTCTTTGATAAATCACAGTCTGATTTTAATTTACGTCGTACCATTTTTACTAATGAACATGGCAAATATACCGCTTTAACCACTATACCTGTGGGCTATGGCTGCCCTCCTGAAGGGACAACTCAAGCTGTACTGAATAAATTAGGTCGTCATGGCAATCGCCCATCGCATGTACATTATTTTGTATCTGCGCCGAATTATCGCAAATTGACCACACAATTTAATATCGAAGGTGATCAATACCTTTGGGATGATTTTGCTTTTGTAACACGTGAAGGCTTAGTTGCAACAGCAGTTGATGTTGCTGACACTGATCAAATGGCACGTCATGGTTTAACCAAACCATTCAAACACATCACGTTTAATTTTAAATTAACTCAAGATACCGATACTGCACCATCAACTGTGATTGATCGTCGTCGCGCGATTGCTTAAACAATATATTAGGCAATCTATCCACAGATCGCCTGTTATATCTGATTTTAAATTGATCTAAAACAAAATAACTTCATGAAAAGGATATTCCATGAAAAAAGCTCATGCACTTTCGTTCGCCTTATGTTTAGGCTTAAGCACTGCACAAACCGTCCTTGCCACTGAAAATGGGGCTGATTCCTTTGCACTAGGTGCAGAAGGCATGATGGCAGGCGCATTGCCACCTGCAGGTGTATATTTACTGACTTACTATCAAAATTATCATGCAGGCGAGTATGTTAATGGGCCCGATAATTTCCATCTTGATTTTACTGCACTCATTCCACGCTTAGTATGGATGACTGAACAAAATTATTTTGGTGGACAACTCGGTTTCTATGCCATTCAACCTATGGTTAATCTCAACCTCAATGTTGCAGGCATGTCAGATAAAAATACCATTTTAGGTGACATTGTGCTCGGCTCAATGCTCGGTTGGCATCAAGGTAACCATCATTGGATTGCAGCACTAGAAACTGTTTTAGCCACAGGTAAGTACGATACACCCACTGCAAATCAACCTATAGTTGCCAATGTCGGCAAAAACTATAATACGATTCGCCCAATTCTTGCCTATACCTACGCGCCGTTAAATGGCTTAGATATTTCGACTAAAATTTCATATAGCTTTAATGATGAAAATGATGAAAATGATGAAATACATTATAAATCTGGGGAATATTTTGCTGGTGACTACAGTTTAGGCTATAAATTAAGTGATCATGTCAAATTGGCAATAGAAGGTTATGCCTTTAAACAAGTTAAATCAGATCGTATCAGCGGTAATGATATTGGTCAAAAAGGACAAGTCCTTGCGGTTGGCCCTGCTATCCAATATCGGGATCAAAATTGGTCTATTGAAGCAAAATATTTAAAAGAAACTAATGTTGAAAACCGCCCTAAAGGGCATACAAGCCTTTTAAAATTCATCTGGGCTTTTTAGTACAAAAAACTAAATAATAATGGTTTTTATACTAACCCAACTTGAATATTCTGCACCTAATTTTAAAAAATTCAAATATGAAACTATCATTAGTCAAGAAGTCATGATGCAGAATCACAAAATTTAGGATTTAATAAGGCAAAATACGTCCTGATATTTAAGTGAAATAAATCGCAAATATTTTAATATACTTAGCTTTATCTATTTCTAGTAAATAAATAATAATAGAATTTTAAATAAGTGTGGCAAAAAAGTTAGGAGGATTGTACATCTTATCTTGTTTATCTCTTTTTGGGAGGTAGCAATTTATTTCCAAAAAAATATTTAATTTACATAGTCTTAACATTTTAGATATATACAAATATCCTCTTTACCAAAAAAGAGAGAGTAGCTTTTACTACTCTCTTTTTCGATATTTAATCTATATATACCCAACTTGGGCATAGTCTATAAATGCTGATCAAATGCTATATTAAATGGTTGCATGGGGATAAGAACAAGCAAGAAATTGCGAAACTTAGCGTAGCACGTATAGCTTAAATACTTCAGCTCTTGGAATAAAATATGTGGCAATAAAAAATTTTTTATGTAAGCGATTAATTTATAATAAATAATTTTTTAATTACAGGGGTTGAACTCAAAACCTAATTTAATGATTTTAAATATAAATTATAATATTTTAAAAATTATATATTCAATTTTTACCCAAATTAGATTTAGTACATTAAAAACAAAAGCTAATTTTTTTCAAAGTCGCTTTTAGGATTTGAACTAACATACTGATTTTAATACGTATAAATGCGATACTAAATGACATAATATAACATTTCTTTTTTCATGTATTATTTAAGAATACAACTGCAGGAACAAGATTATGTTTGAAAATATTGATGCTTTAAAAGCAAAATTAGATCAGCATTGTCCTCTTTCTCCTGAAATTGTAAAAAATCTATAAGAATATCTTATTGTTCGTTGGACATATCATTCAAATGCAATCGAAGGCAATACACTTACATTGCTAGAAACAAAAGTTATATTGGAAGGCATAACTGTTGGTGGAAAAGTATTACAAGAACATTTCAAGACAATCAACCATAGAAATGCGATCTACTATGTTGAAGACATTATTCGCAAAGAAGAACCTTTTTCTGAATGGCAAATTCGAAATATCCACCACCTTATTCTAAAGAATATTGATGATGACAATGCAGGACGTTATCGCCAGCAAAACCTCTTGATTTCAGGTGTACGACTACCCCACCAGAGAGACATAATCAAGTCAATGTTATTGATAAATTTTCCTTTCCGCATCCATACCATTCAGAGTGATAACCGTCATGAGTTTCAATCAAAATCCTATTGGCATTTGAATGATCTAGCTATTCATCATCGCTATATTAAATCCTGAACGCCCAAGCATAATGGTAAGGTTGAACGATCTCATAAGACAGATAAAATGGAATTCTACCAGTTATTAGATTATACCAATGATGTCGATTTAAATGCCAAGCTAGCTGAATGGGAGGCATTAATAACTATGCCCGACCCCACGCAGCCATGAATGGCAAAACAACCATGAGCGATTAAAAGAAAAGTTATACTAAAATCTTAGTGTCAGTGGATATAAGCTAAAGCAGAACTATGAAAATTCAGTTGTTTTAGCTTGTCTATTTATTTGGCTAACATTATGAAATATCAACAGGCTCTAAATATAATACTATTTTTTAATTTGATAGTTTCACTTTCACTATTAATCAAAACTCACATACAAGAAATTCCTATTTATGATCTGAAAATCTATTGAATTGAATATCCACCATCGATCACATACTGTGAACCTGTGATAAATTGAGCCTCATTTGAAAATAAGAAACTGACTAGAGCCGCAACTTCTTCTACTTTTCCTAAACGACCTACAGGGTGCTTTTTGACAAGTGCTTGATGATCAATATGCTCAATAAGCGGTGTTTCAATATAGCCTGGATGCACTGAGTTGACCCGTATATTTTGATCTGCATAATCTAATGCAACCGCTTTACTCATACCCGTAACCGCATGTTTGCTGGTCACATACGGCGCACGGTTTTTCGTGGCGATCAATCCTAACATCGAAGACATATTCACAATGGCACCGCCATCATTTTTCAACATCAATGGAATTTGGTAATGCATACAGTAGTACAGACTGTCGACATTAATATTCATGACTTTATGCCACTCATCAATCGTAACATCGGCAACCGCATTAGCAGCTGTAGTTACCCCTGCATTATTCAGCGCTAAATCCAAACGACCAAAATGCTGTTCAATCATTTTTATAACACCTTGAATAAAATGATGATCTGTCACATCTCCAATACAAGTCAATACGAAAGTAAGCTCGGATAATTCCTCCTTAAGCCGCTCTAATTGAACCGCATTTATATCGACCAAACATAATTGACAGCCCTCCCGAGCTAAACAAACAGCCACTTCACGGCCTATACCTGATGCTGCACCAGTAATCATCGCCACTTTATTTTGCATTTTCATTCGATTCACCATAAGGAAATTGAGCCATATAGGTTTGTATGCAGTCTTTTATATGACCTGGGATTGGCTGTTTTGAAAAGTTTATTTGATCTACAATCACGATAACACTGTACCCAACCGCCACGACTTTTTGTTGAGCCACACTATAGATTTCATAACACATGCTGAAACTAGTATTGCCAACATGCTTAACATAGGAGCGCGTCACAAGCTTATCTGGATAAACTACTGGTGCTTTGTATTCACATTCATTTTTCAAAATTATGCTATACAAAGATTCTTGGAAAAAATGAAACTGATCTAAAAACTCAATCCGCGCATCTTCCATATAACGGAAGTAATGAACATTATTTAAATGTCCAAACAGATCCATTTCGCCCCAAGAAATAGGACGAATAACTTGAGAAAATCGCACCATGTCAGCCACGATACAACCCGCCATTTACATGAATATTTTCACCTGTAATGTATGATGCATCTGAACTACAAAGAAATTTAATTACTTGTGCAATTTCATCTGGCTGACCTAAACGCTTCAACGGTGTGCTGTTAATCATCGCACTACGTTTTTCATCGCTCATACCTTGCATCATTGCAGTGTCAATTAAACCTGGTGAAATGGTATTAATACGGGTTTTTGGTGCAAGTTCAATCGCTAAACTTTTGGTCAATGCCAGTACACCACCTTTTGCTGTGGCATAAGCTGTATGTGCAATACTGCCTTGATGTCCTGCAATAGAGGAAATGTTGACGATGGCGCTTTGCTCTGCCAAAATCGGCAGGAAACTTTTAATTAGATAGTAGTTAGCATTTAAATTAATACTGATTTGGCGATTCCATTCTTCGTAGCTTAAATCTTCCAGTTCAATATGCTGATATAAACCGGCAGCATGAATCAAAAAATCAATGTTTTTAAATTGTGATTCAACTTGTGCTTTGACCAAATCTATTGCATCTGAAGTTGAAATATCAGTTTTAAAATATTGGTAAGAACTTTTTAAAGTCGATAAAAAATTTACATCTTCCTCAATAACATCCAGCAAGATAAAGTTTACATCGTACTCATCAAAGGCTTGTACAGTTGCTTTAGCAATACTGCCTAAGGCACCTGTGATGACAACTGTCTTTTGTATTAATCCGTTCATTTTAAAATCCTTAAAAGCTGAAGATAGCAATCAATTTAAATTTTATTCAGAAGTCCTTTTTTAAACATAAATTTCCTCATTCCACTCACCAAATGTGAGTGAAATGGTCTAAATCATTTAAATGTGATGAGTTAAGAAAATTTCTTTTGGTCTTCATTGTCTACGTCATGCAATGAACGACCACGTGTTTCTTTAAGCATAAAAATGGCAAATACAGATAGCGCAATCACTAACATAATGTAGATCGTGATCGGTGTAGTACTGTCATAAGTTTTCCATAGCACCGTTGCAATCATCGGTGCAATTGAGCCTGCCAAAATCGCACTGATTTGGTAGCAGAATGATGAACCTGAGTAACGCATACGCGTCGGGAAAATTTCTGCAAGCACCGCACCCTGTCCTGCATAACACATTGCTTGGAAATACAAACCCACACACATAGATAACAAGACAACCGAGAACTCAGCTGTATTTAAACCAGTGAAATAGAATGGTAGCCATACCACTAAGCCTGCATAACCAATATACATCGTCAGCTTACGGCCAATTTTGTCAGATAAATAACCAGAGAAAATCATTGCAAAAAATTGAAATGTATTCGCACATAGTAAAAGCAATAAAATGGTGGTGTATTCAAATTTCAATTGAATAGACATGTAGGCAATGGAAAACACAACAATGATGTAATAAGTCGAGTTTTCACCTACACGCATCAACATACCAAATAGTGCTTGTTTCGGATATTGAACCAAAACCTCTTTTAACCCTGCTGATGCTTTGTGCTGTTCTTCTTGGCGTTTGATTTGTTCTTTAAAAACATCAGATTCTTCAACATTTTTACGAATATAGTAGCCAATGAATACGATAATTGCAGATAGCCAGAATGCAACACGCCAGCCCCAAGCCAAGAAATCTTCTTGAAGCAATGTAAACGATAAGCCTAGTAAAACTAAACTTGCCAAGACGTTACCTGCACATGCTGCTGCTTGTGGAAAACTCGTCCAAAAACCACGCTGATTTTCCGGGCTATGCTCACCCACTAACAGCATTGCGCCGCCCCACTCTCCGCCTACTGCAAAACCTTGGATAAAGCGAAGTAAAACTAAAACTACTGGCGCTGCATAACCAATGCTTTCATACGATGGAATACATCCCATCAAAAATGTCGCTAGCCCGACCATAATCAAACTGATCTGTAAAAGCTTTTTACGGCCGTATTTATCACCGTAGTGACCAAAAACCAAACCACCTAAAGGACGTGCAATAAAACCAACTGCATAAGTAGCAAAAGCTGCGATGATACCCATCAATAGACTGCCATCGCCCATTGCAGGGAAAAATAGTTTCGAGAATACTAAAGTACTTGCAATACCGTAAATAAAAAATTCATACCATTCTGCAATGGTTCCTGCCATTGCCGCGCCAACTACTTTCTTAATTGACGACTTTTCTACTGGTACAGCAACTGCCCCAGCATTATTTTCAACTGCTTCCATGTAAACTTCCTTTTAACCCTTAACTTAATTAATGTTGCCTAAGCAGACATATTTAATTTCTAAATATTCGTCCATGCCGTATTTAGAGCCTTCGCGGCCAATTCCTGATGATTTAACCCCTCCAAAAGGTGCAGCAGCATTTGAAATAAGACCGGTATTTACCCCTACCATGCCGTACTCTAAGCCGCGTGAAACACGTATAAATTGATTGATATCTTGTGTGAAAATATATGATGCCAAGCCAAACTCAGTATCATTCGACATTGCAATAGCATCTTGTTCTTGTTCAAATTTGAAAATTGGCGCAAATGGACCAAAAGTTTCTTCTTTAGCGCAGAGCATGTCTTGAGTCACATCTTTGACTAATGTTGGAACACACCAATTGCCTTCAGTATTCACAGTTTTTCCAGTAACCAAAGTTGCACCTTTAGACAAGGCATCCTGTATATGCTCTTCAACTTTTTGAATAGCCTTACGGTTAATCAGTGGACCAATATCAGTATCTGCATCTAAACCATTGCCAACTTTCAATACATCTACTTTGACTTTCAGTTTGGCAACAAATTCATCATAGATTGCGCTTTGTACATAAATGCGGTTGGCACAAACACAGGTCTGTCCAGCATTTCGGAATTTGGTATCCATCACACCTTGAACTGCTTGATCTAAGTTTGCACTGTTAAAGACCAATACAGGCGCATTGCCACCAAGCTCCAGTGAAAGTTTTTTTACTGTAGGTGCACTTTGAGCCATCAGCTTGGCGCCAATTTCAGTTGAACCTGTAAAGCTAAGTTTTTTAACAATTGGACTTTCGGTAAAAATCTTACCAATTTTGGTCGATGAACCCGTGATCACATTAAATACGCCCGCAGGAATACCAGCTTTTTCAGCTAATTTTGCAATGGCCAATGCAGTTAATGGCGTTTCAGATGCTGGCTTGACCAAAATGGTACACCCTGTCGCCAAAGCTGGCGCAACCTTGCGGGTAATCATCGCCGCAGGGAAGTTCCATGGCGTAATCGCTGCACAAACACCTATGGCTTCTTTGAACACCAAAATTTGACTCGAAGGCACAGTTGGTATGATGTCACCATAGCCACGTTTTGCTTCTTCACTGAACCATTCGACATAGCTGGCAGCATAAGCAATTTCACCCTTTGCCTCTTTCAATGGTTTACCTTGCTCAACTGTCATAATCGCAGCAAGTTCTTCTTGATGCTGCATGAGCAAATCGAACCAGTTTCGGAGTAAACGGCTACGCTCATTCGGCGCGACATTTTTCCAAGACTTTTGAGCAATTTCAGCATCTGTTAATGCCTGTAATACAACTTCATCTGACAATACTGGGACTTCAGTAATCACAGAATTGTCCAGTGGATTTTTAACTTCTAGAGTTTCTTTAGCGCTGATCCATACACCATTAACCCAGCATTTATTTTCAAATACCGATAAGTTTTTGATATCCATATAGTAAATTCCGTATATCTATTTTGAATGGTTACTGTTTAAAGCGTGCAATTTTCTTTACCAGCGTCGATTGCTCAACTCCAAGGGCATCAGCTGTAGCACGTGTAGAGCCATGGATGTTTAATGCGTTGAGGATCAAATCTCGTTCAAAAGCGAGCACTTTGTCTTTCAAATTCAGTTCTGCTTTTCCAATATTCGCTTCATGTCGCAAATATGCAGGCAGGTCGTGTAAGGTAATTTCAGTGTGCGTTGTGCTGACCATCAGACATTCAAGAACATTCACCAACTGACGAATATTTCCAGGCCAATCATGCTGCGTTAATGACTCAATGACTTCTGGGCTAAATTGCTTATCCAAGCCATATTTTTCATTAAAACTTTTTTGATACTGCTGAACTAAAGGCAAGATTTCAGAGCTACGTGCTCTTAAAGGTGGCAGTTCCAGCTCCACCACATTAATGCGATAGAACAAGTCTTCACGGAATTCACCGTTAGACACCATCTCTTCCAAATTGCGATGTGTTGCAGACATGATCCGAATATCCACTTCTTTAAATTCGGTGGAGCCAACAGGTAAAAAGCGATTTTCTTCAATGACTTTCAGTAGCTTTACTTGCATGCTGAGCGGTAAATCACCAATTTCATCCAGAAACAGTGTTCCTTGATGGGCAATTTCAAGTAGGCCCTTTTTGCCTTTGGCAGCAGCACCCGTGAACGCACCCGGCACATAACCAAACAGCTCAATTTCTAGCAGGTTATCTGGAATACCTGAACAGTTCAGCTCCAAAAAGGCATGTTCCGCACGTGGGCTGATACTATGAATATAACGAGCCAGCTTGCTTTTGCCTGTGCCCGTTTCACCGCGCAATAAAACCTTGCTATTAAATTTCGCTACATTCGTCGCCAAATCGAAGAGCTTTTGTGTTTCACGGGAAATGATCAACTCATTCGAAGCACAGAAAATTTTGTACTGTGACTGACTGCGGAATAAATTCTCCAGTTGCTCCTGTGCATGTTTGGCACGCAGTAGTTCAGTAATATCCCGCACACTGGTCACAACACAAATCAGCTGTTTTTTTTCATCAAAAACTGGGCTACCTGTGACCAAAATCTTCTGTGTACCATTAATTGTTTGCACAAGCGTTACCACTTCTTGTCGCTTCAGCACCTCTATAGATGCTGAATTCGACAGATAACCCAGCTTGACTAAATCCCCCATATAACGGCCAATCAAAATATTTCTGTTTAGACCTGTAATACGTTGATAAGCACTATTAACCGCGATCGTGACTGCATTTGCATCGGTGATATAAATACCATCTTGAATTGCATCAATAATTGAACGGATTGGCTCAATATCAAATATAGAACGTCCATCTTGATCTTGAAGCGTAAAACGCTCCTTACTGGTTTTCATAAACGAAATGACTTCATCTACACTCATATCATCACCTGCCTAATCAATAAGCTTCATAGTAAATAGCTTCAATATCAGCGACAGAAAGCTGACGCGGATTATTTTTCAATAAGCGTTCTACTTTGATGGCTTCTGCTGCCAACGCTGGTATATCTGATTCTTTAATCCCAAAAGATCGTAAGCCTGCTGGGATTTTGAGCTGCTCAGAAAACTTATGTAAAAACTCAACCAAGCTTTCAGCGTTTTCCTGATGATTTTGTCCTTTATTCAGTTTCAAAATCGTCGCAATATGGCTCAGACGTTCTGCACAGCCAATAACGTTCCATTTCAAGACATGCGGCAACATTAAGGCATTGCTCACGCCATGCGGGATTTTGTATTTACCCCCAAGCGGATAAGCCAAGGCATGCACTGCACCTACACCTGCATTACCAAAAGCTAAACCTGCCATTAAGCTTGCTGTTGCCATTTTTTCCCGCGCAACCAGATTGCTTGGCAAGGCATAGGCTTGCGGTAAATACTCCACAATCAGCTCAATTGCCTGAACAGCTAGCGCATCAGTAATATCAGAGTGATTTACCGAAATGTAGGCTTCCAGCGCATGAACCAAAGCATCAACACCACTAGCAGCAGTAACAGAAGCAGGACAGCTTACCGACATCAGTGGCGACACAATCGCTACATCCGGTAGTAAAAAATCACTGACGATGCCTTGCTTCATTTGATTTGCTGTATCAGATAAAATCGCGATATTGGTCACTTCCGAACCGGTACCCGAAGTCGTAGGAATGACAATCAAAGGAACATCACGGCTTTTGATTTTATCTGTGCCGACAAATTCATGAATATCACCAACTTGACCTACTAATGCAGCCACGCACTTTGCAATATCCAAAGCACTTCCGCCACCGACAGCCAATACAGCATCACACTGCTGAGTACGGTAAACATCAATGCACTCTTGTACTTGCCCTATTTCGGGCTCAGGTTTTACAGCATCAAAAATTGAATAATCAACAGTGAGTAAGTCTAAGACATACCGTATCGTGCCTGACTTCACCACGCCTTGGTCGGTCACAATTAAAGGCTTTTGCACTTTAAAGTGCTCAATCGCTTGCACTAAATATTGCAGTGCTGTTTGACCAGTAACTAATTTATTTGCACTCTTAAAAGTAGAAAAACTCATTCACTTTCCTGTTTAAATTTTGCTCGTGATATATTTACCTATTTTGGCTAAATATTGCTCTGCGACTGGCAACTTCCCTGCCAATGTAAAAATGCCGTGCATTAAACCTTTTAAGTGGTGATATTCCACATTCAGTCCGCTTTGAATGGCTTTTTGCAAATACAGCAAAGCCTCATCACGTAAAGGATCGTGCTCAAGCGTTAATAAGAAAATGTCACCATTTTTAGCATCAAATGGTTGATTTAATAGTGAAATTTTAGAAGCATCTTGCCCTTCATCGAAGATCTGTGCAAAAAACCAATGCATCGTGCTGTCTACCAATGGCAAACCATCTTGATAGCTTTGATAGCTGTTAAGCTCAGGGAAATATCCAATCAACGGATACAACAGCACTTGGGCTTTTAATTCCATACCATAGGTTTGATAAAAATTTTGCCCTAAATGTGCAGCTAAATTTGCACCTGCACTGTCACCAGCAAACACCAAACGCGTTGCATCAATATTTAAATCATCCGCATGATCCATGATGTATTGCAAAGCACGCTGACAGTCTTCAAATGGTGCTGGAAACTTCGCTTCTGGTGCCAACCGATAATCCACAGCAATAACACGCACATCTGCCGATGCAGCAATTTTTCGGCAAATTGAATCATGCGTATTGAGGTTGCCAATGACCCAGCCGCCACCATGAATAAATAAAACAGTTGGACGTTTCTCAGTCTGCTCGATTTGCGTATCGTAAATTCGTAAATTCACCGCTTGATCGGACACAAAGGCACTGACATCTTCTGTCTGAATTTGATCCAAATCCTGCATAGCAGCTAAAGTACAGTTATTTTCATACGCTGTTCTTAATGCTGGAATCTCGCCCATCTTTTCAAATGATTTACCGCCATTGGCAATAAAAGCATCGATGATAGGCTGTGCCTCTGGATGAAACTGCAGGCTCATGCTGGCTCACCATGAACTACAGCTACATGAACCACATAATCTTCAGCATTAAACTGCGTATAATTACGGTATGATTCAACATTTAATGGCCAGTTATTAATGACCTTGCCTGCGTCATTTTTGTACCAGCTTGAACAGTCAGATGCAAATGCTGAACCTGCCATTTTCACTTGAATATCTTCATTATAAGCAGTGAAAATTGGTGCTTTGACATCCAAGGATGATTGATTCTGCAAGATATATTTTGTTGCATCGACTATATACTGGTGTTGAATTTCAAGCATGGTCACAATTGAATTGTGGTTTAAGTTAGTGTTCGGGCCGTAGACAACAAACATGTTGTTGAATGCTGGAACGGTTAAACCTAAGTAAGCCTCTGCACCCTCAGCCCACGCTTCTGATAAGCGCGTTGCTTGCTGGCCAATAATATCCAAATCGCCATTGAAATTTTGGCTTGCGAAACCTGTACCGTAAATAATCACATCCGCTTCAATCACTTCACCGGCAGTTGTAATCACTGCATTTTCAGTAATTTCTGCCACACCATCCGTAACCAAATAAACGTTTTCACGATTTAAAGCTGCATAATAATCATCTGTTCGTAAAATACGCTTACAACCAAATTCATAATCAGGAGTGAGTTTTTGGCGCAGCTCAAGGTCATCAATATTCTTTTCTAAGAACTCAAGTGCGATACGTACACCTTCTTTTTGAGAGTCTGAACCATGCTGAGTACGGTTAAAACCATCTTCACGCATTTTGTGAATGTGATTACGGCTGGCAAAGAACACTTCTGGATTTGCTTCAAATTCATCTAACTCCTCAGCGGTGAAAATTTGCTGATCACGCGGCATAATCCAGTTAGCGCTGCGTTGGAATACGGTTAATTTCGCAGCAGCTTTGGCAACTTCGGGAATGTATTGCACAGCACTTGCAGCATTACCAATGCTGATGACTTTTTTGCTTGAAAGATCAACAGAATAATCCCACTCAGCCGAATGGAATGCAGTGCCTTTAAAGCTTTCCGCACCTTTAAATTTCGGTGTGACTGCTTTATTTAACTGGCCCCAAGCTGGAACAAAAACTTTCGCTTTTACTGGCGCGGCGTTTTTTATATCTAAATCCCAAAGCTGCTCAGCTTCATTCCATTCCGCTTTGGTAATTTCAGCGTTGTATTGGATATTTGATTCAAGCTCAAAATGCTGCGCAAGACGCTGTAAATAGCTTAGTAACTCTTCTTGACCTGCGTACATGCGGCTGACACGCAGGTTTGGAAAATAATCAAAACAATAAATATGCGACTGCGTATCACAAGCTGCGCCTGGATAAATATTGTCACGCCAAACACCGCCCAATGCAGATGCTTTTTCAAAAATTTGAAAGCTTGTTATGCCATTTCTTTTCAATTGGGCCGCCATTCCTAGACCGCCATAACCTGAACCTAAAATTGCTACATCAATAACTTTACTTTTCACTTGTTAATCCTTTACCAAATTTTCAAAAATATGAAAAAAATCATCAAATTTATAAATACAAGAAACGTGCCAACTTTAAATATACACACAAGTAACTGTTTTTAGTTATATTTTAAATTAAGACACACCCATCAATGATGAATATATTCCTATACACCCATATTTCTGATGAATAATTTCTGATTGAAATTTTATACGAATTAATTATTGATATTTCTATTAAATTATTTATGAATTTTTTCTTAGACTTTGATTGAAAATAAAATTTATACGCATATTAATTCAAGGCATGACCAAAGAATCAAGACTTTAAGAAGCAATAAAGTTGTGTTATCAACTCTCACTGAAAAACTATTGTTCTAACGTTTTTCAAAAGTTTTATTTTTTAATGAATTTAATATCTATTGAAATTTCATAATAGTAAACAGATAAAAATACAAGCTAAAGCAACTGAGTTTTAGTTTATCCCAACGTGTGGCTATACCTCTAAAATGCTTCAATCTTGCAAATGCATTTTCAACTAAGCACCTGATTTTATATAAATACTAATCCATATGTTCATTACTAGTTTTAGCGTTACATTTCTTGGGAATATTGGCTTTTTGTTTTTGTAGTTTTGATTTTCTCTCTTAGAAATTCTGAGTGGACTGCTCCCAGTATCCTGGACATGAAACAGCCTCATTTTGAAGCTGCCTCAAAGGCTTCTGAACTCATTCCATCGAGATGCGAATGACGCCTGATTCGATTGTAAAACATCTCGATGTAATCAAACACATCTGCACGCGCCATTTCTCGTGTTTTATAAATCCTCTTTTTAATTCTTTCCTTCTTTAGGATTCAGCAACAGCATTATCCCAACATGAGCAGTATACTGCGCAAGTCGTCTGCTCATGCTGGGGTATTAAGTTATGCTTCTGACAGAATTTTTGCCAGTCTCCACTGCTATATTGTGAGCCTTGGTCTGAGTGTATGATCACAGGTTCACTTGGCCTACGTCGCCATACCGCTATAAGAAGTGCATCCAAAACGATATCCTTGGCAAGCGTAGATTTCATTGACCAACCGATGACTTTTCTCGAATATAAATCAAGAATCACAGCCAGATATAACCAGCCTTGCCATGTGCGAATGTAAGTTATATCAGTCACCCAAGAGGTATCAGGTGTGTTTACAATAAACTCTCGATTTAAACGGTTAGGTGGCACAATCTGAGGACGACCGCGACCATCGCTTTTATGCTTCTTATATCCTCGAACAGCGTTGTGCTTCATGATCTTCAGCACACGATTAGGCCCACAACTTTCACCTAACTCCTTAAGATCCAGCGTAATGCGGCGATAGCCATAGATGCCATAACTAGCATCATAAGAAGAACGGATGAGCTGTAATAACCGCTTATCTTCAATAGTCCTGCCTGATTCGGGTTCATGCAACCAAGCATAGTAGCCAGCACGAGCAATCTTAAGAACCCGGCACATCGTTTTAATCTTAAATTGATGGCTGTATTCTAGGATAAACTGATACTTCACTCGGGCAGACTGGCAAAGTACCTTGCGGCCTTTTTTAGAATATCCCGTTCCTCTTCAGTTTGTTTGAGCTGACTTTTAAGGCGAAGGATTTCTTTCTTTGCCTCAAGCAATTCATGTTCATCAGGGTTGTTGCGTAAAGGCTGTACGGCCTTTAGCCATTTATAAAGGCTGTGTTGTGATACGCCTAAACGTTCTGCAACATCTGTGACAGAATACCCACGCTCGGTAATCAATTTAACAGCTTCATCTTTAAATTCTGGGGTATATCGTTGTCCACTCATAATGTTCTCTCCTATGCAAAAAGAATAGATGAAATTTGTCTAGGAGAGTGGTGGCAGTCCAAAAGATGGTTATATGTGTCTAGAATTTTAGTGGCTATTCAAATATTTAAAGCAAGTTACGGGACTGTTCTAAATTTTGTGTAAGTACTTAATTTTCATTTATCCTTCTGAGGATAATTACAAAAGGTACTTCACATGGATGAAGCAACAATCAGAAGTATGGCTGCTGAATTGGCTAAAGGTCTAAAAACTCCAGAAGACTTAAACCAAATGACAGCAGTCTTTAAAAAGTTCATGATTGAAACTGCACTCAATACAGAACTTTCAGATCATCTTGGTTATGAAAAGCATCAACCTAAGAAAGGCTCAAATAGCCGCAATGGCTTT
>NZ_NEGH01000010.1 GCF_002135375.1 Acinetobacter sp. ANC 4558 | reverse complement strand
ATATATGTCGTCTAGTTCACTATATTCTGAATTTAATGACTTATTACTCATGATCTCTCCTTGTTTAATAGAACAAATTTACAAAATAAATATCATTGTGTATTATTTATTACATTTATTTAAGTAAATAAATTTCGTAATTAGTTGATTAATTAATATCTAAATAATTACAGAAATATCTATAACACAAGCTCATATATACACATAAACATTCCATGTAATATTTCGTAAAATGAGATAAAATTTATTTTAATATTTCTAAATAAATTATTTTAATATAATTTAACAAAAAATGATGTTAATTTAATATAAATATCAATAATTTATAATTTATAATTTATAATTTATAATTTATAATTTATAATTATCAATACAATAAAATTACTTGGTTTAATAGCTTTTAATACTATTGAAATATTTTAATCTTACATCTTCATTTTAAATATCACACTCTTATTTAAATTTTATTATTCATCTTATTTATCTAAGATATTATTTAATAATGTAAATATTTCTAGCAGAAATTAAAAAATAAATGTGTTTGTTCTTCTTCTGATATTTTTCCATTTAAGTAACGTTGATCTTGCCAAATTAAGCGCCACTTTACATCATAATCTTGCTCGGTACCTTCTAGCTTACATTGGGTTGCTGTTGAACCTTCTAAAAAGTAATTTGGACAGCCTACATATGAATTATAATTTGAATCCTGTGTGAGTTTTTCATATACAGGTTGATCAAACTAAGGTTCATAAATTCCTGAAATTTGTATTTCTTCTCCAAATTTTATTTCACCCTCTGCATCATGGTGATATGTTGGGCAAGGCATTATAGGCTCTCTACAATCTGTTTATATACAGACCCATTCTTATGACTCAATAAAGACGCATAACTTCATTTTCTATAGTCCTTGCCAAATTGATTAAGAATATAATAGTCACCATTCAATAATGTATTCGATGTTGCAAATATCATTTCACTGGCTATTCATAGTTTTAATATATATTTGGAATAATTTTGATTAAATATTTCCGCATATCCTTCTCCTAAACCCATGTTTTGATAAAAAATATCTCCCACCAATCCATGTTCATCACTATAACGCAACGCACAAACGCAACGCACAAAAATTTGACCTTGAATATCTCCTTCAAAAAATTTCGTATAGGCATCTTTCCTAAAGTCTGTTTTAAGTAGCTTTTTTAGCCCTTTCTCAGAACAATCCAAGTCATTTAAATAGTATAAAAACTCTTTCTCATAACTCTCTTTCTCACCTTCGGTTTATTTTTAAACAGCCAATTGTGGATGTCTAAGTTGCTTCTCATAGGCATTAACAAAATCCTTTTCTAATTCATAGATCGCATATAAATCACGCTAACTGGTATATTTCTTTAATAAATAAAAAACTTGATTTCTTACGTTTTGATCAATGCTATACATGCTAAATTTACTATTCCACATATTGCCAAATATCAGGGTCAACATAATTCTCATCGATATGGTAACCCTATGTTATCGCCTCTTTTTCCCTTTGTTCTCTTAATCTATTATATCTTCTCACACGATCTTTAAATGCTTGTTCTAATTCAACTGGTATCATTTTATAAGTATTAATATTATTTTCTGAATCATCCATTAAATTTCGTTGATTATAACGAATGGTGTCAAACGCATAACGAACCATATATTGCTCTTTTCCATCATCTGTTTTTTGTTTGTTTTATTCTTATATTTAAAAGGAGCCCATCGGCATATAAGCGATAACCAAATGAATTACTTCTTCTTATACTAATTATTTTTTGCCATTCTTCATAAGTAAAAATATAACTTTAATCAATCACTAAATGACTCGTACCATTTTCAATCTTAATTTGACCTAAGCTAGGTGGTGAAAAATCTAATTCTCGAAAACTAGTTACTGGATGATTATCTACATTTCCTTGATTATATTGAGCAAAATCTTTAAACCCTTGTGGGGCCACAAACATAGAAGATAAAATTAATGATTCATCACATTGTTTTCTTTATTTTTTGTGCTTGGCTGATATCCAAAAAGAAGTAAACCGAATATGAAGATAAAATAAAAGTAGGACTTAAATTTTTCCATCATTACTATCCTTTCCAACGTTAGAATTAGTCTTACTAATACCTCATCTTAAGATTGCATGGAGAATGATCAAATATCGTAATAATGTTGAAGCCCTGCTAAATTAAGTTGTAGGATTGCTTCGAAAAGTGGACTTTTTCTTGCCTCTCTTTGAAAATAATTTCAACAATTTTAATGGCATTTTTATTCATAAATACACGACTATTTCGTCGTTTATGCCAAAGTGAGACTCCATCTTGCATGTTCAAACGATAGATAATTAAAGCACCCTCTGATTGACCTTGAACCCGTTTAGGTAATAATCCCTGTGGTTCTAAACAATTGTCCTAAATCCGTGCCTTAATCAACTGCGACTTGACTACCAACAAATTGCTTAAGAGAAAGATAAAAATTGCTAGATAGGCATATTAATTTCGTAGGCAGCTCTTCATTAATGGCATGCTGACCATCAATATGTTGTAACAGGACTTGATGATTGATTTCTGTATTTAAAAATTGCACATGTAATGTACGACACTCTGTGCCTAATCTTATTTAGTCTAGAATCTCAAAGATATTTGTGATCATTTTTATTATAACATTCAATTTTTAACATAGAAATGATAACACCGACACACTATCTAATACTGTTTTAGTCAGAGTTTATTTAATCAAATTATTCAATTATATAATGCTGAGTAAAACTGGCTGATTACACATAAATGATAGAGTACATTTTTGCACTTTAGTAGAACAACTACTTAGCTTAGATACCAATCCACAACTTTATTAAATTCTTATTCATATAAAAAGTTGACTTTTTAAAATAAAGCATATACTTTGTATATACATTTATTTTATTAACTTATTGGAAATTAAACAAAATGACTGATATTTCCAAAAAAATAAAAGTTAATAAAAAAGATGCTCAACTCTTAATTCGTATCAGTACAACAGAACGTGATGAATTTATTCATTTATGTGAATGTTTAGATACAAGTGCTGCTAGAGAATTAAGAAAATTCATCCGTAGTTTCATTAAAAAAAATCAGTCAGCGGATAACAAAACTAAGGAGTAATATTGTGTCTAAACAAGTAAAGTCTCTGAAACAAAAAATCAAAGCTCGTCTTAAAAAGATTTTAAAACATGAAGGGAAATTGGCAAAACTTCAAAAAAAGCTTAAAAAACAAAAGTAATTTTGTAAGCTTAATTGAGCCTAAAAGCTTTAAAATAAACCTATAATAAAATTTATGGGTTTATTTAAATATTGGGTTTGCATCCAATAATCTTTAAATTTAGCATATAACCCCTGATTCAATATTTATTCTTTAATTTACGTTTTATCGTATTAAATAAAATTAATTTAAAGATAAATATTGACGTAATATTAAAATAAGAACAAAGTAGCGCAATTTGTTTTATCTCATGACTTTATTCATATGTTTAAAAAATTAATTGGCGAAACTGCGTTTAAAGCTGCAGGATGGACTTATGCTGTTGAGCCAAATACACTTGAAAACAAGCAAGTTATTATTGGCTTTGAACATACATCTATGATGGATGCTGTCTTATCTTTAGCACTTTTTCAAATATATAAAATTAAAATTCATATCCTTATTAAAAAAGAACTCTTTAAAGGCCCGCTAAAACCATTGCTTAAAAACATTGGCGGTATCCCCGTAGACCGAAAATCCAGTAAAGATATTGTTGCTCAAATGGTGGAACTCTTTGAAGCAAATGAACATTTTAATTTAGTGATAGCCCCAGAAGCAACTCGCGCTAAAAATGGTGAAGAGCGTCGACCAATTCGTACTGGTTTTTGGCATATTGCTAAAGCAGCAAATGTACCTATTGTGCTCATGTTTGCGAATTCAAAAGCAAAAAAAGGCGGAATTTTTGGTAAAATTTACCCAACAGAGTTATATCATGATCTTGCAATAATCAAACAACTTTATAAAGAGCATACAGGATTAGATATTATTATCCCAGAACCTCAATAAACTTGTTTATCATGATATTGATTAAATCAAGAGATGTTGTCTTTATGTCTTGAAGATGGTTAGATTGATGATTATTTTAACCTAAAATTTGTAATTATTATTTTAAATTTCTTATTTTTTGCTCATATTCTTACCGATAAAAAAGCGAACTCTTTTTAATAAAAAAGTGCTTATGGTAGAATTTGCAAAATTTGATAGGCATAAAGCCAATCTACAAGGAGCAATTTCGCATGGCGGGTCATTCCAAGTGGGCCAATATTAAGCATCGTAAAGCCAGACAAGATGCTAGTCGTGGTAAAGTCTTTACTAAATATATCCGTGAAATTGTAACGGCAGCAAAACTCGGTGGTGCAGATGCTGCAAGTAATCCACGACTTCGTGCTGTTGTTGAAAAAGCACTCTCTGTGAACATGACACGCGATACTATTAATCGTGCAATTCAACGGGGTGCTGGTGGTGAAGATAATGATGATTTAAAAGAAATCACCTATGAAGGCTATGGTGTTGGTGGTGTTGCTGTTATTGTCGAAACAATGACGGATAACTTAAACCGTACAGTACCAGATGTCCGCCATTGTTTCTCTAAAACAGATGGAAATCTTGGAACCACAGGTTCAGTTGCCTACTTATTTACAAAGCGTGGTGAAATCACTTTTGAGAATATCTCTTTAGAAGACCGCATTATGGATATCGCATTGGAAGCTGGCGCTGAAGACATTGAAATCAGTGAAGATGAAATTTTAGTCATTACGACACCAGAGTCTTTTGGTGATGTCCAAGATGCATTATATGCGGCGGGGCTGAAATCTGATAATGCTGAAGTTGTTATGAGTCCTTCGACTAAAGCTGAAATTACAGATATTGATCAAGCAAAAAAAATTATGAAAATGATTGATATGCTTGAAGATTTAGATGATGTTCAAAATGTTTATACCAATGTTGAATTTACAGATGATGTTTTGACAGAATTAGATGCTTAATCATGTAGCCTATATTTTCTTTAAAGCGCACTCTAGAGTGCGTTTTTTAATGCGCCTATTTAATCAAAGTATATCTATATTCGATTTAACAACCCACTACAATTCAAAACGTCATATTGCTTAATGACAAAGCTAGAATGCAAAGCAACAACATGTTCTATTTTACCAATACGTTTAAGTAAAATATCACTATAGTTTTCCATATCTTTAGCCACAACCTCGACAATAAAATCTGCCGACTGCCCTGTGACTAAAAATGCATTAATCACTTCAGGAATGCTTTCGAGTTCCGCTAAAAATTTTTCAAATGTATCTGCATCATGCTTACTTAAGGAAACCTGTAATAAAACATGTAAACTAAAACCTAACTTTTGATAATTAATGTCACGTTTTATGCCTGACATAATCTTTAAGTCAATTAAGTTTTTAATACGACGGTGTACTGAACTGACCGATAAATTAATTCGTTCAGATAATTCATTCAGATTTAGATCTTCAAAAGTTAAAATTTCTAATATATGTTTATCAAAACGATCTAATTCCATATATTTACCTATAAAGCTATATATTTTCCTTATTATCCACATATCTTAGAAAATAATTCAACATTTAATAATTATCTCTTCAATATTTATCAAATTTAAAAATAGAAAAAATCAGCTCTTTTATACACCTCGCCAATCTACACGTGCATTCCGTTCGGTTTGATAAATCCGTAATACATATTGTCCCAAAGGTAAATCCGTCAAATAAGCTTTGTATTGTTGAAAATCGCTGTCTACATTCGTATTGCTTTCATTTTCCCAAGGAGTGCCTTCTATTTCTAACAACGGTGCCAACATTGAACACACGGCAATATCAGCTAAGCCTAAACGGTCACCCACTAAGTACTGTCCTCGATTTTCAATCAGTTTTTGATTTAATTTTTCAATCATGACATCTATCTGTTGTTTTGAGTCTAAAACTTTATCTGAGGTTAGATGATAACCTTTTGACAATAATGCTTTCACTAAAGGTTTTGAATATTTTTCAAACTGACGTAAATAACCTTTTTCACCAATCAATACATCGAGTGTTTCTTCATTGCTCGTTAATACGTGAGATAAAACCCAACGACGCACATGTCTACCAAGTTCATTCGATAAGGTATTTATTTCCAAAGCTTGTTTTCGATGTTTAAGATCAGATCTCAGTAAAGTATGTTCTGGATATTTTAAATCTAAATACAATGCAATTTCAGTACTGTCCGCTGTCCAAACCTGATGATCGAATAAAATAGGTAATTTATATTGTCCTGTTTTTAGCTTAGCAAAAGCTCTATGTACACCAGGAACTAAATTCTGTGCCACATATTCCAACTCTTTATGATCAAGCATCCATCTTGCTTTTTCGCAAAAGTGAGACAACGGAAATTGGTACAAAATACGCATAAATAATCTGCCTTATCGGGATATTCCCAAATGTATATCTTCTTTTAAACTAAATATCTTGATTCATCAGTTTAATAAATCCAAATGTTAAAAACATTAAATCTCCCTCATCATGGGATTTGCTTTTATATCATTTTTTAGCTTGTATATCTTAAAAACTGATATCTTAGAGCATTATTACATCATTATATGCATAAGTATTTATATTATATTAATAAATAACAATAGGTTAGTATATTATATATTCATATTAATTAATATCTTTTTCTACTATTCATACTTTTTGATAACTAAATAAAAATCCTTAATTTAAAAATTCACTTAAAGCTCGATAGCTTAGACATAACTATTTTAATGTGTCACTTGCTATGTATCGTTTAAATAAGAAAAATATACAGGTCATTGAAAATGATCAAGAAGCTATTAATGCAGCATATCAAGTTGCAGACTTCGTTTTAGAAGGACGAAACCAACGTGATCAAGAACATTTATTGCCCTTCGCAGAGATTGAGTTATTTAGCCAACGCGGTTTAGGTGGAATTCGTATTCCTAAAGCGTATGGCGGTGCTTTTGTTTCAAACAAAACACTTGCTCATGTATTTCGTATCATCAATAAAGCAGATGCATGTGTAGGTCAAATTCCACAAAATCAAATTGCTTTGCTTCATCTGATCAGCATTATTGGCACTGAAGAACAAAAAACGTTTATTTTTAATGAAATATTAAATGGAAAACGCTTAGCTAATGGCGGACCAGAGCGCTATACCAAAAGCATTACAACATTAAACACCACGCTAACCTTTGAAAATGATCAATATTTTTTAAATGGTGAAAAATTTTATTCTACAGGCAGTAGTTTCGCAGATTGGCTTGCGATTAAAGCACTTCATCCAGAAGGTCATACCGTACTCGTAATCGTTGCAAAAGATTCTGCTGGAATAGAGGTTATCGATGATTGGGATGGTTTTGGTCAGCGTACGACGTCAAGTGGTACGGTAAAACTCAATCAGGTTTTGGTTAATCCTTTATTGATTTTAGATGAGCGGAATACTCACGTACAACCCAACTATCGTGGTGCATTCTCTCAGTTGCTGCAAACAGCCATTGATGTTGGCATTGCTGAAGCTGCATTTTCTGACACCTTAGAAACCATTCGTAAAGCACGACCTGTACTTGACTCTGGCGTAGAACTAGCAAGTCAGGAACACTATATTTTACAAGAGGTTGGAAAATTAAATATCCTTTTAGATGCCGCAATTCTTTTATTAGACGAAGCCGCAGAATATTTAGATGAGCTCGATCAATATTCAAACATTACAGAACAACACATTGCTAAAGCATCTATTTTGGTCGCAGCTGCTAAAGTCTATGCCAACGATGCTGCCCTACACATTTCTGAAAAACTCATTGAGCTTGGTGGTAGCAGAGCCAGCCTACAACAACTAAATTTGGATCAACATTGGCGCAATGCACGCGTGCATACCTTACATGACCCAGTGCGTTGGAAACTACATGCGCTTGGTGAGTATTATCTCAATCAAAAAGCTCCTGCAAAACACGCTTGGATTTAAGGAGTACATCATGACTTTTTATCAAAATCTAAATCAATTTAATGTACAAGCAACGACATCTGCACACATTATTCAAAATGATGATGAAGCACTCGCGATTGCACAAAACTTAGCTGAACAATTTAAACTACATGCTATTCAGCGTGATGCTGAACGTATTCTTCCTTTTGAAGAAGTTGAAGCATTTAGTCAATCTGGCTTATGGGGAATTACGATTCCAAAACAATACGGCGGAGCAGATGTTTCTACCCATACCTTGGCAAAAATTATTGCTCTAATTAGTGGTGCTGATGGTTCTTTAGGTCAAATTCCGCAAAACCATTTTTATGCACTCGAAGTGCTTCGAAATACTGGTTCAGAAGCACAAAAGCAAACGCTATATGCAGAGGTTTTAAAAGGTGCACGCTTTGGAAATGCATTAGCTGAATTTAAAACAAAAGCCGCTCATCTAAAACAAACGATCATTCGAAAAACTGAACAAGGCTATATCGTCAATGGTGAAAAGTTTTATTGCACAGGAAGTATTTTTGCCCATCGTATTCCAACCTTAGTTAAGGATGAAAATGAACGCGAATTTTTAGCATTTATTCCACGTGAGTCTGTTGGTGTAGTCATCAAAGATGATTGGACAGGTTTTGGTCAGAAAACAACAGGAAGTGGTACCGTTAAATTTGAAGATGTCCATGTCAATCTTGAAGATGTTATCCCTTTCGATATTGGGTTTAGTCAGCCCACACTGATTGGTCCTTTTGCACAAATTATTCATGCTGCCATTGAAACTGGCATTGCCCGAGCAGCCTTTGAAGAAACATTAAGCAGGGTTCGCAGTGCGCGTGCATGGATTGATGCAGGTGTGGAGCATGCCACACAAGACCCTCTCACTTTATTTGAATTAGGCCGAATTGTGGTAGATGTTCAAGCAACAGAAGCCTTATTAAAACGTGCAGCTCAATCAATTGATGAAGCAAAACCACACCCAACAATAGAAAATATTGCTAAAGCCTCTATTGATGTTGCAAAAGTTCGTGCTTTAAGCACTGATGTTGCACTCAAAGCATCCTCAAAACTCATAGAACTGGCTGGGAGTCGTGGTAGTCAGCGCATCGATGGCTTAGATCGATTTTGGCGTAATGCACGCACACATACCCTACATGATGCCGCACGCTGGAAATATTTCTTTATTGCTAATTATATTTTAAATGGTGTGCTTCCACCACGCAGAGGTACATTGTAATGACTCATGTCCAACCCAAAAAAATTATTCTCAATGCTTTTGATATGAATAGTGTGGGTCATATTAATCATGGACTATGGGCACATCCGCGTGATGAGTCTTATCGTTTTAATCAACTTAATTATTGGACTGAACTTGCCCAAACGTTAGAAAAAGGTCTCTTTGACGGTTTATTTATTGCAGATATTACAGGTGTTTATGATGTATATCAAAACGGTATTGACTTAACCTTGAAAGAATCCATTCAACTTCCAAGCCATGATCCAAGTACTTTAGTGTCTGCAATGGCAGCTGTGACACAACATCTAGGTTTTGGAGTCACCGTCAATTTAAGCTATGAATCTCCGTATCAATTTGCCCGTCGATTTGCAAGTTTAGACCATCTCACGCAAGGACGTATTGGATGGAATATTGTGACGGGTTATTTAGACAGCGCTGCAAAACTTGTAGGGCAAAATGGCTTAAAAGACCATGATCTACGTTATGAACAAGCTGAAGAGTTTCTTGAACTAAGTTATAAATTTTGGGAAGGTTCTTGGGAAGATGATGCAGTGATTATAGATAAGATCAATCGCATTTTTACCCAGCCCCATAAAGTACACACCGTTGAACATCATGGAAAATTTTATCAAAGCCAAGGCGTTTTTCAAGTCTCTCCTTCGATTCAACGTACACCCGTTTTATTCCAAGCAGGTGCATCTCCGAAAGGATCTGAATTTGCAACAAAACATGCCGAAGCGATGTTTATCGGTGCAGATAAACCTAAAAAAGTCAAAGCCCAAGTAGATAAAATTCGTGCACAAGCTGTTATGCAAGGACGTCAAGCGGATGATATTAAAATATTGGTGGGTATCTCAGTCATTAGTGCTGAAACCGATGAGCTTGCACAAGAAAAGCTACAAGAATATTTAAATTATGCAAGTCCAGAGGCAGGAATTGCGCATTTTTCAAGTTCTATTGGCTTTGATTTAGCTCAATTCAAAGATGAGGACACCATCCCTTATAAACAAAGTAATAGCATTGTATCGGTAAACAATCGATTTAAAGAAAATAAAATTACGATTGCTGATCTCAAAAATCAACACGCCTTAGGTGGTCGTTATCCACTCTTTATCGGTAGTGGGGCTTCTATTGCCCAGCAACTCATTGATTTTATAGATGATACCGGCATTGATGGTTTTAACCTCACCCGAACAGTCGCACCAGAATCACATCATGATTTTATTCGTTATGTCATTCCAGAGTTACAGCAACGCGGTCGTTATAAAACTGAATACAGCTCTGGTAGTTTACGTCATAAGCTGTTTCAACAGGGTGATCGACTTCCCCAACGTCATCCAGTACAACAATTCCGATGTCATCAGCGTACCCAAACTTTAGACAACTCTTCTTTTAATACACATACCGCTTAATCAACAATAGGTCGGGAAAAATTATGACAACTGCTGTTAAAAAATCGAAAACAAAATTTATTGTGCTAGGCATTATTGTCATTGCAGTCATTGCAGGTTTAATTGCTTGGTCTACACAGAAAAAATCAGGCTCGGATGAACTTGTTATTGGAATTAGTCCACCATTTGCAAAACAACTACAGGTTGCAGCCGAGGAAGCAAAAGCACAAGGAATTCATGTTAAATTAGTTGAATTTTCAGATTGGAATACGCCAAATATTACGCTAAATCATGGTGATATTGATGCTAACTATTTTCAACATCAGCCTTTTTTAACGAATGCGATTAAAGAAACGAATTTTAAATTAAAATCATTTGCTGCGGGTGCTGGTACACGTGTAGGGTTATATTCAAAAAAATATAAATCAATTCAGGATCTACCAAATGGTGCACGTGTCGTAATTCCTAATGATCCAGTAAATCAAGGTCGTGCCTTACTTTTACTGCAACAAGCTGATTTGATTGGTTTAAAAGATCCACAGAATCATTTATCCAATTTACAAGATATTATCAGCAATCCAAAAAAATTAAACTTTATCGAAGTTGAAGGACCTCAGACCGCACGTGCAGTGGATGATGCAGATCTGGTTTTTAGCTATCCCATGTATCTTCGCTTAGCACAAACCATTGATCCAAATGATGCATTAGTTTTAAGTGAAACAAATAATAAACACTACGCTATTTTATTTGTAGTTCGCGATGACTATGAAACGAAATCTCCAGAACGCGCTGAGCAATTGAAAAAGTTTATCGATATTTACCAAAATTCTGACAAAGTTAAACAACAATTAGATGATGAAATTGGTGAAAACCTTTGGTTTAAAGGCTGGACAAAGGATTAAGGTATGTCATTTTTGAAAAGAAAAAATCATAAATTAATCACGATTTCAGTTGTTGCTGTTGCCATTGTTGCAGGTTTGGTGGGCTATCGTTTGCTCACCCACCAAACACAGACAAATGTTCTTAAAATTGGAATTAGCCCACCTTATGCTGAACTACTTGCAAGCGTCGCAAAAGAAGTGAAAGCCAAAGGAATTGATGTCAAATTGATTGAGTTTTCAGATTGGCAAGCGCCTAATGTTGCTGTGCAAAATGGCGATATAGATGCTAACTTTTTCCAACAAAGTGTATTTTTGGCCAATGCCATTCGGGAAACAGGTTACGACTTACATCCATTTGCTAAAGGTTCAGGCAGTCATGTTGGTTTATATTCAAAAAAACATTCATCTTTAAAAGATATTCCAAATAACGCCAAAGTGGTTGTACCAAGTGATCCTGTTAATCTTTCACGTGGCTTAACACTTTTAGCTCGTGCAGGTTTACTCTCTGTGAAAGATGTTAACAATGAATTAACCACTTTAGAAGATATTACCAGCAACCCTAAAAATCTTAAACTAATTGAAGTTGAAGGACCTCAAACGGCTCATGCATATCACGAAGCAGATTTAATTTTAGGCTTTCCACATTACTTAAAATTGGCAAAAGTCGCTGATCCAAATTCAGCATTATTTATCGATCCTGTGAATAAAAAATTTGCCATTCTTTTTGTGACCCGTAAAGACTACCAAGATCAAGATAAGAAACTTGAAACATTCGTACAAACTTTCCAAAACTCTGAAAAAGTGCGAACAATTTTAGATAAAGATTTTGGTCAGGGTCTATGGTTTGAAGGTTGGAAGTAAGGAGAAATACAATGGTTAGCTTTAATTCTCAAATTGATTTCGCTGTACCGCATATTACAATTCGTAATTTAAATAAATATTATCAAGTGCAAGAGACACAAGTTCACGCACTAAAAGACATTAATCTCGATATTCCCGTGGGAAAAGTTTTTGGCATTATTGGTAAAAGTGGTGCAGGTAAATCCTCCTTAATTCGAACTTTAAATGGTCTAGAACGTATTTCTGATGGCTCTATTCATATTCACAAGGATGAACTTTCTCGTCTATCTCACGCAGATTTAATTGCATTACGTCAACGTATTGGGATGATCTTTCAGCATTTTAATTTAATGTCATCGAAAACAGTTTGGGAAAACGTCGCTTTACCTTTAAAAATTTCAAATCATTCTAAGCAAGATATACAACAACGTGTAAATGAAGTTTTAGCATTGGTTGGTCTAGACAATAAAGCAGATCACTATCCTTCTCAGCTTTCAGGTGGACAAAAACAGCGCGTTGGTATTGCACGTGCTTTAGTCCATCGCCCAGAAATTTTACTATGCGATGAAGCAACTTCTGCTCTAGACCCTGAAAGTACCTCCGTTATTTTATCTTTACTTAAAGAGATTAACCAAAAATTAGGGATAACCATTGTTTTAATTACACATGAAATGCAGGTGATTCGTGAGATTTGTGATCAAGTCGTGGTTATTGATAAAGGTGAGATTGTAGAATCTGGTCCTGTATGGTCTGTATTTTCTCAACCCCAACAAAAGATTACTCGTGAATTATTAAATCTCGAACAGCTTGATTTACCGTTTGATCTCCACCCTATTGCGCAAGAAAACAGTCAAATTATTTTAAAACTTCGATATGAAGCACAAATCGATCAATCACCCAATTTAAAAGAAATCTTCGCTGCCTTTGACCAATCTGTTCATCTTTATCAAAGTCATATTGATTCCATTCAAGGACATTTAATTGGTTCTTTAATTGTTTCTGTCAATAATCCTCAGCTAGATATTCATCTCATCAGCGATAAACTTAAACACCATATTGCACAAATTGAGGTCCTTGGCTATGTACAACCAACTCATTGATTTACTGATAACAGGTACAATTGATACCTTACTTATGGTCGGTGTTTCAGCTTTTTTTGCTTTTATTATTGGCTTACCACTGGCTATTATTTTTGTTTGTACTTCTGCACATGGCATTTATCCCTCTAAAGGAATTAATCAAACATTAGGTTGGATCGTTAATATTACACGTTCTGTTCCATTTTTAATTTTAATGGTTGCCCTTATTCCCTTTACACGACTCATTGTCGGTACAAGTTATGGTGTTTGGGCAGCGATCGTGCCTTTAACAATTGCTGCAACCCCTTTCTTTGCTCGCATTGCAGAAGTAAGTTTAAGAGAAGTGGACACGGGCTTAATTGAAGCGGCTCAAGCAATTGGTTGTAACCGCAAACAAATCGTATGGCATGTTCTATTGCCTGAAGCATTGTCAGGAATTGTAGCTGGATTTACCGTAACCTTAGTGACCATGATTAACTCATCAGCAATTGCTGGCGCAATTGGTGCAGGTGGTTTGGGAGATATTGCCTATCGCTATGGTTATCAACGTTTCGATATGCAAATTATGCTTGCAGTGATTTTAGTTTTAGTTGTATTAGTCATGTTTGTGCAAGCAATTGGAGATACTTTTTCTGCGCATTTGGATAAACGAAAAGTTTAAAACATATAATTACTATACAAAAAATCTGAAATAAACATAGTTACAACATAACGTTGTAGCTATGTATAAATAAACAATGACTTTAAATTTGAGCTGTATTTGATATTTCACCCATCTCATTTAAATCTCGATATTGCATTCGCACGAAACTTAAATGCTTAGACCTGACTTTGTCACGGCTTTCATGTAAAATCACCCATAATTTTTATATAACACTTTGTGAGTCATTTCATGGGTTTTAATTGTGGTATTGTTGGTCTACCAAACGTTGGTAAATCTACGCTTTTCAATGCATTGACAAAAGCTGCTATTGCTGCTGAAAATTTCCCATTTTGTACGATTGAACCAAACACTGGTATTGTTCCAGTTCCTGACTTACGCATGGATAAATTAGCAGAAATTGTTAAACCACAACGTGTTGTACCAACGACAATGGAATTCGTAGACATTGCTGGTTTAGTCGCTGGTGCTTCTAAAGGTGAAGGTTTAGGTAACCAATTCCTCGCAAATATTCGTGAAACAGATGCTATTGCTCACGTGGTTCGTTGCTTTGAAGATGAAAATGTCATCCATGTGAATGGCAAAATTGATCCTTTAGATGATATCGCAACAATTAATACAGAACTTGCACTTGCAGATTTAGAAACGGTAAGTAAAGCAATCACCCGTTTAGCAAAATCTGCAAAAAGTGGTGATAAAGAAGCCATTTCAACCAAAGCGGTATTAGATAAAATTTTGCCACTTCTTGATGAAGGTAAACCTGCTCGCGCTGCAGATTTAGATGACGATGAACGCAAATTAGTTCGTGGTTTCGGTTTACTTACATTAAAACCAACAATGTACATTGCGAATGTCGCTGAAGATGGTTTTGAAAATAATCCGCATCTAGATGCAGTACGCGATTTAGCGGCATCAGAAAATGCTATTGTCGTTCCACTTTGTAACCAAATTGAAGCTGAAATTTCACTCCTTGAAGATGAAGACCGTGCAGAATTCTTAGATGCTTTAGGTATGGCAGAACCCGGTCTTAATGTCGTTATTCGTGCAGGTTATAGTCTTTTAGGTTTACAAACTTACTTCACTGCTGGTGTACAAGAAGTACGTGCATGGACTGTTAAAGTTGGTGCAACAGCGCCACAGGGTGCAGGTGTCATTCACACTGATTTTGAAAAAGGCTTTATTCGTGCAGAATGTATTGCCTATGAAGATTTTGTCCAATACAACGGTGAAGCGGGTGCGAAAGAAGCAGGAAAATGGCGTTTAGAAGGTAAAACGTATATTATTCAAGATGGTGATGTTTTACATTTCCGCTTTAACGTTTAAGTCGTATATGTAAAAGTAAAAGCCCTAATCGCTGGGGCTTTTATTTATCTAGTGAAATTTTGTTTTATTTATTTCTTGCTGATTCAAAACTGAATATTCATTATTATAGTAATACATATCGCTAAACTCGTTTAGAATAATCAATCTTTATTTTATGCTTATATTAATAGAATTATGATACAAAAAGTTGTTGTTTTCGATCTTGATGAAACACTCTTATCTAAAGATAGTATGAAAACATGGTTTTTTATACAATTTAAAAATAATATTCTTCGCCTTATATGTTTAATTCTACTTTCTCCTTTTGTTCTTTTATTATTATTTTTTAGAAAATACCGAATATTTGGAATTTCCTTACTTACTTGGATTGCAACGTATGGATTATCAAAATCTGAACTAGAGCAAAGCTTTAAATGTTTTGCTCAACATATTAAAGAGCATAAAATTCCTTCATTATATTGGTATTCTGAAGGAATTTTAGAATTACAAAATCATTTAAACGCAGGTCACCGTGTTATTTTGGCAACAGCATCACCAGAAATGCTTGCAATTTTCTTATTGCAATCTCTTAATATTCAAATTGAAATTGTAGGTACGCCACTTCAACAAAAATTTGGTGGTTGGATTGCAACTTCACGGTGTTGGCATAATGAAAAAGTAAGAAGATTAAGCTTATTAAACGTTCAAAAGCCTTGGTTAGCATCTTATAGTGATAATATCAAAGATGACTACCCTATTCTCATCAATTGTAAATATCCAAATCTCATTAATGGCAATGAACCTAAAAAAGTAAATACTCATCTCCAACAGATCAAACATTTAACTTGGCATCGCCCATTAAATAAATAATTAACTTATACTGCGTTAAAGGAGTAAGCAATCTATTTTAACGCTTAGCTCATTACATTTTTTAAGCGTAATTTAGAATCAGGCACTAATGCCTTTACTGCAGTATAATTATAATGAAAAAATTAACAACAATATGTATTACAGGTATGTTTATGGCGCTGAGTTCAACAACATTTGCATGCCCCAAAGGGACAACGTTAAGTGGTGGTACTGGACCTAATCATAAAGGTGGCACCTGTATCCCTATCGATAAAAATAGTCAGCAACAAAAACCATCAAGCAACTCTAAATCCAACAATCCAGTCGCAACTAAAGCTGTGAATACGCAAAAAACAGTGCCTAATTCATCGCAAGAAAAAACCATTAAAGTTGAAAAAGGAAAAACTGAAATTAAATCCAAGCAAACTGAACCAAAGAAAAACTAATTTATTGATCATCTTATTCATCTCAGTCGCTAGTGCAACATTATGTGCTATCGACTTTGTAGATCAATCTTATGAAAATCGAATGGAAAATATCAACTCAATCACACAAATAATAATGATTATCATTTACATAAATTTATTATTCGCCTAAACTCTTTGAAACTTCTTTTATTACCTTTTCAAAGGATATTTATTATGGCGTATTCCCTTCCAAACTTACCTTATTCTTATGATGCACTTGAGCCTCATTTAGATACAAAAACCATGGAAATACATCATAGCAAACACCATCAAACGTATATTAACAATATCAACACAGCCATCGAAGGCACTGCATGGGCGGATCTTACTATCGAAGATTTAGTTGCTCAAGTTAATCGTGTTCCTGATTATTTAAAAAGTGCAGTCATTAATCAAGGTGGTGGTCATGCAAATCATTCATTATTTTGGACAATTATGAGCCCCCAAGGTGGTGGTAAACCTTTTGGACAAATCTCTCTTGCTATTGAACAAGAATTAGGAGGCTTTGAACAATTTAAAGATGCATTTACAAAAGCCGCAATTAGTCGTTTTGGTAGCGGTTGGGCTTGGCTGAGTGTCACGCCAAATCAAAAATTGATTGTTGAAAGCAGTGCGAATCAAGACTCACCCCTTATGCATGGTCATATTCCCATTCTCGCATTAGATGTTTGGGAACATGCATATTATTTAAAATTTCAAAATCGCCGCCCAGAATACATTTCTTCATTTTATCATGTGATCCATTGGGAAGAAGTCAACCGTAGATATTTACATGCAATAAAAAACCCAAAAACAGTTTAAATACGTTTTATATTAATCTATTCAAAAAAACGTGTGACATCAACAACAAAATATCCTTAAAAACCATAGAATGACTAAAACAACAGATTTATTAAAGATAATTTAATAAGTCTGTAATTTTTTTAATAAAATTCACCACAAATTACGTTTAAATGACGATGAAAATACGGCTTAAATTGAGCCTGTGAATTATTTCATGTACGGAAATTTATTATTTCCAGTCTTTACATAAATGTTCAACCATAAAATCAATAAATACACGTAACTTTGGTGTCAAATGCTTACTCGATGGCCATAACAAGCTTAAATTACCCTGATGCACTGTATATTGCTCTAATACAACAACCAGTTTCTCCTGCTCAATGAACTCCTTTACAATGAAATCAGGCAAACATGATATTCCCAATCCTGCCTGCACAGCATCTAACAATGCTGCCACCGTATTACAGGACATTGTCGTGGGAAGTATTAACTCCTTATCACCCTCAGAAAATATTAAAGGCCAGCCTTCAAACTTTCCTGTCGTAGGAAACTTATATTTTAAACATTTATGCTGCAATAGATCGGCTGGGGTTTCGGGTATGCCATATTGTGTCAAATATTCAGGAGATGCCACAATCTGCAAATGAAAATGTCCCAACAAACGTGATCTTAATCGTGAATCTGATAACTCACCTGTGCGCATCACAATGTCAAAGCCTTCATCAATAATATCCACAACCCGGTCTGAAAAATCGATGTCTAACTCAATGGTTGGGTATTGCCTCATAAACTGTATAAGTACTGGCATGACAAACATATAGATAATCGGTAAACTTAGTCGGATACGTCCTTGCGGTGTTTTTTTACTCGCACATATTTCAGACTCTGCACTTTCTAATTCACAAAGAATACGTCGACAACGCTCTAAAAATAAACTACCTTCTGCTGTTAAAGTAATACTTCGTGTGCTTCGATGAAATAAACGTACTCCTAAATGCTGTTCAAGTCGTGCAATTCCTTTCCCCACTGCTGATGAAGAAACACCTAATATTCGTCCAGCTTCTGAAAAACTTCGCATCTCAGCCGCTTGTACAAAAAAAGCAATCCCATTCAGTGATTCCACTTTTAGCTCCATTAAAGAAAATTTGTCCGATATGTTTTGAACATTAGCCTTATTGTCTTATATCACAATCAATCTCAATATGCTCTCTTCATCAAACACATTCATTTTTTCTTCAGATTGGTAAAATAGGCAAGCTTATGACCACTGCTTTTAATCCTCAAAAGGATTTAGAAACTTCCCATCTTCCCTCCAAACTTCCGACGCTCTCTTTATTAATATTGGCATTGGCAGGATTTATTACGATTTTAACCGAAGCGATGCCTGCTGGTTTACTCACTCAAATTAGCTTAAGTTTAAATATTTCTGAATCACTCACAGGTCAACTCATTACGGTTTATGCACTTGGCTCTCTAGTCGCAACCATTCCACTGGTCGCTGCCACGCAAGGAATTCGTCGACGCTCATTATTATTAACTGCTATCGCAGGTTTTGTTATTGCCAATACCATTACAACGCTATCCGATAGTTTAATTATTATTCTAATTGCTCGCTTTTTAGCGGGTGTTTCGGCAGGTTTAGTATGGGCTTTATTAGCAGGATTTGCTGCCCGTATGGTTCCTAAACATCAGCAAGGTAAAGCTATTGCAATCGCTATGGTCGGTTCTCCATTGGCATTATCATTAGGCTTGCCTGTTGGGACATTTCTTGGCAATCTCTTCGGTTGGCGAATCTGTTTTGGCATAATGAGCCTGATTGCACTTTTATTAATGTTTCTTATTCGATTTAAAATTCCAGATTTTGCACCCCAATCAACTAAGCACCGATTTTCACTTCACCAAGTTTTTACCCTTGCAGGTATTCGTTCAGTTTTAGCTGTCGTCCTAATTTTCGTATTGGCACATAATATTCTTTATACGTTTATTGTTCCTTTTCTATCACTTGCACAGCTCGCAGCACGAACCGACCTGATATTACTCATATTTGGGCTCAGTTCAGTGATTGGTATTTGGATAATGGGGCTATGGATTGATCGATATTTACGTGTATTAGCCCTCATCAGCACCACCATTTTTGCAGCGACAGCGCTTACTCTGACTTTTTCAGCCGATACGCCACAAGTCGTTTATATTTCAATTGCATTTTGGGGTTTATCTTTTGGCGGTGCAGGTACTCTATTTCAAACAGCTCTTGCTAAAACTGCTGGCGATGCAACGGATGTCGCTCAAGCCATGCTCGTCACTGTATGGAATATTGCAATTGCCATAGGGAGTATTTTAGGAGGAATCTTATTAGAGAAAGTTGGGGTTCAAGTACTTCCACCTGTCATCTTTGTTTTACTCATTGTCACATTCATAATTATTTGGAAAGCCAAAAAATATGGATTTACACAATGAATTGACTGAAATCCATTCATTTTATTATGATTAAATTGAAGTTTGTCTTTTAAAATATTTGAAGAATCATAGAGTCAATTTTTATAATAAAACAGTACCTTAAATTAAAAATCAGCTTTGAATGGGCAAAGCTGATTTTTAACTGATTAATGTATGATTTAAATTATGACGATAAATCAATACACATATATTTCATTTCAAGGTATTCATCAATTCCGAACTTAGAACCTTCACGCCCTAAACCAGATTGTTTTACACCACCAAATGGCGCAACTTCATTTGAAATAGCACCCGTATTAATACCGACCATTCCATATTCTAATGCTTCACCCACACGCCATTGACGTGCAGTGTTTTGGGTAAATACATAAGTTGCCAAGCCAAACTCCGTTTCATTGGCCATTGCTATAGCTTCTTCTTCTGTATGAAACCGGAATAATGGAGCCAATGGACCAAACGTTTCTTCTTTCGCGACTTTCATCTCTTGAGTCACTTCAGTTAATACGGTTGGTTCAAAGAATGTGCCACCTAAACTAGAACGTTGTCCGCCAATTTTAACTTGAGCACCTTTGCTTTGTGCATCAGCAATATGCGATTGTACTTTTGCAATAGCATCTTCATCAATTAAAGGACCTTGTGTAGAACCTTCTTGACGACCGTCACCCACTTTTAATTGAGCAACTGCTTCAGTCAGCTTCTCAACAAGTGCATCATAAATGCCATTTTGAACATAAATACGATTTGCACATACACAAGTCTGACCACTATTACGGAATTTACTGATCATAATCCCTTGAACAGCTTGTTCCAAATTTGCATCATCAAAAACAAGTACTGGCGCATTGCCACCCAATTCAAGCGAAAGCTTTTTGATTGTTGGTGCACATTGCGCCATCAAAATACGACCAACTTGAGTAGAGCCTGTAAAGCTAAGCTTTTTCACAGTATCGCTTTCACATAGTGTTTGACCGACTTCAATCGCATCACCACTAATATGAAGGAGTACATCCTGCGGTAAACCTGCTTGTAAAGCTAAAACTTCTAAGGCATAAGCGGTTAACGGCGTTTGTTCAGCTGGCTTAACCAGCATTGAACAACCCGCTGCAATGGCAGGTGCTGCTTTACGTGTAATCATCGCTGCTGGGAAATTCCACGGCGTAATTGCTGCAGTTACCCCAATTGCTTGTTTAAGCACAAGCATCCGTTGATTGGATAGTGTTGGCGTCAGCACATCACCATCAATACGACGAGCTTGTTCTGCAAACCAACGTATAAAAGATGCAGCATAAGCAATTTCGCCACGTGCTTCTGCTAAAGGTTTACCTTGTTCTGCGGTTAATATCTGTGCAAGTTGCTCTTTATTTTGCAATATCAGATTAAACCAAGCCCACAATATGTCAGCACGTTGCAAAGCTGTTTGTGCTTTCCATAGAGTTTGTGCGGCTTGAGAACGTGCAATTGCATGTTCTACAGCCTGACGATCATGTGATTTAACCCATGCCAATACTTCATTTGTTGCAGCATCATTTACTTGGATATACCCCTCGTTTGAAGGCTGTTCAAAGTAAATATCAGGATGCTGTAATAAATATTTCAAATGATCTTGAAGCATTTTATTCCCCTATTCCAATTATGCAAAAAGAGTTGCGAATCCTTGTTTAAGAATATCAAGTCCCTCGTGGAACTGCTCTGTTGGAATAGTCAATGGATATAAGAAACGAATAACGTTACCGTTACGACCACATGTTAAAATCAGCAAGCCATTTTCCATTGCGAAGTTTTGTATTGCTTTCGCTTGATCTGCTGTTTCCAATTCAATTGCAACCATTGAACCAATTGCACGAATATCAGTCACTACATTTGTCGTTGTTTTAAAAGTATTTAATACAGATACTAATTCTGCACCAAGTACATTTGCACGTTCACACAAATCTTCACTTTCAATGACATCAATCACTGCATGTGCTGCTGCAACAGCAACTGGATTACCTGCATAAGTACCACCTAAACCACCTGGGTTTGGAGCATCCATTACTTCTGCACGGCCAACCACACCTGAGATCGGGAAACCACCACCAAGACTTTTTGCCATCGTAATCAAATCTGCTTTGGTCTCATAGTGATTCATGGCAAATAACTTACCTGTACGAGCAAAACCTGATTGCACTTCATCGGCAATAAGCAAAATACCATGCTGGTCGCATAAAGTACGTAAACGTTTTAAAAAGTCTGCTGGAACAACATTAAATCCGCCTTCGCCCTGTACAGGTTCGAGTACAATTGCAGCAACATCATGTGCAGCAATATCTTCAGCGAAAATATCTTCGATGCTTTGAATCGCATCATCGACCGTAATACCTTTTGACTCAACAGGATAACGTGCATGAAAAACGCCTGCTGGCATAACACCAAAATCACGTTTATAAGGTGCTGTTTTTCCTGTCATTGCCATCGTCATAAATGAACGACCGTGAAAGCCATTACCAAAAGTCACAATACCATGACGCCCCGTATGCGAACGTGCAATTTTAACAGCATTTTCCACAGCTTCAGCACCTGTAGAAAAGAATGAAGTTTTTGCTGTACCTTCAATAGGAGCACGCTCATTAATGCGTTCTGCAAGAGATACGTAGCTCTCATAAGGCACAACTTGATACGCTGTATGCGTAAATTTTGTTAATTGTTCAGTAACTGCAGCAATAATTTTAGGATGGCAATGACCAGTATTTAATACTGCAATTCCGCCTGCAAAATCGATATACTTATTGCCTTCAATATCCCAAATCGTTGAGTTTTCTGCTTTCTCCGCGTACCATTGACACATGACACCAACACCACGAGGTGTTGCTTGTTGTTTACGTACATTCAGTGCAGAGTTTTTACTGTCCATTTTGTATCCTCATTCTTGATTCATACATGATAAAATTTCGGCATCCATACCATATGATCAATGATATGCAAATGACTTGTTGATTTTTACCATTCTGCACTTTAATTAAAATGAAACGAGAGCCACTTTAAATAAGATATAGAGTGCCAATTTCAACATTTAAAAATAACTAAAAATCATCTAATTTTAATAAAAGCATATAAATCTTATATTTATATGTAAAAAATTGTAATAAGATTCGTTTTACGAAGGTGCCATTGCACAATTCTGGTAAAAATCAAAAAATTTACGCGAATCAATGATGAGAGGCGTAATTCTCTCAAATTCGCTTTTATTTCAAATAATAATGGAATCATGACAACCATTATTCTGCAAGCATGCCTAAGAACATCTTCACATGACAATGGTATCAGGATATTGAAGCGATCTGATATACTCATTGACATATTAAATAAATCATGGGCATCAAATGATTTAAATCTATCAATTTATTTTGACAAAACATTTGATCTTAAATCAATCTTCTTAGCGATATTTTTACTTTAATTTTAATGAGATCTGTGTATATTACCAGCCATTAACAACACTGCTTTTTCTTAATATTTTTAGCGTAAAATTATTTTACTCGTATTATTATTTTTTACAGAAAACTGTGTACATATTAATATTGCTTTCACAAGCATAATTTTGATTTTGTAGGAGAACTTCATTGCGTAGTTTGCTTGGAGATTATTTACTGCAACGGTTACAGCAAGATATTGAAGGAACGTTACAACTTCGACTATTTCGCTGCTTAAGTAATGCCATGATTGATGGCGTATTACCACCTAAAACACGCCTCCCAGCTTCACGTGATCTTGCAAAAGAAATTAAAGTGTCACGTAATACCGTTTTAAGTGCTTATGAACAATTACAAGCGCAAGGTTATGTAAATGCACGCACTGGGCAAGGTACGTGGGTCGTCGATAAATTACCTGAATCATTCTTAATTAAAGCAGAAAATAAAAGTCGCACTATTCAAGAGAAAAAGCCTTTAAATAATTATAACTTATCTCAACGTGGATCATATTTAATTGGCTATTCAGCCGCTTCACCTTATCAATGGGGTGCATTCGTACCCGGTGTGCCTGACGTCACAGAGTTTCCTCATCATACTTTTAGTCGTATTCAAATGCGTCTAAGTCGCGAGCCAGAAATTAGTCGATTAATTTATAGCAATGCTGGTGGATGTTTAGAACTGCGTCAAGAACTTGCAGAATATTTAAAAATTGCGAGATCTGTGCAATGTGATGCAGATCAAATTATTATTACTGAAGGAACACACCAAGCCATCGATTTAGTTTCAAGGACTTTAACCGATATCGGCGATGAAGTGTGGATAGAAGATCCTGCCTACTGGGGTGCTCGTAATATCTTACGAATGAATGGTGTTAATTTACGTTCACTTCCCGTAGATCAAGAAGGTATTATTCCCGACCTTAATCCTAAACAACCTCCAAAACTTATTTTTGTTACGCCTTCACATCAATATCCACTTGGCGCACATTTAAGTCTAGAACGACGTAAACAATTAATTGCAATTGCGCATCAACATCAAAGTTGGATTGTAGAAGATGATTATGACAGTGAATTTAGATTTTCAGGTCAACCTTACCCATCTTTACAAGGATTAGAACCTGATTCTCCCGTCATTTATATGGGAACATTTAGCAAAACCATCTATCCTGCGTTAAGAATTGGTTATTTGGTGGTACCAAAAAAATTATTTTCACCATTACGTATTGTGTCTTCAGAGTTATACAGAGGTGGACATTTACTTGATCAAAAAGTCTTAGCAGAATTTATTCGAGAAGGACATTATAGCGCCCATATTCGACGTATGCGTTTACTTTATAGCAAACGCCATTCATTTTTAATTGATTTAATTCATCGTCATTTAGGGCCAGATTTTCTGCATGAATATAATACTGCCGCAGGATTACATTTGGTGCTCAAACTACCTAGTCACAGCGATGATGTTCTAATTGCCTCAAATGCACTCGACCAAGGCATCAAAGTCCGAGCCTTATCTCAATATTATGCGAAACATTATTCAACCCGACAAAAGGGTTTATTGATGGGATTTGCTTGTGTGAGTGAACAAGAAATATTAATTGCATTTGGTGTCTTATTAAAATGTTTACGGGATGCCGGTATCCCAACGCGTCAGACATAACAATAGCTCATCATGATTATCGCTTCAGTGCTCTGTTATTTTTCAATATGAACAACGTAATAAACACTTGAAGCTGATTTTTTAATAGATTTTGAAATAACACATCGATAAAAATGATTCTTTTCCTTTTCTTATTATTTATCTTGAAATTATAACAAAGGAAATAGATTATAATTTTCACTCATACTTAAGTCTAAGATCAACCTACTTTCTATATAAAAATAAAGAAATTTTCAGTTCTAAAAAAATTAGAAATGCTGTTGCTTTATATTTATCAAGCACGTTCCGAACATGGCTATTTTATTGAGTCTTTCTTTTTATGTAAATAATCACGGCTCTTTTTGTGGCGTATTTATAGCAATTGGCTCCTTTGAATACATAAAAAATGGCTCTCGTTACTCAAGCGCAAAAAAGAGAAATTAGCGACATCTACAAACAGTATGTAATCGTTTAGTAACTAAAATATGATTTTTAGATGTTGATATATACATCAATGCGTTCTTAGCTTACTTAAATTTAATTACATATTGAATAATTCAGTTGCAGTTTCGATGATACGTAACATTCAAATCATGTGAATCTGATTTAAAAATACATCATTGATATTAATGGAAATAATATGACTGATAGTCAAACTCCCTCTCATTCTGATTCATCAGATGGCCTAAAAACTGGACTTAAATCACGCCATCTCACCATGATTTCGATCGCTGGTGTAATTGGTGGTGCATTATTTGTTGGTTCAGGAAATGTTATCTACAACGCAGGTCCCGCTGCAATCATCGCATATACCCTAGGTGGCTTATTAGTCCTTCTAATCATGCGCATGTTGGGCGAAATGGCTGTACTTAATCCCGATAGTGGCTCCTTTTCTACTTATGCAGATCGTGCAATTGGTCGTTGGGCTGGATTTTCAATTGGTTGGTTATATTGGTCATTCTGGACGCTGCTCATGGGATGGGAAGCTTTTGTTGCAGGTAAAATCCTCAATAATTGGTTTCCATTTATTCCAATCTGGGCTTATATGCTATTTGTTGTTCTCGCGTTGGTTTGGATTAATCTTCGAGATGTAAAAAACTATGGTGAATTTGAGTTCTGGTTTGCATTAATTAAAGTCATTGCCATTATTTTATTCTTAGTTGCTGGTAGTTTAGCTATTCTTCATCTTTGGCCTTGGGGTGATGCATCAATGGTTGGTGGAGTTACCTATTTGACCGCTGAAGGGTTTATGCCAAATGGTTTCTCTTCCGTAATTACAGCACTGTTAGGCGTTATGTTCGCCTATATGGGTGCTGAAATTGTCACGGTTGCAGCAGCTGAAACCAAAAATCCAGCCAAGGAAATTCGTAAAGCATCGAATTCAATTGTATGGCGAATTATCTTATTTTATGTCGGTTCGATGTTAATTACTGTTTGCTTGATTCCTCACAATAATCCACTTTTAAAAGATCCAACATGGGGTACATATAGCGTTACACTTACAGCTTTAGGCATTCCAGAAGCACGTCATATTGTGAATTTTGTCGTATTAACCTCTGTCTGTAGTTGCTTTAACTCTGCACTTTATACCTGTTCACGGATGATGTATTCTCTCTCTAAACGTGGTGATGCTCCGAAGAGCTTTGCCTTTACCAATAAAAATAATAGCCCGTGGGTTGGCGTTGTTTTTTCAAGTCTTTTTTCACTGGTTGCTGTTTATCTCACGGCAACCGAAAGTATGAATGTCTATGACGTCTTAATGCTGGCAACAGGTACCGTATCTTTATATGTCTATCTCGCAATTGCCATTTCACAATTAAAACTGCGTAAAAAACTACAAGCAGAAGGTCAGGAAATTCCATTTAAAATGTGGTTATTCCCTTGGTTAACTTATCTAGTTATTATTTTCATTATTGGTGCTTTAATTACCATGGTCATTGAAGGAACCTATTTCCAAGAAGTCACCTATACTAGTCTTCTAGCATTACTGATTGTAGGTTTAGGTATTTGTGCTCAAAAGTTTAATTGGGGTGGCGTTAAATCCTCCAGTAAATAAATGCTCAACCATCAAAATGAAAATCAGTTCAATTGACTTATTACCCTTTTAGCTAGCCTGAAATAGTTTAAGTTCCCTGAACTATCCTATAGAGATTCAGATCTCTATAGGAATATAGATAAAGTAAATAATATTATTTCTAAACAGACCATAACCCAAAACTTGCATGATTAAATTCTCACATCGTATTTTTAAATAAATTTTCTAAAAGCTGCCACAAATAATGCCCAGCAGGTGTTAAACGATGATCCATACTTCGCAGCAAATAACCAAAACTGTCTCTCGCAATACGATGATCAATAGGAATAGCAACCAGTGTTTTTTGTTTTAAGAACGATGTAACCGATTTTTCAGTCATAAAAGCAACACCTAAACCAGTTTGACACAGTGTTATGGCATTGGAAAATAAATTACAACTATATGAAGGTTGAAAACTAAGATTTTCACTTTTAAATATTAAATTAATGTAATGCTGTAATCCAAAACTATCATTCATTCCGATCAGTCTATATTGATTCAACTCCGCGACACTGACTTGCCTAAGTTGAGCAATAGGATGTTCTGGTTGTACTATCGCACAAATAGGACCTCGACTAAAACTTAAACATTTAAAACCAGGTGGACCTGAGGGACCAAAACTAATTGCCATATCGACTTCTCCCTGAGCAATTTGATGAATAGTACTTTGCATATCCCCAGATGTAATATGAATAAATACATCTGGATACGCTTGAGAAAACTCTTTTATGACAAATTTAATGACTTCTTCGGCCATTCCTTGCCCAACCCGCAATGTAATTGATCCACCACGCATATGTAATAAGTTATTGAGCTGTCTATCGAGTTGTTTTCTTTGTAAGCTAGTTTTCGCGTAATCATCAACTAAGAGCTTCCCAGCTTCAGTCAATATTACATTTCTCCCTCTTTTTTCTAATAAAGGTAAATGCAATCGACGTTCTAAAGCTGCAATTTGTCGACTAATGACTGATGCATTAATACCTAAGGCATCAGCAGCACGGCGTACTCCCCCTTGTATTGAAACTTCATATAAATAACTGATAGATTTTTCTGGATAATGAGAAAGTGTCATATATTTATACAAATATTGTTGATTTAAAGGCAACAATACTATCAATTTGTGTTCATTTTTCAAATCAATTTTTCTTCTTATACTGCTTCATCTAATTTTAAAGGACGAAAATTGTATGCAAAATATCACTGAATATTTACATCGACATTCCTTAGATATCATTGAAGATATTAAGCAGTTAGTCTCTGCAGAATCTCCATCAAATCATAAAGATGCAGTAGATCGTTGTGGAGAAGTTCTGCAAACAATTTTTAAATTACGTTTGGATGCCACAGTCGATATTCATCATCAGCACAAATATGGAAATCAATTAAAATTTACTGTCGGAAGCCAAGGGGAAAAAACAATTATCTTGGGACATTTTGATACCGTTTGGAATATAGGCGAGCTTCGGCTTTACGAAGCAGATGGTAAGTTTTATGGACCAGGCATTCTTGATATGAAAGCGGGATTAATTCAAGCTATTTGGGCTGTTCGTGCATTAAAGTACTTTGGACAATTAGAAGATAAACAAATTATTTTTCTCTGTAATAGTGATGAAGAATTAGGTAGTCCTAGTTCAAAAGATTGGTTAAATCTTAATGCTCAAGGTGCAACCCAAGTATTGGTTGTTGAGCCCGCTGTTGCAAATACTGGTGCATTAAAAATTGCACGAAAAGGATCAGGACGTTATCAAATTAAAATTACGGGTATTGCTGCACATGCAGGCAATAATCCTGAAGAAGGCATAAGTGCAATTCAAGAAATGGCGCATCAAATATTAAGTTTACATGCCTTAAATGCACCTGAGCTCGGCACTACAGTCAATGTTGGAATTGCACATGGTGGTGGACGTGTTAATGTTGTTGCTGACTATGCTGAACTCGGTATTGATACTCGAGTGACATGTGAAAATGAAGCGATTCGTATTGATCAGGCTATTCACCAGCTTTCAGCAGTTACTACGGGAATTAAACTTGAAATATCGGGGACTCAAACACGCCCACCAATGCAAATCACTCAAAACTCAGAACACTTGTTTTCAAAAGCGCAAAGTATTGCAAGAAAACTGGGTTTTTCTCTTGAGGCAAAAACAGTCGGAGGTGGAAGCGATGGTAATTTTACAGCCGCGCTTGGTCTTCCTACATTAGATGGCTTAGGAGCAACAGGTTCTGGGATTCATGCTAGACATGAGCACATTCTCGTTGCCAATATTGTTCCTCGAACGGCTTTGCTTGCTGGCATGATTTTAGAACAGAATGCCGACAAAGGAGAAACATCATGTCTGATTTAGATGTTTCACATAATACAAAGCATACATTAGCTCAGAAAAGTGAATTTAGCCCTTATTTCTTACTCTTTATTATTCTTATTGTTGCAGCAATTTTAACATGGATTATTCCCGCTGGTGAGTTCGACTATATTACCAAAGATGGAATTAAGTTTGCTGTAAAAAATAGTCTTCATATGGTTCCACAAGTAGGTACACAGCCACTAGATATTTTTTCTGCAATTACTCAAGGAATGATTAAAGCCGCACCTATTATCTTTTTAATCCTTTTCACGGGAGGTGTGCTTGCAGTCATAGAGGCAACTGGCGCAATTGAAACTGCTTTAAATACATTGTCACAAAGTACACATTTAAGTGATACACGGATCATTATTATCTTTGCTGCGATATTTTCAATTTTAGGTACAACTGGAGTTGTTGTTAATGCCATCATTGCATTTATTCCTATTGGTCTTTTAGTCGCTCGCTCTATGGGATTGCCCCCTATTTTAGGTGCTTCTCTTGTATATTTAACCTGCGCAGCTGGTTTCAATGTTGCAATTTTAAATCCAGCAACCACAGGATTAACCCAGCATCTAGCACAACTCCCCTTGTTTTCAGGTATGTTATTACGTGGCTTCACCTGTTTTTTCTTTGTGCTGGTTGTTGTCATATTTCTTATATTTTCAGTACGCCGTGCACGTCGTCAAGGACATATACGCCCGCAACATAGAGAAAAAGTTGAAAACATCTCGAAAATTACTTGGCGCCATAAAATTATTCTCACAATGGTTGCATTAGCTTTACTCATATTTCTTACAGGCGCAGTACAATATCGCTGGGGAATTAATGAAATGTCCTCAATGTTTATTATATTAGCGATTATAGTTGGGCTTATTGGACAATTATCAGGTTCGAATATTGCAAATATTTTTCTCCAAGGTTGTTCAAAACTCGTAAAAGGTGCCTTTATTGTTGGTATGGCAAGTGCTATTTCTATTGTATTAGAGCATGGCAAAATTCTAGATCCAATTGTTGGCGCAATGTCTGAACTCCTTGTGGCTGTACCTCCAACAATAGCTTCAATTGGAATGTTTATTAGTGCGGCACTTTTACATTTTGGAATTTCATCTGGTTCAGGAGAATCTGCGTTACTTATTCCTATCTTTTCGCCCTTAGGTGATAATCTTGGGTTGACTCGACAAGTCATGGTGCAATCTGTCTTACTGGGTGAAGGAATCGTAAACTGTATTAATCCAACCTCTGGTGTTTTAATGGCGGTATTGGCAACTGCGAATATACCATTTGGTCAATGGGTACGTTTTATTTCACCGGTCATTGCAATATGGTTTGTCATTAGCATTATAATGTTAATTATAGGAGTTGCTATTCATTGGGGACCATTTTAACCTAAAGTGAAATTCAATCTCCCATAATCAATCACAGTAAATAAAATGAAGTACAACGGTCTGTTGAGTTTTACATCTTCAGCAGACCTTCTATAAATAATTAAAGAATTTATTGATTTGAAACAGCATTTTTACATCAACTCATTATTCAAATTCGAATGTCATCATGATTTGATAAATAACCAAGATTTTTATATATCTTTTTTTTATATTTAGATCAGAAAAAAGTTATAGGCGTAAAAATAAATATTGTTTTTAATACAAGGAACATAAAAAAACCTAACCATTTGTTTATTCTATATTTTAAATATAAAAACCTTCCACTTATGTCAATTTAAGAAAAGAAAACTATTTTTATTCACTATATCGAATAATCATTTATTGATATGATATTTTCAATAAATAGTCCAAAGCAGCTCTTTGTCGTACATTGGCTTAAAAATAGAGATGTGAACTAGAGTTCACAAATATTTGCTTATTGAAAAAGTCTTATCTGTTAAGCTTTTAATATCACTATTTAATTTAGCCCAAATTCTCTCGAAACGATTGATTGTAAATTTATTCTTATCAATTTACATAGGATTTTTAAATGAAAAAACTACTTAGTTTAGGCTTAGCTTTTTTCGTTGTTCTTGTCAGCGCTTGTTCAAAACAGCCAACTTCTCAAGAAGCAACAAAAGATACTACAACTACTTCAGAATTACGTAAAGTTCGCCTTGCTTCTACAGGCTCAGATGTTGATATTTGGAAATATGTTGCATCATTACCTGAGACCAAAGAAGCTGGAATCGATTTAGATGTAAACACAATCAATGACTATGTTGTGTTAAACACTTCAGTTGCGAGTGGAGAAATGGATGTGAACGCCTTCCAATCGTTCAACTATTTAGCCGCTTATAATGCATCAAATAAAGATCAAGTTTATGCAATTGCAACCACTTATTTAGAGCCTATGGGCATTTATGCAAGTGATAAAATTAAGTCTGTTGATGCATTTCCTGAAGGCGCAACAATTGCCATTCCGAATGATACAGCAAATGAAGCACGTGCTCTTTCATTGTTACAATCTGCTGGCTTAATTAAGTTAAAACCTGATTTTAACTTAGGGAGCGGTACAACCAATGATGTGATTGAAAACCCGAAAAAATTAAAGCTTAAACCTGTTCAAATGACCACTGCAGTGCGTGTTAAAGGCGATGTTGATGCAATTGTTTTGGGTAATACACTTGCACTAGAAGGTGGCTTAAACGTATTGAAAGATTCTATATTCCGTGAGCCTATCGATCAAAGTACTGCACTTTATGTCAATTTAATTGGTGCAAATGAAGCAAATAAAAATGATCCAACATTAGCTAAACTCGGTGAACTTTATCATTTACCTCAAGTACAAAAATTTATTACAGAAAAATTTGATGGTACAAAAGTTGAAGTAAACAAACCTGTAAGTGAGTTTGCTCAAGCAAAATAAGTTTCATTTTTAAAAAAGAGACTGAAAAGCCTGCATCATTATGCAGGCTTTTTCTTTTGAATTAAAATAATCTATGCTGTTTACATTCTCGATGCAGATTATGTTTTAAACGACAATTAAGTTAATTGAATTTACTTATCTCGATTTATTCAAATTATGGGTATTTTATCGTCACATCATTTTAGCTAAAATAATATTGACATATATATTTATATAATCAATTTTCCTATGAGGCTTAAATTGTTCAATATTCTACCAATAAAACTTGTCAACGCCTTAAGTTGACTTAAATAAACACATCACTATTTAACAGAATCTAAATAGTAATATAGAATTACCCCTATCTTTAAAACAGATTATTCCCTTTGTCTGTTTTTTTAAATTTTGGTTAGCTTTGACGTTATGATTGAATTTAAAAATATTTCTAAACATTACCAATTGAACGGTCAAACAATCCGTGCTCTTGATGATATTAACTTACAAATCCCTGAAGGCAGTATCTTCGGGATTATTGGTTATAGTGGTGCTGGTAAAAGTACACTGATCCGCCTAATTAACCTATTAGAGCGACCAAACCATGGTCAAGTGATCATTAATCAAACTGATTTTACAGCACTAAATGCGAAGGAATTACGTAACGAACGATCTAACATTGGAATGATCTTTCAGCACTTTAATTTGTTAGCGACAAAAACAGTAGCTGATAATATTGAAATGCCCCTCAAACTTTTAGGCTATAGTAAAGCTGAACGTGAAAAACGTTTAGATGAACTTTTAGAATTCATTGACTTAAAACATAAATGCAGTGCGTATCCTGATGAGCTGTCTGGCGGCCAAAAACAACGTGTTGGTATTGCACGTGCCTTAGCAAATCATCCTAAAATTTTACTTTGCGATGAAGCAACTTCTGCGTTAGATCCACAAACCACTAAATCTGTTTTAGCCTTATTAAAGAAAATTAATAAAGAACAAGGCATCACTATTGTCATGGTCACTCATGAAATGGATGTGATCGAATCTGTTTGTGATTATGTCGCAGTCATGGAACAAGGTCAGGTCATTGAAGCAGGCTCAACGCTTGAAATTTTCAGTCAACCCCAGCACCCAACGACAAAAACATTCATTCAAACGGTACTACAACAACAATTACCACTCAATATTTTGAACAACTTGGAAAATCAAAACCATAACAGCATCTATTGCTTAAAATTTTTAGGAAACTCTGCACAAGAAACGGTTATTCAAGCTGTGATTAAACAGTTTGATATCAGTTTAAATATTCTGTTTGCAAATATGACTGAAATAAATGGTACGGTTATTGGTCAAATGTTCATTCAATTATTAGGCGATGCTCCTACCCTACAAAATGCCATTAAGTTTTTAAAAGATCATGGTGTTTCAGTTGAACAGTCAGGAGTAGCACAGCAATGAGAGATTTAATTGTCCAATGGCTGACTCAGGTGACCTCATCATTTTGGAACAGTGCCTTATCGATGGATCAGTTTGTGACTGCATTGCAAGAAACATTCAATATGGTCTTTTTTGCGATGTTGTTTGGCTGCATTTGGGGAATTATACAAGGTGTAACCTTAGTGGTGACTCGTCCACAAGGCATTTTACCCAATAAAGTGATTTATTATGGATTGAACCCGATTGTAAATGCTCTGCGCTCATTGCCATTTATTATTTTATTGATTGCTGTCATTCCGTTGACTAAATTCATTGTTGGCACATCCATTGGTACATGGGCAGCCATTGTTCCATTAACGATTTATGTAGGACCATATATTGGTCGTCTCGTTGAAACATCACTACTTGAAGTTAATGAAGGAATTATTGAGTCTGCTCAGGCAATGGGAGCGACACCGCTACAAATTATTTTTAAGTTTATTATTCCTGAAGCGCGTAGCTCTCTCATTCTCAACTTAACCACTGCGACCATTAGCTTAATTGGTGCAACTGCAATGGCGGGTGCCGTTGGTGCTGGCGGTATTGGGGATTTAGCAATTTCTTATGGTTATCAGCGTTTTGATACTAGCGTCGTTATTTTAACCGTCATTGTATTGTTAATTCTAGTTCAAATTGTGCAAATGATTGGTGAGTGGTTATCACGTTTGAGATAACATCATTAATCATCTCAGTAAAAACCGAGTTTTAAATGACTCGGTTTTTTATTTAAACATTCAATCAACAGACTTTAGCCTCTAAAATAATACCTATAAAACATTATTTTTATTTTTAAACAAGATTTATCCTTGTATTCTCTTCGTTATTCGCAGGATAATTCTCAGATTCTTTTTTATGTATTGAATGTGAGTGCAAAAACACGTACAAACAACCGCAATAAATATTAAGAAAGTACTTTATGAACAATCTACGCTAAAATTATTTAAGAATTTATTCATTCAATTGCATGATTGCCAAAGTCAGCGAAATTTAAATTTTATGATTGGGACCTATAATGTTAGATATCAGTTTTTTTCGTGAATTATTAATTTCGTTTGTTCACGTTTTCCAATTATCATTAGAAGCTATCTCGATCATTTGTGTGATGATTGGGTTAATCAAAACATTGATTGTACTTTTTCGTTTTAAATCAAGCCGCTCTGCTCGTTATTGTTTTGGAGACTGGCTAGCAACTGCTTTAGAGTTTCAATTGGCTGCAGATATTTTAGCAACAACAGTAGATCCAGATTTAGATAGTTTAATTAAACTTGCAATTATTGCTGTCATTCGTACCTTCTTAAATTATTTCCTCGCCAAAGAACTTGAGCATAAGCCTTATGCTGAAAATAAGAAAAATCATCAGGCATAACTGCCCTCTTTGAATCAGGCTGATGATTCTTTTTGTTGTCAAACCAACATTTAGATTGGATCAGCCAAATTTTAGCCGATGACTTGACGTAGAGCATGCTAAAATAACAATAGTTATCTCAGGAACTCATTTATGCACTTTGTACATCTTGGTATTCACTCAGAATTTTCAATTACGGAATCTATCGTAAGGATACCGAGTTTAATTAAAGCTGCTGCGAATGATGCGATGCCTGCTTTAGCGCTCACAGATTTATCAAATCTACATGCTGCGGTAAAATTCTATACAAAATGCTTAGATAAAGGGATTAAACCTATTTTAGGATCAGCTATTCGTCTCAATGATGCTGAGCACCGTATTAGTTTACTTGCTATGAGTAATCAAGGCTGGCGAAATTTAACTGAATTAGTCTCTGAAGGCTATATCAGTGGACAACAACTTGATATTCCATGTGTGCAAAAAGAATGGATTCTAAAACAACATGAAGATTTAATCGTTTTGTTAGGAATGCAAAGTGATGTCGGTAAAATGCTCTGTACATCCAACCCGCAAAAAGCAGAACCTTTGCTTGAGGAATGGATCGAGAAATTCGGAAATCGCGTTTATTTAGCCTTAACTCGGACAGATCGCCCTGGTGAGGAAGATTTTATTTTTGAAGCAGTAAAACTGGCTACAAAATATAATATTGGGGTCGTTGCCCATAACGATGTACACTTTTTAGTCCGTGATGATTATGAAGCCCACGAAGCGCGTGTCTGTATTGCAGATGGTTATGTACTGGGTGATAACCGTCGCCCTAAAAGCTATAGTCCTGAACAATATTTCAAATCTGCAGAAGAAATGTCTGAATTATTTAAAGATATTCCAACAGCGATTGAAAATACATTTTATATCGCCCAGCGCTGTAATGTCACACTACGTTTAGGCTTTCACGATTTACCCGATTATCCAATTCCAGATGGGCACACCATTGAAACTTACTTTGCACATCTATGCAAAGAAGGTTTAGAAGAACGATTAGCATTTCTTTTCCCTGTTGCGCAGCGCAGTGAAAACTGGTCTGAAATTCGCCAACCCTATGATGAACGTTTAGCATTTGAAATTAAAATTATTTTAGATATGGGATTTCCTGGCTATTTCCTGATTGTCATGGATTTCATTCAGTGGTCAAAAAATAATGAGGTGCCTGTCGGACCTGGGCGTGGTTCAGGTGCGGGTTCATTAGTTGCCTATAGTTTAAAAATTACCGACCTTGATCCCTTACGATACGATTTACTTTTCGAACGTTTTCTAAATCCTGAACGTGTATCTATGCCCGATTTTGATGTCGATTTTTGTATCGCGGGTCGAGATCGTGTGATTGATTATGTTGCACGCACTTATGGTCGAGAAGCAGTTTCACAAATTGCAACCTTTGGTACCATGGCAGCAAAAGGTGCCATTCGAGATGTTGCTCGTGTATTAGGTAAATCCTATGGTTTAGCAGATCGTATTTCAAAAATGATCCCAACGAAACCTTTGGGATTGAGCTTAGAAGAATCGATTGAAGCAGAACCTCAGCTTAAAGACATTGTTACCAACCCATCCAATCCAGATCATGATGATGCTGCTGAGATTTGGGAAATGGCCCTGAAACTTGAAGGGATTACACGTAATACAGGTCGACATGCTGGTGGTGTAGTCATTGCACCGACCAAACTTACAGACTATTCTGCAGTACTTTGTGAGGCTGATGGCACATCACGCGTTGCTCAATTTGATAAAGATGATGTTGAATCTGCTGGATTAGTTAAATTTGACTTTTTAGGTCTTCGAAATTTAACCGTTATTGAAGATGCCATTCAACATATCAATGCACGCCCAGATACAAAAGAAGCAATTAATATTTCATATATTCCTTTAGATGACCCTAAAGCCTATGAAATATTTGCAACAGCAAATACGACTGCGGTATTTCAGTTTGAATCCGTGGGCATGAAAAAGATGCTTAAAGAAGCTCGCCCAAGTAAATTTGAAGAAATTATTGCCTTTGTATCATTATATCGCCCAGGTCCAATGGACCTTATTCCAGACTTTATCCATCGTATGCATGGTGGAGAGTTTGAATATTTACACCCATTGCTTGAAAAAGTATTAGAGCCAACCTATGGCATTATGGTATATCAAGAGCAAGTCATGCAATCTGCACAATTCTGTGCGGGCTATACCTTAGGGGGCGCAGACTTACTTCGTCGTGCGATGGGGAAGAAAAAGCCCGAAGAAATGGTGAAACAGCGCCAGATCTTTATTGAAGGTGCAGCTCACAAAGATATTGACACAGATACTGCCAATCATATCTTTGACTATATGGAAAAATTCGCAGGCTATGGATTCAACAAATCCCATGCTGCTGCATATGCTCTTGTTGCTTATCAAACTGCATGGCTCAAAGCACATTATCCTGCTGAATTTTTATCTGCAGTAATGTCATCGGAAATGCAGAATACCGATAATGTTGTATTTTTGATTGACGACTGTCGTAACAATAAACTTGAAGTCTTACCCCCATCTGTCAATATGTCCTTATATCATTTCCATGCCAGTAATCCTCACACCATTGTCTATGGTTTAGGTGCAATTAAAGGCGTGGGTGAAGCAGCCATGCAATCTGTAATTGATTCACGTATTCAAGATGGACCATATCAAGACTTATTTGATTTTTGCCATCGTATTGATTTGAAGAAAATTAATAAAAGAACACTTGAAGCTTTAATTCGTGCGGGCGCACTGGATTGCTTAGGCATTGAACGTTCAAGTTTAATGCTACAACTTCCTGAAGCGGTACAAGCTGCAGATCAAGCGCGTCAAAACCGTGAAACAGGCATCATGGATTTGTTTGGTGAAGTTGCAGAGGTCCAGCGTAAACCTGCAAAACCTGTAAAACCATGGTCAGATGAAGTTCGATTAAAAGGTGAAAAGGATACCTTAGGCTTATATTTAACAGGTCATCCAATTGATGTTTATCGCCCTGAATTAAAATTTTTTATTTCGCAGCGTATTAATGAATTAACACCAACACGTCGTGGGGTGACCACTGTATTTGCTGGATTAGTCGTTGATGTTGCAAACTTCCCCAATCGCATGATGATCACGTTAGATGATGGTACTGCACGTATTGAAGTCTCATCTAATCATGAACGCTTTCAACGGTTCAAAGATATCATCAAAAATGAAGAAGTCATTGTTCTTGAAGGTGAGATTTATGAACGAGAAGGTTTTGACCGCCCTTCAGGTCGTTTAACAAAAGCATTTAGTATCAATGAAATACGTCAAAAAAGAGCCAATAGTATTCGTATTAAACTGACCACTGAACATCTAAGTAAAACATTAAGTAAAGATTTAGTAAAAATTCTTCAGCCCTATACGAATGTTGATATGAGCACGCATATTCCAGTTCTCCTTAGTGTCGACTTCCCTTATGCATCAGCAGAAATACAGTTAGGTATAGCTTGGAAAATTGCACCACTCGATGAAGTTCTTTCTAAATTACGCGATTATTTTGGAAAAGAGTCTATTCATGTCGAATATCACGTAAAATCCAAAGCCGCTAAAGCAGTCAGCTATGACGAAGCTAAGCCGACCTATATTCCACCTCCGCCTGAAGGTGTTTCTATGGATGATGCCATGGACCTCTATCAAGCGGATATCAATCAATATTCCTAATTAAAAATTATTTTTGGATCCATTATGAGTCAAGTTGACAATGCAGCTGTATCTGCACATCTCTCCCATGTGCGTATTGTCATGGTGAATACCACCTTACCTGCCAATATTGGTAGTGCATTACGTGCGATGAAGACCATGGGGTTATCTCAATTAACACTCGTTGCCCCAAAAACTTATCCACATCCAGATATTGATGCATTAGCAGCAGGTGCAACAGATTTAATTGAAAATATTCAAATCGTTGAAACCCTTGAAGCAGCAATTAAAGACTGTCATCTGGTTTTTGGAACCAGTGCACGAAGCAGAACCATTCCTTGGCCATTATTAGATGTCCGCCCTGCTGCTGTAAAAGCCTTAGATGCTGTGGTAAATCATCAACAAGAAATTGCAATTGTATTTGGTCGTGAAGATCGTGGTTTAACCAATGAAGAATTGGCTTTGGCGAATTATCATCTGACCATTCCAGTCAATGATCTTTACGGTGTACTCAATGTTGCTCAAGCTATTCAAGTGATTTGTTATGAATTACGCATGTCAGCTATTGACATTATTGGTAAAGAAACTGATTCTAATGCCAATATGCATGTCACTGAAACTGAAGATATGCAATGGGATGAACCACTTGTTACTCACGAACAAATGGAACAATTTTATCCGCATATTGAAAAAATGTTAGCCGAAATTGAGTTTTTAGATCCTAGAAATCCAAGATTATTACCATTACGCTTGCGTCGCCTTTTTGGACGTATACAATTAGATCGTATGGAATATCATTTACTCCGCGGAATTTTTAGTCGTGTACAAGCGCTCAATAACGGTACGTGGAAAAAAACTGAAAAAATTGGTCAGGAAAAGGATCATCAATAATGCTTAAACAGCTCAAAGAAGATATCCAAGCTGTCTTCGCGCGCGATCCCGCTGCACGAAATACTCTTGAAGTCTTAACTACATATCCAGGCATTCACGCATTACTTATGCATCGTGTGGCGCATGAGTTATGGAAAAAAGACTGTAAAGGCTCTGCACGCTTATTATCCTCTTTCAGCCGTTTTGCAACAGGCATTGAAATACATCCTGGTGCAAAAATTGGTAGACGTTTTTTCATTGATCATGGTATGGGTGTCGTGATTGGAGAAACTGCTGAAATTGGTGATGATGTTACGCTTTACCATGGTGTCACCTTAGGAGGTACAACATGGAATAAAGGCAAACGTCATCCAACACTTGAAGATGGCGTTGTTATTGGTGCTGGTGCCAAAATATTAGGACCTTTTACGATTGGAAAAAACTCCAAAGTAGGTTCAAATGCTGTCATCACCAAAGGCGTGCCTGCTAACACCACAGCTGTTGGTAATCCTGCGCGTTTCATTACTAAAGATAAACCGAAAGATGATGAAGAATCACGTCGTCGAGATTATGCTGAAAGTATTGGCTTCCAACCCTATGCAGCAACACAAGATCAATCTGATCCGATGCTTGAAGGTATGCGTGTCTTACTCGATCGAATTCAATATAATGAAAAACGTATGAATAATTTATGTCAGCGTTTGTCGTTATTAGATCCGACATTTACGCAGCAAGTGTTAAATGAACATCCATTTAGCCAAGAAGAATTAAAAATTATTGAAGATGTCAGACGTGAATGCGAAGCGCAAAGTCAGCAATCTAAAGCGTGAAAGATTTTCACGTGATTTAACATCCTATTACTTGCATGTTAGTCAGACATTTTTTAGACTGGCTAATGTGCAAAACCCTATATTCAAGAAAAAATTATTGGAAGATCATTACTATGCTTAAGCCTTTGGCAATAGCCTTACTTAGCGTTTCTGTTTTAACTGCATGTGCGACTAAAGCTCCAGATAATACGCCTGCCGTAATCACCAAAGACTCTATTATATTTACAGAACCAGATCTTTCAGCACCATTTTACGCATATAACCCATTCGACTACAGTGCACCACCAGTATTTGAAGCCAATCTTCTAAAAGCGTCAATACAGCCTGTTGCGAAAATGATAGTTGCAAATCCAAGTAATCCATCGCAGAAAATTACATTAGATAAAAATCTATTAATTATTCCAACAGTTAATAGCAAAACTCGTTCAATGAAATATGCTGTTTTAGCCACTGCCAATGAATTGGATGTGACAGAGATTGATGAGCTCTTGCAAACTTTAGAAGGTCAAGCACGCCACTATCCGCCTCGTTATACTAATCGCCAAGAACGTCGTGGATTAGAAAGAAAACTCAGACAAGTGAGTACTCAACTTGATGAGTTAGCCGCAAACAATAATGCATCTTATGATGTATTAATACGCGCATTCAAAGCCAGTGTATTAGGCCGAAACTTAGATTTAGGTGCCGCTTATACCACGAAATCTTTGACTTATGCGCAACGCCTATTAAAAATAGATAGAAATGATCCTGAAACGAACTTTTGGTTTGGTTTTGGACTTTCCGAAGGCGGCGGTCAACGTGAAGCGATTCAATACTTAGATAAAGCAATGAGTGGTGGCGTTCAAGAGGCATATTTAGTTTCAGTCAATAATTATTTAGCCTTAGAACAAAAGAAAAATGCCATTCAAATGCTCAATAATTACAAAATCAAATTTCCTCAAGAAGCACAAGTTGCCGATCGTTTGATTAAAGAGGTACAAACTCAAAATCGTTGGAATGTTTGGCAAGTTTTAGCGCCTAAATAACGAGAATAGTGTTCAAAAAAAAGATCGTTTATCGATCTTTTTTTTATTTTTATAATTGAAAATTAAAAGAATCATCGTATTATGGATTGAAGCAGTCATCTAGATAAATTCATAATGAATTCCATAAAAAAACTAACATTATTTAGTCTTTTTGGCACGATTATTTTCAGCGCAGGATGTCAGGTCGTTAGCGTAAAGCAACAAGCTTTCAATGTCAGTATTGCCAATGAACGTGAGAGCATTATTTCACGTAATAAGCTCAGTGAAGCAAGTTTAAACGTTCTTTCTATGGCAGGTAAAGATGCTAAGATTTGTTCAGATCAGCCTAAATCTTGTGTTGATGAAATTAAAGGTATCTCTGAAATCCCCAACGAAATGATGCTTTCTACCGCAAGTGAATTATATCTTGCAAAAGCACAAGCGCTTAAAGCTTCATCAAACTGTAAAACTAGCATTTTGAGTCATCATAAATCTTTAGAAAAACAAGCAGCTGAAAAAGAAATTTATGAAAAATGCCTAGATGAAGAACTCGCGATGCTTGATCAAAGTATTCGATATAGTTATGCCTATTTATTTAAAACTGAACGTCAACCCGAAGATCGTATCTTTGATAACAGACAAGTTCAAATTCGCGATTTCTACAATCAAGCGATCGCTGAATTAGTTCAAGTCTATACGATGAGACATAGCACCAAAGAATCAATTCATGAACTCAAAATTGGCGATAGTACGTATAAAGTCAATTATGAACACTCCCATATGCTAAAAAGTAAAACTGGGGATTCCATTGAACAACTGACGCCTAGCTACAATATGAACTTTTCAGGCTTACGCTCAATCATTCGTCGTGATGGATTTGGCTCAGAATTTCTCATTGTTTTATCAGATGAAACTAAAAATGATTTAGGCGATAAAACTAAATATATTGTGGACCCATTACATTATAAGTACCCTGAAGGTGGTAACCCCAATTTACATCCTGCTCGATACTTAGCAACCACAATTACGGCTGAACCGACTCAACCTTCATCGCAAAAAGATATTCTGAATCAAACTGAATTTCAATTAAAAATATTTAATCCCTATTTATATGATCAAACCAAAATTGAAGGTAAAACCTACCCGCTTGCAGCAAATTTTTCTGCACCCTATGGACTATGGCTTGCAGAAAATAATCTCAATAAAGCAGCATATTTAACGCTCATCGATCGAGATGAAAATTTAACTATGCCACATCTTTATATGCTAGAGCCCTATAATCCCAATAAAAAAGTCATTGTTTTAATTCATGGTTTAGCCAGCAGTCCAGAAGCATGGATTCGATTAACCAATGATATTATGGGCGATAGTGTTTTACGTGATCATTATCAAATTTGGCAAGTATTTTATTCGACCAATATGCCCATATTAGAAAGCCGTTATCAAATTAATGCCATCATTCAACAAGGTTTTGAACTGGTCGACGCAAAAGACTCGGCCTATAAAGATGCCGTTCTTGTTGGTCATAGTATGGGCGGCATTATTTCTCGTTTACTGGTGAGTCAAGCAGATCTTAAACATAAAGCAATGGAGCTGACGAGTAGTAAAAAACGTACAGTGCAAATTGAAACGGATTCTTTGTTCCAAGCCAGACTTGAAATTGAACCTTTGCCTTACTTTAGCCGTGCTGTATTTCTATCGGCGCCTCATAGAGGAACGGCTTATGCAGACCGTTGGTTCACTCGTGCATTACGAAAAGTGATTCGTCTTCCTGTTGCCTTCCTCAATGCGTTTGCCGATACGTTACAAGGTGAAATTAATATTAAAGATTTTAGTAAAGATGTTGGATATGGACTGATACAAAATGGACCCAGTGATTTAAGTAAAAATTCTGATTTCACAGCAATAACAAAAGATATTCAACCTCGTAAAGGTCTTAAATTTCACAGTATTATGGGAAATATTACCAATAGTACAGATCCTGAAATCATTAATGATGGAATAGTGCCCTATAGCAGCGCTCATTTAGATGGCGCATTATCTGAAAAGATTATTCATGGTGGACACTCCATTCAAGAAACACCTGAAGCGGTATTAGAATTACGTAGAATTTTACGACTTCATCTAACAGAGCTTAATCAACAATCGATAACTAATCCAACCATTAAAAAATAATACTCAAATCATGCGTAATGTTGTACACACTACATTGCGCGTGATCTATCAGCTGTTAAGATAAAATAATTCAAAAGTGTTATATCCATGTATCATCATTTTAATAACGCACATAGTATCTATGTATCATTTCATGCTATATAGAACAATTAAATGATTAAATTTAGCATTTTTTCAAACTCATTATTTTTTATTTTGTTAAAATCATTCGGCAATTAATTGAATGCTATATTTGCATTGCATGCCCATTTCTTTTTTCAATCTTGATCAAGCTGATTTTTATAGGATTCTCCATACATGAACTTTGCTGCGCACATGACTGATTTTTCAACGCTTACCCCAATGATGCAACAGTACATGTCTGTAAAAGTTCAACATCCACATTCTTTAATGTTTTATCGTATGGGTGACTTTTATGAGCTATTTTTTGAAGATGCACACAAAGCGGCTAAACTTTTAGGGATTACTTTAACGCATCGCGGGAAAGCCAATGGTGACCCTATCCCGATGGCTGGTGTCCCTTTTCATGCTGCTGAAGGCTATTTGGCTCGTTTAGTCAAAAAAGGAGAAACTGTTGTTATCTGTGAACAGCTTGGAGAAGTTACAGGGAAAGGACCTGTTGAACGCGGCGTTGTTCGAATTATCACACCAGGAACACTTACCGATGATGCTTTACTTAATGCGCATCAAAGTTCAAATCTCGTTGCGATTTGTATTCAGCAAAATCAAATTGGTATTGCGTTATTAGATTTAAGTGCTGGTATTTTCAAAGTTCAACAACAAGAATACCAGCCAGAACAGCTCATGATTGAACTGGCTCGAATCATGCCAAGTGAACTCTTAATTGATGAAGATATTGTCGATCAAAATATTATTGAAAGCATTAAAAAACAAATCGAATGTCCTATAACAAAACGTCCCAATGTCGATTTTAACTTAAATAATGCACAAAAAACCTTATGTGATCAATTGTCTGTAGCAACGCTTTCTGGTTTTGGTATAGATCATCTCCCCCTTGCAAAAGCGGCAGCAGCTTCTTTAATTCACTATGCAAAAGAAACCCAAAAAACTGCTTTGCCTCATATTCGATCTATTCAATTAGAACAAAGTAGTGACTTTATTGCCTTAGATCCTGTCACGCGTCGTAATTTAGAATTAATTGTTCCGCTATTTGAACATGGAACATCACTATTTCAACTGATTAATGACTGCCAAACGGCAATGGGAGGTCGTTTACTCAGCCGAACATTAATGCAGCCTTTACGTGATACCGCAATTTTAGATGCACGCTTAGATGCAATCCAACTTTTAATTGCAGGCTACCATGAATCACCTGTACGACTCGTATTAAAAGAAATAAGCGATATTGAACGTGTTTTAAGTCGTATCGCATTAGGCAGCGCTCGCCCACGAGACTTAGTGCAACTTCGACAAGCCTGTGCACAAATTCCATTTTTACGGCACGCGATTCAGCCCATTCTAAAGGATAAAACAACTGGATTAATCCATCAACTTAATGATGAATTAGGTGACTTTGGTGGACTTCATCAAAGACTCTTATCTGCCATCGTTGAAAATCCACCTGTTTTACTCCGAGATGGCAATGTAATTGCAGAAGGTTTTGATTCTGAATTGGATGAATTGCGAAAAATACGGGATCATGCTGGGCAATTCTTAATTGATTTAGAAATAAAAGAGCGTGAAACCACTGGCATCAATAATTTAAAAATTGGTTATAATCGTGTCAGTGGATATTATATTGAACTGACCCGTGGTCAAGCCTCTCAAGCACCTGAACATTATATTCGTCGTCAAACCTTAAAAAATGCTGAACGTTACATCACACCTGAACTTAAATTATTTGAAGATAAAGTACTTTCCAGTGAGTCTCGCGCACTAGCACGTGAAAAAATGCTTTTTGAAATGCTTCTTGAAGAATTACGTGAAGATATTGCACAACTTCAAATGATGAGCAGCTCAGTCGCTCAAATCGACTTAATTGCCAATTTTGCCTTTCAAGCTCGCCAAAAAAACTGGACTCGACCAGAATTCAGCCCTGAAATGGGAATTCAAATTCAAGCTGGTCGCCATCCAGTCGTCGAATTATTAAGCAAAACTGCATTTACTCCCAATAATACCTCACTCAGTTTTAATCATCGTTTGGCTATTATTACGGGTCCCAATATGGGGGGTAAATCGACCTTCATGCGCCAAACAGCTTTAATTACTTTACTGGCATATTGTGGAAGTTTTGTCCCTGCACAAGCAGTAACATTAGGACCAATTGATCGAATATTCACCCGTATTGGATCTGCAGATGATTTATCTACTGGTAAATCAACTTTTATGGTTGAAATGACAGAAACATCGCAAATTTTACATCATGCGACCAATCAATCTTTAGTTTTAATGGATGAGGTTGGGCGTGGAACTAGTACTTATGATGGTCTATCTTTAGCTTGGGCTTGTGTTTTAGATTTAGCCAAACGCATTAAATGTTTATGTTTATTTGCAACACATTACTTTGAATTAACTGAATTAAGTAAAGAATCTGGTATTGATAACTATCATGTGACTGCCAAAGAAATGAATGGCAATTTAATTTTATTGCATAAAGTCCAATCAGGACCAGCCAGTCAGAGTCATGGTTTACAAGTTGCTAAACTTGCTGGAATACCTGCCAATGTCATTAAAGAGGCTCAAAATCGCTTAAAGATTTTAGAGAACCAGCAAAACAAAGGAATAAATCTAGCCGTTCAAAATGATTTATTCGCAGAAGAGCAACAAGCTGAAGTCCTTGAACGTATTATTGAAATAGAAAAAACATCTCCAGCTTTAGAATTACTACAATCTATTGATGTAGATAACCTCACTCCGCGCCAAGCGCTTGAACAACTTTATGCTTTAAAAGAACAACTTAAAGTATAAAAGATAGCCCTCCTTTTATAAGAGGGCCATTACATCGATATTCCTTTCAATCAACTAAATAATGATGCTGACTTATGAGTTTTAAATATTTTGCGTTTGGTATTAGTTTACTTTTTGCTATGATTTTAGTTGTATTTTTAATTACCATGATTGGTTATCAATTTTTAGAAAAACAACAGCTTGAGCGTTTAATCACGCCTCTATTTTTCATTGGATTTGCTATTATTGGTTACTTTCTGGCTCAAAAAGCCGTATCCAACAAATATATCCATTCAACAATTTTAGCCTTACTCATTGTTGCATTTATTGCATTATTTTTAGATGTCTTTAAACAAATTCCACAGCAACTCTGGCAGCTTTTATTATTGAGTTTCCTCTGTTTACAGGTAGGTATTTTAGGCAATCTTGGAATAAAAAGATTGATCTCTAAAGCATAATATCATTCATTTTTAGGCTTTTAATTATTTAAAATCTAAATTAAAAATGCGAAAGACTTCGAGTTCTTTCGCATTTTTTAAACGATTAAGCCAAACAAATTAAAATTACATCTTCATGCAAATGACTTGTTGAACTTCAAGTTGGATATCCCTACCTTCAAACTTCATGAATACACAGTGGTGCAACAGGTGCTTGAATAGTCATAGACTGTGCAATTTTTTGCACTGTATTAACCACGGCACAATCATTCCCTTGATGAGAAACAAGCTGTAAACCCATAGGCAAACCGACTTGACTGGAACCCACAGGAAAAGCATAGCTGGGTGCATCTAAATAATTAAAAGGTCGAGTATACTCACCAACATGCGTAAACTCTGTATCTTCTTGACTCGAAACAAGTGCAAAAAATGGACTGACTGGAAATAATAGGCTTCGCCCATGCAGGGACTGTTTAAATAACAGTTGAAATTTTTCACGCTCTTGAATCAATGTTTCATAGTCTCTTTGACTGATCTCTTTACCTCTCAAAACACGCTGACGTACCAATTCCCACATGGTGGCTTGCAGGTCTTCTGCTTTTTCTCCGTGATATAAATAGCTTTCATAGGCAATAATATCTGAAGTACGATCGGATAAATCCTGAAAATCAAAACTTTTTGGAACTGCCCATGGCAGTAATTTAAATCCTTGTACTTCCAATCGATGTAAAAAATTTCTCCAAATTGCTAAGATTTGTGCTTCAAGTGGGAAAGGAAATGAAGCCTCATCTAAGTAATAAATTACATCAGTTTCCTGCTCAGATTCACATGAGCTTGCACTTAACAGTTGATAAAGTACCGTGATATCTTCTGCAAAGCGTGAGAATGGACCAAGTGTATCTAAAGATGCAGATAGTGGTACCGCACCTTGATCGGCAATTTTATGACTGGATGGCTTAAATCCAAAAATGCCATTCAACGCTGCAGGTGTTCGAATCGATCCACCTGTATCACCACCAATTGCAAGCGGACTTAAGCCCGCTGCAACAGCTACAGCAGAACCAGAAGAAGAACCTCCTGGCGATAATTGTTGCGCTGACCATGGATTCATTGGTGTGCCTTGCATTGGATTTTGTCCAGATAATCCAAATGCGAGTTCTGTCATTTTAGTTTTCCCTAAAATGACAAATCCTAAGCACTCTAATTGCAGAACAAGTTCACAGCTTTGTTGTGCAATATCATTTAAATATACGGTTCCTGCATGTGTGATGTGCCCTTTCACATCCAAATTATCTTTCAATAAAATAGGAATTCCATGAAAAGGGCTCAAACAAATACCAGATTCCATCTGGAGGTCTTTTTGTCGAGCTTGTTCTAGTGCCTCAGTTTCAAAAAGTTCAGAAATACTATTCAAATGACTCAATGCATGAATTCGATCAATATAAAATTGTACAACATCAACTGAAGTTATCTCTTTATTTGCAATTTTTTGTGCAATTTCAAGCGCAGATAAGTTCATTATATTCATTTTATATCTTCCAATCCTTTCCCAGCCGTTTCAGGCATCTTGATAAATGTAATTAAGGTAATCACCGCACCGACTAACACCATGAAATAGAAATAGTCTTGCTTACCTATGCTTTGAAGCCATGTCAATACATATGGTGTTGTTCCGCCTAACAGCGCTACCATTAAGTTATATGGAGCACCAATACCGACTGCACGGACTTCTGTTGGAAATTGTTCCGACATTACAGCAGGGCCAATTGAGGTATAAAGTGCGTATAAAATTAAACCAAACATTTCAACCAATAATATTGATGTAAATGAACCATCCATCCACTTAATAACTGGGTAGAAAAAGATCAAATAACCTAAAGCAAATACAATCAGTTGTGGTTTACGACCAAATTTATCTGAACACCAACCAAATAAAGGCTGACATAACATGAAAATAATCAACCCGATCGTATTTGCCGCAAAGGTCGTTTTTGGATCTGCACCTAAAACTTTAATTGCATAGGTCGGGACATACACCACAAAAATATAAAATGCGAAGGTTGTTAGAATTGAAATACCGACAATACGTAACGTTTCTTTTGGATGTTTCTTTATCAATACAGCCAGTGGATTTTTCACTTTTTCTTTTTGATGGGTCATTTCGCTGTCTGGAACAGACTTACGAATCCACATTCCAACCAAACCACCAATAGCACCAAGAATAAATGGAATTCTCCAACCATACTCACTCATTTGAGTTTCACTCAAAATCGTAGTCAGTGCCCATGCCAAGCTAGATGCGAGTAAAATACCAATTGCAGAACTAAAAAACATGAAACTAGAATAAAAACCACGCTTATTTTTAGGCGCCATTTCAGATAAGTAAGTCGCTGCTGAAGCAAACTCGCCACCTAAAGATAAACCTTGTAATAATCGTGCTAATACCAGAATAATTGGTGCAAAAATTCCAATCGTTTCATAAGTTGGAGAAAGACCAATCATTAATGATCCGCCCGCCATCATAATAATCGTTGCCGCCAGTGCTGCTTTTCTGCCGAAACGATCAGAAAATATCCCAAGCACAACACCACCCAAAGGGCGCATAAAAAAACCAACTGCAAATATTGCAAACGTTGCAAGTAATGAAGCTGTTGGATCTTCTGATGGGAAAAACTGTTTGGCAAAAAATACTGCAAAAGTTGCATATATTGTCCAATCAAACCATTCGACTGCATTTCCTACAGTTCCTGCAAGAATGACTTTCTTTTGTGATACATTTCTAGGGGTGGAAGCTATTTTTTGCATTTTATACTCATCCATAAGCGTCTCATTTAATATTTAGACATAAATACACAATGTATTTTAGTTTCTAGACTTAAAATAAGATTATATTTAGTTTTTAGACAAGTCAACCTTTATGAGTGAAACTTTTAATCTCGATGATATCGATATCGCCTGCATTAATGCCTTAATTGCCAATCCACGAGGATCGTGGCGAGAATTAAGTTTAATCAGTGACGTTCCAGAAAAAAAACTTTCTCGACGAATAAGTAAATTATTTGACGATCAAGTGATTCGTACTTCTGTTGAACTTAATCCAATTGTTACCAACAAAGGGTATACAGTTCATGTTTGGATTAGTGTGAAATTTGGCAAAGAAAAAGAAATTGCTCAATTTTTTGCACAGCGACCTGAAGTTCGTATTGTATTTTTAACCACAGGACTTGCAGATATCTTCTTAGAAATCGGTTTAGAAAAACCAGCTGATCTTTCCATCTGGATGCACGATTTTGTGACACAAATTCCAGATATTAAAACTGTAGAAACACAAGCAGTATTAAAGCCTTTTACCTGGGCCAGCAAACCTAAAGTTGTAGATGCTACTGGGCAAAAAATAAATGAAATTCGAGCTTTAACAGAAACGGAATTACAGCTTATTCATCTTTTATCACTTGATGGCCGTTCATCCATCAAAAGTTTGGCTGAGCAAGTCGAACTAAGTGAACATAAAACGCAAAAGCTTTTAAGTGATCTACTTGAAGAAGGAATTTTTAATATTCGAATTGACTTTGAACCAAGTTTAATGGGTTTTAAATCTGAAGCAATTATTCTCATTAAAGCACGTCCAGAAGCTGCCAATCGAATTGCAAAAACTTTGTCTGAATTAAAAAACACACGCTGTTTATTTGGAATCAGTGGAGACTCCCAATTCTTTTGGCATGTTTTATGCCAAGATTTAAGTGACTTATGGAAGCTTATTACAGAAGATTTAGGTAATTTTGAAGGTATTCAATCTTGTAATACCAACATGGTAACTTTGGCATTAAAACGTGCAGGCTTTATGCGAAAAGTCGGTCATGCACAATTTTATCTTCAGAATTAAAAACGGCTATTTCAAATAAAAAGAACCCTCTATTGGGTTCTTTTTATTTCATGAATATTTTATTCTACGGCTATTTCAGTTGGAGAACTCAGTTCGGTCATTGGCCAACGTGGTGTTGTCGTAACTGCCAATCCATCATGTTGTCCAGCTTTTAAGCGTTGATAACCTGCAAATGCAATCATTGCACCATTATCCGTGCAAAGTGCTGGCTCTGCATAATAAACTTGAGCACGAATTTTAGTGAGATCTGCTTCTAAACGTTCACGTAAACGCTTGTTCGCACTCACACCACCTGCAATCACTAAACGTTTTAGGCCTGTTTGCTTTAATGCTTTGACAGATTTTTTTACTAATGTATCTACAATGGCTTCTTGGAAACTTGCTGCAATATCTGCATCTCTATTTTCATCACCTAATTTTTTCATTTCTACGGATACAGCCGTTTTTAAACCACTAAATGAAAAATCTAGGCCTCTATGAAGCATAGGGCGTGGAAATTCAAATGCATTTATATCGCCTTGGTCAGCAAGTTTTGAAATATTCGGGCCACCTGGATATGGTAAACCCATCATTTTCGCAACTTTATCAAAAGCTTCACCAGCAGCATCATCAATCGACTCACCCAGTAATTCATATTGACCAATGCCATATGCTGCCATCAATTGCGTATGTCCACCAGACACTAAAAGTGCCACAAAAGGAAATTCTGGTGGTTTTTCAGATAATAATGGTGCCAACATATGACCTTCCATATGATGCACACCAATCGCAGGCTTATTTAAAGCAAATGCCAAAGTACGACCAAATAAAGCACCTGTCATTAATGCCCCCATTAAACCTGGCCCTCGAGTATAAGCAATCGCATCAATTTCTGATTTTGCAACCTGACTTTCCTCAAGTAACTGATTAATCAACGGAATTAATTTTCTCACATGATCTCTAGAAGCAAGCTCTGGGACAACCCCCCCATATTCTGCATGCAGTTTAATTTGGCTATACAATACCTGTCCGCGTAAGCCTTGCTCACTATCATACAGTGCAAGTCCTGTCTCATCACACGAAGTTTCCAAGCCCAAAACGATCATTAAACTGCCTATAACCTATCTCAATTTTATGCAGTTGCTATTATAGACTTGTGATATGAGATGTAAATGAGTAAAATACTGACCTTCACTTGTGATCACAGGTAATTTTGCCTGAGATCTTATCCATAACTTAATGAGGATTCTTCATGCCACAAGTTAAATTGAAAGAAGGCGAACCAGTAGACGTAGCTATCCGTCGTTTTAAACGTTCTTGCGAAAAAGCGGGTGTTTTAGCTGACGTTCGTAAACGTGAATTCTATGAAAAGCCAACTCAAGAACGTAAACGTAAAAAAGCTGCTGCTGTAAAACGTTACCAAAAGAAATTGGCTCGCGAATCAGTTCGTACTACACGTCTTTACTAAAATTAATTTGTGATTGACTGCTTGGAATAAATAATGACGACTTTAAAAAACCAAATAACTGAAGTTTTAAAAGCAACAATGCGTGCTAAAGAAATGAATAAGTTAACGGTCATACGTGGTCTGCAAGCAGCAATTAAGCAAATTGAAGTCGATGATCGTATTGAACTTAACGATCAACAAGTTCTTGCGGTCATTGAAAAGCAAATTAAACAACGTAAAGAATCGATCAAAGCCTTCGAAGGTGCTGGTCGAGAAGATTTAGCTAGTAAGGAACAAGCCGAGGTTGAGGTGTTATCTCAATTTCTACCAGAAGCTATGACTGAGGAAGAACTTGATTCCATCATTGCGCAAACAATTACTGCGCAAGAAGCTACTAGCATGAAAGATATGGGTAAGGTGATGAACTCTCTGCGTCCGCTCATAGCCGGGCGCGCCGATCCTGCTCAAGTTTCTGCTAAAATTAAAGCAAAACTCGCTTAATAATCTTCAGCTCCTATTACGTTGAACTGCCATAAAAGCAGTTCAATCGTCTCGGTAAACTAAATTTTATTCATCAATAAAAATCGATTTCTCTTCAATGTATTCAAATCACCATGGATTCTAAATAAATCCATTCATTACGTTCAATCTTAATCATATAGTCTTGAGTAAATCTCTTCGAGATCAATAACTTGAACTTCTGAAAAATACCCATACTTTGAATGATATATAAAAATATTTGATCTAGACCTTTGCCGTAATATCTCCTTGCATTTCAGCAATACGCTTCTTCAAGGTTGCAGCCATAGATTTATTGTCTTTACTAATACGCTGTGCTTGCAATAATGATTTAACCGCCTCTTGCTCCCAACCAGACCAAAATTGGGCTTCTGCTCTGTATCTAAGTACATTTACAGCATGTAAAGGATTAGACTTATCTGTATTTGCAGCATATTGCATTAACTCCCACCCTTGTACATCTTGTGGGTTTTTCTGCACAAACTTCTGCACAATATTTTGTGCTTCTAGTGGTTGATTCAGACGAATATAAACTTCCGCTAACTTATAATTAAGCGCTCTATTTTCAGGTGTTACTTTTGCAATAGATTGAATCGTGCTTAAGGCTAAATCTGGGCGATTTTGCCCTAAATAAATATCAGTTTGCACGAGTGGAATTAAGTTATGTTTTTTTCCTTGTGACATTGCATCATTCAGTGCTTGCTGAGACTTTACATAATCACCAGACTTCAAATAATAAGTCGATAAAGCAATTTTTCCTGCAAAACTATTTTGTTGTGCAACCGATAATAATTGCTGTTCTGTTGCTTGATTAGATAAAACCGAGGTATATAGCTTTAATATATCAAAATCTTCTTGATTAGTTGGCTTATGAATTTTCGGCAATTGATTTGCTCTAAGTCTTGCTTCACTCATACGTTCTGACGTTAGAGGATGTGTCAACCAAAAGTCTGGTAAAAAACTAACACGACTTGATTCACGATGCATCACTTCAAAAAAATCTGCCATACTTTGTGGGTTATAGCCCAGCGCGTACATGTACTGCATACCAATTCTGTCTGCTTCACGCTCTTGATTTCGACTATAATTAAGTTGTTTATCCATTAAAGCCGCTTGTGAACCGAGCATCACTGCTGCACCTGCATCCCCCCCACCTTGAGTCGCGATTAATGCACCAACAACAATCCCAGCCAAAGCAAGTAAACCTTGCCCTTTAAAAGCTTCCTGAGAGCGACTGTAGTGTCGCTGTGAGACGTGAGCAACCTCATGTGCCATCACCCCGACCACTTCATCTAAATTACGTGCATGCGTAATTAATCCAGCATTTAATGCAAATAATCCACCAGGTACTGCAAATGCATTAATTTGCTTATCATTAATCAATAATAACCCAATGGGTTTCCCTAATTGTGTTTGAGTTAATAACTGAGAAAAAGTCGAAAATAATTGATCTTCCAACCAAGGATCTTGAATCACTGGCATTACGCGATAAACTTGCCGATAAACCTGTGCACCAATTTGCGCTTCTCGTTGTTTATCCAAGAAACCAATGCCGCTCCCTATTTCAGGAACTTCAAATTTTGGAACATAAGAAAAAGGATTTGTTGTATTCGTAGTTTGCGCAAAAGTTGATGACGATGCCAATAAACCTAAACCACAAGCGATTATCCAACCTTTCAATATTCTTCCTCGTCTATTTTTGTGGTTTTAAATTGCCAATATACCATTGAATAAAGTATAAAAATGCAATGAAGTGTTAACATATTTTATTGATAAATGCATTACTGAATCAACTTCATTTCTAATTCGCTTAAATTATTTTTTCAAATCCATTCATGTAATAAATAACATCATAAGATAAATCTCTTAAAACTTCTATTTTAATCAATATACTGCTTTATTTTTATACCAAAAAGCATGATTTGTTTTATTTTTATGCAAACGTTTCCTAAGTCTGTTTTTTTTGCTGAAAAGCGTTTGACACCCTCTCATTTTCGCCCTAATATACGCCCACCTCTGAAACGTCCCTATCGTCTAGAGGCCTAGGACATCGCCCTTTCACGGCGGTAACCGGGGTTCGAATCCCCGTAGGGACGCCAATTTTCAGAAGTAATTTTTTATTAAGTCCCTATCGTCTAGAGGCCTAGGACATCGCCCTTTCACGGCGGTAACCGGGGTTCGAATCCCCGTAGGGACGCCATTTAATATAAGATGGTTTTAAAATACATTACTTCTTTTGTCCCTATCGTCTAGAGGCCTAGGACATCGCCCTTTCACGGCGGTAACCGGGGTTCGAATCCCCGTAGGGACGCCATATTTAGATCAATTTAATATTGATTAATGAAAAGACTCAAGCATTATGACTTGAGTTTTTTTATTACCTATCTTATTTCTCACTCAATAACAATCTTATTTATACATAAAAAAACATCACCCACAGGTGATGTTTCTTCCACATAGGTAAAAAATTATTTATTTGCAACTTGTGGTTGAGGCGTTAACACTTGACCCGTTGGTGTTACACCATACTGTGAACCAATTGATTGTAAAATTAAACGTGCATCATAGGCTTTTGCTGGTGCATCTTTTTCATTTTGATAGCATTCAATATTGTAAGCAATTTCAGCCGAACCTGTACGAATCGTTTGCGGTACACCATAGAAAGGATCGCTCCATCCTGGTCCAAAACCAGCCCATGGACCCCATGGTCCAGCCCCCCATCCTGCATTTGGATACACAACTTCAGATTGAGGCTTTCTATTTACCGTAGTTGGACCGTTTAAAATGGTAAAATATTGATAACCATTTAAAACTGCAGTTTGAGCCGCTTTGACCAAAGTAATATTTTGAGCTTGCGAATAACTTACACTATCACGTGCTTTATAAGAAATTCGGAAAGATTCTTTACTTAAAGGATAAGCAGAAAATTCACCTAATTGATTAAAGGTTAATGGTTGAGTTGGTGTAATCGCACAACCACTCATTGTCATCACAAGTGCTAATGCAATTGATGCTGGAATTAACTTCTTCATTATTTTCCTCGCTTATAATAATCAAATAAAATTCATATAACTTTTAACTTTAAGATTCTATAATTCATTTAAATCATAAAACAATAAGAGATTATTTATTTTCATGCGAAAAATATGATATAAACTTCGAAAAATATAATAATAGTGATATAAAATACATAATGATAAAAATATTATTCAACCATCCTATATCACTCCACATCCAATCCATTAATATTGACTTGCTGCAATTAATTGACGCGTATATTCAGTTTTAGGGGACTTAAACAACTGTTCAGTTTCTTGAAACTCGACCACTTTTGCATGTCTTAGTACCAAAACTTTTTGACATAATGCTTTAACCACTTTTAAATCATGACTAATAAATATATAACCAATTTGGAATTCTTTTTGCAACTGCCTTAAAAGTTTAACAATGGCTTGCTGTGTGGTTCGGTCTAATGCTGAAGTTGGTTCATCCAAAATTAAAAGTTGAGGCTGTAAAATAAGTGCACGTGCCAAAGCAACACGTTGCCTTTGTCCACCTGACAATTCATGTGGATATCGGCTTTTAAAATCTACTGATAACTCAACTTTTTCGAGTATATAGTTGATCCGCTGTTCAATATCTTGTTTAGAAAGTTTTTGAAAATATAAACCTTCTGCAATAGTTTGCTCTACATTTAAACGGGGGTTTAAACTACTAAACGGATCTTGAAAAACCATTTGAAATTGACATCTTAGAGGTCGCAACTTTTTTTCAGACAACTGATTCAATTCGATATTATTCAAGATAATTTGACCGTGACTATTGATTAAACGTGCAATTGCCAATGCCAATGATGTTTTTCCAGAACCACTCTCTCCAACAATACCAATAGACTCTCCCTGCATTAAAGCTAAACTCAGTGGCTCTATCGCAACAAAATAATCTACAGTTCTATTGAATAAGCCTCTTTTAATTGGAAACTTTACATCTAGTTCTATAAGTTTCAAAAGTTCAGGATATGCTTGATGAGCTAAAGCTTCACCAAAATTATGATTTAATAAATTTTGAGTATAATTTTGTTGCGGATGATTAAATATATCTAGAACACAACCTGTCTCAACCACTTGACCTTTATTCAAAACAATCACTTGATCTGCATAATGCTTTACCAGATTTAAATCATGACTAATTAGAATCATCGCCATGTTTCGTTGTTCTTGTAATGATTTTAATAAAGTCAAAATTTGCTCTTGTAAAGTGACATCTAATGCTGTTGTAGGTTCATCGGCAATAAGAATATCTGGATCTAAAGCCAAAGCCATTGCAATCATGACACGTTGGCGCTGACCGCCCGACAATTCATGTGGATAACGTTTTAATTTTTCATCAGGTTCAGATATACCGACATCAGTTAAAAGCTGAATAATTCGTTCTTGCGCCTTTGTTTTTGACCACCCATTTAACCACAAGCTTTCACCAATAATTTTTTCTACCCGATGTAACGGATTGAGTGCCGTCATCGGTTCTTGAAAAATCATGGCAATTTTAGCTCCACGGATTTGGCGCTTTTGTGTTTCTGTTATTTCAAATAAATCTTGACCATTAAATTGTGCAGAACCCGTAATTTCTAATGTACTCGGTAATAACCCTAAAAGTGCCAAACTACTGATTGATTTTCCTGAACCACTTTCACCGACCAAAGCTAAAGTTTCAGCTGCATGCAGTGTAAATGTTAAATCCTGAAGTAAAACATGCTGTTCATTTTGAATTTTCAAATGCTCAACCTGTAAAACTACTGGTTTATTGGCGTCTTGGATCGAATGCATCACGTGTCGCCTCCCCAATATAAATCAATAAAGACAAGACAATAGCCAAAGTTAAAAAGCCTGAAAATGCAAGCCAAGGTGCTGTAATATTATCCCGTCCTTGCGCCAACAATTCCCCTAAAGATGCCGCTTCGGGTGGCAATCCATAACCCAAAAAATCTAAAGCTGTTAAGGCGGTGATATTTGCAGTTAGCATAAATGGAAGCTGCGATAAACTTGAACTCATTGCATTTGGCAATATATGTCGAAACATAATCGTAGAATCGCTGACACCTAAGCTTCTCGCCGCACGCACATAATCAAAATTTCGAGCTCTTAAAAATTCAGCGCGGACCAATCCCACCAATGCTGTCCAGCCAAAGATCAACATAATTATGAATAACCAAAAGATACTGGGAGTGAACATACTGACCAAAACCATGACCATGAAAAGCATGGGTAATCCTCCCCATACCTCCAAAATACGTTGTCCGACTAAATCAATCCATCCACCATAATAGCCCTGAACTGCCCCAATACTGACTCCTAAAAAGGCCGATGCCAAAGTCAATGCAAAACCAAATAAAAGCGATATACGTAATCCATATAAAATACGAGCAACAACATCACGCCCCTGATCATCAGTGCCTAGCCAGTTTTGCGCAGTAGGCTTCGAGGGTACAGGAACTGCCAAATCTAAATTAGGCGTTTGATATGAAAATGGAATCACCGGCCAAATTGTCCAACCTTTTTCATGAATTAATTCTTTAACTGTTGGATCTTTATAGTCTGCTTCTGTCTCAAAGACACCGCCAAAAGCTGTTTCAGGGTATTCCCTAAACACAGGAAAATAATATGATTGCTCATATTTCACCACCAGTGGTTTATCATTTGCAATAAACTCTGCACCCAAAGACAATACAAAAATGATGCTAAAAATAATAAAACACACAAAACCTAATTTATTTTGTTTAAATTTTTTCAATCGTGTTTTTAAAATAGGTGACATTATTTAGCACCTCTCGAATCAAAATTAATACGAGGGTCTATGAGTTGGTAAATGACATCACTGATTAATCTGAGCAGTAACCCGATAAGAGTAAAAATAAATAATGTTCCAAAAATGACGGGATAATCGCGTTGCGTAATTGCTTCAAACCCGAGCAAACCTAAGCCATCTAAATTAAAGATCACTTCAACAAATAAATTACCCACAAAGAAAATTCCAATGAGTGCTTCGGGCAAACTTGCGATAACAATCAACATGGCATTGCGAAAGACATGTCCATACAAAACTTGATTTTCTGTCAGACCTTTAGCTCGCGCAGCCAGTACATATTGTTTATTTAACTCTTCCATAAATGAATATTTTGTTAAATACGTTAAACCAGCAAAACCGCCAATCACCATTGTAAATAAAGGCAATGTCATATGCCAAAAATAATCTTTAACTTTTTCAAATAAACTAAGCTGTGCAAAATTTTCAGAAACTAAACCTTGTAGCGGAAACCATTGCCAATATGACCCGCCTGCAAAAAATACAATTAGAATAATTGCCAAAGCAAAAACTGGAATGGCATATCCAACTGCAAGTAGCAATGAACTGACTTTATCAAATATTAAACCATGCTCGCGTGCCTTTTTAATTCCAAGTGGGATAGAAATCAAATAAATGAGCAATGTACTCCATAATCCCAATGATACTGAAACAGGAAGACGCTCCCAAAGCAATGTAGTTACAGGTTTATCTTTAAAAAAACTCGTTCCAAAATCAAATGATAAATAGCCTTTAAGCATAATCCAGAAACGCTCTACGGCTGATTTATCAAAACCATATTGCGCTTCAATTTGTTTAATCATGTCTTCGCTTAATCCTCTTGCCCCCTGATATTGGCTTGAGGTTGTTGCCGTTTCCCCCCCAGATATTCCTAATCCTCTCGACATTTCAATTTGCTGAATCGCTTGCTCTACAGGACCACCTGGTGCAATTTGAATCACGACAAAATTAATGACTAAAATAAAGAATAGTGTAGGAACAATGAGAAACAATCTTTTTAAAATATATACACCCATCAGACAATCCTTCTCGCTGGGATTATTTTTTTCGTAAATACTGGGCTACTTTTTGTGCCTCACGTGGATCACTCCACCAATATTCTAATCCTACTGCCAGTTTTGGTTTTATTGTAGGTTGCTTATACATATTCCAATAGGCATACCAATAGGCATTTTTTTGATAAGTGAGTATTTGATAATAACCTGCTCTTAATAATCGATCTAGCACCCGCGTTCGTATGATCAACTCTTGACGATTTTGCGCACGAATTACACCTTGAATAGCATCATCAATAACAGGATTCTTAATCCCTGCATAATTATAGTTTCTTGGCTGATCTGCTGCCAAACTCCCCCATAGCTGCGCTTGCTCATTGCCTGGACTTAAAGATTGTGGCATTGCATCTGTGGTCATATCAAAATCATAATTACTTTTTCTTTCAATATATTGAGGAACATCCACTTGTCGAATATTCACCGCTATTCCTATCTTTTTCATATTGCGAACAAATGGCATTAAGGTACGTGTTAAACCATCTTGATGAATCAAAAACTCTATTTTAACGGGTTGTCCTTGAGGATCTAATAATATGCCACCGTTATAACGATATCCTGCTTTGAGCAAAAGTTCTCGTGCTTTGAGCAATCCAGAGCGATTAAATCCACTGCCATCAGAAACATGATTTTTCCAGTCAGCCAATACACCTGCTCTTTGTACTGGGTTTAACTTTGCAAGATATGGTTTTAATATCCGCATTTCTGCATCTGAAGGTCTGCCTTTCGCTTCTAATTCACTATTACTGAAATAACTTTGTAAACGTTGATATTTCCCATAAAATAAAGCCTTATTCTGCCATTCAAAATCATAAACATAACTAATTGCTTGTCTAAAGCGAATATCATTTAAAGGTGTTCTACGTGTATTAAATACAAAACTTTGCGTGGTAATTGGGTTTTGATGGTGAAATTCCATTTGTTTCACTAAACCTAATTTAACAGCTGGAAAATGATATTCAGTTGCCCATTTACGTGCAATATTTTCTGTATGAAACGTGTACTGCCCTGACTTAAATCCTTCAAAAGCAATATCTAGACTACGATAATACACAATTTTAATTTGATCAAAGTTATATTTTCCTCGATTCACAGGTAAATCTTTTGCCCAATAATTTGGATTGCGCTTATAACTAATGCTTCGACCTGAGTCGATACGATCAATCACATACGGCCCTGAACCTAAAATAGGTTTCATGGTAATTCGCGTAAAGTCTTTATTTTGCCAATCTTTTTTAGAATAGATAGGAAGTTCAGCCAAAATTAAGGGCATTTCTTTATTATTATTTGATTTAAATATGGCTTTCACCTGATACTTTGATAGTACAACAGTGTGATCTAAATCTGCTAAATAAGTCTGTAATCCAGGATTAGACTGATGTTGAAATACATCAAAACTAAATTTCACATCCTCAGCAGTGAGTGGATTTCCATTACTGAACTTCGCTTTAGGATTTAAGTGAAATATAACAAATTTAGGTTTTTGCGGATCATAGGTAACTTTTTCCGCCAATAGCGGATACATCACACTCACTTCGTCTAAGGATTTCGCCATTAAAGTATCAAATAAATACTCATTCCCACTGGTTGGCGTCCCTTTACCATTCATGGTGTTTAAATTATCAAAAGTACCTGTATTCGCGGTACTAATATACCCCCCTTTAGGCGCTTGAGGATTCGCATAAGGCAACGCCTTTGCACCAGCATATTTGGGGATTTCATTCAATGCAATATAAGGCGTGGTCTGTAATTCACACCACGCCATTTGAGGATAGACGATCCAACTTAAGACAAGACATAACTGTTTGGCAAAAGTTTTTGACATAAATATGTATATCCCTATATGAAATATGATAATTAAAGATTAGGGACTTTGATGGTTTCCCCAATTTTTAATTGTGTATTAGGCTGAATGCCATTTAACTCCGCCAATGCCGATGTTTCCATACCGTAACGGCTTGCGAGACCAATTAAAGTATCACCACGTTTTACCTTATAATTGGTGATGAGCTGTGGAATTAAAATGGTTTGTCCAACTCTTAAACCTGCTCTAGCGCTTAAATCATTCAACGCAGCCAAGTCCGCAACAGATATTCCGATACGTCCTGCAATCACATGTAAAGACTCACCCGATTTCACCACATATTGTTCTGTATTTTTAGTACTATTGCTGTTGTTTTCTTTTTTCGGTACTTGGGCTTCTGTTTTCTTCACTGATTCACTTTCTACTTTGGCTTTTCTATCCGTTATTGCCCCAGTTTTCGTTGATGATTTTGGCTCATCCTCAACTAATTTTAGCTTTTGCCCAACCAGTAGATTCGTATTTCGATTAATTCCATTTAAATTGGTAATATCTTCGATATTTAAATTATATTTAACAGCAATTGCAGACAATGAATCACCCGATTGCACCGTATAACTTAAAGGTGTTTTATTGCTAATCTCTTCTTTAAGCGCGGGTACTTTTAATGTTTGACCAGCTTGCAAATTTGCATTACTAGTTAAATCATTTAAAGCTGCAAGCTCTGCAACACTTATTTTTCGACTGATCGCTAAATTATAGAGCGTGTCCCCACGCTGAACGACATAATTATCAACTTTAATAGACGGTTCAGCTCTAGTCTCTTTCTTCACAACATTGGCTTGGGTCTCAACAATACCCGTTGCAGGAATATTAATTTTTTGTCCAACGAATAAGCTATTGGTCGGTGTCAACTCTGGTGTTAAATTAGCCAATTCTTGTAATGATAATCCATGACGGTCTGCAATTAATTTTAAATATTCACCACGTTTAACAACATAAGGCTTCGTTGCTATTTTTATAGAAGTTGCAGCAACTGTGTTCGATTGCTCAGTCTTCTTTTCTGGCTCTTTTGCTTTGACATTATTCGTATCTTTTAACGCAAGTTTTTGACCAACAATTAAATTACTGGTGACAGACAATCCGTTATAGTCTGCAAGTTGTTTAAGCGTTAAACCAAACTGTGATGCAACACCTGTCAAAGAATCGTTGGCTTGTACAATATAACTCTCTGGTTTCGATTTTTCTTTAGTTGGTGCATCAATTTGCGGTTTTGCATCATATAAATAAATCGTTGTACCTGCAAATAAGGTTCCCGATGGATCAATTTGGTTCCAATTCGCTATATCACGCCAATTCAGTCCATTTTTAGATGCAATAATTGCCAAAGTATCGCCTGACGTTACAGTATATAAGGTTCGTTTTCCTTTCGGTGGAATCACGACCACTTCAGAATCGGTCTGAATAACATTTTTACCTTGGTTACGTTTAACTTCATCAGAATTTGGGTTTGTATTGGATGTAACTGATTTAGGATATGCAAAACCTTTCGTTAACTCCTTTCCTTGCTGTTCTGCAACCGATAAGCTAGTTTGAATTGCAGTCAGCTTAATTCTCCCATCATAAGGATCTAAAATTTCTGTTCCTTGTGGTGCAATTTTCTGAATTTCAGCCACCACTTGATCTTGCTCTGCTTTTGAAGCAACAGGTTTTAATACTTGTTCTAGCGTTTGCTTACTTCCTTCAGCTGCAACTGCTGATAAAATTTGTGCTCTCTCTGCCTCTGTAATTGGTGGCTCTATCGAAATGGGTTTCACATTGTTGGCTTGTATCACGGCAACAGGAATTCGTGGTGCACTTGGTATATCTGAATTAGATGCAAACGATGCAAGTGCAGAAGAACCTTTTGGTGTTACGCCTTTAACCGTAGGTGTAGTAACCGCATTGGTAACTCGAGTTCCTGCATTTACAGAAAGATTAGAGGAGCTTGTATTTGCCGCTGTCGAAGCTGCGGTCATATTTGTCGTTGCAGCTTGTCTGGTTGTAGTAACAGATATATTTGGCGTCACTGGTTTCGTGATAGAGCTTGTACTCACCAACGGTTCTTTGACTGAAGAAGTAACGGTATTATTTGCTAATAACGCTGAGGAATTATTATTTGATAACTTTTTCAATCTTGCATCTATCGTCGGACTTAAATCAGCAGGAATTAAAACCTTCATCGGGCTTTCACTGTCAATAAAATCTCCACGATATGCAGGATTTAACGCATAAAGTTCAGCACGACTTAAACCCGTTACAGCAGCAACATCATTCAAACTTACCGTTCCAACAGTAACCTCTCTAAAGTGAGGTCTATTTGCAATGGGTGGTAGTGAAACACCATATGCATTTGGGTTTTTAATAATTTGCGCAACAGCAATAAATCGTGGCACATAATTCATTGTTTCTTGAGGTAATTTTAATGACCAATAGTCAGTCGGTAATCCAGCTGCTTTATTTCGATTAATTGCCTGCTGAATACGACCTGGCCCTGCATTATATGCAGCGAGGGCTAATTCCCAAGAACCAAATTGATTATATAAACTGCCTAAAAACTCATAGGCTGCTCGTGTAGACTCGACAACATCACGGCGCCCATCATACATAGATGTCTGACGTAAACCATAAATTTTTCCTGTACTCGGAATAAACTGCCATAATCCTGCTGCTGCTGCACTACTGGTTGCAGCCGGATCATACGAACTCTCAATCACAGGTAATAACGCAAGTTCAGTCGGAATACCACGGCGTTCTGCTTCTTTTACCGTATGAAATAAATAACGTGAAGCACGAGCACTTAAACGATCAATATATGGTTGACGTGAAATAAACCAACTACGCTGAGCATCAATTCGTGGATTCCAAACTTCAGTATCCATTTTAGAACCCACACTCATACGCTTCCAAACATCACCATGTTTTAAAATCAGTAATCGATCACCTTCAACTGCACGCATATCAGTTGCAGAAAGTAACCCTTCTAACGAATCAAGACTATCTGCATCAAGGTAACCACTTCCACTGATTCCCTGTGTTTTGACCACTTTGGAAGCGCTTGGTGTAGAGCTACATCCTGTGATCGCGCCTAATGCAATCAGTGCTGTTCCTAATACTGTAATTTTAAATAATGCTGGTAAGGTCGGTTGCCACATATTCGTGGTTGGTTTATACATAAGAAATCCAAACAACTCGTACAATTTAATTTTAATAAGACTATTGTAGAGGAGCATCACAATGAAACAAGGTAATAATCTAAGGTCAATTCAAGATAAATGTTACAAGAAATTAAAATATTAAGATATAAACCTCTTAATTCTTCAATTTGCGTTATACAATAGCAAAACTTTTAGCATTAAATATGGATTTCACACCTATGACTCAAACAATCACGCTTTATGTCGACGGTGCTTGTCGTGGTAATCCTGGATTAGGAGGTTGGGGTGCATATATTATTACTGAAAAAGATGAACATAAAATTTGTGGTGGAGAACTCGATACGACAAACAATCGTATGGAGCTAACTGCAGCAATTGAAGGTATTCTATTTTGTCCCACTGACGCTAAACTGACTGTTTGGACAGATTCCACGTATGTAAAACGCGGTATTACTGAATGGATTGACGGTTGGAAAAAGAAAAATTGGAAAGATGTTAAAAATCCAGACTTATGGCAAAAACTAGATCAAACATGCCAAGGTCGTGAAATTGAATGGAATTGGATTAAAGGTCATGCAGGTCATGCGGGCAATGAAATGGCGGATCAGCTTGCTAATCAAGGCGCTGACAATCTTAGTGCTCAAAGCAAGCATATAAATGATAAAAAAAAAGTTGAATCTGATTGGTTATTAACAGACCCTTTTGGTTTAGATGAAGAAGAGACTGAAGATCATACTGACTTCGACATGTTACATGGCTCAGACCAAATGGAATATGAAATAACGGGCACTAATAAACCACTCATAGCACCGACTTCCGAAATTGAAGTGGCAAAAAATTCACCTTCACATATTGTAATTACGCCTGCAACAATTGATGCGATTGGCCCTCGACAACTCATCCTAGATACAGAAACAACAGGTTTTTATTTTCAAGATAGTGATCGTATTGTTGAAGTTGGTGCCATTGAAATGATCAATCGGAAACTGACAGGAAGCTCAATTCATATTTATATCAATCCTGAAAGACTCGTGGGTGAATCTGAAAATATTCATGGTATTAGTGATGAATTCTTAAAAGACAAACCTAAGTATGCTGAAATTGCAGATGTACTCTTTAACTATTTAAAAGGTGCAGAAATTATTGCACATAATGCCACCTTCGATATGAACTTCTTAGATATGGAGTTTGACCGTGTAGGTTTAGGTAAATTATCACAAGTATGTGAAGTAACAGATACCTTAGCACTCGCTAAAAGCAAACATCCAGGGCAAAAAAACTCCCTAGATGCGTTAGTTCGTCGTTATGAAATTCCAGCACGTGACCGTACTTTTCATGGTGCATTACTCGATGCTGAAATTTTAGCGGATGTTTATTTAGCCATGACAGGCGGTCAAGTTTCCTTTGACATGGATGCCCTCTCTCAATCTGTAAATCCTCAAGGCACAGCTGAAAGACGTGAAATCAATGTAGAATTACCTGTCATTTTACCTTCTATTTCTGATCTTGAAGCGCATGAAAACTGGGTAAAACAATATGCAGAAAAGCATGGTCGGCCATGTATATTTGAACAGACCAGTTCTAATTCTTAAAAACTTGATTTAAAACAGCGGCACCTATACGGCTAAAAGATAGGGCATATTTTTATTATGTAATTTCCTTTATTTTACCTCATAAGATGGGCTAATTTTACGATTGGTCCATTAGCTCATCTTCTTTCAACTTATTTTATATTTTTAATTCCAAATAACATGAGGTAATCATTCAATTTACTTCAAGCTTTTTTCTTAAATACCCATATAACAATATATTTATATCGCACTTTTTATTCATTATTTATCATATTTATAACCTGTTATATCACTAAAGTTTATTGTAGGATTAGAAAACAGTACCCACTTAACTCAAAATATCTAATGACCACAAATATCTCTCTTGCCTATATTTTTCATCAACAACAATTATTGGTTGATGATGAATTCCAACTTCCTCAAGTAGAGCGTTTAGCAAGTGATTTAAGTCTGAATGAAAATCATCAAGTTATCGCGCGAGATTTACTCGAACATGAATCAATTCCAAACGGTTTAAAATTAGTCCCTATACGCCAATTACTACAATATTGGACAACAGCGCAATTTGAACAAGCCAGTAAAGCGATTCAATTGCTAGAATGGCGTCGGAATCATCAATTTTGCAGTCATTGTGGACATAAAACTGACGTTCATCATTCAGAATATGCCATGGTTTGCCCTTCTTGTCGTTATCATCAATATCCACGTGTTCAACCTTGTGTAATTACAGTCATCACGAAAGGACAAGATCAAGTTCTTTTAGCAAAAAATGCAAGAAACAATAATGATATGTATGGTTTGATCGCAGGATTTGTTGAAGTTGGTGAAACCTTAGAAGAAGCAGTAAGACGCGAAACGTTAGAAGAGGTCGGGATTAAAGTCAAAAATATACAATATTTAGCCAGTCAGCCTTGGCCATTTCCAAGTAATTTAATGATCGCATTTAAAGCAGAATATGAATCGGGTGACATTTTGCTTCAAGAAGAAGAAATTAGTGATGCCAATTTCTTTAAGTTTGATCAATTACCTAAAACACCTTTTAAAGGCAGTATTGCACATGCCATGATTATGCATGTCACCCAAGGTAGTGCTGTTGCAGATGACACAAAAGAATGGCTTTAAACTTCATTTAAAGTTTCATCTAACGCTCTTAAAATTTCTGTTTTTGTTTGGAAGAATGGGCTAAATAAACTTGAAACTGAACCCATGATTGTAATGTGTCCAGTTTTTGGAATAACAATCATTTCAGAATGATTGTTATGATCTTTTAATTTCTGATTTAAATCAATTGCATTCCAATCGGCAACAATTTGATCCTTTTCAGCCATAAATAAATAATGTTTAATTTTATTATGATGTACAAAATAATAAGGCATTACATGTTGATATGGCTGTTCTTGATCAAATGCATCAGCACATAAAGGATCATTTTTGTAGTTAAAATGATACGGTCCTGCTAACCCAATCAATGCTTTAATATTTTGTTGTGTATAGGCACCATTCTTTTCAGGATAATATACAGCAGACATAATATTAAAAGCACCTGCTGAATGTCCCATAAGAATCATATTATCAGTATCAATATTTAAAGATGATTGATTTTCATTCAAGTAATCAAGTGCTAAGACAAGATCATCTACATAATTCGGAAAAATATCGTGGGGTGCAAGTCGGTAATTCACAATTGCAACATCAAAACCTTCTGTTGCAAAGGCTTGTCCGAAAAAATGATAATCTTTTTTATCGCCGCTCGACCATGCACCACCATGAACAAAAACCAATAAAGCCCGTTTTTTTCGTTCTGTCTGGTATAAATCAAGTTTCTGTCGTTCATATTCACCATAAGCGATATCTATTTTTTTATAAAATCCTTTGTTTGAAACAAAATGATTTAATGCAAAACGACCTACATTATAAAGTCGAAATTCTGAATAATATGCTTTTGCAACTGATATTTTCTGATTTGCATACCTTGACAGTTTATTTAATTTATTGCGCATTTGTTGGTTCAATTTGATCTAATTCAATTGCTGTAGGCGTAATAATTGTCGATTGAGTAGATGCCGCAGGTGTATCTATATTATCGACAAGCATCACAATTTTAGTGACATTACCAACTTTTTGTAAAACTCCATTTAAATCTGCAATTTCAGCTGTATTGAGTCGCCCCATCACATACAACACACCATCTTCAGTATGTATTCGAACTTTTCCACCAGAAATAACAGCTGCTCTTGCAATTAAGCCCTTCGTATTTCCTGTCACCGAGGTATCTTGCATAATTGTGCCGTAACCAATTTTGTCACCAACCGTAATATAATTATGCACCGATTTAACATCACTCATTGAACGTACGTTATCTTCTGCTAATTTTTTTAAGTGAGCATCAGGCACTTGACCCGTTAATAAAACATTACTATGAAAACTTTCAGTATTGACACGAGATTGTTTAAATCTGGAATCCAATTTATACATATTAATATTGGCTGTACGTTCAATTGAATTATCAATGAAAACTTGACCCAAAGTACGAGATCCACTTTCAGTACCGACGGGCGTACTTCCTGTTCCGCCTGCAATAAAGCTTGCACAACCCGATAAACTTGCAACACACAGCAAAGTAACAGCAATACGATTAAACACTCAAACAAACTCCTTCATTACTTTATTTGATCTTTTTAATATGCCAAAGGCTCAAATTAACCTAAATTATGCTTAAAGACTAATAAACTCTGAATCAAAAGTAAAAGCATTTTCAATCCAATTTAAATCATAATGACGATTAGAAAAATCATACTGTATCGATTTTGAAAATCGTTGCGCAAAATTAAAACAAATGACATCAAATCGGCAATAAAACTCATGATATTCAGGTTTCTTACTTAAAAAATCTGCGGCAGTTTGAATAATCTTTTTTTGTTTAGATTTAGAAACAACTTCATGTGCGCACCCAAATTGCGTTTTTGATCTTGCTTTCACCTCTACAAATATCAAATCCTTTTCTTTATACAGAATCAAATCAATTTCGCCAAACCTTGAATGATAATTTTGTTGAATAAGTCTAAAACCTAAATTTTGCAAATATCGCAAAGATTCCAATTCTGCCCATGTTCCCATAGGATTCTTTTTGGTCATTTTTATTCTAATCGTTTCTTCTAATCCCTTAAATATATACTTAATTTTAACTCACTTCGCATTCATTTTACTATTCAGGTAAAATGCTCCATTCATCGATTGAGCTAAATTTTTTAGCATGTGTGGAGAATATTATGAGTGCCCAGTTATTTGTTGTTGCAACCCCCATCGGGCACTTAGACGATATTAGTTATCGTGCAATTAACGTTTTAAAATCTGTCAAAGTGATTGCAGCAGAAGACACACGTACCTCAGCTTTATTACTTAAACATTTTAATATTTCCACACCTTTAACTGCATGCCATGATCACAATGAAAGTAATAAAGTCGATCAACTCATTCAGCGGTTATTGCTTGGTGAAGACATTGCATTAATTAGTGATGCGGGGACGCCTCTCATTAGCGATCCAGGCTTCAAATTAGTTCGTGCTGCGCAAGAGAATCATATTCGTGTGATTCCTGTCCCTGGCGCCTGTGCTGCAATTGCAGCATTAAGTGCTGTTGGCCTGCCTAGTGACCGCTTTAGCTTTGAAGGATTTTTGCCCTCAAAATCATCACAACGAATTTTAAATTTAGAAAAGTTAAAAGATGAAACACAAACTTTAATTTTTTATGAAGCACCTCATCGAATTTTAGAATGTGTCAAAGATATGGTCAATACTTTTGGTGCCGATCGCCCTGTGGGGTTTGCACGAGAAATTACAAAAACATTTGAAACCATCAAAAAAATGACGTTATCTGAATTGGTTGAGTTTATTGCCAATGATCATCATCAACAAAAAGGTGAAATTGTTTTAGTTGTCGGTGGCGCAACCCAAGAAAAAGATATGGAACAAGAAAAATTAGATCAACTTCTAAATCGTCTTTTACAGGATTTATCAGTTAAGGCTGCATCTCAACTTGCTGCTGACTTAACTGGCATCAAAAAGAAAGTCGCCTATCAACGTGCTTTAGAATTAACGGATAAGCTTTAATTTTATATTTTTGCTTAGTTCGCTGAATATATACTTTGGTTATCTCAGTTAAAATTCTAAAATACTGCAAATTATGTATCATAAAAAAACACCACTCAATCGTGGTGTTTTTTTTCATTCTTTTGCTGACTCATCTGGTGGGACTTCAGTAATTTGTCCTCCACGCGCTAAGAATGCAGCAACCTCATCTTCTAATGCCTGACGTTGCTTTAGCTTGGCCGTTACAGTTAAAGTTTCTGCTTCAGTCGCATCACCATCATGAGGTGCATCATCGCTATCCGATGCTCCTTTTTCAGCTGCTTTGGCTTCATCCTCATCAACTGCTGTGTCATCTACTTCGTCATAATCATTCATATCCGTCATATTAAAACTCCTTACAGATGGCGTTCATTAATTGATCTAAATATTGGGTTCTGAATTATGAAGAAATTTAACAATCTCTAAGGATTTCGCATAGTACTCCATAACAAAAATCAGCTTTTTTTTTACGCAAATCTGTAAAAAAACATGTTCAACCGAACAAAATATACTCAATTTAATTTTAAACCGAATATTGTGTTCCTTTTAAAATATTTAATCCATTGGCTTGAATCATAAATGCATCTTTAAGTACATTGTGTTTTTCAACATGTTTTAAACCTAAATTTCTTGCCCAAATGATTGGATATAAGGTTGTTGTTTCAAGCCATCCAATTGCTGACATACTATGCATCATGGCATCATTTTGTCCTTTTCGTCGATGTTCATACCGTCGAAGGGTTTGCTCATGTGCCCATACGCCACGCTTTTTATCGTGCAATAAAGCATCACATAAAATCGCTGCATCTAAGCAACCAATATTTACACCTTGCCCTGCAAGTGGATGAATCACATGAGCAGCATCACCAATAAGTGCCAACCCAGACTTAACATACTTTTGTGCAGCGCGTGCTTTCAGTGGGAACTTCGCACGTGGTGTTGCTTCTAATACTTCTCCAAGCATATGATGACTTTCACGCGTTAAAAGCTGAGTAAATGCTTGATCTGATAATGCAACGTACTCATCTGCATAATCATCAGGTAAAGTCCATACAATAGATTGCCAATAACCTTCTTGCTCAGGGTTTAAACTTGCCATAGGTAAAAATGCCAATGGCCCTGTTTCTAAGAAAATTTGTCGTGCAACATATTGATGAGGGAACTGAGTTCGAATCGCACAGCTTAGGCCCGCTTGTTGATAATCTAAAATATCAAAATCAATAAAAGCCTGATCGCGAACAAATGAATTTGCACCATCTGCACCAATCACTAATTTTGTTGTTAGGTGTGTGCCATCAGCTAAATCAATATGCCAAACCCCGACGCCTTCTTCAATTCTCACCACTTTGACTTCTGTTCGATAATCTTTTAATTCTTTTAACATTTTTTGTTGGATGGCCAAATTTAATAAACTTGGTTCTACCATTGAACCTAAAGCTTGATCAATGTGAGGCGGCTGCTCAGAGAATTTTCCAAAATTAATTTCACCGTAGCCATTCTTATTCCATACTTGCATGCCGCTATAGGGCATTTGACGCGCAAGTTTTTCCCACACACCTACTGTTTTTAATAAATGAATTGTCGCCTGACTCAGTGCTAAAACACGAGGGTTTGCAACTGAAATGGTTTTTTCCTCATCTAAAATAGGTGCTGCATCTAAAACCGTTGCCTGCACACCGCCTTGTGCAAGAAGTAAAGCGGTTAAACCACCAACAAGACCACCACCAACAATGACAACATCTAAAACTGAATCATTCATTATGCTCATGCCTTTAATCCCATCGCATAATTTGCAATTAAGGGTTTAACGCCAGGGATGTTATCAAAAGCCAATAAGCCCGTATTTCGAATGAACTTTAACAATGGATTTTGATTACTAAAACCACGAACAACAGCATCACAAAATTTAATCACACGTTGTTGATCGGTCAGTCGCGCTTGTTCATACGCTAATAACATTTTCGGTTCACCTATATCGGCATTTTTTGCTTGCTGCTCAGTTAGATATCGTAATAAAACATAAGCATCTCGCATGCACAAGTTAAATCCTTGCCCTGCTACAGGATGAATGGTGTGTGCAGCATTTCCCATTAATACTACACGCCCAACCGCCTGTTTTTCTGCCAGAACTTGAGACAATGGAAAACAGAAACGTTTGCCTGTTTTTTGAAATTTTCCTGCACGATCACCATAAGTTTCTTGCAGTGCATTTAAGAAATGTTGGTCATTTTGCTCACCCAACCACTCTTCTTCTGTTCCTTTTTTGACTGGCCAAACCACTGAACGGCGATACTCACCAGGTAAAGGCAGCAAAGCTAAAGGACCTAAATGACTAAACCGTTCAAATCCTACATGCTGATGTGGTTTGGATGTTTGGACTGTCGTCACGATTGCCATTTGATCATAATCATGCTCAGAGGCACCAATACCCAAAGCCTGACGGCAAAAAGAGTCTCGACCATCTGCGGCTATAATCAGTTTAGCTTGAAAAGAAAGTAAATTATCTCCTTGATTTGCCTTAATCTGTGCATAGTTTTCATTTTGAGTTAGTGATGTCACTATTACTCCATCAATCAGTTCGATTAATGGTTGTTGACGTACTTGGGTCAGTAATACTCGACCTAACCAAGCATTTTCAATCACTTGACCAAAGCTTTCTACTTGCTCTTGCTTGGCATCCAATCGTGCTTTACCAAAACTTCCTTGCTCAGTAATGTGTACTTGTAAAATTGGTGTTGCATGCGCTTGTAAAGTATCCCAAAGCTCTAACTCTTGATAAATTTGTACGGTACGGCGTGATAAAGCACTATTGCGTGCATCAAAACTTGAATGGTAAGGAACAAGATTAGCATCGTCATAATCTGGATATTTAATCGCTTCCAAAAGCTTTACACGCATCTTCGCTTTTGCCAGCATGAGCGCTAGGCTTAACCCAACCATCCCACCACCTACAATGATAATGTCTTGCTGCATGCTTTTATCCTCACTAGTGTGACCGTAATGTCGCGACAGATTTTTATAATATTAAGTGGTTTTATATTACATGAAGGTTCATCATTTTGACATGATCAGCCCTATTCATCTGTACACTCACTGACTAAAATACACATCAAATCTACTTACCCATAAAATCAAGCCATTGTATGAATGGTAGATTTAAACCTTTTTAATGAAATATAGAAAAAAATACTTGCGATGACGATTAACCATAAAAAAGTAGGCCAAACAACTTCTATTCCTGCATTTCGATATAAAATTGCTTTGGCTAATGACACAAAATGTGTGGTTGGTGCCATAAGCATAATATGCTGTACAACCTCTGGCATACTTTCTCTAGGAGTTGATCCACCAGAAAGCATTTGCAATGGTATAATAATAAGCATTGTCAATAAACCAAATTGGGGCATTGATTTCGAAATGGTAGCCAAATAAATACCGAGAGAAGTTGTTGCTAACAAGGTGAGTAATACACCAAAGAAAAACAACCATAAACTGCCCTCAATAGGTATGGTAAGTACCATCTCAACAATTAATTTAATACCTAAAAAAGCGGCACATAAAACAACCAGACTCATTGACCAAATTTTTGCTACCATAATTTCAAGAAATGTAATTGGCATCACCATTAAATGTTCAATGGTTCCATGTTCACGCTCACGAATTAAAGCAGCACCTGTTAATACAATCGATAACATGGCAACATTATTAATGATCTGCATCACGCTACCAAACCATTTATAATCTAAGGTTTGGTTATATCGTGCTCGCAACTCTAGCTCCACGGCAACATTTTCAAAAGCACGATAACGTTGAATATATTCTCTCACTTCCGATTGAATAATATGTTGAATATAACCTGCACCTGACATCGCTTGGCTCATCCGAGTTGCATCGACATTGACCTGTATTGCGGTTGGATTTCCAGCTAAAATGTTTTCATTAAACTTCGGAGGAATATCGATTGAGAATGCATATTCTCCAGTATTCATTCCAGAATCGATCAAATTAAGTTCTGTTATTTTTCGATCAAAATAAGGTTCATAAAATACAGATGTTATTCGCTCTGATAAAAGTGATTGATCTTCATCTACAATAGCAACAGGAACATTATAAAGCGTATCCGAAATTGCTGTTGCTGCGATATACACTGAAATCGTGAATGTATATAAAATTAAGATTAGCATTATTGGATCACGCCATAAGCTCCATAGTTCTTTGCGTCCTAATTGGAAAATATTTTGTATTTTTCTGATTATCATGTTACGACTCCTGTTTTTTTAACAAGGCAATCGCTGTCAGTATGACAACAGGTATTGAAATAATAATAACCCAAAGCTGAGAGGATAAATCTTCAAAACCTAAACCTTTATTAAATACGCCTCGGCTAATATTGATCATATTTGTTGCTGGATAAATGCCACCAAACCACCGAGCAAATCCCTCAAGAGAAGAAACTGGATTAATTAATCCAGCAAATTGGGTCACAGGAATAAGCGTACCGATTAAAACCAAAAATAAAGACGCAATCTGGCTTTTCGTTAATGTCGATGCGAGCATTCCAGTCCCTGTTGCAAAAATTGAAAAGAGGAATGCCGCAATAGTCAGAACGAAAAAATCTCCTTTCATTGGTACTTTAAATACATACACAATAATGAAGCACATTAAAAAATAATTAAACATGGCTAAAATAATATATGGAATTTGCTTACCAATCAGAAATTCACTACGCGTTACAGGCGTAACATATAAATTGACAATGGAACCTAATTCTTTTTCTCGCACAACCGATAATGCTGTTAACGTTGCTGGAATTAAAAGTAATAATAACGGCAAAATAGCTGTTGTCATTGCAGGTAAACTTCTAATATCAGGGTTATATCTATATCGTGTTTCGATATTCACTAAATTGGCTTGATGATAACCTGTCTGCTCTAAGGCTTTACTCAATAACCAATGACTATGAATGCCATTCATATATCCCTGAACCGTTTCGGCACGAGATGGCATCGTTCCATCTACCCAAGCAGCTATTTTAACCGCCTCACCACGTGCAATATCTCTAGAAAAATGTGGTGGAATTTCAATAGCTAAAGCAATATCCCCACGTCGCATACGCCGATCAATATCGTCATGATTTTGTAATGATGGTTTTTTCATAAAATAATGAGAACTTGCAATACTCATTGTATAGTTCTGACTTAAACTACTTTGATCATGATCCAATACGGCGAATGTTAAATTTTCTACATCTAAATTAATGCCATAACTCATCACAAAAAGTAAAAGAATAGACCCAAGCAACGCCATAGTTGCGCGAATAGGGTCACGAGCAAGTTCTAAAGACTCACGCCAAGCATAACTAAATAGTCTTAAAAAACTAAAGTGTGCCAACCTATTCGTTTGTTTGTCATTAATCCGTGTTACTGTGTTGCTTTCACTTTCTGATGCATATGAAGTTAACGTACCTGCGCCTGCATCCAATAAATATTGAATAAATGCATCTTCTAATGTTTCAGTTTGCTTTTTTTTCATGAGTTGCACGGGCGAATCACTATCGAGCACTGATCCTGCATGCATCAATGAAACACGATCACAGCGTGATGCTTCATTCATAAAATGCGTAGAAATAAAGATTGTTACGCCATCATCACGTGAAAGTTGAATCAAATAATACCAAAAATTATCACGTGCAATCGGATCAACACCTGAAGTTGGCTCATCCAAAATTAAGATTTCAGGGTTGTGTACTAATGCAACGGCTAAAGACAACCTTTGTCGAAGCCCGACAGGTAAATCGTGTGGTAACTTATCTTTAACATCTTCTAAATTGAATCGTTGTAACATTAATTCAACCCGAGAGTTCATTTCTGTTGTCGCAATATGAAATAATTTCGCATGCAGTACTAGATTTTGTAAAACGGTAAGCTCAGTATAAAGTGAAAATGATTGTGACATATATCCTATACGACGACGAGTATTCATATTCCCCCCGTCGATAGGCTGACCAAATAACCATGTTTCGCCTTCAGTCGCTTCTAAGAGTCCTGTCAGCACTTTCATTGTGGTTGATTTTCCACACCCATTTGAGCCTAGAAAGCCAAAAATTTCACCACGTTTAATTTTAAAATCGACATGATTTACAGCCGTAAAATTTCCAAATTTAACAGTTAGATTTTGTGCTTCTATTACATATTCATCTGAATCATCCGTCACTAATGGAGGAATAACAACAGGTTGATAACCATGTTTTCTATCCTCTGGTAAAAGCTGTATAAAAGCATCTTCTAAATTTTGGCTGTTGGTTAGATTTAATAATTCTTGAGGAGTTCCTGTTTTAAGAATTTCGCCATCATTCATCATGGCCAACCAATCAAATTTTTGGGCTTCATCCATATATGCCGTAGCAACAAGCACACTCATTTGTGGGCGTACATTGCGTATTTTCTGAATTAAATCCCAAAACTGGGCTCGTGCTAATGGTGCTACCCCTGTGGTAGGTTCATCTAAAATCAAAAAATCAGGGTCATGAATCAGCGCACAACATAAACTAAGTTTTTGTTTCATTCCACCAGATAATTGACCTGCTGGGCGGTCTAAAAATGCATATAGATCCGTACTTTTTGTGAGTTCATCAATTTTTTTTCTACGTTCTTGTTTATTATGCCCACATAATCGAGCAATAAATTGCAAGTTTTCCTCAATAGATAAAGTCTTATATAAATTAGAACCTAAACCCTGTGGCATATAAGCAACATGTAAACAAATCTTTTTTCGATCATTTTTATGTGCAAGATTGATTCCCAAAACTTGAATCGTACCTGTTTGAATTTTTTTAGCGCCTGATAATAAGCCAAGAAGACTTGATTTACCTACACCATCTGGCCCAATCAAACCCACCATTTTCCCTGCGGGGAATGCAATAGATACGTTTTTTAATGCTACTGTCTTACCATAATGTAAGCTCACATGATTGACTTCAGCAACAATCGATTCTTGAGTATCTTGTTGCATTACAATGCAACCTGATCATTTAAGAAGATTGGCCATTCAGCTTGTTGATCAATTTTGATATATGCAACCCCAGGTAGACCTGTTTTTACATTTCCGATTCCATTTTCTAAATGCTGAGGATCAATATTTGCTTTCACACGAAACATCAATCTCTGACGTTCATTTTCAGTTTCCACTGATTTCGGGGTAAATTGTGCTGTATCAGCAATAAAAGATATTCTTGCAGGGATGACTGTATTTTTATCAGTATCTAAAATAATACGAACTTCTGAACCAATCGCAATACGCCCCACTATTTTTTCGGGTAAAAAAAATGTCATATAGACATCAAATAAATCAATCAGATTCATCACCCGCCCACCTGCTGCGACCATTTCGCCAGGTTGTGCAATTTGAAACTGTACACGCGCATTGAGGGGGGCTTTGAGCTGTGCATCCTCCATATCATAATTTAAACGTTCAACCGTTGCTTTAGCCGCCTCAACCTGAGATTTTGCACTCGATACTTGACTACGCGCTGCTAAAATAGCACTGTCAGCACTTCTCACTTGTGACTTTGCAGAGCCTAAAACAGCAAATGCACTTTTTACGCCAACACGCTCATTATCGAGTTGCTGAATGGATACTGCTCCATCTTCTGCTAAAGCTTCAAGGCGTTCTACTCGTCTCTGTGCAGCGGTTAACTCTGTCAATCGTTGATCAACAACTGCTTTTGCAACCTCTTTCTCACTTATCCTCATATCAACTTGTGCTTCAGCCATATTTACTGCATCTTCAGCTTGTTTCTGCTGTGCTTCAGCTTCTTTAATTCTTGCTTCCAAAGCAGATACTTTTATTCGCGCAAGTATTTGTCCTGCCTCTACCAACTCTCCTTCTTTCACTAGGACTTCTATTAATTGACCCGCAGATTTACTTGCGATATTCACCTCAGTCGCCTCAATGCGACCATTACCACTCAGAATGGTATCAGGCGTTACAGTATGTAACTTTTGCCAAATAAAATAGGCAGCAATAAAAAGACCAAGCGTAGCTCCAAAAGTAAAATATTTTTTAATGTTCATGTAATTATTAACTCTATAAATCTTTTTATTTAAAAATTCTCATCATTTTCTGGAATTTTTTAATAGATTTTTGAAAATATTTTTAATCTAAAAATAATAGGTTTTGAACTCAAATCTTTGAAAGTTGTAGATTAATGCAAAAACAACCCCAAAGATTAATGGTAAAAAATATCAATTACAATTAAAAATGCCAAATAAATCACATAATATCACCATATTATTATTTTAAAAATATTTAATTTTATTAAATAAATATAGATATAAATCAAATGATTAGATTAAAAAAAAGATAATTAATCTAAATTATTCATTATTAAAGTGTATATCAAACAAAAATTATAATTATATATTTCAAAGATAAACAGTGCTTTATCTCAAAGATGACGCCTTCTAATAAAGAGAATGGAATACTTTATCATTAAAGCATTCCAACATATCTGATCATAAAAAAGCTCATCCATAATAGATGAGCTTTTTTATTTCATTTGAAATTTAAAAATAAAAATTTCACGATTCACTTTTTAAAACATTGAATATTGGTTTTAATTGAGAAGTTTCAATTCGACGAGCAAAAGTATTCAACACATTAAATTTATATGCGTCTATATCCATTGTCGCATAGTCATAAAACCCCTGACCTTCACGTAAACCATTTCGTTTATTCTGCATATTGTCTGCAATAATTTGTGGTGTACGATAACGTTCACCTAATTCTTGCTGTAAATATTGCGATGCATAATACAAAATATCACCACCGCCCCAATCAATGAACTCAAGCAAGCCCAAAACTGAAAACCGTAGCCCAAACCCAGTTCGAATTGCAATATCAATATCTTCCGCAGAAGCCACACCTTCTTCCACCATGCGTGCTGCTTCATTCATCGCCAATGCTTGAATTCTAGGTACGATATAACCAGCCTTCGCATTGCACACCACAGCAACTTTACCGATTTGGGTTAAAAATGCTTTCAAATTTTCAACGATATCATTAGATGTTTGTTCCGAACGACTTAATTCAACCAAAGGAATGAGATATGCAGGATTTAACCAGTGTGCATTCACAACGCGTTCTGGATGAGACAGCATTTGAGCAATGTCGGTCACCAAAAATGTTGATGTGGTTGACGCGACAATACATTTAGGAGAAATATATTGATCTAACCAAGTGAAGATATCTTGTTTCGCCTGAGTTTGTTCAGGCACGCCTTCCATAATTAAATCACATTGCCGTAAAAATGATATCGACTCTTGTTTAGCAAGCACCTGAATATTATCTAAAATATCTTCACTTTGATTCGATTGGATAAACTGAATTTTATTGAGCAGTGCTAACTCTTGTACAATATCTTGTATCACTTGTTGTTGATAATGCTTAAATTCCAACTCAGTACGTTCTTTCGCATCAACCAATTTCACGTGCAGTCCCGCATAAGCAAAAGCAATGGCAATTGCTTTTCCCATTCTCCCTGCACCAATCACTGCAACATGTTGAATTTTATTCATTTCAAACTCCTTGTTGCAGAATCACATACATTTCCTGTTTAGACTTATCAGCCAATCCTAAATTTTCTAAAGTGCGACCTTCTGCATATAAATTTCGACCTGTCACCGCAGATGCGATATTTAGTAGTCCTTCAGCAACAGGAGTCGGCACACCCGCCCAACGTCCTACAGATACAATTAAAGATAATCCTAAGCGTGTATCTTCAAGCATATAACGATGTTCTTGTAAGTCGATATCTTCACGCCAATCACCACTATCCGTCAACTTACCATGTGCCCCTCGACCATACATCCACTCATCACCTTCACCATCTTTATTATAATGATCCGCAAGAGGAAAATGGGGTGCAGGATACCCTAATGCTTCACGAACACGCATCCGCTCAGCATCAAGCTCGCTTGTCACACGGCGGATTGAAGGTTGAGTACCTTCATTATGAATATCCCAAGCTTCAAAATGTTCTAAAGGACCAGCATTCATCATAATCAATGGTGGATGAATAATGGGGCCCGCATTCATCAAAGCGCCGCTTAAGCCATCTTCAATAGGCTCTACACTTGGGTACGCTTGTTGCAAAATTTTAAATGCATGCTCAGAGAGGTTAGATGGAAATACACCAGTCGGTAAACGCGTTGCATAACCGCTCACCACAATACGATTCACCCCATGTTTACGTACTAAATAAGGGAGTGTTCCTGTTTCAGCAAATGCAACTTGAGCTTGATTACCTGCTTCTCTCATCGCTTGAGCAAAAACAAAGCTACCAAATGTACCTGGTGGTAAATAAACAACTTGCCCATCTTTAAAATAAGGTGCTGCTTGTTGTGCTAAATTGAGATGGGTTGTCGATGGTAAAGGAATAATAATAAGCTCTGCATGATGAATCGCTTGTTCTAAATTATTTTGTAAATTAATCTGACTATTTTCAAAACCAACAGTAACTGAACGCTCCCCACGGTAATCTCGAACAAAAAGCTGTCCAGTCGCTGCAAGTTCATTCAATGCTTCTGCATCACGACGCCATAATACAACGTCATGCCCCTTCTCAGCCATTTCTAAAGCTGCTGCATAACATCCATGACCACCACCAAGTACTGTAATTTTCATTTTAAATCCTCCTGATTAACTTATCTCATCATAGAAGATCAATCTACTTTGTACTCCCCCGTATGCGAAAAGACTATTCCATTTGCGAAGTCATCTATTCCCTTGGAAAATTTATGCCATGTACATTTTTAATGTTTGTGAAGGTAAACAACCATATCGCTTTTTATAAACATTAGAAAAGTGTCCAAAACTTTGAATCCCATACTGCAATAAAATATCAGTTACTGTCTCATTGCCATGGCTTTTCAGCAAATCTTGATGTATCCGTTCAACGCGTAAATCTCGAATATATTCAATCGGTGTTTGTTGAAAATATTGATTAAACCCTTTCTGTATTGTTCTACTGGACACACCACAAAAGACACTCAAATCAGCCAATACAATATTGTCCTGAATATGATTTTGAATATATTGTTGTGCTTTTTTCATATAGTTTGGTAAAACCAGTTGTCGTTGCTCATTCAATTTCTGGCTATAATTATTGGGAACTTTTAATAAAATTAGTTCAATTAAATATTGTGTAAAACTACCTGAAATAAAACTCCAATTTTGAATATTGTAATAAGCATGACATAAATAATTAAGTGTTTCTATAATTGAGTTTAATCCTTCACTTGTACAAGATAATCCACTGTTAAATATCACTGGATGAGTACAAGTATAACCTAACATTTTAAATAATTGAGTTTCGACATCCTGCTGAGTTAACTTTAAAATAATATTCCGACAACGCTGATTTGTAACGATACGGTTCTTACTATTCGGATGCGTTACCGTCATAATACCCACAGATTGAAGCACCTGATTATGTGCATTATCCACCTCACATTCGCCTTCTAAGGTAATACGAAATAAATAATTTTGCGATGCTTCATCGATAGTAATGGCAACGGGTGCATTATACTTTAAGTCATATAACGCAGAATTTCCGAAGCTAAATCCATTCAGGCGTGTATTTAACGTGGTTAATCTATCAACATCAAATTGATGAGGGCATAAATAATGACTAATTTGATCTTTAATCGTTTGATAATCATCTGAATTAAATAATAAAAACTCATCCATGTAATGTAAATGGTTCAAATTCGACAACTGATTCATCACTCACTCCATTCATTATATTTTTGTTCTAAATACAAAAGCCCATTCGTCATCAATGGGCAAGTGTAAAAAGATATAAAGTGAATCCTTCCTTTTGATTCTTACTTTATATGATGTATTACCTAATACATCATATAAATGAGTGAAAGAAAAGCGATTTTAAGATGCATATTCACGTTGCATACTGTCCTTAAATGCTTTACATCCTTTTTTCAGTAAGATAAACGACAATACACATGAAATTCCACCCACGATAGACAGTGATGTTCCAACCATTAATGGATTATCAAATACTCTATCTGTAACCAAAGCCACCAATGTTGTTCCAATACCAACAGCAACTAAGTTACTAATTAAAAGGAAAATTGCTGATATTTGAGCACGTAATTGGTTGGGTGCAAGCATTTGCATTGCAGTTGTAGAAACTGGCATTGGAAAAGAAGCAAAAAACATTGCTGGTGCCAATAATGTAACTGCCAACCACAATTCAGAAACTTGAGTGAATGCAATTAATGGCAAAACAAGACCGACAATACCAATCACACCAGTAATCATTGGAGCATCTTTACGTCCTTTTTGAATAAACCAGTCGTTCAACCAACCTGCAGCAAATACACCTAATGTATTTGCAACCAGTAATACCGTTCCAAGCATATAACCAGCTTCTGTTGGTGTTAAACCAAATTTACGCATAAAGAATGCAGGTGACCAACTAATTAAGCAATACAACGCCATCGCATAAAATGTAAAACCGAGGTAATGACAAGTAAAAGTGGTACGATGTTTTTTAAGAAAGGTGAATGCAGCTTTCATTGTTACTTTTTCAACCTGACCATCTGCATTGAGCTTTTGCCCTTTACGCATTGGATCACGAACAGTCAAAATAAATAATAAACCAATAAAAACACCAGGGATGCCCACTAAAATGAATGCCATTTGCCATGCTTTTACTGCACCAAATAATGGAATTTCAATTAAAGTTAAATCTTTAAGCAAGCCAATGACGTAGCCACCGACTAAAAATGCAATACCACCGCCTACAAAAGAGCCAATTGAATAAACTGCGACAGCTCGACCAAGCTTATCTTTTTTAAACAAGTCACTGAACATTGAATACGCTGCAGGCGACAATGCAGCCTCACCAACTCCGACCCCCATACGACTGAGGAACAGTTGAATAAAGTTTTTACTTAAGCCGCACATTGCAGTTGCCACACTCCAAAAAATAATACCAACAGCAATAATTTTTGGTCGTGAAAAACGGTCAGCTAAGTAGGCGAGCGGCAAGCCCATAAATGCATAAAATAATGAGAACGCCAATCCATGTAAAAGACTGAATTGCGTATCAGTTAAATCTAAATCTGCTTTTACGGGTTCAATCATCAACGCTAAAATTTGACGATCAATAAATGAGAAAATATAGGCCAACATACATAGTAAAACGACATACCATGCATAAATATTCGATTTTTTACTTCCAGATTCTACTGGATCCTTAACAGAACTGTTCATGTAACTTAATCCTTGTATGACGACTTATATTCCTCATAAGTCGTTATTTTCTCCATATAAATAGGAAAGGACTGTTGTAAAAATAATTGATCATTCTCACTATTTTTAATCAACAGACGCTTTAAAAATTCCGTCTTGAGCTTTTAAAATCCTGATTCATAACAGCATCCGCCTAATATTCCATTTTTATATGGAAATTTCCATATCTTTTTATGCATAAATTAATACTTTTTTTAATACCTTTAGATATTTCAATAGAAATTTCAAATCAAAACAATAAAAATTGGACACTATACAGAAAAGTATAAATATTTTTTATATTCATATATTTAATAATTTTTATAACATAAGTAATTTGATCATTAGAAGATGAAAATAAAAAACTTCTCCTTTTAACAGAAGAAGTTCTCAAGTCATATTTTTTTTAATTTTAAGAAATCATCATCAAGGCTTCTATTTCTTCAACTGTTTTTACCACTGCAGAAGTTAAAACATGTGGTCCATTTTTCATTACCACAATATCATCTTCAATACGAATGCCGATTCCACGCCATTGTTTATCAACTGTGTCATCATCTGGTGCAATATACAAACCTGGCTCAATTGTAACAACCATTCCTTCTGCATAAGTCCGCCACTTTCCATCTATACGATAGGAGCCAACATCGTGTACATCCATTCCCAACCAATGACCTGTACCATGCATATAAAACTGACGATAACGTTCAGTTTCGATAATTTCCTCCAACTGCCCTTGCATAATTCCTAAATCAAGTAATCCCTGAACTAAAATTTTGACAGCTACATGATGCGGTTCTTGATAAGAATGACCAACTTGAACAGCATCAATCGCAGCGATTTGTGCTTGAAGTACCACGTTATATAGCGCCTTTTGCGCTTCACTAAATTTACCATTCACAGGAAATGTTCGTGTAATATCTGATGCGTAAAATTGATATTCACAAGCAGCATCAATTAAAACTAAGTCGCCATCTTTGAGTTCTTTATCATTTTCTACATAATGTAAAATACATGCATTTTCGCCACCTCCAACAATACTATTATATGAAGGTACGCAACCATTTTTGCCAAAAATATAATTGAGTTCTGCTTCCAAAGCATATTCCATCATTCCGACTTTTACACTTTTCATTGCACATGTATGTGCTTGTGCACTGATGTCTGATGCAATTTGCATTAATTCAATTTCTTCTGATGTTTTATGTAAACGCATTTCATTCACAATATGATTCAATTGAATAATTTGTGTAGGTACACTACCGTGACGATGCGTTGTTTCTGCTTTTTTAAGCAAAGCGGTCATCTGTGTATCAAATTCTGCTTGATGACCAATTCGATAAAACAATTGATCTTTATTCAATAACTTTTCAAGAATTTTTTCATCTAGCTGGTCTATGACATAAGCTTCATCTGCTTCATAGTCATTCAGTGCGCCATCTAAACCTGCACGAAATCCATTCCATATTTCCATTTCTCTGTTGCGTTCACGACAAAATAAACTGTAACAATATCCTTCCTCTTCCGTATCAAATGTTTCAATCACTGCAACCGCTTCAGGCTCAGCAAAACCTGTTAGATAAAAGAAACTACTATCAGCTCTATATTTATAATCTGCATCATTATTTCTCATCATGACAGGATTCGTTGCAATAATTGCAATGCTGCGTAATCCTATTTCTGCTGCAAGTTGATCTCGACGGTGTGCAAAATGTATTTGAGCTAATTTCTTCATTCAGTGTTTCTTCATCTGTTTGGATAAAATTAGGGTTTAGGACTAACCAATAAACCCTAAAATTGCCATTAAATTTCTATTTAACTTGGACGATGTGGTGTAAACATTTCAACCACATTACTGGTGTTATTTGGCTGCCTTGTTGAAACTTTTTGTAAAAGTGGCGTTTCAGCTAATGGAACTTTCTTGCGCCCCATGGATAAGCTGATCGGAATGAGTCGAACAAATTCATATAATTCCTGATAACTTTCTTCGCCTTCCTCGTCATCATCCGACTCATCAAACTCAACAGATGCAACATCTTGTAAATGTTCAATCAATTCTTTTTCATCTGCACGTAAATGACCAGATGCAAGACCAAAACCTAACACCACACCTGCACACCAATCTGCCAGTGCTTGAACACGCTCTGAAAGTGTGTGTTCGTCATCGGGTAAAATGGGTAAATAATCTAATGCATCATCTGCTAAAGCATGTGAAATATCTTCCGCCTCTTCCGTTAAAAGCGCAAGTGCTTCTGCACTGAGCTCTGGAACTTCTAACGTTTTTAATATTTGCCCCCATTCTTCATCTGTTGGTGCTTGAGTTACACAAACGATACCTGTTACTAAGCCATGAAGCTCACTTGGGCTTGAAATTTCTTCAATTTCTGAAAAATGTAGGGTCCAATCTGACCAACCTGAAATATCGTCTTGCATTCGTCTATCCAATCTTTATACTTCTTATATATTACCCTTGTTTACGATACTGTGCGACTACGATATGTTAGAAGAATTACAGCGTCTGCAAGCGCATATTAGTGCGCTCAAATCACGTTTATCTCAATTTGAGTCTGAAAACAATGCTCTAGAAGATGATAAATTAAATTCAAATCAACAATTTAAGATTCAACTTGACTTAAAAAACAATACGATTACGCAAAAGCAAACAGAATGTGATCAACTCGCTGAGCAGCTAGAAAATACGCAATCAAAGCTAAAGCAAATTAATGATGATGCTACAGCTCTTGCAGATCGATATAATCGCTTAGAAAAAAGCTGTACAGATTTAAAAAATCGATTTCAAGAAATACTTGCTGAACGTAATGAATTACGCATATTGAAAGAAAAATTTCAAAATGATCAGCGCCATGCTCAACATGAAATTCAAGCACTTCAAAGTGAGCGTGAGCGTTTATTACAAAAAAATGATTTAGCAAAAGCAAAAGTTGAAACCATTATTCAACGTTTAAGCATTTTAGGAACGGCTCAAGATTCTTATACCCAAGAAATTCAGCAACTTGCCCACCCTTCTGAAAATAATGAGGAAGTATAAATGAGTGAACAAATTCCAGTTGAACTGAAAGTTCTTGGGCATAGTTTTCGTTTAGCAACAACCAAAGAAGGTTCTACAGACTTAGAACGTGCTGCTGAATTATTAAATGAACGTTATAATGAATTACGACGAAAGGCGCCTCGTATGGAGCCAAGTAAATTAACCATTATGGTGGCATTAGAACTCATGCAAGAAGTACTTTCAATGAATAAATCTTTACAAGAATATGAGCATTGTGAGCGTCTATTAGAAAATATTTTAGATGAGGTCAAACAGTTTAATTAAAACAATTGATCATTTTCATGATTATAAAGTTATAAATTTTATTGATCGAAAAGTGAGGTCAGAAATTACCTGTTGTCATTTTATTTTTTGTTGAAAAGCATGAATAAACTTTTACTTCTATTGTGTAGAATTTTGCTCAATTGAGCAAAATTCTACACCAATGTATATTATTTGGGTCTAGTTACACCGATCCAAGTTGCTTCAACTTCAACATCACCTTCAGCGCGCACACTTCCCAACCAATCTATGCCATCTATTGTAAATAAAGAGACTCTATCGTTCATGGGAAATCTTAAGTCCAAATTAGTTGAGTGAAAAAATCCTGATTGTTGTTGGTCCCATGGTACCGCATTCCAATTCGCATCCGTTAAATCAAGCGTCGCACTGGCATTACAGCCACTATACTGCTCAATCTTTTGCCCAGCACTGTTGGTATAGGACAAATAAGCTGGAATAGGAACCTGCAAGACCTCATCTTTCGACTTAAATAAACAATAACTATTCCCTCTAACAGTCGTCGACTCTCCGAGTACTCTTGCTTTTACTACATCCGCTCTTCCGCCATTCGCACCCGTTGTTTTTGGTGCAGATTGAGTCACTACATAATTAAATGTAATGTCTTCTTCACCAATTTTTCCTGTTTTAACGCGTTCATTTTGGTTTTGATGGCGAATGCTAATGCCATATTCACGTGGAATAATATCAATATCCATATTTGTGGCAAATTGATAATAGCCTGATTGTGGAGTAGCCGTATTATTTACAGCAAATGTAAAGACACCACGCCTTCCTGAGGTAGAAGCTTCAGCTGCTAACATTTTTTTGAAGAAGGATTTAGTAAATAAAACTTCAATATAATGCCTTCCACTCTGCAACATTCTGTTCATAAGGTTCTCAACCCTTGTATCTGCATCGTATCGAACCCAGTCATCATTACCACCAGCATTGATTCGAAGATCATAAGCTGCAATTGCCATATTATTCAATGCAGCCTGATCAACAGCCATGTATAAATGAGTTGAGTTATTAAATGCGGAGGTTGGTCCATTCAAGTCATACTGTACCATTTTACAAGCAATGCCTTCGCGTTGATCAGCAGTTCCCCCCCGCGGCACAACAAGATCTCGGCAAAGCTCACTATTTTGTGCTATACTTGGCGTTCCATCGGTTGCCACCCAGATTTCACTAAAAGCTCGAGTATCTATAAATTTAATATGCGCATCTTTGGTAATATTAAGTTGCGTTTTTCGCCATCTGCCCGTTGTTGCATCTTTACAGCGTCCTCCTGCGCTTGGATTATAGTCTTCTGTGGTTTCACAATAATGCATAATAAACTGATGAACATCTCCAGGAGCTAATTCCTTCAAATATTCATATGCATCTGGCCCAAATGACGCACGAGCATATCCCCCATCGAAATCACCAGATGCTGAACGTATTTTATAGGCACCGAATTGATCTATAAATTCTGCGGGTAAAAACCCAGTTGCAGGACATGCCCCGTTATTTCGTATACGACAACGTATCCCTTGAAAAGGCGTTAACATACTAGAGTTTTCTAACCACATATCCACGTTATTTCGATTGCGTAACGTTGTATCTGTTCCCATATAACCTAAGGAGTCTTGTTGGTCTCGTCCATAGCGTGTCCAAACGTTTGCCCCAGTGAACCGCGGGTTGAGATGCTCAGCTGAAATCAAGTATTCTTGGTCTATATTATTTTCAAAGAAAATAAAACTGTTTGTTCCCCCACCTGTAAATGATGTCGGTGGATTTAAGGCATGCGCAGCATGATGAATAGAAAACGCTGAAAGTGCGCCAAGAAATAAAGTTCTATAATTAATCATGATTACGTACCTCTAAATTATTCTTACTATGACTCGCGACTTTATATACACATGAAATTTCACCTAACCAAGCCACACCTTGTTCTTTATTCAGTGCCAATTCAGATTCACAAATATCTCCATTGTCACGAATTAAAGTAATTACTGGATATTTCTTGTCAATATCAAGAGAAAACTCACCGTTATTATCAGTTTTGGTTTTACCAATATGGTTATTTAGCTGTGTATTGGCGGCAATCTCACCATTTGGATAACGAATCCGTCCAAAGATCGTCACCATTTGTTTAATTTCAGGCTCAAGTTTTGCGACGTTCCCTGGGTAAAGTACTACCGTGCTCTTACGACCCTGACCGACGCTGACACTATCCATGGAATGCTTATCACTTCTTAATTCTACTGTGTATTTTTTATACGGTGATAACGGAATAAAGTTACGATTTCCTTTTAAAGTATAATCTTGTCCATTAATCAGTGCGGACATGGTGGTACCACGTGGTAAACCTGTTTTAATCAAAATACCTGAACCATGACTGTTATTGCCAAGTCCTAAATCAAAGTTAGAGCTGGCAATCGAACCTTGGGTACTGTAGTTGAAATTCTTGCTGTGTGATGAGGCACTTCCTGACAAGGTTCCTGCATTAATACTGGTTTGGTACGCTAAATAAGCCGATGCTGAGAAATCATCACTATTTAAATAATCATTCTTTCTTTTAATCACCTGATTTAAATCCACGCCAACACTTTGCACAACACTATTGCTAAAGTTTTGTTTATAACTGGCATTGGCAAGGAGGTTACTATTTCGGCTGTTAATTCCAGCACTAAACCATCTGGAAATTGGTAAACTTAAATCTAAAAAAATATATTTATCATTATCAGAGCGTTGATTGTCATACGTTGATTTTTGTACACCAGTTCTTATGCTCACATTGGCATAACGCCCATTAAATACATTCTGAAAATATTCAATATTGGTGTTGCTATAACCGCGTTGCAAGTCTTTATTATAACTGGTATTTAAAAAACCTAGTTTAGAATACACTTGTTTGAGGTTTAAACTTAAACCTAAATCAAAACTGTGGCTTTGGGTGAAATAGAGTTTATTGCCTTCTTCACTGCGGTTAAAGGCACCCCAGACACTCCCATAACCTTTAGGCAATGTATAACCAACAGAAGTAGATGCCAAATAAGAACCATCACTGGCCAACATAGTTTGTAGCGTCAGGTTGGTACTCGGTGTGACCGATAAGGTGGTTTGGGTTTCGGCTACTGCATTTTCATCAAAAGCATAAAATGTACTTCTTAAGCCTAAACCTGATAAGACATTATAGTTTTTTGCTAATGCGACACCCATTAACCAGGTGTCTTTTTTATTAATATCTCTAATCTGTTCTCTACGATCAGATTTATAATATTCCAGCATTCCCCCAAAAACTTGCCAATCCAGTTTTCCAGTGACACTAGAGCTCCGACCATAGGACTTATTCACTTGCGCATTCGAGGTGGTTTCTTGTCCATCAATAATGGTTTTCAGTTCAACATTATAGATACCATATGGGAAGTTTGAAGTATCTATTTCATGGCTACCCATGGAAAAGTTTTGGATACTTAATAAACGACCATCTCGGTAAACTTGCACCGTTCCTGCACTCGGTAAGAACACCACAATTGGCGTTAAAGACTGTTTATTGTCTTCAATGGTGGTATTACTTTTATTACCGTAAGTGACCCCATAAATTTTACTGGTATTTAAGGCTGAAAGACTGGCAATGGATTGCATACTCCAAGTGTCCATCATCCCCGCAGCAAGACGATAACCTTCAAAATCTCGTTCATAGATGGCACGATAGAGATCTGCATTCGATGAACCTTTACCAATACCATAAATTGAACCGTTTAAACTTAAATGATGTTCTTTAAATGAACTAATGCTATCTAAACTTAAGTAGTTTGTTGAGTTTGAGCGATCATCATATTCATTATAAGCATAACCAAAGCGATAATTTAAGATTGACGAGACTTCATTCGAGGTTGCTTTTTCTAGAATATCAGAGCGCGGAATAAAGGTGGTTTCCAAAGCATCTCGATCAACCAAAAGTTCTAAATATAAAGACTCTAAATCTAGTTTTAATGCAGAATCATCATTCACTTGCAACTGCATCTGTTGGTTAAAGCTCTTGTCTAATGACTCTAGGTTTTGTTTTAATTCTGAAGACAGTGTAGTGGTTTGCTGATAAGACTCAAAATCAATGGTTTTTACATATAAATGATCATTTTTATAAATTAAGGTTGCATCGGCAACTTTCTGCTGACTCTTGTCATCTATAATTGCAGTGTCTTTGGTATATTTTAAATAGACAGGAATACTAATACCTTGCTGTAAAGCATGAGACAATACAGTCGGAAAAGTATAGTCACCAATAACGATACGCTCCCCTTTTGCATGAGACAATATGGGCACAAAAGTGCAACCACTTAACAAAACACCAGGTAATAGATATCTTTTCATAGGCCTTACTTTTTATTTTTATTTACATTGATATATTGTCCGCCATACCACACACCGAGATGAGTTTTAGGAGAATTCCAATCTGTAAATTTTAAGGTGGCTGATTTACCCGGCATAACATAGTATCGTTCCCGGCATCCTTTACCATCAATATCTTTTGCTTTATCTAGACAAGTTCCAGCTGCAACAATACGAAAGCTGGCATTTCCAGTATTGGTAATTGTTCCATTGGCATACTGATAATCAAATTTATCTTTGCGCGGTGTGACCACTAAAATGGTGTTAATGAGCGCTGAAGTGGTGGCTAAAGCACCTTTATTGGCTGTATTTTCTTCTGCACCTAATACTGGGGCATCTAACCAAGAAAGACGATAATAACGTTCTTGATCATCTTCGGGACCATTATAGAAAATTTTAAAAACATCTTGTCCACCGCCAGGTAAAACCAGACCTGCGGGGGTTGAAAGCACTTCATTATTGGCTAAAGGAATGACCACACCTTCTGCCGTTGGATTGGATATTTTTTCTATTTTTAAAGCAATATATCGTGCAACATTAGTGGTATTTTCGACTTCTTTCGCGAGTGTTTTTTCGTTGGCATTAATAATAGAAGTAATGTCACCCACATTCACAGCATTTGCACTCATTGCGAAACAGCAAACAATGACAGGAAGTATTTTATTCATTCTATAATCCCAAAATAAAAAAGATATGAGGGAGAATTCTCCCTCATATTAGAAAACTTAAGGTGTAGTCCAATGTGCTGTGAATTGAACGGCAACTTCACCATCCCATGTACCGTCAGCTAAATCAGCAAATGCTGCATCTGTAGAACCATCGCTTGTTGCATTATCAACGGTAAATATAAAACTACCTCGAGCTGAACTACGATCAGCTCCTGCATATGCAGTACTTTGAGCAAGTGCTTCTAAACCAGCATTAGCAAAGTCATCATCAGCAGTATTGATTAAAAATACTGGTTCTGTTGGAGAAAGTTTACTACCATTCCATGCAACTCCCACTTGAAGCGTTGAAGTATCACCTGTACGAGATAACGTATTTCCGACTAATTTTGAGGATAATTCAAAATCTGTCGCACCACTTTGACCTTGAATTGTGACATCAAAAGCACCCGTTTGTTGGTTAAAGGCATTCTCACCTTCAGCATATTGGAAACTCAAAGAACGCAACGGCGTTACAACTAAGCTAGACGTTGTATCTTTAGTTGCAGTTGCATCCCAACGTGCTGTAGCAGATGCAGTTACATCAGCCATTGCAGAAGTTGCAAGTAAAATAGATGAAGATAAGAGTGCTAATTTAGAAAGTGTACTTTTCATAAAAACCTCACTGATATTAAATTAATTTATACAATCATTTGAATATGACTATATTTTCCATATGAATAATTGATTGATATTATTAATGCTTGTAAATATTCTTATTAAATAAACTCAACTTAAATAACTAATTTATTTAATAAAATTAAATTAAAAAGTTATTTTTCATCTAATAAGTCAGTAATTACAACATCTACATTAAAGAGCCTGTGCAAAAATCACACTAGTTAATTACTTGTATATTTAAGTAATAGCTATAGTTTTTTTTTAACATTCCATTACTTAAGGATTTATTATTATTTCAATAAATACATTGCTTAAATTTAAAAAATAATTATAATTTTCATCCATTCAAAATTATCTAAATATGAACATTCCAAAGCTAAAATTCAGCACATTTCGATCTAAAACTAAAATATAATTCACACAATTTATGAATCCATTTTAATAGAAATACTTTAACATTCACATAAATGACTAAATATTAATGAGAAGCTGATTTTTGGAATAGTACAATTTACTGACAATATGAGGTTGTTATTTTTATAATAAAAAATTCATAGCTATGCTTTAGCTTAACTAACGGTAATATCAAAATAATTTGACCAAATTTTAAGGTATCTACATCACTCTCTGTACAAGTGATGTAGATACCTTCTTTAAAAATTGAATTTTAATTTATTTTTGCCAATTCTTTAATTTAGATGTATGCCCTATACCTACATTAAACTGGTTGGTTGGGTCTAATTGTTGATAATGATTTTTAAGTGATGGCTTCGCAATATATAAATGTCCAACATTATGTTCTGCTGGATATTCAGCACCACGACCATCTAATAAAGCCCACATTTCATGTTCCATTGCTAAAGGATCTACGCCTTTTTTTACAATGTAATCTTGATGGAAAACATGACATAAAAAATGTCCGTAATACAACTTATGAAGAATTTTATCATTCATTGATATAGGTAAGGTTTCAACCCATTCTCGGTCATTACGACGTAATGCAATATCCAAGGCAACAATATCTTCAACTTCACTTTTGTGTGTATCTCGATAACGTATTGCTGCACCCGCTACAGCAAAACGATGCAAAAATGCTTTACGCCCTTCTTCTTCACTACAATGGAAATAATCGCCCGTCGAATGCTGATTAAAATATGTTTTAAAAAAGTTTTTGACTTGCTCGATATCTTGATTTTCGATACGTAACACCAAATGATGTTCATATAAATCTCGAAATTCATTCATTCGTTTTGGTAAGTGAGATGGCAATAGTTTCGTAATAAGTTGTAAAATTTTATCACTTAATCCGTGTAATCCTATTTTCTGTAAATAGCCATCTACCTTATCTTTCATAGCAAATGCCGCGGGTACTTTTGCAGTACCAAATTTTTCAATAAACATAAACGTATCTTTACCATATTCGGCACCAATATCATATGCAACTCGATGAATATACTCACCTGCAATCGGTAACCGTGGTAGATCTTTTAATAAAAAACGTCTAATTTCAGTTAAATCATCATGTGAATTTGTTCCAACATAAAACACTTGACTCGGTATTTTTTCAAACGTATCTAAACGCACAGCAAATACACAAACTTTTCCAGCAGAGCCAGATGCTTCAAATAAACGTGTTGGATCCGCATTAAATCGTGCTGGAGTATCTTCATCCACCTGACACACATCATGCGCATAACGTTGATCAGATGCGCAGCGATGTTCTTCTTGTTTAATATTCAGCGGAACATACTTTTGGTTTGCTAAATTAGTTAAAATTTCTTCAGGTGTATCACCTAATTCGATGCCTAAATGATTAATCAGTTCTAACGTTCCCTCTGCATTGACACGTGCATAAAGTGCTAATTCTGTATAAGCAGGACCACGGCGCACTAAAGCACCTCCTGAATTATTACAGACCCCACCCAATACAGAAGCACCAATACAAGAGGAGCCAATCACTGAATGAGGTTCACGATTATAAACTGCCAGCTGCTTTTCAAGTGCATCAAGCGTAGCCCCTGGTAAACAAACAACTTGTTTGCCATCTTGAATCACCTGAATACCCGTCAAACGTCGAGTACTGAGTAGAATAATGGGACGATCATAATCACCAAATGGTGTTGAACCACCTGTCAATCCAGTATTCGCAGCTTGCATAATTACAATACAATCTGCAGCAACTGCAGCTTGTAAAACTTGCCACTGCTCAAGTAGTGTTCCAGGAATAACCACTGCTAACACGTTTCCAGAACCATAACGACGCCCTTGACGATATAAACGTGTATCGCTATCACTCGTTAATACATGCGGTTTACCTACAATATTTATCAGGTTTTGAATGGTTTTTACTGAATCAATTTGCATTTTAAACCCTACTTTTCTACAGTTCACTTAAACAACCGCAACTGACAAACTTACTAAAACTAAGATCATGTATATGTCATTGAATAAATGACTCATCATGTCATGAGAATAATGAGCAACCTAAAAACACTTTAGGTTTTCATAAAACCAATTTACTTTTCAGTGAAAAAGAACTGAATACATCAATTAACTCGTAAGCTCACGATCTAATCTAACCAAGCAATCTGAGTTAATGTCAGCAATTGTCTTCGCACCTGTAAGTGTCATAGCAACACGCATTTCTTTGTCTATTAAATCAAGTAAATTACTGACGCCAGCACCGCCTGCCGCACCTAAAGCATAAACAAATGCACGTCCAAGCATACATGTATCAGCCCCCATGGCCAGCATACGTACCACATCTAAACCATTTCGAATTCCAGAATCTACCAGAATTTTAAGATCACCTTTTACAGCGTCAACAATTGGAGGCAACGCTCGCGTTGTCGATAAAACACCATCTAACTGACGACCACCATGATTTGAAACCACAATACCATCTGCACCAAAACGTACAGCATCTTTTGCATCTTCTGGATCTAAAATTCCTTTAATCACCATGGGGCCATCCCAGAATTCACGAATCCATTCTAAGTCTTTCCAAGAAATTGAAGGATCAAAGTTATTACCCAACCAACCAATATAGTCTTCTAGACCTGTCGGTTTTCCTAAATATTTAGAAATGTTCCCCAAATCATGTGGGCGCCCCATCAATCCTACATTCCAAGCCCAATGCGGGTGAAAACATGATTGCATATAACGACGCATTGCAGCATTTGGCCCACTCATACCTGAATGAGCATCACGATAACGTGCACCTGGCACTGGCATATCTACGGTAAAAACTAAAGTGGAACAACCCGCTGCCTTTGCTCGCTCTAATGCATTTTTCATGAAACCTCGATCACGCAATACATATAATTGAAACCACATGGGGCGTGAAATTGCAGGTGCAACCTCCTCAATTGGACAAACGGAAACAGTTGACAAGGTAAATGGAATGCCCTTTTGATCTGCAGCCACAGCCGCTTGTACTTCACCACGACGTGCATACATTCCTGTAAGTCCTACGGGAGATAATGCAACAGGCATAGATAAAGTTTCATTAAATAATTGTGTTTCGAGACTCAACTGAGACATGTCATTTAAAACACGTTGTCTAAGTGCTATTTTTGAAAGATCTTCTACATTACGTTTGAGAGTATATTCTGCATAGGCACCTCCATCAATATAATGAAATAAAAATGGTGGTAAGCGGCGTTTTGCAGCTTCACGATAATCATTAGCAGAAGAAATAATCATAACTACATCCTGTTTAATCGACTTGCACGTTTAAAGCGAGCTTCCTCGTCTTCAATTAAACGTACTTGTTGAATGACAAATTCAATATGTCCACATACTGCATTACGTGCAGCTTCTGGATCTTTACGTTCAATCGCTTCCATCACTTGCAAATGCTGATCACGAATTTGATCAAAACGCTCTGGATCTGAATAAATTTTTCGTCTACCCAAAACCACGTTATATTGCAATAAATCAAAAAAACCACGCATTACCTGAATGAGGACTAAATTATGCGTAGCTTCCGCAATGGCTTGGTGAAAATAGGCATCTGCCATAGAAGCCTGATCAGCATCACCAATCGATTGAAAATATGAAATTTGTTCATAATATTCACGTATTTTTTTAATATCCGCAGGCGTCGCACGCTGTGCAGCATACCAAGCGGTACCACCCTCTAAAACAATTCGAGCTTCTTGTATATCAAATCGATATAAAGGATCTTCATCAATTAACCCACTTAAAGGCTGAACAATTTGATGATGTGACCAATCTGTAGATGCCTGTTTTAAATATGTACCCGCACCAACTTTACTGATTAATAGACCTTGACTAATCAGTTGCTGAATCGCTTCACGTAATGAAGAGCGAGATACACCAAGCTGCTCACATAGCTTTCGCTCAGCAGGTAAACGGTCTCCAACCTGCATATTATTCTCTTCAATAAATATACGTAAGTTTTGTAGTACTTGGTCAGAGACTTTCATTCGTTCACCTTTATTGATATGTCATGGAATCATCCATGGGAACACATAAGCTTGTAAAGTGACAATAATACCGATCATTACGGTAAAAACGATACTGTGTTTTACCGTGAAACGGAATAAGTCTGATTCCTTTCCAACCAATCCAACTGCCGCACAAGCAATAGCAATAGACTGAGGAGAAATCATTTTTCCAGTTACCCCTCCACTGGTGTTTGCTGCCACCAACAATACTTCTGGCACACCAATTTGCTGTGCAGTCGTCGCTTGAAGGGCTGAAAACAGTGCGTTTGCAGAAGTATCTGATCCTGTTAAGAACACTCCAATCCAACCTAAGAAGGGTGAGAAAAAAGTAAATGCATGACCTGTATGTGCCAAGGCCAAGGCTAATGTCGCAGACATACCTGAATAGTTTGCAATAAATGCAAATGCTAAAACCATCCCGATGGAATAGATTGGAGTTTTTAATTCATTTAAAGTTTCGCCAAATGTAACAACTGCCTCTTTAGGTTTAAGTTTTAGATAAATAATACTTAAAATTGCAGCAATCATGATTGCTGTGCCTGTTGCAGACAACCAATCAAATTTAAAAACCGCATCATAATCTTGAATATCTGCAACAACTGGCGGCATTTTTTGTACCAATTGATGTAAATATGGAACTTTAATTGCAATAATTAAATCATGTAATGCGCCATCTTTTGCGAATAAATCTTTAAATGGTTTGATACTCCAAATCGTAACCATCACGGTTAAAATTGCAAATGGCGACCATGCTTTCGCAATTTGTCCCAATGTATATTTTTTTTGTTTTTCAGCGTCTAAATCGTTATTGCTCGTTGTTTCATCTTGATCAAAACGGAAAATATGCTTAGGCTTCCAAAATTTCAACAAAATGGTCAAAGAAACCAATGATGCGATTGCTGCCGTAATATCTGGAAGTTCAGGTCCAACAAAGTTTGACGTTAAATATTGCGCAATTGCAAATGCACCACCACCAACAATGACCGCAGGCCAAGTTTCTTTTACACCACGCCAACCATCCATAATTGCCATAATCCAAAACAGAACAATCGGTACCATAAATGGAAGTTGACGACCGACCATCTGACTGATTTCTAAGGTATCTACCCCTGAAACCTGACCCGCAACAATAATTGGAATTCCCATCGCACCAAATGCAACGGGTGCTGTATTTACAATTAAGCATAATCCAGCTGCATAAAGAGGTTTAAAACCGAGTCCAACCAATAATGCTGCGGTAATTGCAACTGGTGCACCAAAACCTGCCGCACCTTCCAAAAAAGTACCAAATGCAAAACCAACTAATAACATTTGCAAACGTTGATCTTCTGTAATCGATAAAATTGAAGAACGAATGATATTAAATTGCCCAGTTTTAACCGATACTTTATAAAGAAAAACAGCACCAATAATAATCCATGCAATCGGCCATAGACCATAAAGGAAACCATATACAAGCGATGCGAGTGCCATAGGTGTTGGCATATCATATGCAAATAGAGATACGCCTAGTGCCAAAATTACCGTAATCGTTCCCGCTACACTTCCCTTTAAGCGAAATATCGCTAAAGCCAAAAAGAAAAATACAATAGGAATTAATGCAATAAGGCTAGATAACCAAATATTACCCATCGGATCATAAATCTGTTGCCAAGATTGAAGCATTCTCATCTCCTTGAAATGCTAAGGCTAATATAGAAGATTGGGTAGCTTAGTTGCTCAAGATCGGTATGACCAATAAATGCTTATCAAACAGAGAACTAACACTAAATATGCAAAAATATTAATTTCTGAACACTTAAAGATCAAGGTGTAGATATAAAATATAATATTGGTATGACCAATATTACTTTAATTTTTAGACAAAAAATAGATTTATTTCCAAACACACAGACAGAGAAATATCATAACTAATTATTTTTATTATCTTTTAATTAAATAAATAATTTCTTATACAACTTTAGTCTTGTTTCGATCATTATGATGTAATTTAGATCGAATAATTGTCTGATTAAAATAATTTAATTCTCAAAATATTGGTCTGATCAATTAAATCAATGAGAATATCGAAAAAGTATATACCTTAAATATTTGCAAAATTAAAGCCTTGAGTTACGACACAAATCTCATGACTCTAGTTTTTATATTCGATCGCACCAATTTTGCTCTTTAATAGATGACTCCTCACTCAAGTTTAAATGGCTTGATTAGAAAGTAGAGCACGAAATACATCTAAATTATCTCTACACTACACAGTGTTTCTTAAATGGTCAGCATTTCAATTTAGATAGTTCAATATTAACGATTACCCCCCAAATTAGTCGATTTTTGATTGATGAAAAAGATCTAATATTTAATATAAAATTGCCTAAAAATAAAATAATAGGCAATCTTTTAAACTTATAATATTACACAGCTCTATTATTAAAATAATAATTTCCCTAAAGTCCAACCAGTAGTTTACGCCTTTTATTTACTCTAATATTAGTTTTATTAATAAAAATCAACATATTTTGTCCTTAAATCTGGTTATTGTTTATTATTACTTACGATAATACTTTTTTCTATAAATTTACCAAAAGCTAATCCAATTTCAAACAGCACCCACATTGGAATTGCTAACATTAACATACTCAAAGCATCAGGTGGTGTAATAAACATAGAAACAAAAAAGCAACCGACAATAATATAACGCCTATTATTTTCTAAAGACTTTACCGAGATAACATTAATTAAAATCAATAAGATTATTGCAACAGGTATTTCAAATGTTAAGCCAAAAATTAAAAATAGTTTTAAACAAAAATTCAAATAACTACTAATATCCGTCATCGGAACGACAGCATCAGGAGTGGTATGTATAAAAAAAGATAATATAGCAGGTAAGGTAATAAAATAGGCAAAAGAAATTCCAATATAAAATAATGTAATGCTTGAAAACAATAGCGGAATTGCAATTTTTTTTTCTCGTTTATATAAAGCTGGCGTTACGAATAACCAAATTTGATATAAAATAAAAGGCATCGCAACAATCATTGCTATAAAAAGGCTCAGTTTTAATGGCGCCATAAATGTTGTCGTAATATCTGTTGCAATCATCGTCGTATTCGTTGGCAACTGCAAACGAAGAGGCTCCGATAATATTTCATATAAATTATTTGAAAAAGGGATAATACAGAGTAAAAGAATTAATATTATTCCAAAAATTCTTACTAAATATTTACGAAGCTCGATAATATGAGATAATAATTCCATAGAAGCTAATGAATTTTTTTCTTGCTTTAACTCATCTGATATCATTGTTTTTCACCATTTCATTCGATTTTATTTGATGTGATGCTTCAGATTTCTGAAAAACATTCTCTTGTGAATGATCAGGGCTGACATTAATCAATTGTTTCATTTCTTTAAGTTGTTGCTGCATATCTTCTTCTAAGGTTCGGATTTGCTCCAGTTCTTTATGAAGTTGTTCTTTCATTTCTAATAGATTCAGTTCTCTCTCTATATCTCTTTGAACACTCACTATTAATCGTCGAGTTTTACTATACCAATGTCCAACAAATCTCATTGCTTGTGGTAACTTATCTGGACCAAGTACAACAACCATAACAATGCAAAATAATAATATTTCACTAAAACCCATGTCCAACATAGATCATATTACCTTTATAATAATTTAAACTATTTTTTTTCAGCTGAAATTTTCTGAACATTATCTAAAGGAAGATTAATAATTTTATTATCCTCCTCAATACATTCTTTTCCATTATCTTTTACTGATTCTTTAAAATCTTTAATGGCACTACCAATATCTCTTCCTAGGTTTTTTATTTTAGATGTTCCAAATAATAAAATAACAATCAATAAAAACAATAAAATATGCCAAATAGATAAACCGATCATAATAAAAATCCAAATAAAAATAAAATCTATTGATATAGAAAATAATTAAATATTTAAAATATCGAAAAAACTAAAAAATATTAAATTTAATTAATAAAAGTTTATTTAAGCTACAAAACTCACTTATAATATTAAATTAATTAATTTAGACAATAAAACACTGCTCAAACAGATGCACATTTTTCCGATACAACCCTTCTAAGCTCTTCTGGAGTTTTTAATGTATCTCTCACATCGACAGGAATATTCCAAACACGTACGTTTGCTGGATTAATAGGACCAATAATAGAGGGCATTCCTGAATATCTATCTGGATAATTAAAATCAGCACTATGATCTATGCGTATCATGCTCGGATATTTATTTTTTTCATCTTTTGATATTTTTAGCGCTGGTAATGTTAAAAAGCGTATTTTATTTTGATCAGAAATAACCTGTGATACATTACTATAAAATATTTTACTTAATTGCTGAGGATTCTGATTACTTCCCTGAATACCATCATTATGGATCGCATATTGTACGGTTGTTGATTTTCCATAACTATTTTCGTCCAATCCAATGCCTGCTGCAATAACAAAATCTAATTTAAACTTCGTATTTTTGAGTTGTGCCATTCGATAGCGATCATGTGTAGAACTAGCTGCTACATGATCTAAACAAATATTTATTCCAAATGGTAAACCTGGGATTAATTCATTATTAAAGCTTGTATCTAAAAGTTGTCGACCATAGTCATCAAATGCTTCAACTTTATCTGAAGAAACATTATGAATTCTTATAACTAAACTTTTATCTGGATTTAATTTGCATATTTTTACACGATGGTTAATATCTGGATTTATTCGATTCGCTGCAAGCTTCGTATTTTCATCAAACTCACATCTTTTACCATTAATAAAATCAATTCCTGAAACGGTACGTTTTGGCCAAATCATATAAGCTGGTCTTTGATATACGTCATTTAAGGGCAAATTATGTACACAAACCAAATGATTAGATGCATTATAAATTGGCTTTTCTTTCGTGCTGGCTGTTCTGCCATCTTTATTAAAAACACTCACTGATGGTTTTAAGGCAGCAATGGTTCCTGGTAATAAAATTAATTTCCCATAATCACATTCTGGAAAATTAGCTATCAAGCTGCGGACTTTTTGAGTAACCAATTTTAAAAATAAATCTGAAGCAACTAAAACCTCATCAATATTTAAAAATTCTCCCCAAGGAACATTCCAGTAAAATTCTGGTGCAGTAAAAAAACTAACATCATAATCTTTAGGAGATCTTGCATTAAATGCAGTTAACATCCCTCTATATAGAAGTACAAATCGGTTATCAACTGATCTTTTCACATAGTCGATAATGCTTTCATATACAGCAAATGAACCATCTTTACCTCTAAATACCACCGATCCAGGTGTACCCCTACTCACTAGACGACGACCTCGCAATTGTTTAAATGAATTATATTCAAAGTTATAAATGCCTACATTCATTTTTATAGCATTAGGGTCAATAATAGGCTCAGATTTTTCATCGGGAATAATTGGTGCATTTTCTAATTTTTTTGGTGCATCTTCTGGTGAATATGGACCAAAAGGTATTATAAAATCAGACTTAATTGAATGTTTCTGAGCATTTTCTTCAGTACATGCCGTAAACATTGATATTGCAGGTAAAGCCATACCACCAATAAGGACTGAACGTCGTGTTAATAACGTATTTAAAATTTGATAAGTCTGTTTTTCTTGTTGATTACTCATTAATAATTTCTCTAGATTCATCTTCGAGTAATTTTTTAAACAATTTTCATGCCAATATTTAATTTACCTAACTAATAATTAAAGTTAAACTAACTAAAATTATTACATTAAGTTCATATATCCATATGAAATCAATTATATTTCTCATAATCATCTTTAACTGCATACTTAATAAGCTAATAACGTTACTCATTGGAAATGTCAAAAAACTAATTTCACCCAGATTTTTAAAATATTGATTCGTGTATATTGATATTTACTGTTCAAAATAATAGCGAGGAAGTAAAATTCAATTGCTAAACTAAATTTACTTCCGCTATACCTCGAACAATACTGAATCATCAATACGGATATAAGCTAGAATCTATCCCCATTAATCTCTGTGGTTAATTGCTAGTCTAAAGATCATAAGTTGCTCAAAATATTTAAACTATTATCTAGTCATGCTGACTTAGATTGAATATTTATTGATGCTAGGTCATATAAGAGCACATCAACATACAATAGGAATTAAAGACCAATCTATTTCTAAAAACATTCATGGAAATAGTACTAAATGGAATATTAACGGTTATTAATTTTTTATAGAAATCATGCAAAATAATTTTGTATTATACTCTCTATAAAATCCTTTCTCCGAAATATTTCATATTCATTTCTAACATATTAAAAATACCAAGATTTTTTCTAATTATTTTTATATAAAACTTTAGTTATTTAATCTCTGATTTCTTTTACCCCCTCACATTCTAGTAAATTAAATCAGTTAACGTCGGTCTAATTTTAATTGTATTTCTGGTTTCTTCTTCATTTTTAAACTCATTGAGCTAAAAATGATACCAATACAAATAAACATCGCACCCATTAAAATGTTAATTGTGATCGGCTCATGCCAAAAAATATAACCAAATAAAAGGCTGAGAATTGGAATACACATAATTGAAATTGAAGCTACAAACGTATCAACCTGACTGATAATCCAGCCCCAAAGTGCTAAGGTCGAACCAGTTCCAATAATTGCTGTATAGAATAAAATACTATTATGCAAAGGATTTGACCATACATGAACTTCAATAGGTTCCAAAATTAAGGCGCCTATTAGAATCACCGTGCCACCAAGTAACATTTGCCAAATGGTGAGTTTAATTTTGTCATATGTTGCAAAATTTTTCTTAATATAAACCGTACTCAGTGCCCAGAAAAAACCAGATGAAATTAAAAGTCCTTGTCCCAGCAATGACAAATTAAAGTGGATATGTTGAAGTTGAGGCAAAAGAATAGAAAATAATCCTAATGCGCCAAATATAAGACCAATTATTTTCTGTTTGTTCAGCCTCTCATTTAAAATAAAATGCGCCAGAACACCAACAAATATCGGCATAGTGAAGACCAACACAGCAGATAAACCTGAATCTACAAATTGCATCGCGAATGTTTGAGTTGCATAAAAACCTAAACATGTCAGAAAACTAAGAATAAAGAGTTTTCGCCAATCTCCGAATTCTGGAACGACTGATTTTTTAAGCAATAATTGTACAATAGTAAGTGTTAATGCCGCCAAAATCAGTCGCACAGAAATAAATAAATAAGGTGGAAAAATTTGTAAACTAAATTTAATGAGTCCCCATAAAGACCCCCAAATTAGACATAACACAGTAATGGCACTAATCACTTTAATATTCATTTGCTACATCTAACAACGTTGAGTCAATCTAGTGTAAAAAATAAATGACATCATGAATAATGCTATGTTTTAATGTGTCCATCACTATTTTTGATGCCTATGAAAGATTAATCAAAAAGCACTTTAAATATTAATGTAAATATAACCGAGAAATAGACATGAATATTGATATGAGTGATATCCGATCATTTGTAACTGTTGCTGAAATGAAAAGCATTACCGCAGCAGCCAACAAGCTCAATTACCTGCAATCGAATATGACTGCCAAAATAAAAAAAATAGAAAATCACTATAAACGTCAACTTTTTATTCGAAAACCTAAAGGCGTTGAGCTGACCGAATCAGGTCTTAATCTCTATCAGTAATACAAAAAAATGATGTTTACGTGGGAAGAAACAGAACATAAAATTTATCAACAAGAGCGTTATTTACGCTTTGGCACCAATGCAAGCTTAGGGGGAATGTTGTTTTATCCTTCATTTCGTCAACTTTATGAAACTTATCCTGATCTTTCAATTACCATGAAAACGGGTGCAACTAATTATATTGAAGATGAAGTTTTACAGGGAAATTTAGATATTGCCTATGTACTTGGTTATCCAAAACATAAGAATTTGCAATATATTCATAAAGCCGATGAGCATTTAGTCCTGATTGGAAAGAATGTTTTGAATCACGATAATATTGCAGATTGTATTGATCGCCAAAATATTTTGTTCGCATCAGAAGATTGTTGCTGTTTGACAACACTTCAAGCCATTTACAATGACTACCAAGTGACAAAAGGTGAGCTTACACACATTTATGATTATGAAGCCTTGATTCAATTTACTCAACTGGGAATGGGCGTTTCCATTGTGGCAAAATCTTTGGTTGAAAAACACAAAATTCAACACTATATGGAACTTCCTGAACAATATCGCAATATTGGGCTCTATTTAATTGCTCGGCAAGATCACGGATTTACTTCAATTGAAAAACAATTTATTGGTCTAAACGATAAGCTTTAACAACACAATTTTTACGATGCGTACAGATGTATTATTTAAAATTAACTTTTTGAATTTATGCATTGCTTATTACAAGATATTTATTCTTTTTCTGATTAAAAGAATAAATTCGAGCTAAAACAACAAAAAATTGTTTTGAGAGTGTTATAATACTGCGTTTATAAAATTCTCTCTGGCCACCCATGTAATGTGGTGCCTATTTTGAAAATAGTTAGGACTCGCAATGACTGATAATGCAACGATCTTGCAGAATGTACCAGTAGGCAAAAAAGTTGGTATCGCCTTTTCTGGTGGTCTAGATACTTCAGCAGCTTTATTATGGATGAAACAAAAAGGCGCAGAACCTTATGCATATACTGCAAATTTAGGACAGCCTGATGAAGATGACTATGATGCAATCCCTAAAAAAGCTGAAGAATATGGCGCTGTCAAAGCACGTTTGGTAGATTGTCGCTTACAGCTTGCATTAGAAGGCATTGCTGCAATTCAATGTGGCGCATTCCATATCAGTACTGGTGGTGTACCTTATTTTAATACTACCCCATTAGGCCGTGCAGTGACTGGTACCATGCTTGTTACTGCAATGAAAGAAGATGACGTCAATATTTGGGGTGACGGATCGACTTATAAAGGAAACGATATTGAACGTTTCTATCGTTACGGTTTATTAACCAACCCAGCACTTAAAATCTACAAACCGTGGTTAGACCAACAATTCATTGATGAATTAGGTGGCCGTGCAGAAATGTCACAGTTCTTAATTGACAATGGTTTTGATTACAAAATGTCAAAAGAGAAAGCATATTCAACTGACTCGAATATGCTGGGCGCGACACATGAAGCTAAAGATCTAGAATACTTAGATGCAGGTATTAAAATTGTTGACCCAATTATGGGTGTAGCTTTCTGGAAAGATGATGTAAAAATTGAAGCTGAAGAAGTTTCTATTACGTTTGAAGAAGGCTTCCCAGTTGCGTTAAATGGTCAACGAATTGAAGACCCAGTAGAGTTTATTCTAGAAGCAAACCGTGTTGGTGGTCGTCATGGTTTAGGCATGTCTGATCAAATTGAAAATCGTATTATTGAAGCAAAATCTCGTGGCATTTATGAAGCACCAGGAATGGCATTACTTCATATTGCATATGAACGCCTAGTGACTGGCATTCACAACGAAGATACGATTGAACAATACCGTATTAATGGTTTACGTTTAGGTCGTTTGCTGTATCAAGGTCGCTGGTTTGATTCTCAAGCACTCATGCTACGTGAAACTGCTCAGCGTTGGGTGGCTAAAGCCATTACAGGTACTGTAACTTTAGAGTTACGTCGTGGTAATGATTATACTATTATGAACACTGAATCTCCAAACCTCACTTATGAAGCTGAGCGTTTAACAATGGAAAAAGGTGATTCTATGTTTAGTCCAGCAGATCGTATTGGTCAGTTAACGATGCGTAATCTTGATATCATTGATACACGTGCAAAATTAGGTATTTATACCAATTCAGGCTTACTTGCTGTAGGTACGGGTTCAGCCATTCCTCAGTTAAAAGATAAAGAAAAGTAAGTTGATCTGGTTATAAAAAAACCACCTCTTGGTGGTTTTTTTAATCATTTTCTAATTTTTTTATCAATCATACAGAAAAACTCGATGTCTTATTCAAAGATATTCTAGCACCCCAGAATAAAATAATTTGTATCAAACAAAGCATTCCCTATTACGTGAACTATCGTATCTTGTAATATTATATCAATACTTTCATCATAAAATTAATTTCAATCCTTAAAACTAGATTTTTATTTTTTCCGACCCATTTTTTATAATTTGTGATTATCTTTTTCCTTATATTTAGATTATCATTCATATTATTTGCATTGTATGAATTGCTTTGAATACGATTACTATAGTCCAACCAGATGATTGGCATGCACATTTACGTGATGGTATTGCACTCCAAAGAACTGTGCCAGATTTAGCTCGACAATTTGCCAGAGCGATCTGTATGCCTAATTTAGTTCCTCCTGTAAAAACCGTTGCTGAGGCTGAGGCATATCGTGAAAGAATCTTGGCTCACGTACCCATTGATACGCAATTTGACCCTCGAATGGTGTTATATTTTACAGACCATACCTCTCCAGACGAAGTAAAGAAGGTTAAAGATTCTGAATTCGTTAATGCAATTAAACTATATCCAGCAGGTGCAACAACGAATTCCGATAATGGTGTTAGCGATATTCGTAAAGTTTATGCCGTGATTGAACAGTTAGAAACGCATCAAGTACCATTATTATTACATGGTGAAGTAACTCATAATCATGTTGATATTTTTGATCGTGAAAAACGCTTTTTAGATGAAGTATTAACCCCTCTTCTAAGACAATTTCCAAAGTTAAAAATTGTACTAGAACACATTACCACCAGTGATGCTGCACAATTTGTTTTAGAACAAGATCGTAACGTGGCTGCAACAATCACGCCACAGCATTTATTATTTAATCGTAATGATATGTTGGTCGGTGGGGTTAAACCTCATTTTTATTGTTTGCCGATTTTAAAGCGCCAGACACATCAACAAACTCTACTTGAAGTTGCAACCAGTGGAAATCCACAGTTTTTCCTTGGTACCGATAGTGCGCCACATTCAAAAAATGCAAAAGAAAATGCATGTGGTTGTGCAGGATGCTATAGTGCGCCTACTGCAATTGAGTTATATGCACAAGCATTTGATCAAGTCAGTAAAATTGATCGTCTAGAAGGGTTTGCAAGCTTTTTCGGTGCAGATTTTTACGGTCTACCTCGTAACACTAAAACAATTACCTTAGTGAAAGAAGATCAAGTTATTCCAGAAAGTTTAGACTATTTGGATGGTGAAAAAATTATTCCGCTTTACGCAGGAAAAACCATTCAATGGAGAAAAATGTGACAGACGAAACCCTACCAATCATTGGTCAGCGTTTTCGAGGATTTTTACCTGTTGTTGTCGATGTCGAAACAGCAGGTTTTAATTCACAAACCGATGCTTTATTAGAAATTGCTGCAATACCGATTATATATGATGCAGAAGGAAAATTTGTTCCAGGTGAAGCCTATCATGCACATATTAATCCATTTGAAGGAGCGCATCTAGATCGTCGCTCTCTAGATTTTATTGGCATTGACCCCTTCAATCCAATGCGTGTTGCAATGGCTGAAGATGAAAAATCTGCGCTCAAGCGTATATTCAAAGCAGTGAATAATGTTCGTCGTGACCAAAACTGCACACATGCCGTTTTGGTCGGTCATAACGCACATTTTGATTTAGGTTTCTTGCAAGCTGCTATTACACGCACAGGAACAAAAAATCAAAACCCGTTCCACAGCTTTTCTGTTTTTGATACAGTAACTCTTAGTGCCGTTATGTTTGGTCAAACAGTGCTTGCAAAATCCTGTATTCAAGCTGGAATTGAGTTCGATGGAAAAGAAGCACATTCTGCATTATACGATACGCAGAAGACTGCTGAACTGTTTTGTTATATTTTAAACAAATTAGCACCAAATTTAGTTGACACATTGATAGCGAATCAATAAGATACCGCTATCTTCTAAACGTCCCTATCGTCTAGAGGCCTAGGACATCGCCCTTTCACGGCGGTAACCGGGGTTCGAATCCCCGTAGGGACGCCATGTAAAATAATAAACTATCTTTCTATTAATTAATCACTAATCGATTGCACAAATGAATATTTTCACTAAAATAGTGTGCTTCAATTCTTAATTTTTTCACATTATATGCATCAATCTCCGAGTGAAGGCACTTCGCACCAAAGCAACCCAGCGCCCCTAAAACGTGCAATGAGTACGCGACACCTTGTCATGATTTCCCTTGGTGGCGCAATCGGAACTGGTTTATTTTTAGGTTCTGGTGAAGTTATTGCTCAAACAGGCCCAATTGGTGCCATCATCGCCTATTTCCTCGGTGGACTTATCGCCTATATGGTCATGCTCTGTTTAGGTGAGCTTGCCGTTCATATGCCAGAATCTGGTTCATTTGGTGCATATGCGAGCAGATATATTGGCCCTGGTACTGGTTATACAATGACTTGGTTATATTGGCTAACTTGGTCAGCAACCTTAGGAACAGAATTCACTGCCGCCGCATTACTCATGCAAGAATGGTTTCCCCACATTTCCGTTTGGATCTGGACCATCATTTTTGCTGCATTTGTTTTTGGCATGAATATGAGCTCAACGCGTTGGTTTGCAGAGTCCGAGTTTTGGCTTGCTTTAGTTAAAGTCATTACAGTGGTCGCTTTTATTATTTTAGGCTTAATGGCAATTGTTGGCGTACTCTCATATGAAAGTTATGAGTCCGCACCATTATTTAGTAATCTCACAGCATCAGGTTGGTTCCCTGAAGGCTTATTTCCAATATTTGCGACCATGCTCATTGTAAATTTTGCCTTTTCTGGAACAGAATTAATTGGTGTAGCCGCAGGAGAAACGCAAGATCCTGCTAAAAATGTACCCAAAGCAATTAATACCGCAATATGGCGTTTATTAATTTTCTTTGTCGGCACAATTGTTGTCATTAGTGCATTATTACCTCACCAAGCAGCAGGCTTAAATGCTGAAGGTGTGAGCAGTAGCCCTTTCGTTACTGTGTTCAATCAAATTGGCATCCCATATGCTGAAGACATTATCCGTTTTGTGATTATCACAGCATTACTCTCTGCGGCCAATTCAGGATTATTTGCAGCCTCTCGTATGATGTGGTCTTTATCATATAAAAAGCAGTTACCTCAAATTTTCTCTAGAGTAAATACACGAGGAATTCCTTATATTGCAGTCATCATCACAATGTTTGGTGCTTTACCAGGCCTGCTTTCAGAACAATTCTCTCCTGAAACTATCTTTAAAAACTTACTTGGTGTTGCCGCATTTACCATGGTTGTTGTCTGGATGAGTATTTGTTTGAGTCAGTTTAACTTTAGACGCCAGTGGTATAAAGAAGGACATACAAAAGATGAGCTTGGTTTTGCCGCACCACTCTTTCCACTCGTACCTATTCTTGGTTTTGTTTTTTGTTTGATTACATGTATTAGCATGGTATTTGATGCAGAAATGTTGCCAGGCTTTATAGGATGTATCATCTTTATTATTGCCTGTTATATCAGCTATTATAGCTTATACCACAAAAAATAATCCTGTAACGTCATTAAAAAAGGATGCAAAGGCATCCTTTTTTATTATACAAATTTCTTATGAAGGATTAACAATATACTTTGGAATTCCACCTTCCAGAACAGCAACTAAATTTGCATAAGCCAACTCTGCCATTTTTAAACGTGTTTCTGCTGTTGCAGAGCCAACATGTGGTAATGTCACCACATTTTTTAGCTGAAATAACTCAGATTCTTGTAGTGGCTCTTTCTCATATACATCCAGACCAGCAGCGAAAATTTGATTGGTTTTTAATGCATGTATTAGTGCTTTTTCATCTATCACTGAACCGCGTGCAATATTAACCACCACAGCATGTTTCTGCATCTGTGCAAATTGCTCAGCCCCAATCAGTGCCTTAGATTCTTGATTTAAATCTACAGCAATAACAATAAAATCAGAATATTGCAACAACTCCGTTAGACTACAATATTGAGCATTTAAACTCTGTGCGATTTCGGGCTTTTCATGACGATTATGATATAAAATGTCCATATTAAAGCCATAAAAGCCACGTCGAGCAATTGCAGCGCCAATGTTTCCTAATCCAATAATACCGAGCTTTTTAGCAAAAATATCTTGACCAAATTGCAAAGAAGATACTGTTCTTGCCCATTGACCTGATTTAGTCCATGAATCCAAAGATGCTACGTTTCTTGCGGCACTCATTAATAAGGTAAAAGCTAAATCGGCTGTAGTTTCCGTTAATACATGAGGTGTGTTACACAACCATATTTTTTTTTCATTCAAGTAATTTATATCATAATTATCATAACCAACACTAATGCTTGAAATCACTTTTAACTTGGTCGCACTCGATAAATTATCTTGATTTAATAATCGACCCGCCCCAATCATTCCATCAGCATCTTTGACTTCTTGCAAAATTTGTTGATTTACATCTCCTAATTTAGGATTAATTTCTACCACATGATATTGGGCTTGTAATTTATCCAAGATTCTTCGATCAAGCTGACTAAATACTACAACTTTCTTTTTCATTCCCCACCTATACGCTCATTTGTGAACTTTGTATAACATTCCATAATTGACGCTTTAATATAGGTGTTTCTAACATCTCTTGTAAACTTGCTAAATGCATGATTGTTGAATTTTTCAAATGCAGAATCTCCCCCAAGCAAATAACCTTTTTTTCACTTGAAATAGAATCTATAAATCCCTGAACATAATATGCTGCACCTTGACCATCATTCATATTTTCCATTGCGAATGGCCAATTTAATTCAAAAAACTCGGCTTGTACTGCACGTTGAATATTCGCCCACAAGTGTTGTTGTGGCTCATTGATATCTGTGCTATTTAAAATAACAACAATATTTGATAAAACAATTGCTTGTAATGAGAAGTTAGCAATTTCTAATCTTGGTTGTTCTTCTTGTATCACTTCAGATAAGCTTTCTTTTACAACCAAATCTTTTTGCTTTTGCTTATTTTCAACAATGACTTTTTGAGATGTCAATGACTGTTTAACTTGTGGAACGGGTATAGACTCTAACTGTGTAGCTATCTCAAATATTTCTTGATCACGCCATAACATTGTTTGATCTATTTTTTGGCAAGCAACATTACGCGGAATCCAAACATCGATTCCTAATTGCGTTAATACTTCTCTTTGATGACCAATCATGTTACTCATTTACACAACACATATTCTATTTCTATTTTACCCCGAATCCTCAAGAAGAGGAAAAAATTATAAAGATGATCAATCAAATAATCATGAGACTATTTTTCTTTTGCATCATCTCAATCATTTCTTGGGTTTCAAAACCAAAACGCCAATAGAGTAATTCCAAAACATCAAGTTCATCTTGCGTAATAATACGATCACCCCATAAACAAAGCTCAGCATCTGCAAGAATACTCAAGCGATCTCTTAATAATAATCCAGCCATATCTTGCAATATTTCCGCCAAATCAATCGGTTCATCGGAGATTTCCCCATATAATTTTAGCTCATCGATCGTTAAGATTCTTTTTAGGATATCAATTCGTGCATGTAACTGATTTCCAGTATTTATTTGTTGTACATGTAAAATTGCATCAATTAAACGTACAATTTGTGGCTTCACCTCTTCAAATGACTTTGGCATTCGCTCTGGCAAAAGATTAAGTTTATCTTTCACTGTTTCGAGCAATAGCGCATCAAGCAAACCAATTTCACCATCTTCTTGAATAATTTTTGCTAATTTGGTTAAAAATTGTCGTGCAATCGTCTCTGGTAATGTTCCTAAATGGCGACATGCATCGTGAAAGATTGCAATATGATAACGCCCATCCAAACGGAGTAACTCATCCACAATTGCCCGACTAACACTCGCTTCAGAAGGAATAAATTCACGATATTGTCGAATCATCAGAATTGAAACCATCAACTCTCTTGCACCCGCAGAAGTTTGCAGTGCACGTTGAATAAGTTCAGGACGCTGCATATTTTTACGCACGTCTGGATTCAATGGTTTTATTGCATCTTTGATCGCAAAACTAATCGGAGATAATCTTAATAAAGGTAATGGTTGCGGTGATGACCATGTGGGTACACGATATTCTTCTGTCAGCTCCTCTAGCAATCTAAACATGCTAAATAACGATAATCTACGTTTATTCTTTAAACTTTCCAAGTGTATATTCTGGATAATTGTCGGATCCAACTCAAATATTCGCTCTTGAATGCTGGGGTGAATATTCAACCAACTTTGCGGGCTCAAAGAATTGGCATAACACATATGTGAAATAGATTCAGAATATTCACTATAAATTTGCGATCCAATATGATGTACTGATATTCTTAATAATGTTTGAATATTGGCATTATTCTGATTCATCTGTTTTGTTTTTAAATCATTCTTTAAAGTTCGCTTACTTAGAATTACGTATTTAAAAAACCGCGTTATCAAAATACCCAAACTTCCCATCAACCAAATGGTACCACCTATAGCGACAAAAAGGGTCGCCAATTTACGCTGCGAATTTACGCCATTACGATTAAAACCTTTTTTTGCAATTTTACTTCCAATTTGACTAAATGTTGTCAAACAACTATATAAAATTTTAAGGCAAGTATTACCAACCGTATCACCCGATAAAATTCGATTAAACTCATGACTGAGTAGTCCATATAACTCATGTTCATCTAAATTCTGCAAAGCACCCCAAGTTAAAATAATCACAATATCATCTGGGTTAAAGCCTGCGGTCAGCGCATTCACCCCAACTTCATCTGGTAAAATATATAAAGCGGGTGTTTCTATATTAAACTTAGTTGCCAATTCCCTAATTATTTTAAGTGCAGAATATTCTTCAGGTGTACTTTCAATTTTTTCGACTTTTCTTGCACGTAGTTGAGAGGCAAACGAATGCCCTCCATTACGAAAAATGTAGTAATCATTCAACATAAAAGTTGTCATGAGTAATAATAAAAATATAATGAAATAAAGACTAAAATCATTCCATAAAATAGGCTGCAACGTATCAAAAAAATAAACGACAATACCAAGCAATATATTTAAAATAAATATGGTTAATATAAGCACAATTAACCAAACACAAATTGCCCAGAAAATTTTTTTCTTTTTAAACAAATAGTAACTTACATTCTCCAATGTAAATTTCCTAATAACCCAATCCACACACATCATAAATTAAAAAAGCAGGAATTACCTGCTTTTTTAATTTAAATCACAGAAGAATTTATTCTTCTTTAATTCCTGTTAAATCAACCGATGCTGCATCGATATTGACATCGACATAACCATCTTTATCTTTCTTCGCCGAATCATTGCGCTTTTGTTGAAGGTTCGCAAGATATTGCTCGTCAATTCCACCAGCAACATAAATACCATCAAAGACAGAACAATCAAACTCTTTGACATCTGGAACTTTAGTGGTACGAACAGCTGCTTTTAGATCATCCAAATCTTGGAATATTAAACGATCTGCACCAATAATTTCTCGAATTTCCTCCACACTACGATCCGATGCAATAAGCTCCGATTTTGCTGGCATATCAATACCATACACATTCGGATATTTCACCATTGGTGCAGCTGAAGCAAAAAATACTTTTTTAGCGCCAGCATCTCGTGCCATTTGAATAATTTCATTACAAGTTGTTCCACGAACAATAGAATCATCAACCAGTAATACATTTTTATTTTGAAATTCAAGCTCAACAGGGTTTAATTTTTGACGAACTGACTTTTCGCGTTGTTGTTGACCTGGCATAATAAAGGTACGTCCAATATAACGGTTTTTCATAAAACCTTCTCGGAACTTAACACCAAGCATATTTGCCAACTCTAAAGCAGATGTCCGAGATGTATCAGGAATTGGAATAACCACATCAATATCATGGTCATCACCCCATTCTCTCAATATCTTTTGCGCTAATTTCTCACCCATTTTTAAGCGCGCTTTATAAACCGAAATTCCATCAATAATTGCATCTGGTCGAGCAAAATATACATATTCAAAAATACATGGACGGTATTCAGGATTTGCTGCACATTGTTTAGAATGTAATTGTCCATCCGAATCAATAAAAATCGCTTCTCCCGGCAATAAATCACGTTCTACTTTGAAACCAAGTGCTGTTATAGCAACAGATTCAGAGGCAATAATATATTCAACGCCCGCTTCTGTTTCACGAGAACCATAAATTAAAGGACGAATACCATTTGGGTCACGAAAGCCAACAATTCCTTGTCCTGTAATCATCGCAACGACGCCATAAGCCCCCTCACAGCGCTCATGGACACGTGTAACTGCGCTAAAAATATCATCAGCACTGGGTACTAATTTTCCACGCTTTTGTAACTCATGTGCAAAAACATTGAGCAAAACTTCTGAATCTGAATCGGTATTCATATGACGTAAATCTGTTTTAAACAAATCATCATGAATTTCATCAGTATTCGTTAAGTTACCATTATGCGCTAGGGTAATACCATAAGGTGAGTTTACATAAAATGGTTGAGCCTCTGCACTACTTGCAGAACCTGCCGTAGGATAACGAACATGCCCGATACCATAATTCCCTTTTAAAGCACGCATATGGCGAGTGTGAAACACATCTCGCACCATGCCATTGTCTTTACGAAGAAATAGTCGCCCTTCATGACAGGTCACAATTCCTGCAGCATCTTGTCCACGATGTTGTAACATCGTCAAAGCATCAAACAACATTTGGTTAACAGGCGATTTACCAGCTATACCAACAACTCCACACATAACAACCTCGCAGACAAGCTAGGATTAATAAAAAGGATTTTTCGTTGATTTACCTTCTGAGCTTGAATGATCTTTGCTCATGTCAGAAGATATATCTGAAGTTTTCTGTGAATCTTCAGATTTCATATGTTGTAAGGCTTCATTTGCAACATCTTTAGATATTTGGGTTGCCCATGGTGCATAGGGAATTAACATAGTCACAAACTTAGATTGCTTCCAATGAGGTGAGCTTTCAACCCATGGCCCTATCCCCTGAATTGTAATCAAAACAACCAATAAACCTTTTAAACCGCCCAACACCCCACCAGCAAGACGATTTAATGGACCTAATTTCAATGTTTTTAAAATTCGGTTCAATACAAAAGTAACAATCCAAGTGAATACAAGAATAGTCAGAATAATAAATGCAAATGCAGCAATTTTTTGTACCACAGGATCTGAACTGAGCACGGTCATAGAAGGCGCTAGAATAGATGCATATTTTGCAGCAATAATGAGTGCCACAATCCATCCAATCAAGTTCGCAAAGGCTTTAATAAATCCTTGTCGCAAACCGTTTAGCCCTCCAATGAGCAGAATAATCAGAATAAAGATATCAATGGTATTCATATCTACAGAGCATTAATACATTCTGGAACCAGTTTTGGTCCTGTGTAAATAAGTCCACTATACACCTGAACTAAGGTCGCACCAACTTCCCGTTTTGCCACCGCATCCTGACCTGATAAAATCCCACCGACACCAATTAAAGGAATCTGATCTTTTAAGATTTTTGAAAATTCAGCCAAACATTTTGTGCTTTTTTCAAAAACAGGGGCACCTGATAATCCACCGGCTTCATTCGCATCTGGTAAACCTTCAACACCATCACGCGATAAAGTGGTATTGGTTACAATCAAGCCATCAATTTTAAATTGAATCAATTGATTTGCAATAAAGTGAATGTCTTCTTGTTCTAAATCTGGTGCAACTTTAAGTACAAGTGGAACATAATGTAAAAACTCATCAGCCAACTGTAACTGACGTTCTTTTAATGTTTTGAGCAAATCTGTGAGTGCATCACCACTTTGCAAGCTACGTAAATTTTTGGTATTTGGCGAAGAGATATTAACCGTTACATATGATGCATGGTTATAAACTTTTTCTAAGCAAATGAGATAATCATCAACCGCATTTTCTACTGGTGTATCGGCATTTTTACCAATATTAATTCCTAAGATTCCTTTAAAACGTGCGGACTTTACATTTTCAATGAGCTTATCTACACCCTCATTATTAAATCCCATACGATTAATAATCGCTTTTGCTTTTGGAAGCCTAAATAAGCGTGGATGTGGATTACCTGTTTGTGGACGTGGCGTAATTGTACCAATTTCAATAAAACCAAAGCCTAAATCTGCTAATGCATCAATATATGCACCATTTTTATCTAATCCAGCAGCTAAACCAACAGGGTTTGGAAACTCTATGCCCATACAGGTAATTGGTTTTTTTGCAACAGCTTGACGCATCAAGCCCATTTTATGAGTTGATTTCAATAAAGATAATGTTAGCTCGTGTGCACGCTCCGGTGCTAAAGAAAATAACAATGGGCGGGCAAGAGAATACAACATATCGGTAAAAGTCTACTGCTTTTTAAGTCAATGCATTATAGGCATTGGTGACAAAAAAAACCATGCTTTAGCGCACTATATTTTTATTTCTCATCCAACCGCTGCTACTAATTTAATCTTTCCACCTTCTGAAACCAACTCCATTTTTTCAATGCTCAACCCTGATTCTGCCAGCTTAGTTAAAAAATTTGCCAAAACGACATAATTTTCATGTGTGACTACAATTTGCACTTTCCCATTATTTTCTTGCGCACTCACTGATAAACCTTGAGATTGCGCTGCTTGCTGAATTTTATCCGTAAGACTGAGTGCCATTTCATCTACAGGCTTCATCGTGACTGCATTTGTTTGCATCCAAACGATCAAATCATTGAGTTCCTGAACCCGCTCTTGTTGTTTGGCTGCAGCTTGATGCATATACCAAAGTGCAGAACCGATCGATGCAATGATCACAAAAACTGCCGTACAAACAACCATCACTCGCTCACGAGGACTCAATCGCTCTAGATATTCTGTAACTTGCTCACTCAATACGGCAATTTTTTGTTCAAACCGATCCATGAATTTCATTATTGTATTTTCACCAATCCGATCACACCCAAAGTATTCGTTTGAATATTCCCTAACTCAACTTTTAAACCTTGCTGATTCAGTTGCTGACTTAAAGTTTGTAAGCTTTCTGCATCTTTTGCTTTTAATGTCATATTAAGAGTCAGATTTTCATAATTGACTTGATCTGCAATAATACGATTTTGCATTAAAACTGGTCCAATTTGGCTCAACAGCTTAAATGCTGAAACATTGGCTGTTTGACTTGCTCTGAGTTGACTCTTAAATTCACCACGAATATTTTGCTCGGTCACACGAGCATTTTGTCCAAACCATTCTTTATATTGCTGTATTGCCTGTGTTGCCGTTTGATCTGCAACTCTGCTTAACTTCACCCACCTTAATGCGTCGTAACTAAACTGCACGATAATAATGGCAAAAACCAATACAACACATGCTTTCCAATAGCCCGAAATAGAAATATCAGCTTTAATTTTGGGTAGCATGTTCCAAGGATGTTGCTTGACTTTTTTGATTAACTCAAACTGATAATCAAAAAGCTCCAACTGATCTTGCGTCACTGAAGAGGTCAACATGTGATGTTGATACTCATCTAAGTTTGTCACTTTATAATTTTGTTCTATTTTTTGAAAATCTAAATATACCGACAGATCATCTATAGAATTTCCCATATATTCATTTTCTCGTACCAAAAGTTTTCCATCAAAATTTGCGATTACAATCTGATTTAAATCGGGTACAGGTAAAATTAAAAAATCGGGTAATAGAGCCGTTACTTTAATGGGAAGAAGATTTAATGCTTGTAGCATATTCTCTATCGTTAAGTTTGCGACCCCAAGCACAAATAATTGATCAGGATTTTTAAAAACATGTTTCACACTCATAGCATCGATCGGTAAGACAACAAATTCTTCCAATAAATATCGTATACCATCTGCACCCAACTTACTCAGCTGTGCTTTAGGAATAATCTGTTCAATGATCTGACTATATCGGCTAGGGAAAAAAATAGTGGTTTCACTACCTTGATAAGGCTGTATCGCTTGGATTAAAACATCCAAACTATCTGCCTTCAACCAATTTTCTCCAACAGACCAATACCATGCACCGTTATTTTCGGGCATCCATAAATGCAACATTTGTATCTGCCATTATCATTAATTTAATTTTTATATTGTTGGTATATAGCTTTTAATTTGAGTTGAAAGCCCAGCTGCTATAACTTCTTGTTCAAAAATACGTGCTTCTGCCAATGCGTAAGATTGAAATGCATCATCTCCCGTTAAAATAGAGGATATATGCGCAATCACATTCATATGACATACAACCACTATAGATTGATAAGGCAATTGTGACAACCAATCCACTGCATCCTTGGCATCATCTTCAGGTTTAATTTTATCACAGATCAAGACAGGTACATGTTCAAAATACTTTTGCAGATATCCCAAAGTTTCTTGTGCTCTGAGCAATGGACTCACAATAAAAATTTCAGGTAAAACGATATCTTTTAAATAATTTGCTGTTTCAGCAGCTTGTAAATGCCCTCTTGAACTTAAAGGACGTTTAATATCATTACCATGAACAGGTGGCAAAGCTTCCCCATGTCTTATGAGTGTGATTTGCTGCATAAAGTTTCCTTATTTAAGTATGCCGATATTATAAAGAGCAATTGTGACAAAAATCTGAAGATATTTCATTTTTTGCAATTATTGATGCGGGAGAACAAACTCTACGTCACTTCTGTTACCATTTTTCATTAATGAAAATGCAATACTGACAGGTGGTGCACCTTGATAAATTACATCATATAATGCACATGTAATTGGCATATATACATCAAGCTCTTCCGCTCGCTTTCGCACCTGAACAATGGTATTAATACCTTCAGCCGTCTGTCCTAATTCTGTTGTTGCTTGTTCTAGTGTTTTTCCTTTTCCTAAAGCAAAACCAACTTGATAGTTTCGACTCAATGGACTATTACACGTCGCAAATAAGTCCCCAACACCAGAAAGACCTAAAAACGTTAAAGGATTTGCACCAAGCGTCACCGCAAAACGACTCATTTCTGCTAACGCACGTGTTAAAATCATACTTTTAGTATTTTCACCCACATCATAAGCCGCAGCCATCCCCATTGCGACCGCATAAATATTCTTTAATGCACCTCCAAGCTCTACACCATTAACATCATCACTGGCAAAAACACGAAATAATGCACTATGTAAAGCTTGTTGTGTGGAGGTTCGAACCAATTCGGAATGACTAGCAATAACGGTACCTGCGGGTTGACCAGCAACAATTTCCTTCGCTAAGTTTGGACCTGAAAGTACGCCATATGGAACTTCTGGCAATTCTTGCTGAATAATATCACTCATAAAGCAAAAAGTTTCCGCCTCAATTCCTTTGGTTAAAGAAACAATCGCTTGTCCACTAATATAAGGTTGAGCTTGCTTTAAGACATGTCTAAATGAATGGCTTGGAATTGCAACCAAAATAATATCCCGATCTCTGACAGCAGTTTCTAAATTAGAAACTGCCCGTAAACCATGCTCTAAAGGAAAATCTGGCAAATAACGCTGATTTAAATGAGTCTGATTAATTTCTCGAGCAATCACCTCATCACGAATCCAGATCATCGTATCACAACCATTTCGGACAGCAGTATTTGCCATTGCCGTACCAAAACTTCCACCACCAAGCACAGTAATTCTTAAGTCAGCTTTCGATGTAGTGGGTAAATGATCAACCAATCCTGAAAAATCCAATTCAGACATTATTTCGTCTTCCCTCGTTTTATTTATTCCAATAACTTACAAATTTGTGTGTATCTATTTGAGCACGAGGCGGAATTTCTTTCACTGCCGTACCAATATAAATTATACCTGATATTAAATCATGTTCTGTAAGTGCAAGTATATGTTTAAAGTGTTGAGATTCAACCACTGCTCCACTGCGCCATATTGTTGAAAAACCTTGTGCTTGCAATGATAACAAAAAGTTTTGAATTGCTGCACCAGTACTTAATGTTTGCTCAAAATATGGGACTTTAGGATGATCCACAAACTGAGTTAATGCAAGCACTAAAAGTGGTGCACGATAAGGATGATTTTTTACACGTTCTAGCTGTACAGCTTCTGTTTGACCAGTATCTGCAAGTGCCTGAGAAAGTAGCGTACCAAAAGCATCACGCTGATCTGCTGGAATAATCACAAAACGCGTCGGATTCAATCGATGATGATCTGGTGCAGCCAATGCTGCCAAAAAGGCTTGTTCAAGTTGATCATCATTCGGTGCAGGTTCAACCAAATGACCTATAGATTGACGTTGATGAATATTGTGATGAACGATATCTGAAACTGAATCAACCATGGCGTATTAAATTCTAAATTAAATGATAATCAAGATTAGCATAAACTCTTTTTTGTTCACTATTTTCTCGTAATATTTGCATCTATTTTTATTTCCTATCTAACGAAGTTATTTAAATATAATAGTCATACAAGAATACTAAACATTTGATACATATTTCGGCATCTTATTACAAGTTTATCAGACAATATAGAAATTAAATGATTGAACAATAGAGAAAACAATGCAAAAAATTTTAATGATAAGTAGCACATTATCTTTTCTTTTCCTCAGTGCGTGTGCAACCACCCCAAATAACCACACCACAGTAATTCAAAAAGCCAACCATCAATATGAAGTGACTGGAATTGGAAAAACGGAAATAATTGCTAAAAATAATGCAATCAATGCAGCAAATAAGACATGTAAAACATCAACAACCATCGTGCTAGATGAAAAAACCACCTATAACGGTATATTACAAGGAGTTGTTGACCCAAATACTGGAAAACTCATACAGGCTGCCAGTAATATTTTCGGTAAAATTTCAGGAACTCAAACAGATATCGCAACCGATGAGGATTATCAAACTACTCTTCATTTTCAGTGCAAATAAACAATAAACGAAAATGCCACAACAGTGGCATTTTAAATACAATCAATTAAACAACTCACAGATCAGCAAAAATTTAACAATATCCCTCTAAACGTGTCAAAGGTAGTTTTTGCCCAATTGCTTTCTCAATTTCAGGCAAATAAAAAGCATCATCTTCGGATAAGAAACTAATACTCACACCCTGAGATCCTGCTCGACCAGTACGCCCAATACGATGTACATAATCATCTGATTGTTCAGGTAGGGTAAAATTCACTACATGAGATACCCCATCCACATGAATACCACGTCCAGCAACATCTGTTGCTATCATAATATTCTGCTTTCCACTTTTAAACTGATCAAGCATTTTTAAACGTTTATCTTGTGCAATTTCACCTGACAACATCACAACCCGATAGCCATCTCTCTTTAAATGATCGTAAAGTTTGCGCACTTGATCACGGCGATTTGCAAAAATCATCACTTTATCAATCGGTTCATCACGTAGAATATCTTTTAATAACTGGTACTTATCCGATCCTGCAACCATGTATACACGTTGCTCAACATCAGCATTGGTTTTTTTCTCAGGCTCAATTTCTACCGTTACAGGTTCAAACAACCATTGCTGCGCTAAATTCAACACATCATAGTTAAAAGTTGCTGAAAACATTAATGTTTGACGCTGTTCTTTTCTAGGTGAATAACGAACAATTCGCTTTACTGATGGAATAAATCCCATGTCCAATAAACGATCTGCTTCATCAATCACTAAAAACTCAATTTGATCTAACCAAACCTGTTTTTGTTCGACCAAATCAATCAATCGTCCTGGTGTAGCCACCATAATATCGACAAAATTACGATCCAATAAACTTGTTTGTTTATCAAAATCCACGCCACCAAGTAATGTAACTAAATTTAAATTTGTAAATTTAGTTAATTCCTTCGCATCACTTTCGATTTGCAATGCAAGTTCGCGTGTTGGTGCTAAAATTAATGCACGAGGCTCGCCACGGTAACGCTGTTCTTGTATCGGATTAGTGAGTAAATCATTAATGACACTAATTAAAAAAGCAGCTGTTTTACCAGTTCCAGTTTGTGCTCGACCAATTGCATCATGCCCAGCTAATGTATATTTTAAAACCTTCTCCTGAATTGGCGTCATCATGCTAAAGCCTAAGGCATCAATTGCTTTTTTTAAATCGGGATGTAAATTTAAGGTTTCAAAACCTACTGACATATTGATTTGCTCTATCTTACTAAGGGATAAATAATGTTTTCACATTATAAGCAAAAACGCCCCAATATACATTAGGGCGTTTTTCTCAAACTAATCTAAAGATTAGTCTAATGGCTGAACTTCTTCAGCTTGGAAGCCTTTTTGACCTTTAACTACGCTGAATTCAACGCGTTGACCGTCACGAAGTGAACGGTGGCCGTCGCCTTGGATCGCACGGAAGTGAACAAATACATCATCACCGCCATTACGTTGAATAAAGCCAAAGCCTTTAGTGTCGTTAAACCATTTTACTACGCCTTGTTCGCGAGCAGCTGTCATTAGTTAATCCTCATTGATTTCATAAAAAGGACCACCCGGTGTTGCAAGCAGCAGACAAACAAACAAGGGTTAAAAACAATTTTTATTTCTAATCTTGTAATCATTCTGTGAAACTATTAACAAATTCCCGGTTACATCCATAATTTAAAGTAGGTTTCAAACAATTTAAGGTTGCTGTAAAACCTAATTCGACTTGAGCTTATCATGTGTTTGGAACAATTAATAGATTTTTTTTTATATATCTTATTCAATTTTAGCATTTTAAGTTATGAAACTTTTTAAAGCATACATCTGTCTAAATTTTAATAAATTTATTTTTGGCTTTTGCCTTAAATTTGCTAAGATAGAGAGATCATTAATGTAACATGCTTTTACTGTGCGTATGAGTGCCATTGAAACATCAATCAATATCATCAATGCTATGGGTAAACCTTGCCCTATGCCATTATTAATGCTCAAACGCTCATTAAAAAATAGCAATACAAAGCATTTTTTATTAAAATCCTCAGATCCACATAGTTTACAAGATATCTCACGTTATTGTCAGATTCATCACATTCACTGTGAAGTACTTAAAATCGCTGAAAATGAATTTCATTATAAGATTGACGTATAAATATGATTCAATATTCGTATTTCATTCATATTTGATATTAAAGATTACATTTTTTCACTAATTGTTCTTTAATTTCAGATGATATTCGCTTTAAGATAAACTATTGATAATTTTATCCCATCCTATAAGGAGTCAATATGAGTGACAGCAGCAATCAATTGATGCCCCTGTCATTATCGGCGCCAGGTGCAAATCTCGGTGCTTATATTAGTACTGTCAATCAAATTCCAATTTTAACAGCTGAACAAGAAAAAGAGTTAGCTGAAAAGTATTTTTACGACCAAGACCTAGATGCTGCTAAGTTATTGGTGATGTCTCATTTACGTTTTGTTGTCCATATCGCACGTAGTTATGCAGGTTACGGTTTACCACAAGGTGATTTAATCCAAGAAGGCAATTTAGGCTTAATGAAAGCAGTAAAACGCTTTGATCCCAATATGGGCGTGCGTTTAGTTTCTTTTGCTGTCCATTGGATTAAAGCTGAAATTCATGAATATGTGATTCGTAATTGGCGTATTGTTAAAATTGCAACAACCAAAGCTCAGCGTAAACTTTTCTTTAACTTAAGAAGCCTGAAAAAATCCAGTAAAAAACTGACTTTGGAAGAAGCAAAATCAATTGCAAAAGATTTAAACGTCACACCAGAACAAGTCCTAGAAATGGAAGGACGACTCACTGCTTATGATGCTGCTTTTGAAGCATCTGGCGATGATGATGATGAAGGTTCAACCCATGTTGCTCCAGCATTATATTTAGAAGATAGTCGTTATGATCCTGCACGTTTAGTCGAAGATGAAGACTATGAAGAGCAAAGTACTTCTGCTCTTCATGATGCAATGGAACAGTTAGATGATCGTTCACGTAACATTTTACAACGTCGTTGGTTAGATGATGATAAATCGACTTTGCATGAGCTTGCGGCAGAATACAATGTTTCAGCAGAACGTATCCGTCAGTTAGAAAAAAATGCCATGGAAAAGATAAAAGTAGCGATGTCATCAAATTAATAAATTTGTTTTCACTTATATAGGGCCTTGTGCCCTTTTTTAATCTTAAAAATGCATAAGAATAGGCGCTAACTCTACTTTCTTGCGCTAGTCATCTATGCTATGTTTGGTTATAAAATTCATTGGTGAAATTTAATAATGTGGATTGCAATTGCGGCACTTAATTTGGCCTTAGCTGTCATACTAGGTGCTTTTGGTGCGCATGGTCTAAAAGTACGCGCAACAGAAAGCCAACTTGAATGGTGGCAAACATCTACAGATTACTTTTTCTATAGTGCTCTCGGGTTACTTGCACTTGGCATCATTGCCAAAGTCATTCCACAGATTCCAATAAAGTCTAGTTTTCTTCTTATCCAAGTCGGTATTTTATTTTTCTGCGGCTCCCTTTACATTATGGCACTAGGACTTCCACGCGGCTTAGGTGCAATCACCCCTATTGGCGGTGCTTTAATGATTTTTGGCTGGTTATTATTGGCTTGGAACGCATTTAAATATGCAAGATAAGAATGTAAGGAATTCAAATGCGAATTAATTTAAATGGCGAAATACAAGACACTGATTGTACTAATCTTCTCGAATTGATTCAAACATTGGCTTTAGAAGGTAAACGCTTTGCTATTGAAAGAAATGAAATGATTGTTTCAAAAAGCAAGCTCAAACAAACACTTCTTCAAGAAAACGATCAAATTGAAATTATTCATGCCGTCGGTGGCGGTTAATTTTGGAGCACCCATGGAAGATTCAGCCTTAAAAATTGGCTCACGTACATTTCAATCTCGCCTACTTGTTGGCACCGGGAAATACAAAGATCTCAATGAAACAGATTTAGCAATTCAAGCAAGTGGTGCTGAAATTGTGACTCTGGCGATTCGACGTGTAAACATCGGACAACATGCAGATCAACCTAATTTACTTTCAGTTATTCCACCTGAAAAATATACACTCCTCCCAAATACTGCAGGTTGTTTTGATGCAGATAGTGCAATCCGCACTTGCATGCTTGCACGAGAACTTCTAGATGGTCACAATTTAGTGAAACTAGAAGTATTAGGCGATGAAAAAACATTATATCCACATGTCACAGAAACACTGAAAGCTGCTCGCACCCTCATCGAAGATGGTTTCGAAGTCATGGTTTATACCTCAGATGACCCTATTGTTGCTCAAGAACTTGAAAGTATGGGCTGTGTAGCAATTATGCCTTTAGGTAGTTTAATTGGATCTGGATTAGGAATCTTAAACCCTCATACCATTTCAATTATCAAAGAAAATGCAAAAGTTCCTATTCTCGTTGATGCAGGTGTGGGGACTGCAAGTGATGCTGCAATTGCGATGGAATTGGGTTGTGATGGCGTACTCATGAATACTGCTATTGCAGCTGCACAAAATCCTATTTTAATGGCATCTGCAATGAAAAAAGCCATTGAAGCTGGTCGAGAAGCTTATTTGGCTGGTCGTATGCCACGTAAGCGCATGGCAAATGCTAGCTCTCCTGAAACGGGATATTTCTTTAAATAAATATTTTCGCTTTTATGACTAAAAAACCACATATTAATATGTGGTTTTTTATTCTTTTTATATTTATGGAATTAGACCTTCATCACGCATTGCAATTTGTACAGATTGACGAGCTGCAACTTTTTTACGAAGTGCAACTACATTTTGAAAAGGTGTTAAATCATGTTTAATAAGATTTGACCAATTGGTAAGCACAAATAAGTATGCATCTGCTGGACCAAAATTATCATCAACTAAATACTCATTTCCTGATGCAACAATTGCTTGATCAATATAGGTTAATAACCGATCTAATTCAGCATATGCTTTTTGTTTTGCATCATCAGTTAAAGGCGCTCCAAAGAATACAGAATACGCATCATGTAATTCAGAATTTAAATATCCTAACCATTCTAAAACTTTTGCACGCCCCAAACCCGATGGTGGAATAAGATCCTGTTTAGGATCGTGTTGTGCTAAAAATGGAAGAATAGCTACATTTTCAGTCAAAATTAATCCAGGATTAATTTCCAAGGCTGGCACATAGCCTTTTGGATTAATTTGGTAATAGTTTGTACCTTTTTCAGTTATATGTGTTTTTAAATCTACTTTTTCTAAATCAAAATCAACATTAATTTCATTTAAAATAATATGAGATGCTAATGAACATGCACCTGGAGAATAATAAAGCTTCATTCTTAGTCCTTGTTACTTATTTATCTACTGTTTTATCTAGCTTTTATTGAACTTTCAAGTAATTATACCGATAAATTACAAAAAAGCGAAAATCCATTAACTTCATTTCCATTTTTAATATTGATGAATATCACAACTTTTTCAAGTATAAAATCACTAATTTTTTAATAATATAAATTTCCTACCTTCTTCACCCCATCATGATTTATTCTAGCCAGCGTAGTATCACCTTGCACAAGATATCTGATCCAGTCTATTTGAATGTGATTTACGTTTTAAATAATAAATTGCATTCATATTGATAAATGTTGCAAAATACCAATAACCGTATTCATGCCTGTCAAAACAACTGTTTTCTCTTGTGCATATATTTTAATAAAACTGAACTTCACACGCTTTTTGAAATCAAATATGTCTATCCAAGAAAAAGAAACCTCCAACACCTTGTACCGACAATGGCAAATCCTATCTCGATTATCTACAGGTAAATGGATGGGAACACGTGAATTACAAGAAATTCTTCAACGTGAAGGAATTGAAATTAGCTTACGCACTATTCAGCGTGATTTAAATCAAATTTCTCAACGATTCCCAATTGAAAATAATGGAACAGTTCCACAAGGTTGGCGCTGGCGATCAGATGCACCCATTCAAAGTTTGCCACATATGACTAGCTCTCAGGCTGTCACGTTTATGATGGTAGAAGAACATCTGAAACACTTACTCCCTCCGAGCCTTATCGAGGAAATGAATCCATGGTTTGATTTGGCACGGCGGAATTTATCAAGCCAAAATAATGTTCGACAATGGATTAATCGTGTTCGTATTGTGCCAGCGAATCAACCGCTTATTCCTCCCTTAGTCGACAGATCAGCGCAGCAAGCTATTTATGAAGGACTATTACAAGACAAACAACTAGAATGTATTTATCAGCCTAGAACTTCAACATTGACAGAAGAAAAAACCTACACCTTAAATCCACTCGGATTGGTACAAAAAGGCGCCATTATTTATCTTATTTGTACACGATACGATAAATCAGACATCCAAACCTTTGCCTTACATCGTTTTAAATCTGCTAAAGTACTAGAATCTCGTGCAATGCATCCTGTTAATTTTGATATTGATAAATATATCGAATCAGGTGCTCTAGGGTTTCGCGTCGATTACGCCAAGCCGACTGAACAGATCGAAATTAAATTAACAATGTCTGAACAAGATTCGACTTATTTTGAAGAGTGTCAACTCAGCATAGATCAAAAAATTACTAAACTATCTGATGGTATTTCGATGGTCTGCGCAACTGTTCCCTATACATCACAGTTAGTTTGGTGGCTTCGTGGATTTGGACAAATTATTCAACACATTGAACCCGACTTTCTGATGAATGCCGTTAAAGATAATTAAAAAAATTCCCTGATATAGGGAGAATATGTACTGCAGAAAGCTTTTTTGCATTGATATATTTCATTTGTTAATTTTGTATGAATATTTAGAGGATTAGAGTACAAATATTACTCTATAAAGTGATCATTTTGAGTTATAAAAATTCTCTACACTAAGGACTACTATTTATGTGAATTACTACAACATTTGCTAATAAAACAGATTTACATCCATTTGATAATGCTCGCACACTCACTTGTATAGTACATTAATCTCCGTTAGCACTATGATTTCAACTTGAATAAGACTAAAAAATGGAACCATCAATAAATAATGAAAATTATATAAGCTAAAAATATATAAATACTTTTAACAATTGATTTCTTTTCGCAAAAAATAACAGTTTCTCTACATAAAGAAAACTGCCGAATAAAACCAAAAACTGAAATATACCAATGTTTCCAGCCAAATCAATTTCAAACACGTCATTAAATCATATTCAACATTTAATTTGATATTTATAAAATTTAAGTTACAAACTCAAATAAGTCATTCTGCTTTATGAGTTAATTATTTAATAAACGCTGCCCAAGTTGATTGATATCTTTAGATTCCAGAATGAATTGATTTGCTTTTCCCTGAACAACGCCAATCATCGATAGTGCTAAAATTTTTGATGTCGTGAATTGCTTTGGACAGTAGCGAATAAGATATGGAAAAATTGGATTGAGAGGTTTCATAACCCCTATAGCAATCCGATATGCACGAGTGCGACTAGTAATATTTTGACTAGGTTGAATCACTGCAGGGCGTACAGCGCCGGAAAATTGAAATGGCATTTGCTGTAATTCCGTTTCAACACGCTGACGTACACGCGCCCACATACTTTTTCCTCCTGCACCATTAGCCGAGCAATAACAAAATGAGAATTTAGGATTAATACGTAAAAGGTTTTTTGCCCATAATAGAGTAAGTTCTTCTGTCACTTTTGCATATTCAGGTTCACTTTTCCCAACTGAACTCATCCCAATTGCCCAAATACATGCATCATATCCAACAAGATCTTTCTCAATCTCATTCATTTTGAATAAATCTTTAAGCAATATCTCACTGAGCTTCGCATGCTCTATACCACTGCTCTCACGACCAATCACAAGAATTTTCTCAATATCTATATTTTGAAGTGCTTCATGTAATACACTTTTCCCCACCATGCCTGTTGCACCTAAAATGACGAGCTTCATGATTTACCTTTTATATAAGTAATTAAAAATTTTTTAGATTTTCCCTGTAAAAGAAGTCCCAAAAAACATAAAATCTATCTTAAACATCATCATAGAGTTTTATTGTGCTCTCCCCATTCACACATCATATCCAATAAAGGGATTAAAGATAATCCTCTTTCTGACAGGCTATATTCTACTTTTGGAGGAATCTGAGGATACTCTTTACGAATAATAAGTTGATCTCTCTCCATTTCCTTTAGCGTATTGCTCAAGGTTCTAAATGAAATATTCCCTATAGAACGTTGTAATTCATTAAATCGCATTACAGCCTTATGTTCATTAAGCCAATACATAATAATCATTTTATACTTTCCATTGATCAGAGAAAGTGTATATCCAAACCCTGTATCTTCTAACTGTGTATTTGTTGGAATACATTCATTCATTTTAATCACCCATACTATCTTTTTGGATAGTATATAACATTAAGTACCGTACTTATATTTAGTAAAGCATAAATATATAATTATTTTTATCAACTTTGAACTAAATAGAGCTGTAACAATGAAAAAATCGTTAATCATCGTCGCACATCCTAAAATCGATGAATCTCATATCAATAAGCGATGGATTGAAGAGTTAAGAAAATACCCAGAGAAGTTTACAGTTCATGAAATTTATCAATCATATCCACATGGAGAAATTGATATTGCGAAAGAACAGTCTCTTATTGAAGCGCATGAAAACTTAATACTTCAATTTCCATTATATTGGTTTAATTGCCCACCTTTACTGAAACAATGGTTAGATGAAGTGTTTACCTATGGTTGGGCCTATGGATCAACTGGTGATAAGCTTAAAAACAAAAAAATTATGCTTGCTGTATCTGCTGGAATTAAATCAGAAGATTTTTCAAAAACTGGAAAATATAAGTTACCCTTAAATCAGATTCTTTATCCTTTTGAAACAACAGCTCTATATGTCCAAGCCAATTATCAATCAATGTACGCATTTTACAATGCAGAAAATAATCCGACTGCTGATGAAGTTGAACACAGTGCAATTCATTATGTCCAAAAATTAATTGATATTGCTTAACCATAAGGCAAAATGGGGGCTTCTAAACTCCCATTTTTATTCGTGGTATTAAATTCAAAAATTTGTTATTTTTACACATCGAAGTACTACAACTTTAGATTGCAAAAATTAGAATTTTTGAGTTAAAAAATAAGGTGAGATTTATAAAAATCCCACCTTATAATTCAAATAGCCCTTAAAATAATCCTTTCTTCTTAGTTCTAGAATCTACTCAATCTTGTAATCTTTTTAAATCATTTTTTATTACCAGTGATCTTTTTCCATACATCACAAGTCAGCGGATTACAAATATAATCTCTGAATCATGTACCCTAAAATCAGTTATCAATACTCATTTTCTTCCTATTTCACATAAGAAATACATAAGAGCATGATTAAGTAGAAAACCATTTGAATACTTTACAATTCATATTAGGTGTCTACTATTTTTTTACAAAATCTAGGAATATTCTGAAAACCTAGTCTTAATTCACCTCACTTTTAAGACACGCCTCGTTGCTAGTCCCCACTAGAACGAGGCTTTTTTATTTAAAATCTAATGGAATAAAGAATGCTCTACATTAGAATTTTCTTACAGCATTCTTCAATGCTTTTATAGGCTACTTAACGCAGTAAGGTAGCGACCTTTCAATGTACGCTGAAATCATGATGCCACCTTCTAACTTTTGTAAAATGACATCATAACCTGATTAAGTAAAGTCAGCTAATTACCTAGATTTGTTGATAATTTGGATAAACTTCCACATATTATGTTTTTTATTTTCTGCTAAAAAAATCAGAAGCTAAAAACAAGTATCACTAACTATTGTGACTCTTCTTTAGATATTTAAAACCGCCTAAAAGGGAGTGCTAATTTAAAACTTGGGTAACATGTCATTGTTCAATTTGATTCAATAATTGAATAAGATTTCTAAATGCTACCACTTTGCCCCCATCTTTTCTCATCAATGAACCATCCTGAACAAAACTTGGACCACTAATTTGGACTTTGACCACTTTTGCATTCTTAGTCTTTTCTAACACTTTTACAGGAACCAAAATCGTTTGACTGCTGTATTCGGATTTTCGCATAAGTTGAATAGTGCCTATATCTTTAGTACTAAAACTGCTTATATCTCCATCAATATTAAAAGATATCTCATGAACATATTTAATTTGGTTTGGTGTAACTATGGTTACACCAATCACATCTTTCATTTTACTATTCCATGAAAATCCGAAATTTGGACAATTCGAATACGTACAGACAATGTTAGAAGGTTTAAACGTAATTGCCTTACTACCATCAAACTCATTTTTGATTATATTGGGTGTAGATGTAGTTTGATTTGATACGCACCCTATCAACCCCAGAACCAAGCAAAGTCCTAATAGTTTTTTCATAAATATATCCCTATTTAAATGATTTTAAGATACTGAAAATTAGTTGAAAAAGAAATAAAGAGCACGCTAATTTATGTACAGATATGTTTTAATATCGTCAAAATATTTTATCTCTACAATCTTCTTATTTAAAAGGATTAAACAATGAAAAACCTATTTTTTCTTTCACTATTACTGCTAAGCACACATATTGGGGCTGCTAATTGTGAAGAAAATGCAGGTAATTTTGCCGAAGTTGTTGGTTGTTTAAATAATGAAGTTTCCGTTCTAAAAGAACAGCTCAACAAAACATATATAAATCTATATATGCAAACCAAAGCTAAAACCAAACTAGAAGTAGCTCAAAAATCTTGGAATGATTATAAAGAAAAACAATGTGATAATTTTAGCTTAGCCGAAGTGGGGCCTACTTCAACACAAATGGCTATCTCTGCTTCATGTGAAATTGAATTAATACAAAATCGAATTACTTTTCTAAAATCTATTACTCAATAAATATAACGATCATTTTAAAATCTTCAAAATCATTTGAAATGAAGAAATCAAGCAAACTGATTTCTTCTTCATATGATAAATACTGATCTTTCTTCATATGTTAAGAATGTATAAGAATCACAAGATATGATCATTTTATACTTATTATTTATTTAACGATGACTTGTACAATTCTGCTTCCACTGTTGCGCAAATATTCCATTTTTATCCTCACCTTCCATAATCACATTACCATCAATGACTACATATTTTTTAAAACCCGTGTAATTACCATTACTATCCTTAGCGTTTACTTCCCCACAGCCCCCATGTTGATTTCTAAATTGAGCGGCGTTAGGGTTATCTAACTTTGTTTTAATATTTAAAACTGCCTGATCTTCAAGATTAGTTCTGGCTTTTTCAGCTTCAGTTCCACTACATCCGACTAATCCAACCACACCAATTATTAAACATAATCCCAATGTCTTTTTCATAAAACCAGCCTCTTAATTTAATCTTAAAATACGCAATATTAGAATAAAAATAAACCCTTAAAGAAGTTAACTGATCTGAATTTCTTTTTTGTACCAAATTTCAAACTATTCACTTGGCTTCAAAAGAGCCTGTTTAACCTAGATCTCCCTAAACGTCTTTAATTATTGTTTGAACTAGCTTTCTACTTCTCTTTCACTAATTATAAGACGTCTTAAATATTACAAAAAACCCACAAAAAGTGAGCCTCTTATTTTCGATCCTATATTTTCTGCAAGCATTCATGAAGTATTTATCCAATACATATAGTACTGTGAAAAAAATCACAGAGAGTGTTTCAAAAAATAATATTAATTTAAATACTTTTGACACTTGAGTAACAATATTATAAATATCAAATATTAATTTATACCCTATAGTTAAAATATAACGATAAGTAACAGACAATAACTCCGTGAAGCCATCGCCTACAGATTCAGCCGCTAAAGAGAATCTGTAGGCTTTTTTTATTTTTTGTTACTATTTCTGAATTAACAACTAAATCACTTTCTAAAATTAATAATTAGAAAGTATCTTCGCCATTTCCAGAGATAAATAACCTGGATCAGATACCTCATCGATATGATAAAGGTAGTTAATCCCCCAATCTTCTGCATGCTCGCTACCATCAAAAGGCTGTTTAAACTCAACAAATTGATTCATTGTTCGATTCCAAACATTACCTGCAAACCAAGTACAATTTGTCAGTGGCGTATAAACGCCTTGTTCATCCGGATTAGGTTGTAGATGAAAATTCTTAGCAATCTCTGTACTTTCTTTATTTAATTGAGGAATAATTTTATGCTCAAGTACATGAAATTGCTCTTTACTAATTTTCAAACATAATTGATAAGCAAATCCTCGATTCGGCCTATCATTACTTCTATTTTTTGTATATCCCACGCCTTCATGATATCCATATCTATGGCAATTTGAGTCAGTAACATTGTCACTTTCAAAAACAATGACCCATGCATGCCCTAAACTTCCTCCACCACAAATTTGATTTATGGCTTTGATAACAGCTTTTGCTCTAGCATTAGGATCATTAGGATGAGCCGCTGCTGCATCATCTGCTATTTTACTAATTGCTTCCAAATCTGTTGGCTCAGGTTTTCGATTCGATCGTAAACAGATCTGAGGATATCCAACACTAGGATCTCCTTTCGGCATGATTATTGATTCATCTTTTAAATTTGTTAATGCTCTAGATAAAACTATTTCATCACTATTATATATAGATACTTCGCAAATCTTTTTAATCACTTTCTCAGCTACACAGTAACGTTCATGTTGAAGTAATGAAGAACTTTTCCCTATTTTTCCTAAAGTTTTCGCACTTTGATTTACATTAAATTTAACCATTTTTCTCTCCAATAAATATCTAAACGACCTGTTTAGATTTAGATTTTGGTTGCTCTGGGCAATCGAGTAAGGCATTCGTGATGCTCATAAAATTCATTGTTTTACATCTTGGACATTTTATTTCTAAAGTCGTAAAGCTTCCTTTTGCCAATAAACGCCCACATGATCGACAGTTAATTAATTTCATACGCAATCTATCGTGTGATATTGAATAATGATTATGTTACACAATCATTTTTAATCAACTTTTAATTTGTTAATTGGATTTACTTTATTGATTTTTAAATTTTTTTATTTTATTTTTCTGATTTATATACCATGAATATTCACATAATCGAAGCTAGAGCAAAAATTATAAATAACCTAGAAGCTAGAGTTTTCGCCCCCCTGAAACGATCAGTAAAAATAATTCTTGTATTATTTACAACAATACCTGCTATTGCTGTTGCAACTGTCATTGCGATTAGCTCTAAGGTGATGGCTAAAGAGGATGCTAAAACTTCACCCCCTTATTAGCATAATTAAATACAATTACTACTAAATGTGGAGAACCAAATCCAATTCCTAACCTTACTCCAACAAGTGACATGTTCAAGAGTATCGTGAAGTATATTGATTCAAAAATGTCTACTCACCGTATTAATATAACAAATATCAATAACTCTGAGTGACTTCAAAATTTTCAACTTGCATTTTTGTAACATTTTGTGTTATATTTGTTTTCACATTCAACTCTCACTGATTGAATTATTAAAAGCCTGAACTCAACTTTCAGGCTTTTTCTTTATCTAAATTTCTACACATCTCTTTTCATTACCCTGAAAAGCATATCTCTGCCGATATATCCTCTTTACTAAGGTTTTTTAAGACCAAGGTTCTTAAATTATTTTACTTATAAATTTGTACCTGACTTCGCCTACAATTTTTTTAAGCTCAAATATGATTGAATTACTAGATAGCATGATTCTCTATCCTGCTTAAAAGCACAAAATATTGTCTTTTGATAATCTGCTATTTCCACATAATTCTTATTAAATTGTTGGATAAATACTTTAGTTATTTTACTCCTCCTTAATTTTTTGGATTCATCAAGATATGTTTCAAAAAAATATTAAAAATATACGTTCAATCCTTTATAAAATCTACTTAATAAAAATCAAGAATCATCTACTAAAAAAATTTCAAAATTTAAAAAATGCAGTGAAATAAAAAAGTCCCTTTACAGGGACTCACGGATTATTATTGTGTATTTTTTTTATTTACGCTGCAAATTCTAATTATATTAAATATTATTATTTTCTTTATCACACCATCTCTGCACTGTTAAAATCCGCATGCAAGTTCAGCGGTATTATAACGAATAAACTTCATCGTCATCGCCATCTCCTCTAAGTTTTGAACGTAAAGTAAATATATAAAATTAATGATATTTTGTGAAATAACAAGAAATGCTTCATAAAGCATTTTTTCTGTTTAGGAAAGAATGGAACTACTATATGCTTAAAATAGGAAAGAGATTGTGATCTCCTTAAAATTTAATATTCCATGAATAGAACCTTTCGATCTACACGATAATTTGCGATGTATTCTGAATGAATAAGAATATTAATAATTGTTTAATTTGCCGAAACGGACATTTAATAATCCGAATAAATACTCATCTTCCAATAAAAAAGCCCGTGAGGACACGGGCTTTTTTATTTTCAATATTATGCAGATTTTTTAGCTTGATTATTTTTACGAATCGTGATCATCAATAATTGAACAGCTGCTGGGGTAACACCAGGTATACGACCAGCTTGAGCTAAAGTCTCAGGACGAACATCTTTCAATTTCAATGTAATTTCACGTGATAGACCAGAAACAATATCATAATTAAAATCGGCTGGAATTCTAGATTCTTCTAAACGCTTTAATTGTGCAACATCTTCCTGCTGACGATGAATATAGCCTTCATATTTCACCGCAATTTCAATTTGTTCGCCCACAAAAGTAGATACTTCTGAATCTGTCAATTCAGCAATTTGCGCAAAATTAATATTCGGTCGTTTTAACAAATCAATTGCAGAACACTCTTTAGACAGATCCGCACCTGTTAATTCAACAAACTTCTTACCCATTGGGTTATTCGGCGCAGCCCATAGATGTTGTAAACGGCTCGTTTCTTTTTCTACAGCTTCCATTTTTTCACAATATATAGCCCAGCGCTCATCATCTACCAATCCGAGTTCACGACCAATTGGCGTTAAGCGTTGATCAGCATTATCTTCACGAAGCATCAAACGATATTCTGCACGTGAAGTAAACATACGATACGGCTCTTTGGTTCCTAATGTAATAAGATCATCTACCAATACTCCAATATATGCTTCATCACGTTTTGGAGTCCACTGTTCTTGATCCCACGCGCGACGTGCAGCATTCAAACCTGCAAGAAGACCTTGAGCACCAGCTTCTTCATAACCTGTTGTACCGTTGATTTGACCAGCAAAGTACAGATTATTAATCGCTTTTGTTTCTAACGAAAATTTTAATGCTTGTGGATTAAAATAATCATATTCAATCGCATATCCAGGGCGAAGAATATGTGCATTCTCCATGCCTCGAATTGATCTTACCAACTCAAATTGCACATCAAATGGAAGTGAAGTTGAAATGCCATTTGGATAAAGTTCATGCGTATCCAAACCTTCTGGCTCTAAAAATACTTGATGTGAATCTTTATCTGCAAATTTATTAATTTTATCTTCAATGGATGGGCAATAACGTGGTCCCACACCTTCAATCAGACCAGTATATAAAGGAGAGCGATCTAAGCCGCCTCGAATAATATCATGGGTTCTTTCATTGGTATGAGTAATATAGCAATTCACTTGCTCTGGATGCATTGAAGCATTACCCATAAATGACATAGTGGGTGAAGGGAAATCACCTGGCTGTGGAATCATTACAGAAAAATCGACAGAACGAGCATCAATACGTGGTGGCGTACCTGTTTTCAAACGTCCTACTGGAAGATTTAATTCACGTAATCGTGCAGCTAATGAAATTGAAGGCGGATCTCCTGCACGTCCACCTGATGAATTATTCAAACCAACATGAATTACGCCACCCAAAAAGGTCCCTGTTGTTAATACAACAGTTTTCGCATCAAAGCGAATACCCATTTGAGTCACGACACCTTTTACAGTATCACCCTCAACAATTAAGTCATCTGCAGCTTGTTGAAAAATATCTAAATTGGCTTGATTTTCTAACGTATGTCGAATTGCAGCCTTAAAACGAACTCTATCAGCTTGTGCACGTGTTGCACGAACTGCTGCGCCTTTACGTGAATTTAAAATACGAAATTGAATACCACCTCTATCGGCAGCCAAAGCCATTGCGCCACCCAGCGCATCAATTTCACGTACTAAATGTGATTTACCAATACCACCAATTGCTGGATTACAGCTCATCTGTCCTAAAGTTTCAATATTATGAGTAAGAAGTAAAGTCTGTCGACCCATACGTGCCGCAGCGAGTGCAGCTTCTGTGCCCGCGTGACCGCCACCGATAACAATGACATCGTATACTTTAGGATAATGCATAGTGGTAAAGAGAGAATAAAAGAATGACTTTATATTGTAGCAAAATTTCAGCAATAAGTTGACAAATTCAGTCAATTTTATCTTGAAAATAAATACCCCTACATTATTTATGTATATTTCATTTTGTTTCAAAATGTAGTGAAAATATTGAATCGCTCTACGTATTTACTACAAGAATATGATTGTTTATTGTGCAATTTATTTATTAAATTAAGTTGAACATTACATTAACACAAAAGGAAGAATGTCATCATGAAAACCAATTTTTTGCTCTCTGCCGTTTTATCTTGCTTTTTTTTTGCACCGTTAACTGTACAAGCGAATGACAAAGTCGATAGCACCTACAATCCTCAAAAATATCAGCAAGTATGTAAAGGTAAAAAACAAGGTGATGCTGTAAGTTTCGCAGCACGTGGTATTATCTGGAATGGAACCTGTCAAACTCAGTTTATCCCATCTGGTAATTATAAGAACATCAAAGGGACTGAAGCTGAATTAAGTAGTATTTGTAAATCAGATTTAAATGCAAAATCCATCAATATTGAAGGTAAACAATATGCTGGTAAATGTACTCTAGCATATACGGCGCCAGCACCTGCTAATTAATTTCATTAACGCTAAAATCTTGTAGTGAGTTGTTTTTATAAACACTTACTACAAGAAATTATGATGTATTAATTCAATAATAAACAAACTTCATCTTTTAATTTTTATATATTTTATTTCAATCTATTAAGAAATTTACACAGTAAAAAAAGATATCAGCTACAATAATGCATTCAATGAAAATTAATTAGGTTATATCTGTGAAGTGGTTACAAATTCATATTACCGTTGATCAAGCTCAAGTCGATTTTAGTGAGACCTTACTCAATTCCTTGGGAGCAGTCAGTGTAACCCTAGATGACGCTGAAAATCAGGATTTATTAGAACCACTCCCAGGCGAGACACCACTTTGGAATCACGTTATTGTTACTGGTATTTATGCACAAGAAGAAGATGAAGAAATTGATGTAGATGCGCTCATTACTTTTATTAAGCTACAAATGCCAGATGCTCCTCTATCTTTTGAGTTTATCGAAGACCAAGAATGGGAACGCACTTGGATGGATGCTTATGCGCCGATTCAAATTAGCGAAAAATTTTGGATCGTTCCTGAATGGATGCAAGCACCAGAAGCAGATGCTGTAAATTTAAAACTTGATCCTGGTCTTGCATTTGGTACAGGTAACCATGCTTCTACTTTTTTATGCCTACAATGGTTAGGTCAAACCAATTTAAAGGATAAAATTGTAATTGATTATGGCTGTGGATCTGGAATATTAGCAGTAGCTGCTTTATTACTTGGTGCAAAAAAAGTGTATGCAACCGATATTGACCCACAAGCTGTACTAGCAACTCAGCAAAATGCCGAATTAAACGGTGTTGCCCAGAATTTATTCGTTGGCTTGCCTGATGAGTTTAACGAGACCTTGCAAGGTCAAAAAGCCGATGTTTTTGTTGCAAATATCTTAGCAGGACCGCTCATGATTCTTGCTCCTGAGTTTGCAAATTTAATTCAACCTTTAGGCGAATTTGCTTTAGCGGGTATTATTAGTGAACAGGTTGATGAAGTTTCACAAGTTTATGCCGAATATTTTGATATATTAGATATTACCAAGCATGATGAATACTGGTGTCGAATTTCAGGGAAACGCCAGCCCATATAAAACTGATGACAATAATATAAATATATGACAGACAAACAAACCCAATGCCCGAATTGTGCAAGCATATATAAAGTTTCAGTCACGCAATTGACTGTTGCTCAGGGCATGGTTTGTTGTCCAAAGTGTGCTTGCTCTTTTAATGCTCTTCTTCACTTAAAAAGTATCAAAAATAATAACAGCCAAGAACAACAACACACTGAAATTTTAAGTCTTGAACAGGAGACGATCAATTCATCTTCTGATCTTTTAAAAATTTTCAATTTAAAAGTTGAACATTCAAATATCAATTTAGAGACCTATTTAAACAACTTAACTTATTTCAATACTGAACCACATCAAAAAACCCCCATATTAAATCTTGCAGAAGATAAAGCCTTTTTAAAACAACAAACCGTACGTATTACTTATTACATAATTTGGGGAGTAGTAACTTCTATCTTAATTATTATTTTATGTCTTCAGCTTTTCGTATTTAATCATAATTTTTCACAACATCCATCAATAAATAATATAATGATCAAGTTTTGTAACTTTGTTAAATGTTCAAATTTAGACAAACAATATACTTTAATTCTTTTAGGTAATATAAAAATTCACACCAATAATCATGAAAATTTCACGTTGATAGGAGAATTAACCAATAAAAATCAACAAAGCTTACAAATGCCACTTTTATTGTTAACTCTAAGTAAAGATGGAAAGACCATTTTCAGTCAAACCTATACACCAAAAGAATATCTCACTCATAGTTTGAAAAATATTCAACGAATTCCAATAGAAAGCCCTTTTACCTTTGACTTATTTATTCCAGTACCCGCAAAAAGCTTTGATCATTATAAATTACAAATCATTCGCCCATGAGTATTGAAAAAATCTATTAAAAAATTAAAAAAAATGCAGTTTTCTTGCTCACTTTTCCTAGAAGGATGGTATTATACGCGCCACGTAAGCTTTGTGCTGCAAACTCTTCGTTATATATACAATAAAATTTATTAGTTTAATGTGCTTTATTTCATATAAAGCGCATAAGACCAATTTTATTGTTTAAAATGAGCCTGTAACAAAAATTAAACTATTGTTACGCTTATTTTTCGACCAAAACGAAGATTTGTGGCAAGCTATATACCAGTTTCAGAATTATCGTTTTATAATTTGAAGCGATATTCACATATTTCATAGACCACATTTATATATCACTTTACCCTAGTGATATCTGATTTTCGGATTAATTCGCATGAATAGCAAATCTCCTATTTTTACTGCACAATCTGATGTTGCTCTTCGTATCCACGTAGATCGCGCAGTTCGTCATTATTTTGCACAATTACAAGGCGAACAACCATCACAAGTGTATGATATGGTGCTAGCAGAAATGGAGAAGCCTCTTTTATCTGTCGTTCTAGAATATACGCGTGGTAACCAAACACGTGCTGCTGAGATTCTTGGACTAAATCGTGGAACTTTACGTAAAAAGTTAAAAGCTCACGGTTTAATGAGTGAATAAATGATAAAATGCTTGCGAATTCCGCAGGCATTTTTTTTAACCTGCATTTTTGCAAAATTGTTTTAAATTACTGTGACTGTGACAACGATCATGACTATTAAACGTGCTTTAATCTCTGTATCAGACAAAACTGGTATTGTTGAATTCGCCCAAAACCTTGTTGCTCTTGGGGTAGAAATTTTATCTACAGGCGGTACATATAAATTATTGAAAGATAATAATGTAGCAGTAGTAGAAGTTTCAGAGCATACAGGTTTTCCAGAGATGATGGACGGCCGTGTAAAAACTTTACATCCAAAAATTCATGGTGGTATTTTAGCTCGCCGTGGACTTGATGAAGCTGTTATGGCTGAACACAATATTGATGCAATTGATTTAGTCGTTGTAAATCTTTATCCATTTGCACAAACTGTTGCTCAACCGAATTGCTCTCTTGCTGATGCGATTGAAAATATTGATATTGGTGGACCAACAATGGTTCGCGCAGCTGCAAAAAATCATGCGTCTGTCGGAATTGTTGTCAATGCTTCCGACTATGCAACTGTTGTTGCTGAGCTTAAAGAGAATTCTACACTTTCTTATGCAACACGTTTCGATTTAGCCGTAAAAGCATTCGAACATACTGCACAATATGATGGCATGATTGCATCTTATCTTGGTGCCCGCGTAGGAAAAAATGAAGGTCAAGCAGATCAATTTCCTCGCACATTTAATACGCAATTAAATAAAGCACAAGATTTACGTTATGGCGAAAATCCTCATCAATCGGCAGCGTTTTATGTAGAAGCATCGGCAACAGAAGCTTCAGTCTCAACGGCTCAGCAATTACAAGGTAAAGAATTATCTTATAACAATATTGCAGATACCGATGCAGCACTTGAATGTGTGAAATCTTTTGCTAAACCTGCTTGTGTTATTGTCAAGCATGCAAACCCTTGTGGCGTTGCAGTTTCATTAGAGGGTATTCAAACTGCTTATGATTTAGCGTATGCAACAGACCCAGAATCTGCATTTGGTGGCATTATTGCATTCAACCGTGAATTAGATGTCGCAACAGCACAAGCTATTGTAGATCGTCAGTTTGTCGAAGTAATCATTGCACCAAGTATTGCTGAGGGCGTATTAGACGTTACTGGCGCGAAGAAAAATGTTCGTGTTCTCATTTGTGGTGAATTACCTGCGATTGATGCTCGTAAAACTCAACTTGACTATAAACGTGTGAATGGTGGTTTATTAGTTCAAGATCAAGATTTGGGAATGATTACCAAAGATGATCTGAAAGTTGTCACTAAACGTGCACCAACTGAACAAGAAATTGATGATCTCATTTTTGCTTGGAAAGTTGCAAAATACGTGAAATCAAATGCAATTGTTTACGCAAAAAATCGTCAAACGATTGGTGTAGGTGCAGGTCAAATGAGCCGTGTTAACTCAGCTCGTATTGCTGCAATTAAAGCAGAACATGCAGGACTTGTAGTCGAAGGTGCTGTTATGGCATCTGATGCATTCTTCCCATTCCGTGATGGAATTGATAATGCAGCCAAAGCGGGTATTAAATGTATTATTCAGCCTGGCGGCTCAATGCGTGATGAAGAAACAATTGCTGCTGCAGATGAAGCTGGCATTGCAATGGTATTTACTGGCATGCGTCATTTCCGTCACTAATTGACGAAAATCATGACTTATTTACAGTCTTACATGCTGAATAAAATAGATTTCTAATCTGATACAAAGTCCTCCCCCTTTTATTGGGTTGAGGACTTTGTATCATTTCGATTCATGGAGTATGAACCGATGAATATTTTAGTATTAGGTAGCGGTGGTCGTGAGCACGCTTTGGCTTGGAAAATCGCACAAGATGACAAAGTTGTTCAGGTTTTTGTCGCTCCTGGTAATGCGGGTACTGCTACAGAAAACAAATGTAAAAATGTTATCTTAAACATTTTAGACAATGCTGCAATTATTGAGTTTGCTAAGAATAATACCATCGATTTAATTATTGTTGGTCCAGAGGCACCACTGGTCAATGGTGTAGTTGATGCTTGCCGAGAAGCAGACTTAAAAATTTGGGGACCTACCCAATTTGCAGCACAATTAGAAGGTTCAAAAGCATTCGCTAAACATTTCTTGAAGCGCCACAATATTCCAACAGCATTCTATGATGTATTCACTGAAGTAGAAGCAGCAAAAGCATTTGTTGAAAAAAATGGGGCGCCAATTGTCATTAAAGCTGATGGTCTTGCCGCAGGTAAAGGGGTCATTGTTGCAATGACCAATCAAGAAGCATTCGATGCAATTGATGACATGTTAGCAGGTAATAAATTTGGTGATGCTGGCTCACGCGTGGTTATCGAACAATTTCTTGATGGTGAAGAAGCTTCATTCATTTGCATGATTGATGGTGATAATATTCTTCCGATGGCAACATCTCAGGATCACAAACGCATCTTTGAAGGTGATCAAGGTCCAAACACTGGTGGTATGGGTGCTTACTCTCCCGCACCTGTCGTGACAGCAGATGTTTTTGATAAAGTCATGAAAGAAGTCATGCGTCCAACTGTGGATGGCATGAAAGCAGATGGTCATGTATACACAGGCTTCTTATATGCAGGTCTGATGATTGATGCTGAAGGTCAACCTCGTGTAATCGAATTCAACTGTCGTTTTGGTGACCCAGAAACACAACCCATCATGATGCGCTTAAAATCATCTTTAGTTGAACTGGTTGAAGCTGGTATTGCCGGTAACCTACCACGTGAAGCAGAATGGGATGAACGCAAAACGGTTGGAATTGTACTTGCATCTAAAGGTTATCCTGAAACATCAAGTAAAGATGATGTTATTTCTGGTCTAGCAACTGAAATGACAGATGCCAAAGTGTTTCATGCAGGTACCGCAAGCAATGAAAATGGTGACATTGTGACTGCTGGTGGTCGTGTCCTTTGTGTAACAGCACTTGGTCATACTATTGGTGAAGCACAAACAACCGCTCTAGAATTATGTAAAAAAGTCACTTTTGACGGTGTTCAATACCGTAAAGATATTGGTTACCGTGCTATTGCACGTGAAAATGCTTAATTTCATGTAGATTTAAAAACCCGCGGCATGCGGGTTTTTTATAACTTGTAAATTTTGCAATTTTTAGCTAAGTATTTCCCAGAGGGTTCCCCCAACAACATAAATATCATGCCCCAATTGAGATAAAAAATCACCCCCTATAAGGCAGCAATTGCTTCGATTTCAGAAATTGTTATTTTTTCAATTAGCGCTGTACTAAATGCAACTACAGAACTATTTGGTGTAGCACCTGAAGCGAATGCATTCATATCTAGACTTTCATAAATACCGATTTCAGGCGTTGGAATATTCGCTTTTTGAGCTAGATTAGAGACTAAATCATATAACCAAAAATAATCACTATGTTCAGGATTATCCCGCGTGATAACGCTGACATTATGTGCTCTTTTTACTAACCATTGACTAAATGGTAGTCCGATAATTGCACCAACTAGGCCTATTAATGGGACCAGTAAAATACCAAAACCTGTTGGTATTACACTAATGCATAAGGTAATTAATACAATGATTGTCCATGACATAATGCTTGTTTGCTTAACCTGAGTTAATGCAGGTCTGAAATTTGCGGAGATATGTTTAGTTCTTGAATAGCTTTGACCGCATGGATAAGCCACACTCATATGTCCAAAAATTTGAACAGGGCGAGCGTCGCTTAGATGTTGTGGAATATGTCTGGTATTGCCATAGTTTAAAGATCGATCTCCAAATTGGACTTACTTTGATTAGACAGGTTATTGCTAAAAAGAAGATATAGCTAAATCAATTAATGCAATTCCTTCTCTTGGGTCTGCATCTAATACCTTGCAATACTCTAGGTATTCCATAATCTCCAAGATATGTTCCCCATTTTCAATCTGCTGTACATAACTACTTGGTTTAAAGAGACATTGAGTAAGTTCTTGCTGGTATAACTTTTTTGCCTGATGTTGATTGATTAACCATTGTTTAAATTTATCCATTGAAGAGCCTATAACAATACTAGAGCAACAGCACGTAGTTTATTTACGATATGTTCATCTGGTTTCTTACAAACACGAATTGCTTTTGTAATGGATTAGCATTTTGGGTGAGGAATTTCATTGAGAACATCTGACCCGGCATCGAGTTGAGGATAGTACTTTTTCATGGTCGCTCCTTTGTTCTTTGGACCATGTAAATAATATGTTTGTAATAATCGATTAAATACGTAAAGAACTCTAGAATTCTTCAAGTTATAAATTCACAGCCTCGGCCATTTTAAGAAGAATATCTTTAAGAAAACTCCCCATACCTTTAAGCAGTTCCCCCCTTAATCACTAGGGAGTCAATACAAAATTCAAGCTGCATTTACCCCCTTGAAGCATTTCATTTCCCATTCGATTCCCGTATAGATTACATTGATCAAATGATGAATAATCTGTAACGATAATCAAATGGGAAGCAAAATGCAGAAAAATGTACTGGGGATGTGGTGAGAGTTTAGATAGACCAACGGACTATTAAATAAATGGACCGTAAAATCCGATGGACCAAAAATCGTAGACAACAAAAAACCCCATAAATCAATGATCTATGAGGTTTAATATGGTGGGCCCACCGTGACTCGAACACGGGACCAACGGATTATGAGTCCTGATTTTTATGCATTTATCAGTATTTACTATTGTTGATTTAATTTATATTTTTCCTTTTATTTTAATTAGTTAGACTGTTTTAGCATTTATTAGTGTTGACCAATATTGAATTAATTTGCTTACATAGTGCTTACACCACTTCTCATGTAAGCACCCATAAACAAATGAAGCTAAAATTTACGACTTCAAAGGTTTTAAAATTTGAAAAACCTATTGATGATAAAAACCAAATTTTCTATTGGGATACTGACACACTCGGTCTATCGGTTCGAGTTACCCAAAATGAAAACAGATCATATATTTTTCAAGGTCGTGCTTCTGGTAAAAGTTTACGCATAACTATCGGTGATGTAAATGTTTGGTCTCTGGATGATGCAAGAAAAAAATCAAGACAGTTTCAATAATTGTGTGATCAAGGAATCGATCCCAGACGTAATAAAGCTGAGGAAGATCTGAAAAATGATGAGTTTTCTCAAGCCAAGCAAAATGAAAAAATCACTTTCGGTCATGTCTTCTTAGAATATATAGAAGCCAATAAACACTTATGGTCGGATCGTCATTTTAGAGATCATATTGAATTATCACATCGAGGTGGCGAACAAAAAGTTCGAGGAAAAGGCTTAACCATACCTGGTGTCATGGCATCTATACTTGACGTACCATTAGTTATGATTACCTCTGATACATTAATTGATTGGCAAACAATCGAAGGTCAAACGAGACCAGGTAGAGCTGCACTTGGGTTTCGTATTGCGAGATCATGTATTAATTGGTGTCAAGAGCATGATACCTATCAAGATTTAATAGATTCAAAAGTTCATCAAGCAAAACGTGTGCGTCGAGCTGTACCTGTATTAAAACCTGTGAAAAATTCTGTCCAGAGAAATCAGTTAAAAGATTGGTTTATGGCTGTAAATGATATCCAAAATGTTATGCATAAAACTTTTTTACAGATAAGTATTTTATGCGGATCTCGATCTGAATCTATGCGCTCTCTCACCTACTCTCAATTAGACTTTAAATGGAAAACTATCTCCATTTGGGATAAGGTAGAGCAAGAAGATCGTATAATACCAATGACTCCTTATGTGGAACATCTTTTACAACTACTTCCCAAGCACCCTAATTCCGACTTTGTATTTTGGTCTGAGCAATCTAAATCAGGACATATCACAGATATCCGCAGAAGCTACTATATTGCTTTAGAAGAAAAGGGATTACCCAAATTTACTATTCATGATTTACGTCGATCTTTTTCAAATTTGGCAGAATGGTTAGATATTCCAACTGGTGTTGTTGCTCAGATCATGGGACATAAACCAAGTGCGACTGCGGAAAAACACTACAAAGATAGACCAGTGGATTTACTTCGTGTTCATCATACAAAAATTGAAGAATGGATTCTGGAGGAAGCAGGTGTCAAATAATTTAAGTTTAGTGAATGATTAGAAAGATATTAATTTAATGCCATATACAATAAAAACAATAAATTAATTTAATTTGCAGCTGCTCATGTATTTCACGTAAGCAGCTTAATTTTATTCGGGCCATGTATTAATCTGCACAGGATATTGATTTTATTTAAAGGTTATACACATCCTTTTCAACTAAGTTAAAACCAGATGTTTTGATTGATCTGGTATAAATAAAAATTAGAATGATTTATTAATAAAATTATAAAGTTTCTATCAATTTTTGATACATTAGGTTAGATTTTTATTGATAAAATATCGTTTACTATGAAAAATACCCAAAAACTTGTAGATGCTGATTTGTCTCGTATTATTGAAATGGCTTGGGAAGATAAAATTCCATTTGAGGCCATTAATCGCGAATATAATTTGAATGAATCGGCAGTAATCATTCTAATGCGCCAAAATTTAAAATCCAGTAGTTTTAAGCTTTGGCGCAAACGAGTAAGTGGTCGAAAAACAAAACATTTATTCTTACAATCATCTAATATTAGTACATCCAACTTATAGTCACTAAGGTAACTAAAGATGATGACAAAAACTAAAGGACATTAACGGGAAAAGTTTAATGAAGTTTGATTTTATGCGCTTACTGGTGATTTGTTTTCTAACACTACCAACAATATCCCATTCCGAAACTAAAATTCCAGAAGCAGTTAGTAAAATCGATATTCAAAAATATGTAGGAAAATGGTATGAGATTGCTCATATACCTATGTACTTTCAACGTAAATGTGTCGCAAATACTACAGCACAATATTCTATTAACCCAAACAATACTCTTTCCGTTTTAAATAGTTGCAGAACATCATCAAATGAGGTTATTGCTGCAAAAGGCATTGCCTACCCTCAAAATACAGGTAATAGTAAACTTAAAGTTAGCTTTCTACCCAAGGGGCTCAGATGGGTGCCATTTACAAAAGGAGATTACTGGATTCTTCGCATAGACCCTGATTATAAAGTTGCCTTAATTGGAGGACCTACTAATGAGTATTTATGGATATTATCTCGTACACCAACTATCGATGAAGCAATATATAAATCGTACCTAGAGACAGCAGAACAGTATGGATATGATATAAGCAAACTAAATAAAACACCTCAATAACTTATAATATTTGCCCTCACTTGAGGGCTTTTTCCTGTTTGATTTACTTTCAGACACTGCATTTATAGAAAAGAATGAAAAACTACAATGTGCTTTTGAGGAAATAAGGGCTAAGTTTGGAGATAAAAAACTAGCTATTGGTTCATGCAAGATGATTAACCGAAGCTGGGTGATGAATAGAGAAAATCTAACGAGGGATTATTTTAGTTGGGATGGGATGTTGGTAATTGACTAAATAGCAGCCAAATTAAAGTAACAGTTAACCGTTAATAAAAAATATCAGGCGGTACCTTTATACTTAAAAGTACCGTAATTTGATTTAAACTTTATAAATTAGATCAATGTTATTTATAAAAATGTTTTTCGCCCTATTTATTTTAAAATTTAGCACGAAGGGATACGGTGACATTTCTTGGCTCACCCCAATAAACCCCATTGTAGAAACCTACGTTTAAATAATATTTTTTATCGAATAAATTATTTACATTTATACTTGCTGATAATTCTTCACTAAATTTATAATTTGCAAACGCACTGGCTAAGTAATAAGCTTTCTGTACAATTATGCCGTTATTATAGGCATTTTTAGGTGCTCCCCCCCAATTTTGAGAAACTTCACTTTGCCAATTTACCCCGCCACCAATGGTTAACTTATTTGCACCATTCCATAAACTTTCAGGAAGCGTATAACTTGTAAATAATTTAATTTGATTCTGCGGAATAGTTGTTGTTGACTTGGAGATTGCTGAACTCACACTATTCACATACGTATATCCCGCACTGATATTCCAATTATTTTGCAGCTTTCCTATGGCTTCAATTTCAAATCCATTTACTTTCAGCCCCTTACCAGAAGCCAAATATGCCATTTCTATATTTTCTCCTACTGGTATCGCATCATTATATTCCTTATCAGGAATTGCAAGATCTTTAACAGATGACCAAAATAATGCTGCTGTCGTTAATAATGTGGCATCTAAAAATTCAGCTTTTATTCCGAGTTCTGTATTACTTCCAACTTCTGGATCTAAATAAGAACCTGTTCGATCTTTTTTACCTGATGGTGTAAACATATCTGTATAACTAACATATGCAGAATAGTGACTATTAATGTCGTAAACTAGACCTGCATATGGGACAAAACGTTTAAAATGTCTTGGCTTATCTGATAACACCTTACCGGTATTCGCTGTCCATGTTTCATTTTTATAATCATACAAATTATAACGCCCACCTAAAATCAACTTGAGTGGATCAGCTAAATCAAAGCGTACTGTAGAGTAATACCCAAATAGTTCTGTTGTTGTTTTACTTCCTGCGCCTGTCTTTTCATACGTTGGCTTTGGTAAATTACCTGTCCAATCTCGATAATCAGGAATCTGACTAGGATAGTCAATAAATGATTTTACTTTTTGGGATGTAGTTTCTGATTTATATCCACTATAACCTAGAATAAGTTCATGTTTTCGACCTAAAACTTGGAATGGTCCCGTCGCATATAAATCTAAATGCATTTTTTTACTTTCAGAATATGGAGACACTTGAGTCCATAATCCAAGCCCTTTACCCGTAACTGGATCAGGGAATCCACTTGCACCATAAGCAACAAGCCAATTATTATTCGAAGTACTATGCCCAACTGCCGCTTTTACAAGCCACTCATTGTTAAAATTATGTTGAATATCTGCGAAAAAAGTTTTATCACGATGCTTAATTGAACTCCAATTTGTTGTTAAGCTAAAATTTCTTGGTAAATTAGCACGACTTCCATCTGCGTTAAAATAAGGTACGGTTCCCCATGTTGAACCATTGGGTTCATTGTCTTGAAACTGAAAACCAAAAGCAGCTGTGGTATTTTCTGTTAAATCCGCTTCAATGATTCCCATTGCTGCTGTGGACTTCAATTTATAAAAATCCATGTATGATTCTTTATCTGTATATGCAGCCATAACACGACTGCGAACACTTCCACTTTCTGTCAATGGAATTGATACATCCGCTGTAACACGCGTATTATCCCAACTACCGTAACTAGAACTCACATTCCCTGTAAACTCTTTATTTGGTCTTTTTCGAATCATGTTAATTGTTGCAGATGGATTGCCTGTCGATCCTAATAACCCACTTGCACCCTTAATGACTTCAATACGATCAAAGAAAAAACTATCTGCACGTGGACTATTATCTCCCACTGGCATTCCATCAATTTGTCGGTTAGTAATCGAAAAACCACGCGCATAATAACTTGAGCGCTCACTATCTTGCTTAGTCACAGTCACACCAGGTGTTGCGGCTAAGATATCGTCTATCGTAATTAAATTTCTTTCTTCAATTTGCTGCTGTGTAATCACACTGACTGACTGTGGTGTCTCTCTTAAACTCAGATTCAATTTCGATGCTGACTTTGATTTATTCGCCTTATAACTTCCTGTTCCCTCTGTTTTGTCACTTTTTGTTGCGGTGACTGTGATGGTTTTTAATGCTATCGGGCTAGTATCATGGCTTTGTTCATCTGCCCATACTAAAGCCGAACCTCCACCATAGATTAAAATTAATTGGATACCCAGGCTAAGATTTTTAAATCGAAAATATCTATTCATTGCGGTAATAAAGATAAATATAAATAAGAATCATTATTATTACTATTTGTATTACATTTTACAACAATAAATTCACAATTCCTCTTTTTTGTAGTTTCTTATTTCAATATTATTTCTAGAATTATTATGGTTATTTTTTCAATCAAAACGGTTATAGAATTAATTATAAAACTTTGAATTTTATTCTGTTTAATAAGCCCTCATTTAAGGGCTTTTGTTTACTCAGGCCATGCATCACTCAATCGCCGTGCATCAGCTGCGTGTTTGTCAGCTTGTTCTGCCATGTATTGATATTGTGGATGGGTGGAAAGAGTGATATTGGTACCTTCATCAATAAAGGTACCGATCGAAGCATTATAGAAACTGAGGCAAAAATTGGTTTAAAATTCAATTTAATTACTGGTATTTACAACAAGAAATTGAGGGATAAGTGACTTATAAAAGAGCCTTATTAGATACCAGCAAATAAATTTTTGAAATTTTCATTACCCACTCACTAATTACTCACTCTAGATACGGCATCTTCATACCAGATATTTGCATTCATTTTCATGGACTCATCCTTGATCGATGATAAAGCTTGTCTCATCTTCTCTTTATATTCTGTATGCCCTGCTCTATACATTTCTAAATAGTATGTAAACTCTGCATAGTTATACATAGGATCATTTTTTTGTATTTGCTCCAACTCTACTTTAATTGCTTTAGCTGATACCTCATAACACTGTTTTATTACACTTTGTTCTTTATTTAATAATTCTAAAATTTGACACCTGAATGCAAGCCTATTAGCAGTCGGATCTTCCTGAATTTGAACATCATTAAGCTTATATGCATTTTTATATTGCTTTGTTTGCATATAAATGTTCATAAGAATATTATTTCGTTCAATTGAGTCTTTTATTTGTGATGCTTTTGGTAAGAATAATTTTAGCTCTTGTTGATATTTGTTTTCATCACCATTTACTAGATCTTCAATAATATGGTTATATTCTTCTATTAGTCTTCTATCTTCTGCAGATATATCTTTTTTTTGCTCATATCTAACTTGTGAATTATTCTGAGCTTTATCATTATTATGACTACAAGCGAGTACACTATTTACCAAAATTATTAAAAAACTGGTCTTTAATATTTTTTTTAACAACATCTTTATATTTTCCTAGCAAAAGAACTTATGCTGAACCCATGCGATACTGATGCAGGTACAGGAACTACCTGTCCAACCGCGTCATTATATTGTGCCCTATATCCTAAAATTACTTTTACTTTGATAACTTGTAAGTTTGGCGGTGGTAAAATAATTGTGCAACTACCAACTGGAGATTTGTATTCATCTGTATTCCAAAATCCCTTGTTTTTTTCCAATAGTTTGGTGGTATAAATCTGATCCTCTCTTGATATAATTACTTTGCCAAAAGGATAAACTTTAGCATCATTAGATAAAGGATGCGCATTTATCGAAGCACTAACAAATAATTCATTATCTGTGATTTTGTAATTCAAAAAATAACTAACAGCTCCTGAAAGCATTTGCAATATACCAACACCTTTACTTTTTTGCTCATTCGCACTAATTACCGCCTTATGCTGTACAAATATATTTGTTTTATAATTCTCCACATAAAAATGTTCATATTGCTCTTTTGGAGTAAAATTATTATTTAAATGTTCTTTTGAATTGATGAGTTTTAAATTTGACAAAGTAGAACCTCCATAATAATTCTCTTTATCACCAACAACATGACTTTGCTGAGTTAAAATCCTTGCACCACAGGTTAATTTATCACCTGCATATGCAACAGCCTTGCCGTCAAAAATGACATGATCATGACTCTTAATAACAGTAGACCATGTTTTACATTTAGGACAAAAGTGTCCATCTCCAGCTCTAACAAAGAGGTTTCCCTGTTGTGAATTTCTAACTTGAGTTGAAGGAATGAAGCCTCCGTGATCTGTAGGGGCGTTATGAACTGCGAATCCTGTTGCCATAATTATATTTATAAAATCTTATTAATGTTTAGTATTTACCACATATTGAGATTAATGTTAAACAATATTTATTTTTTGCTAATTAAGTATCTATTTTTTAATATTTTAAAAAATATTCAATTTATTCATTTTGATCAAATTATCTACAACATTTAAATTTGAATTTATTTTAACCTCAATATACTATTTTATTGAGTAACTTTATCGAATAAACGGTATGTCAAATAATCACGGTGGAAAGCGCGAAGGTGCTGGTAGAAAGTTTATTTATAATGAACTAACAAAGGTGCTCAGAGTTCCAGAGTCATGCATTCTTGAAATTAAAAACTATCTAAAGAAAACATCAAGACATGTTGACATTTTAGATATTCATCAAGCTGATCCAGTTCACAGTCTTTAAAGTATAACTTCCATGATATTTATACTGTTTTAGAGTGATAATAATCACAAAGTCGCATTTGCGTAATAATTTATAACCAAATAAAAAGCTCTAAGCACATATATTAATCGTAATTAAGAACAAAATTCGCTATTGAGTCAGCAGTACCAGCTGTGACATTTTTACGAGTTGCAATATAATTAGCAAAGAAACTAAGCTGTAAATTTTTACTACTACCTACAATTATGGGTCTAGTTGATGTCTCTAGAGGTAATAATTTACGGTCTTGATCCAAAATTTGAATCGCCACATTTCCAGCTGTTGATTCATTTGATAAAGCTAATAATTGTGGATTACTCAAATCTTTTTGCCCCTTAAATGACAGTGAAACATTTGTAGCTGAGCAATCCGATAAATTAATTATAAATGATATCGGACGAGTTTGATCACCGATATCTGTCATATTTTTAGTTCCCCAGCGCCCCAGAGCAACATTGATATTTTGGCTTTCAGATGAAACAGTACAACTACGATCAATAATCATTGCTTTAAAGCGTAAATTTACTTTTACCACCGGATCAGCATATAGAGCAGATGTATACAATACACAGCATGTAATAAATAATTTTTTTATATTCATAATATTAACTCTGCATACCACTCATCTCTACTGAAAATCAATACGTATGTGACCTTGTGCTGCAACAGGTCCTGGTTTAGGAATTTTTCCAGTTATACTAATGGGCCAAGATTTAAGTATAAAACTACTACGTGCATTTTCATCTAATTTAAATGGGATAAAACTACTCATATTATTAGGTATCAGCACTCTGTCATTATTATCTGCTAATTGAAACCCAACATCAGGATTATCAGAAAAAATCACATTATCATTATAATTTGTTGCCTCAAGACGAGCTGATAACATCTGTTGTGCATCAATATTTTTACATTCAATGCGAATGTTTTTAGTCAATGTATTCACCCCCTTTGCTTTGGATCCAGCATCTACTGAAAAAGCACTTGAGGGAATTGACCCAAAGTCAAATTCAATAGTGTCACCTACATCAAAACTGCATGATTGGGGAACGGTCATCACAGCATTCAATCTAATTATTACTATAGCTCTATCTGGTCGATCTGCCGCAGCACTTGCGGCATATATATACCCTATTTCACGACTGACTAAAAAAGATTGTCCAACAAATTTCTTCTTAATTTTTAATTTTACTTTAACCTTACTTCCTGTGCTATAACTATTACTGCAGTTACCAGTACACAAGTTACTAATAGCAGTTTGTGGCACATTAACATAAGCGTCTCTATTACCTGCAATATAAACTTGCATTGCGACTTGAAGATAATCATTATTAGGTAAATTAAACCACTGAGCTTCTGCATCACTTCCAGCAGGAGTTAAACCAGATGCTGCTTTCAAAGTAAAAAATGTCTCATGAATAACAGATGCACATGCGCCACCAACAGAATAATTACCGCCTCTTAATAATTCCTTCCAAGGTGGTGAGTAACCTAGATAATTATTCGTAGAATTAAATGAATAATCGTGGTCATAAATAAAAGCTGAACCAACGGGAAAACAAACTGCTGCATAAACTGAATTTGCGCCCAATATTGAGATTAAGAATACTGCTGAATATATCAGATTGGCTACTCTAGATTTTACTTTCAGGCTCATTTTCTCTCCCTATAGACAATTAAGTTCAAGCATTTTAATACCATCATCTGAGTTTTGTTTTTCTTGTTGAATAAATGCATATGGAGCATGACAACTTTCATTTTCAGATGACCCCCAAGAAATTTTAAGCCTTCCCTGTTCTTTTAAACCACTTAAAAAAGCTTGCCCTTCTAGTCCCGCTAAACTTGTAATATTCTGCTCTTCTTCTGTAACCGTTGAACCATATGGAACATATTCACCAAAATGCTTGATAGTCATTAACGCTCGTTGTCCAATGCGTGTATCAAACTTTGCACGTACAATTGCACCTTTCATTGGAACTAAATTTTGTACGTTAGTTAAAATTTCCGTTTGATCATTTAAACTGTCCGCTTCAAGAGCAATACGATTTAATCGATAATTTTCAGCAAAAGGCAAAATCGCATAACCTTTTGAATTTGTATGAATATTTGTTGAATTTTCAATTTTGACATCTTTCGCCCCTTTAGCATCAATCAATACATTAGTATCACCTAAAGTTTGACCTAAAGTTATGCCACCAGAATGAATAATCAAACCACCCGCTAGATCATAATTAAAACTTTTTTCTTTTCCTCCAGCAGTAAAACTATAATTTGCTCCAGCACGTCCATACTTTGTATCTAAATGAGTAGAAGCCATACCAAATCCACCCGTTTCATTATTACGGCCTTGTTGAAGGTTATAGCTAAATTGTCGATTTTTACCCAAAGATCCATTAATGCCTGTCTGGATAGAATTTCCACCAAATGAATTTTGTACAACACTAGAGTTACTATATATTTCGTTGGTTACTCGATCTCTACTGCCAAAAAAAGCATTTAAGGGAACTGTGATACTGGCAGCGATAGAGTTACTTTTTTGATTATACATAGACGATGAATCTTGCATCGACCAAGATACTGAATAAGTAAAATATTTATTTGCGTTAGAATAGCCAATTTGATAATTCTTAACTGTTTTTGAGGAGTTCCAATACGATTGATAATTCGCAGAACCATATAAGGAACCATGCGGACCTAGGTTTTGATTAATACTTAATTGAAATCGGCCTTTTTTCGTATAGTTTAAATTATAATATGAACTTGGGTCATAGTAACTATTACCAAACTCATCAATCTTTTCTTCAGGCGAAAATCGTTCCATTGACTTATATGTAACATCATTAAGAGTATAAAAGCCTTTGGTTGAATAACGATAACCTAATAGCTGTAATGTAGTACCAAACTGATTTAATGATTTTGAATATAATAAACGATAAGATTGTCCTTTATAATCTTTGTTATCTGCTAATGTACTATTTGCATGGGTCAAGTCAAAAGAAAAAGCTCCTAATGTTCCCATATTCCGACCAATACCTAGCAATGCTGCTTGATATTTAGATGCTATTTGCGCACCACTAAATAGTGTTATGTTCGAACCTATGCCACGGCTTAATGTTCCTTGAAAAAATAAAGGATTATCTTGTTCTTTATTCCCACTTCGAAACTCACCGGCAGTAATATCAAAAGTAGTCCTTCCTTCACGTAACAAGATTGGGATACCTGAATAAGGGACTACAAAATGTTGTACCGTGCCCGCACTCCCTTCAACTGTTACATCCAAATCGCCACTCAAAGCCATTGCGCTTATATCTGTAATTTCAAATGGTCCAGGGTTGACATTAGTTTGATAAACGATATAACCATTTTGGCGAATAGTAATTATACTTTTACTATTTGCTATACCACGCACTACGGGTGCATAACCCTGCATACTACTTGGCAACATTGCTTCAGAACTATATACACGAGCTCCACGAAAGCCAATGCCATCAAAAATCATATTTTGAACATTGCTATCCCCTAAAATGAGTTCGCTTTTCAATGGAATTATGGATTTTTCTACAAAACTTTGGACATTATTCCAGTCTGATCGATGTGTATTTTCATCACGTTGATTAAAATAATTATAAGTAGAAAGGTTTTTAAATCTAAAACCTGCAATATTAAAACCAGAATTCAAAGATAAAAAAATACTATCACTCTTATCTGTCACATTCCCATTTAAATTATAATTTAAAAAGGCTGCTGTTATTCCTGGATCCCATTCAGATGGAGGAATATAGCCATGTGCATTATTTTTCATCCAAATTTGAGGAATGCTAATATCCAATCTTTGAATATTAAAATTATATGTAACAGAAGCATCTGCAATATATTCTTTTAAATCTAAACAACTTTTATATTGTAGTGTTTCTGCTTCTGGTAAATCATAAATTTTTATACCTAACGATAATAACCATTTACTATCAATACAAGGCTCTAAACCACCAGAAATCACATCACTCTGTTCGGACTGAAAAAAGTTTAGCTCTTTACTAACAGCGAAATTATCATTGACATACACATTGACTTGATAATTCCCTGGCAACTGAAAACCTTGTTCAAAACTAGATAAATCTGCAACTCGAGAGTTTTCAGTATTTAGCAATAAGGCTGGATTAAAATAATCTCTCGCATAAACAAAATTTCCAGATAAGAGAAGAGAATAGAAAATCGTATTGACAGAGAATGTTTTTCCTGAAAAATTTAGCTTTACCCTTACCATTCTTAACACTCTATCTTCTACTGAATGGCTATTGTTCGTTCATCAGTAAATGCTCCATAATCATTAATCGTTTGAAACTTAACTTCACGACCAAAATGCTCTAAAGCCTTTTCTGAGAATGGTTCAAGCATAATAATAGCTTGTTTTTGATTATCAACTGACAAATTGGCAATTGTCATAAAATATGGCGTTGGATTTTTAAGAAAAATTTTATGATTGTTAACTGATGTAGTTAATAAATTAGGTGCATCTTCGATACGAATAGATAAATTAGAAGGACGTACCATCATCTTAATTCGAGATAGTATTGCAAGTTGCAAAACATTAGTCTTTTCTAACTCTTCTTTGCTTACTGATGGAATTGCTTGCACGTTCAAATAATAGAGTGTTTCTCGATCACGTGCTAAATTTTGATTCATATTAATAATACGTAATGAACTCTCTGATTTAGCCTCACTAACGTACATAGGTGGAGTGACAATAAATGTATTTATTTTTTTTGATGATGCATCTTCAACCCAAGAATTAATCAAAAATCTTTTATCCGTTGTACTATTAACAACAGGCATAGATGCTTGTTTCTTATCTTGATCATAGATTAATCGAGTTGCACCTAATGCAATGCCACCAGCAGCATATGAAATATTAACCAAAAGTGCGAATATTGCTATGATTTTTATAAAAAACTTCGAAAATACTTTCAACATCTTTCTTGAATTCCAGTTTATAGCTAATCAAAAATAATTCTAAAAAATGGTACTCCTACACTACACAGAAGTACCAATTATTGATTAATTATAAGTAATTACAAAGTTTGCATCTGCATAAGCTTGACCTGGTGTTACACCTTTTACAGTTGCTTTATAACGTGCAGTAAAGTTAAATGTATTATTACCATCAATTAAAGTTTGAGCAGCAGAAAGGTCTGTACCATCTGGAGTTAAAACTTTACCTTTACTGTCTGAAATCTCAATGCCAACACCAGTCGCTGTTACAGCATTCGCTGATGGACCTGAATGAACTTTTAATAATGTCGCATCAACTGTATCTTGAGGACCAGAGAATGCAAATTGAGCAGCTGTGCTTACTTTAGTATCACAATCAACCAACTTAATTTGGAATGGAACATTAGCAGTTACCTGACCTACATCCGTAAGGCTAGCTGTACGATGTTGACCAAGGTCTACCGTTTGATTCGCAGTATCTGAACTTACAGCACAAGCAGCATTTACAAACTCACCTTTAAAATGTACTGTTCCGCCATTTACAACAGTAGCCGCCTGAGTTAATCCAGCTACAAAAAATGTTGATACCATCACGAATTGAGAAACTTTCATTTATATAATCCCATAATTAATAAAAAAAAAATAAAGTTTTTTAGTTATCACTTTATTTTTCAAGGATATTATTATAGAATTTCAAGCATGTAAAGAAAAATTGTTTATTTTTTGTTACCCTATATTGACTTTTATTTAGCTTTTCTTAATTGAAAATTAAGTTTATAACACATCTAAAGCTTGGTATATTTTGCCTAGATCTCATTTTAAGTAAGCAAAATATTTCAACGAAATCTCTGATTTTATATTCACTCATGCAATTCACTATCAACTCAACCATCTGATCAAATAACCTCATAACATAGTCTTTTTCAGGTGGATAAGCTTTCCTTATATCTAATTACAAAATCAATATACGCTTGTCTTTTATTTAGTATTTAAGGTAAAGTAATTTTGAGCTTCGCTAATAAATCTTTGAATAGAACCTATGACCATCAAAGCCCAAATAGAGAATACTCCGATTGATCAAAACTCAATTCTAAAAGACACAATTGGTTATACGATAAATTTCTTAGTATAAATAATATATTAATTTTCAAATTATATTTTTAAATAAACCTGCAATAACTAATACTTAAAGATTCATTTTAAATTTAATTGTAGAAACCTATCATCTAAAGTAAAATAGAGATAAAAAATATATAATAATTATATAGTTAATTTTTATATTAAATAATCCTTCTAGCATATATTTAATTTAATCTCTAAAAAATAATTTATTATTTTAATAAAAAGTAAATAATTTAAATTAGCTATAAAATAGTCAGTAGTTTTTTACTAGCTATATAATAAATCTATTAAAATAGGTGCTCAAAGTTAAATAATTAATATTTAAATAATGTACCTAAATTGTATTATTTTTGTACGCATTAAAATAATTTAATAAATTACTCTAAAAATATTTTACTTTATTTACTCCCCTACCAATTTTTAATTAAGGTGAGACAATGAAAAATACAATTCAAAAAATAGGATTAATGTCTTTATTATTAATAGGTATAACAAATGCAAATTCAGCAAATGTAATCGTAAATGGTGGAATTATAAAGTTTACAGGAGAATTCGTAAATGCCGCATGTTCTGTAAGTTATGAAACTGGAAATCAAACTGTTATTTTAGGTCAATATCGCACTGACCCTCTGCAAGGTGAGAAAGGACTAGTGACTCCTAAAGTTCCTTTCTATATTAAATTAGTTAACTGCAGTACTGAAATTGCTGGAACTGCGCGCGTATCATTTTTAGGTAATCAAGATATTAGCAATAATCAATTATTAGCTATTGATGGTGGTGGCACAAACCAAGCCGTAGCAACAGGCGTAGGTATTGAAATTACAGATCATACTGGAAAAATTTTAATACCAGATGGAACCATTTTTTCTGAATCTCAAAAATTAGAAGATGGTAACAATATACTACCTTTTTATGCTCGTTATAAAACAACTAGTAATAGTGTAGAGTCAGGTGTTGCGAATGGAGCCGCCTCTTTAGTTATGAACTATAATTAATGTAGTGTTATTTCAAAGTAATTATTACTAAATAAAGCATATTTTAATTTTATTTACTAATTTAAATTAATGGAGTTGAAATTCTTTAAAATAAATATATTATTTACTATCTAATCTTAAAGAAATTTCAACTTCAATATAGATTATATGTATTCTATAAATACAGAATTTTTTCTTGGGCAATTAATAGGTGATATTTTTCTAAGAAAGTATTGATCGTCTAACTACTCAGCGCAATAAAACCTAATATAATAAACTCTATACGAATTTAACATACAATCTACTCGATATAACAAGTTGAGATCCTTTGTTTATTCAGGTCACCCATCACTTAATCGCCGTGCATCAGCTGCGTGTTTGTCAGCTTGTTCTGCCATGTATTGATATTGTGGATGGGTGGAAAAAATAACCTTGCTATTCCTATGAATAAAGGCACCATTTTTTCATCAATACTATCCACAATATTTGAATTTATCTCAACCAGAAAATATAATGGTTAAAAATTAAGTATCTGATTATATTTACCTTATTTTATTAGCAATTAAGTATACTGCTAAAATTTAAAAGCCCGATTATATTGGTATTTCGGCTTTGAATTCGAATCGTTCGTTGTATCCAATTAGATCACTCTATTGTTAAAATATTGACTCTACGGAATAGGTAGTGGAAAGTCTAAATATTTTCTTTTAGATATCCCGTAGAGCCTAATATTAAACTAGTGATAATTTTAAAACTCTATAATGTTCAGAGAGTAATCTTTATTAATTTCCAATTCATTTAATATAGTGGTGTAAATTTCCGATGTACCACTGGTGTTGATTTCCAATGTTCCAGATATATTAGGATTTAAAATATTTAATAATTTTAAATGCTTTTTTACTGAAATTGCTTGATCTCTTGCTGGATTAATAAACTTAATATTAGGAGCAATAGATTCAAAAATATTTTGAACAATAGGATAGTGGGTACAACCAAGAACAATCTCTTTTAATGGGTGTTGAGATAGCAAGTTAGCAATATGTTGCTTAATATCATTGTGAATTGCTGGATTATTCAAATCCCCCTGCTCAATCAACATTGCTAAATTCTTACTAGGCTCACCATAAACTTGAATAGTTGGATCCATTTTCTGAATTAACTGCTTATGACAACCTGTTTGAATGGTAAATTCAGTTGCAATAACACCAACAGATTTATAGTGTTGTCTAATCACATCCTCTGCAGCTGGTTCAATGACAGATAAAATTGGAAAATTAAAGTTCTTTTCATACCCTTCATACTCTTTAGATTCAAAAGTAGATGATATTGTATTGCACGCAACTGCAACTAGTTTGACATTTTTTGACTGTAGAAAATTTAACATTTTCTTTGTTAATGCAATAATTTCATCTGCGCTTCGATTACCATAAGGTGCATTTAAATTATCGCCACAATATATAATATTTTCCCCAGGCAACAGATTTAAAATTTCTTTGACTGAAGTTAAACCACCAACGCCAGAGTCAATCACTCCAATAGGGGCATCTAAACTATACATAGTTATTCCTTAATATTTTATTGATGAGTATTTTTAACTACTTGTTTTATTCTGGTTTTCCCAAGTAAATGGCTCAAAATCAGAATTTGGATCTTTCCAACTGTCTTTACGACAAGCAAAAATAACAATTGGTATAAGGACAAATATTGCAACTAATACACATAGATATATGACATAGCTAGCAGGGCTACCAGTTGGTATTTGTGTAGGTGGGACTAAACTCAATACAAAGGCCAAAAGAGAACCAATGAATCCTAATGTCGCCCAGAAATGTAATGCAGGAGCACGATATGGTCGTTTGATATTTGGTTGTGAGTGACGTAAATAGATTGCACCAGAAAACATTAGCATATACATAACCAAATACAGCATTACAGTTAATTGAGATAAAATTTGAAATGCTGCTTGCACGGAAGGCATGATTACAAATGTAATAGACAGTAGTGTAACAATCACACCCTGTACAAACATTAAATGATGCCCCATACCATGTTTATTTGTTTTCTGGAAAAATTTTGGTAAATACCCTGCTTTTGCGATAGCCAATACACCAGTATTAGGACCTGCAATCCATGTTACAACACCACCAAGAACACCAAGCGCAAGCATAAAGGCCATTACTGAGCCCAACCATGGCATTCCCACCCAATCAAATAACATGTCGTAAGCAATTAAAAGACTTTGTGTCAAATTAATCTTATCTGCTGGGATAATGAATGCAACACCAAGTGTACTTAATAAAAATATTGCAACTGTTCCTATAGAGGCTATAGTGATTGCAATAGGATATTTCTTTGTAGGATTCTCTAAATCATTCACATGAACAGCATTCATCTCCATACCGGCATAAGCAAGAAAAATACTGGCAGCTAGAACAATATTTTGAAAATTTGTCATATCTGGAAATAAATCATTCCACCCCAACGGAATAATCGCAGGCTTACCACTAAACCATAAATAAGAAAAGCCCAATATAACCAAAACAATAGATGGAATAATAGTTCCAATAATGCCACACCATTTAGAAATGGTTGAGAATATTCCAACACCACGTAAAGCTACAGTTACAGATCCCCAATATACAATCAGAACAAAAAAGAGAATATACCACTTGTTTTTTGCGAATGACTCGGCGAATCCCATATCAGGATCCATAAAAGCAATTGACACCGCACCAAAGGTTAGTACTGTTGGAAAATAAGGGATGACTTGCAACCAAGTCATAATCATACCTACAAATCCCCATCTTGCACCAAAGGCTTCACCAATCCAACGAAATGCACCACCTTTTTGAGGGTATGTTGTTGCAAGCTCTGCAGCTACAAAAGCGACAGGAACCAAAAACATAATCGCAGCGAAGGTATAAAAGAATATTGCTCCTAGACCATATTCTGCTTCTGAAGGAATAAATCTTAGGCTTACTACGGCTGTTATATTCATGACCGCTAATGTAGCAACGGTCATTTTCTTATTTTGTGTTGCAATACTTTTAGACATATTTATCACCTTATTTTATGCCTGCTTCGATGTAACTCTTATAATGATCATTTATTAAGAATCAACTATAAATACCATATTTAAAATAATAGATTTGATATGATTTTTTATTTTTAAGATAAAGAAAAATTATTATTTGTTATATTTTTTATTACTATAAATTAATTTAATTACATAAAAATACAATTATTCTTAAAAAAATAATTGAGATATAATTTATTTTATAGATTTTCTATTTTGTTTTAAATTTATTAATAATTTTTATTTAATATAAATATTAACTTTAATTTAAAATATATTTTCAACCATTTTAACACATGATTTATTCTAAAAAATAAAGAAAAAATTTTAATCAAAATTATTATTTTTACAAATTTAAAAATATAAATACTTTTTAAAATCATTTAAACTAATTCATTTAATATTACAAATAAATATAAAGATTAGAAAATTTTCAATATTTCTTTATGTAATCTACACTCAACTCATTTTTAAGCTTTTCTCATAAATTTTTATTTTTCAATACTTGGTTTAAATTTAATTTAATCGCAGATATCTATTATTTAGATTTGAGTAAAAATACATTTTTTATAATGAAGAAATTTTTATTTCTATATATTCAGTACCGTTTAATATAGAAACGAGGTTGAAACTCAATTCAACCCCGTCTATTAAAAATTAAGCATGGTTAAAAGAGCGACCTTCCCCATCCGTTAATGGCGCACTTACTGGATGTTTATCAAAATATTCAAGTGTACGTTTTAGGTCTTCAATTAATAATGATGCTAAATCTAAACTCACCCCATGACGTACTAAAATTCGTTGTACGACAAGATCTTCGCGATGTGCAGGCATTGAATATGCAGGAACTTGCCAACCACGACTACGTAATTTATCTGCTATGTCATAGAGAGAATAATTACTTTTCTCGCTATCTTTTAATTTCCAAG
>NZ_NEGH01000001.1:363441-514453 GCF_002135375.1 Acinetobacter sp. ANC 4558 | reverse complement strand
CTAGGTGATGTAGCAAGCTACATCTCCCCGCTCGACTTGCATGTGTTAAGCCTGCCGCCAGCGTTCAATCTGAGCCATGATCAAACTCTTCAGTTAAAATCATTTTGCACTTTAATAAAAGTGCTAAATCTGGCTCATCAATTACTGACAAAAAATTCTCAAATAAACTTCGAGTAATTCTTACCAATTATCAATGAAATATTTTCGATCGATCAATCAGTAAAAATCCACACAAGTTGTTCTTCATATTCTCTTAATGATCTCTCTAATACCTCGTCAGTACTAGATGATGGACTTCAATAAACTCAACAACTTAGCACTGCGTGCTTCGTTCGTTTCCGTCTATCTCGTCGGTATGGGGTGCATTCTAGACTAATTCAAAATCATTGCAACCCCTAATCTACATTGTTTTTGATTTTTCTTATCAAGTGATTATTATTTAATCTATAAACTACAATTTAGAATATTTTATATCCACAAACGATAGAAGTAATGTTAATTTGCCTGCTCAGCCAACCATAACATAAATTTTTGTCTGTCTTCTTTATTGGCATTTTTCCATGACAAGATCAACTGATTCAATGCATTCTTTGTCGTTTGTTGTACTTCATCACTTTTTTGATTTAAGAATTCTGCATTTTGAGTATAAACTGCTTTTGGTTGAACTTTATTTTCATTTAAATTTCTTGTTATATTTTGATCGCCAAAAACAGCATTAATAATTCCTCTTGGTTGCTGATACGTTCCTTCTTGAGTCATTAGCAATTCATTTTTATTATTATAAAGCCCAAATACTGGTTGTTTTGCAAATGCTTTTGCTTGGTCATTTGTTTTAGGTGCTTGTATCAAAGCTAAGGTATATGTTTCGTTATCTTTTAAAAGCGGTGTTTTAATCCGTACGGGTGCAGATCTCACAATATCATGTGCACCAATACCATTTTCAGCCTCAAAGTATTGGTAATAGCTTACTTCCAAATCATTAATGCCAGATTTTAATTGAAATTGACGTGAATCAGAACCAAATATTTTTTTTGCGATCGGTTGACCATTTATTTCTTCTACTTTAATTTCTTGTGGCGTCGTAAGCGTTACTGCTGCTACAACAAAACTACTTAGAGACATCGCAACAACCAAAGTAGATATTTGTTTTAACATTTATATTTCTCATCTATACATAAATAAACAAATACTATCTACCTCATTAATGACAATTTCATGAAACTTTAATAAAAAGGGCACAGAAATGCCCTTTTTTAAAATCATCAATACATAGATTAATTAAATGTTTTAAAACGATTTGCTTTTTCTATAAATTGTTTTTCACCCGCCGGTGCTTCAATAGAACCAAACACCAATTGTGCTCTCAGCTTCCAATTTGATGGGATATCAAACGTTTGTGCAACTTCATCATCAATGATGGGATTGTAATGCTGTAAAGATGCGCCAATATTTTGCTCAGATAGTGCTGTCCAAACCGCAAATTGTGCAATCGCTGTTGAATGTTCTGACCAAACAGGAAAATTATCGGCATACGCTGCAAAATTTTCTTGTAGTGATTTTATGACATTTTGGTCTTCATAAAATAATACTGTGCCATATCCTGCCGCAAAACTTTGAATTTTTGCTTCAGTTGCGGGAAATGCTTCTGTTGGGACAATTTTACGCAATGTTTCTACAACAATATTCCAAAATTTTAGATGTGATGCACCAAATAATTTCACCACACGAGAACTTTGTGAATTAAAAGAAGAAGGGCTAAATTCAACAGCTTTTTCAATTACATCTTCTATTTCTTGTTGCGATAATGTTACGCTTTTTCCGATCGTATAAATGGTACGGCGTTTTTCAATTTGATGTAAAAATGTCATTTTTTGCCCCATTGATTGTGTAATCAAGTTGATGTCGATGATTTATTATTAATTGTTTTACTTTTTTTAAAAATAGCAAATTCTATAACATTGCTTCTCATTTTTAGAACGATCCCATTCATCTATACATCAATTGAACCATGCATAAAAACCCCCACATTTGTGGGGGATTTTTATAATGAATAGGCTAATAACTTATTTTTCAGTTTCAAATAAAGCCGCTACAAAGGACTTAGCTGAGAAAGGACGCAAATCATCAATTTTTTCTCCAATACCAATAAAGCGAATAGGTACATGGGTACGGCTTGCAATATTAAATAATACCCCACCTTTAGCTGTACCATCGAGTTTCGTGATGGTAATACCTGTAAGACCTACGGCTTCATCAAATAATTCAACCTGATTAATAGCATTTTGTCCTGTACCTGCATCCACAACCAGCATGACTTCATGGGGTGCAGTTGCATCAATTTTTTGCATCACACGTTTAACTTTTGTTAACTCTTGCATTAAATTACTTTTGTTGTGTAATCGCCCTGCTGTATCTGCAATCAGAACATCAATTCCTTTTGCACGGGCACTTTCAAAAGCATCAAAAATAACAGAGGCCGAATCTGCACCATGCCCTTGCGACACGACAGCAATATTATTACGCTCACCCCAAATTTGTAATTGCTCAGTTGCTGCGGCACGAAAGGTGTCACCAGCCGCCAACATGACTTTTTTTCCTTCACCTTGTAATCGTTTTGCAAGTTTTCCAATTGTTGTGGTTTTTCCAACACCATTGACACCAACAACCAAAATAACAAAAGGTGCTTTATTGGGATCAATATGCAATGGTTTAACACGTGGTGCAAGTAAAGCCACTAATTCTTCTTGTAATGCCTTGTAGAGTGAGTGTGAGTAAATCAAATCTCCACGCGCAGTTCTTTCAGTCAAATTCGCAATAATGGTTTTTGTTGCCTCTACACCAATATCTGCAACTAAAAGTTGCTCTTCAACTTCTTCAAGTAATTCATCATCAATTTCTTTACCGCCAATCAAGATATTGACCATTCCATCGGTAAAGCTTTTTCTGGATTTCGTTAAGCCTTCTTTCATTCGGCTAAAGAAACCGCCTTTTGATTTTTCTTCTTGCGTGTCCTGTAGTTCTACAGGAACAGCTTCTTCAACTTTCGGATTTTCAACAATAGGTATATTCACTGACGGTAAATTCGGTAAAGTAATATCATCATCACCGATATCAGCATCAATCAAAAATTTATTTTGCCCATTAGATTGCTGTTGCATACCGAATCCTTGAAAAAAAGCATTACATAAAAAAGTAAATTCTAGCACAAAGATTCCCTATTTTTACGCGTAACACCAATTTGTTTTAAAGCCTACCAAACTCCAACAGACCTGTCTTGCGTATTCAACATCAATTTTAGACAATGATTTAATCTTCTCTTTTTTATTTTATGGATTTTTGTGCCAAAACGATTAATAAAAAAGTCTATTTTATTTTTGCAGAAATGTTCTATCACAGTAAATTTTATTGCAATCACAACCTTATCTTTAAATACAATAACTTATGCAGACACACGCAGCGAACTTGCCCACTCTACTTTTGAAACCACATTAAAAAATGGTTTAAAAGTCATCATTCGTGAAGATCATCGCTCTCCAATGGTTATGACTCAAATTTGGTACAAAGTCGGAAGCAGTGATGAGTCGGGTAATGTACTGGGTATATCACATGCATTAGAACATATGATGTTCAAAGGAACGCGTAAAGTCCCCAGTGATGAATTTACCCGTTTAAGTCGAATATATGGAGGAACTATCAATGCTGCCACTTATACAAATTATACGAATTACTATCAACTTTACCCTAAAACATACCTCCCACTTGCACTAGAACTCGAAGCCGATCGCATGTCTAACTTATTACTCAGACAAGCAGACTTCGATACAGAAATTAATGTTGTCATGGAAGAACGACGACAACGTACAGATGATAATCCACGGGCTTTAGCATTTGAACGTTTTAAATGGATTGCATATCCAACTAGTCATTATCGTCAACCTGTCATTGGTCATATGAAAACGTTGCAAAACTTACAGCTCAAAGATTTAACAGCATGGTATAAAAGTTGGTATACACCGAATAACGCTATTTTAGTGATTGTCGGTGATGTCGATGCTGAAGCCACCGTCCGCCTAGTTGAAAAATATTTTGCACCAATTCCGTCACAAAAACTACCCGAACGCAATGATGTCATTGAGTTTGAGCGCTTTGGTTTTCGCCACATGGAACTTAATTTTCCAGTGCAAGTTCCTAATTTATATTTATCATGGAATGTAAAATCCCTAGCCACCGCAAAAGATCCTCAAGATGTCTATGCACTCACCATTATTCAAAAAATTTTAGACAGTGGGATTTCATCAAGACTACAACAGAAATTAATTCGTGATAAAAAAATACTGAGCTCTGTCAGTGTTGGCTATGATCTTTATAATCGTGGAGATAGCTTATTTACAATTTCAGCTTTGCCTACTGAAGGTACTTCTATTTCTGAAATACATAAAGCAATTGAAAATGAAATAAACATACTTAAAAAAAATAGTGTAGCGCAAAGTGAGATAGATCAAGCATCCGCTAAATTCGTGTCTGATTTTATTTATCATCAAGATGATATTATACATCAGGCCAAAATGATTGGTAACTTAGAAGTCAATGGACTCAGTTATCGCCTTCTAGATGAACTCCCAAGACATTTTGAAAATGTTACCCCTCAAGATATTAAACGTGTGGCAAATAAATATTTTGTCCGTGAAAATTTAACCACGCTATATCTTTTACCTGAAGAGAAATAACTAAATAATGAGAAAAGCAATGCAAATAAATCAATTGATCACATTAATAGCTTCTCTCTCGGTTTCAGCCATTCTTCACGCAAATGTTCATTCAGATTCATCCCTCCTAAAAGAAACCCAAGACAATGCTGAACCCATAAAAGCTATCTCGACCTTACATAGTTTGAAAGGTTTAAGCTCAAAAACAAGTTATCAAACGCCTTTTGTTCGCGAGCTCAAAAATCGACATCATGTAAGAAGCTTATTTGTTGAGACACATGACTTACCGATTGTAGACATACAACTGACTTTCAATGCAGGATCTGCACGGGATGAGGAAATAGCGCAAGGGTTATATGGCTTATCCAATATGGTTGCTCAACTGATGCCTGAGGGAACAGAACAATATTCTGCGCAGCAAATTGCTTCAACATTTGAAAACATAGGTGCACAATTTAGTATTCAATCCTATAGAGACATGTTTATTGTTCGTCTACGTGTTTTATCTGACCCAGATAAGCTCACACCAGCAACTGATATGATGATTGAAGTACTAAATAATGCTTCATTCAAAACTCAAAGCTTAGATTTAAACTTAAACAATATGAAAGTTGGTCAAAAACAGCTCAGTGAAAATCCAAATCGTGTATTGGCAACGCAATTTAACCGTTCAGTTTATCAAGCTCATCCATATGCCGAACCCATCGCTGGAACCCACGGAAGCATACAGAAAATTAATTCAAGTTGGCTTAAAAAGTTTCGCGATCAATTTCTTGTATCACAAAACATGAATATTGCAATTACAGGTGATTTAACCTCTAAAGAAGCAACAAAACTCACCTCCAAGATCGCAAATCTATTGAAACAAGGCAAATCAGCAAAAGTATTGCCCACTCCTCAGTCTTTAGATGGATTCAATATCATTCACATCCCTTTTGATTCAACACAAGCTTATGTTTCAATGGGACACATCACCACCACACGAGGTGATCCAGATCGTTTGGCACTTGAAATTGCAAATCGAATCTTAGGAGGTGGTGGTTTTAATTCCTTACTCACAAAAGAATTACGCGTAAAGCGTGGATATACTTATGGAATTACAAGTCATATGAGTTTTAGCCAAGCACCTGGACTTTTTAATATCGGATATTCTACTCGCCAAGATCAGTTATTAGAAAGTATTCAAATCGCTCACAAAACATTGGTAGATTTTACTCAACAACCCATTGATACTCACATACTTGAAGAAACCAGAATGGGAGTCTTAAGAGCATTTCCAATGAACTACAGCAGCAATGCATTAACCAATGCACAACTCGGTGCGATGGGTTTCTACCAAGAACCTACAGATTATCTCGCGCAATATTCAAAAAACTTATTAAAAATTACCGCATATGATGTTCAAAATGCGATTAAACGACATCTTCATCCCAATCGGCTTACTCTTGTTATTGTCAGCAAAGAACTAGATCAAACAGCACTACTGCAAATATTACACGACAACTTACAATCTTCAACTTTCTAAGTGATTCGCTATTTATGAATGACTTTCAATCGAGATGGCTGGAAGTTGCTTTGCTCTTTTTTGCTCCATTTGTAATGCAAGCATCAATTTAAGATACTGCCCCACATTAATTTTCTCTTGGTTCAATAACAACAATGCCATTTCTTGAGTATCAGCATAATTTGATTGCTGCGAAATTTGATAAATGCTATTTAACTGTATTGGGTTAATCGAACGAAATGAAGCAAAAATAGATAAACCTAAAATAATCAAGATAATAAAAATCATCATAATATTATAAATATCTTCTAATCTGAGTCTATTTTTTAACAATTGAATTTTATGAATCACTTTTTGCATGTCTACCTCTAATTGGGTAGTTTAAAATGCTACATAACGATATACAAGCGAATTACTCAAATTGCACGAATTGATCGGAAAATTTGAGTAATTCTTTAAAAATCGTATGTTATAAACTCCATCAACCCAATAATGGACGAGCAAAAATAAAATATATGGAGACTGCAATAATAACCAATATAATGAAAATTACACCTAAATTTCCTGTTTCAGGGTCATCATGTGCGTGATGATCATCGTCTTGAGCTAATCGATTAAGCTCAGTACTATATATTTGGTAAAAATTTTCTCGATCTACATCAGACAATGTTTTTGTAAATTCATCTATTTTAAATTTTTGCTCCAAACCATATTGACCTAAATGTACTTCTTGATGAAAAATAGCTTCATCAATTTTCTTATGATGATATTGCGCTAGAGCGATAATTTGAGATTTAATTGGGGGTATATCCAATACAAATCCATCGATGGTCTTCGTCATCTTCTTTACTCCTAATTGTGCTTTAGTTATTACAAAAAAATATTTTTGTTTATTGCCTAATCATTTAAACTTGAAATTACAGCAAATGCAATGAAATTAAGTTTGACATTTCCATCAATTTGTAATATTACTTTAATGATAGATTGGTAAAATAATCTAAAGCCAAAAAAGTGGGCTTTAACGAGTAAATGTTAAATCATAATTACAATAAGGAGTTATATATGATTAATCAATTATCACAACATGATTTAGAACATGTTTATGCATCAGCAATCAATACGATTCAATATGAAATGAACTTCCAAGATGCCGTAAAAGAACTTGAAAGTGCTGCATTAGCAGGACATGGTAAAGCTGCAATGTTTCTTGCTGAATTATATTATCAAGGTTTTCGAGTAGAAAAAGACTCGATGAAAGGTCAATATTGGCAAAATTTAGCCACATTACAAGCATAAAAAAACGTCACTTAGGTGGCGTTTTTTTATGCTTGTATTTTTGCTAAGGTTCTATCATTGTTATATTTTTTTACGATTTTTATAAAAGCACCTACAATTCTCATCATACAATTCCTTTACACTATAATCCTGATGTATTTGATAAGAATTGATTATGGACTTCACCAGTGTTACACATTTACACCCACTACCTAAAGAATTCCTTCTAAAAATTTCAATCTTAAAGTTTTTAATGTATACGGGTTCACTTTGGGGTTTATATTATAATGGTTGGGCAATGACGTCAGATCACCAAGATCATATCTTTCCTTTTTGGCTAACCAGTTTTCAAGCCAAAAAATATGCAAAAAAATATTGGCCCAATTATACACCTCGTAGAATTACGCATGAGAATTTTCAACTGGCTCTTTTACCCACACTGAGCCGCTTAAATGTTTTACCTACGCTGTATCACACGACACAAAAATTTAAATTGAGTTGTCATCAAATGACATATTTGTTTTTTAATCAACCTAAAATGGTCTAATACGCACTTTTAAGTATATAAAGTGAAAATTTGAACGGTTGAGGTCTTTGCATTTGATGTTTTTCGCGCTAACTTTATCTTACAGACCGATAATCACAAAAACGGAGAAACAATATTAATGACTACCGTAAAAAACGTTTTACACGATAAAGCGAATCACGCAGTTTTTACCGTTCGCCCAACAGATACCGTATTTTCAGCGATTAAACTTATGGCTGAAAAAGGGATTGGTGCTGTTGTTGTAACAGAAAATGAAAAAGTTGTTGGTATTTTTTCAGAACGAGATTACACCCGTAAAATTGTTCTTAAAGAAAGAACATCTAGAACAACCAACGTCAGCGAGATTATGACTTCCAATGTCATCACAGTAGATACAAGTATACGCATTGAAAGTTGTTTAAATTTAATGACTGAAAAACATTTACGACATTTACCTGTTGTTGAAAATGACAAATTATTGGGTTTAATCTCTATTGGTGATTTAGTTAAAGCGGCAATGAATGATCAAAAAACCTTAATTGAGCAATTACAACAATATATTTCTGGCTAAATGTATCATTATTTATTCTCTTCATAAAAAACCTCGCGATTGCGAGGTTTTTTACTGGGCTTAATTAATTTAAACCCAGTTTTCCTGCCACATAATCGGCATCTTTATCCCCGCGACCAGAAAGATTAACCACAATTTTTACCGTTTTAGGTAATTTTCCTGCTTCACGAATTGCCCACGCAACCGCATGTGAACTTTCAAGCGCAGGAACAATCCCCTCTACACGAGATAGCGTCATAAATGCATCTAAACATTCTTGGTCCGTCGCAGTCGTATATTCAACACGTCCTAAATCTTTTAATAAGCTATGTTGTGGTCCAACCCCTGGATAATCTAAACCCGATGCGATTGAATGCACTGGTAAAGGTTCACCATTCTCATCTTCAAGGACATAACATGCCATACCATGAATTTGACTTGGTTTGCCCAAAGTAAGCGTTGCAGAATGCATATTGGTATCTAAACCATGTCCAGCAGGTTCAACACCAATCAATTGCACTTCAGGCTCATTTAAAAATGCAGTAAATGCACCTAGTGCATTTGAACCACCACCAACACATGCAACCACATAATCAGGATTTTGACCGAAACGATCATGGGCTTGAACTTTAATTTCATCACCAATAATTGCTTGAAAATCTCGCACCATCATCGGAAATGGATGTGGACCAACAACAGAGCCAATCGCATAGATAAATTGATCTGGATCTTTTAAATATTCTTCGAATGCGCTATCTACAGCATCTTTTAATGTTGCTGTACCACGTGTTACAGAAATCAAGTTTGCACCCAAAATTTTCATTTTAACTACATTAGGATGTTCTTTCTCAATATCGACTTGTCCCATATGAATTTCACAAGGAATTCCAACCAAAGCGCAAGCCGTTGCCAATGCAACACCATGTTGCCCTGCACCTGTTTCTGCAATTACTTTCTTTTTACCCATATATTTGGCAAGCAATGCTTCGCCTAAACAATGATTAATTTTATGCGCACCCGTATGGTTAAGATCTTCTCTTTTGAGATAGATTTGAGCACCGCCTAATTGATCAGATAAACGCTTAGCATGAAATAATGGACTTGGTCGCCCCACATAATTGGCAAATAAATCTGCTAATTCATTTTTAAATTCTGTTGTCTGACGAATTTTTTCATATGCAGCATTAATCTCGTCCATTGCCTGTTTTAAATGAGGTGGAATAAACTGCCCACCATATTCACCAAAAAATCCATTTTCATTTGGCAAGGCTATGCCATTAATGTGATGAGTCATTAAAATCCCTCTCTAATTTTAAAATAAAAATATTTTATCGTGCTAAATATTTGATCATGTCCTCAACACCCTTTAGTGTCATTGGATACATGTGATCTTCAAAAATTTGTCTAATCAAACCAATTGTCTGAGTATAGTGCCAATAATGAAATTCTTCAGGGTTCAGCCACGCCGTTTTTTCAAAATGTTGTCTTAACCGACCAAACCAAACTCGCCCAGATTCATCATTCATATATTCCACAGAACCACCTACAGAATTTAACTCATAAGGCGCCATACTAGCATCCCCTACAATAATGACACGATAATCTCGCCCATAGGTATTCAATAAGTCTAAGGTGTTCATTTTAGTATTTGATCGTCGAAGATTATCTTTCCAAACATAGTCATATAGACAGTTATGAAAGTAAAAATATTCTAATGTTTTAAATTCTGTTTTTGCTGCACTAAATAACTTTTCACATTGTGCAATGTGAGAATCCATTGATCCTCCCACATCAAATAACATTAAAACTTTGACTCTGTTTCGACGCTCAGGAACCAATTGAACATTTAAAATGCCTTGTTTTGCTGTTTCTCGAATCGTACTATCAATATCTAATTCTTCAGCAGCACCTTGCCTTGCAAATTTTCTCAGTCGCCTTAATGCCATTTGCATTTGACGTGTGCCTAAAATCTGCTCATCATCTAAGTTTCGATATTGACGTTGTTCCCAGACTTTCACAGCAGATCGTTTTCGTCCAGGTCCACCAATACGTACACCCTCTGGATGATCACCATATGCACCAAAAGGTGAAGTTCCACCCGTGCCAATCATTCGATTACCACCTTGATGTTTTTTATGTTGTTCACGTAAACGCTCTTCCAACATTTTCATCAATTCTTCAAGTGAACCAGCTTTTTTTAATTCTTCTCGTTGCTCAGGTGTTAAATGTTTTTCGAGTAGTTCTAAATCCAACCAATCTTTGGGGAGATTATGAATCTGATTGAGTATGTCATCTAAATTAAAACTTGAAATACCATCAAAATAGTCTTTCATTGCACGATCAAACTTATCAAAATAACGTTCATCTTTGACCATGATCGTTTTAGTCAGTTGATAGAATTCATCTTGATCTGCAAACACCAATTCTTCAGAAATCGCCTGATTTAAATCGATTAATTCACGAGTCGATACAGGAACGCCATATTTTCTTAAGGTATAAAATAACCGCACAAACATGGGCGCATTCTCCTTTTAACGACGAGCCATAAAAGCTAAACGTTCAAGCAATTGCACATCTTGTTCATTTTTAATCAATGCACCATATAAAGGTGGAATGGCCTTGGTCTTATCTGCATTTCGCAATATATCTTCTGGAAGATCATCTGCCATCAGTAAACTTAACCAATCAATCAGTTCCGATGTCGATGGTGGTTTTTTCAAACCTGGAACTTGGCGTAATTTAAAAAACACCTGTAACGCTTCAGATACTAATGTGGTTGAAATACTTGGAAAGTGGACATCGATAATCTCTCGCATCGTTGCTTCATCAGGAAATTCAATATAATGAAAGAAACAGCGTCTTAAAAAAGCATCTGGCAACTCTTTTTCATTATTGGATGTAATAATAACAATCGGTCTTTGCAGCGCTGTAATTGTTTCACCTGTCTCATAAACAAAGAACGACATTTTATCTAATTCATGTAGTAAATCGTTTGGAAACTCAATATCTGCTTTATCAATTTCGTCAATCAATAAAACACAACGCTCTTCGCTCGTAAATGCTTCCCACAACTTTCCTGGTTTAATATAATTTTTGATATCATAAACACGATCGTCACCGAGCTGGCTATCACGCAAGCGTGACACCGCATCATATTCGTAAAGACCCTGCTGTGCTTTAGTGGTTGATTTGATATGCCAAGTAATAAGTTTCAATCCTAAACTTTGCGCAACTTGCTCAGCTAAAAGCGTTTTCCCAGTTCCTGGCTCACCTTTTACTAAAAGTGGTTTTTGTAACTGACGCGCAGCTTTCACTGCAAGCTTTAGGCTATCCGTTGCAATATATTGCTGTGTACCCGTAAATTGTTGAATGTTTTTTGACATAGATAAACCCTGACGTCTATTTAAAGCGGTGATACTTTTTCTTCTACATTGTCTTTTTGCTGATTTTTATCTAAAAATTTGCGCCATGTGAAAACAGCAAATGAACATACACCTATCACAAAGAGTATCAAAGATGAGTTAAACCAAATAAGTGAGGAGTCTTTTGTAAATATTCCAAATGCCAATCCAAAAATAGCGGGTGCAATCGATGCATTGTGCCCATCTGACACTGTTGGTGTAAGTATTAGTGCAAACAAAAGAATTGTAGACATACCACCGATAAATTGTGGTAGACGTTTTGCTATACTATTCCAACATAACAGCACAATAAAACTACAAACTAAATAAGCTGTAATTGCAATTGTATCTTCGGGCATCGTATCTAGAAATGCTAAAAATTCGTCCACTAATTTCTCCTCACAAATTCTTCTCGTTTATGCCCCACGAAGACCTTCTGGTGCAACTGCATTAGGATTAATCAAACCCTCTGGAGGCATTTGAATAAAAAAACCCTTTGTCGCAATTGAATCCAACACATGTAAAACATTCACACGCGCAAGTTTACGAGATTCATCAAGTTCTAAATCCATCACAAAGCTTGCTCGCCCAAAAGCATTTCGCAATGCATCTGGTAGACACTCTAATGGATTTGGAGCTTCACTATTCTCATGTGCTTCAAGACGTTCAACATACAAATACATCTCATCTTTTTTGCTAGACTTATAAATTGAACAAAACATATTTTCAATAACACTCATTTAACGCGTAACAAAGCATACAACAAAAAAAAGCCTGATACATTAATGAAAATTAACGCATCAGTCCAATTTTCACTCCACTTAAATTATAGAACATTTAAGATAATTATTTTAGTCAGTCTCTTTCATTTGTTGTGATAAATAATCTTGATCTTCATAAAGTGCACGAATTAAGGGTTTGGTTAATACTTCATAACGCCATCCCAATAAATATGAAGGCAAATCTTGTTCATCTGCTTTAAAAACAACATGTTTATACAATGAGTTTAACCATTTTTTACGCAACAATACTTCTCTAGGAATTGCTGTTTCATCCACAACAGACTGTATCACTAGTTCAACATTATTCATCACTTCAAGGGATGAGTGACGAATTGGACGAGGTATTCTAAAAGGCCATTGTTCTTGTTCTGGCAATGCACGTAACAGAGCCAAAATGATCTTTCCATAATCTCGTATAATATTTGGTCGAATTTGCTTAATACTGGCAAGTTGAAAATTATTTTTCGGATTTTTCTCAACCAAATCAATCATCGTGGCATTTTTTAAAATAAAACTACGAGGTAAATTTAATGTTTTCGCAATTTGATCACGCCAAATAGCCAATTGCTGAAGTTGCATGAGTTGACGACGTGAATGGCGATAATTTCCCACATCTTGATATAAGAGCTCAATTGGCGTTTCTTTTCCAATTTCATGAGCTAAATGTTGACAATCCTCTTCAACATAAGCCAATAAATGCTTGGCTTGTAGTTGAGATTTTATCGTATCAGCCAACTGCATAATATAGAGCACATCATTTGCTGCATACTCTAATTGTTTAGGAGTTAAAGGGCGTGCCAACCAATCTGAGCGTGTTTGATCCTTGTCAATATCAATATTCAGCATAAGTTTTAATGCATTTTGATAGCTCACCTGCAAACCATGACCTAAGAATGAAAGTGCAACTTGTGTATCAAATACATTATTTAAATTTTGCTGATGTGCATAATGATAAATTAAGTCTAAATCTTCTCCACAGGCATGAAAAATATTTTGCTTTGCATTAAACAACAATTGCCAAAAACGAGTTAGATCTAGCGTTGTTCCATCTAATAAAAAGACTTTCCCATTAATATTGATTTGAAAAATTCCCAATTTAGGCCATAAGGTATCCACCTTAATAAACTCAGTGTCTAAACCATATGTACTACATTGAGTCATTAATGTAAGTACATTTTCAAACTCATTTTGCTGCTGAATAAACTGGAACATAACTACGAGGTTTGTTTTCTCATTTTCTTTAGACCATTGTAATGAATAAATACAAATTATCTATAACGTGTTAATTTGTTTGCTACTTTATTAACCTAATTCATTATATTTCAAACAATTAAAAACAAAATTATTTATATAAATAAAGTATAAAAGACATAATAAATCCACTCAATAATCTTATAAATTATAAAGAATGAAATAAACGTTATTTCATTCTCATACGATTATGAACCGCTTGACTTAAGGTATGACTATCCACATATTCAAGCTCCCCACCTTGAGGAACACCTTGAGCAATTCGGGTCATATGTACTGGTAAATGCTTAGCAGCTTCAACCAAATAATGTGCTGTTGCTTGTCCTTCAACCGTCGCATTCGTCGCTAAAATCACTTCTGTAATTTTACCTTCCGACAACCGTTGAATTAGATATGGAATCCCAATCTCTTCAGGACCAATACCATCTAAAGGTGAAAGATGCCCACCCAGCACATGATATTTACCTCTAAAGCTACCACTTTGTTCAATCGCCATAACATCGGCAGGAGATTCAACCACACACAAGAGCTGCTCATCTCGCTCGGGAGACAAACAAATTTGACACACTTCATCTTCTGTTAATGAATGACATACCGTACATTCATGAATGTACGTTGTTGCTTCATTTAATGCCTCTGCTAAACCAATTGCACCCTGTTTATTTTTCATAATCAGATGCAATGCCATGCGCTGAGCCGATTTCGGTCCAACGCTTGGCAAAATCCGCAGTGCATTTACAAGTTGATCAAAACGATCACTAAACACAACGACTTTTCCTTAGAACATTCCAGCTAAACCTGGTGGTAATCCCATTCCAGAGTTTGCAGATTTTAAGCGCTCTTCCGAAATTGTTTCTGCTTGACGTGCCGCATCATTCATTGCCGCTGCAATTAAGTCTTCAATCATGTCTGCATCATCTTGAAGTAACTCAGGATTAATTTCGATACGTTTAACCACATTACGGCAAGTCATTGTCACTTTTACTAAACCACCGCCTGCTTCAGCATGCACTTCAGTTTGAGCAAGTTCCTCTTTCGCCTTCTTAATGTTGTTTTCTACATCTTTTTGCATGCGCTGGGCTTGCTGCATCAACATATTGATGTTCATAAATAACTCCGAACAATCTTTAAATAAGATCTAAACCACGAGAAATGTCCGCAATAATATCATCAATATCCTCTAAACCAACAGATAATCGAATTAATCCTTCACGAATTCCCGCTGCCGCTTTTGCTTCAGGTGATAATTTACCATGAGTTGTCGTTGCAGGATGTGTAATTGTAGATTTTACATCACCTAAATTTCCAGTTATTGAAATAAATTGTGTATGATCAATGACTGTCCACGCACCTTCGCGACCACCCTTTACTTCAAAAGAAACAATTCCGCCAAAACCTTTTTGTTGCATAGCAGCCAGTGCGTTTCCTTCATGTTCAGACAGCCCTGCATAATAAACTTTTTCTACTTTCGGGTGATTATCTAAAAACTCAGCTATTTTTTGCGCACCCTCTGAATGTGCTTTCATTCTTAAGCTTAACGTTTCCAAACCTTTCAAGAAAACCCAAGCATTAAATGGGCTCATAGAAGGACCTGTAGTACGTACATACCCAAATACTTCTTCTAGTAACTGATGACTACCAACAACAGCACCACCTAATGCACGCCCCTGCCCATCTAAATACTTAGTTGCCGAATAAACCACTAGATCTGCACCAAACTTAATCGGTTGCTGTAATACTGGTGTACAAAAGCTATTATCTATTGCAAGTAAAGCATCATTTGCATGCGCTAAATCTGCTAAAGCTTGAATATCTGCAATTTCAGCCAGTGGATTTGACGGTGACTCTACAAATAATAATTTTGTTTCTGGTTTAATTGCATTTTTCCATGCATTTAAGTCAGTTAAATCTACAAAATCTACTGCTACACCAAACTTAGTTACATATTTTTCAAATAAAGCAACGGTTGAACCAAAAACTGCACGAGAGCATACCACATGGTCACCAACCTTTAAAAACGACATTGCTACTGCCATAATTGCAGCCATACCAGAGCTAGTCGCAACAGCACGTTCTGCACCTTCCATGGCAGCTAGTCGTTTTTCAAACATTGTCACTGTTGGGTTTGTAAAACGTGTATAAATATTACCAGGCTCTTGTCCTGAAAATTTTGCAGCGGCTTCAGCTGCATTTTCATAAACAAATGAAGATGTCAGGAAAATTGGTTCACCATGTTCACCTTCAAAACTACGAGTATGACCTGTGCGAATTGCTAATGTGTCTACTTGATATTCAATGTCGTTTTGTTGGCTCATTGCTTTATATCAACCTCTTGGTTGCCTTTTATAAACTAATCGCAACATTCTGAGCGCCTACAGTGTTTAAGGTCAAGCTGTAAAAGCAAAATATTGTTTAGACTTCGTTCAAACCATCATTTTTAAACAATAATTTATGATTATCATATTTATCAATATATTTTATATAAATAATCATATTAACAATATGTTAACTATATTTTCCAAATTTTAAAGATCAGCAGAATCATATGCCTTTGAAACGATCGCTCATTACAAAAATTTAGCGCAAAATTAAGCCTCAATTTTAATATTTAACCGATTTTCTTGCCAAAAAATATTAATTAATTATTGAAAAACATCATTGAATATTCATTTTAATAATACTGACATAAAACATTAATATGAATGACTTATTCATCATAAATACTGTGCTCCAACAAAGTTTAGAAGTCAAAACCGATGACTTCTGTAAATTTAAAGACAAAAATAAATGTCTTCAACGGAGTAAGAAATGAAAAAAACGTTATGTGCAGTCGCAATTGGGGCAACATTCATGACACCTTTACTCGCATCTGCTGCGGATGTGAAGGTTTATGGTCGTGCACACGTTTCACTAGATTATTTAAATGATGGCAAGGACTATAAAGAAGTTGCTTTATCTTCTAACTCATCACGTTTAGGTTTTAAAGCAGATCAAAAATTAGCGAATGGCATGACTGCATTTGCACAAATTGAATCACAAATTAACTTCTCTAGCGGTTCAGAAGATAAAGAATCTATCGACTTTTCTACTCGCGATACATTCGTTGGTCTTAAAGGTGACTTTGGTCAAGTTAAAGTAGGTCGCTTCGACAGCCCATTCAAGGCAGCTCGTGGTCCAATCAACTACTTTGGCGATATGGTTGGTGATTTACGTACAATTACGCGTGCATACAATCACCGTTTTGATGAACGTAATCCGAATACCATTGAATACCAATCTCCAACTTACCAAGGTTTCAATGTTGTTGGTGCTTTATCACTTCATAACTCAACCATGATTTATGATGATGAAACAAAAGCACCAAATAAAAAATCGAAATCTTATGACCTCGGTGTAAATTATAAAAACGGTCCGTTAAGCGTTTCTTCTGCTTACGAATATTTCCAAGAAAAAGCAAGCCGTGGCGAGCGTGATGGTTTCCGTTTAGCAGGTTCTTATAAAGTTACACCTGAGTTAAATCTAGCTGGTTTTTATCAATACACCAGCTTAGACAAAGACAACTTAAATGGTCTCTCTGCGAAAGACAAAATGCGTAATGCAGATGCCAACGTGTATGGTATTGGCGCTGAATACAAACTTACAGAAAAAACCTCTGTAAGAGGACAAGTATTCTATCGTGATGTCGATGCAGATAAAATGAACTCAACACTACTGGCAGTTGGTGTAGAACATAAACTTGATCCAGCGGTACGTGTTTATGCTAACTTAGCAAGCATGATCAATGATAAAAATGCAAACTTAACACCATGGAATCAAGCGCGTAGTAATGTTCCTGGATCAGATCAAGGTGTAAATGCACTTGATCAAAGCCCATTAGCATTATCTTTAGGTTTACGTTACGATTTCTAAGTCACCACTTTAGACAATGTTTTAAAAAGCCACCAAATGGTGGCTTTTTTATTCTTATAAAAAATGACTCACGCTTATTTCCTAGATTACCAACGAAATTTATTCCAATTCTTAGGATTTGCCCAAAATTTAGCATTCAACCAATCTGGCACGTTTTTATACGTCAAAATATTAAATTGCCACAAGGCAAAATCATTGGCATGTAGGGTTTGATCAATAAATTGAGTAAATCCTAATGATCTTAATAATTTTTCATCTTGTCTTTGAGCAATGACAACAATCCGTTTTGCAAATAAATCTCTCAATTTAACCAAAATTTGTGTTTTATCCGCTAATGAGCATATTTTCACTTCTAAAACATCAAAACATACAAAAGCCAAATCATATCGCTGTGTGAAAGGCAGACTTAATAGCTCAGATACGCTAAAATACTGCCATTGAATCGAATGACTATTATTGTATTGTTGCAAGTTTTGACCAATACATAATGCGGTATGTATAGGCTGTTCTTTGAATAAATCGTCTAGCATAGAAGTGATGACATTTAACTCAGCCATAGCCGCATCCTTATATTGAGTGAGTATCTTATGGAATTACAAGGCATATGCCACAAAATGCGTGCAGGCCTCATAGACATTAGTTTAACTGAACATCAGACTCACAAAGCAAATGTCGAATATAAATTTATTTTAGATCGATCAGAATTTGAACTTCCATTTCGTTTAGGACAAGAAATTGAAATTGAATGGACTGGAAAAATATTCTGTATTTCATGTGGAAATAAAACCAATAAATCATTTTCTCAAGGTCATTGTTTTAAATGTTTTAAAACAAAAGCATCTTGTGATATGTGCATCATGAAACCTGAAACATGTCATTACCACCTAGGTACATGCCGAGAAGATGAGTTTGCACATGAAGTTTGTTTTCAACCGCATATTGTTTATCTCGCCAATTCTAGCGCCTTAAAAATTGGTATTACCCGCCTAGGACAAATGCCAACGCGCTGGTTAGATCAAGGCGCAACTCAAGCACTACCCATCATGAAAGTAGGTTCTAGACGACTATCTGGACAACTTGAAATCATGTTTGGTACTCAAGTTGCAGATAAAACAGATTGGCGAAAACTTTTGAAAGGCGAAGCGGATCCAATCAATTTAGTTGAAATTAAAGATCGGCTTATTGATGAATTTGCACCTAAAATTCAGAATATTCGTAATGAATATAGTCAACATTTAGAATTTAATGAAAATATTGAATTATTAGATCACGAGCTAGCACGTGAGTTTATTTATCCAGTTGAGCAATATCCAGAAAAGATTAAATCTCATAATCTAGACAAAACCCCTACAATTCGAGGTAGGCTACAAGGAATTAAGGGTCAGTATTTAATTTTAGACACTGGTGTCATCAATATTCGAAAATACACGGGTTATGAAATTAAAGTTCGTAGTGAATAAGTGATGCATGTAAAAAAGCCACCCGAAGGTGGCTTTTTTTAATGAGAGGATTATTTATTTTTCACAATTTTAGCATTCGATTTTAAATACTGTGTATAAGCATCTAGCTCTTGTTGACCACGTAATTGCATATAAGCCTGTTTTAAACCATCTAGATCTTCCGGTTTTAAATCTTTAGCAAGTTCATGATTCACAGCAGATACCGCAACAACAATTAACTCATTCGGTAAGGATGCAGTTGATACAGACCACATCCCTTGTTTAGGTGTTGGCAAACTAAATGCAACTTTTTCAATTTGTGGCATTAATTTATCACGCGTAAACTCACCTGCACCTTCAAAATGAAGTTTGGATTTAGCAAGTACTGTTGTAGCTGGTTCTGTTTTAAACTCAGCCAAAGTCTTCGCAATTTCTGCTTTAGCAGCAGCTATTGCCTTCTCTTCAATAATCTTGGTTTTAATACGCGGAGTTGCTTCTGCTAGAGTTTGTACGCCTGCTGGATGATATGCACGGACTTTTACCCATACAATATTACCATTCTCTAATTGAATACTACTCGAAGCATTACGATCACCATTTTTAACATCTTCATTAAATAGTTTAACTTTCACATTAGGGTGACTTAAAACTGGATGATGCGTACTTAAAGAAAGTTTTTTAACAGATTGAACCTGAGTACCTTTAATTTCTTGTGATACAACATCAAGTGCATCATTACTCACGACAAGTTCATTTAAACTATTTACCGCATCAGAAAATGCATTTTCAGTCTTTGCTTTTTTCACTTGTGCAAGTAATTCATCTTTTTTACTGTCAAAAGATGGAACATCAACAGTCGGTGTTAATACTTGAATAATTTGATAACCATACTGGGTTTTTACAGGTGCTGATGTTTGACCACTTTTCAAGCTTTCAACAGTCGTATCAAAGGCCTCACCAAAAGCACCTTTTTCATATGCAGATAACGTACCACCATTATTCTTGCTATTCGGATCTTCTGAATATTTTGCAGCTACATTGGCAAATGTTGCACCTTTATTTAACTCATCATAAGCAACATCCGCACGCTGTTTCGCTTGAGCTTCGGTACGACCTTCTGTTGTAATTAAAATCTGGTTAATAACAGGCTTGGCAGTAGCTTTACTTATTTCAACAAATTTTTGATACGCTTGCTGAAGTTCAGCATCTGTGGTTTCAAGATTAGCCGTTGTAATATTTTCAGGTGAAATCTCAATGAAATCCACATCTACATTTTCAAATTGTTTCAGCGATTTTGAATGTTTATTATAATAATTCTGAATGTCTTTCGCTGTAACTTGAATACCTTGCTTATACTTATCTAAATTAATGCTTGCTAAATGCAAAGTCCGTTGTTCAATTTGTAAGTCTACAATTTGCTTAACATCTTGTTGGCTAACCAATGGAAAACTTGTAAGTGTTGATGTCAGCATTTTTAAAGCATGATCTTGACGAATCCCTGCAATAAATGACTCACTATTTGGAAACCCTTGGCTTTTTAAATATTGCTCAAATAATTCAGGTGAAAATTTACCATTTTCCTGAAAACTTGGTTGCTGCTGAATCATTAATTCAATTTGTTTATTACTTAAAGAAATTCCTAATTTTTTTGCCTGATCTTGCAACAATGCCTGTTTAACGATGGACTCTAAAGCTTGTTCTTGAATAAAAGTCTGATTTAAAAGCGTCTCATCGCCATTTGTATATTGTAGGTATTGTTGCTTGAACGAATTACTCACTTGTTCTAATTCTTTTTTAGAAATAGGCTGACCATTAACCGTCTCAACAGTGTCTTCACTTTGCTTACTACTAAAAAGTCCTTCAATACCAACAAATGCGAAAGGAATTAAAAATAAGACCAGCAATACTTTGCCGAACCAACCTTTAATAGCTTTACGAAAAGATTCCATAAGTATTCCAAATTTTATTTTAGCGAGATTTTACCCGAAAATCATGAGTGAATGAATGCTTACAAACATTTATTTATATGTTTCATAAAAAAACGCGCCTCAAGGCGCGTTTTAGGTACTTAAAATTTATGCTACTGCATCTTTTAAGCCTTTACCCGCTTTAAAGCTAGGAACTTTACTTGCTTCGATTTGTAAAGTTGCACCAGTTTGTGGATTACGACCTGTGCGAGCCGCACGTTCTTTCACACTAAAAGTACCAAAACCCACTAGTGTAACTGTATCACCCGTTTTTAAAGCTTCTGAAATTGAAGCAATCGTAGCATCTAAGGCTTTTCCAGCATCAGTCTTAGACAATCCCCCTTTTTCTGCAATAGCATCAATTAATTCTGATTTATTCATGAAGATTTCGTCCTCTTAATTCGTTTATTTAAGCAAGGTCCAAAGATTTAGTTTGAATTACCGTAGTGCCTTTATAACAATGCTTTAAGGTCAAAAGCAATACTTAGCTCGCTGATTTGTACAAAATAAGTAGAAAAAAAACACCTTGAAAGCGTGAACCAGTTTAAAAAAAATTATTTTTGCTGAATATTATTTTTAATTTCATTATTTTCTTCCAGAATTATATCAATTTTCTGATGCAATTCTAAGATCATTTTTTCTAACTTTTGAAGATCTTTAACTGTCACTAATCCCATTTTACTTAATGATTGATAAATACCATATTCAACTAATTTTTCTATTTTATCTTTTGTTTCAATGACAGAGCTTTTTGTTTTTTTTGAAATTTCATTCGTATCATAGTTACTAATTTCCTTCGATTTCGCCTCTAATTCAGATCCAGTCTGTACGAGTGTTTCAAACAATTTACTTCCTTCTTCTTCAGCTTTTGAAAAAGCACCTAAACCTGCCAACCAAATCTGCTTGGTATATTTTTTAAAATCCAACTTAGAATTACCATATTCCACAACATTACACTCCCTACTTTTCTTTATTTGAATACATATATTTTTCACATGATTTTTATTTAAACTAGACTCACAAACATATTTTGTCTAATTTTTAGGTATTTAGTCTTTATTTTAAACACATTATGATTAAAAATCTTAAAATTAGACCTATAATAACAAAACTAGTACTTGCACCTTTTGCAGAACTGTTCTACAAAGCTTCTTTATATGCTTTAGACCAAATCAATTAAAATTTGGATGTTTTTTTAGTTTCAAGGATTATTTATGAGCGATTCGCAACAAAAAACAAAAGTACCAAACTTGTTGCTAACGACTATTTTAATTGTTATTGAAACAATTTTCTCTTTTATTGTAAAACATGATCGCGTGATAGCACTCCAAGCTAAAAAATTCATCGACAATAAAGTAAGCATTAAAATTAATAGCTATATTCCATATTTTGATATTTATCTTCAATTTGATACTCATGGTATATTGTTTGATGTTAATCCACCAAATGATCCTGTGGATTTAGAAGTCCGAACAACTCTAATGGATTTAATTCAAATCTTATTTTTTTCGAATCGTCGAAGTATTCGCGCAATGCGTATCAGTGGTGACAGCATTTTAAAAGATGAATTCAGAGATCTGATCTTATCTTTTAGCATCGCTCATATTTTTTCAGACTGGAAACAATGGTTAAAAACATCCGTTGATAATGAAAGTTTAATTTCATCGCAAAAACGAATCACACCTTTATTAGATAAAATAAATCAACAACGTTCTAAAATTAACACTTTAGAAATTGAAATTAAACAGTATAAAAATCGTATTCGACGTATGCGAAGAAACCAAAAAAGCTTGAATTATACTTATATCGCAGTAATCATACTTTTAAGCTTACTTTTAGTGTATAATCTTTGTACATAATAAAAATCCACTTTTTCGCGCTTAAAATTATCTTATATTCTGCTTAAATAAAAACTTGACTAATTTAGTCAGGATTCATAGAATTGGTTTATCTAGTCTAATTCATGTGTATCGAATCATGCGCTTAACCACTCGCGGTCGTTACGCAGTGACTGCTCTACTTGATTTAGCTTTGCAGCCAACTGAACAAACGATCACTCTTGCCGAAATTGCAACACGTCAAACGATTTCTGTTGCATACCTTGAACAGTTATTTGCAAAACTAAAACGTCATGGTCTCGTTTCCAGTATCCGTGGTGCTAATGGTGGTTACCATCTCGCAAAAGCAGCAAATGAGATCACAGTATTAGAAATCATTGAAGCTGTAAATGAAACTGTGAATGCGACACGCTGCGACCATAAAGGTAATTGTCAAAATGGCGCAATGTGTTTGACACACGATTTATGGCAAGAACTTTCTGACCATATTGCTGATTATTTACAGAAAATCACGCTCGCTGATCTTTTAGCACGAGACAACGTTCAGACAGTTGCCATTCGCCAAAATTCAGCTCATCTAGATTCAGACTTATTATCGGTTACAGGTATTTGAAATGAAACGCCCAATTTATCTTGATTATGCAGCAACCACCCCTGTAGACCCTCAAGTTGCTGAACGCATGATGGAATGTTTAACATTTGATGGCACTTTTGGCAATGCGGCTTCTCGTTCTCATGCTTACGGTTGGCAAGCAGAAGAAAAAGTTGAATATGCACGTGAACAAGTTGCAAATCTTATTAAAGCTGATCCACGTGAAATTGTGTGGACATCTGGTGCAACTGAGTCTGACAACCTAGCGCTTAAAGGTGTAGCTCAATTTTATGCGTCTAAAGGCAAGCATATCATTACCAGTAAAATTGAACATAAAGCAATATTAGACAGTTGTCGTGAGTTAGAATCTGAAGGTTTCGAAATTACTTATATTGAACCTGAGGCTCGCACTGGTTTAATTACACCTGAAATGGTACAAGCAGCAATCCGTCCAGATACTATTCTTGTTTCACTAATGATGGTCAACAATGAAATTGGGACTGTTACAGATGTTGCAGCAATTGGCGAAATTACTCGTGCGAATAAGATTTTCTTCCATGTTGATGCAGCACAAGCAGCAGGAAAAGTTGAAATTGATTTATCAACGATGAAAGTCGATCTTATGAGCTTCTCAGCACATAAAATTTACGGTCCTAAAGGTATTGGTGCACTATTTGTACGTCGTTCACCACGTGTTCGTCTAAAAGCACAAATGCATGGCGGTGGTCATGAACGTGGCATGCGTTCAGGTACTTTAGCAACACATCAAATTGTGGGTATGGGTGAAGCATTTGAACTCGCAGGTAAAAATTTAGCTGCAGAACAAGCGCGCATTCGAGTTCTTCGTGACAGATTATGGAATGGTTTACAAGATTTAGAACAAATCTTCTTAAATGGTCATCCAACTTATAATGTTGCAAACTATCTAAATGTAAGCTTCAACTTTGTTGAAGGCGAATCTTTAATGATGGCACTTAAAGACGTTGCTGTATCTTCAGGTTCTGCATGTACATCTGCAACTCTAGAGCCTTCATATGTACTTCGTGCATTAGGCTTATCTGATGAGCTAGCACATAGCTCAATTCGTTTCAGTTTTGGTCAATATACGACTGAGTCAGATATTGATCACGTATTAGACATTACTAAAGCTGCTGTTGAGAAATTACGTGAACTTTCTCCGCTTTGGGACATGTATAAAGAAGGTATTGACCTTGCAAGCGTCGAGTGGGCTGAACACTAAAGGCATCACTTGGAAAAGAGATAATCAAATATTGATTATCTCTTTGTAAAATTCAATTTCATCCCCATATTTTATATATAGGCTGACCCTGAGGTTTGGAGAAGCAACATGGCTTATAGCGAAAAAGTAATTGATCATTATGAAAACCCACGTAACGTTGGTGTTTTAGATAAAAATGCAGAAAATGTTGGTACAGGTATGGTCGGTGCACCTGCGTGTGGTGACGTTATGCGTTTACAAATTCAAGTGAGTGATTCTGGAATTATTGAAGAAGCACGCTTTAAAACTTATGGTTGTGGTTCTGCAATTGCATCGAGCTCATTGGTTACAGAGTGGCTAAAGGGTAAAACTTTAGATGAAGCTCAAGCAATCAAGAACATTGATATTGCAAATGAGCTGGCCTTACCACCAGTAAAAGTGCATTGTTCAGTACTTGCAGAAGATGCAATTAAAGCTGCTGTACAAGATTATCGCAGCAAAAAAGCGAATGTTTAACCACTAAAGTTCACTACTGATTCTTGGGAGTTTTCATGATCCATTTAACAGAAAATGCTGCAACTCATATCGGCAATTACCTGAAGAGTCGTGGTAAGGGTGAAGGTATTCGCGTGGGTGTGAAAACTTCAGGCTGTTCAGGTCTCGCATATGTTTTGGAATTTGTAGATGATACAGATTCACACGATGAAGTTTTCGAACAATTTGGCGTAAAAGTTTTCATCGACCCTAAAAGTTTAGTTTATTTAGATGGTCTTGAAATGGACTATGTAAAAAATGGCTTAAATGAGGGCTTTGAGTTCAATAACCCGAATAAAAAAGGTGAATGTGGTTGTGGTGAATCTTTTACCATATAACCTCTAGAATTTCGCGCTCTCTCAATTAAAACAGTGGATTTTTCACTGTTTTAATTATATTTATCGCATAACTTTGCAAATTATTGCGGATCAATCTCCCATGAATCATTTTGAGTTATTTAATCTTCCAGTTTCTCTTGATATTGATTTAGCTGTACTCAAATCTGAATTCTTAAAACTGCAACAACTCTATCACCCAGACAAAGCATCGAATAAAGATGAAGCTTTAATTAAGTCTAGTGAAATTAATCATGCTTTTAAAGCGTTATCAAATATTGATAGTCGTGCTGGATATTTACTTAAACTCAAGAAACAAGATTATCACTTAGATCAATCAATTAGCGATTTTGAATTTCTACAGCATGCTTTAGAAATTCGCGAACAACTTGATGACGCACGTAATGTAGATGAACTTGCATCACTTAAAGTTGAAGTTCAGCAATGGATTGATAGTCTTTCTCGTGAATTTAAAATAGATTACGATGCTGAAGACTGGTCAGAATCACGTGATACTGTACGTAAATTACGTTTTTTTGTTAAAGTAATGGCTGACATCGACAAATCAAATGATCGCTTACTTGATGATGATAGCTTTGACTTAGATGATGATTTTTAATTTTTTGTTTTAATAATTTAGTTTCAAAGGATGTAACACAATGGCGCTCTTGCAAATTGCAGAACCTGGTCAATCAAGTGCACCACATGAGCATCGTATTGCAATCGGTATTGACTTAGGTACTACCCATTCATTGGTTGCAACGATTTTATCTGGTCAACCTAAAGTATTGAATGACGAAAAAGGTCGTGTGTTACTTCCATCCATTGTTCACTATAGTAAAAATGAAGTTATTCACGGTGAGCATGCGAAATCACTTATAACCACTGATCCACAAAATACAATCGCTTCTGTAAAACGTTTTATGGGTCGCTCAAAGTCGGATATCAAATTTCAACACCCTTATCGCCTGATGGGTGATGACAACCAAATGCCAGCATTTGAAACAGCACAAGGTCGTAAAACACCTGTTGAAATTTCTGCTGAAATTCTAAAACAACTTAAAATTCGAGCTGAAGACAGTCTAAAAAACCCGATTAATGGTGCTGTCATTACTGTACCTGCCTATTTTGATGAAGCTCAACGTCAAGCGACAAGAGATGCCGCACAACTTGCTGGTCTAAATGTACTTCGTTTACTCAATGAACCTACCGCAGCAGCAGTTGCTTACGGCTTAGATCAAGCAACCAATTTAGCAACCGATCAAAATTATGTCATTTATGATTTAGGTGGTGGTACCTTTGATGTATCGGTCTTACGTTTCTCTCAAGGTGTTTTTGAAGTACTTGCAACAGGTGGACACACTGCTTTAGGTGGTGATGATTTAGACCGACTTATTGTTAAATGGGCAAAAAAACAGCGCAACATAGAACTCTTAGATGATATTGAATATTCACATGTTTTAATGGCAGCCCGCAAAGCAAAAGAAGCACTCACCGAGCACCAATCAACCCAATTACAAGTTTTAGAACATTCAATCACACTTGATCGTTCAACGTTTGATGAAATTATTAAAGTAGCGATAGATAAGACAATTCAAGTGTGTCATCGAGTTTTACGTGACGCAAAATTAGAAATTTCTGACATTCAAAACATTGTGCTTGTCGGAGGATCTACCCGTTCATATGCTGTCCAAAATGCAGTACGCAATGTATTTAATCAGGAACCACTTTGTACGATTAATCCAGATGAAGTTGTCGCTATTGGTGCTGCAATTACAGCCAATCAACTGATCGGTAATACCTCAGATGCTGCTTTACTCCTTGATGTCACCCCACTCTCTCTTGGTTTAGAAACAATGGGAGGATTAGTCGAGCGACTGATCTCTCGCAATACTGCAATTCCTGTAGCCCGTCGCCAAGAGTTTACGACTTATCAAGACGGACAAACAGCTATGCTGATCCATGTTGTGCAAGGTGAGCGTGATTTAGTTGAGCATTGCCGTAGTTTGGGACGCTTCGTTCTTAGAGGCATTCCACCAATGACAGCAGGACAAGCACGAATTGAAGTCACTTTTCAAGTTGATGCAGATGGCTTACTCAGCGTCTCTGCCAAAGAAACAACATCGGGTGTACAAGCACAAATTGACATTAAACCTTCTTACGGCTTATCTGATGCAGATACCGAACGTTTATTATTAGATGGTTTCAAATTTGCTGAAGAAGATAAACATTTACGTCATTTACATGAAACGAAAATTGAAGCAAAGCGTGAGCTCGAAGCACTAGAACAAGCTTTAAAAGCAGATAGCCATCTGCTAAGCCAAGTTCAGCTTGATAAGCTTACTACAGCAAAAACAGCATTAATTGCACAATTAGAATTCGATCAAATTGACATAATTGAGCATGCTGTAGAACAGTTAAAAATTTATAGTGATGCTTTTGCTGCACTTCGTATGAATCAACATATCGATGCTGCGCTAAAAGGTACAAAACTTGAAGATTGGTCAAATTCAAACTAATTTATAGGTAAAGCTATGCCACGTATCAAAATTCTCCCACATGCGCAAATCTGCCCTGAAGGTGCTGAGTTTGAAGTTGAACAAAATGCCAACCTTTGCGAAAGCATGCTTAAAAATGGCATTAAAATTGAACATGCTTGTGATATGTCTTGTGCATGTACCACTTGTCATGTCATTGTTCGTAGAGGATTTGATAGTCTAACTGAAATGAATGATGTCGAAGCAGATCTTCTTGACCGCGCTTGGGGACTAGAACCAGACTCTCGACTTTCTTGCCAAGTTAAAATTGTAGATGAAGATTTAGAAGTCGAAATTCCTAAATATACCATCAATCATGCTTCTGAAAATCATTGATTTATATTTGATAAAAAACCACGCGTATGCGTGGTTTTTTTAGAAATGAACAAACTAAAACTAAATCATTCATAAAAATTATTTTACTAAACCTGTTTTTCATCAACACTTAAAATCACTTCATCTTCTAAACGTAATTTTACAACTCCTTGAGCATTCGTCAAAGTTTGTTGCATTTTAATTCGTTCAATCATTTTTTCTAAAATTTTCACCAATTCAGCATACTCAAAGTTTTGAACTTCATCTAAATTTAATAATAAATTAAAACCTTTATATTCATAGTCAAACCAACGCTGATAATCCATTCTTTCAGCTTTATACTTTTCCATAACCTGCCAGGTTTTTACTGGAGCCTGAATACCTTTCAAATAAATTGGCTCTCTAGGTGCGCACATATAGCTATCTTTTACAAATTTGTAGGTATCTTCTGAAATTAAAATTTCATCAACTTCAGCAGCACTTTGTAAACGTGCTGCCAAATTCACATCATGACCAACAATAGTATATGCCATACGATGTGCTGTACCGTAATTTCCCACGTGACAATAGCCTGTACTCACACCCATACGAATATGCAATGCTGGATATCCCATTTTTAACCAACGCTCTCTTAATAGCTTCATTTGCTGACGCATTGCTAGGGCCATATCCACACAAGTTTTAGCATCCTGATCAACCCCTTGCGTATTTGGGTCACCAAAAAAGATTAAAATAGCATCGCCCATAAATTTATCTACAGTCGCTTCATATTGCTTTGCTATTTCGGTCATATGACTTAAATAATCATTCAAAAGAAATGCTAAATCATCAGGAATCAACGTTTCTGATAATTCTGTAAAGCCTTGGATATCTGAAAAAAAGACCGTGATTTTTTTACGTTTATATTCAATTTTCGCCTCAGACTCACCTTTCATAATTGATTGCCATAATTGCAAAGGCGCATAACGACTTAATTGGTTCGAAAACTCCATATAACGGTGCATCTGCGAGTAATAATACTCTTGCTGACTTAATGCAACTTGAACCCGACGAGCTTGATACAAGCTTCCCATACCCAAATAACAAATCATACATAGAAAAGCCAGAATAGTGAGTTCTGTCGTCGGCATTTCAAAATAATGACCAAAACCAAAAATAAAAATATTACATAAATAAAATAAAGTAACGCCAAACAATCCTGCCAATGAGGCAACCGAAAATGGAATTTCTATATGAATTAATACATATAATATGGCAAAAAGTATTAATAATGTAAGAACCAAATTTAAATGCACAGCCGATAAATACACGGAAATAACTGCAATATCAATAATAAAAAGGCTATAGGTTTTAAAGTTCTTATTATATTTAAACTCAATCCAACGACAAATTTTTGGCGTAACTAATAACAATCCGATCAAAAAAAATGGAACATAAGCCTGATAATTCGTTCCATTAGAAGTGAAATGATATACAACAAGAATAAGCCCTAAGCTTAAATAGGCAATAATTCGGTGCAGATACTCAAACCGACTTGGCTCTCGATCTATCCAATTACCAAAAGAGACCATTTTCACCTCTATAACGGCTTAAAAAGCCATGAAGATCATGGCTTTATAATATCAATCCATTCTCCAGTCAAATGGCATATCGCCTTGACCACGTAAAGCCAACATTAAAGTCTGACGCATATGTGCTAATACCTCATTACTATAAGGTACTGCCGGTGTTCCCCAAACAGGTTTTGGCCACGCAATATCATTCTGATAACGAACGACATGATGAAAGTGCAATTGTGGCACCATATTTCCTAATGCAGCAACATTCATCTTATCTGCGCGAAACACACGCGCAAGTTGGCTAGATAACCAACTAGACTCTCTTAAAAATTGTTCTTGATCTGCCTGACTTAATTCATATAATTCGGTAATTCCTGCAACACGCGGAATAAGAATGAGCCAAGGAAACTGCATATCATTCATTAAACGACATGTTGACAATGGAAAGTCGCCGACATAAAAAGTGTCTTGAGCAAGTTGTGGATGCAAACTAAACATATCTTTATCAATGATGTAAAAATTAGAATGATGGTTAATACTATCACATCCCAAAGGGTGTGAATATTCTATATAACGTGTTTTAGTACAAATAAATAACCTTTTGTTATGAACTCGATCATATTCCTATCTATAATAATTCATTTTAAAAATCTAAGAATATATTCATAATTATTCCGTAAATATTAACCGAGTTTCTAACAAAATTAAATCTCTAAAGGTGTAACTCTTTAAGTAACTGATTTAAAACATCATGAATAAATTGAATTCTTTTTTGATAATCCTCCAACACTATCATCACTTTTAAACGCTGTCCTCCCTCCATTCTAAAATAGGTCGGATGTTTTTGCATCATCTGAATAATCGTGATCGCTTGTACAGGTGTATCTGGTGAAAACTCAATATAGCCGCCATTGGTATTCATATCAACTTTTGTAATCCCAAGCTGCTCCGCCTTTAATCGAATTTGATGAACTGAAAACAACTGTTTAACAGCCTCAGGTGGTATTCCAAAACGATCGATTAACTCCATACGAATATGATCAAGTTTCTCTTGAGTATCTGAATTACTAATTCGTTTATAAAATAGTAATCTTTGATGCACATCCCCCAAATAATCATCAGGGATCAATGCGGGCATATGTAAATTAATTTCAGCTGTTAATGATAAAGGGGTATCAAAATTGGGGGTTTTTCCATTTTGAATTGCCTTTGTTGCCCTTTCAAGCATTTCCATATACAAGCTATAGCCAATTGCTTGCATTGAACCACTTTGCTGTTCACCGAGTAAATCACCTGCCCCCCGAATTTCCAAATCTTCAGTTGCTAACATAAAGCCAGCTCCCAACGTTGAAGCACGTGCAATAGCATCTAAACGCTTTTCTGCATCACCTTTTAATCCCTTAATTGATGGAACTAATAAATAGGCATAGGCCTGATGATGTGAACGTCCAACTCGTCCGCGTAATTGATGCAATTGAGCTAGCCCTAATTTATCAGCACGCTCAATAATGATCGTATTTGCATTCGGAACATCAATTCCTGTTTCAACAATCGTTGAACACACTAAAACATTATATTCTTTATGATAGAACTGCTGCATAACTTGCTCTAGTTCACGTTCACGCATTTGTCCATGTGCGACTGCAACACGTGCTTCAGGAACCAATTCACGTAATGATTCGGCTGTACGTTCGATAGTATCTACTTCATTATGTAAAAAATAGACCTGACCACCTCGCAACAATTCACGCAAAATAGCTTCTTTTATAGAATCATTCGTGCTTTCTTGTACAAATGTTTTTACAGCCAGCCGTCTCGCTGGAGGAGTTGCAATAATTGATAAATCTCGCATACCGCTAAACGCCATATTTAATGTTCTTGGAATTGGTGTCGCTGTGAGCGTTAACATATCAACATCTGCACGCATTGCTTTAATACGTTCTTTATCCCGAACACCAAAACGATGTTCTTCATCTACGATCATTAATCCAAGATTCTTAAACTGTATACTTTCTTGCAGAATCTTATGTGTACCAATCACAATATCAACTTTACCCTCAGCTAAATCTTGAATGGTTTTCAAATGCGCTTTTGATGAACCAAATCGAGATAAAACTTCAATTCTTACTGGCCAATCAGCAAAACGATCTTTAAATGATTCATAATGTTGTTGTGCCAATAAAGTTGTAGGTACAAGAACAGCAACTTGTTTATTATTTTGGACAGCAACAAAGGCTGCCCGCATAGCAACTTCTGTCTTACCAAATCCAACATCACCACACACCAAGCGATCCATCGGTTTTGCTTGCCGCATATCATCGAGTGTTGCTTCAATCGCATTTGCTTGATCTAATGTTTCTTCATAAGCAAAACCAGATGAAAATTGCATATAAAGTTTTTCATCTAATTCAAATCCAAAACCAGGCTTAGATTGACGACGTGCTTGAATATGCAATAACTCAGCAGCAACATCATGAATTTGTTCTAATGCTTTACGCTTTGCTTTACTCCAAGCATCGGTTCCAAGCTTATGTAGCGGGGCTAAATCAGGATCACCCCCACTATATCGACTAATCAAATGCAAATTGGTCACTGGTACATAAACTTTTGCATCATCTGCATAATCAAGTTGCAAAAACTCATGATCTTGATCGTCAATACTCAGCGTAACTAAACCCGCATATCGCCCAACACCATAATCAATATGTACAACTGGTGCGCCCAGACTAAGTTCTGTCAGGCTTCGAATTAAAAACTCTTCTGAGACTTCTTGCTGTCGTTTTCTTCGACGCTGTACAACACGGTGCTCATACAGCTGATTTTCTGAAATCACACTCATTTTATTTCGAAGTACTAGCCCTCGATCCAAAGGTGCATTTGTAATTGCAATACATTGCAGTGATTGTTGAAAATGCATAAAACTTTCAACAATCGGAATATCCCCTAAAGACTCTCTAAGTGCATCTCGTAGCGCTTCACGTCGCCCAGCACTCTCTGCAACTAATAATACTGGGTAATTTGTATTATCAATATACTTTTTAACTGCTGTAAATGGATGCTCTAGTTTTTGATCAACAGCTAACCGTGGTGGCACATCTGTATCTGTATTTAATACACCAGCTTTATTGTGATATGGTTCAGCAGACGAAATAATCCGTCTAAATTGATTGAGCTGTTCAAGAATTAATTTTTTTTGTAAAAATAGATGTTCAGGTGCTAATAATGGCTGATCAATATTATGTCGACGTTCTTCATATCTAATTGATATTTCTTTCCAATACCGATCAAGTTCATCTTCTATTTGTCCATCTGTAATTACAATAGAATGACATGGTAAATACGATAATAGTGAACTTTGTGTCTCCATGACATCTTCTTTAAAAAACAAAGGAAAGTAATGTTCTACCCCTGAAGAAGCAATACCGTCTAAAACATCCTGATATATTGGATTCTTTTTAGGGTTTGCTGTTGGAAACATGTCAGCATAACGTTCACGAAAGGTTGCCCGACCTTGCTTTAAAGGAAACTCTTTTGCAGGTAAAATTTTAAAATATTCTAAAGTTTCTGTAGTACGCTGCGTTTCTGGATCAAAAAATTTTAACGTTTCAACTTCATCATCAAATAAATCTATTCGTATTGGTGATTCCTGTCCTGAAGCATAAATATCTATAATGCTTCCTCTAACAGCAAACTCACCATGATCATATACGGTATCGACTAAATGATAACCAGCTTGAATCAAATTTAACTTTTGTTGTTCTAACGAAAATTTTTGCCCAACTTGAATATCAAAATGTTCTCCCAAAACCCAAGATGTTGGTGCAACGCGTTGAGTGAGCGTGGTCGATGAAATTAACAAAATACCTTGCTGAGGCATATTCGATAAAATTGCCAATCGTTCTGAGACGATATCTTGATGAGGCGATAAACGATCATAAGGTAAAATTTCCCAATCAGGAAAAATAACTGGTGTTAAGCCATAAAACTCGAATTCACTTTCTAATTGACTCAGATGCTGATTATTATGTGCGATTATCACCAATAACTTTTTAGTTTTTTGACTAATTTCTTTAAAAAGTAATGCAGCCGCTGAACCTTGTAAGTTCCCAATCCAGCGTTTTTCACCTGCTTTTAACTGGTTTAAGTTTAATTCGGAAATTTCTTGTCGAAACATTGATTGAGCTTTAAAGTCTAAATTACATTCCTGAATAGTATCATGATGCGTATTAAAGCACGTGTAATTTTTTAACCATATATTATTATAAAATTCATGTAAATTTAAGGTTTATCTCTTAAAAATTGACGGTAATAATTATTTAATTTTTTTACGATCTCTTTAAATTCTTTTAAATTTTCTTCGGTATTCCCTAAATTCTGCACAAATCTTTGATTTGCAATATCTAAATCAATTTTTTCATTAATAATCATTGCATTAAAATATAAGTCCTTTAAATTATCAAATTTATACATTTTTCTATTTGATAAATACTGAAGACGATCAGATAATTCATTCAACACAATTCCATCAACAATATAACCACGTACCTTGTCATATTGAATATTATTTTCGTCTAAAAAATTTTGTTCATGATTTAATTTTTTTTTAGGTAATAACTTTTCAACTATACTCAACATAACTTAAATGCACCTTAAAACTTACTTAAAATCTAATATAATACTTTTAATGTTAAAATTAAACATATTACATTTTGTAGACAATATTACATTTCTACACAATTATATCGTAAAAGCTAATAATTTTAAAAAAAAAGACAACTCGATCAAATCTATTGAAAAAAATATAATATATTGTTTTTATTAATAAAAAAAAACTTTATTAATTTAGTTCAATTTTTTATTTTTTTATTTTTAAATTTAAATCAATTACTTATATTGATATAGATTATTTAATATACAAGTGTAAGAAACTTCCTCTTTTTTTTAAAAATAAAAAGTATAATTTTCATTAAAACAATGACATAAAAAACGAGGTGAAATAATGAACGCTATCAAATTAATCGAACTCGAACAGATATATAATTTCATTGCAGAATATCCAGAAATCTTATCAAAGACCAATTTTGATCGAATTCGAACATTTATTTCCGTTTATCACAATGATCGAGGTTCTGAAATTAATATTTGTGATGAAAATTTTTTACAGATCAAATACCATGGTGGAATAATGAGCTTAGATCTTAATTCCGTGCCTAATTTTCTACATAAATCAGACTTCATCACATGGTGCACAAACAACTTGATTCATTAATTTTACTAGATAACAATTCAACGGGAAAAAATTAATCAGGGATCATTATGCTAATTCAGCTCTGCTACAGTAGTCGATATTCTCCAACAGAATTCACTCTTATTGAAGATATTCGAGACATTTTAGTTACTGCACGTAGATTTAATGAAAAAAATGATATTTATGGGGTTTTATACTATGCAGATGGCTATTTTTTTCAATGTTTAGAAGGCAATGATGAAGCCGTTAGAAACTTATATAAAAACATTTCAAAAGATAGTCGTCATCATGACCTTACACTTTTAAAAATCAATCCGATTCAAAATATTAAATTTAATAACTGGACCATGAAATATGTTGAACACTTAAGCCCTGTCAAGTCATTACTCAGTGATCTAAATTTAGATATTTTTGATCTTAATCATTTAACGCCTCAGAATTTAGAGCGATTAATTGATATTTTATATATTGAAAGTGAAGGAAATTTAGATTTAAACAGTAATACACTAAAAAGTCGTAATTATTCACATTACTTTTAAGCTAAAAGGAGAAACTCTAAAATTTAGAGTTTCTCAATTAAAATTCGATCGATTAATTTTAAGCCCGTATTCTTTTCATGATTTTTACGTCTAATCTTAATCATTTTTACGTCTTGCAACTCTTGAAGCATAAGCTCCACAGCAACCATACTATTTAATGGCAAATCTTGACCAATCCACTTTTGCTCACCTGAATCCATTAAAATAACTTCATCATTAATTTGATCATATAAACTCATAACAACCTCAATTCATCTTAATTTTTTACGATTTAAATGAATATTGTATAAATTGGCACACTATATACGCATTTACTATAACTTAAAACAAAGCATTCTAAATAAATATTTCTTCTCGCTTTAAATTCCATCTTATTTATTTTATTCAAACTAAATTTCATACTGCATAACCGTGATATAAAACAAAAACGCCCCTCATTTAAGGAGCGTTTTTTATCATTTAAATCATTAAGCGATTACTTCTTTAACCGCGGCAACAACTGCCTCAGTGGTAATTCCAAAATGTTGAAATAAATCTTTCGCTGGTGCTGATTCACCATAGGTTGTCATGCCAATTACACGACCATCTAATCCAACAAACTTCCACCAATAGTCTACATGTGCAGCTTCTACTGCAACACGTGCACGAATTGCAGCAGGTAATACTGTTTCACGATATGAAATATCTTGCTTCATAAACTCTTCAGCACATGGCATTGAAACAACACGTACACCTTCAAGCTGTGCATATGCTTCTATCGCCAATGAAACTTCTGAACCCGTTGCAATAATAATCGCTTTAAGCTCACCCACTTCTGGTGCAAGAATGTAGCCACCTTTTTCAACATTTTCAATTTGTGCTTGCGTACGAATTTGGAATGGTAGATTTTGACGAGAGAAAATTAATGCACTTGGACCATCAGCGCGTTTAAGTGCGGACTTCCACGAAATTGTCGCTTCAACCGTGTCACACGGACGCCATGTGTTTAGATTCGGTGTGCCGCGTAAAGATGCAATCTGCTCTACGGGTTGATGTGTAGGACCATCTTCTCCCAAACCAATAGAATCATGTGTATATACATGAATGACACGTTGTTTCATCAGTGCAGACATACGAACTGCATTACGTGCATATTCCATAAACATAAGGAAAGTTGCAACATATGGAATGAAACCGCCATGTAAAGCAACCCCATTCGCAATTGCAGTCATGCCAAACTCACGGACACCATAGTATACATAATTTCCAGCTGGATCATTTTGTATACCTTGTGCACCCTTCCATAAAGTGAGGTTAGAACTCGCTAAGTCAGCAGAGCCACCTAGAATTTCAGGTAATAATGGTGCAAATGCCTGAATTGCTTGTTGGCTGGCTTTACGTGTTGCAATTGTTTCAGCTTTTAAATTCACTTCAGCAATATAAGCATCTGCTTGAGCGATGAATTCTTCAGGCAAATCGCCAGATATACGACGATTAAGTTCAACTGCTTCAGTCGGGTATTTTTCAGCATATTTTGCAAACACTTCATCCCAAGCTGCTTCACTTTGCGCACCTTTGACTTTTGCATCCCATGCCGCATAGACATCATTTGGAATATCGAATGCTTCTTCCGCCCAACCTAATGCCTTACGTGTCAATGAAATTTCATCATGACCTAAAGGTGCACCATGACTATCTTCTTTACCTTGTTTATTTGGAGAACCTAAACCGATGACAGTCTTACAAATAATAATTGTTGGTTTTGTAGTTTCTGCTTGCGCTACAATCGTTGCCTTACGAATCGCATCAGCATCATGTCCATCGACTTTTAGCACATGCCAACCATAAGCATGGAAACGTTGCTCTATATCCTCAGAGAACCAACCTTCTACCTCACCATCGATTGAAATTCCATTATCATCATAATAAACAACAAGCTTACCTAAGCCTAAAGTTCCAGCCAACGAACACACTTCGTGAGAAATACCTTCCATTAAACAACCGTCACCTAAGAAACAGTATGTAAAGTGGTCAACAACTTTAAAGTCATCTTTATTGAATTGAGCTGCCAATGTTTTTTCAGCCAATGCAAAACCCACAGCATTTGCAATACCTTGACCTAATGGACCAGTTGTTGTTTCAATTCCTGGTGCATAACCTAATTCTGGATGACCAGGTGTTTTTGAATGCAATTGACGGAAAGATTTTAAATCTTCAATTGATAAATCATAACCGGTCAAATGCAATAAAGCATATTGCAACATAGAACCATGACCATTTGACAAAACAAAACGATCTCGGTTCGCCCATTGTGGATTTTTTGGGTTGTGATTTAAAAATTCGCGCCAAACAACTTCAGCGATGTCTGCCATCCCCATTGGTGCACCTGGATGACCTGAGTTTGCTTTTTGCACAGCATCCATTGCCAACACACGAATTGCATTTGCAATACGACGTTCATTAAGCGGGGTTGTCATAAATCTAAGTCCAATAAATTTGTTGAAAGTATGAAGCGGATGAATAGAAATTCAAAACGAATGTGTATTGTCGTAAAAAAATCGAATGGGGTAAAGACTTGAAATTAATATTTCATGATTATTTCACCACAAACATGAATCTAATTTTGATCTATCTATGCATACTGTTTTCATTTAGTACAAATTAACAACAAAGTGTGCATAATTATTAACTCACTTTCCCTCATATTTATACGCTACCGTACTTATGACGATGTATTAAGTCGCATTCAGCCACTTTGCCTAAAAACAACTAATTTAACCTAATTATATTTACAATTTATGATCTACTTATCAATTTTTCAGATGTTCATATCAATTAAAACGTTCTAAAATTGAAATAAAATCACCCAAATCAACTCATATTGGCTGGCTCTAATATTAAAGTCGATGTAACATAACGCGTCTATGAATTTTACTGTGATAGGACTTATGCGCGAGTACGCTGTATTTACTTCAGAATCTGTAAGCGAAGGCCATCCAGATAAAATGGCCGATCAAATTAGTGATGCCATTTTGGATGCAATCTTAAAAGAAGACCCATATGCACGTGTAGCATGTGAAACGCTTGTAAAAACTGGTGCAGTTGTACTTGCTGGTGAAATTACAACAACTGCGAATGTTGACTTCGAAGCCATTGTGCGTCAAACCGTAAATGGAATTGGTTATCATCATTCAGACTTAGGATTTGATGGTTCAACTTGTGCAGTCATCAACATGATTGGTAAACAATCTCCTGAAATTGCACAAGGTGTAGATCGCCAAAAGCCTGAAGATCAAGGCGCTGGAGATCAAGGTTTAATGTTCGGCTATGCAAGCCGTGAAACTGAAGTGCTTATGCCTGCACCAATTTCATATGCTCATCGCTTAATGGAAAAACAAGCAGAATTACGCAGAAATGGTACTTTAGCTTGGTTACGTCCAGATGCAAAAAGCCAAGTTACGTTTGCTTATGAAAATGGTAAACCTGTTCGTTTGGATGCTGTTGTACTTTCCACACAACATGACCCTGAAATTTCTCAAGCAGACTTAAAAGAAGCTGTTATTGAAGAAATTGTCAAAAAAATCATCCCAGTTGAAATGTTCCATCCAGAAACTAAATTTCATATTAACCCAACAGGTTTATTTGTGATTGGTGGACCAGTTGGTGACTGTGGTTTAACGGGTCGTAAAATTATTGTTGATACGTATGGCGGTATGGCGCGTCATGGTGGCGGTGCTTTCTCAGGTAAAGACCCATCTAAAGTTGACCGTTCTGCTGCCTATGCTGGGCGTTATGTTGCCAAGAATATTGTTGCTGCTGGATTAGCAGATAAATGTGAAATTCAGGTATCCTATGCTATTGGCGTTGCAGAACCAACCTCTATTTCTATCAATACCTTTAATACAGCAAAAATCTCTGACGACTTAATTATTCAGTTGGTGCGCGAGCATTTTGACTTACGTCCATACGGTATTACACGTATGCTTGATCTAATTCAACCCATGTACAAGCAAACTGCAGCTTATGGTCATTTTGGTCGAGATGGTTCTGATACTGCCTTTACGTGGGAAAAAACAGATAAAGTAGAAGCGCTTAAAGCCTCTGCAGGTCTTTAAGTTACTTTTAGTGATATGAAAAAGCTCACGCCATGTGGGCTTTTTAATTGACTATTTTTTACTCTGCGTAATATTTTTTATAATATTTTCATCACTTATTGTACTTTCCACATAAGATTCATTTTTGTAAAAATGTATCAGTTTAAAAATGACAATAAATGAAAAGCACACTAAAAAACATAAAATCCAAAAACCATAAGGACTTTTAATATGGTGTGAACCACATCTTGGACATTCTTTTTCATAAGATGCAACAACACTATTACAACAACCACATCGATACTGACGATAAAGCATAATACCCTCCCAATATCATAATTATTATTTCGACTGTGTAACTATTTTTATAAATAACATGAATAGTTTCATTATATAGTAATACAGAAAAAATAAAATTCAACCTTCATACCATCAAACTATGTAGTAAATGAGTTTGAAATCTTCTATGATTATTTTAATCCTAATTTTTCATTCATTATAGTTCAATTTAAGCTAAAATTATGAGCTAAATCAATTTAGAGTAAAACATGACTCAATTAATCAAAAAAGGCGGCTTAAGGGAAAGAGCCAACCGAAGTCGTCAATATCAAGGATCAGAAAATACTGAAACGTCACTTAAACCGAATACTTATCAACGAACACCACAGAAAGATCTTTCTCCACCTTTCACATTAAAAGAGGACATACAAATCTCACCCTCGCCAGACACTAAATAATGTTTAATGCATCTAGCCACAACCATATTGCAAATATTAAGAATAATGCTCCTGATAAAATATCAATATAACTGCCAGATTTTACATATAGCTTCTTCATTACTGGCAATGACATGATGAACATGAATAAAGTAAAAACAAAAAGCGTCTGTATAGGAATAATAATAGCCAAATATGTTTTTATTTCAGTCGATGCCGATGCCGTCAGGGCCAAAGAGAACACACTACTAAAATAAATAAGGGTTTTCGGATTCGCTAAGTTCGTAAATAACCCTAATAAAAAATAATTTTGACTGTTAAGTTGTTCATTAGATTCTAAACTAAAATCTTTGTTGAGTGTTTTCAAACCAAAACTCAACATTCCCCACCCCATTTTTGCCAAGAAAAATCCACCGACTAACATCAATACTTGCTGAATCCATGGAAACTCATCAATCAACAAGGTAAATCCAGACAACGTGAGTATGACCCAAACGACAATCCCCATTGAAATACCTAAAATAATTTTAAAAGTATTTAATTTAGAGGTTGATGCTGAGCTTTTTGCGATAAGTAAAACATCAGGGCCTGGACTCAATTGTGCGACAAAATGCAGAAGACAAATGGTGAAAAGTAATGACATCAGTTCATCGAGTTTAAAAAGATGATGAATTATAAACTTAACTATTTATATTTTTTATTTTTTTCAAAAAAAAAGCTGAACATTTGTTCAGCTTTTTATATTTTTACTTAGGATTGATATCTTTCATTTCAATCTTTTTAGCATCAGGTGTAATTTCACGTGCTTCCCCATCAATCACACTAGAATCACCACGACCATTTTGCTGAGCTTGCATCTCTTGCATTTGACGCATCATGTCTGCAAATGGGTTTTGCCCTTGAGCACCACCCATACCATTCATATCACCCATCATTTTACTCATCATGTCTTGCTGACGCTTCATCATCATATTCATCATGACATTCTTAAATAGGTTCTGCACGCCTGGAATCAAAATTAATACCGCTAATACATCTGTAATTAATCCTGGAATCATCAACAAGATACCAGCAATAATCTTAGGTAAATTATTAGCTAATGCTGGGTTCCCCCCCATTTGCCCCATCTGCATTTGCTGCATTTGAGGCATTACACCAACTGCATATTTACGAACCATACTTAAACCGATAAAAAAAGCAGCAATAAACCAGAAGAAAACATACCACATGCTTCCAACTAAATCCCCAACACCGATCCAAACAAGTATTTCAAGGATTAAGCCTACGAATATAATAAGAAATAATTTCATAAAAATTAATCTAATCTCAAAAAAAGAACTAAAAATTCGTCATCAATTGCTTAATCTTGACCAAGCTTTTCTGATACGCTTTACTAACAATATGGGCATTATAATATTTTTAAAGGGCGAATATTTAGAAAGTCGACTAAATCTATGGATTTTAAAAAACAACTCTATAAGTCATCTAAGATTTAGTGATAAAACAATAAATTAAAGACATAAAACATCTTAATTTCTTTCAAAGACGTTACATGTATTTCAGACAGTTTTACAAAATTTAGAAAATATCTTTAAAAATCGACCCAAAATTCATCCTTAATGATAAAATTACGTCCCTCTCACAATCAGCATATATCAAATTCTAATGTTTATAAATCATGTATCAATTCACTTAACTACTAGAATGTAATTGATAGAATGGAGTGCAAAACAAAAAAAGAGAGTTATAAAACACCATAAATCCCTTCTTTTAGTTTAAAAGCAATCTTCTCTAATTTTATATAAAGCATTAAAATTAGGAGGACTCGACATTGGCTGATGAATGATCCATTTCTAATCTAAGTTTTTGCGCTTCCATAAATACTGTACGTTGAAGCTCTTTTCTTAGTCCTATCGCGAAAATAAACTCCGCCATCACAAATAATGGTCCAATAATTAATCCAATAATATCATCTGTAAAAGCTGGTTTCTTTTTCTCATAAAAATGCCCAATAAACTGAAAGATCCATCCAACTATAAAAATTAAAATACTCCCCACTAACCAATACGTAATGCTCATATCAGCAATTCTAATTGCAAGTGGGTAAACCAACACAAATAAAATGCCAATTAATAATCCAAAAAATAGATCTAAGCTTAAATAATATAAAGTACTAAGTACCATCAAAATTAAAGCGAATGTCACAGAATATCCAGAAATAATAAAATCTGCTTTTGCTGTTAAACATATAATTGAAAACACAATTAAAGGAATACCAACAAAATGTGTAGCCACATTCCTCTTATCTAGATGATAAGCGGCATATTGACTGAGTAACTTTTCCAATCTGGTCATTGCATCCTTCCCCATCATTTTTATACTATTAATATACAAGGGATGATCACAATAAGTTGTCGTTAATCCGACAAGTGATGTGACACCGAAATAAAGGATATTATCTTGCTGAATCAAATACATGTTGATAAATTAAATAATAATTTTTGGTATAGTTCATTACCTCCAATATTTCAACAGTTTATATTGGAAAAGTCTCGCTTATTATCCTTAGACAAAGAACAGACTGTTTTCTATTCAGGTGACCACTTTGATGGCATTTATGCAGTTTTAGATGGTTCCATTCGCTTAAGTAATAGTAATACTGAAGGTCGAGAAGCTGTTGTCGCATTTGCAAGCCCAATTATGTGGTTTGGAGAAATTTCTTTAGTTGATCAACAACCCCGTTCACATGATGCAATTACCGTACAAAAATCTTTAGTCTTACATGTGCATGCGAAAGATTTAGAGCAACTGCTTATCACTCATCCTCAGTTCTGGTTTCATATTGCTCAGCTCACTTCACAAAAGCTTCGTGTTGCATTCTCTGAATTAATTGCCATACAAACGTATAAACTCTCTCAACGCTTAGCTCAACGCTTGGTTTTTATTTTAAATGGATATGGAAATCATATTGAAATTGAAAATAATATTATTCGGTTATCTCAAGAACAATTAGCTCAAATGTTAATCTGTTCTAGACAAACCATTAATCAAGAATTACAAAAGTTTGAAAAACTTGGAATTCTAAAAATTTCATTTAAAGAAATTGAAATTCTGAGTGTGTATCAACTGAATAATATTGCATTACAAATTGATGAATTATAATAATTCAGCATCATGACTATGTCGCATTAAGAAGGATGAAAAATCAAAACGAGATTATGACCATCTCGTTTTTTATACAATTAAATTAAGCAGCTACCCCATTTTTCTTAGGATCTGTATTGCCAAGTTTAGGATTGTTGATTGCATCCTTACACTGTGCTTTATCACGCTCATAATCTGCTTGTTTTTGTGCGGTATTCGGTATGCCTTCTGCAGTTTCTCTCGCCCATATTTCAAGACTTGTTAATGCCTTACGACATAAAGCATATTTACCTTCAGTGACTGAATCTGTCATTTTGACATTAATTTTCCAGTCTGTAGTTAATTTACGTGCAGGCTTTCGTACTTGCTCATCGATCAAGTCTATTTTTTTCTGATAGACAACATCATCTACGCGATTCATAAATTCCCATGCTTTTTGAGCATACGTCGTTGCATCATTGGTTAATTGAAGTGCAGGTTGAATCACAACTTTTTCATTGGTTTCATTATTTCCACATGCCTGTAATAACAAAGTACTCATCACCACTGAAATGAGTAGTAATGTTGATTGATTTAACTTTAACATTTCAAGCGTCACTCTAAAAACATTCAGGCAATATGCTAGTAAATTCGACTACAATACTCAATCTTTTTAACCATCGTTCTAATTTGCTTAGTATCACCCTATCAGTTTCATTTGCTTTTGGTGTCTCTGCCATCCACTTTGGTTTTACACATTGGAAGACTTTATTTTTATTCTATTTGATGTATGCAGGTGCAAGTCACTTTTTGATTGTTTTAAACATGAGGTTCACTATATTCAGTAGATTATTTGCCAATCAAGTTTCAAATTTGCCCTACTTTTTACAAGCTTTACTTGATTTTCTATTAGTCACTGTATTGTTAAGTTTTTTACTTGTCTCTTTTGATCAAACATATAATTTAGTCGTTATCTACATTGTTATTTCTTCCGCAATTTCTTGTTATTTTATTGACTTATCTGCTGCAATTTTTATTGGCATTTCAAACAGCAGAAAAAATCATAATTTCTTCTAATGGTTTTAATATCGTTTATTTTAATCATTAATAAAGCAATTTCAATCTGATCTTATTTTATTTTTTACACCATCTATATCTAAAATAATTCAATATTTGCCATATTCACCACTGAAGTGTTTATACAGTTCTGCTATGCTAAAAGTCCATATTATCAAGCATGGATGATAAACATGAGCGTGACTATTGGTACTCCACTACAACCTTCTGCTTTTAAAGTTTTACTTTTAGGTTCCGGTGAACTTGGTAAAGAAGTGGTGATTTCATTACAAAGACTCGGTGTAGAAGTACATGCTGCTGATCGTTATGATCACGCTCCTGCAATGCAAGTTGCCCATTTTTCATATACTTTAAATATGGCAAATCCTGCAGAATTAAAATCACTTATTCATCATGTAAAACCTCATTTAATTGTTCCTGAAATTGAAGCCATTGCAACTGAGGTTCTCATTCATATTGAAGAACAAAAAATTGCAACCATTATTCCTTCAGCAAAAGCTGTAAATTTAACCATGAACCGTGAAGGTATTCGTAAACTTGCTGCTGAAGAGCTTGGTTTACCAACCTCAGCTTATCGCTTTGCGAATAACCTAGAAAGTTTCCGTGCCGCTTGCGATGACATTGGCTATCCGAATTTTGTCAAGCCAACCATGTCCTCTTCAGGTAAGGGGCAATCTAGAGTAAAAAGCTTTGAGGAAGTTGATGCGGCTTGGGAATACGCTCAAACAGGTGGTCGCGTCAATCAAGGCACTGTAATTGTCGAATCTCAAATTGATTTTGATTTTGAAATTACCTTACTGACAGTTCGTGCAAAAAACGCTGAAACGGGTGAGGTTGAAACTTCATATTGTGATCCAATTGGTCATCGTCAAAATGACGGTGACTATGTTGAAAGCTGGCAACCTCAGATCATGACCATTCCTGCACTTGAAGAAGCAAAGCGAATTGCACATAAAGTAACAACTGCACTAGGCGGCTGTGGTATTTTTGGTGTGGAATTATTTGTCAAAGGCGATAAAGTGTGGTTTAGTGAAGTATCTCCTCGCCCACATGATACTGGTTTAGTAACCTTAGCCTCTCAATTTCAAAGTGAATTTGAGTTACATGCACGTGCAATCTTAGGTCTGCCTGTCAACACCAGTCGCCACAGTGCAGCTGCAAGTTCTGTAATTTATGCAGGTGTGGATGATACTAATTTGTCATTTTCTGGATTAAATTTTGCGTTAGCACATCCAGATACTGATTTACGTCTTTTTGGTAAACCAGAAGGTTTTAAACGTCGTCGAATGGGTGTTGCAACGGCCCGTGCTGAAACAACAGATCAAGCCCGTGACCTTGCGCAACAAACAGCAAACCTTGTTAAAGTGCAACAAAACTAAATCAATCACAGCATTACGGACAGTTGTTCATGATTAATACACTTCCTTTACTGAACTATGTTAAAAGTAGCCATGATGTCAATGCAATTAATCAATGGCGCACAGATGTTGAGAATCAGCTACAAGCGTGTTTTGATGAAGGACTGTCCATTCGTGAGGTAATCCGTGCTCGCTCAAACCTGATTGATGAAGCCCTTGAGTTCATCTGGCAACATTCCGGACTTAATAAAACCAATTTAGGATTATTTGCTGTAGGTGGTTATGGTCGGCGGGAAATGCTGCCCTATTCTGATGTTGATATTATGATTTTATCCGAAGGAGAGATATCAACTCAGCACGAAGAATTAATTTCGAGTTTTATTTCTTGTTTATGGGATGTTGGAAATTTTAAGCCAGGTATTAGTGTTCGCACTTTACAAGATTGTATTACCCAAGCAACAAATGACTTAACAGTAGCAACCAGTCTAATTGAAGCTAGACTGATTAGTGGTAACCCTCATTTAGCCAAGTGGCCTCGCCGAATTGTGTCTCGCGCATGGACCGACAAAACTTTTTTTGATGCAAAAATGCAAGAGCAGACCAAGCGTTATGCTCAATATAATAATACTGAAAGTAATTTAGAGCCCGATATTAAAAATGCGCCAGGTGGAATTCGAGATATTAATCAAATTGGTTGGATTGCAAAACGTCATTTTCGTGTCAATCGGATTTATGATTTAGTGCATTTAGGGTTTATTTCTGAATTTGAACTTGGGGTACTTGAAGAAGCCGAAAGCTTTCTTTGGGAAATACGTCATCATTTACATCGTATGACCAAACGTGATGAAAATCGATTGTTATTCGATCATCAACGTGAAATTGCTGCAAAGTTTGGCTATTTGCGTGAAGAAGGAAAATCTCTCAATTATCCAATTGAACAATTTATGAAGCGTTATTATCGAACGGCTCAACAAGTGTCTACGCTAAATGAAATGTTATTGGCTTATTTTAATGAATCCGTTATTACGCCGCGCTTACCAGGTTATGAACGTCGTATTGAAGAAATTAATCCGAATTTTAAACTTGTCGATGGCAAGCTTGCCGTACAACATCATAAAGTATTCTCAGAAAGACCAAGTGCAATCCTTGAAATTTTCTATTTACTTGCAAACTATCCTAATATTGATGGTATTCGTGCACGCACACTTAGACTATTAACGTTAGCAGCAAAACGTATTAACCAAGAATTTCGTGATAATCCGCTTCATCAAGGATTGTTCATGGCAATTTTACGTTCTCCTCAACGTTTATATGAAACAATGGTTGCAATGAAACGCTATGGCGTATTGGGACATTACATTCCGTCTTTCGGACAAATTATGGGATTAATGCAATATGACTTATTCCATATTTATACGGTAGATGCACATACCCTCTTGCTCATTCGCAACTTAAGTCGTTTTAAAGAGCCTGCCTACGCCAAAGACTTTCCTGTTGTAAGCTCTGTTTTTCAACGTATTGTACGACATGATATTGTTTATCTTGCGGCTATTTTCCACGACATTGCCAAAGGTCGAGGTGGAGATCATAGTGAACTCGGTGCAACCGATGCAATTCATTTTTGTCGAGCGCATGGGCTTACTGAACGTGAATGCAACTTAGTGGCTTGGATGGTTAAAAACCATTTACAAATGTCAGTGACTGCGCAGAAAAAAGATATTTCCGACCCAGATGTCGTCAAAGAATTTGCCGAAAAAATGGGTGATATGGAACATCTGGACTATTTGTACACATTAACCGTTGCAGATATTAATGCTACCAATCCAACCCTTTGGAATACTTGGCGTGCATCGCTGATGCGTCAACTGTATACACAAGCACGTGAAACCATTCGTTCTGGTTTAGATCGTCCTGTTGACTATCAAATGCTAATCGAAGATACCAAATTTACAGCCAGTGAAATGTTAGTCAATGATTTTTCTCTCGCTGAAGTAGAACTGGTATGGCAAGAGCTCGGAGATGAATATTTCTTAAAAGAATCTCCTGATGAAATTGCTTGGCACACACGTGCAATTTTAAAGCATGGTGATAATCCTGCCCCATTAGTTCTGATGCGGGCACACCGTAAATATGCACAAGATGCTGTACAAATTTTTATTTATACTCAAGATAAACCTAATTTATTTGCAACTACTGTTGCCATTCTTGACCGTATGAATTTAGATGTTCAAGATGCACGAATTATTACAGCAGAAAAAGCTTTTAGCTTAGACACCTATGTCGTTTTAGATCGCTTTGGTACTTTACTCACCGATCCAGAACGAGAGGAAAAAGTGATTCACTCGCTCGTTACCGCTCTCAGTCAATCCGATAAATATCCAGGTCTCATGCAAAGACGTATTCCACGTCAATTACGCCATTTTGACATTGAAAGCACCGCAGAAATTACGTTAAATGAAGCACTCAACCAAAATATGGTCGAAATTGCAACACTTGACCATCCAGGATTACTGGCAAAAGTAGGCGGTTTGTTTATGATGCAAGGACTTGATATTCATTCTGCAAGAATTGCCACTCTAGGTGAACGTGCAGAAGATATTTTTTATGTCACCAAGAAAGATGGTACGCCTATGACCGAACTTGAAGCTCAACTGTTCGCAACACGTTTAAAAGCAGCTTTGGATGAAGCATCTCATCAAGTCTGCGGTCAACATTAATTTAAATTGCTCGGTATTTAATTTCCATGAACTCTAGTTTGTCTTTATTACACCCTTATCCTTTTGAAAAACTCACTCGACTGTTTCAAGAGGTACAACCTGCTGACCTGCCTCTTATTCCATTGTCAATTGGTGAACCAAAGCATCCTGCACCAGAGTTTGTAAAACAAGCAATTATTGATCATTTTAATCACTTATCAACCTATCCAAACAGCAAAGGATTGCCTGAATTACGAGAAAGTATTGCGCAGTGGCTATCTCGCCGTTTTCATTTAAAACAAATAAGTGCTGAAACTAATATTCTCCCTGTCTCTGGCACACGTGAAGCAATATTTTCATTTGTTCAAGCGCTCATTAATCGTGATGATGCTCCTTATGTCGTCATGCCGAATCCGTTTTATCAAATTTATGAAGGCGCAGCACTACTCGCAGGTGCAAAACCTTATTTTATTAACTGTACAGAAGAAAATAACTATCTTGGCGATTTTGATGCTGTTCCTGCTGAAGTTTGGGAAAAAACTGCATTATTATTTGTTTGTACCCCTGGAAATCCAACAGGAGCAGTACTTTCAAAAGAACAATTTAAGAAATTAATTGCGTTATCTGATCAATATAATTTTGTCATCGCATCTGATGAATGTTATTCCGAACTCTGGTTTGATCAAGCGCCTGTCGGTTTATTAGAAGTATGTGCTGAAATCGGACGACACGATTATAAAAATTGTGTTGTTTTCCATTCTCTTTCTAAACGTTCGAATTTACCTGGTATGCGTTCTGGTTTTGTCGCAGGCGATGCTAGTCTCTTAAAACCATATTTGCAATATCGTACATATCACGGCGCTGCTATGCCAGTTCAACATCAACTTGCATCAATTACCGCATGGAATGATGAGCAACATGTAGAAGACAATCGCAAACTCTATCGTGCTAAATTTGAACTCTTTCAAAATGAATTAGGTCATTTATTACCGCTGCAAAAACCAGATGCAGGCTTTTATTATTGGCTTAAAGTTGATCATGATGAAAACTTTGCAAAAATGCTTATGGAAAAAGCACACATCAAAGTACTTCCAGGCCGTTATTTATCACGAGAAACCCCTCAAGGAAATCCTGGTGAAAATCATGTTCGTATGGCATTGGTTGCAGATATTACGCAATGTGAACAAGCAATTCAAAGGCTAAAAGCGATCCTATAAATATAGAAGCCTTAAAAAACACCTTGTTTCAGCACAGGTGTTTTTTATTTTTGAATAACGAACAGCTTATTTCCATATCTCTGATCTTAGTCACACTCATTAAAAGAAAAATGATCTGCGTTATACTTAATAAATGACTATAAAACAAAAGTATACAAATTCTTACATGCCTCACCTATGCTCAATTACACATTTAATATGAATATTGATTCATTATATAACTCGGTTATTTTCAATGTATTATTCAAATGGTAATTATGAAGCTTTTGCTCGTCCCCGCAAACCGTTAGATGTTGATAAAAAATCAGCTTGGTTTGTTGGCTCAGGTCTTGCCTCTTTAGCAGGCGCCGCATTTCTCATTCGTGATGGTCAAATGCTAGGCCATAAAATTACAATTCTAGAACAACAAACAATTGCTGGAGGAGCATTAGATGGACTAGATGTTCCTGAAAAAGGTTTTATCATTCGTGGTGGTCGTGAAATGGAAAACCATTTTGAATGCCTATGGGATTTATTTCGCTCTATTCCCTCTTTAGAAATTGAAGGTGCGAGTGTTTTAGATGAATTTTATTGGCTCAATAAAGATGATCCTAATACATCACTACAACGAGCAACAGTTCAACAAGGACAAGACGCGCGCACAGATAACTTATTTGCACTCAACGATCAAGCACAAAAAGAAATTATTAAATTTTTTCTTGCCACACGTGACGAGATGGAAAATAAACGTATTAATGATGTATTTAGCACAGCATTTTTTGAAAGTAATTTCTGGATGTATTGGCGGACGATGTTTGCATTTGAAGAATGGCATTCTGCCTTAGAACTCAAACTCTATTTACACCGTTTTATTCACCATATTGATGGTTTACCTAATCTTTCAGCGCTCAAATTCACCAAATATAATCAATACGAATCTTTAGTCTTACCACTGGTCAAATGGCTTAAAGATCATGGGGTAAAATTTCAATATGACATGATTGTCAACGATGTCGACTTTGAAATCTCAGAAAATCATAAACTTGCCAATTATATCCATTGGACACATCATGGAGAAAATGGTGGAGTCGCATTAACCGCAAATGATCTGCTATTTATTACCAATGGTTCTTTAACTGAGAATTCTGATTATGGTGATCATCACACTGCTGCAAAAATTAACTTGGGTCCTGCACCAGCATGGGATTTATGGAAAAATATTGCGAAAAAATACTCATCTTTCGGAAATCCAGAAAAATTTTGTTCCAATATTGCAGAAACAAAATGGGAGTCTGCAACCGTCACCACGCTTGATCATCGTATTCCGAAATACATTGAAAAAATTGCCAAACGAGACCCTTTTAGTGGCAAAGTGGTTACAGGAGGTATTGTCACTGCAAAAGATTCTTCATGGCTTCTAAGTTGGACAGTTAATCGTCAACCACATTTTAAAAATCAACCTCAAGACCAAATTGTGGTCTGGGTCTATTCTTTGTTTGTTGAAACACCTGGTGATTTTATTAAAAAGTCAATGCAAGACTGTACAGGTGAAGAAATTACACAAGAGTGGCTCTATCATCTGGGTGTTCCAGTTGAAGATATTCCAGAACTTGCAAGTACTGGTGCCAAAACTGTTCCAGTGATGATGCCTTATATTACGTCATTGTTCATGCCTCGCCAAACAGGAGATCGCCCTGATGTTGTTCCGCTTGGTGCAAAAAACTTTGCTTTTATTGGTCAATTCTCAGAATCGAAACAGCGAGATTGTATCTTTACTACAGAGTATTCCGTTCGTACCCCCATGGAAGCCGTATATACATTATTAGATATTGAACGCGGCATTCCTGAAGTCTTTAACTCAACTTATGATATTCGCTGTCTTCTTGCTGCCACAAGCCGATTGAGAGATGGAAAAGAACTTGATGTGCCTGGTCCCAAATTTTTGCGTCACCTTCTTTTAAGTAAATTGGATCAAACTCAAATTGGAATATTACTCAAAGAATATAATCTAGTGTCTGAAGATTAAATGCTAACGTAAAATGGGTTCTATAAAACTGCCGATTATTCATTTATTTAGGGATATACTCATCCCTAAATAAATTAGCTTAAATTATACTAAGGCTGCTTCTATATCATCCTCTAAAGCAGTGGGTTTAGTTGCTGGTGCATATCGATTTAAAACAAAACCATCTCGACCAATGAGAAATTTGGTAAAGTTCCACTTAATACCATTGCCTAAAACACCTTTACTATTATTCGTTAAATATCGAAATATCGTGTGTGCTTCAGGACCTTTCACATTCACTTTAGAAAACATGGTAAATGTCACGCCATAATTTTTTTGACAAAATGACTTTATCTCATCATTCGTTCCTGGATCTTGTCCACCAAACTGGTTACATGGAAAACCTAAAATTTCAAATCCTTGATCTTTATATTTTTGATATAATTTTTCAAGCCCTGAAAGTTGTGGGGTAAAACCACACTTACTTGCAGTATTCACAATTAATAAAACCTTACCTTCATAGTCTTTCAAAGATTTTGGTTTGCCATCTAATAAATCGGCTTCAAACTGATAAATATTTGTCATGGATAAGTTTCCTCATCACTTTTTTCTTGTGTTTTAAGTTCTAACGATGCCGAGTTTACACAATATCGCAAACCTGTCGGCTGTGGACCATCTGGAAAAACATGACCTAAATGTGCATCACAATGATGGCAAACGATTTCTGTTCGATCCATCCCATGAGACAAATCTTGATGTTCTTCAATTGCAACATTATTGATGGCTTTATAAAAACTTGGCCACCCACATCCACTGTCATATTTAGATTCTGAAGAGAATAATTCTGCACCGCAACAACGACAAAAATATGTTCCTTCTTGTTTTGTATTCCAGTATTTTCCAGTAAAAGCAGGCTCTGTTCCTTTTTGACGAGTTATACGAAATTCTTCTGGTGATAACTCTCTTTGCCATTCTCTCTCTGTTTTATTGAGTTTTCCCATGACTAACTCCTTTAAATCTTTTACATTCAATGTCATGCTTCTGTACACTCATATTTACGCTAGTCGTTCGAAAATATCTAGCTAAATTTCAACATAGATTGTGATATTTCAGTAATCTATAACTTAAACTTACTTTTTATTGGATAAAATCATGTCCGTTACAGGTAACACCACTTCACGCGAAATTAAAAAATCATCTAAACTCGAGCATGTTTGCTACGATATTCGCGGACCTGTGTTACGAGCGGCCAATGAAATGGAAGAGGCTGGCCATAAAATTATTAAACTCAATATTGGCAATCCAGCTCCTTTCGGTTTTGAAGCCCCGCAAGAAATCATTAATGATATTGCCTTAAATTTACCGAATGCTGTCGGTTATACCGATTCAAAAGGTATTTTTCCTGCTCGTAAAGCAATCTGCCAATATTATCAGCAAAAAGGCATTTTAAATATGCACGTCAATGATGTGTATATTGGTAACGGTGTTTCAGAACTTATTGTGATGGCAATGCAAGGCTTGCTTGATGATGGTGATGAAATGCTGATTCCAATGCCAGATTATCCATTATGGACGGCTGCGGTTAATTTATCTGGCGGTACTGCAATTCATTACAAATGTGATGAAGAAAATAGTTGGTATCCAGATATTGCCGACATGGAAACTAAAATTACGTCAAATACCCGTGGTATTGTTATTATTAACCCGAATAATCCTACTGGGTCTGTTTATCCACGTCATGTTTTAGAACAAATTGTGGCTTTAGCAAAAAAATATGACCTGATTTTATTTGCAGATGAAATTTATGACAAAATCATTTATGACGGTATAGAACATGTTTCTGTTGCAGCATTAGCAGGCGATCAGCTGTGTATTTCATTTAATGGATTATCTAAAGCTTATCGAATTGCAGGCTATCGCTCTGGTTGGATGGCAATTACAGGCAATAAAACACGTGCAGCAGATTATATCGAAGGATTAGATATGCTTGCCTCTATGCGTTTATGTGCAAATCATCAAGCACAATATGCCATTCAAACTGCATTAGGCGGCTATCAATCCATTAATGATTTAATTCGCCCAGGTGGCCGTCTTTATGAGCAAAGGAATATTGCTTGGGAAATGCTCAACGAAATTCCAGGGGTATCATGTGTAAAACCTGAAGGTGCAATGTATTGCTTCCCACGCCTAGATCCAAATGTCTATAACATCCAAGATGATGAGAAATTGATGTTAGACCTACTACAAGCCGAAAAAGTCTTATTGGTGCAAGGTACAGGATTCAATTGGCCCACACCTGATCATTTCCGTGTAGTTTTCCTCCCCGCAGAAAATGAATTAAGAGAAGCTTTAACACGTTTAGGTCGTTTCTTAGCAAAAATACGTTAAATTGATTATTCACTTAGCTTAAATGCAAATCCAAGATGCTTAATTCATATTAAGCATCTTTCTTATTCTTATCATTCAATCAACATCTAAAACAAATGTAGAGACAATACCTTACTTCATTTCCTTTTATCATAATAATTTTGACAAAGTCTTAATCGCACCATAAAACATGATACAAAAGCATAATATTAACAGCACAAAATAATGATTAACAATAAAAATATATAGCATGACGAGAGTTGAATATAGGTAGTGACTTCATAACGCACGGCTTTCAAGTGTATAGTCAGCTTGAACATCTAAAATATTTTCGATGATTCTACTCCTCTTCAATGAAAAAATAAGTTAAATTCTATAATGCAAGTTGCACACCGCTAAAAATAAATTGAATAACACAGATATAGGATTCAATTATCGCTTTAGAAATAATCCAGCGATAAACATTACAAAGGAATAAAGATGAAAAAAACACTTTCAATATTAACACTGAGCATTGGTTTACTTCTCCCGCTTAGCTCATTTGCTAAAAATAATGTTGTTGTCGTTGCAACGGGAGGTACCATTGCTGGTGCAGGTGCGAACTCTACCAATAGTGCTACATACACTGCAGCAAAAGTGCCGGTTAATGACCTACTCAATGCAGTACCTCAAATTCAAAATCTCGCCAATGTAACAGGCGTACAAGCACTGCAAATTGCTTCCGAAAGCATCACTGATAAAGAACTCATTAGCATTGCACGACAAATCAATGAATTATTAAAAAAGCCTGACGTCAATGGTGTTGTGATTACGCATGGTACAGACACCATAGAAGAAACTGCATTTTTCTTAAGCTTAGTGATTAAATCTGATAAACCTGTCGTTCTTGTTGGATCAATGCGTCCACCATCAGCACTGTCAGCAGATGGTCCGCTTAACTTATATAGTGCCGTTGCTCTTGCTGCTTCAGATAGCGCCAAAGGGAAAGGCGTCATGATATTAATGAATGATAGTATCTTTGCTGCACGTGATGTGACTAAAACCATTAACATTCATACCAATGCCTTTGTCAGTCAATGGGGACCGTTAGGTATGCTTGTTGAGGGCAAACCCTATTGGTTTAGAAATGTAGCTAAGCGCTTTAATAAATCTTCCGAATTTAATATTGATGAGATTAAAGGCGATAGCTTGCCTTTAGTTCAAATTGTATATGGATCTGGAAATATGCTACCAGATGCTTATGAAGCCTATGCAAAGGCAGGTGCTAAAGCAATTATTCATGCAGGCACAGGGAATGGTTCTGTCGCAAATTATATTGTTCCGACATTAACTAAATTGCAAAACGAAGGTGTCCAAATTATACGTTCCTCTCGTGTCCCTCAAGGTTTTGTTTTACGTAATGCGGAACAACCCGATGATAAATATGGCTGGGTAGTTGCACATGACCTTAACCCACAAAAAGCCAAAATTTTGGCAGCATTGGCTCTAACAAAAACTAAAAATCCAACAGAAATTCAACGAATGTTTTGGGAATATTAACTTGTATCTATCTAAATATTAATTCAATAAAAAAGCGCAAATTTAGCGCTTTTTTATTTATGGATTTGCAAAATTTCATAGTACTCTGTGACTAATACATTAAGCTTCATATAACACATTGCACATTCGGAAAATACAAAAATGAAATTTAAAATTCATTATATTGATGTCAAAAATCAACTTCAAAACTATATTTGGATGATTGAGGATACACACACACATGAAGTGATCGCAATCGACCCAACAGAAGCTAATTTAGTTGAAGAGTTTTGTAATTCACGCCAATTAACACTCAACCAAATCTGGCTAACACACTGGCATAAAGATCATATTGGCGGTGTTCCAGAGCTTTTAATTAATCGAAATATTCCAATTTATGGCCCTAGAGAAGAACTGAGTAAAATACCATTTATCTCCCATCCCGTTCAACATGACTCAAAATTTCACTTCAACGATTTATCTGTTGATATTATTTCAGTCCCAGGCCATACATTAGGGCATATTGTTTATTATGTAGAATCCATCGATAGTTTATTTAGTGGAGATACCCTATTTGCCATGGGATGTGGTCGTATTTTTGAAGGCACATATGAGCAAATGTACCATTCACTTAATCGCTTAGCTGCATTACCCCCAAGAACCAAAGTTTATTGCACACATGAATATACGCTTGCCAATGCTCAATTTGCATTAGCCGCAGATCCAGATAATATTGAAATACAGCAGCGTTTTGAACAAGTCGAAGCATTACGCATGCTCAACAAAATTACGTTACCAAGTACCATTGAATTGGAACTAAAAACCAATCCGTTCTTAATTGCAGAAAATGTTCAAGACTTCAAAAAACTGCGCGAATGGAAAGATAACTTTTAATCTAAAGATACACGAATTTTAAACCAAGAGCCCCCTTCTCTAAATAGCCTATTTAGAAAATATCAATGTAGCCATCCTTGAATGATCTATTAGGCTCTAGAAGACCTTGAGCAATAAGCTTCCTAATCCGAGCCTCATTTTTTTATGTATACCCCCCTTTAAGATAAAAATATATCAAAAGATTTCATACAAGCTGTACAAATACTTTTCCATCAATTTTAATGACAAATATATTAAACAAATTATTTCATTATTATTAATTTGCAAAATCAACTCCATCATCAAAACCCTAAAATATATTGTTATATTTTATAAAGTTAAATCACTATCTTTTTTTTTATCTATTATTTAAGGCAATAATAAATCATTTATTTACATAATTTATCCTTATTTTATTCAATTCAACACTTTAAAAATTAGTACCCAACCCCTATAAATAATACATCAGTAATAAAGGAGTATTTCTCGTGAAAAAAGTAGTTAAAGCAAAAAACTTAGTTGCATTTCGTATTTGGTTAGAAAAATTAGGTTATTCCGTTAAAAGCCTTACTGATAATCGTGGATTTACATTTAGCTTTAAAAAAGAATATGGTCTAGTGACAGGCGAACTTTCTGGAAACTCGCTTGCCGTGCAATTAGGTGAAGAATTCGAAGATCATCTCAAAGCATAAATCATCATTTTATTGATTTTTAAAAACGAGAATAAATATTCCACATTTATTAAAGCTCATTATTATTTTATGAGCTTTTTTATTTATAAATTTTAGATAATAAAAAAGCAAGGTTATTAACCTTGCTTTAATATTCTTGGTGGGGACGGAGAGACTCGAACTCTCACACCTTGCGGCGCTGGAACCTAAATCCAGTGCGTCTACCAATTTCGCCACGTCCCCATCAGGGTACCAACATAGTGTTGGATTTTAAATTTGGCAGAGGATCAAGGACTCGAACCTTGACGAACGGTTTTGGAGACCGTCATGCTACCATTACACCAATCCTCTACAATATAAATATTAAGTTGAACTTAGTATTTATTGGTGGGGACGGAGAGACTCGAACTCTCACACCTTGCGGCGCTGGAACCTAAATCCAGTGCGTCTACCAATTTCGCCACGTCCCCAATGGCTGTGTATATTATAGAGATCATCCCATCATGACAAGTCCTTTTTATGAAAAAGCCACTTGTTTGATTAAATATAAAACAAAACTTTGTTTTTTGTTTTTTTCTTATACAATATCAACGATTAATCGTCTTTTTAAAGCAAAAATATCGACTTCTCTTCGATTTTTTTCCTTCATTAGCATTTGATTTAGAATGCCCTGAAAGCAAATATACTGTCGAGGAAGTTCAATTTCTAACGTTTGGCAATGTAATAAAGCCCAATCCTGATAGCTTCTTCCTTGTAATCGCTTCTTCGTAAGCCACTCTAAAAAGATAATGCCCAAAGCATAAATATCACTTGCAATACTTTTTGCTTCACGATGGAATAATTCTGGTGCCATATAACGTGGAGTTGCATTTAAACAAGACGGTTGAATTTGTTGAATTTCATGCAAATTAAAACTTTGTTCGAAATCCAAAAACTTAATCTGTCTATTGATTTGTCCAATATGTTCTTTTTTTAAGTCACCATGAACCCACCCTTGCATATGCAAACATTGAATCGCAGAAAATACTTGTAGCATATAATGTACAATTTTTTCTATTTTTAAATCATGCGGAACTGTGTCAAATAAGATTGGTACATGTTCTAACAAAAGGCATTGCTGCCCAAATTCATAATCTGAATGGGTCAATGGTGCATTAGTAATGGTGTGATACGGCATAATAGAACTCATCTTCTCCCGAGCATATTGATAAAAGTCAATTTCACGTTGAAAATTGTACTCATACTGTTGGTTAATACCGTTAAGCTGCGTCTTTATCCAATAGTGATGCTTATTATCTTGATATTCATATAATAAGCGCCCTTGTTGAATATGTTGTGCATGTGTTTTTAATGTTAAAGCATCAAAATTCAGTTTCTGCATAGAGAATAAGTTATGCACTCGCATGCTTTTCTTTATGCTGTAATACTTTTAAGCTTTCAAGACAATGGTGAATGGTCTTACCTACGCGTGCATGTGCCTCTATAGAAGAAATTTTAGGCCAAGTCGCTCTTTCCCCCTCTTGTTGCAATATCTTAAATAAATTTTGTTTTGGATTTTTTAGCATATAGCTATATTCACGTAAATTAAAACGACCAATAATATTTACATCGCCATAGTAACGCTGATCAATCACGCCATAACCATAATCTAACAAGCGTCGAATCGTTGGCATACGCTCTGCTCTTTCTCTCGCAAAATCCATAATTCCTCTGGAAATAACAATACTTTGTCGACGGGCAATTCGTTCTGGCCAGCTCAGCATATCTTTACGATAGCGCTCTTCATCAGATTGCATGAAAGGCACAATATGAGGATTTACTTGGCTTGCAATGGTATAGCTTAGATTATATAGACGTGCCATTTTTTCTTGAGGAAAATCACTTCGGACACTGCCATCAACCCACTTTGTATTGGCCATATAAGAGGTATATTTACCGTCATAGCGCTTACTGGTTAACTTGACTGGAGGGAATAAAACTGGAACAGCACAAGACGCTAAAACGGCACTCCAAACCAACACATCTGGCGATGTAAATTTATTCATAATGCGTGCATCTTGTGATGCTTCATACGGAGCAACCGCGACATTAATATGAAGCCCAGATTGTTCAAATGCTTCTTTAAATGTCAAATCACCTAAATTTTTCTTTAAAAATTGCTTCAAATATCGAACATCTGCTAATCCAGAATTGCCTTTTATAACCTCTTTCCAATCTCTGAACTTAAATGCTTCATCATAAAAATTTTCACCATTGAGAATATGTTCAATTTCTGTCGGTTTTGCCACGCCCAACATTGCTGTCATAATTGCGCCAGCACTTGAACCTGAGAGAACAGCAGGCATTAAATCTTGTTCGTATAAGGCTTTGCACACACCCGTATGAAATAGCCCTAAAGTTGCACCACCAGAAAACATAATTGCAGGTTGACCATATGCCACTTTACTTTCCGTAAAGAATTTAATTTTTTCTTTCAAACTAATATCAGTACATTCACATGAAGCGATATAGGCTAAGCACTCACTCACCTGGTCAATATAATCTTCAATGATAATTTTGGTGCCAATACATGTTGCGGTAAAAAGCATAGGATGTGCGATATTCGCAACGTCATACGTTAAACCTTCGTGCAGAACATGCATTAAATCTTTGCCACGCTGCATAGATTTATAACGCTTTAATAAATTTAACCGAGATGCGATTACTGCAGCATCAAAATATGGAGACGTATTGTCATACTTCCATTCCCATGCTCCTGTTGCTTCATCAATTTTAAGCGCCAGTGCTTTCCATTCTTCATAACTTTGGGCATGTTGAATTTGTTGTTTTAATAACTTTACGCGCTTAGATTTATAAGCGTTTACATTCTGGGAGAAATCCTTAAATAACATAACCAACCTCGTCCACTATACCATACCAATGGATTTCATATTCAATTTATTCATATTGCAGAATTTTTATGCATACTGCAATATTTTAAAAATCCTTTCATGTAGCAAAGCGTTAACGATTGATATACATTTAACTATTAATCAACCGATGAACGAATCAAAGTCAGTCTCTTATGTCTACCATTCAATTACCCGAAAACATTATAGATTCTCTTAGCCAAGTTTTACAGCAACTACAGCAAACATTACCGCCATTAAAACTGGAACCCGATTTTTCTGCAACTGCTTATAAATGGCAAAATAAGCAGCTCATTCCTATTCACCAACCTAAAAAATTCCATCTAGATGATTTAAAAGGCATTAATAGGCAAAAAGAAAAAGTTATTCAAAATACACTGCAATTTCTACATGGCTTACCCGCGAATGATATCCTCCTAACAGGTTCGAGAGGAACAGGAAAATCATCTATTGTTCGAGCGCTGCTTACACAATATGAATCTCAAGGATTACGTTTAATTGAAATTGAACGTGATGATTTATCAGACTTACCTGAAATTCAAAAAATCATTGCGCATCGTCCTGAAAAATATATTGTGTACTGCGATGATTTGGCGTTCAATGCCGAAGATGAAAACTATCGAAGTCTAAAAAGCGTATTAGATGGTTCACTACAATCTGGTTCTAATAACTTCATTATCTATGCAACCAGCAACAGACGACATTTACTGCCAGAATTTATGCATGAAAATACACCCATTAAAAAAGTTGATGTCCCTCAGTACACAGAACTACATCCTCAAGAAGCAATTGAAGAAAAAATTTCTTTATCAGATCGTTTTGGATTATGGCTTTCCTTCTACCCAATGGATCAAAATCTATATCTTGAAATTGTGGAACATTATCTAACACTCGCAGAAATGCCGTTCTCAGACGATGTAAAAGCAGAAGCATTGAGATGGTGCCAGGCACGTGGTCAACGTTCAGGTCGAGCAGCCTATCAATTTTCAAAACACTGGATTGGCTCTGAAAAGCTTAAAAATGCATAATAGAACGGCTCACTCGGAAATATACTGTATTTCCGAGCATTAAATAGTTGATATTAATTATCATTTATAAACAAAAATCATATCAAATTTACTATTCATAGATTTAAATAATAAATATCAATAAAAGGAATTGTTTGTTGTACCCATTTTTGCCTAAAATAGACCCCAGTAATTAGAACCAAATTTTAGGTAGCTGTCGCCATGACATTTGTTGTCACAGAAAATTGTATTAAATGTAAATATCAAGACTGTGTTGAAGTTTGCCCAGTAGATTGTTTCTATGAAGGTCCAAACTTTCTCGTCATCAATCCTGATGAATGTATTGACTGCGCTCTTTGTGAACCTGAGTGCCCTGCAAATGCAATTTTCTCTGAAGATGAATTGCCAGAAGGTCAAGAGGTCTTCATTGAACTCAATGCTGAACTTGCAGAAAAATGGCCGAACATTACGCAAATAGGCGATCAACCCGATGATCGTGAAGAGTGGAATGGTAAACCAGATAAATTACAATATCTTGAAAAGTAATATTAAAAGATCAGCATATGCTGATCTTTTTTATACTGAACATACACATTAATTTTCAATATTTATCATTCTTTTTTTACATTTTAGATTATGATACTGAACATATAAATAAATTATTGATTTAAATAATGAAGCATTTTTTGAAAGCGATGCTTTCTTTTGGCTTTATTTCTCTTACCTTGATTGGCTGCTCATCTACAGTAGATAAAAATACTACGCCAACATATCCAGGTAAGCGTATAAACATCCCACAAGAAAAAGCATCTTTAGAGCACCCGACTCCTCCCCCTAAAGTTGTGCCTTATACTTATAACACTTGGCTTGCAGTCAGTGACAATTTAGCCCAAGTCCGTGACTACGAAAACTTTTTAAATAAAAACCAAGTCGGACATATTATTCCAAGCTATGAATTAATGCGTACAGCTCGAGACTGGCAAAAGTGTGGTCGATCAGAATATATGGTACCACATCGAGAAATATGGCAAAACCAAGTGCCTACCCTCAAAGTCTTTAAATATTTAATTGCAGCTAAAATTCTAACGGATTTCACAGTCACTTCTGTATACAGAGATCTTACGCTCAATCAATGTGCAGGTGGCGCAAGCTCTTCAAAGCATTTATTTAATTCAGCCATTGATTTTCGAATCGGTCCAGAAAATCCTGACATTACAGACTATGCTGCAATTGAAAATACCAAATTTAGATTATGTCAATTCTGGAAACAATATGGTCCACAATTTAATATGGGCTTAGGTCTTTATGCGTCAGGTCAAATTCATGTTGATACTCAAGGATATAGAACATGGGGTCCTGATTTAAGCAAAAACTCATCAATGTGTAATTATTAACTCAAACCATCAGGAGTTTAAATACAACTTCTGATGGTTTTTTAACCAATGTAAAAATATAAATCAAATTAACCATCCGAAACACCCTCTTTGCAAAAGATTTGTATGGAAAAAATTGCAGTATAGTTAGAAAAGTATAAAATGCATTCATCAAAATAAAGGTGACGAACTATGCAACAAATGTGGACAGACGTTGATAATTTTATCGATTCACATTTAATTCCAGATGATCCCATTTTAAAACAAACGCTAGATAACACTGAGGCAAAAGGCTTTCCAGATCATCTCGCAGTTGCACCCAACCAAGGCATGCTTTTACAAATGTTGATTCAAATGAATCATTGCAAACGTGTTTTAGAATTAGGAACATTTGCTGCATATAGCACTATATGGCTTGCTCGTGGATTACCTGATGATGGTTATATTCTGACGATTGAAGGTCGAGATACAAATGCAGCAATCGGGCAAGAAAACATTAATAATGCCAAACTTCCTCAAACCATCGACTTAAGAATTGGACGTGCAGCGGATGTTTTACGCAGCCTTCCTGAGGATTTTGAAACTTTTGATTTTATTTTTATTGATGCAGATAAACAAAGTTATCCTGAATATTTAGAGTTAAGTCTTAAGCTTTCCCACTCTGGCACGATTATCTTCTTAGACAATGTCATTCGCTCAGGTGATATTTTAAATGCTGTAAACCATAAACCAAGTATTGAGGGCTTACGTAATGTATTTCAAGCCATGCAAAACCACCCACAAATTTTGTCATGTACAGCAATACAAACTGTAGGATGCAAAGGACATGACGGTTTTGCATTAGCAATTGTCAAATAAGCACTTATGTATAAAAAACCATCTTTTTTTATTTATTATTAATTATCATATAGATATAAATAGTGTCCATAGAGTTATCCACAAATAATGCGGATAACTCTATTGATCTAATAGATTGTTTTTTAACATATCATATCGAAATATTCAGCTACTTCGTCACCAATAATGGAATTTCGACATTTCTAAAAATCGATGTTGTGATACTTCCCAAGAAAAATTGATGAATTTTACTGTGACTAAATGCACCCATAACAATAAGTTGAATCCCATGTTCCTTTTGATATTCCAAAATGTTTTCTGCCACATCTCCATATCGATATTCAGTTACAACATCTAATCCTGCCTCAACTAAATAGGATGCTGGCTCTTCTAAAATTTCAGGATGATCACCAACATACAGTAAATGGCATTGTAATAATCGCAGTAAATCACTCTGTGCAATTCGTTTGACCATTTTTGTACACGTGGGTGAAAACTCATAGGCAAAAATGAATCGTGTTGGCGGTTTAAATGTCTCACCCACCGTCATAATGGTACAGTTTGCACCACGAATAAAATTTTCAACATTACTACCTAATGTTTTATTTTTTTCAGCTGATCGCTCCCCAACACGACCAAGAACGGCAATGTCATCTTCTCTCAGTAACGAAAAACTTTGCTCTAAAAAATCACCTTTTTCTTGTAAATGTGAAACCTCTATACCATGTTTCTCTGTAATTATTTCTGAAATATAATTAAGTAGATTATTGCTATATTCTAAAGCAATATCACTTTGTTTTTGTTCTAACTCAGCCAACTCCTTAAGCAACATGGCATTGCTTTCAAAGCCAATAACACCACTAATTTCTCCCAAATGGTAACTTGCAGGGTAATAATCTAAAATTTGTAATAATACGAGCTCTCTATGTGTTTTTTTCGCAATCCATGCCGCAGCATCGGCTAAAGCATGTGTGCATGGAGATGAATCAATACAAGCAATTACCCGTTTCATAGTAGCCTCCAAAGTTTATATATTTTTGGTTATACCTTTTCTTAAAACTAGCATATAAGTTCAGTAAATTTCATCTAGTAATAGGTTATTTATGTTATTTTTTAATTGAAAACATATCATCAAAATCAAAAAACTGTATTAAAAAGACAATTAATGTATTCCATGTGCAATATTTTAGAATAACATCTCTCTAACTCAATCGTGTCGATTTGTAATATTGAAATTCAATATATACAGACTAGAACATCATTATTATGGTAAAAATCATCTGTTATACTTCACATGGAAAGATTTATAAAAGTCTTTCCAAGACATCTCTAATCTCATACTTTTAAGTGAACATCTACCTACGCTTAATCTTGATATTTCTTCAATGTCCACATAAGGATTAAAAAATGACTGATAATATAGTTCATGCCTATGCGGCACTCGAAGCTGGTGCGCCTCTAGTCCCATATGAATTTGATGCAGGTGAATTACATCCACATCAGGTTGAAGTCAACGTTGAATACTGTGGTCTTTGCCATTCTGATGCATCGGTGATTAACAATGAATGGGGTATTTCCGTTTATCCAGTCGTAGCTGGACATGAAATCATTGGAACAATCTCTCAATTAGGTTCTGAAGCAAAAGGTTTAAAAATCGGACAACGTGTAGGAATTGGCTGGACAGCAGAAAGCTGCCAATATTGTGATTCGTGCATTAGTGGACAACAAGTTTTATGTACAGGTCAGAAGCAATCAACGATTATCGGGCATGCAGGCGGTTTTGCCGATAAAGTTCGTGCAGATTGGCAATGGATTATTCCATTACCTGAGAATTTAGACCCTGAAAGTGCAGGTCCACTTCTTTGTGGTGGAATTACAGTATTTGATCCCATTGTCAAACATCAAATTCAAGCAGTACATCATGTTGGTGTGATTGGAATTGGTGGTTTAGGTCATATTGCCATTAAATTGCTTAAAGCATGGGGTTGTGAAATTACTGCATTTACTTCTAGTCTTGACAAAACAGATGAACTCAAAGCAATGGGGGCAGATCATGTTGTCAATAGTCGTAATAGTTCAGTGCTTAAAGAACACGCAGGTAAATTTGATTTAATTTTATGCACGGTCAATGTCACGCTCGATTGGAATGCATATTTAGGTACTTTGGCACCAAATGGAACAATGCATATGGTCGGTGTTGTATTAGAGCCATTAGCTATTCCAACCGTTTCACTCATTGGAGGAGCCAAGTCCGTTTCTGGTTCACCAACTGGATCGCCTTTTGCTTTACGTCAATTATTGCAATTTGCAGCACGCAAAAATATTGCACCACAAATTGAATTATATCCAATGTCAAAAATAAATGATGCGCTTGAACGACTCCACTCAGGAAAAGCACGATATCGTATCGTTTTAAAAGCTGATTTCTAAAGAAAAAATTTAAATAATTCTCTAAGAAAAGAGCTGCACATGCAGCTCTTTTGTAATTTCTATTGAAACATTAAAAATACTTCAATCACAATTTAAGCGCGTAACCGGATAAATTTTGCTGGATTCCCTGCAACAATTTCTTTCTGAGCAATATCTTTGGTGACCATACTGTTCATTCCAACAACTGCCTGATCTGCAATTTTAACGCCATCTTTAATCCCCACATGCGCACCCAGCCAGACATCATTGCCAATTTCTATTCCTTGAGAACGTACTGCTTGTTGATAAATGGGTTGAGCTAAATCTATGCCATGATCAAATGCATATAAATGACTATATGCAGCAATACGAACTTGGTTTCCTAATTTAATTCCTGCGCGCCCGCCATCTAAAATACAATGATGATTAATCGCAACCTCATGACCAATATTTAAAGGACCATGAAGCGTACAATCTGCCGCAATAAAAGTATTATCGCCAATAATAATTTTACGACCAGGTTCTGCAAAAATATGTGCTAAAGGAGAAATAAAACAATTTTTCCCAATTTCAACAGTTTCCATTTCCATTAAATATGCTTGATATTCTTGTTGCCATTGTTCTGCCCAATTCCGATTTTTCGGCTTAAGTGACCAATATAACCATGGCATATAATTCAATCGATGTTTATGCTGTTCTCTATATTTTAATAATGAATCTTCACTCATGGTTTAACCTCTTCATCCAGCACCTTTAAACTCACACGCCCTCTGGTCATATCTCGAATTTTAAGCGAGATTGATGCAATCTGATCGAGTTGTAGCCATGCTAAAATATTTACACCATCTGCTGTATATTCTTCAAGATATTCAATTTTTTGTTGGTTCAACTCATATTGAAAAATAGCCCATTCATTAAACAGACATGAAAAAGCCACTTGTTTCTTTTCAATTAATTCTATTTTTTCTGCTAAGAGCAAGCATTTTCCAGCACATCCCCCATACGCACGAACAAGACCACCTGTTCCTAATTTAACACCACCATACCAACGATTGACCAAGACTAAAACATTAGTGAGCTCATTCCCTTCTATGGTCGCTAAAATTGGCCTACCTGCTGTTCCAGAAGGCTCACCATCATCATTAAATCGAAGTTGATTCCCAATTTTCCACGCCCAGCATTGGTGAGTCGTACTCATATCTTTATATGCTTCTAGAAAATCTTTTACAGCTTGTTCATTTTCAACAGGCACAGCAATCGCTTGAAATCGACTTTTTTTTATTTCTTCTTCAAAACTCACTAAGGTTGAAATTGTAAAAGGCATACCAACATCATAGACAAAATTATTCACCTAACATCATAACCTGAATTTAATTAGAATTTAGACCTCATATAAAAATCTCTTTAAATCTGCCATTAAAAAAAGCCCCTAATAAGAGACTTTTGATATTCAAATAAAATAGTTGAACAATAAAAATTTTAAACGACGAAATCTTCACCTAAATACACTTGTCTAACCATTTCATTATTCAGAATATCAGTAGGTGCACCTTCAGCAATCACAGAGCCTTCACTGACAATATAAGCACGCTCACAAATGGTTAATGTTTCACGTACATTATGATCTGTAATTAAAACACCAATACCACGATTTTTTAAATCAATAATAATATCTTTAATATCGCCTACAGAAATTGGATCGACACCTGCAAACGGTTCATCTAACAACATGAATTTAGGATTTGCAGCCAATGCTCGAGCAATTTCAGCACGACGACGCTCACCACCAGAAACACTCATTCCTAAAGAATCTCGAATATGAGTAATTTTAAAATCACTTAATAATTCATTTAAACGTTCATGGCGTTGTTGCTTATTCAAATCTTTGCGCGTTTCAAGAATAGCCATAATATTGTCTGCAATCGACAATTTTCTAAAAATAGATGCTTCTTGTGGTAAATAGCCAATCCCTTGTCGTGCACGTTCATGCATTGCTAAATTGGACAGATCTAGACCATCAAGATGAATCTCCCCCTTATCCATCCGCACCAAACCGACAACCATATAAAAGCTGGTTGTTTTTCCTGCACCATTAGGTCCTAATAACCCTACAATTTCACCACTTTTCATAGTGAATGATACATCTTTAACCACCCAGCGTTTATTATAGTTTTTTGCAATATGCTTAATACATAAGACTTGAGCCGAATTAACTTGATTTTCCATTAATCACGAGCTCCTGGGAAGGATTTTTGACTTGATGGTGGAATCACAATTTCAACCCGTCCTTTAGATGTACCCGCTTCACTCGATGAACCAAGTGCTTCAATATCACCTTTATTCATACTATAACGTAATACAGCACCTTTAATGCTTGATCCATCTTGTTCAAGATAAGCATTTCCAGTTAAAGTAATAATACCAGTTTGCGCATTATAAACAATTTTTTGGGCTTGCCCTTTTGCAAAACCTTTATTTACATCCATTTTTTGTTGAAACTTTGCAGGACTACCATTTGCGGTAATCGTAGTAATATCTTTTTTCTCATTAAAATTGGCAACAATGGCATTTGCTTGTAAACGCATTGTTCCTTGATCAACAATGACATTACCCGTATAGGTATTCACACCTGTTTTTTCATTATATGTTGCTTTATCTGCAACCAATTGAATAGGCTGCTGACGATCTGATGGTAATGCAAAAGCCACATTGGTAATTATGGATGCCAAGCCTACAACTAAGGTTTGCTTCAAAAACATATTCATATGTGTAAGCTTAGTCTTATGGTTCATATGTGCCTCTAACAGAAAAAAACTCGTACTGACCGTTTTCTAAATTAGCCTTTAATCCTTGACTAATTAATTTAGATTGCGGGCTATCAATGACAACCTGCTTATCTGTTTCAATTTCTTTTGTTTCAGGAAATCCCGTAAGTTCCGTCGTGGTTAAAGTCATTTTTCCATTTGGTAACAAGCGTGTCACCAACACCTGATCAGATAATACGACACGCTGATTATCATCATAGCCATAGGCAACTTTTGCATAAAAAGTACCATCCATGACGCCATTTTGATAGCTTTGTGCGTGGAAATTATCTAACTGTGATGTGCCTTTAGATTCATCTTGTACAAGACGATCTGCTTGAGCCTGAATGTATACCTGACCTTTTTCGTTCGTTTGAGTTAAATTAATTTTTTCAGCAACATACGTTACATTTCTCGCAGAATCAACATCGAGTTTTTTACTTTTACCACTGTAATAATAATATCCAGCACTCAAAGCGCCTACTATCAATGCCGTAATATATAAGTTTTTTGTATCCATAGCGGCTTATTTAACTCAAACTTTCGATTCTATATAACATTATTTAGGGATTGCGACATATTGTTCAAGTAAATTTGAGTATACGCCTTTTGCCATTAAGATCATATCGCAAATTTCACGCACAGCACCTCGCCCACCCATTGCTTGTGTAACTAAATCTGCACGACGACGTACTTCAATATGACCATTTGGTACCGTAACTTTCATTCCTGCAATCGCAAAAGCGGATAAGTCAGGCCAATCATCCCCCATATATAAACAATCCTCAGGAGAGAGATTGAATTGAGCACAGGCTTCCTTTAATGCAATACCTTTATCTTCACGCCCTTGAAACACCAAGTCTACGCCCAGATCCGACATCCGCTTTTCAACAATATGACTTTTACGACCTGTAATAATAATAACTTTAACACCTGCTTGCTGTACAAGCTTCATACCTAAACCATCACGAATATCAAATGATTTAATTTCATCACCAGAATTGGTTAATGTCACAAAACCATCACTTAATATTCCATCTACATCTAAAACTAAAGCTTCAATATGACGTGCTTGTTCTAACAAAATATAAGATGCCATTTAATTCACTCCTGCCTGAATTAAGTCATGCATACTAATTACACCAATTACTTGTTGAGCATCATTCACTACAATAAATTGGTTAATTTTTTTATCTCGTAATGCTTCTAATGCTTTTACAGCTTTTGCTTCTTCAGAAATTGTAGACGGTTTTTTTGTCATTACTTCAGAAACATTTAAATTGACATCAAAGCCTTGTTGTTTATCAATTAAACGTCGTAAATCACCATCGGTAAAAATACCCAATAATGTATTATTTTCATCAACTACCGTTGTTAAACCTAAACGCTTATTTGAAATTTCATACAATACTTTATTCATCGGTGTATTTGGTGAAACTTTAGGAAGTTCGTCACCTGTGTGCATTAAGTGCTTAACTTGAAGAAGTAAACGCTTACCAAGTGCACCCGCAGGATGTGATCTCGCAAAATCATCCGCAGTAAATCCACGTGCTTCAAGAAGTGCTACAGCAAGTGCATCACCCAAAGCTAAGGTTGCAGTTGTACTCGAAGTTGGAGCCAAACCTAATGGACATGCTTCTTCTACATCCCCTAAAGTTAATGCAACATCTGAACTTTGTGGCATCGGTCCTGTGTCATCTCGACTAATCGTAATCAGTGGAACGCCCAAATGTTTAATCAGTGGCATAAGCATCATAATTTCATCGCTTTTGCCTGAATTAGAAATCGCAATTAATACATCACCACGCACCAACATTCCCAAATCACCATGCCCAGCTTCACCTGGATGCATAAAAAATGAAGGCGTTCCTGTAGAGGCAAAAGTAGCAGCCATTTTACGACCAATATGACCTGATTTTCCCATACCCGTGACCACTAAACGCCCTTTACATTGCAAAATAATTTCGCATGCTTGGGTAAAACGATCATCAATTTGATTGGCCAAAACTCTTATCGCATGTTCTTCAATACTTAAAGTTGCCAAAGCAACTTCTTGAAAATTGATCAATTTTGGCTTATTTTCAGCGTTCAACTTATCGTCCTATCCAATGTGGTAAAGCATCTTTACAGATTACTTAATTCTCTCAATTTTAGCAGAACTATGCAATTTCGTTATAGAATATATAAAAAAAATGACTTAAAACATTGAAGATCATGTAATGTTTTGAATCTTAACTGTATCTGCATAACTATAATAATTTAAAATTTTGAATCCAAACAATTTCACAACTGAATTTACTCAATATTCTAAGTTCACCTCTTTTTTCATTTAGAATAAATTTCACATAATATTTTAATATGTCGTTCATCTTAATTTACTGAAAAACACAAAATTTCTCTTCATATTTAGTTTTTATATTCCTCTCAAAAACATCAAGAAATCTTGAGTATTTACAAATTTACTTAAAAAATTCATTTATTACTTAATATTTTATATGAATAAAAATTAAGGTTGTTTATAAAATTAACTAAAAAAATATATGATTTTTACTGGATTTAATCATATGATGTAGCCGTAAAAAAATGATTTAAAAAAAATTAATTTCAACAATATTACATATATTTATCAAAATATTACATGATAATAATTATGTATTCTGGAGTATCCTCAATGGGATTTAAACTCATACCCACTTTAATTTCAGTCGGCCTTGCATGTGTGATTTGGTTTATTATTCCCATTCCTCACGGTGTAACTCCAAATGCATGGTTGCTTTTTGCCATGTTCTTAGGTGTCATTGCCGCCATAATTGGTAAAGCTTTACCAATTGGTGCAATTTCCATCATTGCAATTGCGCTTGTTGCCATTACCCGAGTAACATCTGACTCTCCTAGCGAAGCCATTAAAGATGCCTTAAGTGGCTTTTCAAATCCTTTGATTTGGTTAATTGGTATATCTATTATGATTTCCAAAGGATTGCAAAAAACTGGATTAGGGGCTCGCTTAGGCTATTACTTTATCGCTGTTTGGGGCCGACGCACAATCGGCATTGGTTATAGCCTTGCACTGTCTGAGCTTATTTTAGCACCAGTTACACCAAGTAATACGGCACGTGGTGGTGGTATTATTCACCCGATTGTTCGATCAATGGCAGCAAGTTTTGATTCAGACCCTGAAAAAGGCACAGAAGGGAAAATTGGTAAATATTTAGCTCTGGTCAATTACCATTCGAACCCAATTACATCTGTCATGTTCATTACGGCAACTGCTCCGAATCCACTGATTGTCGATTTAATTGCAAAAGCTACACATAGTGAAATTCATTTAAGTTGGACGACTTGGGCACTTGCCATGGTTTTACCTGGAATTGTTGCTTTAGCAGTTATGCCTATTATTTTATATTTCATGTACCCTCCTGAAATTAAAAAGACGCCAGATGCTTCTAAATTTGCTAAGCAACGATTGAAAGAAATGGGACCGATTACATTGCATGAACTTATTATGCTTTGTGTATTTGGGATTTTATTACTTTTGTGGGCAGGTATTCCTGCAATGCTCTTAGGTGATTTATGGTCTTTAGATCCTACAACGACAGCATTTATTGGTTTATCATTACTGTTATTAACAGGTGTTTTAACATGGGATGATGTGCTTACGCAAAAAAGTGCTTGGGATACTGTCACATGGTTTGCAGCCTTAGTGATGATGGCCACTTTTTTAAATAAACTTGGTTTAATTGCTTGGTTTTCTACTGTATTACAAACAGGAATTAGCCATATAGGCTTAAGTTGGATTCCTGCAAGTTTACTACTACTTTTAGCTTATATGTATGCACATTATATATTTGCCAGTACTACAGCACATATTACCGCAATGTTCTCTGCCTTTTATATTGCCGGTATTGCAGTTGGCGCCCCACCAATGTATTTTGCATTAATGATGGCTGCAGCATCAAGTATTATGATGACCTTAACACACTATGCAACCGGTACCTCACCTATTGTCTTTGGATCAGGATTTACAACCTTAGGTGAATGGTGGAAAGCTGGTTTTGTGATGAGTGTCGTCAATATTTTAATCTTTATATTCTTAGGTGGAATTTGGTGGAAATTTCTAGGTTATTGGTAATATTCTAGAATATTCTTTTTAATTTAATGAATAGACTAAATACTTTTATTATCTTTATTCATCAATTTATGTTTTAATAAACATAGTATGAGATGAGCCTTATATGAGTATTACGTGAGTGATACGACTAGCCCCTAACCATGGGGCTTTTTTATTTTTAAAATCAATAGCTTAAATTTAATTGACGAAACAGGTGAATTAGAAAATTCCCTAATTTTTGTTTTAATGTCGTTTTAAACCTAATTATATCACCAAATCTAATGTTTTGAAATTTGGTACCCTCATTAATGAGGGCAACATTTTGTTAAAATCAAATAAACTCTCTCAAGCCCAATATATAATTCATTACTTATTTTTAATTTTTTATATGCTTCTTATTCATTTAATCTTTTCAGTGCTTCTTCTGCCTGAGATATTCCATTTTCTAATGATTTTGAATACCAATATCTAGCATTAGCATTAAGCCCTCTTTCATACATTAAACCTAAATTATATTGTGCTTCAGGAAGGTTTTGCTCTGCCGCCTTTTTATATAATTCAAATGCTGCCTTTTCATCTTGAGGGACCTCATCACTTCCATCTAAATATATATCGGCCAAATTATATTGAGCCTTAGCAAAGTTTTGATCTGCTGATTTTTCATATAATTCCAATGCTTTCTTTTCATCTTTAGCAATACCATTTCCATGTAAATAAGCATTCGCTAAATTAAATTGAGCGGCCGCAAAGTTTTGATCCGCAGATTTCTTAAACAACTCCAATGCTTTTTCATGATCTTTTTGAACATAAAATCCCTGATCATACATAATCCCTAAATTATATTGAGCTTCAGCAAAATTTTGGTTTGCAGATTTTTCTAACCAATAAAAGGCTTTTTCTTTATCCTGCTTAACACCTAAACTATTCATATAAATAGCACCTAAATTATTTTGGGCTATCGGTAATCCTGCATCTGCAGCTTCCTTAATGAGTTTAAAGGCTTTAACATAATCTTGAGTAACTTCTTCACCTAATAAATATTTTTGCCCTTCATCATAATTTTTTTCAGCATCACTTTCCTGTGATTGTGATGATATTGAGCTTACTGAAACTTGCTTGGTACAAGAAACTATTCCAACTGTACTTAAACTCAGTAAACTAATTAATATTAGGTATTTCAATTTCATACAATTTTCTCTTGTAAAATCAATCTGAACCTTTAATATGCCATCTACCCATTGGATCTTTTTGATATTCTCTTTGTTTTCATTTTTCTTCAGCAATTGCATCCATCTTACTTTGATGCTCATTAGCACCAACAGAACTAAGCTTTTTTGCTGCTTGGCCAACATTGCTAACACCATTTATGGATGAAATACGTCGATTCAAAAAAACTTTCTCAAACACAGTTTAAGCGTTATACAGGCATATCTCGTTCAACATTTTCTCTAATAATTGATTAAATGAAGATGGAAGTTTCTTCTAAAGGCAGACCACCAAAACTGTGTATTGAAGATCAGATTTTACTCTGTTTAAGCTATTGATGAGAATATCGAACTCTTATTTCATGTTGCAACAAGTTATGGTGTATTTGAAGATACTATCCTTTTGAACTATTCATCAATCTCAAAAAAATCAGAATTTAATTCAGCTTCTGGTATAAGGTTTAAATCAACTAAAGCAATAGAATTTTCCTGAATCTTTTTCTTCATGGAGTCGGATTCATCAAACAAATTTTCATCAAAAATTAAAATCATTCCTTGGTTTAACTCATTATTTATTTCAATCTTTTGATATAAATGGGGAATTTGGTTTTCATCTATTATTTTTGGAACATAGCAAATTGATGTTGTACTGAGTCTATGAGGAAAAATATTTATGTCAGCAAAAAAATTATTATTAAGATATATATATTGAAATTTAACTAATTCCAAGAATATTTTAAATAATTTGATTACTTGATTATTCGTAAGCTCTTTATAAAAACTCATACTTATATTAAATGAGTCAAAATTTAAACTAGAAAAAGTGACTTTATCTTCCCCATTCCATAATAAAAAGCCTTTGTATTCATCTTCTTTTTTTCGATTAAAAAGATACTTATAAGCTGATTCCGATGGGAAAGGATAATCTAGTGGTGGCTTTGAGCTTGTAGCATTATTTACAAACCAAGTTTTAAAAATATGATCTATACCACTTATTTTTTTTACTAATTTTTCTAGAATCTCTAATTGTTCTTGAATCGCAATTTCAGTCGTAGGTAATTGCTTATATAAACGTGTGCTAAAGAAAAATTCGCGCATAATCAATCCTATTTATAATGGCATAAATATAGAGGTGATAATACCTCCACCTTGTAATATAAAATAATTTCTAGCCATATCTTCATAAAAATACCATGTTAATTTTGCAGTTTTATACCCAATAATGACTCGCTTTTGTCTTGTTGCCTCTAATACCAAATCTCGATAAACATTAGTTTTTAAAAAATCAGGCTTTTTCGAATCCAAAAATTGAGCATATTGACCTTTTGCTTCAACCAAAATACATTCCATTGGCCATAATCCATCAAAGGATGTTGCTCCCACATTCCATTCCTCAATCGGAGTCGTCGCCTTTTTATTTCCTTCAGCAATATAAGGGGTATAACTTTTAAAAGTTAAAGGGTAACTTGATAAATTTGCTATTTTATATTGATATACAGTATTAATTTCAGCACCCATAGAGCGCTTAATCAAATGTTTATTACCTAATGTATAAGGTTCACATTTATTACAACGTTCTTGCTTTGTTTTATCCTTGCTCACTTCTTTAACAAGAACTATAGTTGCCATACCTTTAATCGCTTCTATTGCTATTTTTTTGCCACCTTGTGTAACAATAACTTCACCAGTTCCAATAGCAACAGTTCTAGCACCACCTGCGAAGACACCACGAAAAAGTATTCCCCACATATTAGTTATCCCTTAGCTCATTAAATTCTAAGACTGCCAATAAATCTTTCGCCCTAATATTAGAACCATATATTAATTTCTGTATTTCTTTATCCTGGAGAATATCTTTTCTAATAATTACATCCCACACAATAAGCTGTGAAATAACTTCGTTATCAGTTAGTAACAGTGAAATAAGCAAATCAAAACTAGAGTAAATCTCTGAGTTTAGATATGCATAATCAACTCGGTACTCTTTAAAAGATTCTTTATTAGCTAAGATATAACTATATATTTTTTCACAAAGCTCTTTTCTATCTTTTACACTTTCTAAGCTATCTATTTGTGTTTGATCTAATTTCATCATTATTTTAAATCTCATAACTCACATTATTAAGCATAAAATAGATTGCTTCTATTCCATCCATAAATTGATCTTTTTGCTCCTCCGTCATAATTTGTGAAAAACGTTTCAATACTCGAGGATCGTAAAATCTCAAAATTCCTACTCCACCATCTTCAAATTTAAGATATAAATTTTCGAGTAATTTATTATTTAATATCTTAATGTCTAAATTACTTTTTATGAAAATCATAGAGTCTTTTGCATTCATCAATTCTATTAAGGATACTAGCTGTTCCTTGTTTGAAACACTCAAATCAAATAATATAGGTCCATATTTATATGCTTCTTCTTCATAAGTGCCTTTGAATATATATAAGCATTTTCCATAAATATGCTCTATATCTAAGTTCTTTTCATGTTCAAGTTGTGCACCATCTAGCAGACAAAATAAATCTTTTTTTTCATCATTATTGAATAAATAAGCTTCTAACTTTCGTAAATCTAAAATCATCTTCTTAAAATCCCTGAACCTTCCTTGGCAGCCTTTATAAAGCATTCAATACAAATCGGTTGCGGAAGAGCATTTATGGACATGGCAACTTTCTCCCCACCCTTAAACACATGTTGCCCTGCTTTACTCTCAAATAATTTAGCTGTAGTAGGAAAGATACCTCCTCCCTCTATCACCAGTTGAGATTCTCCGCCTTTGAGTACTATTTTTTTCTTGGCAATAATTTCTATCGTATCTTCCCTTGAAATTATTTGTATGCCTTTACGCGCAAAGACATCTATACCATCCGTTTGAGCTTGAATTTCAGCTTTGCCCTTCGCAGCATAAGCCCTAAAACCATCTTGAGCTGCAAATAAGCTGATCTTATTTTGGGCATGCGCAATCAAAGACTTTTGTGTGGATAGATTAATGCTATCCCCAGCACTTTGACTGATTTGCCTATCGGCAGATAAATGAATATCTTCATGGCTTGAAACCGCAATTGAGTTCGGTGCTGCTATAATCATCAAGGCTTGTTTAAATGCAGCTGCTTTCTTTTCATCTTGCTGTTCAATTTGATCGATAAAGTTTTTAAGTTCATCCAACGCTTCTAAAGGATCAGTTTGTTGGTTTTTTGCCACCTCACTTAAGGCTTTGGCCTGATTGAGGTTAGATTCTAATTGGCTACTTGCTTGATTGGCATCAAGGTGAGTTCCTTCGGCTGAATCTTGTCGATGGGTTGAAATTAATAAACCATCACCTGCACGTACTGCACCCCATTGATCTGTTCTCAGCTCAAAACCTTCCCCACGTCCATCGCTTTGGGCTTGTTCTTTAGGATGGCTTAAATTTCCGAGATTGAGCTGAGTGGTCCCATGACTACTATGGAGCTGTGCACTGATCTGCCCTGTCGTATCGTCAAAACGTAGTTGGTTAAAGCCTTCCCCAGCCACTTCTTTAGAGCGAATACCACTGAGTTTCTTGGTATCTGGCAATTGTCCTTTTATATCGAATTTAGTTGGATGTCGATGTGCTTCATGGATTCGACCCGTCACAAAAGGGCGATCAATATTGCCATCAAAGAAATCAATCACCACAATCTCACCAACACGCGGTAAGAAACGTGCACCATAACCTTCACCTGCCCAAGGAGTGAGAACATCAACCCAAGCAGAGTCAGTATCATTGTCGTTAGAACCTGCGCCACCATCATGTGTATGGTCTTCATTTCGGGTGAAGAGGAAACGAACTTTAATTCGCCCCCATTCATCGACATGGATTTCTTCACCATCAATTCCCACCACTTTGGCACGTTGTACATAGGCTGTGGGACGATACTGTTGTGGGTCATATTCTGGAACAACATCAATGCTACGACGTATTACGGTTAGTTCATTGGCTTGGCGTTCTTCTGTACTGTCTTTGCTTCTTGTCCAATGGCTTTGTTGCAGGAGTTTTTCCAGTTGTTCTTGAACATCTTTAGGTAAATTGTTTTGATTATAAAAATGTTTGCTTAATATTAAGAATTCTTGATCGCTGCCACGATGATTTTGATCCAGTTCAGGGTGACCATTCAGTTGAAACCAATACCCCACTTGCACATCTCGAACACTGCCATGTGCCGTGAAATATTTAGATTGTAAGGTTTGATATTGATTTAGCTGCGTATTGAGTTTTTCAATTTGCGCATTGCTCGATTTTGTTGCTTGATCTTCACCTTTTAAGTCACTGATCCACGCTGGAGAAATATTCCAAGCCTGTTCTAAACTCAGGCTTTCATTGCCTTGTTGGCTACTGTGTTGATGGGAGCTTAGTACTGAGCCTGCTCCTTCTTCTTGTGCTAAAGCATCGGCTTGCCAACGCTGTACATGTATTGCAGTCGGTTGTAATTGGCGCTGAGCAATAAAGCTGGTAATGCTATCCGTTTGCTCCGTGGCATGGGAGCGATGATAGCGAATGGTACGACGGCTTAAAGGTGAAAACTGCGCATTGTCATCAATCAAACGTAACTTTTGTGCTTCGATCGTTTGGTTTTGACTAGCAACAATTGCATTAGATTCATCAATTAACCAGGACACGCCAGATTCTCTTAGAAGTCTGGATATATAGGCATAATCGCTTTCATTGGATTGCATAGAAAATGGTCGAATATCATAATGATGTTGAAGCCCTGTTAAATCAAGTTGCAAACTTGCTGCGAAAAGTGGGCTTTTTTCTTGCCATTCTTTAAAGATAATTTCTACAATTTCGATGGCACTTTTATTCATAAATACACGACTATTGCGTCGTTTATGCCAAAGTGAAGTTGCATCTTGCATGGTCAAACGATAGATGGTCAAAGCACCGTCTGATTGACCTTGAACTGCTTCGGTAATAATCCCTGTAGTTCTAAACAGTTGTCCTGAATCTGTGACTTGATCAACTGCGACTTGGCTACCAATAAATTGCTTAAGAGAAAGATAAGGATTGCTAGATAAGCATATTAATTCTACAGACAGTCCTTCATTAATGGCATGCTGACCATCGATACGTTGTAACAGGACTTGATGATTGAGCTCTGAGTTCGAAAATTGAACATGTAATGCACGACGCTGTGTGCCTAATCCTATTTTGTCTAAAATAGCAAAGATATTCGTGATCATTTTTTATTTTAAGTAATCATTTACTGGTAATAGTAGCATAAAAGAAAAATTATACAAATTAAGTCACATAGTTAATATTTAACATGATAAATAATGCATTATTTTATAATAAAACCTTTGATTTAATCTAATCATTAACCTACATATATCGATTTAGTTAAAGCATTTATAAAATGGACTGCCACCACTCTCCTAGACAAATTTCGTCTATTCTTTTTGCATAGAAGAGAACATTATGAGTGGACAACGATATACCCCAGAATTTAAATCTTCAGGTTCAATATGATGTATGGTTTGGTTTGCAAGTCAACAAGAACGACCAGAGATTCGCTCATTATTTGCTTTTACATAAAAACAGATTGTCCAAGATAAAAATACCCTCCTAAAGATGGTATTTTTCATGGCTATTTATAATTTATCGACATATGCCTCTAAATATTTCTCAGTTGCCTTAGGCAATGGTCTATTTCTTGGTTTTGGCTTGAGTAGTTTATTATTAGTAAGGGCTTTGTATTGATTGATTTCCATTTAATCGCCCCTTATCAATAGTAAAAAATATGAACTTTAAAACCAACTACTTTATTTGGTATTTAATTTTAAAATTTTCAGTATTTTACCATTTGTTATATAAAATGATTATAATGACCGTCTATAAAAATAACTCAGCGCGATATAAAAACGGACAAAGGTTTGCATTGTTGGGGTCAATGCAAACCTTTTTTATGCATAAGAAAAACCCACCAAGCATAACTTGATGAGTCTCGAAAAATACAACAATAGAAGAAACAATTCAGCGCGTTGAATCTAATTGTTATTATATAACATTTTTTAAATTAATTCAGTAAAAATACATGGAAAAATAATATATTATTTAAATGATATCCAAACTATCAAAAATAATCATAACTAGTTAATATTCATCATTCAGATTTTTGCTGCATACCACTTTTTTGATGAGTGATGAAACTCAATAACAGATGAATTACTCAAGACCATTCCTCTTTTATTTCTACAATTGAATCAAATTTTAGTTATCTAATCTATTTTACGTGATATCAAAGTTAAACTTGCTTCAGCAAATTTTGCCGACTCAAGCTTTTGTCCAGCAAACCACTGACATTGATAATTTCCTGTAAAATCAAATGGCCGTTTTGCTGGACTTGTTGCCTTAAAAATCACCATCTCAGGACCTCCTGAATTTAATTTAACAATATCCCCAATTTGATATATAGGTTTTCGATCTAGTATCATAGTTCCTCTTTTTTATAAAAGCATTATGTAAGATCTAAGTTAAATACATGTGTGAAATTTATTCTATTTAAAAATGTATCTTAAGTAATTTCTCTAGATTTTATAATCTCGTGATATATATGATGTTAATGCCTTTCAATAAAGCTCTCTTACATATATGTATGACCAGTTTTAAATTCCCAAGCTAATGTATAACCAATCCTTATCTCGCCACTTAAATCCTTTGTATAAATAGTTTTCTTGCGAATATCTATTTCACATTGACCTAAGTCATATCGAGTTGTAATCCCTCGGAAATGCTTTAATCAGGCAAATGTATTTTCAACTCAGTGTCTAATTTTATATAAATACCAATCCATATGGTAATTACTGGATTTAGAATTACATTTCTTTGGTCTATTTGCTTTGGTGTGGGTACCTCCAATTTTCGCTCTGAGTAATCAGCATCATAGCCCTTATCCACACATGCATTTTTTGTTTCTCTTAAATCTAAATTATCTATTAAATCAGGAGCAACTTTCACATCATGATGTGGTGCCATCACCAATGATAAATTCGATAGGATTTTCATTGGTACCCACAGCTAAATGAATTTTAGAGCTATTCTCACCGATACTCTTAGAAATAGATTGCGCTTTGATTCCTACCGCATGTTAATGTTCTCTAACATGACTCGCATCGATAAAGATCTATTCTAGATCTGCACATTTAGACAATAATTTAAATATTTTGAGCAACTTATTAACTTTACTTCATCGACTAAACTTCTTAAAAATAGAGTTTGGCTTACCGAAAGTGTTAGGTAAATCACGCCAAGGTCATCCAGTTCTAATCCGATAAAGAATGGCTTCAATAAATAATCTACCGAAATTGGAAAGAATAGATTTCAGCTTAGACCCGTATTGATCATTCAGCATTGTACGAGGCATAGTGAATAATGAAATTGGGGTTGGCGATTTAATTTTACGACTTCGCTATTTTTTTGCATAACAAATATTAACAGACCCTAATTCTTTAAATTACGATTTAAGAATAAAATAGCAATCAATCTAATAAACTTTTTAGAAATTCACCCTTGGAGTCTAATATTTTCTTATATATATAATATGCATGCGTATCTTATAATTTTATTCTTCTATGGAATTTTTTGTCTAACTCTATAAGATCAGCATCAGGAATTGCCATTAGTAATGGGGAGTGTGTTGCAATAATAAATTGAGTGCCTTTTAGACTTAATTGATTAATTTTACGAATTAAATTAATTAAATTATCAACGGAAAGAGAAGCTTCTGGTTCATCAAAAATATACAAACTATTGGGTTTAAGTCGATGTTCATATAAAGCTTTCATCGACTCTCCATGTGATAGGAGAAGTAAGTCTTTACCACCGTAATATGAATTTATTTTAGCCCCTCCAAACTCCTCTGCATCTAATTTTCTCATTTCGGTAAGGAAATTATAATAAGCCTCTGATCTATAAAAGAATAAGTCAGATATTCTTTTACCAGATTTAATTAATCTAATATGTTCTACAGATTGGAAGTGTGTATCTTCCGTTTTAAAATTAAAATTACGAGCCCCCCCTTCAGCAGGACAACCAAATTTAATAGCGATAGTTACAAGTAAAGTAGATTTTCCTACGCCATTCTCTCCAACGATTACTGTAATATTTTTTTTAAAATTCATTGGGTATATATTAAAAAATAAAAATTCATTTGGCATAGAGCTTAGCATTTCTATCCCTCTTAAAAAATTAGGTTGATTATTATTTATAATGCTCATGATATCACTACGTTCCAGTCTATACCTTCACCTTCAGGCAAATTCTTCGATAAGTTAAATTGATTAGGCAATCCTCTACATGGCTTACGATTCTTGAAGCTGTTAACTCTGACGACATGCCATAATTTGTATAATACTTGGTATTCACGCCAACAACTTAAGCAGAAAAGTATCTAATCCTCTATGTTCAATTTAGATGGAGTTATTTGCCAATTGTAATGTCTATGCGATAAACCACTTAAAATGTCCTATTTCCAATCATAAGTGTTAAGCACAAGATTTACATTTCTTTATTTAATGATGAATTTATGAGCATTAGGGCTTGGCATATTTTTTTGCTTTTGAACGTTTATTCGATTTTCTAATTCTTCATGCTGCTATTGAATATGCGCTAAAAACATTATTTTTGCTTTTTCAAAACTACACTCATCTTCCCATAAGATCGCCCTTAGATATAAAAAGCCTGTATAGTAATTCTGGCATATTACTGAAACCTAGATCAAAATCAAAGGATAATAGTATTACTTGTGCAGTGCCATTGATCGGCAGGGAAAACCTTAGATTTTTTATTGATGAAACATTGGAATATGTAAGCTACTCGTCGATTTTTTAAAAAATGCAATCTGTAAACATTCTTGCCCAATTAGAGTTACTATCGATAATAATGGTTCGAATAAGAAAGTGATTGAGTCTTTTAATCTTGGAATTAGTCGTTTGAAATCATTTTAATCTGTCCAGATCATATTATCTAAAAAAGAGCGCCTGCACATGATGAGGAAACTACATAGACAGAAAAATCTAGGATTATTTAGATATCTTACTTTAACGACTTTCCGATTGAATATAAAAGTCTATTTTCTTAATTTAGTACCAGTTTAAAATCACAAAAATAAGGGCTGAATAAATCAGCCCTTATTTTCAACTACGTCATCAATTAAGACAATTGAGCAGCAGCAATTTTCTTGGTATCAATGTCTTTCGCAGCATTTGTATATTCGCCCATTTGGTCGAAATTCAAGTACTGATAAATATCCGCAGACATGCTATCAATTTGTGCAGCATATTGCTGATATTCTTCTGGAGAAGGTAATTTACCTAATACAGCAGCAACAGATGCAAGCTCAGCAGATGCTAAATATACATTGGCACCTTGACCTAAACGGTTCGGGAAGTTACGTGTAGATGTAGATACACATGTCGTATTTGGCGCAACACGTGCTTGGTTACCCATACATAATGAACAACCTGGCATTTCCGTACGCGCACCAGCTTTACCATAAATATTATAGTAACCTTCTTCCATTAACTGGTGCTCGTCCATACGCGTTGGTGGCGCTAACCATAAACGAGTAGACAAAGAGCCACCTGGTACTTTATCTAAAAGTTTACCAGCTGCACGGAAGTGACCAATATTCGTCATACAAGAACCAACGAATACTTCGTCAATTTTCGCACCTTGAACATCAGAAAGAAGTTTTGCATCATCTGGATCATTCGGACAGCAAAGAATTGGTTCTTTAATATCAGCAAGATCAATTTCATATACTTTCGTATATTCTGCATCTGCATCTGCTTGAAGAAGAGATGGATTTGCCAACCATTTTTCCATGTTCTCAACACGACGAGCCATTGTACGCGCATCGCCATAACCTTGTGAGATCATCCATTTTAACATTGTAATGTTAGAACGTAAGTACTCAGACACTTTCTCTTCTGAAAGTGTAATAGAACAACCTGCAGCAGAACGCTCAGCAGATGCATCTGAAAGTTCAAATGCTTGTTCTACGGTTAAGTCAGTTTCCATTTCTGTTAAGTCGATTTCTAAAATACGACCAGAGAAAATGTTTTTCTTACCTTTTTTCTCTACAGTTAAATCACCTTGTTGAATTGCAACATAAGGAATTGCATGTACAAGATCACGTAATGTGATGCCTGGTTGCATTTTTCCTTTAAATTTAACAAGAATAGATTCTGGCATATCTAGCGGCATTACACCAGTCGCAGCTGCGAATGCTACAAGACCTGAACCAGCAGGGAAAGAAATACCAATTGGGAAACGAGTATGAGAGTCACCACCAGTACCTACAGTATCTGGAAGAAGCATACGGTTTAACCAAGAGTGAATGATACCGTCACCTGGACGTAAAGATACACCACCACGGTTCATGATAAAATCAGGAAGCGTATGTTGCATTTGAACGTCAACTGGTTTTGGATATGCAGCTGTATGACAGAAAGATTGCATGACGAGGTCTGCAGAGAAACCTAAACATGCTAAATCTTTCAATTCATCACGTGTCATTGGACCAGTCGTATCTTGCGAACCGACAGTCGTCATTTTTGGTTCACAGTAAGTTCCAGGGAGTACACCTTGACCTTCTGGAAGACCACATGCACGACCCACCATTTTTTGTGCTTGTGTAAAGCCTTTACCTGTTGCAGCAGGTTGAACTGGTACACGGAACAATGTAGATGGTGCAAGACCTAATTCTTCACGTGCTTTCGTTGTTAAGCCACGACCAACGATTAGATTAATACGACCACCCGCACGAACTTCATCAAGAAGAACTGGGGTTTTAAGTTCAGCTTCAGCAATTTGTACACCATCTTTAGATGCTGTAACTTTCGCTTCCGCATGATTAATATTAAGAACGATTTCATCGCCCATGTTCATGTTTGCAACATCAATTTCGATTGGCAAAGCGCCAGCATCTTCCATGGTATTGAAGAAGATTGGTGCAATTTTAGAACCTAAGCAGTAACCACCATCTTTTTTGTTTGGGATATGTGGAATATCATCACCAAAGAACCAAAGAACCGAGTTCGTTGCAGATTTACGAGATGAACCTGTACCCACAACATCACCAACATATGCAACTTGATTGCCTTTCGCAATGAGTATTTTAATTTGGTTAAGTGGGCCAACTTCACCTGGTTTTTCAGGATTGATTCCTTCACGTTCATTCTTAAGCATTGCATTTGCATGCAATGGAATATCTGGACGACTCCATGCATCTTGTGCAGGAGATAAGTCATCTGTGTTTGTCTCACCTGTTACTTTAAACACAGTGAGTTTAATTTCTGTCGGAACATCACGACGTGACGTAAACCATTCAGCATTTGCCCAAGACTGTAAAACTGCTTGTGCATGTGCATTACCTGCTTTTGCTTTATCAGCAACGTCATGGAATGCATCAAATACAAGAAGTGTTTTTTTCAAAGCTTCAGCAGCTAACTCAGCAAGCTCTGCATTTTCTAGTAGTTCTACTAAAGGCGCTACGTTGTAACCACCAAGCATAGTACCTAATAAATAAACCGCACGTTCTTTAGAAACCAATGGAGATGTTGTTTCTCCTTTTGCCACAGCTGTTAAGAAAGCAGCTTTTACATATGCTGCTTGGTCAACACCCGCTGGAACACGGTTCTCTAACAAGTCAACCAAGAAAGCTTCTTCACCTGCAGGTGGATTTTTTAATAATTCAACCAATGCAGCTGTTTGAACATCATCAAGTGGCTTCGGTGGTACTCCGAGTGCGGCACGTTCTTCAACGTGTTGGCGGTAAGCTTCTAGCACGGTGTAATTCCTCTTTTTTAAAAAATTATTTGTGAATTCCAGCTATTCAAAGCTACACAAATAATATGGACTCTCAAATTTTACTAAAAATCGAGTGAAAAGTTAATGCTAGTAAAGAGTTTCTTTATGATGTCCATTATTTCGCTACGAAATAATGCTCTGATTTAGTTCAATAAGCAATCATTTAACAAACCTAGCATTTAAAACAACTTATCTATACAACTCAATATGAATGAACTTAACAAAAAGGCAACATAATGTTGCCTAATCATTTCTAAAAATAATAATGCATTTTAGTGAACGGTAGTTTTTTGCACATAACTTTTTAGGCTTTCATGACAGCCTTCAAATTTAATTTGAATTTCATCATCATGTAGCATGCAATGTTCAACATGGGCAAAAGAAATCTTTACAGAATAGACCTTGGCATCAGTATTAATCGGGTTTTGGATAAAAACTTTATCTCCCACACTTAATACATATGAACTCCCGCCAATAACAGCCACACCATGTTCATCTTCTAAGAGCAAATCTGAATTATTTAAGTAAGCAACAACTTCCATATTATGAACCTCTTTTTTAGAGTTTCTTTTAATATGTCAAATATCGATAAGTATTTCTATATTTATTATATAGTTTTATGTGAATGAAATTTGCTTAGGCTATTATCAATAACAACCGTTCCTTAGAACGGCTTATAATCTGGCATTTTATCATGTGGCGTTGCGATACACTTAGCGGTAAATTCACTGCGTACTTTTTCTCTTGCGCCTTCAATATCCTGCTTAATTTCACGTTCAGGTAAGGCGTAAACGTACTCAATAATCTCTAAAATAAATGTTTTTGTTGTATCGTCATCAATTTTATTGGCGTGTTCAATTGCCTGATCTTTTTCAATAGCATTTTGACGATCTAACATTATTGTACGCGCAGCATTTCCCACACTCTTACAATATCCATGCCATTGCTCTTCCATAGTTAAAGGCTTTTTTTCCGCACATCCAACTAACATCGCAAATACAACCAATACAACTAACTTTTTCATTCATAATCTCCTCATTGATGTATCATAATCAAAAATGATGAAAAGTTAAAATATGTATCCCGTATCGAATGGATAAACCTACATCAACATAAAAAAGTCACTCTATTTAGCCTGTTTTAATTTACCATTTTTATTTTGTTATCTATTTTTTTGATTTTTCTAAAGTTCTATATGAAAATTTCAAATAAATTGCGCTTACATATATTAGTATAACTTATCTAGAAAGCACAATACCCTGATTTCACAACAATTTAAATTCATACCAAAACACTAGATTATTTAATATAAAACAATATGTTATTTGCATATTTAATTAAATCCTGTATGCTTAAAATTATAAGTATTAAAATAAATAATCTAAAATATAGAACTTTATAAGCCTACAAGTTTCTACTCAACAAAACTTGTAGGTTTTTTATAATGTTACATTTCTTATAATGTATTTATTTGAATTATTCGTTATTTACAATCAAACTTTCTTTTAATCTCAACATTTAACACAACTCCTTATTAACGCTTATTGAACACCTCTACGAATAAAGGTACTCAATTTATAATATTGCCCACTCATGACTTGATCGTTTAATTTAACCACATGATATAATTAAATAATTCCTAAATCATCTAGAGATTTGAGAACAATTTCATTACGAATAGAACCTGGTAAATTTGACTTCATTTCTAAATTGAGTGAGAAAGCAACTTTCTTGCCATCAGCTTGCTCTACCCATCCTGTGAGCCAACCGACTTGAGGCGTAACATCCATTCCCCATCCACTTTTGGCATAAATTTTATTTCCATTAACTTCTTTAATTAAAATCATATTTTTTACAGCTTCCTGCACTTCTGGCTTAAATGGCAGTTTTTTATGTGCAAAATGATCAGCAAATTCAACTTCTTGAATTGGTGTAATTTGTAAAGGCCCAACTAACCAAAAATTATCAACTTCTGTTCCAATGTTAGCATTACCAAAATTTACTCTTTTTACTTCTTTTGTCATTAAATCTAATCCTATCCGCTTGGCAAGCTCTTGATAGACAGGAACTGCAGATAAAGACATCGCTTCGCTCAGATTCATATCTTTTTCCCAAATAGGATATGATCGCTTTTCTCCATTCCATTTAAAAACATCATCTACCGTTACTTTATTATTTTCTAAGCCAATTAAAGCGTTTAACATTTTAAAAGTTGATGCTGGTACATATTGCGTATTAGCACGCGTTAAATCATTACCATAAATATCAATCTGCTCACCCTTTTTAATCACAATCACACCCTGCGTTTGCGCTTCGTTAAAATAACGTGCAATCGCTTGTTGATGTTGAGTGGAAACATTCGATATCTTGCTTGAAGTGACTTGCGATGTTGAACAAGCACTTAAACTAACTAAAATAGAAATACCGAATACAGATAACAACTTTTTACTCATAGTAAACTCAGATGGAACAATTGTGATGAAAAATTAGTGGATTATTGTATTAATTTATCCAATTAAATTTCATATATTATGTTGTTTTATGTAAATATATTACATGAATGTAGCACCATCCCCCCCAACGATACCACATCACTATTTATATGACTTTTACATTAATTTATATACTGTCATATACATTATGTTTAGTTTCAAACATATCAGTATTATCTTTTACCCAGACTTACTATATGAGTATTTAAGAAATTCCTAAAAACTGGAAAGGTTCAGAAATTTTAAATGCTGAATTCGCTTTACTTGAATAAATATTTTCTTGGTTTGCACCAAGTGCCAAAACTTTAATTTCACTCTGCTCAAAATCAATGTCATTTAAGTCCACCCAAAAAATACTTGGTGATGTGGCTGACTCAAAGAAATATAAACCATTTTGATGGTCGACCACTGTACGCCAACGCGTAGATGAAATATTTGGCTCATCTTTAGTATTTAAACCAAATGGTACAGAAGCATTTCGAATGACCCCAAATACACTGGCAAGCGTATCACGTTGATTGGCATTTTTAGGAATTGCATTAATATAAAATGAAGCACGAGCAAATCGATCTGATGCACGATTTGTTCCAGGCAACATCACTGTACCACCAATTTGTTGCCAATATGCATTTAAAGCCAACTGCTTTTCAAATATAGGAGAGTTCGTCATAACTTGATATTCACGACTATGATGGATCACTTGTTGACCATCAATATACTCAACAATCGCACTATCACCTGAAGCATCCGAAATAGATAAATGTAACGTTGCTAGACGTTCTTCACCAGGAACAGTATCCGTCTTTACAGTTAACGGTTCTTTTTCAAGTGCTTCTACTGCCTCTTCTACCGTTGCATAATTATCTAAGATATATTGCGCCCATAATGAAATATTTAAAGATGCTTTTGTATTTGTTGTATGATCTGGGTAGGCTGATTCAACAAGCCACAATAAGTTTGCAACCAAACCTTTCTCATTGATCCCATCAGTCGTTGAAATATCATATCCTGATGCAATAACACTGCCATATTTTGAGGTCCATTCAATGGACTGAGGACCCGCTAGTCCATTTCGTTTTATTTGGCGAGGAAAAATCCATAAATTAGTATGTACGTCTACTTTCCAATCCATTGACCGTGCTGTCATTACACGACCATTTTCCCCCAGATAAACAACTCTTGTACACATGCACTTAATCCTATTTAATTTTAAATAATATTCATGAACCTTTTAATACCATCAATCCCAAAAACGCTACAAATTACATTCTTTTATATGTACTTTATTGATCCTTATTTTATAGAAAACTTAACTTTTAGAGCATTACTTTTTATTTCATATCCGATTTATTATCTTAATTTTAAAGCATCTTAATTTCATAATTATTATTGTTAATATATAACACATTACTGTTACGTATCGTCATATTGACTTATGTCATTTTAGATCAAATTAATATTTATATATTCATGTGAAGGACTAATACTCACTCAAAAAACCCACTGATTCGAGTGAGCTTTTTATATGATGTTTCAATTCAAACGTATTTAATGCTGCGTTCTCATCACAGCAAGTGTATCCATATAATCTCGCCAATAGACAACTTTACGATTCTTAATCGTTATAATTGAACAAAATTTATTATTATAAGCCTTACCAGTACTTGGGTTTATGCCATGAACAGCATATTCTAAAATAATGATATTGCCATTTTCAGTTTTATAAATGTTTAAATCATCTGCGGAATGTAACTCCATAGAATAACTTTTAAACCACTCATAATAAGCATCACGACCTTTGATTTGATTCGTAAAGCCCGGAATATCGTAAATAAAGTCAAAAATTACATCTTCAGCCATAACCTCCCAAAAATTCTCACCATCAACTTCACCGCTTAATCCTTCCATTACAATATTAAAAAATGGTTCCGCTTGTTTTCTATAAATGTATTGATTATTACTCATGATATTATTCCAGTTTCTAGTCATTTAAGCCAAAGAAAAGCATATGAATCATTACGTAACTATTCAATGATTCTATGTTTTCATATCAAAAGAATACACGATGTCCCCTGACAGTTTGTGTCAGGGTGACTCACTCGGCTCAATTGGAATAGCAAACTCACGCTCAAACTCATTCAATAATATTGCACGTTGTTTTGGGTAACGAATACTTGGTATAGCAGTCAAAATACGATCCGTTCTAAAAAATCGAAAAGCCTGTCGTAACTCACACCAAGCAGTCACAATTCGAACATTCTCTAAAAAACCAAGTTGAATTGGCCAAATTACACGTTCAGTCTGATTTTTATGCTCATCTAAATATGTAATGATTATTTTTTGCTGATTTTGAATTGAAATTCTAAAGACTTCCAAAGGAATGATATCGGTAGGAAAGTTTCGATCATGTGGGCCTGCATCCGAGATTGGCATTCTTACAGCAGCCTCTATTTTCGAGGGTAATACACTGATAATTTTAGCGCGAGCAACTTGCGCTGCCTGACGTAAAATAGAATCACCGCGCTGATCGACATAACTTAAACCAAGTAAAAGTGCATCTATTTCTTCTTCACTTAACATAAGAGGCGGAAGAAATAGTCCTGCTTCAAGTATATACCCAACACCTCCTTCTCCTCGAATTGGAGCTCCGCTTGCAATCAAACTCGCAATATCACGATAAATTGTTCGTTCAGATACATCCAATTCGCATGCCAATACGGATGCTGTTACAGCTTTACGACGACCACGTAATGCTTGTAATAAAATAAGAAGGCGAGTAGAACGACTCATTAATAATCCATTTCACGATTAATATAAACTTTCATATCATATGTATATTTTGACAGATGCCACATTTTGTCTAGATATAATCAAAATAACAATGTGGTCAGAACCACCAAAAAAATTTCTATTGTTTAATCATCTAAATATATATTTAGCAATAGATTTTAAATCGACCATCCAAATCAGAGAACAAAACAATTGATTTAATTAACTCTACGGATAAATTTCGAAATAATATTGCATTTGATTTTCTATGATATATCTTAAAAATAAAAAGACCAGATATAAAAACCAATCCTCTAATTTTCAGTAAACAAAAGGTTTTAAAACTAAACCCAGTTTAAGTCTAATCTAAAATATTTAAGTTTTACTTCAGGTCTAATTTACAAACTCAACGTTTGTATTTTAAACCTGACCTTTCTTAGAAATTCATATCACTTTTTAATGTATTGAAAATAAATAATAATTTCTTCTACAGATAAAGATTTTCAAACCATTAAAATTTCCAATTATAGAAAAAGTCTATCGCTTTTTCTAAAGATTGACTTGCTTCTAAATAAAAGCGTTTATTTAATTGATATCGCAGAGTCAATTTATTAACTGAACTAAATACACCTACACCATATCGAATAAATAAATCAGGAGTGATATATCCCGTTAGGCTCACCTGTGTATCATCACCATCACCACGCGCATCTAAAGCCAAACCACTGAGACCAAATGTTCGACCAATTTCATTGGTAAATGCCCGTGTACTTCCAAGCCCCATACTTAAGCCTGCAGCTGCAATAGTGTTATTAACATCAGATTTAAAGCCCGCTGTTCCTGCAAAAGAACCAGAACCATCATTAATACGCCCAGTCAGCAAGGCATTCAATGCCTCTTGTTCCGACAAACCTGCATCATTATAAATTCGAATATTAGGGCTAGATGCGGTACCAGAAACTCTGACGCCAACTAAGTTACCTTGAATACTTTTACTCGTATCAACATCCAATGTTGGATTGGATAAAGGACCATTAAAACGTGCGATTGCTTTATTTAAATTTAAAGACTGCCCATAAGCTTCAAATGTTACTTGTTGACTGACGCCAATAGCACCATTTGCTCGCATCGCAGCTTCACTTCCTACTTGAGATAAATACAGGCGACCAACCAATGGGAATCGACTATCAAAACCTTGAAATATCACCTGATTTCCTAATCGTAAATCAATTTTTGTCTCAATTTTCCATGGTTTTGCCGCTTTTAATATTTCTAATTGATTTTTTCCTGCCTGTATCACACGCGCATCTGGAGAAACTTCAGTCACAGGTTCTGAAGACTCAGGCATAGAGATTAAAGCCCTTGGAATCAATATATTTCCATCAACCTTTAATGTTCTTTTTAATGGATAAGCTTCCAATGACATATTAGGCGTCACAAGTGCAGTGATTAACGGCGCTTGGCGAACTAATAAATTTTCACCTTTCAAATTCAATTGAATTTTAGGCTCACCTTTCCAATTAATATTTCCTGTTAGGTTTCCAACCCCTTGCCCACTGTTAAATGCACCATTAATTGATGCTGAATCTTGTCGGATTGCGGTATATATTTGGATATTCGTCAAATTGACGGGGAGTGAAATCATACTAATTTCACCATTTTTCAGACGCATTTCACCTGTGAGTAATGGCTCAGTTAAAGAACCATGTACTTTTCCAGCAAAAGATAAAATACCCCCCATTTTTCGAACATCTGGAATAAATGGTTTAAAGACTTTTAAATCAATTTCATTAAATGCCACTTCCCCACGCATATTTTTATTATCACTATAAGGATCAATAATAACATTTGCATACCCTGTACCAATTGCAGGTGTTTTCACATCCAAACGAATTTGTAAACCTTCAGCCACACTCTTTGCAATTAAAGCCACTTGCTCATAAGGTAAATTAGAACCAACTTCCCCAGAATCTGTATCTGCAATTCCTAAAAGACCATTTTGAGTAATAATTTTTGCATCAATATTCGGTTTTTTTCCATGTGCCCACGAAGCTCTCGCATAACCATTTAGCTTACCCGTCAATGCTAAACCTTCTGGCATAAATGCAGCAAAGTCTCCTAAATCTAGATTCTCCGTAATAAAAGATACATTGCCTTTATTTGCACTGATTTTAATTGGCTGATCAAAGCAAAGCTGACTTCCTTTACTTGCCCAACAATGTGCACCAACAAAGAGTTCATTATTATTTGGATTATAAATCACTGATGCATTTTGCACTTGAGTCAAACGCGTTCTAAAGGAATCTAAATCTCCTTTTTGAATTTGACCCAACCAATCATTTTGTGCATTAAATCCGCCAGCCAGCTGTACAAAAAACTGTGTATATTTATTTTCAGCACTTAATTTTGCAATATGTGCTTTTCGTGTGCCCGTAATTGATATTTCAGCCTGTTGAATCTCTCTTTGACCACTACGGAGTGATGTTAAACTTGCAATCAATTGTGATGGTAAATTATCTGAAGCAGGCAATTCACCTTGCACCCGAATTTTTTGGATATTAAAAATATTATTAAAACTTAAATTATCAACAGCTAAGTTTGCTAAAACTTTTAAGTGAGGTTTAGACTGAATATCTAGATAGCCATATGCACGACCTTTTAATCCTGCATATACCTCTCGTAAAGCTGGCGCATTAACTTTAATTTTTAAACTTTGTTGATTACCAGAGGCTTGTAACTGATTTTGTGCATAACTTAAAAATAAATTATTGGCTTCAAATTGTTCAGGTACAGCCGCATTTTTATTCGACAAAATCAATGCTAAATTACCCGTACCACGTACCGGTTTATTGTTAATTGTTCCTGCTAGATTTAACTTTGAAATTTTTACTTTTTTCAAAGCATCAGACCATGTTCCTTCGGAATGAACGATTCCAGAAATTTCACCGCGAACACTTTGTGCAAAATAATGGGGTTTAAAATGTACCAATGATGCATTGATATCCCAACCCACACCATTATTTAAATTTAACATCCCATTTGCAGCAATTTTTCCAGCAATACCATCATGATATAAATTTGTAATTTTAATATAGTCAGTCGTGCCTGCAACAGTTGCTTTTAATACACCGGCACTGCCTGGTATAGCATCAGCTTTTAGTGCACCATCATATTGGACCGCAAAACTTTTAAAACCACCGCCTGCTTTTTCATCTTTAAATAAAACAGCAGCTGTACTCTTTCCTGTTAAATGAACAATTTCATTAGAACCATCTAAACGCCCATTTAAATTAATTGCATTTAAATGAATAATTTGTTGATTAGGTTTTTCATAACCATTGGCGCTTAATTCGCCATTTAATAAATTAATAGGTGCAGCAGCAGCGATACTTTGAGGATTAAAATGAGTCGCTTTAAGTGCTGCATTCCATTTCAATTGTTGCTTATCAGTTGGTAAATTAACAACGGCATTCCCTTTTAAGCTGCCTGTTCCATTCACATAACTTAAAGTAGGAATATTTAAATGATTCTCTTTAATATTTAATTGAGCCTGATATTGTCCTAATGGTAATGCACTTTTCTCATGTGCCAAAATAGTTGTAGAAAATTGAATGTCTTCTTGTTTTTCAAGCAATTTTATCTTCACATCACCCGTATTGCTTTTTAACCAACCAATATATGGCATTGCTCGGTCAATATTTTTCCAATGAACATCAAGTAACATTGGTTCAAACTTATTTGGTTCTGCTTCGTTTTGATTTAAAGACAAATCCCATGTTTCATACTCATCAAAATCGACCAATCCTGTTACGTGTAAACCTTTTGCTAAATCGCCTTTAGAGGCAATTTTAGCGTTTAATTTTTCAGGTAAAAATTCTTTTACAATGGTCGGAATAATTGGATCGTTTGCATCTAAATGATCTAAGCGTCCTTCTAAATTCCAATGAACTGACTTTTCCCAATCTACAATTCCTGCAAGATTGATACTGCCTTGCATCAGTTGACCATTAAAGTTCTTAATGTCTAATTGATGGATATAATCGGTATGCATCACCGCTGTATATTCACCCTTAGGAATATCTTTTCCACGGAGATCTGTTTTTAATTCAAAATTTAATCCATGTGAATTCCCAATGAATCGAATCTCACCTTTTTCTGCAAATAATTTTTGCTCTGGTAAAATTGGAAGATGATATTGATTTAATTTTAATGCACCATTCATTGGTACGCCGTCACGAACAGGATGAATAACGCCCCATCCCGTTAACATATCTGGGGTTTGTGTCGCAAAACCAGCTTGAATAGTATCCAGTGAACCTTTAGCAACGACAAAAATATCATGAACATTTAAACTTTCATGTAATGAGGGTAAATTCACTGATGCACGTAAACTCAGCGGATATTTTCCTGAAAAATTAATATATCCAACGGCATTTCGGACATTCAAATACCCCATATCCATATAAATATTCTTGAAATCAAGGCGTGTTTCTTTCCACAACGTATTTTCTAAATGAATACTATAAAAATCAACTTCTGTTGCGGTTGCTGTCTGAATCTGTAAATGATCGACATCTGCCCGATTTAACCTTAAAACAAAGGGTAATTTAATTTCATTAAACTTAAAAGGTTCATGACTTGGTGGTCCTTTCATGATGACCTTTAAACGTTGTACATCTGCATAACGTAAATGAATTTCTTTATTTAAAACTGCTCGCCAACCTAAGGATATTTCTGCGCGATCAATTTTCACATCAACACTTTCTAAAGTTACCAAAATATTTTTGAGCGCGATACCTTGTAGTAAATTTCCCTTTTCATATTCATATTTAATGATATGTTGTCTTTCTAATACACTATCTAAAAGAAACTTACTTCCTTTATCGGTAGAAAACATTACCGCTAAAGCTGCAACAATAAAAATCAGCACGAACAAAAGTGAAAGTACAATACTTTTAAATAATTTACGCTTTGGTGGAAGCGGTGCTGGTGCTTCAGATTGCTGTTGAACGTCAGCCATATTTTAAATTAAACCTTCATATTAAATTTGTGGACCAATAAAGAAATGTAAACGAATCGGACGATCTTCTTTATCTGAAATACCAGATGCTAAGTCGATACGAATTGGTCCAATCGGAGATGCCCAACGTAACCCAACCCCCACACTATATGCAGTTGGATTACTAAAGTTTTTATCATAAGCATTACCAAAATCACTAAAAACAGCAGCTCGCCATCCTTCGATAAATTGATAATTATATTCAAGTGAACCAACAGCTAGTGCCTGCCCACCGATTTTAAAACCAAACTCTTTTGGAGATAATGACTTATAATCAAACCCACGTATCGTTTGATCTCCCCCTGCAAAATATCTTAAATTATACGGTACTTCATTAAAGTCTTTAGTAAAAATATAACCTAAATTCGCACGTCCAAGAACTTGGTTATTGGCATTTTCTCCATAAGAAAATAGAAACTTCCAGCCTGCGTTAACAATTGCCATGTCCGTATCACTGAGTAAATTTTTACTACCAAGTTCAACTTTATAGTTTTGGCTAATCCCTTTGGTTGGGTTAACACGTTTATCTGCATCTATTCTTGAAATTTCATACCCAAATAACAAAGATTCTTGCTGTGGTTTGGTATTTGCAAGAAACCAATCTGGAATATCATCTTTATTAAAAATTCCTTTTTCAGTTAAACGATCTAAACGATAACGTGTACTCCATGTATGTTGCCAACTTCCGCGCGGGTTTTTGATGACTCTATCTATTCCAGCCACGCCTGTTTCAATCATCAAGTTCCCATCTGCACTCACATTTTTTCGTTCTTCTCGCTCATAACCACCTACTAAAGTAATATAATCATTCAATGGATGATTATATGGAATATTATAGCGCCCTTCTATCGCTTGACGGATTTGTGATAACTCCAAGTTCGCATCAAAAGAATGTCCTCGTCTATTCACAATTGCACGACGATACTGAGTACGTAAACGTACACCTGTGTCTGATCCATAACCTAAACCAGTCTCAATACTGTTGAGACGATCTGCATTCAATGTAACGAGTACTGGAACGGTATGTTCTTGTCGGGCTAATGCTTTAAGACGTTCAGTTTCTGCTGCTTTTTTGGCTTCTTCTTCTATATTCTCTTCTATAAGTGTTGGTTGAATGAGGGCTTTATTTTTATCAATATTTTGCACTGTTCCTGCAAATTCAGCTTCATTTACAACATTTTGAGTCACTTCTTTATTTGAAATTGGGCTATCAGTTGGATTTAATCGTGTTCGTAACTCTTCGGGAGCATCTTCTTCATTGAGTAATGCTTGTATATCTGGAGTCAGTTCTAAAGGTTTTTCAATGGGATCTGGAATAATTGTATCGACTAGTGTGTAATTAAAATAACGTGAATTGGTTAAATTATTCACCAAACCCGTCACTCGCCATAAAGCATAATCTTGCCCAGCCTGCCATGGCACCATTTTTTCTAACACATCCATATCTAAAGGTATTTTTTTAGTTGGATCACTCATCATAAATTCTGCTGGACCCAAGCGATAACGTGTTCCAGTTTCATATTTTAAATCAATAATCGCTTCATTTTCTGGTTGCAAAATTTGTAAATCATGAATACGCCAATATGAATCAAAATATCCGTTACTTGAAGCGGCCTCAGTAATTCGATCTTTGGTCTTTGTATATAATCCTTGATTTAAAATATCACCAACCTGCAAATCTGGTAGTATTCCAATTACTTGAAATTGCGGTAAATCTGCACCTGCACCAATAAATACAATATCTTGCTTATCGACAATAACTGGATCATTCGGTTCTACAAAAACATCTAAACTTGCTCTGCCTTTTTTTTCAAAATGAAAAATGGCATTATAAAATCCAACAGCTTCTGCTGCATTTTTAGATAAAGCCCTGAGTTGTGGTACGGCAGACGAATAATCACTAAATACCTCAACAGTATAACTAGAAAGTTTCGCTTCAATATTGTCTTTTAGTTTTTGCTGAGCAGCAATTTCTTTTTTAGATAATGCGGTGCTCCGTCCATCATCTATTAAATGTACATGGGCTGTAATTCTTTCTGCTGGTGCATTTTCTTCGTCCTTAGGAGGACGAATAGAATATAAAATTCTTTTAAAAACATTCAGCTTTTTAGGTTCCTCAATTTGATCACTGGCTAAACCTAAATCCCGAAGTGTCGCACCCTTTTCATTCGCATCGACCACAATTTTACTTTCAGCTTGAATCGTGGTCATGAGTTGATCAACATTTACAGGTGCAAAATTAATTTCCGCGAGTTCCTGTTGAGTAGCCTCACTCACCGTAATTTCATTTTTCTGATTTGCTCTATATGCCAAAGCTTCACTTTTTGCTTCATCCGCTACGGCAAATATTTCGTTGACCATTGCTGGGTTAACGTCAAATGAAGGCAGTGGTGCTAAATCATCAATATTAATATTTTTAAATTCTTTAATATCTGCATTTTCATTTAATTGTTCTTGTAGCATTTGTAAACTATCAGGAATATTCTCATCTGCGGGCAATTCAATTTTTTCTAGCTTGTCAGTTACTTCTTGTTTTGAATTTGTAGTAAGCTGTTTTTCAATGTGCGCTGATGTCTGTATTTCTGAAGAATAAATTGAATTTTTCTGAAGATGAGAAAAATCACTCATGTTTTCAGCAAGTGTTTGATGACTGACAAAACTTAAAAATAGGCCCATATATGCGTGTTTTGCATGCTTCCACTGAATAATGGAAGTCATACTCATATATAATGTTGACTTTTTAAACTTCAGATGTGCAGGCATACAAACTCGATATTAACTAATTAGTTCTGATGGAAATTCAAATATGAATAAAAACACAAATTTTTATATAAATACAAATCTTTCTTTGAAGAAGTTCCTTAAATATCATACCTGATTTTGATTTAATTACACTAACTAGTGACAATTCTTAATAATTTTAAAATGAAGTAGTTTTATCATGGAAAAAAATGAGCATTTACTCCGTACACGTCGTTTTTTACCGATGTTTCTTACCCAGTTTTTCGGTGCATTGAATGACAACGTCTTTAAACAAGCTTTACTCTTAGTCATTACTTATGGACTCATTCAGCAGCAAATTAACGACGTGAGTATGCTTAATAATTTTGCTGCGCTTCTATTTATTTTACCCTACTTTATTTTTTCAGCGACTGCAGGCCAAATTGCAGATAAATATGAACAATCTCAGTTAATTCGAGGCATTAAAATCCTTGAAATCATCATCATGATCATTGGGACAATTGGCTTTTTATTGGCCAATATCTGGATTTTATTATTCGCATTATTTTTAATGGGCACGCACTCCACTTTTTTTGGACCAATAAAATATGCCATTTTGCCTGAAATTTTGAAATCTAATGAATTAATGTCGGGTAATGCTCTATTTCAGTCAGGCACATCTTTGGCGATTCTAATTGGAATGATTTTAGGGGGTACAGTCATTTCTACTTTTGGAAGTAACTTAATTTGGATCAGTACTACAGTTTTAACCATCGCCATTTTAGGCTATATTTCTAGTCGATTTATTTTAAAACAACCTGTTACAGCACCCCATATTCAAGTTGATTGGAACTTTTTTAGAACAAGCTTTCAAACGATTCGATACGCTAAAAATTTACCCTTAATCTTTACTATTTTATTAGGTAATTCGTGGTATTGGTTTTATGGTGCAACATATTTAACCCAAATTCCTCAAATGACACTTGAAAATTTACATGGCAATGAAAATGTCGTCATTTTATTACTCACCTTATTTTCTGTTGGAATTGGCGTAGGTTCATTACTGTGTCGTAAAATTGGTGGCACTGAAGTCAATATCCGAATGGTACCTATTGGCGCAATAGGTCTAACTATTTTTGCCTTATATTTAGCAATCAGCTTACACTTTATTCCACAACATTTAGAGAGTTTATTAGGTTTAAGTCAATTATTCCAACATGGTGGTGCGTATTACCATGTCCTCCTTGCAGTGACTCTATTGGGGATTAGTGGTGGTTTTTACATCGTTCCACTCTATGCAATGATGCAAGCCTATGCCCCTCGATCACATCGTGCACGGGTCGTGGCTGCAAATAATATTTTAAATGCCATTTTTATGGTAAGTTCGGCTATATTTTCAATTATCATTTTAAGTGTACTTAGTATCAATATTAAAATACTGTTTTGTATTACAGCTATTTTAAGTGCTATTTTCTCAATCTGGTTACTCACTCGACTAAAATTTTTATTAAAAACTGCACACGTCTCTTTGGAGGATTAATCTCATGCGTCAATATACGGGTGTCGATAAGCTGATTCAGTCGTTCGACCAAGCATTACGCAGTCTAGTGCCTGGTGCGACTTCTGCACATCGTGAAAACCCAGGAAATGATCAAAATGCTCAACTTTCTGTGAGCAATGCGCGACATGTAGCAGGGCTAATGCGCGTTAATCATAGTGGTGAAGTTTGCGCACAAGCGCTTTATCATGGACAAGCATTGACAGCCAAGCTACCCAATGTACGTCTTGAAATGGAAAAAGCTGCAATAGAAGAACAAGATCACCTTGCTTGGTGTGAAGACCGTCTTCAAGAACTCGATAGTTTACCCAGTCTATTAAATCCAATTTGGTATTCATTATCCTTCAGTATGGGTGCCTTAGCTGGAATTGCAGGAGATAAATACAGTTTAGGTTTTGTTGCGGAAACTGAAAGACAAGTGAGCTTGCATTTAATTGATCATATTCAACAATTACCTGAACAAGATCAACGTTCTTTAAAAATATTAGAGCAAATGAATGAAGATGAACTTCATCATCGTGATACCGCACTCAAAGCTGGTGGTGTTGACTTGCCTTTCCCTGTACGTATAACCATGACAGCAATTTCAAAGCTAATGACCAAAACCAGTTATTACATTTAATGTTGAATTATGTTGATTGCTATTTAAACTAAAAGCGTCATTTATTTTTAACATTGAGATCATAAACTTAAAGAAAAAACATAATACGAGCGCATTTCGAGAAACCCAATTTGGAAACAAATTGGGCTTTTTTTAATCATTCACAATAATATGAACTTAATACAATATTAAATTTATATCACCTTCTTAGAGAAAAAACTTAAATAAAACTCAGGATAAATCAACTTTATTCTGAGGTCGTCATATCCCCGTTCTAATCTTCTTTTTAAGAGCGAAGGTTATCCTCTATTAAATGTGCCACATCAGAATATTTACCTTCAAGTATGGCTTTTGCACTATACAGCGCCATGCTCGAAACATTATCCGTTGCAATCGTTGGAGGAACAATTAACTCATTTGGGCTGGTCTTAACATTTAATAGTGCTGGACCATCATATGACAAGCATGCTTTCACAGCCGCATCTAAATCAGCTCCATGTTCAATGGTTTCTGCATAAAAACCCATACCCTTAGCAATCATCGCCAAATCACCATTATGCAAATCAGTATACCGATTGATCAAACCTTCACCTTTTTGCTCTAACTCCACAAAATCAAGGGCACCATTATTTAAAACAAAAATTTTAATGGGTAATTTTTCTTGATATGCCGTTAATAAATCACCCAATAACATGGTTAAACCGCCATCTCCAGAAATTGAAATGACCTGTCGATTTGGAAATGCTTTTTGTAAACCTAAAGCTTGTGGCATTGCATTTGCCATTGTACCGTGCTTTAAACTGGTGAGGGTTCGACGCTGACCATTAACATGAATATGACGACTCATCCAAACCATTGCAGAACCTACATCGGATGTGAAAATAGCATCATCTTTTGCATAATTATCAATTAATTCAACCAAATATTGGGGATGAATAGGTCCCGTTTTTTCAATAACGGCACGTGCGTCTAATTTTCGAATCGATTGGCAATACAATTCCACATGATGCTCTAAAAATGCACGGTCTGACCGAGGCTTTAATAATGGCAATAATGCTTGAATCGTATCTTTTATTGCACCCACTGCACCAAATTCAATCGGATGGCGTAAACCTAATTGAGTCGCATCATGATCAATTTGAATTATTTTCGTATGTTCAGGGTAAAATTGTGACCATGCAAATCCACAACCTAATAATAATAAAGTATCGCAGCTTTTGATCATATCAAATGCGCCTTTATTACCAAACATACCCGTCATTCCAACATTATATGGATTTTGATATTCTACGAAATCTTTTGCACGTGAAGAGTGTGCAACAGGCGCTTTTAAAAGTTCGGCAAGTTGCACCAATTCATCATGTGCATATTGACATCCAATCCCTGCATAAATACCAATTTTTTCCCCTTGCTCAATTAACTGAACAATCTGCTTTAATTCATCATCATTTGGTTTTAATACAGGATTTGCTTGCCAAACTTTAATTGCATCATTGTCCTGCACTAAGGCCTTGCTCACATCTACAGGTAAGACAATAACAGCAACTCCTTTTTTATTTATTGCTGCTTGAGATGCTTGAGTAAAAACACGTCTTGCCTGCTTCGGATCTGTCAATTGCTGACAAAATACCGAACATTCTTTATATATCGATAAAACGTCCACTTCTTGTGGAAAGCCTGTTCCTAAATTTTCACTTGCCAATTGACTTGCAATTAAAATAACAGGAGCATTATTTCGATGTGCTTCAAAAATACCATTAATAAAATGCAAACTTCCAGGTCCACAAGAACCCGCACAAGCAGTTAACCGATCTGCAACAAAAGCTTCTGCACCCGCAGCGAATGCACCCGCCTCTTCATGACGCATATGAATCCATTCAATCGAGCTTTGATAAATTGATTCTGTAACAAAGTTGAGTGTATCTCCTACCACCCCATAACAATGTTTAACTCCCGCCTGTTCTAATACATTGACAAGTATGTCAGATACTTTTTTTAAGTTTGTCATGGCAACAATCACCTTATAAGAATTTAATGAATTATTTAGGTAAATATAATTAAATATCAGTTATTAAAATCTCATTAAATCTTAGCAAAATAAATGATTTATTATTATAATATTTATATTTTAAAATGTAATTTTTCTAGTTTTACACGCATATATCAAATGAAATATAAATTGTTTAAATATTGCGCAAATAATACTAATTCTGATGCGCTTTAAGCGTATAAGGATTTTACATCTCTTATTTATTCGTTATACTAAATGTAACTCTGAGATGTTCGCCAGCGGGTCAAATTCCCCTGAGCCGATACTTAAACTTATGGATTGTGTTCTGTATATTTAGAGCGTATGCCCATCTTCGTGTGGGAAACCCAGCAAGTATGCGTCGCGTCCACCTTGAACTCTTCGGGTTCAAGGGTAATGACATGCAGCGGCATCATCGGAGTGCTTTAAGTTATTGTTTTTCAACATTCACCAACAAAATTTCAAAAATCCCCACCAAATCAACTTTCATTTTCTAGCGCTTTGTATACTCCATGTATACCAAAGATTTAATTACTTATTCAGCTAATGCTGTTAGTAAATGAACAATGACTAATAAAAAAGTATTTATTACCCTTTCGTTCGTTAAAAATTTGATTAAACAACTAAATGATTCACATGTAGAAGAAACCTTAAAAAAATCAAAATAATATTGTTTTGATTTTTCCTCTGAGAAAAACTGTTTTTCATGACCTCAGGCTGATTGATTTTGTTAGTAAAGCTACACGCCATTCTCTCGTATATACCGTTGAAAAGAAGATGCCCAATGGTGTTCCCTGTCGTATAACTATTGGAGATCATTGAGTTTACATGCCAGAGACTGCACGGCAAAAAGCAACTGAGTATCTTTTAGAAATGTCCCATGGGATAAACCCTAATGACAAAAAAGAACAGTTACGTCAAAAGGTTTCTCAGGAACGTCATAATCATCAGTAAATTCCGACTGTATTAAAAATTAAAGCTAAATCAGGGCTAAAACCCAATACAGTCGCTGTATATGACAGAGGTATGAATCTGTATTTAAAAGATTGGCATCATTTAAAAATTACAGATATAACCATGGAAATGGTAGTTGATAAACATACCAAAATATCACAAACCAATAAGTCTCATGCCAACATCACACTTAAGCTATTTTCTGCAATTTACAACTATCACCGTACGACAGTGAACAAGTTAATAAAACAACAACGACTAACCCAAATTTTCTAAGCTACCTATACGGCAGTGAATGACTAATAGCTGCCGTGTATCCTGTCCGTGAATTTCTAAGCTGCCTATACGGCAGTGAACACTGATTTTAACGAAAAAATAAAGTTATAACAGTAATTTAACCCTTAAATCTTCTAAAAGACCCAATTTTTAAACTACTATCATAACTTATTGATTTTATTAAGCTGTTAAAGAGTATAAAAATATTGGGTTAAAATTCAGGTACAAATGATACCGAACTTAATCCATAAGTACTAAAAACCTGAGTTTCAGATTTTTCTGCCAATTGCTTTTCTATAATCAATTTAAAACGTTTTTCACTTTGCTGATCTGAAGTGCTCAAACTTTTCATTTCGATATAAGGCAAATTCCTTGTTGTAACGATATTGCTATATCTAGCTAATGCTTCATCAAAGCCAATATCCCCACGTTTTGTACGATAACGTGCCAAACATTGTGCATTGGTTTTGACTTGTTTACGCTTATAAATGGCATAATCCTTAATATCACTAGGTACTTCACGAATCAAAGTGATATGTACATAATCATTTAAGTCTAAGTCTTTATACTGCAACCATTTTCGAATATCTAATTTTTTTAAATCACATTCAGACTCAGTAAATAAACGTAATTTTGTACCAATAAACCCTACCCCTTTATCTTAATGAAAATGATATTGAGGGAATGAGAATCCAATGTTTACTTTATTGTCAGCATTTTTAACTTCGACCAAAGCAAGATGTAATTGAAGATAAAGTTGTGACCACAATCCATAAGGGGAAAATTTTTCATTTTCCATTAATGTCACTTCAATGTAATAGTTCATTATCTCTTCCAAAACTCGAATATCCGTGACATAAGCCAAGCTTGGACTGCATAATTGCTTTTAATTTTAGGGATGGATTTGTATTCATCCGTATTCCAACATCCCTCGTTCTTCTCCAATAGTTTGGTAGTATAAACCTGACCTTCTCTTGATATAATTACTTTGCCAAAAGGATAAACTTTAACATCACATCATTAGATAAAAGATACGCATTTATCGAAGCACTAACAAATAATTTATGACCAGTGATTTTGTAATTCAAAAAGTAGCTAACAGCTCCTGAGCGCATTCGTAATATACCAACACCTTTATTTTTTGCTCATTCGCACTAATTATCGCCTTATGCTGTACAAATATATTTGTTTTATAATTCTCCACATAAAAATGTTCATATTGCTCTTTTGAAATAAAATTATTATTTAAATGTTCTTTTGAATTGATGAGTTTTAAATTTGACAAAGTAGAACCTCCATAAGAGTTCTCTTTATCACCAGCAACATGACTTTGCTGAGGTAAAATCCTTGCACCATAGGTTAATTTATCACCTGCATATGCAACAATCTTGCCGTCAAAAATGACATGATCATGACTCTTATTAACAGTAGACCATGTTTTACATTTTGGACAAAAGTACCCATCACCAGCTCATACAAATAAATTTCCCATTTGAGAGTTTTTCATTTGTGTTGCTGGAATAATCCCACCATGATCAGTGGGGGCGTTATGAACTGCGAATCCCATTTGCATAATTATATGTATAAAATTTTAATAATGTTCAGTATTTACCACATATTGTGATGGTTATTGAATAATATTTCTTATTTGTAAATTAAATATCTATTTTTCAATATTTTAATAAATACTTTATATATGCTTTTACAGCTTTTACAGCTTTTACAGCTTTTACAAACAATACCTTCAAAAACTACTTTTCTCATCTGCTTTATAAAATTATCATCAATCGGAAAAGCACCCGTCAACATTCTAGAAATCATTGGTCCATATAGCGAATCTATCAATGCTTCCAAATCAAGATCTGAACGAAACTCCCCTTTATCAATCCCACGCTGTAACGCAACTTTAGCTGCATCCCTCCTAGGCTTAAAATAACCTAAATAAAAAGCATCTCTCATTTCTAAATCACATTGACTAAAACCAATCATCTCGGTCAGAATTTCCCCTGTTCGACCTCTATAAACTTGTGCTAGATTATTCAATTGCTGCTCAATATCCATAAGAGCCGATCCAGTTTCATGAAATGCTATGGAGGAATTGACTGCATCCATAAAAGCTTCAACAGCAAGCACTCCCTTACTAGTCCACCAACGGTAAACCAACACCAGCCTTGGCTGCAACTCCTTCAATAGACATTTGATGAAAACCTATTGATTTCAGCAACTCATAAGTCGCTTCAAGGATTGCTTTACGGGATGCTTCACTCCGTTTGCGACCAGGGCCGTCTGGTAAAGATGCAGCAGTATTCATGAAATTAACGCCTATGATTAATTAATTGTATGGCACTACATACAAATAGTAGAGCTTATTATTTCTAATTGGCAATTTAAAGGATTTAACTTACTTTTATATTAAAACGATACGATTCGTATTTTATTTTTCTTCAGCATCAACTATCAATGATGTAATCCCCTGACTGTAATGCTGAATTACAAAAAATTAGGTCGTATGAAGAACTTTATCTTACTAAGATGCATAGAAAAAATTAATGCGTTTTTATTTTAGATTTATGATCATGTTTCAAAGCACCATTTACAATATTTTTATTAAGAACTCATTTTGTTATTTTACAAAGCTTTAGTCTAAACTTCAAAGTATCTAAATTTTCATAACTTAAAGCATCTCTATTCACACCATCAATCCAATTACTTTCATTATCTTCTAAAAAGCTTTTTGCTATCATAATTTTAATAAAACTTTATTAAAAATTACCTCTTTAACAGGAAAAGCTATATTTTCATTTGAAGTAAGAATAATCTCCCTATCATCCTCTAAAAGCGTTTTAAAATTATCTTCAACAAACAAGTCAATATCTTTTTTATCTGAAGCATTACAACCAGAAATTACTAGACTCAATAAAAGTATTAAATATTTCATTTTATTACCTAAACGTTTTTATTGGCGGCAGTCCAGTCTAATATATCCCATTACTCTTAAACAGAAGATCTTTGAGCAAAACCCGCATAAATAAAGGCACATGGCATTTAACCATAAATAGAAATAGAAAGCTCTTCAGAAGAATGAGCTTTCTATAAGAATATTACTATTAAAAATCAATTGATGCTGAAAGCATATAAGTTCGAGGTGCTCCCAACGCTAAATTAGATAATTGTGGCATGCCCCAATATGCTTTATTAGTCACATTATTAATCGTTGTACGGATTACAACAGGATAACTTAAAACATTTGACTTATAACGTGCGCCTAAATCATAAAGCGTTCGACCAGAAGCATATAAGGTATTTTCTTGATTAATATATTGCTTTGAAACTGCTGTGATATTTCCTGTTAAAGTTAAACCATGTAATTGCGAAATATCCCACTCCACTCCCAGTTTAGCCTGTTGCTTTGCAACACCAGTCGCTGTATTTCCTTGATTTTTCCCGCCTGCTGTTTTCGTTAATTTTGGATCAATATATGCAATACCCCCGAGTATGCGAACATATTCTATTGGTTTTCCAAAAAAGCTCCATTCAATACCTCTATTTCGTTGTTTGCCGTCTGCTGAAAAAACATTTGTAACAGGATCGAGATAACTACTTGGTTTCTCAATTTCAAAAATATTTAACCCATTTGCAAATTTACTAAATTCAACTTTAATACCTAACTCTTTTTGTTTTGTTTTAAAAGGCGTAAAAATCTCCCCATTATTTTCTGCATTAGATGGTGCTGTAGTACCTTGACTTAGACCCTCAATATAATTGGCATATAATGAAACATTATCTGTCAATCTAAACAATATTGCAGCACCAGGTGTGATTGCACTTTTATCATAACGAGAACGAGAAGGAGGTCGAGTATCTGTTTTAGGATAAAAAGCTTTACTTATCACATTTTGATGTCGTATCCCGAATGTTAATTGCACTTTATCTTGCGCAAAAGATAAGGTATCTGCGAGACCATAACTGCTTAAATGTGATGTTGTTTTAGAAATAAAAGGTGTATTAAATGGAACAGGTTGTCCCCAAACAGGATTATAAATATTGGTCGGCCAATTTGCACCCGCTACAGTTCGTACCCCATAATCATTTTGATGATGTTCATAGTAAGTTGCATTTGCAACCCATTGATGACTGATAACGCCTGTATCAAGTTCTCCCTTTATCCCAATATCAGCAGATTTTTTTTCAAGATCAAATGCTAACTGACCAATTGTAGTATTTAGCTTTCCATGCTGATCGAGGAGTGTCGCAGACATCGCACCATTATATTTATAGTTGGTTTTACTCTGCCCGTAAGTGATATATGTCATCAGTTGATCATTAAAATCGTACTCGGCACGGACCATTGCGCCTTTGTCCTTTGTTTCAACAAACGACCAGTCGGGATTCAATAATGTATTTGGTTTTGGCGGCTTAGGAATTGTAATGCCAGGGGACAAGTTAATTCCACGTGTCACACCATCTACTCGATCTTCAGCAGCATATACATCAGCTGAAATACGTGCTTTTTCACCACGCCAATCTACCCCTAGAGAGAATAATTCGGTTTTTTTATTTTGATGTTTAATTGCGCCTGTTCCATCACGATACACCGTGTTCAATCGTACCCCAAACTCTTTATTTTGACCAAAACGACGTCCTATATCGAGATGACCACCAAACTGTGAATCTGACATATATGTGGTTGTCAAACGATTAATTGGCGTGTTGCTAGCACGTTTGGTAACTAAGTTGATTGTCCCCCCTACCGATCCTGCGGGTGGCATACCATTGAGCAATGCAGAGGGTCCTTTTAAGACATCGATACGTTCGAACATTTCTGGTGATGTTCGGTAAAATGGTGTCATGCCAAACAAACCATTCATCGACATATCACTTGGACTTGATGCAAAACCACGAATATAGAAATTTTCTGCCCAGCCCCCACTCGCACCATTGGTAAATACAGCTGGATCAGTTTTAGCAATAACATCAGTAATATCTTTTGCTTGCTGATTTTCAATATATTGTTCTGTATATCCGATCGTGCTAAATGGTGTTTCTAAAAAGTCTTTTTCACCTAAAAAACCTAATCTATTGTGTGAAGAAATCTGACCCTCTAAAACACTATTTTTTTCATTTACGGCTTGTAAACGGATGACTGGTAAATTTTGTAAAGCTTCTTGATTCGATGAGGACACATCTATTGTTTGTGCATTAATTTTTGATAAAGGAATGAATGTCGTTAATCCTAAACCAAAGAGCATTTGAGCAAAAAATAATTTTTTCAATTTAAATTGTGGCGTTGATTTTTTAAGTGAACGCTTCAAAGCGTACTGAAAAAGTGGGGGATTATGTTTCATTTGCAAATTTCCTTTCATTTTTAGGCACAAGTTTCCCTACCACACTTTTTTTATTGAAAAGTATGCTGTTCTAACTTGCTTCGGGTATTGGTTTTGGCTAGAGTTTATCTGGCTATAAATTTATCGTATAAAGACCTAATTCATAGCTGGTACCCCTTAATGATGTCATCAATCAAAATATGCATAGATGTTGGACTTGCTGCAGTGGTATACCAAGCATCTGCATCGACAAAAATAACTTTCCCATTTTTCCAAGCTTTGGTTTGACGCAGTAAAGGGTTACTCATCCGTTCAGCATTGATTGTTGGACGATGCTCCATGACCGCTGTACGATCTACGATATATAAAATATCTGGATCTGCTTGTTTAATAAATTCACTAGAAATCGGTTGCCCATGCAAGCTTTTATCAATTACAGTACTTGCAGGCTTTACACCTAATGCATTAAAAATAAAGCCGTAACGTGATTGAATTCCAAAATTACTAAAAGCACCATTATTATGTAAAACCACCAATGCTTTTTCAGGACGATTTGCTGTTACTTTTCGTACTTCTTCTAGTTTTTCATCCAATGCTTTGACTTTTTGATTTGCTAATTCTTGTCGATTAAAAATTTGTCCTAATGTCATTAAATGTGCTTTTATCATCTCGATATGATGATGCTGACTATTATTAAAATTAATGTCATAGTGCACAGTCGGTGAAATTGCACTCAGAGCTTGATACTGATTCGCTTGGAGTGGTGTCATCAAAATAATGTCTGGTTTTAAGGCATAAATCCTTTCCATATTTGGCTGAACAATTGAACCCAAATCTTGAACATTTTTATCCTCTTTATATTTTTTTAAAAAATGCGGAACATAATCTTTGGGCATACCGACAATTGGAACATTCAGTTGGTCGAGGAAGTCAGCCTCATTCATATCAAGCACAGCAGCTCTTTGAGGATGATAATTAATCATGGTCACCCCAAGTTCATGCTTGACCGTGATGGGAGTTTCTAACTTCTCAAGTGTCTGTGTAGCATCGGCAGATTTTTTTTCACATCCTGCTAATATGACTGTCGTCAGCAACGCTAGCATCCAAGATTTACGATTCCAATTCATGCGTATTCAAACTCCTGTTGAATTGAAGTAATTGCACATACAGCCTCGTTCGCTGTGAGTAATTTCAAAATCAAGCTCATATAAATCATCTAGATACTGTGCAGTAATAACTTCTTTTACGGGCCCACTAAAATGAAGTTTTCCATGTTTCAGTGCCACAATATGATCAGAATAATTTGCAGCAAAATTAATATCATGAATGACAAGAATGATGGTTCTTCCTTGTTCATCGCATAAGCGACGTAATGCACGCATGATTTGAACCGCATGTTTCATATCTAGGTTATTTAAAGGTTCATCTAATAAAAGTATCTTTGTCTGCTGGGCAATTGTCATTGCCAAAAAAGCCATCTGCCGTTGACCACCGCTTAACTCATCAATATAAGATTTACGTAATGCGTCTAAGTCCAAAAACTGAATTGCATCATCAATTATTTGATAATCATTGGCTGTTAACGAACCATTGCTGTAGGGAAATCGACCAAAAGAAATCAACTCTTCAACCGTCATTCGTAAATTAAAATTTGGAGATTGACGTAGCGTTGCCACATATTTGGCATATTCAGCCGTGCGAATATCTGCAATATTTTTTTGATCGAATAAAATTTCTCCCTGATCTGGCATCGATAAATGTGCCATCATCATCAATAAAGTAGATTTTCCTGCACCATTTGGTCCAATGAGTGATATCACCTGTTTTTCTGGAAACTGAATATTGATATCTGAAAGTATATTTTTAACACCATACGATTTATGGATATTTCGCACAGTAATCATGAAACACCTCTAGCACGAACTGTTAGGACAAGGAAATAAATACCGCAGACTAAATTGACTAAAATACTGACTGTCGTTTTGTAATTAAAAACATGCTCAACTAAAATTTGAGCAATCAGAAATATGGCAATTGCAACACCACAGCCGATGGGTAACGTAAATTTATGTTGATGATTGCCAGCAAGTGCATAGGCAATATTGGCAATAAATACGCCCATGAACGCTGTAGGACCAATTAAACTCGTTGAAATTGCAACCAGTATTGCAATGATGGCAAGGAAGAATTTGACATATTGATGATGATCGACTCCTAATGACATCGCTTGTTCTCTGCCCAAAACCATCACATCTAAAACTGCTCTTTTTTTCCTCAATATCCAAAGCACAATTGCAACCATAATCACTGCATAAATTAAGGTTTCAGACTGAGAGCGATTAAATGATGCATAACTTAATCCCTGAAATATTGAAAACTCACCTGGGCTTATTTTTAACTGAATGAACTGAGTGACGGCACTAATCACCATGGTTAAAACTAAGCCAAATAGGAGAAGTTGAAATACGTCATGGCGATGACGAGTTAACAACCATCGGTGAATTGCCCATGAATAAAAAAGCATCAATAAAATTGAAACAAAAAAGTTGCCATTTAAACCGAGCCATGACAATCCATAGGTTCCAAAGATAAATAACAACATGACCTGCCACAGTAAATAAACTGCTTCATATCCCATAATAGAAGGCGTCAAAATACGATTGCTGACCAGCGTCTGAAAAATAATTGAAGAAAATGCAATACAAATTCCACCCAGAATAATTGTGGCGAGTCGAATTAAACGCTGTGGAATGACGTAATTAAAATCTAATCCTGCATTGAAAAATATAAATAATATGGCTAGAAAAATTACACTGAGCACCATCACCCATTGCTTCAATTTGCTCACTATCGAAGCCCTCTAAGAATCATTATGAGGAATAAAACGCCACCAATTCCGCCTGCGGTCAAACCAATGGGTACTTCAAATGGATAAAGTATAGAACGCCCGATAATGTCGCAAATGAGTAATAAAGAGGCACCAGCCAAAGCCACGATCGGTAAGGTTTTTGCCAAATTTTCGCCATACATTAAAGCAACTAAATTTGGAATAACCAGCCCAACAAAAGGAATAGCGCCCACCGTGATGACTGTTGCTGCAACAGTGATTGCAACTAATATCAAGCCAATTGTTGCCATACTTGCATATCCCAATCCTAGACTTGAAGCCATTTCTGCTCCCATGCCAAGTACAGTAAAGCGATGTGCAAAAATATAGGTCAACACGACAATAGGAAGAATGAGATATATGATTTCATAGTGACCTTGGACAATTCGAGAGAAATCGCCCATCAGCCAGCCTTGCATACTCTGTAAAATATTATTACGGTATGCATAAAATTCCGCTAAGGCACTTAATATACCGCCATACATTAACCCAATGATTGGAACCAATACCGTATTCCTAAATTGAATACGGCGAATGATTACAATATATATGAGGCTTGCAAGAAAACAGAAAAGCATCGCAAATAACATTTTACTCAGCACACTTGCCGCTGGCATAAGCGTTAACGAGACTAATATTCCAAGTTTTGCTGCATCTAGACCACCAGTGGTACCCGGTTCAACGAAACGATTTCGAACAATATGCTGTAAAATTACACCACATACGGATAGTCCAACACCTGTTAAAATAATGGCGACCAATCGAGGAATTCGACTTGCGGTCAGTGTCAGCCAAGCATCACTGGATGTCGAAAATAAATCTGTCCACACAATTTGCTGAGCACCTAGAAGCAACGAAATAATGCACAGAATACAAAATAGAAAAAGTAAGACTATGGGCATGAACGATGCTCGCTGCTAGGCATATTTTTCCCAATTCGCCATCCTTTAACGGTCTGCCCCAGTTCCAAATAACGTGCATAGTGCCCATGCATTAAACGTAATTGTGTTGGTGTACCTTGTTCAACGACTTGCCCTTTTTCTAATACAACAATTTGATCTGCCGCTGTAATGGTGGAGAGTTGATGGGCAATCACTAATATTGTTTTTTGACCACGTAACTGATTCAGCAGTTCACAAATAATCGCTTGATTTTCTGTATCTAAAGCAGCAGTCGCCTCATCAACCAATAAAATCGGTGTATCTTTCAAAAGTGCACGTGCAATGGTAATCCGTTGTCGCTCCCCGCCCGATAATCGAGCCCCACCCTCGCCAACCATTGTTTCAAGACCATCAGGAAGTCGCGTTAACATTTCTACAATGCCTGCTTGCTGAATAACTTGCATAACTTGCTCATCAGTCGCATGTTCTCTTCCCATCCGAATATTTTGAGCGATCGTGCCTGAAAATAGATAATTATCTTGGAAGATTTGACTAATTTGTTCAGAGAGTTGTTCTGAACGTAGTTGTTTTAAATCAACGCCACCAATTAATATTTGCCCTTGATTGACATCAAAAAAACGAGAAACTAATTTTGTTAAAGTGGTTTTTCCTGAACCAGAAGCCCCAATCAGTGCGGTCATACTTCCTGATGCAATGTGTAAGTTCACATTATTTAATACATCTTGCTCATTCTCGGTATAACGGAATCTTACATTTTTAAATTCAATAGACGCACCATTCAGCTTTTTAGAAACGTCTACTTCAGGTAATGCTTTGACTTGAAAAATATTTTGTACAGCCACAACTTGACTAGCGGCACTACGTAAAACTTCGCTATAACTTGCAACTTCAAGCAAAGCATCAATAAAACGACTAATCAGTAATAATAAAACAGTAATGCTGATGATTTCTGTCAATAACATTTGAGCAGATGTATGAAGATTGATTAAAAATACGATCACAATAAGCAATACAGCAAAAACGATTTGAATGGCCCATGTATTCAATACTGCTGACAATGAAGACATCAAAATAAGTTTTAGACTCAAATGACGTTGCTGATCCACAGCTCTATCAATAAAACGAGTACTACTACCTTGACCATTAAAAGCACGTAAAACAGATTGTGCTTGTGCAAACTCCACCATGCGTTGACTTGTAACAGCGAAACTTTGCTGATATTGCACATCAGTAGATTGTGCAATTTTAGATGTCAACTTAAATATCACCATGACCAAAAAAGTTGCTATCAATGCAATTAAGCCTAAAATACCTTGTATATACAACAATGCAATAACGATAACGGATAGGGTAATAGCACTCGTAATTAAAGGGGTAAAAACATGTGCAGGCAGTTGAGCAATAGACATCATGCCTTGTGTAACAAGATGATTAAAATGAGCTGTGTTTTTTTGCGAAAACCAACCAATGGGTAAGCTTGCAACATGATGCCCTAAACGTAAGCGCGTATTCTCTAAAACAACAAGACCAACACGAATGCCCATTTGCTCAACAATGCGTCGTAAATACCAACACAATATGATTGAAAAACATAAGAAGCTGAACCAAAGTACAATTTCACTCATATTCCCCAACATCAATTGAGCTAAAATGAATGCCAACATAACAATGCTTAAGCCACAAAGTATTGCATATACAATTGTTAAGCCAATATAACGGTGAAAAATAGCAACATCCTCACCTAGCAGTTGAGAAAATGTTTTTAGCATGATGTTTCTCCCACTGGCTTTGATGAATTGCTTTCCGTATATGACCATAATTGAGCATAGATGCCTTTTTGAGCCAACAGTGATTGATGAGTTCCTTGCTCAGCAATTTCTCCTTGATTTAGTACAAGGATTTGATCTGCATACATAATCGTATCTAAGCGATGAGCAATGACTAAAAGAGTGCGACCTTGAGAGAATCTCGAAAGTGCATCTTGAATCGCAATTTCATTTTCAATATCAGCAGCAGCCGTTGCCTCATCAAGTACCAATATTGGAGGGTCAAGCAAAATGGCTCTAGCAATACTAATTCTTTGGCGCTCACCACCTGATAGTTGGATGTCATCGCCAACAATGGATTCATATTGATGAGGGAGAGTCATAATTTTATGATGAATATTTGCAGCTTTTGCAGCTTGTTCTATTTCTTCAAGGCTTGCATTCGGACACCCAAGCGCTATATTTTCTCGTATGCTTGCATGAATTAGACGTGTATCTTGTAAAACAAATCCGATGTGCCGATATAATGTTGATGTCTCAATATCACGTAAATCTACCCCATCCAATGTAATTTTCCCCTTTACTGGATCAAAAAAACGTAATAGCAATTGAGCAATTGTTGATTTTCCAGCACCAGAAGCTCCAACAATCGCTGTAATGGTTCCTGGCTCTAGTGAAAAGTTTAAATGAGATACGACAGGACGCTGTTCTTCATAGAAATAACTCACCTGATGAAAACAAATGTGATTATTTTTTATCGATATTTTTTGATCAGCTTTGGTTACTGATAATACGGGAGTTTCTAATAACGCTAAAATTCTTTGTGCTGCGCCATTGCTTGCTTGTAAGTCATGTAAAAGTGTATGTAACAATAAAACGGGAGCACAAATTGCAGGTGTAACAAACAAAAAAGGTAGTAAATCTATAGGCTTAAGCCAACCCAACGAAATAAAAATTATTCCACTGCCCAATACAACACCTAATATTGTAATAGGCGAAATCATAGCGTGTGCATGAGCCATTGACTTAACCAATGGACGAGTGAATGCTTTAAAAGCTTGTGCAAATGAATGGACTGCTTGCTGGTATCCTTGTGAAGCCTGACCAGTTTTACCAAAAGTTTTTACCACTGGAATTGCATGACTAAATTCAATGGATGCGCTATTTAGCTGACCAAGTTGAACTGCGAATTCCTGAATATTATTTCCGCTTGCATTCATTGCTTTACGCAAAAAAATAGCAAATCCTAAAAATGGCAACAATGCAATAATTGCCATTCTCCAATCCATCATAAATATAAAAATAACAGCAACAATGATCGTGCCTAAAGTACGTCCCACTGTAGGATAAAAATGTGCAGTTAAACTATGCAGTAAACCAATATCATCCTGCATGATTTGTTTAACTTCACCAGAACTTCGTGCTGTAAACCATCCTAAAGGAACTTGTGTTAAATGCTCCGTGATATCTTTTTGTAGTAGTCCCGTAATTTCATGATCAGCCAAATGCGCAATTAACTCACTGATGGTTAGCAATAACATTCCAAGTAATAGACTACTGATACTAATGAATATCACCCATATAATTTTACTATTACTTTCTCCCAATGCACCGAACGTCATCATATCTGTAAACATATAACTGATAACAAACGTCATTCCGATTAAAGGAGCCAATGTCAGCATGGAGCCAATTACTGCTGTGACTGAAGAGAGAATTAACTTTGACCGAATAGGACGTAATATAAAATTTAATGGCTTCGAATATCGAGGTTGAGCTTCTTTCACACGACTTGCACACATAGAACTAAAAATCCTGTCATTGATAATTCATGTTCAATATCTTTGGTCCGTTGATGTTTTCAAACATCAATATCCAATAAACACTAATGAGAATTAATATCAATTTAATTAGTTGCATTGTAGTAAACTAATTAAATAAAGTAAATGATTTGACCCATATACAATGACATGGCAACATAAAAAGCTAAGTTGTATGGAATAAGTATGCCCGCTCTCAAAAAAACACCCACACGTGGACGTCCACGTACAATTACGCATGAACGCATCATGAATGCTGGTATTGAGATTGGTTTGTTGAACCTTACATTTGTTGGCGTTGCTTCAGCACTTGGAATTAGCCATATGGCACTGTATAAACATGTCGCTAGTCTTGAAGAGCTTAAGTACTTAATTGCTGAAGCTATTTTTCTTCAATGGGAAATTCCTCAACCACCAAATACTGTTCCTCATAATTTAAAAGAGTATTTAATTATTTTTATGCATTCTCTACGAGAATTAGTAAAATCTAATGCGGGACTGACACCTTATTTAATTCGTAGAATGGCTTCTACTCCTTCTATGATTCACAAAATAGAATCCCATCATGATGTAATCGCACAAGCTTATAATCTCACACAAAATCAAGCACGTTGGCTCAATGCAACGATTGCTTTTCATTGTATTGCAGTTGCCGATACTATTTATTCTGTGGTCGGTAAAGAACCTATAAAAAATCTCAACCGTGAAATGGAAGAAGTTGAAATGGAAGAAGAATTTATACAAAGTATGGAGGCTTTAATTATTGGTACATTAGCAATGTTGAATGATAAAAAATGAGCGCTACAATTTTCTGGATAACACCAACTTTTTATATAAATTGAATTTATTGGGCTACTTTTCCTAAAAAAGTGGTTCAATAAAACGTATTCGGAAATGACTCATTTATTTTTGTTAAATTATTCCATTTGATAATGGTTGCTTGTCAATGTATGACCTTTTATCTAATTTTAAATATTGATAATGCATGATTTTTAATTAAGATTTGAGATCAAACTCCTCATATTACAATTCATTTTTAAGAGATGAATTACGACAACAAAACAGTATTAAATCAACAAAATATATCTAACTATATTATAATATTACGACTTTCAATTCCCTAGGTTTCAAGAATGAATGATGCACCCAAAGTTCAACGCCAAGCTGCACCCATTAGACAGCAAGTTACTGCATTATTAAAAAGAGACATACTTGATGGTTTCTTTATGCCAGGTGATCGCTTAGTAGAAAGCGTGCTCTGTGAACGTTATGGTGTTTCTCGTACAGTCATTCGTGAAGTGTTACGTTTATTAGAAAGTGAACACTTAATTAGTGTCGTGCCTATGCAGGGGCCAATCGTCACCAAACTTTCAGATGATGACATTATTAACTTATATTTAGTTCGTGCTAAAGTTGAAAGTTTAATGATTGAATTATTTATTAAAAATTCAGACATGAATGAAAAAAAAGAGCTTTATGATTTATATCAAACCCTAGATAAAAAGTTTTTAAATGGTTCAGTTGATGAACGTTGGGAATATAAAGATTCGTTTTATAATATTTTACTCAAAGGTGCAAAAAATAACGTACTTGAAGAAATGATTTTAAAAATTCAGGCACGTGTCGGATTATTTAAACACTTTGCCTTCGTTTATGAAGATCGAGTAAAACGTGGTTATGATGATTTAAAATTAATTTTTGATGCAACACTTGCAGAAGATATCATACAAGCATGCACGCATAACGATCATCATTTATTAGATGCAGGACAAGCGGCTGTTAGAAACTATAAACGACATTTAAACTCGATCCCATCTTAATGGTATTGCTTTACTCACCCTCAGATTGGTGAAAATTGTATTGCCTCTTCTTAAAGAGGCAAAAACAGTTTAGCTGGCAATATATAATCCACCATTTACATGCAAGGTTTCACCTGTAATAAAACTCGCAAAATCAGATGCTAAGTATAAAATTGCATCGGCCACTTCATCTGAATGCCCAAGACGATATAACGGCGTTTGATCTAGCAATTTTTCACCTTTCTCTGCCATCAATTGGCGAATCATCGGTGTATCAATTAAACCAGGCGATACATTATTCACACGAATATTCGGTGCTAATTCCATGGCTAAGGTTCGAGTTAAGTTTAAAACAGCTCCTTTAGAGGCAGCATAGTGACCATGATTTAAACTCCCTTTATGACCTGCCATCGAGGTAACATTGACAATTGCCCCACCTGAACGCAGGTATGGAATTGCAGCGCGAATGGTATAAAATACACCATCCAAATTAACCGCTGTAACTTTCAACCATTCTTGATCAGACATATCTTTTAGTGCACATTCTAAATATAAACCAGCACATGGAATTAAAATATCGATTCCACCAAAGCGTGCCACTGCTGCAGCCACCACATCATTTGCTTGCTGTGAGTTTGATACATCTTGTGCCAACGCCAAGATACGTTGCCCCGTCGGATCAAGTTCAGAAGCAAATTTTTCGAGTGCTTCCAAATTAAGATCTGATAATACTAATTGTGCACCTGCATTATAAAGTTTTTTGATGCAACTGATCGCAATTCCACCAGATGCTCCAGTAATCAATACTGTTTTTCCCTGAAAATTAAACATATCAATATCCTATAACCGAATAAGTGCAAGCTCTGGTTCATCTAAAATAAATGCAGCCAATTGACCAATTTGTGCCAGAATCATTGCTTGACCAGGAACAGTTTTCATACCACGAGTTTCTGCTTGTAATAATATTTTGGTTTTAGCTGGATTCATGACGACTTCAGCAACACAAGCATTTGATTCCAATGCATCGATATTAAATGGTAAAACATCTTCTAAAGCACCTAACATTCCAGCGGAACTGGCATTAATACATAAGTCAACATCTTTTACATCATAACTTGCATATTGAATATCTGCTTCTGGTGCATAGTTACGTAATATCTGTATTAATTCTTCTGCCGTCGCTTGAGTACGATTATAAATATGCAATGTTCTAACACCACGTTCTAATAATGCAAAAGCTATTCCACGTGCTACTCCGCCCGCACCTGCCATAAAGACTTTTAATGTAGGTCCAACCTCTACATTGGCATGGATTAACCCTTGCACAAAGCCTTTCCCATCGAACATCTCGCCATGAACTTGGCGCTGTTCATCAAAGCGAATAGCATTAACAGCACCAATAATTTGAGCTTGATCTCCCTTAATTTGAGTTAATTCAGACATGCTCATTTTGTGTGGTACGGTAATCACAGCCCCAACAATTGTGGGGATGAGTTTAAATGCTGCTAAACATTGCTCTAAATTTTCTGCTGCCACCTGAAAAGGGACACAAACTGCATCATAATTTGCTTTACGAAGTAACGTATTCATAATACGTGGGGTTTCTACATGTGCAATCGGGTCTGCCAGTATAGGAATAATTTTAGTCTTACCCGAAATTGGCATTGCTTCAAGATGATTTATCATCTGTCTTCTCCACGGTGTGTGTTCATTCGTTATGTATTACATTTCAATATGATCAAGACTAAGATGTATCTTAGTCTTGATCATAAGCATTGGTCATATTTGAGTCGTATCAAACGCAATTTAAAAAAATTCGATGAAAAAAGAGGCTGTTGATCTTTCATTCATGAATGGGCATTCTTGAAATAGCAACAGCCTTAAAAAGGTTTAATCAGAATTTGCTCTTACTGATTAAACCGAGGAAAGCACTTGAATTTCTATCTAAAAACTCACTCATTCAACATAATTTAAACTTTATCTAAATCAATTCCTTTATTGTCCTTCCACGTTAGGACGACTGCAATTGCAACAATACAGACAATAACAGCATAAACATTAAATAAAGATTCAAATTGATTTGCATATAACCATGTATTGACATATGAAGCTGTACCGCCAAATACTGCAATAGACAACGACATGAAAATACCAATTAATTTGGTACGATAACGTGTTGGAATCTGCTCAGACATTGCCGCAGGTTTACTTGATGTCAAGAAACCAACAAAAACGAGTCCGATTGCCTGCGCCACAAATAATGTCCATGGTTCGCTAGAAAGTAAATTCCATAACGGAAATAACAATAGCATTGACCCACCAAATGAAATTAATGTGCTGGTTTTACGCCCAATAATATCGGATAGCCAACCTTGAAATGGTAGACAAATAAGATAGACCATTTGTGCTAAACAACTCATTACAAATGCATCATGTGCATCCATTTTTAATTGGTTAATTGCATAAATGGCACATACGGTTACCCAAATATAGTAAGTTAGTGTTGATCCAGCTTCATAGAAAAATAATTTTATGCCCGTTTTTAATACTTTAGACAATGGCCAAGGCTGGCTATCATCTTGTTGCATTTTTTCAACGTGTTCACTTTCCATCATATTACGACGTAAATAAAGCACAAAGAATGCTAAGACTCCACCGAATAAAAATGGAATACGCCATCCCCAATCAAACATCGCTTCTTTTGATATTACTGCTGTCAGCAAAGCCAAAAATAAAGTCGCTGTCAGTGAACCTAACCCAACCGCAAAAAATACGGTACTTGACCATAATCCACGTCGTTTAGGCGGTGCAATTTCAGAGACATAGGCATACGATGTTGTTGTTTCTCCACCATGTGCAAAACCTTGAACTAGGCGTGCCAAAACTAAAATCAAAGAAGCCCAGTAGCCAATACTTTCAAAACTTGGAATTAACGCAATGACAATACTGGCAGCCGCCATCAGCAACATCGTAATCATTAATACATTACGACGCCCAATTTTATCGGCCAATGGTCCAAAAATAAAACCACCAAAAGGACGAGAAATAAAACCCACAGCAAATACAGCTAAGGTACTTAACAATGCAGAAGTTGGATCGGATTTATCAAATAATGCTGAAGCTATATAAACAGAAGCAACTGCATAAATGGTCCAATCGTACCATTCTAAAAGATTACCTACGCCACTTGCGATCAATGATTTTTTGCGCACTGCATATTTGACTGATGTCTGATCTACAGACTTAATTAAATTATCTACAGGTTGATTCATATATATCCTTATGTGATTTCTCTTAATTCGCAATCAAATCAATATTTATGCCGATGAAATGCATCCATGCTCAAAGCGCACAATCATGTCTTGATGCGATCTGGCAAATCCAAATTTGTCAGATCTTTAAAATTATTGATGTAAAGCACGCTGATACGCAGCAAGTACCGCCTCATGCATTGCTTCTGACATCGTTGGGTGTGGTAAAACTGTATTGATTAACTCTTGTTCAGTCGTTTCAAGTGTCTGTGCAATAGCATATCCATTGATCATCTCCGTAACTTCATCACCCACCATATGGGCACCAAGTAATTCGCCACTCACATCATCAAAAATAACTTTGACAAAACCTTCACTGCTTCCCATTGCTAACGCTTTACCATTTGCAATGAACGGAAATTTTCCAACTCGAATTGTTCGGCCTAATGCTTGCGCCTGTTTCTCGCTATATCCCACACTTGCAACCTGCGGATGGCTATAGGTACATGCTGGAATTTTATGCCTATCGAATGGATGAACATCTAACCCCATGATTTTTTCAACGCACAATACTCCTTCATGACTCGCTTTATGCGCTAACCATGGCGGACCTGCAACATCACCGATGGCATAAATATTGGTTTCACTGGTTCGACAATATTCATCTGTGACAATATGACCGCGCTCAATTTGAATTTGAGTTTTATCTAGTCCTAGATTTTCTGTATTTGCAGAAATACCGACTGCCAGTAACACCACATCGGCTTTTAACTGTACTTTTTGTTTTCCTTCCAAAGTCAACAGTACTTCACCATTCTTTATTTGATGCTCTATGACCTTGTATTCTGTATAAATTTGAATACCATCTTTTTTCAAAGACTTGGCTATGGTTGATGAAATTTCAGAATCTTCTTGTGGCAAAATACGATCAGCCAGTTCCACAACCGTAACTTCTGCACCCATTGATTGATAAAAGCAGGCAAATTCAATTCCAATTGCCCCAGCACCAATAACCACCATACGTTTTGGAATTGACTTCGGAACCAATGCTTCTTTGTAACTCCAAAAATACTGACCATCGATATGCATATTCGGAATAGTACGGGCACGGGCACCAGTTGCTAAAATAATATGCGTTGCATTCAATTGTTGATCGACTTGACCTTGTACATGAATTTGATTTTGACCCAGTAATTTAGCTTCACCATGAAAAACTGTCACTCGATTCTTCTTTAGTAAACCAATCACGCCGCGTTGTAATTGAGCTGATACATCACGAGAACGTTGTACAATTTTTTGAAGATTAACTTGGGGTTGATTCACCTCAACACCAAATGTATCGGCCTGTTTCACTAACCGTAAAACGTCTGCACTACGCAATAATGCTTTGGTTGGTAAACATCCCCAATTGAGACAGATTCCCCCAAGTTCAGCTTTTTCTATAACTGCGGTTTTCATTCCCAACTGACTGGCACGAATTGCAGCAACATAGCCACCTGGTCCACCACCAATAACGACCAGATCAAATTTTTGCTTATTCATGAGCTTTCCTCACTAAATTAATAGTTTCAGTGGATCTTCGATCAACTGTTGGAAAGCTGCCAGCCATTGAGCTGCTACGGCACCATCCACAACACGATGATCCGCAGATAAGCTACAACGAAGTACAGAACCGATCTCAAGCGCATCTTGAACGACAATTGGCTTTTTCTGAATTGCACCTACCGCCAAAATACCTGCTTGTGGAGGGTTAATGATGGCATTAAAATCAGATACACCAAACATTCCCAAATTGCTAATACTGAAACTTCCCCCCTGATATTGATCAGGAGTTAATTTCCCAGTACGCGCCAATTCAGCCAATTCAGCAATTTCACGATGAATGGTTGACAATGACTTGGTTTCTGCTTTTTTAATCACTGGGGTCAATAACCCTTTTTCGGTCGCAACGGCAACACTAATATCCACATGGTGATATTGATGAATAGCTGTTTCTGCCCAACATGCATTCATTGCAGGAACTTGAACCGATGCCAATCCAACTGCTTTAATAATCATGTCATTGACCGATATTTTTTCTGCTGCAATGGCATTAATTTGCTGACGAATCGTCAATAAAGCATCGACATGACATTCCACATTTAAATAAAAATGTGGCACTGTCGATTTACTTTCACTCAAACGGCGTGCAATCGTTTTACGCATATTACTCAGTGGGATTTCTTCATACTCCGCAAGATGCGCCACTGGTAATACTTTAGAATTTTCTACCATTGTTGTTTGATTTGCGACAACATGAGCAATTGCTTGTTCAAGAGCTAAATCAATATCCCGTTTTACAATTCGCCCATGAGGACCACTGCCCGTCAAGTCTGCTAAATTTAATTGATTTTGCTTTGCTAAACGTTTTGCAAGCGGTGAAGCAAAAACTCGTTCACCTTGATCGTGATTGTGCAAACCCACCGTTGACGCTTCTGTTACTACTCGATTAGCTGATGTTGTATCACTAATAGAATGTGTAATATTCGTTTGAGCTGCTGTAGCTTCAATCTGACCATCGCCATTTAATTGTAAAATTGCTGTACCAACTTCAACTTCATCGCCTGCTTTGGCAATAAGTAGACTAATTAAACCTTCTTGTTCAGCAATCAATTCAACCACTGCTTTATCTGTTTCAACTTCTGCAATACATTGACCAATGACAATATGATCACCTTCAGCAACTAACCACTGATTAATGGTGGCATGAGTAGTATTTGCCAAAACTTCTGGCATATGGAGCAACTTCGACATGATGCAACCTTTGACTAAAATTTAAATAAATTGCAATAAAACTCGTTAAACCGCTTCGCCTTTTTCACGCATCACCTGATATAAGCCTTCTACGACCTCTTCAGTACGTGCTGCTGCTGCACGTTCAAGTACTTTAGAAATACTTGGTGCACCTTCTGTACCATGTACCCGCTGAATAGGTTGATCTAGCCAGTCAAAACAGCGTCGTTGTAACTCATCTGCAAGCCAGCCCCCATAAGAAGTACCCTGATTACCCTGCTCCACAATCAAGACATTGTTGGTTTTACGAATACTGGCTTCAATGGTCTGCCAATCTAGACTTGCTCGATCAAGGAAACGTAAATCGATGACTTCAGCATCAACACCTGTCTGCTCAACTGCGTCTAAACTATGATCCACCATCGATAAATACGTTAAAATAGTGACTGCTTGACCTACACGACGTATTGCTGCTTGACCAAAAGGTATTTGATAGTCGAGATTATTTTCTGGAACTAAACCACTTTTACTATATAAATCGACATGTTCAATGACTAACACGGGGTCATTGCACGCCAAAGCAAAATTCATCAGTCCGATATAATCAAATGGCGTAGAAGCCGCCACAATGCGCCATCCTGGGTTCGTTACAAAAATACCCGCTGGATCCATTGAGTGTTGCGAACCATATCCCGTTCCCATTGCAATTTTAGTGCGTAACACTAAAGGCACATCACTTTGCCCGCCAAACATATGCCTTGCTTTACCAATTTGATTAAATACTTGGTCAGCCGCAACCCACATGAAATCTGGGTACATAAACTCAACCACAGGTTTAAAACGCCCATCAACAGCAATACCACCACCGAGTCCCATAAACGCATTTTCGCTAATGGGTGTACCCAACGTACGACTTGGAAACCGTTCTTTTAAGCCTTTTGTTGCGCCATTGGTTCCACCTTTAAGACGATGAATATCTTCACCCATTACCACAATAGAATCGTCTGTTTCCATACGACGATTCATGACTTGTGCCACGGCATCAATAAATTTGCTTTTGACTAAGTTTTCGGTAAATCCAATTTCTTCTTGTGTGTCAGCATGTGCGATTTCAGATAAATCACCACGTATACCAACATCAACAAAATCTTCTGAAGGCCAAAGTACTGGGCGAATACGGCGTTTGCCTTTTTCGGTAGGTTCCGTTAGTTCAGCAATGGCTTGTGTCATAACGCTTTGACACTGTTGACGTAAGCTCACGACTTGTTCTGAACTTAATAAACCACGCTCAAGCATTTTTTGTTCAAGCAATACAATAGGATCTCGTGCCTTCCATTCTTGCTCTTCTTCTTTACTACGATAACCAAATGCACTTCCTGGATAAGGTCCATTTTGATGGAAAAAACGGTATACATCAGCTTCAACAATCGTTGGGCCATTCCCCTCACGCATATGCTGTAAAGCCTGTTGCATCGTTAAATGCACAGCCAATGGATCCATCCCATCTACTTTCCAACTCGGAATATTAAATGCTGAACCACGGGATGATAATCGTGTTTCAGCAGTGGCTTCTTCAACTGAAGTTGATACCGCATAACGGTTATTTTCAATGAAGAAACAAATTGGTAATTTCCACGCTGCAGCCAAATTCATTGTTTCTAATACAGAACCAATATTAACTGCGCCATCGCCAAAATAAGTAATTGCAATGGCATCTGTTCCTGCATGACGGTGTGCCCATGCTGCGCCCGCTGCCATAGGTGCACCACCTCCCACAATTGCATTCGTACCCAATGCACCTGCTTCGATCCACTGCAAATGCATTGAACCGCCACGACCTTTACAGAAACCTTGCGCTAAACCTAAAATTTCCGCCAGCGTGCGTTGTAATACATCTTGAATATCTGTGCCGAATGCATTTCCAAGCTTGATTCCATTTGGACGTAAATATGTGAGTGCCTTAGCTAAAAACTGATGGTGGCCACGATGTGAACCATTAACCTGATCAGCTGCTGTCAGTGAGATAATTGAACCCACTGCACCACCTTCTTGACCAATACTTGAATGGGCAGGTCCGTGTACTAAACCCTCACCTGCAAGTTCAAGTACAGATTCTTCAAAAGCACGAATAATATGTAATTGTGTTAGCATACTTTCTAGCAAACTAGAATCTGCTTGGTTCCAATCTTCTTGCGTACTTTGCAATTCAATCCACGGACTTGCGGGGTGAAGATTAATCTGATTTGACATTCGGTCTATCCTTTACAATATAGCTTGATGGTGGGTAAATGCGCGTTTCTACTGAAACCCATTCGCATCCCAACCCCCATCAATTAAATAAGTTTGTCCAGTCATGAATTTGGCTGCGTCTGAAGCTAGAAATAGACCTAACTCTGCAATTTCTTCTGGCTCAGCCAAGCGATTTAATGGTGTACGACGTTCAAGATCGGCAACATCAAGCGTATTTTGTTGCTGTAATTTTTCCACTAATGCTGTACGGGTATATCCTGGTCCAATCGCCAAAACACGAATGCCAAATGCCCCCCATTCAGCCGCTAGACACTTCGTCATTGCCACAACCCCCGCTTTAGTCGTGCAATATGCTGTACGTTCAGCAGAAGTATTGAGTCCCCAGATTGAAGCTGTATTAATAATGGCGCCACGACCATGTAGTTGCATTTGCTTGGCAGCTTCTTGGGAACACAAAAATAAACTACTTAAATTAATGTCTACACAGCGACGCCATTCCGCCATGCTAATTTCTAATGATGGCTTATTGAGTGAAATGCCTGCGTTATTAAACAATACATCAACCAGACCAAAGTGATTTTTACAGCGCTCAAAGGCTGCTCTTACTGCTTCATCGTCTGTCACATTGGCAGCATAGCCACATACCTGATACGCTTTTAATGCATCTGTAGCTTCAGTTAATGCTGTTTCATTTAAATCAATCATAAATACTTTCGCACCTTGTTCAGCGAAAGCTTTAGAAAGAGAAAAGCCGATCCCAGCTGCTGCACCCGTCACCACAACAGTTTTTCCTGCAATTCCTGAATATTGCGTTTTAGATTGAATATTTTCCATCATCTCATTCCTTGAATATCAATACAGAAAGCTAACAAGCATTCTTTAGACACCGATATGCCGTACAAATGCTCTATTGCATCGTGATCACATTGCTGCCACATTACCCACACAGATATATTTAATTTCGGTGTATTCATCTAAACCATATTTAGAACCTTCACGTCCCAAACCTGAGGCTTTTACACCACCAAATGGTGCCTCAGCAGTTGAAATTAGCCCTGTATTTATACCAACCATGCCGTATTCCAAAGCTTCTGATACGGCAATACTTCGATTTAAGTTTTCTGTAAAAATATAAGATGCCAGACCAAATTCAGTATGATTTGCACGTGTAACTACTTCAGCATCATCGGTAAATTTAAAAATTGGCGCTAATGGTGCAAAAGTTTCATCGCGAAAACACAGCATGTCATCTGTTGCATTTTTAATTAAAGTGGGTTCAAAGAAGTTCCCACCTAAGTCTGACTGGTGACCACCCACTACAATTTCGCCCCCATGCAATAGTGCATCTGCAATGTGAGCTTGAATTTTATTAATTGCTTTTTGATTGATTAAAGGACCAATATCCGTTCCTGCGGTCAGTCCATTCCCCAATTTAAGTGCCGTGATTTTTTCTGCTAGTTTGGCAATAAATACATCATAGATTTGTGCTTGAACGAAAATACGATTGCTACATACACAAGTTTGACCTGCATTACGGAATTTACTGTCCATCACACCTTGAACAGCTAAATCTAAATCGGCATCATTAAATACGATTAAGGGTGCATTTCCCCCTAATTCAAGCGATAATTTTTTTAATGTCGGTGCAGATTGCTCCATTAACATTGCACCAACAGGCGTTGAACCTGTAAAACTCAGTTTTTTTACAATTGGGCTTTGCGTCATAACAGGGACAATTTCAGCTGATTTACCTGTCACAATATTCAACACACCTTTTGGAACACCAGCCAACTCAGCTAAATAACCCAATGCCAAAGCTGTAAAAGGTGTTTCTTGTGCAGGTTTAACAACAACAGTACAACCTGCAACCAATGCAGGTGCAACTTTTCGTGTAATCATTGCTGCTGGAAAATTCCAAGGAGTAATCGCAACGCACACACCAACAGGTTCACGTTTTGTCATAATGCGTTTATCTTTGCTTGCAGCAGGAATCGTATCACCATTCATACGACGCCCCTCTTCAGCGAACCATTCAATAAAACTCGCTGCGTAATTCACTTCTCCTTTTGCTTCATGCAAAGGTTTTCCTTGCTCAACCGTCATAATGGTCGCAAGTTCATCTTGATGTTGAATAATTAACGCATACCACTTTTTCAAAATATCAGAACGTTGTTTTACTGAATGTGCTTTCCATGCGCCTAATGCCTGTTCGGAACTTTCAATTGCAGCAGTAATTTGTGCAGGCTCAAGTGCAGGAATTGTTGCAATGAGTGACTGATCAACAGGATTTAAAACGTCTATTTTTTTTGAATTTGTTGACGCAACCCATTCCCCATGAATCAAAGATAAGTTTTTAAAAATTCCAAATGTGCTGATATCCATAAAGGCGTGCGTCCATATTAAATTTAAGGTCAAGCAGTGATTGAGTTACTGAATAATCATAATACACAATTACCGTAATACAGTATTATATTAGTTTTTTTTAAATGTAATTCAAATAGGTTTATTAGATTAATTATTTAAAATTAATAGAAAAAATAAGTTTATTAAAGTTCTTCTATATTTTAAAAATATAGATTAAATAGATACTTAAAGGATTTATTCTCAAAAAAATTAAATTCATATAGATTCGGATTAATATTTCATATTGTAATTTTACAATTCAAGTGATTATTTTTTAATCAAAAAACTAATAAATTAATTCGTATCTTATTTTACTGATACTTAAATTTGAGACTCTTATTAAAAATTATTGGTATAAAAAGATTATTTTTTATTCTAAAACTCTCTTTTAAACAATACACCATAATCCTAAATATCATTATTTTAAAAACTCATACTAGAGCATTAATAGTTGATTTTTTATGCTCATTTAAAACAAAAAATCGTGGAAATCCCACGATTTTTTATAAAGTTAATATTAATTAAGGATTTGGCTGCCAAACAAACTTTTGTGCTTCAATGTTATTTGGAATTAATTTTTGACCATAAAAAAGATCTGCAATTTTTTGTTGAGATTGAACAACTTCAGGCGTTAATAATGCGACAGGATTTGGATCATGCTTCTTACTAATCACCTGTTCAGCAATTTTAACATCTAAACCAGTGCTTTTTGCTAAAATTTCAGCGGCCTCTGTTTTATGTGAATTAATCCAAACATCTGCTTCATTTAATACAGTAAGTACTTTTTTCGCATCATTTGGATGATTTTTAACAAAACTCGGTTGCGCTAAATAATAACCATATGTTGGTGGCAATTCTTTAGAATCAAACAAAATTTTGGCATTACCGTCAATTTCAGCTGCACTGATGTACGGTTCCCAAACGGCCCATGCATCTATAGATTTTTTATCTAATGCAGCGCGTGCATCTGAAGGCGAAAGCCAAATTGGCTCAATATCATCCCAAGATAAATTTGCCTTTTTTAAGGCTTCTGCTAAGAAATTATGTGCACTTGATCCACGAGTTAAAGCAATACGTTTATGCTTCAATTCAGCAAGACTTTTAATACCACTATCAGTTGGCAGTAAAATTGAATGTGCTTGATTCGATGCTTGTTCATAACCTAAGTAATTTAATTGTTTACCTGCAGATAAAGCAAAAACAATAGGTGCATCGCCCGTATAACCAAAATCAATTGAATTAACAGAAAGCGCTTCTAAAGTTTGAGGGCCTGCTGGAAACTCTTTCCATTCAATTTTAACATTTGGAAATTCTTTTTCAAAAAGATGATTTTGCTTAGCAACAATTAACTTCAATGCAGCTTTTTGATACCCAATATTAAGTGTCTTAATATCATTTGCTGCAACTGCTTCTTTTTCGCTACTTTGCTGTTTTGAACAGCCAGAAAGTGCTAGCCCACTGCCTAAAACAGCGATTAAACTAAAACTGATAACCTTATTCATAGGAGAAATAACCTATTCAAAATTTTCTTCAGTTTATAGAGCTAATAATCCTTTGATAAATATCAAATGTAGATATACTTATCTTTTAATTTGCACCATTTTATACATGTTTTTAATACTTAATTTAAAATAAACTCAATATTTTCAATAATATATATTTAAAGTATAGATCATATCATAAAGAGTATATTTCTATATCTTCATCATTCATTCTAAGAATAAACTTATAACAATAGACATAAAGCTTATTCAAAATAGTGCTAATAAAAATTAAAACATGAGATTATTAAGATAACAAATTTTAAATTTAATGATGTTTTGAACTTTCTTCATTACCCTATTTACACTAAAAAATTCTGCTTTTTTAACATTCGTTTTACAATAAATGATTGAATATTAATTTATTTATATCATTAAATTTTTAAAAACATCAAAATATAGATTGATTTTCACATCAAACATAAAAGATAATAATTCTCATTACAGATTTTATTATGAACTGAAATGTCTACCTTATTCCTACCGCTTTTCAACATCCATCTATTGGTCAAATATTCATATTATTCTTCTCTTACATTTTACGCTACCAAATCAAATGAATCATTAAACAATACAACGCATGATGATGAAATCTACCTTTATCAATAATTAGTCATATATTTTTATTTTTAAACGAATAAGCACAGCCACTAAATCAGAATTTTGATTTTATTGGTTACTTCAAAAGCACTGAATACGCTCAATGTGAGCACCCATCTTACTTGATAATAGGCATCTTTTATGTTTAAAAAAGCTTCTCTTTGGCTAGCATTCGGCTTAATTACAGTACAAATCTCAACGTATACTTTAGCTCAAAGCCCCATTAATATTGGTGAAATGCACAATATTTCTTCATCTGTTTTAGATGAAAAAAGAGAAATCCAAATCTATCTTCCTCCCAGTTATGAAAAATATGCCAATCAGCACTATCCCGTTATCTATCTATTAGATGGTGAAAGTAATTTTCACTATTTAACTGGTTTCGTAGAGAAATTATCTAAATCTCCTTATCCTGCAATTCCAGAAATGATTGTAGTTGGCATTGTAAATACGGATCGTTCTCGTGATCTTACGCCAACTGTTCAAAAAGCAGATTCAAAAGATGGTCGAAATATTGATGGAAAAACTGGTGGAAATTTAGCTTTCTTCAGTTTTCTTGAGACTGAACTGATGCCAGATATTGAAAAAAAATATCGTACGAATGGTTTAAATGTCTTTATTGGTCATTCTTTTGGTGGAATCACGGCGCTGAATCATATGTTAAATGGACACCGCAATATGCAAGCTTATATTGTGCACGATCCTAGTATTTGGTGGGACAATGAAGTCATGCTAAAACGTTTTCAAAATGCCAAAAGTAAGGACTTTCACTATAAAAAACTTTTCTTAACACAAACAGGTTCTGATGATCCTAAAAATAATACAGATAACCATTTTAATGGGATTCAAAGGTTAAATCATTATTTAAGTGAACAACCACTTAATCATTTAAGTTATAAATATGCACAATATGAAGATGAAAACCACGGCTCAGTCCCACTTAAAGGTAGTCTAGACGGTTTACGTTATGTTTTTAAAGATATGCAAGTGAATATTAGAGCTGTTCCTGAAAATCCGAACTTGGTTAAAGAGCAATATGCTCAATTTAGTAAAAGCATTAACTATGACATACAACCAAGTGAACCTTATTTAGAAAGTGTTTTAAATTACTTAAAGCGTTCAAATAATCCCAAAGCTGTACAACAGTTCCAAAACTATATTCTCTCAATTTATCCTCAAGGAAATTTAGCAAAATCTTTATAAATCAATATAAAAAGCACAATGCATATCATTCATTACATAAGATGCAAGTTTATTAGAATATAAGTTTTGGTTTTAGTTGTGTAGGTTATGCAGCATTACTTGTTTAAATTAAGCTTACTGAAATTCTCGACCAAGCAATCATCCTCTTGGTCGAGTATGTTTTATTCTTTATTCCTGAGCCGCTTGTGGTGTACTTCGAAAGCTTATTGCCAACCGGTTATAAGCATTCATTAAACTAATCGCAATTGTTAAATCTACGACTTCTTTTTCATTAAACACCGAGTGTACATGATTAAATACATCATCTGGCACACCTGTACGGTTAACTAAAGTTACAGATTCAGCCCATGCTAAAGCGGCTTGCTCTTTTGCATCAAATAAATGACCAGCTTCTTGCCATGCTTGCACTAAAGCAATTTTTTCAATTTTTACACCCTTTTTGAGCAAATCTCTGGTATGCATATCCAAACAATATGCACAATTATTAATTTGCGATATTCGTAGATAAACCAGCTCAACCAAATCTGCTGCTAAACCACTTTGCATAACATGGCTATATACACTGCCTAGCGCCTTAACACCTGCTGGAGAAACATTTTTATAGTCGATACGCTGTGTCATAATTTCAACCTCTATCTAATTGATACTTTAAATATTTTATTTCAGTGGGGTAACCAATGCTTTGTCATGCGTATCTACCACAAACACTGCCAATAGTTTTGCTGGTTCTGTCAAACTTACATTACGACTAATGGAATGAATTGCACCTGGTGCCTCAAACCAACTTTCGCCTGCTTGATAAATTCTTGCGGGTTCATCATTGACCTTAGATTCAATACTTCCAGAAACCACATATGCAAATATAAAAGAAGATTTTGCATGTGTATGAGGAACAGATGCGCCCTTCGGTGGATATTCCACCTCCAAAGCAATCAAAGATTTTCCTGGTATATTGGGAATGACATGCTCAAAATTTGGAATAACTTTCTCACTTACATCATGTGCCATTGCTGATGATATTGCACTAAACACTAAACTAATGCTCAATATGAGATATATTTTGAATGACATTATCTTGGTTCAACCTTGTAAACAATCTTACTATTGTTGTCATTTTATCGTTTCATAGTATAAAGTCATGTACCAAAAACACATTAAAAGACTGTACCTCGAATGGACTCAAAATTTAAAATCACGCTTGATAAAACATTAAAAACTCCTCTAGCAGAACAAATTCGTTTAAGTATAGAACACGCAATTATTTCTGGTGTTTTACAAGAAAATGATCGTTTACCTTCTTGGGTTGACTTAGCAAGCCAACTTGGTGTTTCTAGAGGAACCGTAAAAGCCGCTTATGAAAAACTTGCAGATGGTCAATTTGTTATTGCGTCAAGAGCTTTAGGTACACGGGTGTCTCGTAGCGTTATTTCTTCTATAAAACATCAAGAGTCTTATCCATCTAGTTCATTCATGCAAACCTATCTTGAAATGACCACAAGGCATGGAATTTTTCAATCGGGTATACCTGATAAACATAGTTTTCCTGCCAAAGTATTTGCAAAAATCAGAGCAAAATCTATACGTATGGAATCAAGTGGTTGGCCAAGCTATCCAGATCCCCGAGGAGAATATGAACTTCGAAGAGAAATTGCAGCATATCTTGCACTATCAAGAGGAATTCAATGTTCTCCAGATCAAGTTTTTATTACTTCAGGATTTTCTGGTGGTTTAGCACTTTCTTTACTGGCCTTAAATCTACATGGGAAAAAAGCATGGATAGAAGATCCTTGTTTTCCATTCTCTAAACACGCCTTAAATGTTGCAAAAATCCAAACTTTTCCCATACCTGTTGATAGCGAAGGATTCAATATCGACTTTGCCCTGCAATATCACCCTGATGCTGCAATGGCATTAATAACACCAGGACAACAAGCTCCTCTAGGGATGTCCCTTTCCCTCAATCGACGTTTAAAATTAATGGAATGGGCAAAACAACAACACATGTGGGTCATTGAGGATGATTATTTAGGTGAATTACAGCTTGATGGAAGAGCAACACCTGCTTTATTTTCATTAGACCATTCTGGAAACGTGATTCATTTAGGAAGTTTTAGTAAAACACTTTCTCCTAAACTTAGAATAGGATTTGCAGTTGTGCCAGAGCATGTGATTCATCAATTTGAAGATATTACTGCAACATTAACTCCCGCACCAACACCATCTTTACAACATGCAATACAAGAATTCATGCACGAAGGGCATTTTTTAAGACATATCAGACGAACAAAGCGAATTTATACGACTCAACGTAATGAACTCATTCAACATTTAAAACCTTATCGTTTAGGAACTCAGACTGCTGGGTTGTCCATTTTACTTCAATTACCTGCACACATATCTGATCAAAAAATTGCACAAGATGCATTAGCTTTTGGCTTAGCGCCTGCTCCCTTATCTACTCGTTATCATCAACAAGACAATGCTCCTTCTGCACTGATATTGGGCATTGCGACTGCGCCAATACATCATGTAAGCAATGCATGTGAACGACTATTTAATATCATACAACACAATATGACTACCTAATATTAGGCCTAATATCTGCAACTCAATATAATATTTAAGATTAAGCTTTTTATAATTTATTGCGCAGAAAAATATACCTAATAAGTGATTTGAATGTTCCATAAAACCTAAAAAATCACTGCCTTATATCATCCATTTCAATCATAAAAAGGCTATTTGAGTGTTTATTTTCATAAGAGAGATTTCCTTTATGCGCGGTAACAATCGCATAAACAACAGCTAAACCTAAACCCATACCACCAAATTCCTTATTTCGAGATTCTTCTAGTCTAAAAAAAGGAGTAAACAGTTGTTCTTGATATTGTAGTGCAATGCCTGGCCCATCATCTTCAATTTTTAATTGCCATTTATTGTTTTTGATTTCACTTGAAATTTTTAGTTTTCCCTGTGCAGAGTAGCGAATTGCATTATCGATCAGCGCCAACAATGCTTGTTCCATCCGACGTTGATCGCAATACACAGGTACCTCGACCATCTCTAACTCAGGCACTAAATTTGCATTTGCCAAACGTTCTTCAAATGAATGAATCACTCGCTCAACCATTTCTTTAAAATTTACCCATTCATAATTTAAACGTAATTGCTGATGATCAATGAGGCTGAGTGTGCGTAAATCTTCTACCAAGTGGGATAGACCTTCAACCTGATTTAATAAATTTTTGAATAATGCCGTATCTTGTACAAATACTCCATCGATAATTCCCTGCAAACGCCCTTGTAAAATAGTAATCGGAGTTCTTAACTCATGTGCGATAGCAGCATTCCAAATTTGTGCATTTTTTACAGAAGCTTCAAGTTTTTGAGCCATTGCGTTAAAATTATTTATTAATTCTAAAATTTCTTTTGATTCGCTATGCGTATTTTCAACACGTGCAGACAAATTTCCATGGCTAATTTTAGTTGCAGCATCTGCCAAATCATTCATTGGTTTAATAAACCGATTTGCTAGCCGTATGCCCAAAAAAATTGATAATATTGAACCAAATAATAATACAACAAATAGCCAAATCCAATCGACAAGACCAAACTCATACCAATCGCTAGAAAGAGACTCTAAAGAAACCCAGCCTAAATCTACAGCATAACTATAAATGAAATAGCCAAAAACACACGAGCAAATCGTCACACTAAAATTTACAATGCTTAAAGCAATAATGAGTTGCTTACTGATTCCCATATTATTTTTCATGTGGATCATCCAAACGATAGCCTACACCACGAACATTAATTAGCATCTGCAGTAATCCTTGCTCTTCAAACTTTTTCCTTAACTTACTCACATGACTATCAACGGTTCGCTCCAGAGCATTTCCATCTGGCATAGATTGAGACATAAGTTCACTTCTCGTGAACACTTTATGCGGATAATGTATCATCTGTACTAAAATTTTATACTCAGTCAATGTCAAATTCAGCACAACTTTTTTATCTTTTTGATGGATATACACACTATGAATATCAGTATCAATTTCTATATTTTTATAGGTTAAATGTTTGTTGAGTAGTTGATATTGTCCTGCACGCCTTAAAACAGCATATACTCTTGCAACAACTTCATTTGGATTAAAAGGTTTAACCACAAAGTCATCTGCCCCTATGCGTAATGCCATAATTTTATCTATTTCCTGATCTAAGGCTGTTAACATAATGACAGGTGTTCGTGCTTTTTGACGAATTTTACTAAGCACCTCCCAACCATTTAACTCAGGTAACTTTATGTCCAATAAAACTAAATCTACCGTTTGTGCAGTGTGAATTTCTACAGCTTGCTTACCATTAACAGCCCTTATAACGCGCATTCCTTCTCGTTTTAAGTACTGTTCAATAATATCGCCAATATCATATTCATCTTCTACCAAGAGAATAATCTTATCGCGACAATCGAAAGAAAATGAACTCTCAAACATATATATTGAATCAAGGAGAATAATATCGATATAGTACGTTAAATTCTCTTATCATCTCCACACTTTTTCCACACTTTCGTGATTATTACTACATAAATAATAAGAATAATATATCTATCAAAACTCCCAGATTTAGGTTTAAAACAAATGCAAAAGCATTTACTTCTTTCATTATTTTTATGCATTGGGCTCATCTTACAAGGTTGTTCTTCTCAAGAATCAATCGAACAACCTGCTCCCCTTGCAAAGGTCAGTATTTTAAACATACAGCCTCAATCTATTCATTTTAGTGAGAACTTACCTGCACGAGTAAATGCTTATCGCACTGCAGAAATTAGACCACAAGTGGGTGGCATTATTGAAAAAGTTTTATTTACTCAAGGAAGTGAAGTTCAGGCAGGGCAAGCTTTATATAAAATTAATTCTGAGATTATTCAAGCCGATGTAAATAGCAATAAAGCGACTTTAAATAAAGCCGAAGCTGAAGCCTCTCGTCTAAAAATTCAATTAAAACGCTATGAACAATTACTACCTAGCAATGCAATTAGCCAACAAGAATTTAGTAATACCCAAACAGAATATCGTCAGGCATTAGCTGATGTTGCACAAATGAAAGCGCTACTGACACGGCAAAATCTTAACTTGCAATATGCCAATGTACGTGCACCCATCTCTGGGCGTATTGGACAGTCATTTGTCACAGAGGGTGCATTAGTGAGTCAAGCTGATACACATACTCTAGCAGTGATACAACAGATAGATAAAGTCTATGTAGATGTCAAACAATCTATTGATGAATATGAGCACCTACAAAGTGCTTTACTCAATGGGGAATTAGCATCGAATACACAACATAATATCCAAATTACCAATAGTCATGGCATTCCATACAAGGTCACAGCAAAAATGCTATTTGAAGATATCAACGTAGACCCTGAAACGGGTGATGTAACTATTCGGATTGAAGTGAATAATATTGGAAAAAAACTCCTTCCTGGCATGTATGTCCGCGTTAATATTCATCGAGCTTCAATTCCACAAGCACTTTTAATTCCTGCACAAGCAATTCAGCGTAACATCAATGGTGATCCACAAGTTTATGTCATTAATCAAAAAGGAACCGCAGAATTACACGCCATTGTTTTGGGACAACAACATGAACAATATTATGTCGTCAATCAAGGCTTAAAATCTGGTGATAAAGTTGTAATTGAAGGTGTTGAGCGTATTCAGCCCAATCAACCATTAAACATCTCATTATGGAAACCTGCCGCTTTGAATCAAGGGGGCAATCATTAATGTCACAGTTTTTTATACATCGCCCGATTTTTGCTTGGGTAATTGCAATATTTATTATTCTTTTGGGATTATTAAGTATTCCCAAGCTTCCTATAGCGCGTTTTCCAAGTGTTGCTCCTCCTCAAGTCAATATTAGTGCAAGCTATCCAGGGGCAACACCCAAAACAATTAATGACAGTGTCATTACATTAATTGAAAGAGAACTTTCTGGTGTAAAAGATCTTTTATATTACAGTGCAACGACAGATACATCTGGTAGTGCTGAAATATCAGTCACATTTAAACCAGGTACAGATGTCAACTTAGCACAAATTGATGTGCAAAATAAAATCAAAGCAATTGAAGCGAGACTACCACAAGTTGTACGCCAACAAGGTTTATCGGTTGAAGCATCTTCATCAAGCTTTTTAATGTTGGTTGGATTAAATTCTAAAAATGGTGAATATTCAGAAGTTGATTTAAGTGATTATTTAGTCCGAAATGTCATTGAAGATCTAAAACGCGTTGAAGGCGTTGGCAAAGTACAATCCTTTGGTGCAGAAAAAGCCATGCGTATTTGGGTCGACCCGAATAAACTTATTTCTTATGGTTTATCAATTAGTGATGTTAATACCGCCATTCGTGAAAATAATATCGAAATTTCGCCTGGTCGGTTGGGTGATCTTCCTGCCCTTAAAGGACAATTAATTAGTATTCCCTTATCTGCTCAAGGACAGTTAGAAAATATTGAACAATTCAAAAATATAAGTTTAAAAAGTAAAAATAATGGCAGTGTCATCAAACTTTCCGACGTCGCCGTTGTTGAAATTGGTTCTCAATCCTATAACTTTGCAATTTTAGAAGATGGAAAACCAGCGACTGCTGCGGCTATTCAGTTAAGTCCTGGCGCAAATGCCGTAAAAACAGCAGAAGGAATCAAAGCAAAAATTGAAGAGCTGAGTCTCAGTCTACCAACAGGAATGCAATATAGCATTCCCTATGATACGGCACCATTTGTAAAAATATCGATTGAAAAAGTGATCTATACCTTATTAGAAGCCATGGTTTTGGTTTTCATTGTGATGTATTTATTTTTACATAATATACGCTATACCCTTATTCCAGCAATTGTTGCTCCAATTGCTTTATTGGGTACCTTTACCGTGATGTTGCTTGCAGGGTTTTCGATTAATGTCTTAACCATGTTTGGTATGGTTTTGGCTATTGGTATTATTGTTGATGATGCCATTGTTGTTGTTGAAAATGTTGAGCGAATCATGGCAACTGAAGGTCTTGCTCCCAAAGAAGCAACCTCAAAGGCCATGAAAGAAATTACCAGTCCTATTATTGCAATTACACTCGTATTGACCGCAGTATTTATTCCTATGGCATTTGCAAGTGGTTCAGTTGGTATTATTTATCAACAATTTACCCTTACGATGTCTGTCTCCATTTTATTTTCTGCACTCCTTGCACTCATTTTAACGCCTGCACTGTGTGCAACCCTCTTAAAACCTATTGATGCGCATCATCAAAAGAAAGGGTTTTTTGCATGGTTTGATCGTAGTTTTGATCGAGTCACAAAAAAATATGAAGTTATATTACTTAAAATAGTCAAACACAGCCTTCCTATGATGGTGATTTATATCATCATTACAGTGATTACTTTTGCGGGTTTGAAATATTGGCCGAGTTCATTTATGCCAGAAGAGGATCAAGGCTGGTTCTTAACTTCATTTTTATTACCTTCAGATGCAACTGCTGAACGCACAGGTCATATTGTCAATGAATTTGAGAAACAATTAGCCAAAAATCCTGATGTTAAAAATAATACATCAATCATGGGTTGGGGCTTCAGTGGTGCAGGACAAAATGTTGCCCTTGCATTTACAACACTGAAAGATTTTCAAGATCGTTCGACCTCTGCCACGGAGGTCACTAACTCAATCAATCAAGTCATGGCAGACTCAAAAGAAGGGACGACTATGGCGGTACTACCGCCTGCAATTGATGAATTAGGGACCTCTTCAGGTTTCACACTTCACTTACAAGATCGTGCCAATTTAGGCATGCCAAAACTTTTAGCAGCTCAAGAGCAATTGCTCGCAATGGCAGAAAAAAATAAAAAATTTTATATGGTTTGGAATGAAGGTCTTCCTCAAGGTGACAATATTTCATTAAAAATTGATCGTGAAAAGTTAAATGTACTTGGTGTTAAATTTTCAGATGTCTCTGATCTCATTTCAACCTCTATGGGTTCTATGTATATCAATGATTTTCCAAATTTAGGGCGCATGCAACAAGTGATTGTTCAAGTTGATGCGAAATCTCGTATGCAACTCCAAGATATCTTAAATTTAAAAGTCGCTAATTCAAATGGAAAATTGGTGTCATTATCAGAGGTTGTTACGCCCCAATGGAGCAAAACACCACAACAATATAATCGTTATAATGGTCGATCATCTCTAAGTATTACGGGTATTCCTAGCCCTAATACTTCATCTGGTGATGCTATGCGTGAAATGGAACATTTAATTTCTCAATTGCCGAAAGGAATTGGTTATGAATGGACAGGAATATCATTGCAAGAAAAACAATCTGAATCGCAAATGGCTTTTCTTTTAATATTATCAATGCTTGTAGTCTTTCTAATACTCGCAGCATTATATGAAAGTTGGACAATTCCCTTGTCGGTTATTTTAGTCATCCCATTAGGTATTTTTGGCGCAGTCGTTGCAATCATGTCCAGAGGTTTAATGAATGATGTCTTTTTTAAAATTGGACTTATCACGATTATTGGTCTATCTGCAAAAAATGCGATTTTAATTGTTGAATTCGCAAAAATGTTAAAAGAAGAAGGAATGAGTTTAATTGAGGCAACAGTTGCAGCAGCTAAATTACGCTTACGCCCAATTCTTATGACATCACTCGCATTTACTTGTGGGGTTATTCCTCTGGTGATTGCAACTGGTGCTAGCTCAGAAACGCAACATGCATTAGGAACAGGTGTATTTGGTGGCATGATTTCTGCAACGATTTTGGCAATTTTCTTTGTTCCAGTCTTTTTTATTTTTATTTTGGGTACAGTTGAAAAACTATGTTCAGCGAAGAGAAAGTAAAGCCTTAGAATGATGAAACAGATCACCGCTTTCATTGCCTATTTCATAACATAATTGGACTCACACACAGAACAATCCGTCAAAATTAGCTTTAAGAATATTCAATAATAAAAAGGGTCATATCCATGTTATGACCCTTTTTATACTTTATACAATCATGCTCTATTAATGAAAATGATGAATATAGCGCAGTACCAAATTTGTGCCTTGTGGACGATTTTCAGCATTTTGCTCAAAATATAAATTTGCAGCCAAATGATCATGTTGATCAAAACTATACATCGCACCTGGGCCAATTGCCCAAACTTGTTCTTTACTGTCTTTTAATTTAGCACCATCAACCTTAGTTTCAGTAATTTGCTTTAGCCAGTAACCATTCAATCCCAAACGTAGATGTGGAGAAAATGCATAACTCGTTTCAAAATTGGCATGTAATGCTTGTCCAGCTTGAAGATTTTTTGCATTCCCATACGTATAATTAGGATCATTATTTTTTAAACTATATAAATAATGAAAACGCCCTGATACAGTCCATTTAGGATCAATCCAATACGTGGCAGCCCAATAAGGATCGAACGATACTGCATTTGCACCTGGATTTATATCTTTATTTCGATCATATTTTCCAGTGGGTAAATTCACTTGAAACTCAAAGCGATGAGCAAACTTCGGACCACTTTCACCCATGATAGGATCAAATTGAATAAATGTTCCAACCACTAAATCAGCCATACCTCTTTGTGCTTTAATTGCTTGATGATTTAAGCCATCATCCACATCAATATGTGCCAACACTGGAACAAGCATATTCAAACCAATATGTCCTCCTGCAATCGTTTTTTCAGGTACATAACTCAATTGTTGAGCAACTGAAATATAATCTACATCTGATTTAGGCAAGGGGATTTTATTCCCTTGTGCATCACGAATGCTATTTGCACTATAGTTTTGTACATAGCTTTGAGCATACCAGCCAGAACCAGCTGGAACTGCTCCATCGACAAAACTGGTCATTCCCAAATTCACAGTTGGCAATGCACCTGCCATGACAGTATTCGAAAAGCCTAAAATCAATACGCTGCTGATGAATCCCTTATTCATATAAATCCCTTTAATTGTTAAAAATTACGTTTATTTCATCCATAAACTGACATTAATCATTCATTCATCTGATGTAACGTCTTCGATTAGTAACAGATCATGACTGATTTTAATTCGGTATAATCATCAATAAAGGCATCTGAAAACTCACGCCCAACACCTGAAGCCTTCACACCACCAAACGGAACAGATGGGTCTAAAAACGTATGCATATTCACCCAAACTGAACCTGCTTCAACTTTAGGAATTAAATTTAAAACTTGAGATAAGTTGTTTGACCAAATGCTCGCAGTTAAGCCAAATCTTGAATGATTAACCTTATTCAACATTTCCTCTTCTGTTTCAAATGGAATAACATTCACCACTGGACCAAAGGTTTCTTCTACAAATAATGGATCATGAATATCTGTAATTTTTAATAAAGTCGGCTCTACAAAATAGCCTTGCCCTTCTAAAATACGTCCACCTGCAATAATTTGATCATTTTTCTTGGCTAATTCTAAATATGCCTTCACTTTTTCAAAATGAGGTTGATTAGATAGTGGTCCAAACATACTGCTTTCATCTAAAGGTGAACCAATGACAAACTGTTGAATTGCACCTGACGCTTTGGCAACAAATTCATCATACTTCGATTGATGAACAAAGAATTGCTCTGGTGCAGCACACACTTGCCCTTGGTGTACATACGTTGCTTGTAATAGTCTTGGTAAAATTTCGTCAATATTGGAATCAGCCAAAATAATGGCTGCATTTTTACCGCCCAACTCTAGACTGACTCGTGTTAAATCACTACGCATCGCTTGTTGACCAATGGCAATACCTGTTGGAACAGATCCTGTAAATGATACTTTTTTAACTTTCGGTGAATCAATTAAGTATTGCCCTACATTACCTTTACCAGTCACAACATTAATTACTCCTGCTGGAATTCCTGCCTCAATCGCAAGCTCTGCAAGACGTAATAGTGATAACGTCGTAAATTCACTTGGTTTTAAGACAATAGTACAGCCTGTCGTTAGTGCTGAACCGATTTTCCATGCTCCAATCATTAAAGAGAAATTCCACGGTACAATTCCAGCAACAACTCCAATAGGCTGACGTACAGTATATGCTGTATATTTTTCCCCTTGAGCAGAAGGAATAGAAGGCTGCATCGTTTGACCATGAATTTTAGTCGCCCAACCCGCAAAATATCTTAAAAAGACCGCAGTTTGTGCCACTTCTAAATGACGAGATAAGTTAATCAATTTCCCTGTGGTAAGAGTTTCAAGTTGAGCCAGCTCTTCTGCATGTTGTTCAACTAAATCAGCTAATTTATTTAATTTTAACCCGCGTTCATACGGGGATGTATTTGCCCAAGCATTTATAAATGCATCATGAGCACTATCAACCGCCTGATTCACTTCATTTTCATTACCACATGCAATCGTTGCAATGACTTGTTCAGTTGCAGGGTTTTTAAGCTCAATACGTTCCGAAAGTTCTGCTTCAACGTGTTGACCCTGAATAAAATGCCCATGCTTACGTGTTAAAAACTGTTGAATACTTGATAAAATCTGTACTTCGCTCATTTTACAATCCATATATTTTCAAATTTTTGTAATTCGTTATTCAACGAAATGATGACCATACCCTGTACGGTATTACGCAGTTTTATTCAAAATAAAATCAGCACCACGCTCACCAATCATAATGGCAACCGCATTGGTATTTCCGCTTGGAACCTGAGGGCAAATTGAACAATCAATGACTCTTAAATTATCAAAGCCATGTACTTTTAAGGTTTGGTCTGTCACAGAGTCTGAAGCAGAGTTCCCCATTTTGCATGATCCAGCTGGGTGATAGACTGTTTTGATGTTTTGTCGCATCCATTTTTCAATTGCTTCAACATCATCTGGATCTGTATTTGCAGGTTCTACAATGTTTTTAACAATTGCTTTTAGTGACGGTTGTTGTAATAAACGTAGCCCAGCTTGAACAGCACGAATATTTGCATCAACATCTAATTGATCGCCCAAATAATTTGGATCGATCACAGGTAAATCACTTGGGTTTTTACTTTTTAAACGCAAAGTACCCCGTGCTTTGGGCTGAATATGCCCAACTTTAATGGTCAGACCATGCTCTTCTGCAGCAGCTTTTTCTCCGGGTGTATTGTCAAAATTATCAAGAACAGGGAGAAAGTGGAATTGCACATCTGGACGTCCTAAATTACTGGTATCAATAAACCCAGCACCTTCAAGAATATTCGATGTAAGTAGACCTGAACGAGTAAAATACCATTGTAATCCGTGCTTTAAGCCTTTTAGACCTTTATCTTCACCGAGTAAGCTATTTCCTGTGGTAATCGTTGCATTCACTGACATATGCAAATGGTCATGGAAATTGTCACCTACTGGCAAGTCTTGTACGCAAGGAATTCCAATGTCTTGTAAATGCTGTTTTGGTCCAATACCAGACAGTAATAAAACTTTCGGACTACCAATTGCCCCTGCACTGACAATAACTTCTTTACGTGCTTTAATTTCAATTGGTGCAGCACCATTGACACTATAAATCACACCAGTTGCTGTCTGTCCACTTGTGGTAACTTGATGTACAAGTGCATCAGTAATCACTTTTAAATTTGGATTGTCACCCACCGCTTTTAAATAAGTTTGAGCCGTACTCGCCCGTTCACCATTTTTAGTTGTCGTTTGATAAAAACCAACACCGTCTTGATCCCAGCCATTAATATCTGTGACGTATTTCATGCCCATTTCTTGACCAGCACGAACACATGACATCACTAATGGATGACGATAGCGATTTTCACTTACAGGGAGAATGCCAGCTTTACCATGATATTCATCACCCAGGCTTTCATTATTTTCAGCATGCTTATAAAATGGTAATACATGTTGATATGACCATTCTGTGCATCCCCAATCTGATGCCCATAAATCATAATCATGACGTTGACCACGGCAATAAATCATACCGTTAACAGAGCTTCCACCACCCAATACTTTTCCTTGGGCTAAAATCATTTCGCGATTATTACAATGCTTTTGTGGCGTTGTCATATACGGCCATGACTTTTGTTGAAAAACCTTAACCACAGTGGCAGGAATTTTATGAAACGGACTATTGTCTTTCGTTCCTGCTTCTAATAATAATACGGTGCCTGCTTTTGCTTGAAGTAATCGAGCTGCAACAACACAACCTGCAGATCCTGCACCAATGATGATGTAATCGTATTCCAAATTCATCGCTTTTCCCTAATTGCTCTAAATCCATTCTTTTGATTACATCATTTATTCGCTTTAATGTTCTTGTATAAACGTGACATTATTTATGTCAAATCAGGACATTTAAAAAATAGTTTATAATATTCAATAAGTTATTATTTTATAAAATTTAAATTATTGCCTATTTATAATAATTAAACCAATTAAACTTATGTTAGCCATATTCTTTTTTACATGCCATTCGTCATAATTTATTAAAATTAATTTCAATATTCTTTTAATAAATCAATTAATTTTTAATCACTAATACGATATTCTCTCGGGGAAATACCAATGATTTTTCTAAACAATTTAGAGAAATGAGCGCTGTCACTGAAGCCATACTTCAGCGCAATATCAGAAATAGAAACATCTTTATTATTCACATCCCTGAGTTCATATTTAATTTTCTCTAAGCGCTGTGTTTGAATATATTGATGTACGGTTTGCTGCTTATTTTCAAATAACCGAAATAGATGTCGAATTGAAATGCCTAAATAATCTGCAACCATTTGAGAGTTTAAATTAGGTTGTTCTAAGTGTTCTACAATAAATCGTTCAGCTTTTACATTTAAGTGATCAAGTATTTCAATATTTTTATAATTAATTGTAGGTTTAATTAAAGCAATCAAAGCATCTTCAAAGGCATTTTCATCTTCTTTGGCATACCAAAGCTCAATATTAATCGGTGATAAATTTTGCAACATGCCTTTTAATAAATGTCCACTCATATTTGAAGTAATGAGTTTTCCAAAATGATTTTCATTAATACCTTGTTTATATAATTTTTCACGATATAGATGCACTGAAATATGACTAAATAATCCTTGAGGATACATTTCTATTTTTTCTTCTGAATCTAGTAATACAATATCGCCCTCATTCAAGGTAATGGTCTGCCCTTGATAGTCAATTTTCATCTTTCCTGTATATTGTAAAATCAAAAAACAAAATCGATCTTTTGCTCGATCAGAAATTCCTTCATTCCGACAAATATAATTCGCATTACTTTTAATAAATGCAATTTCAGTTTCACCCAATAAAAAGGACTTTATATCACCAATAAAGAGTGAGTTTTGCATATCAAATGCAATTTCAAAATCTCCACAAACGTTTTGAAGCTCACGCTTCCACGCCATAACTGCATTATTAATATAAGTATTCATAACAGTTTCCTTTTAAGCGTTCAAATTTCAATCCTGAAATTCGCTGTATTTTTAATCTGTGATATTCACCTTTGTTTCAATCGCATGATGTTAATTTTCTAAACTATAGTCTTAGCATAGATTGCTAAAAATCAAAAATATTATCTTTATTTATCATGCAAAAAATAAACCAGTAAAAAAATTATTCTTTTACTGGTTCTATATTTATGCAACCCCTGCAATATCCCTTAAGATTTTAATAAAAATCTCTTTTTCATGTTCAGGATATTTTTTGAAGACATCATTTTGGTGACTATCGGCAATATCAAATAAATAATGGGCTGTTTTACGTCCTTTTTCCGTAAGTTGGTAAAAACCATCACTTTCTAAAAGCAGTCCATCTTTTTGCAAAATTTCTGCAGCTTGCTCAACTTGATGCATTGGCATTGCAATATCTCTTGGCAAATCTTCTTTTTTAGAAGCTGTGCCACTTCCTAATACAAGTAAGAGTCTTGCCTCACTGGTTCTAAAACCAGTTACCAATTGTTTAGGAATATAATCCGTTTGATAGAACTTAAATGCACGACTCATTAAATAGCATACATTGCTATATAAGTGTCCTTGATGCATCTGTCCAATATCTTGCTCTGACTCGACCTGTTGATCTTTAACTTGTAACAGCGGATGCGGCGTCACACCAGAATAAGCACCTTGGTGATAAACTAATGGGCTACGACCTTCATCATGAAAATTCACGACTTTTCCAATAATGATCCAATGATCACCACCCTCAATAATTTGGTGGCGTTCACATTCAAAGACGGCTGAACAATGTTCTAAAATTGGGGCTTTACCTGCACCTTCGCGGTGCAAAGTGCCTTCATATTTATCTACGTTACGACGTGCAAACTTATTTGACAATTCAATTTGAGAGCCTGATAAAACGTTCACGGCAAAATGCGTTGCTTGTTCAAATACCGAGAAACTTGATGAGTTCTTATCAATACTCCATAAAATTAATGCTGGATCTAATGAAACAGAATTAAAACTATTGGCAGTTACTCCAACTTTTTCACCTTGTTCATTTTGCGCCGTCATAATAGTAACGCCTGTTGCAAAATTTCCTAAAGCGCGTCTAAATTTCATTGGATCAATACTTACACTATCCATTGCTTTTAATACATTCATTTTTCCCACCTGAATTTTTCAATCTGTTTCTACAGCGATGATGCTTGACCTAAATATCGAGAACTAAACGTGAAGATTTAGAACGAGAACAACATACTAATATTTGCTCATTACTGGCCTTTTCTTCATCTGTAAAATAAACATCTCGATGGTCTGGTTCACCTTCAATCACATCACACATACATGTCCCGCAAACGCCTTGCTCACAAGACATTTCAATTTCAATACCTTCTCTTGCCAATGCTTGTAAAATTGTTTCTTCTGCATCAACTAAAATAATTTTTCCACTTCGCTCTGCAACAACTTCAAAAGCATTTCCACCTGTTTCTACTTCAACTTGGAAATATTCTTTATGAATTTGGTTTTCAGGAAATTTTTGAGTAACCGCTAAATTAATCACCCAATCCATGAAACCATTTGGACCACAGGTATAAATATGACTTTCACCATCAATATTTTGAATCGCAGATTGGAAAAAATCGCGATGACTTGCACCTTCCGACTTAAAGTGAAAAGTGGTAAATGCAGCTAATTCACTATTTTTAATTTCATTTACAAAAGCACATCTTTCAGGGCTTGCACCGCAATAATGCAGTTCAAAAGATTCCCCTTGAGAGGCCAATTGGTAGGCCATAGTAATCAGAGGTGTAATACCTATGCCACCACCAATAAGAACACTATGTTTTGCTTGCACTAAAGGAAAAAGGTTTTTAGGTTCACTTACTTGAATCTGCATACCATCTTTTAAATCATCAAAAGCTGATACAGAACCACCTCTAGACTCAGGATCTCGCAAAATCCCTAAGCGGAAAGTCCCCACTTGATTCGGATTTTGACAAAGTGAATACTGACGAACCATGCCATTGGGCAAATGAACATCAATATGTGCCCCTGCTTCAATTTTAGGTAATGCAGTCGAATTTATCGATTCAAATTCCATTACTGCAACATTATCACCCTCAACATGGCGATTTTTTACAATGACATTATATAGCTCAGTCATAATACCTTCCTCTTATACGAAAAGCCGTAAGGCTTAACGCATAAATAATCCCCCATTAATATCCCATGTTGCACCTGTGACGAAAGCCGCTGTTGGGCTTGCCAATAGTGCACAAGTTTCAGCAATAAACGTCATACTGCCTAATGCTTTTACAGGGATATTTTGGATAAATTGTTCCATTTTTTCATCGGATACCACACTATGCACAATTGGTGATTCCATTGGACCTGGTGCAATCGCATTGACCGTTACACCTTTGGCTGCAAATTCTTTAGCAAAAATTTTTGTTAAAGTTACAATTGCACCCTTAGTTGCTGCATAGTGTGCACCTGTTGCCGTTCCACCATTTTGACCCGCCAAGGATGCCATATTGACAATTCGTCCATAGCCTTTTTTTGCCATGTATTGACCAATGATTTGACATGCCTGAAATGTGCCACGCTGGTTGACTTGGGTAATCCAATCAAAATCTGCAGCTGTTATTTCAAGAACAGGAGTTGCCTTAGTGACTGTTGCATTATTAATGAGTACATCGAGCTTAGAAAATTGTTTTTCAATCCAAGCCACTGCATCATAAAAATCAGCTTCAATAGAAATATCTAACTTAAATGGAAACATATTATTTGCATTGGCACTACGTGCTTTTGCATTCTCAGCTTTTTCTAAGGTGCTTGCAGTTAAAATGACTTGATGTCCTTGACTTGCGAAATATTCAGCAATGACATTTCCTAATCCAGATGCAGCACCAGTTACTAAAACAACCTGTTTCATGTTTTTCTCCTAAAGAATATAACTGATACCCGCTAATGTATCTGTCGAGTTCACTAAATTGATAATCTTACGGTTAATCTTAAAACCCTGTTCTTCATCACGCACTAAATGAAAGGTCACATCGGCCGTATAATGCTTTAAACTCTCTTTACGAAACTCTCGTAAATTCTGTGCACAACGTAAAACAATCTCACCATCCTCATCTTTTAGTATACGTACACGAGATACGCTACGAACCGTATTTGCGCGTGGCGTTGCTGAAATCGCTTCACCATTTTCCAAACGATTCACTCGTAATTGACGCATATGATGGTTGTCATAAGCATAATTCAAGTTATTTTCATAATCTGTCAAACTTGGATCAATCGGAATAATATACACACCATCTTTATTCCATAAGTTCAACCATGACTCATGCTCTAAATGATCTAGCATGTCTGCTTCAGCCCATATAAAAGCCGTAACTTCATTTAATAAATC
>NZ_NEGH01000001.1:0-363403 GCF_002135375.1 Acinetobacter sp. ANC 4558 | reverse complement strand
GAATAAGACCAAATGCAAAGTCATAACAGTTGTGCTGGCGACAATAGCAAGAGTGAACCACCTGATCCCTTCCCGAACTCAGAAGTGAAACCTCTTTGCGCTGATGGTAGTGTGGGGTTACCCATGTGAGAGTAAGTCATCGCCAGCTCATTAAATCCTAACCCCCTTAATCAACAGATTAAGGGGGTTTGTTTATGCAAAAATTAAGGTCGAATTATTTAATTTATTTGAAAACTGAATATAAAAAATAATTTAGTTTACTTAAAAATTTAATAATTAAAAAAAGTTACTAAAACGATAAAAGAACTTCCTATAATTCCCAACTTTGTAAAGACTACCTTTACTATTGTTAAGTTAAATTAATTAATATTGAGTTTTTAATTTTAATGTGTGAGATTCAGATTGATATTTTTAAATATCTAAATGATAGAACATTAAAAGGACATAAATTTGTGATGAATTTTGATTATTTTTTCTTTAAAAAGAAAGTATTATTCGGTTTAGCAATGGCGAGTTTAATTTCGACTTCAACATTTGCGGTAAATAATGAAAAGTTAAAAACGGTTATAAAAGCACAAGAGAAAAATTACTTAGTAACATTAAAAGATTTAGTAAATATTGAATCTGATAGTAAAAATATAGATGGTTTAAAACATATTTCGAAATTTATTGCCGAACAATTAAAATTGACAGGTGCTGAAGTTAATATTATTCAGAGTCAAGATATACATAAATTACAAGGTACACCAGAAGAATTAGGACCTATTGTTAAAGCTGTTTTAAAAGGCCATGGAAAAAGTAAAATTATGCTAATTGCACATATGGATACGGTCTATCCGAAAGGGCAGTTAAAAGATAATCCCTTTAAAATAGAGGGTAATAAAGCGTATGGTCTTGGTGTATTAGATGATAAGCAAGGTATTGCACTGATTGTTTCTGTACTTAATACCCTAAAAAAAATCAATTATCAGGATTACGGTACAATCACCGTGCTTGTGAATGCTGATGAAGAAATTAGTTCACCAAGTTCACGTAAATTAATTACAGATACTGCAAAGGATCAAGATATTGTTTTATCTTTTGAGAGTAGTGGAAAAGAAAGTAGTTTAAGTTTAGCAACGAGTGGCATTGCTTCAGCTCATCTTAATATTCGAGGAAAAGCCTCTCATGCAGGAAGTAATCCTGAAGAGGGTGTAAATGCGCTGACTGAACTTTCATATCAAATTTCTCAAATGCAGGATTTATCTCAACCTGAAAAAGGTGTGAAACTAAATTGGACAGTTGCAAGTGCTGGTAAAACTCAAAATGTGATCCCAGATACAGCAAATGCATATGCAGATGTACGTGCATTAAAGTTAGAAGACTTTCATAAAATTGAAAAAATATTACAAGAGCGGATAAAAAATAAAAAAATTGCGGCGAGCGAGGTTACATTAAGCTTTGAGGTGATTCGTCCACCTTTAATCACAAACGATCAATCTATAAAACTAGCAAAACATGCTCAATCGATTTATCAAAAAGAATTAAATCTTCCAATTGAAGTGCGGATTAAACCTTTGGGTGGTGGAACAGATGCAGCATTTGCAGGTTTAGAATCAAAAGCTGCAATAGTTGAAGGAATTGGGTTACGTGGAGATGGCTTTCATAATGCAAAAGAGGAATATATTGTTCTAGATACTATTGTGCCACGAATCTACTTAGCAACACGTTTAATTATAGATGCATCTTCAAAACAATAAGTGAAGATAGGATGGTATTTCATATCACCCTTTTAGACATAGTATAAGATATAAGTAGGTTCTAAAAATAGATGATATTTTATACAATTAGTGTAATTATAGATGTAGATTAGAATTCTATTTATGCTTGGGAGCTGGTAATAATGAAAAATACAGAAGAGATAAAAGATTACCCATTATATGTCGCAGGGAAACCTCAAAAAGCACAACAATGGTTAGAGGTTTTAGATAAGTATAAACATAATTTAATTGCTCGTGTTGCTTTAGCAGATAATAAAATAATTGAAAAAGCGATACGTGCTGCTGTCAAAGCAGAAAAAGAAATGGCTGCTTTACAACCATTTCAAAAGCAAAAAATCTTATTACATTGTGTGCAACGTTTTAGTGAAATGCGTACAGAGCTTATCGATATATTAATTGCTGAGGGTGGAAAACCACGTTCAGCAGCGAGTGCAGAGGTTGAACGATTAATTAACACATTTCAAATCGCGGCAGATGCCGTTACTCAATTAGATGATGGTCGAATGATTCCACTTGCTGTAACACCCGTAGCATCTGGTTACCAAGGATTTATTAAACAAGTACCGATTGGTGCAGTATCTCTAATTAGCCCATTTAATTTTCCATTCAATTTAACTGCCCATAAAATTGCGCCTGCAATTGCAGCTGGTTGCCCATTTGTATTAAAACCTGCAAGTCTCACACCGATTTCAGCACTTAAAATTGCAGAAGTTTTAGCAGAAACAGATTTACCTAAAGGTGCTTTTTCAGTATTACCATGTCCTCGAGAACATGCTGATGTCCTCGTCACTGATGAGCGTTTTAAGCTACTCAGCTTTACAGGGTCAGATGTTGTTGGCTGGGATATGAAAGCACGTGCAGGGCATAAAAAAGTCACATTAGAACTAGGAGGAAATGCTGCAGTTTTGATTGAAGCAGATACTGAAATTAGTGAAGCATTGATAGATCGATTGATTAGTGGTGCTTATGGTCATGCGGGTCAAGTTTGTATTAGTGTGCAACGGATTCTTATTCATCATGATATTTATACCGATGTGAAGAAAAAGTTATTGGTAAAGTTAAAGAAATTAAAAGCAGCTGATCCTCAGTTAGAGACAACAATTATTGGACCAATGATTAAAGAAAATGAAGCTATACGGCTTAAAAAATGGGTTGATAAAGCCATTAAAAAAGGTGCTAAGCTATTGATAGGTGGTGAATTAAATGGAGTGATGTTTGAACCTACTTTACTTGAAAATGTAGATAAAAGTTTAGAAATATATAAAGATGAGGCATTTGGCCCGATAGTAATTCTTGAAAAGTATAAGACTTTTGAACAAGGCATTGAAAAAATTAACTTGAGCCGTTTTGGTTTACAGGCGGGAATCTATACACAAAATCTAAATAAAATGTTATATGCTTGGAATCATTTAGCTGTTGGTGGTGTCATCATTAATGATATTCCAACATTCCGTGTAGATAATATGCCATATGGCGGTGTGAAAGATTCAGGCTTAGGAAAGGAAGGTATACATTCTGCAATAAGAGATATGCAAGAAGAGCGTGTGCTTGTAATTAAGCAATGATTTAAGATGGATATAAATCATCATTCGTTTTCGGACTTATGATGATTTAAATTGAACATGACCGTATGAACAATAAAATACGATACGAAATAGTTTGTTTTCTCAGCCTTTAAGCTTTCCCTTCCCAATCGATTTAATCAAGTCAAAATTTTAAAACGAAAAACCTATCATTACTGTGACATCTGGACCACTAAGATTTCTAATGAAATAAAAATGTTTGTACTGCTGATATAGTAAATAGAATAAGAAAAATATAAATATCCAACCGTTTATTTAAAAAGATACAAGCATAAGCTTTCGCTGTATTTATGATGTGCTGGCTTCGCTGATCTGATAAAAATGCAAACGATTTTAGAATAAAAAAATGACTATGAGTCCATGATTAAGAGTGATATATTCCAAATTGTTATTGAATTTATTAAATTTTATTTTGAATGGCTTTCAAAATGATCATTCAAATGAAATGTCTTATAAATTGTCAAAATATCGAGAAGAAATTACAGAAAAAAGTGTAAAAAATCGGTATTGTTCTTGCATATGAAGATAAATTATTCAGAATAATCTTTAACCAAGATATTGTGAAAGTTTATCTGTTTGTATTTTAGATCTGAACGCTCACAAGGTGTAATACTAAAACAAACACAACAATATTTTATGAATACTTTTTATGCTGATCTTATAAACAAAATCAACAGCAGGAAAGGGATAAAAGGTTTAGGTGTTTTATGACAAATTCCCGTGAAAATTGGTCGGCACGGTCGGGCTTTATTATTGCTGCGATTGGCTCGGCCGTTGGTTTAGGTAACATTTGGCGGTTCCCATATGTTGCATATGAAAATGGTGGTGGGGCATTTTTAATCCCCTATTTAATTGCAATTTTTGCAGCTGGTTTACCATTACTATTTTTAGATTATGCTGTAGGGCATAAATTTAGAAAGGCGCCACCGACAGCTTATAAAAAACTCATGAACAGTGAAGCATTAGGCTGGTGGCAAGTAATGGTGACATTAGTCATCGGTATTTATTATGCCAGTGTTTTGTCATGGGCGGGTACTTATATCTATTACTCCATTGGACAAAAATGGGGCACAGATACAGAGAAATTCTTTTTTTCAACCTATTTGCAAAATGGTGATACCACCTCGCTTTTTGTACCCGTATTGTTTATTGGACTTGTCGTAGTTTGGGCAATTACCATGTTTATTTTATACGGTGGTGTGAAGAAAGGTGTAGAGCTTTCAAATAAAATCTTTATGCCATTATTGGTGGTTTTATTTACCATTTTAGTGATTCAAGCATTACGTTTACCTGGTGCTGTAGATGGCTTAAACGCATTCTTTACACCAAACTGGAAAGCAATGTCTAATTATAAAGTATGGTTGGCAGCATTTGGTCATATCTTTTTCTCATTGTCCATTGGATTTGGGATTATGTTGACCTACGCTTCTTATTTAAAACCAAAAACTAATTTAACTGGTTCTGGTTTAGTGGTGGCATTAGCAAACTCCTCGTTTGAAATATTAGCGGGTATCGGTATTTTTGCTGCACTTGGCTTTATGGCTTATAGTGCTGGTTCGACGGTAGATGAAGTCGTTTCTGGGGGAATTGGTCTAGCATTTATTGCTTTCCCTAAAATTATTTCAAGCCTAGGTGCTGGTGGAGATTTATTTGGAATTTTATTCTTCTCCTCTTTAGCTGTTGCTGGTATTACCTCAATGGTCAGTATTTTAGAAGTACCTATCGCAGCCTTTCAAGATAAGCTCGCATGGTCAAGAAAAAAGGCCGTGACCATTGTTGGTGGCGGTTCTGCAATTGTTTCGACTTTAATGTTTTCAACGCATAATGCCATTACCTTTGTCGATATTATTGATTATTTTGCAAATAATATTGGTATTGTTGCTGGTGGCTTATTGTCGATTATTTTAGTGTCATGGTTCAGACGTCCTTTATTAAAGCAATTACAAGATCATATCAATCAATACTCAAGCTTTAAATTAGGTTTGGGTTGGAACTTCTTATTAACAATCGTAACACCACTTTCATTATTAATTGCCTTAGGTTTGACACTAAAAGCAATCTTATCGGAAGGTTATGGAGGTTATCCATTAGAGGTTTTATTGCCAATTGGTGGTGGTGTAATGCTGGTTTTAATTATCGGCGCAATTGCATTTAGTTGTTTAAAAGATCACGATACTGAGGAGAACTAAGATGAATACATCAGCGATTATTATGTTGATTATTTCAACTGTTTTACTTTGGGGTGGCTTAATTTTAGCAACACTACATTTGATTAAAAACCCAGATGAAGAATAATTATCTTTAAGAGATGAATTATTTTATCAAAAACCGAGTTAAGTGATTAACTCGGTTTTTTATACTATGTCGATGCGTAGTAAACCAATTTGGAATAAATATAGATGATTTAAAAAAGCAGAAAGCCCTCTAACATCCTGTTAGAGGGCTTGGTATTTGTGCTTTAGGTATAACTCCTGTCGTACCTCACATCCTGATGCTCAAACTTATCATTATTTTTATTTGTTTGGGAAACATCCTGTTTCCTGTTAAAGCTAATATAAGCGTATTGAATGTGTTGCACTAGGCATAAAAGTCACTAAAATGTGTAATCCAAGGATTACACGGGTGGTTAAAAAACACACAAATTAGGGCGTAATATATTGAATAAGATTATAAAATACTGTTTTTAATGCTTGTTCATCAAACTGATTAGCTTCAAAAAATTCTGTTTGATTCCTTGTGAAAATATCACGAATTTCAACAACAGCATTACTATCCACCATGCCTAATTGTATGCAGACTTGACGAATTTGATCGATAGAGCGAGAACCATTGGTACTGCCATAACTGACATAAGCAACGGGTTTTGTACTCCATTCCTTACCTAAATAATCGAGCGCATTTTTCAATGCAGGACTATAGCCATGGTTATATTCGGGACTAATCAAAATATAAGCATTGCCTGAAGCGATATGATCTGCCCAAGCTTGTTGTTTAGGTTGATCATACACACCTGATATAGGTAAATGAGAGCCAGAAAATATAGGTAAATCCCATTCTTTTAAGTCGACCAGTTCAATTTTTATATTTGGGAATTTGTATGTTTCAAAACTGCGTTGAATCCAATGCGCTATTTTTATGGCTGTACGATTTTCTCGGACACTCCCCACAATAATTTGTATTTTCATATTATTTTCTCTGTTTTGTAAGTCTAAATATTAAAGTATTCGGTATATAATCAAGAAAGAAGTATTGAATTGTATATAAATTTATCAGTTATTGTGTTTTAGATAAAATAAAAAAGCTCCATCAGGAGCTTTTTTAAATCACGTAATTACATGATTTTTATACCTTGTTGACCCGCTGGTGTTACTTTAAAAATTTCAACTTCAAAAGTAATATTTTTTCCAGCGAGTGGGTGATTAAAATCCACCTCAGTAATATCATCATCAACTGATTTAACAACACCATAAAGGCTTGATTTGGCTTTGTCTTCAAATTCGATCATATGTCCAATAATTGGGCGTTGTTCAAATTTAATGGTATCAAATTTTTGAACGTTTTCAGAATTCCAAGGACCAAATGCATCTTCAGGAGGAAGACTAACAGTACGACGGTCACCTGCACGTAATCCAAATAAAGCTTTTTCAAAGCCAGGTAATAAATTACCATCACCAATGACTAAACTTACTGGCTCTTCGCGACTACGTGTATTATCAATTTCAACACCATTTTCGATCGCGACTGAAAAATGAAGATCCACTTTTGAGCCTTCTGCGACACGTGTTTCTTCATTTGGATGAATTAAATCTGTCATTTTTGCGCTTCCGCACGTTGGATACGTTTCTTTTCTAAAAAGAAAGTATCAATCAGCAATAAAATAGTCCCAAGTGTAATAGAACTATCTGCAAGATTAAAGGCAGGGAAGTGGCTGTTGTTATAGTACACATGAATAAAATCCACCACATAACCTAACGTTACACGATCGATTAAATTACCAACTGCACCACCAAGAATCAGTGCAATTGCTAGAGGTAATACAATTAAGTGTTTTGGCATACGCATTAACCAAAAAACGAAAACGACAGACACAATCCCAGCGAGAGATGTAAAGAAGTAACGTTGCCATCCACCAGCATCGGACAAGAAACTAAAGGCAGCGCCGTAGTTATATAATAATGTCCAATTTAAAAAGGGCAGAACAGGTACAGGATCTGCATAATGCAAATGTGTTACTGCAATCCATTTGGTCCATTGATCTAAAATAATTGCCACAATGGATAAACCCACCCACACTAAATTGTGTGGGTAGAATTGGAAGAAGCCCTTTTTATTCTGAGAATTAGGCATATTTTCTCTCTTCGCCTTGACCTGTAGGAAGATTAATAATACAACGACCGCATAGTCCTGGGTGTGCAGAATGTGTATTTACATCTGGTAATACATGCCAACAGCGAGCACATTTTTCACCTTCTGCTGCTGAAATTTTAACACGTAACCCAGCAAGATCAGATTCATGACCTTGTGTTGCATCAAATGCATTGACAATAACATTTGATGTGATGAGTACAAAGCGAAGCTCATCACCAAATTTATCTAAGATTGCTTTTAGTGCTTCATCCGCCCAAAGTTCTACAGTTGCAGATAAGTTAGAACCGACTAGCTTCTCGTTACGTGCAGCTTCCATGTGCTTGTTGACAGCAGATTTAATTTGAATGAGTGTTTGCCACTCTGATTCTGTAATTAAATTTGTTGTTGATGCGACAGGAATATCGTACCAATCTGCGGTAAATACATATTTTTCAGACTGTTCTGGAATTAATGGCCACGCTTCTTGAGCCGTAAAACTTAAGATCGGTGACATCCAACGAACAAATGCTTGCACAATATGGTACAACGCTGTTTGTGCAGAGTGCCGCGCTTGTGAATCTGCTTTTGTTGTGTATTGACGATCTTTAATGATGTCTAAGTAGAAGCCACCTAAGTCATTAATACAGAAATTCGTTAAAGCACTACAAACCGCATGGAAATTCATGTCGTGATAAGCGTGTTGAATTGTTTTTTGAACTTCAGCAGTACGTTGTAAAATATATTGATCAAGTGCGATTAATTGATCCACTGCAAGCGCATCTGTTGATGGTTTGAAGCCATTTAAATTAGCTAATAAGAAGCGAAGCGTATTACGAATACGACGGTAGCTATCGCTGACGCGGTTAAAGATTTCTTTACTTGCGGCAATTTCATAACGATAGTCACTTGATGCAACATATAAGCGTAAACCATCTGCACCTAACTGTTTAATAATGTCATCTAAAGGAATAAAGTTACCCAAAGATTTAGACAGTTTGTGACCTTTCTCGTCGACAGTAAAGCCATGCGTTAAGAGTGTTTTATATGGTGCTTTTCCAGTAATTGCAACAGATGTCAGCAATGAAGATTGAAACCAACCACGATGTTGATCAGAGCCTTCTAAATATAAATCTGCAGGTGTTTGTAATTCATCACGTTGTTCTAGCACTGCATAATGTGTTGTACCAGAGTCAAACCAAACATCTAAGGTATCGCGCACAGCATTATAGTGTTCAGCATCATCACCAATAAATGCTTTGGCATCACGGTCAAACCAACCATCGATTCCTTCTTGCTCAATAACCTTTGCAACTTCTTCAATGAGTGCAGACGTACGAGGATGTAATTCATTGGTGTCTTTATGCACAAAGAATGGAATAGGCACGCCCCAAGTCCGTTGACGAGAGATACACCAATCTGGACGACCTTCAATCATCGACTCAATACGGTTTTTACCCCAATCAGGTATAAACTGGATATCATTTTCAATGGCATTAAGCGCATTTTGACGTAAACCCTTTTGATCCATGCTGATAAACCATTGTGGTGTTGCACGGAAAATAATAGGTGTTTTATGACGCCAGCAATGTGGGTAGCTGTGTTTAATTGGAAAGTGTGCCCAAAGTTTGCCAGATTCTGTTAAGACTGCAATAATTTTAGGATTGGCTTTATAGATGTGCTCACCAGCAAAAATAAGTGCTGTTGGTAAATATACACCATTACCCCCCACTGGATTATCTACAGTTAAGTTGTATTGTAAACCTACTTTATAGTCATCTACACCATGACCAGGTGCAGTATGTACAGCACCTGTACCATTGGCTGCTGTTACATGTTCACCTAAAATAACTGGTACTTGACGTTCTACAATTAAAGGGTGCTGAAGAATGAGATTTTCAAGTTTTGAACCGACAAAGCTTGCTAAAACCTTTGGATTTTCAAGTTTATATCGCTCGCAAGCAGATTCAACTAAATCGGTTGCTAAAATAAGGTTTTGCTCACCACGAGTACTTTGTACTTGAATTAATTGATATTCAATTTCAGCATGCAAAGCCACGGCTTGGTTTGCTGGTAATGTCCACGGCGTTGTGGTCCAAATAACAATATCTGTTGGGTGGTTAACTGTTGTATCTAACCGTGTAGATAAGTCTGCTAAATCAACAACACCAAAACCGACATCAATTGCATCTGATTTTTTATCTTCATATTCTACTTCTGCTTCAGCAAGTGAAGAACCGCAGTCCATACACCAGTTCACAGGTTTAAGACCAGGTTGAATATGACCTGCTTTTTCAATGGCACCTAGAGCACGAACAATATCGGCTTCTTGTTTGAAATTCATCGTAAGGTAAGGATTATCCCAATCCCCTAATACACCCATACGGATGAAGTCTTTCTTTTGAATGTCAATTTGAGTATAAGCATATGCACGACATGCTTTTCGGAAAGTTGATGCATCAACTTTTTCACCAACTTTTCCTACTTTTTCTTCAACTTTCAGTTCAATGGGTAAACCATGACAGTCCCAACCTGGCACATAAGGTGCATCAAAACCATCTAAAGTTTTACTTTTGACAATAATATCTTTTAATACTTTATTCACCACATGCCCTAAATGCAACGTACCATTTGCATAAGGAGGGCCATCGTGAAGAATATATTTTTTCTTGCCAATTCGCGATGCACGAATCTGCTGATAAATGTCATCGGCATACCACTCTTCTAACCACTTTTGTTCACGTACTGCTAAGTTTGCTTTCATTGCAAAATCAGTACCAGGGAGGTTTAGCGTGGCTTTATAATCCACTGCATTTTCAGTAGCTTGCTTATCGCTCATGCAAATTGTCTTCCAATTAAATCAGTTTTAAACTGACGCGTATTACATTAAAAAATAATATTTAAAAAGGGAAATTGGGGGTGTCTTGGCGAAACGCTAAAAGTTTCTCCACATCATCATCAATTCCAGCTTTCAGTGCTTCAAGAGAAGGATAATTCTTTTCACCATGAAGATAGTTTAAGAACGTTACCCGCATTAATAGACCATACAGATTAGCAGAAACTTCAGGGAAATGTACCTCTAATCGCCATTCAGGTTGTACTTGTTTAATGGCAGGGCGTGTTCCAACATGGCCGGCACCAAACAATGATGTTGGGTGATAACCCGCAATCCCTTTTTTATTGGAATTTTCTGCTTTAACTTTCGCACTTAATGAGGTTGTTTCACATAAAACATCAACACCATAAATCCCACTTAAACAGGGTTTATGACGATTTAAGCGAACATTAATGGTTGGGAAATTTAATGTTCGACCAATTTGATCGCCATATTGTACGCGACCAGTAATGCTATAAGGACGGCCCAGTAGTTTTGCTGCAAGTTGTAAATCACCTGCTTGTAACGTTTGACGAATACGGGTTGAGCTTACACGTTCACCATCTAATAAAATGGTATTTAAATTTGTGACATTAAAACCATATTGTTTCAAAAATGCACTATTGCCTTGGCGATTTTTACCAAAATGGAAATCATCTCCTAAAACTAAACTTTGTGCATGCAGTTTTTCTTTTAAAATTTGGGCAAATTCAGCTGCACTTAAACTTCTAAAGTGATTATCAAATTTAGCAATCACAATATAGTCGATTCCTAGTTCTGTTAAATATTCTACTTTTTCTCGTAAAGAGCTAATTCTTGGCGGAGCGTCATGGGCTTGAAAAAATTCTAAAGGTTGAGGCTCAAAAATCATAACCAATGTTTTTAAGTTTTGTTCAGAAGCGATTTGCTGGAGTTGCTTAATCATTTCTTGATGACCAAGATGTACGCCATCAAAATTACCTAGTGTTACGGCAGTTGCGGGTAATTCAGAATGTGCAGATAAAGCGTTTAAGCGCAGTAACTTCATGGACAAATATTAAGATTAAAATGAATGAGGGCTATATATTGCCATATTCTAATGAGTTCGTCTTGTTGTTCTGTTTTTATGCAGGAAAAATTGAATAAATAATCAATTTAAAATCAAATATCCTTATGAATTAAATAAAAAATATTCAATTTTTCTTATAATAAGGCATGTATAAAATACATTCATCATCTCTTAATGAAAAGTTTGAGATGTATAAACGCTTTTATCTTCTTCAGCAAGTATAAGATATTATTCGGATTTGATGCCAAATTGGTTTACTGCGTATATGGGAACAGGTGTCATGACATTAATTTCACCTACATTTTCGATTTTAACTATATTAATGACATTTAAGTAGGCACAAATGGCTTTACCTTTACTCTTTAATTGAAGGAGTGGGGACTTACTTTTCTATGAGATGTGTTAACGAGCCATCTTGAATTTGCTACTTCAAATACAATGAGCATTAATCTATTGTTTTGAACATTTATTTGCATCGATATTAATTTTCTTCTGGGTATGGCTTGCAAGTCAAATGTTGAAAGGATTTTATCTAAGAAGCTTAATTTTTTCGCTGTGTTTAAATGCATATTTAGCGAATAAAAAGCCTAAGAAAATATAAAACTTATTTTGTTTATTTAATTGTATTAGTCATACTTTTATTTTTTAATGAACCGATTTATGTTGTTAGGAAATATGTATGACTTCAGATTTAGCATTAATTATGGCTTTGCCAAATGAATCTAAAGGTTTATTTGAGGCGGAAAATATCGCCGTACATTATAGCGGTATTGGGAAAGTTAATGCGGCATTTAAGGCATTTGAAGTGATTCAAAAGACAGGTTGTAAAACATTACTCAATTTAGGAACAGCAGGTAGTTCATATTTTAATGCGCATGATTTGGTTGAGGTCACCCAATTTGTTCAACGTGATATGGATGTTTCTCCATTAGGATTTAGTGTTGGTGTGACACCTATAGATCATGATTATCCAGCAGAAATTCATTTAGATGGTTATTTTGACCACTTACCTAAAGGAATTTGTGGAACAGGCGATAACTTTGAAACAGGTGAGCCAAAAGTGATGTGTAATTTAGTTGATATGGAAGGTTATGCGCTAGCAAAAACATGCAAACGATTAGGCGTCCGTTTGATTTCTGTGAAATATATTACCGATGGTGCAAATGACACAGCACATTTAGATTGGGAAGATAATTTATTATTAGGCGCACAAAAATTATTAGAATTATATAAAAAGATTGATTGAAAAAAGAGTCGGCGACCATAGGGTACTATGGTCGATGCCAAAATCATCGCAAGCGATCATTCATTGTTGTGACGTGGAATAACACCATATAAAATCATATGTACAGTATGTTGTATGATGCGTTGTTGCATGCTTCTATTACGTAAGGTTTTACCTGTGACCATTTCCATTTGAATAGAGAAATCGGCATAGTTTTGAGTGATGGCCCAAATATTCAAAATGAGTAGCTCAGGATCGATATCTTTAGATATTTTACCTTGCTCTTGCCACATTAAAATGACTTTAGCTTTACGTTTAACAAGCTTTTTCAATGGGCCTTTAAGAATATCGAGAATGTGTGGTGCGCCTTGAATTAACTCTAATGCAAACAAACGAGAAGCTTTGGGCTGAGTACGAGACACTTCAATCTTTTGAAAAAGATAGTTCGTAATGGCTTCTTCTGGCTCTAATTCTGCTTCGAGCATTTGAAGGGGAGCAAGCCATTTTTGGAGTACTGTCGTGAGAACTTCAACATATAAAGCTTCTTTATTTTCATAATAATAGAAAATATTCGATTTATGCATTTCTGCAATCTGAGCGATTTCATCTAAACTGGCTCCAGTAAAACCATAACGAGAAAACACATCGAGAGCTGCATTCAGAAGTTGATGACGCTTTTGCGTACTTTTTTTTTGTTCCATTACCAATTTTAAATGACGGAAAAAGGAGATTATAATTGTACGACAAATCATCAGTTTTGTGCAGAATCTATCATGATTATTTTGTAATGTTAAATATAAAACAAAATTTTGATTAAAATATTTGTTAAGTTATTACGGTTAGTTAAATAATAAAATAGGTTTGTTGGTTAAAATTTAAGGACAGATGTTGGAAAAATAATTATGTAAATAAGATATAAAAATTATATAAAATAAAAAACCCTTCCTAGTGATATAAGAAGGGTGAAGTATTATCTAGGTTGCAAGAACAGCATTGAGCACTTCTTGTTCAAGTTGAGAAAACTCTAAACCTTTTTGACGTGGTCTTGGTAGTTGAACATCAAATTGTTTTGCAATATGACCTTTATCGAGCAAAATAATTCGATCTGCCAGTTGGACTGCTTCACTGACATCATGTGTAACTAAAATGGCAGTAAAGCCTTGTTCAGTCCAAAGTTTTTCAATCAGATTTTGCATGTCTAAACGGGTTAAAGCATCCAATGCACCTAATGGTTCATCTAATAATAAAATACGTGGTTTATGAGACAAGGCACGCGCTAATGCTGTACGTTGACGTTGGCCGCCTGACAATTGAGATGGCCATAAATCAGATTTTTCTTTTAAGCCAACCTTTTCTAACATGGTTGAAGCATTTGCATGTTGATCTTTGGGTAAGCCGAGTTGAACATTTTGTTCAATATTACGCCAAGGTAATAAACGTGGGTCTTGGAACATAACACGAATATCATCTGAAGTAATTCCTTCACGTAAATGGCGAGCAGATTTAAATTTAATCTCGCCATAACTTGGTTTTTCTAAGTCCGCGATTAAACGTAATAATGTACTTTTACCACAGCCACTACGACCAACAATTGCAAGAAACTCACCAGGTTGAATATGTAAATCTAAATCTTCAAGAACAGTGACTTGTCCATATAACTTATAAAGTTGTTCGACATTAATTTCAGCACCAATCACCGCATTGGGATTAATATCTGCTGATTTAGGGTCATTCTTTGGAGATTCGAGATGAGGTAGACCCACGCTTAGATTAGACATTTTATTCTCCTTATTTTTGATAACCTGAATGCCAACGTAATAAATATCGCTCTAGGGCAACTGCTAATACATCAGCCAGTTTTCCGAGTAGTGCATAAAGTAAAATACCCACTAATACGATATCGGTTTGTAAGAACTCACGTGCATTCATCGTCATGTAGCCAATACCCGCTTGAGCTGAAATTGTTTCAGCAACAATAAGTAATACCCAAACAAGACCAAGAGAAAAGCGTAATCCTACTAAGATAGAAGGCATTGCCCCAGGTAAAATAATTTCTCTGTAGAGTTGCCAACGGGTTAAACCATAGCTTTTCCCCATTTCAATGAGCTGAGGATCTACAGAGCGAATACCATGATAGGTATTGATATAAATTGGGAAAAAGACACCAATAGCGACTAAGAAAAGTTTGGCACTTTCGTCAATCCCAAACCACAAAATCACTAAGGGAATTAAGGCCAGGGCAGGAATGTTACGAATCATTTGAATGGTCGTATCAAGCAAGGTAGAAGCGGCTTTGGATGAACCATTTAATAAGCCAAGAAATAAGCCTAAGCCACCACCAATCAGTAGTCCTAATAGTGCACGCCCCGCACTGACTTTAACATGTTGCCATAGCTCTCCACTGATTAGCAGTGTCCAGCAGGCAGAAACGACAGCAGTTGGTGCTGGTAAAATACGGTTTTCTAATAATCCTGTTGTTGAGGAAATTTGCCAAATAAGAATTAATGCAAATGGAACCAACCAAGGCAGCAAACGCTGCCCAAATTGTGTTCCACGTGAAACCTTTTTTTGACTCAAGGTTTCAATTGAAACTTTAGAGCTCATTAAGTAGGCTCCTTTTGTATGACATTTTTAGCTTCGCTTGCAACATAATTATTGGCAACAATTTCACCAAAAGGTCCTGTTAAGTTGGGCTGTGCCAATTTCTGACGTGTTTCTATTGGTAGTAAGGGGAATACTAATTCAGCAAAACGAATTGATTCCTCTAAATGCGGATAGCCAGAGAAAATGAAAGTATTAATGCCTAAGTCAGCATATTCTTGAATACGAGCAGCAACTGTTTCAGCATCACCAACTAATGCAGTACCTGCACCACCACGGACTAGACCAACACCTGCCCAAAGGTTTGGAGATACCTCAAGTTTGGTCCGATCACCATTGTGTAATTCAGCCATACGACGTTGTCCAACAGAATCCATTTTTTTGAATACTTGTTGTGCTGCTTGAATTGTAGCATCATCTACATATTGAATAAGATCTTCAGCTGCTTTCCAAGCCTCTTCATTGGTTTCACGAACAATAACATGTAAGCGGATGCCATAGTTTAAAGTACGACCTTTTGCTGCAGCTCTTGCTTTTACAACAGCAATTTTTTCTTTCACTGCTGCTGGTGGCTCGCCCCAAGTTAAATAAGTATCAACTTGTTCTGCAGCAAGTTCAATTGCATCTTCAGACGAACCACCAAACCAAAGTGGCGGATAAGGCGCTTGGACTGGTGGATAAAGAAGTTTGGCATTGTCTACACTCAAACGTTCGCCATGGAATGTATAAGATTCCCCTGTATGAGATCGTTTTAGAATTTCACGCCAAATTGTGGTGTATTCAGCTGCAGTTTTATAACGAGTCGCATGATCTTCGTATAAACCATCACCTTTTAATTCTTGTTCATCTCCGCCTGTGACAAGGTTAAGTAAAACACGTCCATTTGATAAACGGTCAAAAGTTGCAGCCATTCGAGCAGCAAGGGCTGGTGTGGTAACACCAGGACGTAATGCCACAAGAAATTTTAAATGTTTAGTTGCATCAATTAAGCTTGCCGCAGCAATCCAAGGATCTTCACAAGAACGACCAGTTGGAATCAGTACTCCTTCATAGCCTAAGTTATCTACAGCAACAGCAATTTGTTTCATATAGGCATGATCAACTGCACGACCACCTTTACTGGTACCTAAATAACGACTGTCACCATGTGTAGGAATGAACCAAAAAATTTTCATGTGAATACCTTTAAATAATCGACTTATTCAGTTGTTGATAACGTAATCCAAGTTATTTGCATAGCTTGAATATTACTCGGGATGTATTTCAACGTTTTAAAAAAATTAGCAATCGATTGTTGGATTTGAGCAACCTTATAGCTAACGGTATAAATTGATGGCTGTATTAAATGATGATCCATACTTTTAAAATATTTCATATTTAAAACCTTTAATTATTTACTATCCGCATTGTGCAGAATTGCGGCTTGAATATTAATTTGATGAGGAATTAGCTTTTCCTGATAAAAAGCGTCTGCAACATATTGTTGTTGTTTGGCAACTTCAGGCGAGATAGGTTGCACACCAAATCCCATCCGTGAAATTGAAGTTTTTAGAATATTAAAATCTAAGCCAGTCGGTTTTTCTAATAATTTGGCTGCTTCATCTTGATGCTGTGAAACCCACTGTGTTGTTGTATTTAATTCTTTTACAATGCTTTGTAATATTTGAGGATGTTTTTCTGCAAATTGACGATCTGCTAAATAAAACTGATAGTTATTGACTACGTTTTTTCCTGTTGCGATGACACGCGCACCAATTTGCTGTTCAGCCGCAGCAAAAAATGGATCCCAAATAACCCATGCATCGACTGCACCTCGTTCAAAGGCAGCACGTGCATCTGATGGTGGTAAATAAACAACATTAATTTCATTTAATTTAATGTTATTTTTTTCTAAAAGTTTGACTAATAAATAATGAACATTTGAACCTTTATTTAAGGCAATACGTTTGCCTTTTAGTTCTTGAATTGAATTAATTTTTGAATTTTTAGGAACAATTAATGCTTCTGCATCAGGTGCAGGGGGCTGATTCGCCACATAAATAAGATTAGAGTTTGCTGCTTGTGCAAATATAGGTGGTGCTTCTCCTGACTCTCCAAAAGATACGCTACCCACATTTAAACCTTCTAGGAGCTGTGGGCCAGCAGGGAACTCAACCCATTTGATATTCACCCCTTGTTCTTTTAATGCATTTTCTAATACGCCACGTTCTTTAACAATGGGTAAAATTCCATATTTTTGAAAGCCGATATTTAAGGTGATACTTTCTGATTCTTTTTTCCCACACGCTGAAAGTATCATTGCACTAGCAACAATCGAAGAAAGAATTAGCGTTTTAGAAAATAAATTCGTCGTTGTTAGTATACCCATGAATCGTGAGCTCCCAAAAAAACATATGATGAATAGGGTATAAATTAAGGTGTTTTCTTATTCTGAAAAAATAACATTTAAGGGATTTTAAATGAAAAAATAAGATAAATAAAAATAAGAAAAGCTTATTATTATGAGGAATAAGTATTTCAATAATTACACTACTTTTTAAGTTAATAACATATTGAAAAATAATATTTAATATTCAATATCACATCTCTATATTTAGATATCTGATTTAGTACTATTTAAAATCATGGTTTATATAATTTTTTATAGATAATTTTATGAAAAAAAAAGCTATAAAATTTAAAAAAACCACTTAAGAAAGTGGTTTTTTACACACTAAAGAATTTCGCTGATAGTTATACAAAGCTTGTCGGGCATTCGGTAAGTCATCGACAGATGTTTGTATAAATCCTTGTTCTAAAAACCAATGTGCGGTGCGTGTTGTAAGAATAAACAGTTGTTTAATTTCAAGGGCTCTCGCTCGTTCTTCTAAATAATGTAAAATTTGACTGCCTCGATTGGATTTTCGATAACTTGGATGAACTGCAACACATGCAATTTCTGCTGATTTTAGTTCGTTACCTGTTGTTGGAATTGGATAAAGTGCTGCACAAGCTAAAATAGTTCCATCGCGTTCAATCACTGCAAATTTCTCAATTTCACTTTCTAAGCGTTCTCGTGAACGATAAACTAAAATTCCTTCTTCTTCTAATGGTCGAAGTAAGTTCATTAGCCCGCCAACATCTTGAATATTGGCTGTACGAACTTCTTCATAATGCGCGTCAGTGATCATTGTTCCTGAGCCATCACGAGTAAATAATTCTTCTAAAAGTGCACCATCATTTGCATATGAAATAAGATGAACACGGTGAACACCGTTTAAGGAAGCATCTCGAGCTGTCTTTAAATGCATTGCAATATCAGGGTTTTGATCTTCAAATTTGAGAATATGCTGGTCTAATTGGTGTGGTGAAATTTCTCGTTGTAGTTGACCATGTTCATTGAGTAAACCATGTTGTTTTCCTAAGAAAATGAGTTTATCAGCTTTCAGGTGAATGGCAGTTTTTGTTGCAACTTCTTCAGCTAATAAATTAAAGACTTCTCCTGTAGTTGAATAACCAGTTGGTCCAAGTAAAACAATATTTTGGTTGTCTAAATGTTTGTGAATCGCTTCAATATCAATTGTACGAACTTCACCTGTTAACTGAAAGTCTACGCCATCATGAATACCATAAGGTTTAGCGGTCACTAAATTTCCAGAAACAACATCTATTCGTGCACCATACATTGGTGAGTTTGCTAAACCCATTGAAAGCAATGCTTCAATTTGCAAACGAATTGAGCCTACAGCATTCATTATTGCACTTAAAGATTCGCGCGTTGTAATACGCTTATGTTGGTGAAATGGTGTTTTGAGTTGACTAATTTTTAAATTTTGATTGATTTGTGCACGTGCACCGTGGACTAAAATCAGGTGTATGCCTAAAGAATGTAATAATGCAATATCATGAATAATATGTTTAAAATTATCATGTTGAACTGCCTCACCGTCAAACATAATGACAAAAATTTTATTTCGATGAGCGTTAATATAAGGTGCAGAATGACGAAACCAATGTACATATTGTAGAGTTGTACTTTGTGTTGTTTCCGAAGGATTCATATCCATATTGGGCTCAAATGCATAAAATATAGTTTCAATTCTAATCAAAAAAGGACAATAAAAAAACACCGATGATTTAATCAGTGTTTGATAAAATAGATGAGACATTTTGTGAATCAATTAAGCAATAATACGTACTATTTTTTTATTCTTCACATTAATTAGAACATAATCATCATTAATTTTTAGCCACTGTAGGTTGTGATTTGGCTTATATAAGAGAAATACATCCTTATAGCTGACCGTATGGACAGATAGATGAAATTGATGGGGCAAATGTCCTGCGTTCCAATCTCTTATAGGTTTGATACTTTGTTTTGAATGATCTCGTCTTAAAACTTTATATTTATCACGATTGTGATTATATTGAGGATGAGAGAAATGAGAATGTTCTGTATGTATGCGGTGATTAAATGGAGTACCTGCCATAGCAGAGATTTTTAAGAATTTAAAAATACTGTAAAAGTAAAAAGAAATGATGAGAATAAATATTGTGAATTGTGAAATAAATGAAGAGAAAAAGTAAAACCATAAAAGCTTTGATGATAATACAATAGAATGAAAAAGGGCTTAACATCAATCTGTTAAGCCGGATGTTGAGTGTGACTTAGCGATCTAAAATTTGAATAATATTATTTTCAGAGTCGACTAAGATATAATCATTATTGATTTTAAACCATTGCTCATTTCTAGAAGGTCGAGGAAGACTGTATTGCTGAGCTTCTACTTTGTAACTGTTACTGCGATAGTGTTGCGGTAAGATATAGCCCTCTTGCCATTTGTGTTCCTGTAAACGCTTAACACCACGTTCCTCTCGCATTTTACGTTTATCAAAACGCTCATCATCATGATTGTGAAAATTTCGACCTTTATTCGTATTTGGTTTTTTGTACTCAGAACCCGAATTATTATAGTCATCAGAAGGTGAAGCAGATGTAATTCCACTTACGAATAAAGCACAAAAAGAAATTGCTAACGTAGTCAAAATCTTTTTCATGTCAAGTCCTCGTAAATCATAAAATATTTCACTTATATTATAATGTATATAAAAAATGCAGAGAAACTATGGAGACTAAGCTGTAGTTTATTAAAATTTACGATATTTGATTTTCCCAAAATGAGATTAAACATAGTATGAACATTATTATAAACAGGGATGATGATTATTGCTGTTTATATTTTGGTCGAAATGATTAATTTATCTTATTTTCTTGTGAATAAAATTTCTATATAAATTATTGAAAATATGTATTTTTTATAATGTATTATTCAAAATTGGATAAGAACAATCTAAAGTTTTGAGTTTATGCAATTATCTAAAGCAAACTTGCCAAAAATAATGTCATCTGAAAATGTACTCATGTTCTCTGGGATTATTGCTGCATTTCATTTAGGTAAAGTATCACCTGCAGTTCCTATATTGCAAGAAACACTCAATTTAACTGTTATAGAAGCGGGCTTTTTAATTTCTTTAATGCAGTTTGCTGGTGCATTATTTGGTTTAATTATGGGGGGCTTCAGTGAAAAGATAGGCGCTGCTAGAAGTATTCTAATAGGTCAATTTATACTTATAATCTCTAGTATATCCACTATTTTTGTATACCATCCTTTGCAACTTCTTATGTTGAGAGCGATGGAAAGTTTCGGATTTTTAATGGTTGTTTTACCCACACCTGGTTTAATTCGAAAGTTAGTTCCAGCAAATAAGTTATCATTTAGATTAGGGTTATGGAGTTGCTATATGGCAATAGGAACTTCTTCAGCATTTATTTTAGGACCTTATTTAATTGAGATGATTGGTTGGCATGGTTGGTGGTATGTTCCAGCTGTTATGTCTGTATTTTGTATGATTTTACTGCAGCGTGGATTAAGTCATGTATTGAAACGTAGCAATCAAAAAGTTTATACATTCGAAGATCTTTGGAATACACAATTTAAGTCTGTTTTAAAGCATAAAAATACCTGGTTTGTTGGTTTAGCTTTTGCAATGTACACAGGTCCTTGGATTACAATTATTGGATTTTTACCTACGATTTATCATCAAGTTGGAATTAGCAATATATATGCAGGCTTTTTAACAGCATGCGCCTCACTTGTGAATATCGTTGGAAATATTTTAGCGGCAGTTTTGATTCATCGAGGCATTCAAGCGAAAAAATTATTAATGCTTGGTTACCTGACTTTATTCGTGACAGTATTTGTAGCATTTTCACCTTTTTATACGTTAATAAGTATTCAATATATTGCGATTCTTCTTTTTTCAGCAGTAGGAGGTTTAATTCCAGCAATTTTATTTATTTTAGGCGTGAAAAGTGCACCAAATAATGAAACCGTTGCTGCTGCAGTTGGCCTAGTTCAGCAATGTTCTTCTTTAGGAATGTTATTTATTCCACCTTTTATTGCAAGAGTTGCGGAGGGGGTAGGAAGTTGGAATTTAACATGGGTTGTCATTGGAATTGCAGCCCTGATCGGTCTATTGTTATCAACGAATGTTGCTCGCCAGTATCAATAAAGTTTTTATTACTTTAGTTATGTGAAAAATTACATAGCATTCAAGGTTTATTCATACAATTGCTTGATAATAATTTCTAGAAGTTATTCATCATGAATATTTTAAATACCCTCTTAGCCATATCATTAATGATATGGCTTTTTTTATATTAATTATATTTTAAGATTGGTTAAAAAATACTTTAGCTATTTAATCAAGATTAATAGTTAGCATTTGATTTATAACCATTTGTTTTTTATTGGCTAATTCCGACTTTTTTACTGCGTTTTTTTCTATAAATGAATGTTCTATACTTCAAATTATTAAAAGATGAATGCAATATACATTCACATCTAGTAGGGTAAAAAAAGGCGATCTTCAAAAGAAAAGCCGAATAAAAAATATAATAATTTTAGACTGATGTTCTAAAACCGACATGAATATGTCGGTTTTTTTATTCAATAAACGTTGAACTTAAATAATTTTGTCATATCAATATATTAGTCTATAAGAAAAAACCTAATCATATATCAAAACCTAACATTTTGTTTAATAAGCATATTTAAAGTCTGTATAGTCATTTAAAGATTTTTGTATATGAGTTTGAATAAATTCACGGACATCGTCTTCGGTCATTGCTTGTCCTTGTTTGGTAATAATATGATCAATTTCAGGCTGACCATCAATTTTAATAAGATAAGTAAAGTTTTTAGTAATTTGATAACCAGACTCTTCTCGAAGAATCGCTGTCACATATTTATATGTATGTTCAAAGTTTAAGTCTGTATGTGAAAATACAAATTGTTCGAACAGTTTAAGACTTTTTCCGACGACTAAATTTTTTAATTCATCAATGATGCTTGCTTCAAATTTCATACCATATTTTTCAGAAATAGGCTGGTGATCAATCATTAATGAAATCATTCCATCTTCAAGATGAGTTACAGAAATATTGTTAAAGTCAGACATAAAAATCTCAAAAATTGCGTTGAAAGTGTTTTTATTGTAATTAAAAAACCATGTTTAAACATGGTCATTATTGGGGGAGATGGAACATATATAAAAACATAAAGTTATCTATATATTAAGTGATTTTTTAATTAATTTTGAGCATCAATACTTTGTCCATTTAGGTGCAAACTATCATCTCCTATTAAATATAAATAGGCTGGCATCAATGATTCAGGAGACGGAAGTGTTTTAGGGTCTTCATCAGGATATGCTTTTGCACGCATTGCAGTACGAGTTGCACCTGGGTTAATGCAATTAAAACGAACATTTGGCAATCTGTTTTCTTTTGCAAATAATAGGCTTAAAGCTTCAATTGCAACTTTCGAAACAGAATAAGCTCCCCAACATTCTCGAACTTCTCGGCCAACTCCTGAACTTGCAAAAATAACAGAAGCATGATCAGACTTTTCTAATAAGGGTAATAATGCTTGTGTTAATACAAATGGTGCACGTAAATTGACAGCCATTACATCATCCCAAACATCTGCAGAATAATGCATAAGTTCAGTCCGTTCACCTAGTATTCCAGCATTATGTAGAATTCCATCTAATCGACCAAACTGTGTAGTGAGTGTATCGACTAAATGTTCATAATCACGTGCTGAAGCACTGGATAATTGTAATGGTAAAATGGCAGGTTGAGGCGCACCTAATCCTTCAATTTCATCATAAATGACTTCAAGTTTATTTAAAGTTCGACCATGTAGAACAACGGTAGCTCCATGTAAGGCATAACTGATTGCTGCTGCACGACCAATTCCATCTCCAGCACCAGTAATAAGGATAACTCGATCTTTTAATAGCTCTGGATGAGGTTGATATTCTGAAAATTTCATTTTCTACCTCCGTTTTATCATATGTATAAGGGCAAATTTTATGCAGAAGATTTAACTATATGACCAATTTTATTATTTTTTGATGTAGTTCTGTTACATTTTCTACAATACAGTCAGCACGCCATGCAGTTAAGTCATCTTTATATTGTAAAGGTAAATATCCATATGCCGCTAAAATAGTATACATATTGGCAGCACGTCCTGCATCAATGTCACGCGGATGATCTCCCACATAGATACAATTTTCTGGTGCAATATTGATTTGCTGTGCTGCTAAAAGCATAGGCTCAGGATCAGGTTTTGTATGTTGTACATCTTCAGGGCAGACTAAAACAGCACAGCGCTCAGTTAAATTCAATGCTTGAAGTAATGCTTCGCTTAACCAACGTGGCTTATTGGTCACAATGCCCCAAGGGATATGGTGACTTTCTAATGCTGTAAGAAGGGGATACATGCCTTCAAATAGATCCGTATCAACCGCAATATCTGTTCCATAAATATCCAAAAAGCGTTGGCGGTGTGCAAGAAAAATGGGATCGTCTATCGCTAATTCTGGATAAACGAGTTTAACCATCGCTCTTGCACCTTCGGAAACCTGCGTTCGAATGAGATCTGCATCTACAATCTCTCGACCTTCTTCTTTACACATATTTTGTATAATTCGAATGAAATCAGCAGCAGTATCGATGAGCGTACCGTCTAAATCAAAAAGTACTGCTTTCATACATGCATACCTTCTTTTTGGGTATATACCATATAGTTCACATCAACATTTGGTGCTAACCAATAACGTTTAGTGATTGGATTATAATGTAAACCTGTCATATCTTTGAGTTGTAAACCAGCTTGGCGAATATCATGAGCAAGTTCAGAGGGTTTAATAAATTTATGGTAATCATGTGTGCCTTTTGCCAACATGCGCAGAATATATTCTGCCCCAATAATTGCAAAAAGGTAGGCTTTAGGATTACGGTTAATGGTTGAAAAGAAAACATGTCCACCTGGCTTTGCCAATTTATAGCATGCTTGAATAATCGAAGCAGGATCTGGGACATGTTCGAGCATTTCCATACAGGTTACGACATCATATTGCCCAGCTTGCTCTTCAGCGAGTTGTTCTACTGGAATATGACGATATTCGATATTTGTTACGTGTTCTTGTTCAGCATGTAAACGAGCGACATTCAGAGGTGCTTCGCCCATATCGATACCAAGTACATGTGCACCACGACGAGCCATGCTTTCAGCCAATATGCCTCCACCACAACCAACATCAAGGACTTTTTTGCCCGAAATTCCGCCAGAGTGTTCATCAATCCAATTTAAACGTAATGGATTGATCATATGGAGTGGTCGGAACTCAGAATGCTGATCCCACCAGATAGCTGCAAATGCTTCAAATTTAGCAATTTCTTGTAAATCAACATTCAATTGCGACATCGTGGTTACCTCGATTAATTCATATTATTTAATATCATCTGTATAGTACTAGTGTAGCGATTATTCTAGAAAAAGCGATAAAAGGGATAAAAAAGTTCACATAAACCAAACTAAATCGGCATAATTCATTTATATTGTTTATATATATTAAGTAAAAATTTAGAGGATAATAAACTCAATGAAAAAAATGGTATTGGGCAGTTTAGCTACTGCAATGTTAGCTTTGTCTAGTAGCGTGATGGCAGCTAACTTTGAAGAAGGAAGAGACTACACTGTTCTTGCAAACCCTGGAAAAATTAACACTCCTGGCAATGGCAATAAAATTGAAGTACGTGAATTTTTTTGGTATGGATGTGGCCATTGCTTTAAATTAGAGCCACATATGCAAAATTGGATTCGTACTATGCCAAAAGACGTGCATTTTGTGCGTACACCGGCTGCAATGAATCCAGTATGGGAAAGTAATGCTCGTGGTTATTACGTTTTGGAGGCTTTAGGCCTTCGTTCTAAAACTCATCTACCATTATTTCATGCAATTCATGATGGAAAAAAACAAATTTTTGATCAAAAATCTCAAGCTCAGTTTTTCGTGAAATATGGTGTGCCTGAAGCGAAATTTAATAGCATGTTTAACTCCTTCCCAATTAGCTCTAAAATTGCTGAATCGAACCAATTAGCAAGACAGTATCAACTTACAGGTGTACCTGCCATTATTGTGAATGGAAAATACTTAGTACAAGGTGAAGATGGAAAAGTGCCACAAGTTGTGAATTATTTGATTGAGAAAGAGAGAAAAGCAGCTAAATAAGAATATAGATTTTAAATACTAGCCTACATTTTATGTAGGCTTTTTTTAATTCTCTGATGATTAAGATTCAGTAGATTTTTCGGAACGCCAATAAGTAATACCATGAAAAAGTAGTTGGATTTGTAGAATCGTTTGTTCTTTAAAGCATTTTTGTTGTTGTTTAAGTTGTTCACCTGACAGTTGTTGGCGGTAGCTGAGCCAAGTCATTGCCCAATTAAATGATAAATTAATGAGTGTTTGTGCAAGCACACATAATTTTTGTTGCTGAGGTGTGTGGCGAAATGCCTCAACTTTTTTTAAATCAGTGGCTAAATCTTGGGTGAGAAAATTTATTTCTCTAGAAATTGCTTCTCTTAATATATTTGACCCTCCCCAACGTTCAGTGATTAAGAACATCCATTGTTGAGGATTTTGGTCGATAGAATTTAAAACGAGTTCTAAACAGTGTTCGATTTTAGCTTCAGGTAAATATGAATACGTTTGTCCAAGATAGTAGGACAGGCTTTTAAAGTGCAAAGAAACTTGATCAATAATTTCTAATGCTAAAGCATCCATATTTTCAAAATGTCGATAAAATGCTGCTGGTACAACACCGACCATGCGAGTAATTTCTCTTAAACTGATGTTAGTAAAGGAGCGACCAGAGGTGCTTAATAATAATGCCGCATTAATAATGGCTTGTCGGCTTTGTTGTTTACGTTCTTCACGGACAGACATCTAAATACTCAGCAAAAGAGTGTATTAGCTAGTGTAACAAAAACAATCAAATAATTTGAATTTATTCTTGTGATTAAAATAAAGGATATATCTTGTTATCACAGAATCTTTGCATTGGCTTTGTTATACTGCACAGCAATTTATTTGCGTCAATTATATTTAGGACAAATTATGCGTATAGACCAACGTACTTTAGATCAATTACGTGATGTAAAAATTACTCGTAACTATACACGTTATGCAGAGGGTTCGGTTTTAGTTGAGTTTGGTCATACAAAAGTTCTTTGTACTGCAAGTATTGATCATTCAGTACCACGTTTTTTGAAAGGACAGGGGCAAGGTTGGGTCACCGCAGAATATGGCATGTTACCACGTTCAACCCATACACGTAGTGATCGTGAAGCTGCTCGTGGTAAACAAAGTGGACGTACACAAGAAATTCAACGATTAATTGGACGTAGTTTACGTGCAATGGTGGACTTGAAAAAGTTAGGTGAGAATACCATTACCATTGACTGTGATGTGATTCAGGCAGATGGTGGGACTCGTACAGCATCTATTACTGGTGCAGCAGTTGCTTTAATTGATGCGATGAATACTTTGCTTGAACAGAAAAAAATTAAACAAGATCCTTTAAAAGGTTTAGTTGCTGCGATTTCGGTGGGTATCTATCAAGACGAAGCGCTTTTAGACTTATGTTATGAAGAAGACTCTAGTTGCCAAACAGACTTAAATGTTGTGATGACTCAAGCAGGTGAATTTATTGAAATTCAAGGAACTGCGGAAGAGAAACCATTTACACGTACGCAATGTAATGCCATGTTAGAATTGGCAGAAAAAGGGATTCAAGAGCTTATTCAAAAGCAACAACAAGCATTAGGTTGGTAAGCTTTAATTTTAATAAAAAACGCACTTTAAATCGTGCGTTTTTTATTGTGCTCAAGATATGTTAAGCATTAAAACGCATGGATAGATCAATGGCTGTGACGTCTTTGGTTAAAACACCCATAGAAATATAATCAACTCCAGTGGTGGCAACCTGACGTAAATTATCAATGGTAATATTACCAGAAGCTTCTAATTTACAACGTCCATTTACATGCTTTACAGCATCAATCATTTGTTGTTGACTAAAATTATCTAGCATAATGATATCCGCTTTTGCTTCAAGTGCCTGATTTAGCTCATCCCATGTTTCAACTTCAACTTCAACAAGTTTACCTGGTGCAATTTGATGTGCTTGAGCAATCGCTTGAGCAATACTGCCTGCTGCCATGATATGATTTTCTTTAATTAAAAAAGCATCAAATAAACCTAAGCGATGGTTTTGACCACCACCAAGAGCGACGGCATATTTTTGTGCAATTCTTAAGCCAGGTAAGGTTTTACGTGTATCTAATAATTGAGTATGTAAACCATCGAGTTGTTTTACATATTCGGCAGTTTTTGTGGCAACGGCAGAAAGTGTTTGCACAAAATTTAGCGTGGGACGTTCCACTGTTAATAAGCTACGCGCTGAACCTGCCAGTTTAAGAAATGCCTCATTGGCTTGAACAAAATCACCATCATTTTTTAACCACGTAACTTGAACTGATGAATCATATGTTTGAATCAGTGCATTAACCCAAGGTTGCCCAGCTAAAATCATGCTTTCACGGCTTATAATAGTTGCTGTTGCTTGCTCATGTTCTGGAGTAAGTAATGCCGTAATATCACCTTCACCAATATCTTCTTGTAATGCTTGTTGTATATTGATTTGAATGGCTTGATTCAATAAAGCTGATGAAATGCTCATGTGATATATTTCCGTATATGTCAAACTCATAAAAATTGTGCGCTATACTAACATTGTTCATTTCAAAATCGCATTTTTTCGCCAAGTTACGAAGCACGATTTGAGATTTTTAAAAGAAAGTTTTAGGATTTGTAACGAGTAAATATTTAAAATACAGAATCAGGGTATATTTATGCAACACAGACCGATTTTTCAGGTCATTGATGGCGTCCTTATTGGCGCAGAGCAAATTCCATCACCAAACTTTAATCAACGCCCTGATGAAACAGAAATTCAGCTAGTAGTGATTCATAATATTAGTTTGCCTCCTTCACAATTTGGATGTGGATATATTCAGCAGTTTTTCCAAAATAAATTAGATTGGTCAATGCATCCCTATTTTCAAACGATTGAAGGTATGCAAGTTTCTGCACATATACTGATTTTAAGAACAGGTGAAGTCCTTCAGTTTGTTAATTTGAAGGATCGAGCGTGGCATGCAGGTCGTTCTTGTTATTTAGGAAAAAAAGAATGTAATGATTATTCGATTGGAATTGAATTAGAAGGCAGTGATGATTTGGCTTTTGAAGACGTGCAATATCAAAAATTAGCTGAAGTTGTTGCCGCATTACAAACGACTTATCCTAAGATACAGCAGCATTTGACAGGACACTCAGATATTGCCGCTGGTCGAAAGACTGATCCAGGGCCATATTTTGACTGGATGAAATTTAGATTTTTGTTAAAACAATTAAAAAATCAATCAACAGTGATCCCGTTGAATGATTAAACAATGAAACTTCGTGTAGACTTTCATTACAATAGCGACTTGATTTTTAACTAGGTGGTTACGATGGCGCTTTGGCGATCGACCGTGATTGTAAGTGCAATGACCATGTTGTCACGTGTACTTGGTTTAGTACGTGATGTGGTCTTGCTGAATGTTTTTGGTGCTGGAAAGGACTTCGATACTTTCGTGGTGGCTTTTCGTATACCGAATTTTTTTAGGCGACTTTTTGCCGAGGGAGCATTTTCCCAAGCATTTATTCCAGTATTGACAGAATATAAAACCACACGCGCACATGCAGAAGTTCAAATCTTAATTAGTCGTGTATTTGGCTGTTTAAGTAGTTTTATGACCTTACTGACATTAATTGCCATGATTATTGCACCCGCCATTATCTATGTGTATGCCCCTGGATTTAATCAAGATCCCGAGAAATTTGCGATGGCAACGGATTTATTCCGTTTAACCATTCCGTATTTGTTATTTATGTCTTTAACGGCTTTTGCCAGTAGTATTTTGAACAGTTATGGTTCTTTTACAACACCTGCATTTGCACCTGTATTACTGAATGTTGCAATGATTGCAGGGGCTTTATGGCTTACGCCATATATGGCTGAACCCATTATGGCATTAGGTTGGGCCGTATTAATTGCTGGTGCTTTACAGCTCGCAATTCAAATTCCAGAGTTATGGCGTAGAAAGCTTCTTATACCCCCTAAAATCGACTTCAAACATGAAGGTGTAGATCGTATTTTAAAGTTGATGTTACCTGCACTATTTGGTGTATCAGTCACACAAATAAATTTACTTCTAAATACTATTTGGGCATCTTTCATGCAAGATGGTGCAGTCTCTTGGTTATATAGCGCTGAGCGTATGACGGAATTACCATTGGGTTTAATTGGTGTTGCAATTAGTACGGTTATTTTACCGTCACTTTCTGCAAAATTTGCTGAACAAGATCAAGTGAAATTTAGAGGGATGATCGATTGGGCTGCCAAAATTGTGATATTGGTTGGTGTGCCAGCCAGCATTGCATTATTTATGCTTTCTACTCCAATTATCCAAGCCTTATTCCAGCGCGGGCAGTTTACTGTAGAAGATACTTATATGACAGCTTTAGCATTACAGTGTATGAGTGCAGGAGTGATTTCATTCATGCTAATTAAAGTATTTGCACCAGGTTTTTACGCGCAGCAAGATATGAAAACGCCAGTTCGAGTTGGATTAATCGCGGTTGCTGCGAATGCTATTTTTAACGTCATTTTTATTGGTATTTTCAAATGGATTGGCTGGCATGCAGATCATATGGCACTTGCGATAGCCTCTTCTGGTTCAGCATTAGTGAATGCAGGTATGCTTTATTTTTATTTACATCAGCGTAATATTTTCCGATTCGCAGGACATTGGAAAAAGCTCAGTATTCAATTTATTGTTGCGAATGTTGCGATGATTTTTGCGTTGTGGTTTGGTTTGACATATTACAATAGCGAAGCATCTCAATGGATTCGTATTTTTGAAGTGATTGGCTTATGTATTGTTGGTGTGGTTGCCTATGGTGTTGCATTATTACTAGCAGGATTTCGCCCACGTGATATAAAGCCTAATGTCTAAGATTAGACGATAGTATTTAGCAGACTAAGAAAAATGTATTAAAGTAAAAAGCCCTTTCAATGAAAGGGCTTTATTGATATCAATTGCTTATTTTATTTCTAATAATTCCACATCAAAAATTAAAGTACTGTTCGGTTCAATTGCATCACCAGCGCCAATTTCACCATAAGCTAAGTTTGATGGAATGAATAGGCGGTATTTTGCCCCTTCTTTCATCAGTTGCAGGCCCTCTGTCCATCCTTGAATGACTTGGCTCACTTGAAACTCTGCAGGTTGTTGGCGTGCAATAGAACTATCAAAAACGGTACCATCCAGTAAACGACCCTCATAATTGACTTTGACATTAGAAGAGGCTGTTGGCGTTTTTCCTACACCTTGTTGTAGAACTTGATATTGCAGACCACTTGGTGTCACGTGTATACCCAATTTTTTCTTATTTTCAGTTAAAAACTGACTTCCAGCTTTTGCATTTGTTTCAGCAAGTTGCTGATGAATGACTAATTGTTTTGCTTCTGTTTGTTGTTTAAATTGAGTCAAAACTTTTGACATTTCTTCTTCAGAAATTGTTGAGGTTTTTCCTGAAGATGCAATTTTTAGACCTTCAATAAAAGCATCTAAATTAATATTTTTTAAATTTTCAGAATAATTTCGACCCATAATATAACCAAAGCTATAACTCACTTGATCTTCAAATGAACTTTTGTTGGTAATTGTTTTAGCCGATAGGCTTGTGCTACATAACGCTAGACATAAAATGGATAGGGGTAATTTCATAATGAGATCTCAAAATCATAGAGAAAGTTATACTTTCTTATTGTTTACTTTACTTGAAGAAGTTCAACGTCAAAAATTAGTGGGCTGTTAGGTGGAATGACGCCAGGCACACCTCTCGTTCCATATGCGAGCTTAGCTGGAATGATGAATGTGGCTTTGCCGCCTTCTTTCATGAGTTGAAGACCCTCTGTCCAGCCTGGAATGACTTGATTTAACGGAAACTCAATTGGTTCACCACGTTTAGAACTGTCAAACACTGTGCCATTCAAAAGTTTACCTGTGTAGTGAACTTTAACGGTTGAACTTACCAGTGGTGATTTCCCAGTTCCTTCTTTAATCACCGTATATTGTAAACCAGAACTTGTTGTTTTTGATGAAAATGTATGTTGCGCATTTGTCGTTTGATTTTTAATTACATTATTTTCTTTAGCATTTTGGGCAAATAAAGTTGTACTTAATAATGTAAAACATACAGCGGTTATTAATAATTTCATATCATGATTTCCAAAAAAGGAGAGCATAGCTCTCCTTATTTTTTATTATTTAACTTGAATCAGTTCTACATCAAAAATTAAAGGGCTATTGGGTGGAATAGTACCAGGAACACCCTGAGCACCATAAGCAAGTTCAGCTGGAATATAAAGCGTAGCTTTACCGCCTTCTTTGATCAGTTGAAGACCTTCAGTCCAACCAGGAATAACTTGATTCAATGGAAATTCAATTGGCTCACCACGTGAAACCGAACTATCAAATACAGTTCCATCAACAAGTTTACCTGTATAGTGAACTTTAACGGTTGAATTCGCTGTTGGTGATTTGCCAGTTCCTTCTTTTGTAATGGTATATTGCAAGCCAGAAGCTGTTTTTTTCACATCCGCTTTTTTAGCATTTTGTTCAAGGAAAGCATTATTTGAAGCTTGAGTTTTCTGTGCTTGAGTTTCAGCTTTCTTTTGATCATCGACTTGTTTTTTCTGCATTTCTAACTGAAATTGTTCAAATGCTTGTTGTAATTCTTGTTCTGTATATGCCGGTTTTGTATGAGCGTGACCTTCACGAACACCTGTCACAAAACTATTCATATCAAGTTCAGGAGGAGTTTGCTGAGCAACTTCATAACCTAAAGCATAGCTAATTTTCTCAACGGCAGAAGCATTTTTAGAAGCTTTTGAACTTTGAGTTGCAGGGCTTTGATTAGCATAATAAACAGGAACAAGTGCAGCGCCGCCTAAAATTACAGCAACAGCGATGGGTAAGGCTTTACTCATTAGGTTTTTCCAAATTCATTTTTAATTTAAAAAGTTGCATTATTTTAGCAGACTTTTTTAGTGAGGCACGATTCATTTATGGGGGGATAAATACCCATACTCAATATATGCTGAATGTTAAACATTTGCTATAACAGACTGAATGTCTACCACATTTTTTATACAATAAAAATGTGACAGATATTCAAGTTTATGATTAATTAATGAACTTTTATCATTCAAATCTTCAATTTATTGTAATTATTTCTTGCTAAGGTATAAATATAAAATAGATGCTTCATCTTGATGGGGGGTAATCAGTTTGAGCTCAAATCTATTTTCGGATGGCCTTAAACATGCAAATTTAAGTTGAGTATTTTGAGCGACGTCGACCATTAGATTGGAAACAATCGGTTGTTTATAAATATAAATTATTTTTAGTTGTTCTGTTGTTTTGCGATGAAATTCATAGTGCTGTAAATGTTGTGCATTTAAATAACCCTGAATGAGCGATTTACAAATAAAAGCCTGTTGATGATCTTTATTCACCTCGGAGGTACATGCGTGTAAAAAAAAGACGATTCCAATGATCATTAAACTTTTCATGCTGTTATCACTAATGTAAAAGAACAAGAAAATGATAGTGGTTGTGGTAAAATGATTACAGATACAAAAATTTATAAAAAATGAGTACAGATTGTGAGTTTTCGATATCAAGCTTTAGCACAGCACATTGCCCAAAATATATATTCTGGTGAGCTCAAGACAGGTCAACGTTTAAAGTCATTAAGAGAATTTTCTAAGCAACATCACATTAGTTTAAGCACAGCAAAAAGTTGTTATGAGTTGCTAGAAGCACAGGGGCTCATCTATGTTAAACCGAAAGCTGGTTATTTCGTTCAAGCTCAACACATCAATCAGGTTGCACAGCCACAACATTTAGATTTTATCTCCCATGCAAGAGAAGTTTCTAATTTAGATTTACAAGTAGAAATACAAGAAGCATCCATTCGTCAGAATCTTATTCATTTAGGCTCAATTCAGCTTTCACCTAATTTGGTACCAATTGATGCTTTGCGACGTTCGATTCAACGCGCATTGAAGCACAGTAAACCAGAAGATTTTTTATATAGTGATAAGCAAGGGCACATTGGCTTAAGAGAAGCATTGGTTAAGCATTGGGCTGAAGATGGCATTTTTATTGCCAAAGAAGATATTTTTATTAGTAATGGGTGTATGCCTGCGCTGTCGGTCATTATTCAAGTGCTGACAAAAGAGGGGGATAGCATTCTTGTACCAACACCTAATTTTAATGGGCAATTACAATTATTAGCGAGTTTAAAACGTAAAATTGTCGAGATTCCTGCGCATCATGATGGTTTTGATTTGGCTCGTTTAGAACAAGAAATGAAACATTCGGGTGCTAAAATTTGCTTACTCACGGCAAATTATCAAAATCCATTAGGTTTTTGCCTGAGCAATGAAGCTAAACAACACATTGCCATGTTGGCAAAAAAATACCAATGTTATGTAATCGAAGATGATATTTATGCTGAATGCAGTTTTGACCACCATCGACCTTTACCTATTCGCCATTGGGATAAAGATGGTTTTGTGATTTATTGTGGTTCAGTTTCTAAATCACTATCTTCCGCTTATCGAGTGGGTTGGTTTTGTATTAGTCAAAAATTACATTATTTAAAAGCACAGATTATTAATTTAAATGTTTCGGTGAATACGCCCTTACAGCTCGGTTTAGCCGATTTAATTCACTCTAGAGCATATCGCGAACATTTAAATATATTACGCCCAAAGCTAATGTTACAAGTCGAGCAATATCGTCAATGTCTCATGCAAGCATTTCACAACCTTGATATTCGGCTCAATCAGCCAAGAGGCGGATATTCGCTTTGGCTACAATTGCCTGACAGCATTCAAAGTTTAAAAATGTATCGTTATGCCCAGCAAGTTGGCATTAATATTGTGCCAGGAATTGTCTTTGGTGAAGATAAACGGTATGCCAATTGTATTCGTTTAAATGCAGGACATGAGCTGTCATCAGCGGTTCAACAAGCTATTCAGACTTTGGCAGATTGGGTTCGACAAGAGTTAGAAATAGCTGAGCCTTAGCGTATCGATTTTGACGGGCAATGATTTTCATGATCATCCACCATTCCGACAGCCTGCATAAATGCATAACAAGTCGTAGGGCCAACAAAACGAAAGCCTTTTTTCTTTAATGCTTTTGATAAGTTTTGGCTTTCGATCGTTTGGGTAGGTGCCAGTCGATAATCGGGAACATCATTATTTTTAGACTGCGAATCCACAAAGCTCCATAACCATGCAACAACATCTTCACCTTGCTGCTTGAGTTGTTGCCATGCGATGGCATTGTCACGAATTGCTTTTAGCTTGCCAAAATGACGAATCAGTCCAGCATCTTGTAGTTTTAATGTGAGTTTATCATCTGAAAATGAAGCAATCTCTTCAATGGAATATTGAAAAAAATGTGTTCTGTAGCATTCTCGTTTTTTTAAAACAGTAATCCAAGAAAGTCCTGCTTGTTGACCTTCTAAGCAAAGCATTTCAAATAAATGTGCTTCATCATGAACTGGTTTTCCCCACTCATGATCGTGATAATTTATGTATAAAGGGTCATCTGAACACCAACCACAGCGTTTATTTATCATTTCAGTTTTCCTTTAGATGAAAGAGTACCCATTGGTCTTGATGATTATCCCAATAGGACAATTCTGCATGCTCTAAATCATTGAATACAATCCAATTATCTTTGCCTACTTTTTCTGAATAGCCTGTACTAATGAGCAATGCTTCATCTGTAATTTCCATGATCCAACCTTGATGTGTTTGTCCTTTCAACACAATTTTTTGTTGATTTCCTGATTCTGCAAATATAACCAGACGATCAATCAAAGCTTCTGACATGAATAATTCCTAAAGATTAACGTAAATATGGATAAGGATTCACTACGTTTCGACCTTTACCGTTGAGGTAAATTCCATAATGCAAATGCGGTGAGGTATGCCGAGCATTGCCAGTATTTCCTACATAGCCAATTAAATCGCCCTTTTTAATATAATCACCGACATTTAAACCACGTTTGTGACCATCCAAGTGCGCATAATAGTGCCAACTACCGCCAGGCCCCATAATCCAAACTACTTTACCACCCAAATTGTTATTGCGTAAGTCAGCAATTAAGCCTTCTGTGGTGCTAAATACTTTGGTACCACGAGGCGCCATAATATCAATTCCTTCATGAACACGACCTTGACTCCGCGATGCTCCCCATGTATCCGACAAGTCTTTAGTTTTAACGCCTTGCACAGGAATGGGTAACTTTGAACTTAATGACATATTTTTAAGTTTTAAAACTTGTGCTTGGGGTAAAGGCTGAGTTGTTTTTTTGGGTGTAGTTGAACAGGCTGCAAGAAAGATTACTGCGAAAATGAGGCTAAAAGTCGGAAGCAGTCGAAACACAATAAATCCTTATTTTGAATGGTCTTGTGAAAAATAGTATTTGATCTGACTATGTCATAATTGGGCTGCAGAGATCAATTTTTTCATGGCTGTTGGAATACCTAAATGGGTTGCTTCTTCAGGGCTTAACCATAGACCCTCGAGTTCAATAGATAAATGTTCAATTTGGTCAATGTCGACTTCTATGCAAAAGGCTTCAAGTTGCCAAGTAAAGTGGGTAAAACTATGCTGAATTGGTATCGCATAAATCGCTTTTTTTAAACTTAATCGTTGGCAAATTTGTTCAAATTCATGATCATTTTCAATCACTGGCAAACACCATAACCCGCCCCATAAGCCTGTATTTGGACGTTGTTGCCATAACCATTGAATTTGATCTTGTTTATTTCTTACTTGAAGAAGGAGTACTTTTGCAAATTTAACAGGAACGGCCTTTTTAGGTTTTTTAAATGGTAATTCAGTTTCTAAGCCTTGTTGATGTGCTTTACAATGTGGTTGCATTGGACAATATAAACATAAAGGCTTCTTTGGGGTACAAATGGTTGCCCCTAAGTCCATAATGGCTTGAGTGTAATCATGATTTCGTTCAGATGGACAAACAGAGGTTGCCAATTGCCACATTTCACGTTCATGAATTGGTTTAGATAAATCATTTTCAATTGCAAAAAAGCGAGAAAGTACTCGTTTTACATTTCCATCCATGATTACGCCGTATTGACGTAAACCTAAAGACATTAAGGCGCCTGCTGTAGAATGACCAATGCCAGGAAGTTCCATCCACGCTTCTAGGGTTTGAGGAAAAGTACCTTTTTGAGCCACAATGCTTGCTGCTTTATGTAGGTTGCGAGCGCGGGCATAGTAACCTAAACCAGCCCAGTAGGGAGCAACATCATCCCAAACAGCAGTCCCAAGATCTTGTACGGTCGGAAACCGTGTCATAAATCGATCAAAATAGTTAAGTACAGTTTTGACTTGAGTTTGTTGTAACATAATTTCTGATACCCAGACTTTATAGGGATCATCTGCAATTTGCCATGGAAGGTCATGTCGACCATGTAGATCAAACCAAGAAAGTAATGCTTGAGAAAAAGAAAAAGTCTGCATTATGTACGCTAGAAACAAAACTGCACATAGTATAACTTAAATTTAAAGATTGAATTTTGAAGACACAAAAAATGGTGCTTTAGCACCATTTTTTAGATAAGTATAAATTTACTCAATGCCCCAACGTGCATCTAACTTCAGCACTTGTCCGTCATATCGCGGAATAATATGAATATGAAAATGATCTGAAGGCTGACCAAAAACAGTACCATCATTGAATCCAATATGAAAACCAGAAGGTTGATGGCGTAACTTAAGTTCATTACGTGCTAAATCAAGTAAGTTGGTCATGCTTTTTCGTTCTTTATCGGTTAAATCGAAAAAAGAATCTGTATGTCGCAATGGAGTAATCACACAATGCCCTTTAGACAATGCATGAGGTTCGGGTAAAATGATACCAAAATCATTTTTATCAATGATGTCATACTCATCATGATTACAGTATGGGCAGTTTACAGTCATCCTTTATGCTCCTTTTAAAATTAAATAAACTATTAATTTTTAAACATTTATTGTGTTTTAAAATGATGATCAAGCAGTTCATACATTGCAGCTAAGCCTTGCTTTTCTGCTTCAGCGTTATAGCCTAAATCGACATTATTTGCTTTTGCTCTTTCATCTGCTAAAGGATTGCTAAATCCATGTTTTGCGTCTTCGAAAATGATCACTGCATGCTCTACTTTTGCCGCATGCATTTCTTCACGGAAATGGGCAACATCATCTAAGCTCACCATGCTATCGAGTTCGCCATGTAAGACGAGAATTTCTGCCTGCACTTTTCCTTCTTGAGCTGGAATTTGTGATGTTAAATTGGCATGAAATGTAACGACAGCTTGTAAGGGTGCACCAGAGCGTGCTAAATCGAGAATCACTTTACCACCATAACAAAAACCAATTGCACCAAGTGTATGAGGATTAACTTCATCTTGTTGCGCTAATGTTTCTAATGCAGCAGATGCACGGTTCACGATAGTGTCTGGCTCTGCAAACGTTTGCATCATCCACTCATAGGCTTGAGCAGAAGTGGTCGTCACTTTCTTGTCGCCGTACATATCGATGGCTAAAGCAGCATAGCCATGTTCTGCAAGTTCACGTGTACGTTGTTCAGTATATTCATTGCGTCCCCACCATTCAGGTGCAACAAGAATACCTGCAACAGGGATGTGAGAGCTTGGTGCAGCAAAATAACCTATAAGCTCAGTTCCATCTTTTGCAACATATTTAACTTCACGTGTCGTAATGGCTGACGTCATGACCTATCCTTAATATGAAAGTGAATTTGACTAAAGTATAATGAAATTTTTATGGCAATTTAAAAATCAATTCCATGAAAATAAAAGTGAATAATTATTTGTATCACATTGCGATGAAAAAAAAGAAGGTAAACCCTTCTTTTTTTTATTTCAATTTATATTCAATTTTATTTACGTGTTAAAAAACCAACAATAGCGAGTATGACTGCAACAATAAATAGAATAATAGCGAGATCTTTGGAAATACCTGCAACCCCACTTAATCCTAAAAGGCTTGCAAAGAGTGCAATCACAGCAAAAATAATAGCCCAACGAAACATGGTATTCTCCCTATATTTAGTTGTGTCTGATCATTTAAAATATACATAGAATCTAAGCTAAACGTGTGATTATTTGTTTTAAAAATGTACATATTTAACGATAATTATTTGATATAAATAAAATTTATATAAATATATTAAGCTTGCTATAATAAAGGAATATAAATGAAATACAGCAGATTATGACCGCGCAGATACGATCTCAGTTTTGGAAAAAATATCAATTAACAGAATTAAATGCCGCAGAATGGGAAGCATTATGTGATGGATGTGGATTATGTTGTTTAATCAAGTTAGAAGATGATGAAACCAATGAAATTGCCTATACCAAAGTTGCATGTAAACTCTTAGATTGTACTACTGCACAATGTTCAGACTATTCAAATCGGAAAGAAAAAGTACCTGATTGTCTGCAATTAACACCAGAAATTATTACAAAAATTCAATGGTTACCTTCAAGCTGTGCCTATAGACGATTGTATGAAGGAAAAAAATTACCCACATGGCATCATTTAAATACAGGCTCTCGCTTAAGTGTAAAAGAGGCAAGGAAGTCGGCAGGTGGACGTTGTATTTCTGAAAAAGACATTTGTGAAGAAGATATTGAAGATTATATCGTACGTTGGATTCGTTAAACTTTTTCAAGCTGTTCTAAAAATTCAAGTTCAGAAATCACTTTAAAACCATGTTGTTGCAATAAAGCTGTTGTGACACCCATTGCAACAATTTTTTGCCCTGTAAATGAACCATCATAAATAAAATGTGAGCCGCATGATGGGCTATTTTCTTTTAATACAACAATATCGATCGCATGCAATTGTGCTAATGCCAATGTTTTAAAGGCACCTTGAATGAAGGCATTTGAAACATCATTGCCTGCATGATCAACAACCTGAGCAACACCTTTTAGTACATCAGCTGCGCTACCTCCAATAATTTCAGCAGGAGCACGAGGGGTTGGTAGTCCACCTAATGTTTCGGGACAAGCTAGGATGATATTGGGGTTTTCTAACAATTTGAGAATTTTTTCAAATTTGTAACCTTGTCCATCATAGCGAACGGGTTGATTGGCTAAACAAGCACTAATTAAATATTTCATATGGGTATTGTACGCTATAAATAAAACGTTATAGGGAAATATACCATTTTGCACTAACATAGTAGACTCATTGAAAGCACAGCACAGTAATAACAAGATGTCAGATAGCAATATTCCACTTCCTGAACGCCTTCGTCCTCGAGATTTGTCCGAAATTATCGGACAAGATCATTTATTGGGAGAAGGAGCACCTTTACGTCAGATGATTGATCAAGGGCATTTGCCGTCCATTATTTTTTGGGGACCGCCTGGCGTTGGTAAAACCACAATTGCATTACTTTTAGCGCAGGCGGTAGATCGTCCATTTATTAGTTTATCTGCGCTTAATACGGGGGTAAAAGAATTAAGAGAAATTATTACAGATAGTGGGGATTTACTGACACCCGTAGTGTTTATTGATGAAATACATCGATTTAATAAATCGCAACAAGATGCATTATTACATGCAGTTGAAAAAGGTAAGATTACATTAGTAGGTGCAACGACTGAAAATCCATCTTTTGAGGTTAATAGTGCCTTATTATCACGTTGTCAGGTCTATACATTAAATGCATTAAGTGAAGAGGCCATTCAAATATTATTACAAAATGCGATAAAAAATGATGCTTTTTTAAAAGAACGTTATATTCAAATTGAAGACTATGATGCTTTAATTCAATTTTCAGCAGGTGATGCAAGAAAGGCCTTAAATTTACTAGATTTAATTGCGAGTACTTTTGAGTCTGATGTTGAAAATATCATTACAAATGCCAAAGTTGTGAAAGTAGCACAACAAAGTATTGCGCGATACGATAAGTCTGGAGAACAGCACTATGACTTAGTTTCAGCCTTTATTAAATCAATTCGTGGTAGTGATCCAGATGCTGCATTATATTGGATGGCACGAATGTTAAAGGGTGGAGAAGACCCACTATTTATTGCACGTCGAATGTTAATTGCAGCATCAGAAGATATTGGAAATTCAAACCCAAATGCTCTGCTACTTGCTGGCGAATGCTTTCGGTCAGTGCAAGTGATTGGTATGCCTGAAGCACGTATTTTATTAGGTCAATGTGCAGTTTATTTGGCAACAAGTGCAAAAAGTAACAGTACTTATTTAGCGATAAATAAAGCCATGGATTTGGCTGAAAAAACAGCAAATTTACCTGTTCCATTACATTTAAGAAATGCACCGACCAAACTAATGAAAGAGCAAGGTTATGGAGTAGATTATTTATATCCTCATAATTATCCAGAGCATTTCATTACTCAAGAATATTTACCACCAGAGTTAAAAGATACAAAATTATATGAAGCTGCAAGGAATAAGCGTGAAGTTGAAAGTGAGCGTTTACAACAACGCCGTTGGATGCAAGAGCAATTAAAATGAATAAAAAAAGCCCAATTCTAGATGAATTGGGCTATAAAACGGAATATAGGTTGAAAATGATATTTAATGCTAAGATCATTTAATATGCGTATATAATAACCAAAAAAAAATGATTTGAAAAGAGTTTATTTGCATAATATTTATTTAATTTTTCAGATAATACATAACATATATTTATAAATAACTATTTGCTTTATGAAATGTAAGAGATTTAGAAATTACTGTAAAATTTCATAAAAAAAAGCCCAATTCAGGGGAGAATTGGGCTATAAAAGAGGATGTTCTTTGGGAGATCACATCCTAGAGGGTAACTGTTCAATAAAAGGGTGATTCAGATTATCTGTTGTATGTATTATTCATCAAAAGACTTTGTTATGAAAGTGAATATTGATATCTAAATTATTAAAAATTTCGATTGATTAATGCAATATTTGTTATTCTTTCTAAATAAAGTTTCTACAATATTAATCACATTAAGAGATAACAATATAAAGATAAATCAATGAAATATTTTTCATCTGGCTTTAATTTGATTATTTATTTGCTTTTTATCGAATATTTTTATCATTTTTTAATTTAAAATGTGTTTTATTTCGCAAAATATTACTGTCTTGAAATTGGGTTAATTAAAGGTAACGTGAATTTTAATACGAAAAGACGTACGGTTTTATTATTAAATTGATAACTTATTATAATCTTTAATTAATTATTTTTATTTGTATAATTATTAATCAAATATTTTTTAATTGCACTCAAATGAAACGCCCAAATGAAGAAAAAAATTAGATTAAGCAATAAAAAACACATGATTGAAAATTTCAATAGAGCGATATTATCGATATGTCTATTGCAAAATAAAAACCGAACATCAATATGTTCGGTTCTTTTAAAATTTCTACGAATTTATATATCGCTTAAATCGATACCAATTCGAGCAGCAACTTCTTCATATGCTTCGACAACGCCACCTAAGCCTTGACGGAAACGATCCTTATCAAGTTTTTTCTTAGTGTCTTTATCCCACAGACGGCAACCATCTGGAGAGAATTCATCACCTAAAACAATACGATCGTGGAAAACACCAAATTCAAGTTTAAAGTCAACAAGTAACATGTTGCCGTCTTCAAATAAAGCTTTTAGAACATCATTGACTTTATAAGTTAACTCTTTCATTTGTGCAAGCTGTTCAGCCGTTGCCCAATCTAAAGCAATCGCTTGTGACTCATTAATCATTGGGTCGCCAAGAGCATCATCTTTAAAGAAAAGTTCAAATGTAGGCGGAACAAGTTCTTTGCCTTCTTCAACACCAAGACGGCGACATAAAGAACCGGCTGCATAATTACGAATGACACATTCAACTGGAATCATTTTTAACTTTTTCACCAAAACTTCGTTTGGTGTTAAAAGTTTTTCAAAATGAGTTTCAATGCCTGCTGCTGCAAGCTTTTCCATAATGAAGGCGTTAAAACGGTTGTTCACCTTACCTTTGCGATCGAGTTGTGCGATTTTCTCACCATTAAATGCTGATGCATCATCACGGAAGACTAAAATCAAGTGATCTGCACTATCAGTTTCGTATACAGATTTCGCTTTACCAGTATAGAGCAAGGTTTGTTTTAACATGGAGGAACCTTCTTCAAAAAAAATGCCTAGTACGACTAGGCTGGCCAATTTTGGTAAATTTGGGCTAACAGATCAGCAGCAGCTTGTTGCTCGGCTACACTATGATCAACATTAAACACCATTAACATATTGCTTGAGTTAATTGGCATTAATTTTACGATATAACTATGACCATCAGCCTTAACCGTTACCTCATACTGGTTTTTACTTTGTCCAGTAATAGGGTAGTTCAGGCTACTTAGCGCAGAAAGTGTATATTGCCAGATGGTTGCTGAGTTTCCATCAACTTTAAGTAGTGGATTTAAATTTTCATCTGACAAAGGTTGCGGACGCGCAATTTTACTTGTTTCTGTGCTTACTTGAGGTGCTTTAGCCGTAGAGAGTGAAGAAGGGCGAGGGGCTGAAAAACGATTCCCCTTTTGATTCTCAACCTTCGGTGCATTTTCTAATGCTAGCGGATCTATTATTGGAGCGGGATACAATGGCGTTGCTGGTCGAACCACTGAACCTTCAGGATATTTTAGAGGTTCTACAGTTGTCGTTTTTTTATAGTCTAAAGAGCCATTACCAATGCTCAATGAACTACAACCAACAAAACTTAATGCTGAAAGTGCAGCGATGAAACCAAAACGTAATTGCATAAGACGAGCTCTTTTTTATTTGATAGCATCCAGTACATGAAGTGCTTCACGTAATGGAGTGCGATATTGTTCTGCAAGTGGAGTAAGCGGTAAACGAATACCTGTCCCAATAAGACCCATTTCATGAAGTGCCCATTTCACAGGAATTGGGTTTGATTCACAAAATAGAATGTCATGTAAATCTGCAACTTGATTATTCAGTTGTTCAGCTTGTGTATGATCACCAGATAAAGCAACAGCACAAATTTCACTCATTTGCTTTGGAATAACATTTGCTGTAACAGAAATATTTCCTTGCGCACCATGAGCCATAAGTTGATAAGCGGTAACATCATCGCCAGAGTAAACGGTCAGTGATTTACCTTGTAATGCTTGAATAAGTGCTTGACCACGTGGTATATCACCAGTTGCATCTTTAAGTCCAACGATATTTGGAATATCTGCAAGACGAATTACAGTTTCATTTTGCAAATCAACACCAGTACGACCTGGAACGTTATATAAAATGATTGGCAAGTCTACAGCTTCAGCAATAACTTTATAATGTTGATATAAACCTTCTTGTGTTGGTTTGTTGTAATAAGGTGTGACTAATAATGCTGCATCTGCACCTAATGCTTTTGCTTCTTTTGTAAGTTCTATAGCTTCGTGTGTTGAGTTTGCACCAGTTCCAGCAATAATCGGAATGCGTTTGTTTGCTACACGAATGATTTCTTTAATCACCTGTGCATGTTCAGCCATGCTTAAAGTTGAAGCTTCACCAGTTGTTCCAACTGCAACAATACTGTTAGTGCCTTGTTCTATGTGCCACTCAACGAGCTTTTCTAGACCCTTCCAATCTACACTGCCATTTTCTAACATTGGGGTGACGATTGCGACGATAGAGCCTCGAATGATCTGTGCTTGCTGAGTCATTTTTTAAAAATATCCTATTTTTCCATCCACGTGAATAAAAGTAGACAAACAGAAATTGTGGATGGTTGCAGTATTTTGATTGAATAAAATTCAATAAGCAATTATTGAATAATGCTTATGCAAATTATGACTGATTCAGCCTTTTAGAACAATATGTTTTAATCAAAGCAATAACAAACTTTATAAATTTATTTATATGAATATAAAATTGTATTTCAAATTCTGATGTATTTTGAATAAATCGTATAATATTTGATAGGGATAACATAGATGTACAATAATGCGGCTTTAATTGTTGTTGATGTTCAAAATGGCTTTACGCCTGGGGGAAATTTAGCAGTTGCGCATGCTGATGAAATTATTCCAAATATCAATCAACTAGCAAACTATTTTAATAATATTGTATTAACACAAGATTGGCATCCAGACGACCATATTTCTTTTGCAGAAAATCACGCGCATAAAAAACCTTTTGAAACTATTAATGTGGAATATGGTACGCAAGTGCTATGGCCCAAGCATTGTGTTCAGGGAACAAAAGATGCTGCGTTTCATCCTGCACTCCAACTATCTACAGCTCAACTGATTATTCGTAAAGGGTTTAACAAAAATATTGACAGTTATTCCGCTTTTAGAGAAGCGGATCATCAAACATCAACTGGCTTAGCAGGGTATTTAAAAGAACGACATATTGATACTGTTTTTATTGTTGGAATTGCTACAGATTTTTGTGTTGCATGGACGGCAATAGATGCCTGTGAGTTTGGGTTTAAAACATTTGTCATTGCTGATGCAACTCGTGCAATTGATTTAAATGGTTCTTTACAACACGCATGGCAGAATATGTTGGTGAAAGGTGTAAAACGTCTATATATGAAAGATTTAGCATAATTATAGTCACTACATACCTACATAGAAGCGCTGAATTGGTTAATGCTTTCCATTTTGTATGGATCAAGTTAAAGATTTAGAACAAGTTGAAATTATTTACGGGAGTCAGTAAATGTCATTTCTTACCCAATTTACGCAATTCATTCAAAAGACATTTGTATTTTGGGTCATTTTATTTTCAGGATTGGCTTTATATCATCCAGAAGCATTCATTTGGTTAAAAACATATATCACATGGATGCTAGGCATTATTATGTTTGGGATGGGAATGACCATGACATTAAATGATTTCAAAAGTGTTTTATATCATCCCAAAGCAGTTGCAATTGGCGTCTTTGCACAGTTTATTGTAATGCCAGGATTGGCATTTATTTTATGTAAAGTTTTTAGTTTACCAACTGAAATTGCCGTTGGTGTGATTTTGGTTGGCTGTTGCCCAGGCGGAACAGCTTCAAACGTCATTACCTATATGGCAAAAGGTAATACGGCCTTGTCCGTTGCTTGTACATCTATTTCAACCATTTTGGCGCCAATACTGACACCTGCAATTTTTTATCTACTTGCCAGTCAGTGGCTTGCAATCGATGCTTTTGCGATGTTGGCATCTATTCTACAAGTAGTATTATTTCCGATTGCTTTAGGGCTTATTTTTAGAGCAATTTTAAAGAAAAAAGTAAATCATTATATTCAGGTTATGCCTGTGATTTCTGTTGTTGCTATTGTATTTATTGTTGCGGCGATTATTGCGGGAAGTAAAGCACAAATTCTTGAATCTGGTTTGCTCATTTTAGGTGTCGTAATTTTACATAATGGTTTGGGACTGTTGTTCGGCTATTGGGCTGGGCGATTCTTTCATTTATCAGAACCTGATTGTAAGGCAATTTCAATTGAAGTGGGGATGCAAAATTCAGGTCTTGGGGTTGCATTAGCAGCCGTTCATTTTGCGCTATCACCTATTACCGCAGTTCCAAGTGCAATATTTAGTCTATGGCATAATATTTCTGGTGCAACTTTAGCGAGTTATTGGGCTGCAAAGGCAGATCGATCAAAATAATAAAAGCCTGCATTTGCAGGCTTTTATTATTCACTTTTTTTAAGAGGCTTTAGATTGTTTCGCTTTTAAAATTTCTGTACGAATATTTTGAGCCAACTCGGCATATTCACTATCCATTCCATTAATCATAAAAGCATGACGAGTGAGTACATTGGTTGGAGACGGTAAACTCATCAACTCATAATGATTAGACAATGTTTTTAATAATTCGTTTGATAAGTGAACAGCACTTTCTTTTGCTGAGAGCTGAGTTGCTAAACGTACCGCTGCCTGTGCCGCTGAGAGTTGCATAGATTCCACACTACTTGAAACCGCGCTTCGTGTTTGTAAAACAAAGCGTTTATCTTCACGATAACGTTTGTAGAGCACTTCAGAAAGGAGTTGAAATACAGTACTAATCATCGTTAAGCATTTAGCTGCATCAGGCTTATCGGCAGGAATTGAAATGATTGCACCATCAGTAGAAAAGGCTTGAATGGTCTTAAGATCTGAGCAATTCAATTTATAATGTTGAACACAGCGTTCAATACTTTTATTTAAGAAAATTTGGCAAAGATTAAAATAAGGAATAGATACAGAGGGAGTTACAGTTTCTAAAAGCTGTTTCGGATCATAGAACTGAATATTCAGTGCGAGATGATGATCGTTTTGATATTCAGATGATAGATCTTTGGTGACTTTTAATGTTGGAGGTGTATTGTGTTGAACTTGTGCGATTGCAACGGCTGTATTGTGTTTTTCTTGCTCTAGTGCCTGAGTAAGTGTTTGTAATTCATGTTTAAGACGTGCTTCGTTATTAATACGTGCTAAATATTCTGTCCGACTTGGACGAGCAATAGCGCGGTAAGCTAACCAAAGTAGAACATGAATGATGAATGAAGCCAATATTGCCAACCATTGAGTACGTAAAATTTCACCAATACTTGGCTTAATTAACGTAATTTCTATTGCACCAATTTTCTTTTCATTCAGTAAAGCATCACGAACGAATATCTCACCTGGGCGTGTTTTTGACATTCCACCAGTTGCAAGCACTTGATTATTTGCATTCAAAATTCGAATTGAGGCAATATTTGGATTTGTCGCATAACGATCCACCAGTAATGCAAGCGATACTGTATTTGCAGGTTCAAGTTCAGAAAGACTATCGGTAACCAATTGACTCGTAACCAATTGTCCCTGATTGGCACGGTTTTCATTTAACTGATGAGTTGTTGCAAGAACCAAAATAAAGGTTTGCAAAATAAAACTAACAATTAATAGGCTAGCAAATAGCCCTTGTCTAGGCGCATTCAACGTAAACTTCCAAAGTAATTTTACTGAATTTCGATTATGATTCTTACAATAGTTGTAGCTCAGACCAGAGTCAATTCATGCGAGAAATCATTCTTATATCATTTTTAGGACCCGACCAACCTAATCAATTCACCCGATTAATGCAGGTTTTGTCCGCTCAATCCTTACAAATCCTCGATGTAGGTCAAGCTGTGATACATAATCAGCTGACCTTAGGTATTGTTGTATCATCTGATGATCAGACTGCAACAGCCCTAGCCATGAAGGATATTTTGATTTTAGCACATGAAATTGGCTTAACAGTGCGTTTTAAACCAATATCTACATCAGATTATGCACAATGGGTCAATGAAGGTGGTAGAACTCGTTATATTGTGACTGCTTTAGCTCCAGAATTAGAGGCTGAACATTTACAAGCTGTCACAAAAATTGTGTCTAGCCAAGGCTTTAATATAGAAACAGTAACACGATTATCTGGACGCCCATCATTAGATGAGTCATCAACGAAACCAAAACGTGCTTGTATACAGTTTGGTTTAAGTGGGCAAATGTTGGATGCAGCAGCAATGCGTGCAGCATGTTTGAGCTTATCAAGTGAATTAAATGTAGATGTTGCTGTTCAGGAAGATAATATCTATCGTCGTAATCGACGTTTAGTTTGTTTTGATATGGACTCAACCCTTATAGAGCAAGAAGTCATTGATGAATTAGCAATACAAGCTGGTGTAGGTGAACAAGTTGCTGAAATCACTGAACGCGCTATGCAAGGTGAGTTAGATTTTCAACAAAGTTTTAGAGCGCGTGTTGCCTTACTCAAAGGAATGGATGCATCTGTACTTCCTAAAATAGCGGAGCGCTTAACAGTGACCGAAGGAGCAGAATATTTAATTTCAACGTTAAAAGCTTTGGGGTATCGGACTGCAATTTTGTCTGGGGGGTTTCAGTATTTTGCCGAATATTTACAGACAAAACTTGGAATTGATGAAGTTCATGCCAATATTTTAGATGTACAAAATGGGGTAGTGACTGGTGAAGTTAAAGGTCATATTGTTGATGGCGCGCGTAAAGCATTCTTATTGAGACAAATTGCTGAAGAAATGGGCATTTCGTTAGAGCAAGCAATTGCAGTAGGTGATGGAGCAAATGACTTACCTATGCTTTCAATCGCAGGTTTAGGGGTTGCCTTTAGAGCAAAACCATTGGTTAGACAAAATGCAAATCAAGCAATTTCAAGTGTTGGCTTAGACGGTGTTCTTTATTTATTAGGGGTACATGATAAAGATCTAACACGTGCATGATGAACTTCTTGCATCAGCGATACATCGTTTTTATTAGTGTGGCTAATTAGTCACACTTTTTTTTAAAAATGTCGTAAAAACAAAGATGATGGAGATGTCACATAAGAATATAAATCAACAATAATTAGGATTGAAAATTTTTTTTTTCAGTAAAAAAATACGGTGTATTTTTTTGTAATGACACTCGAATATAGGAGTGACTTGATTTTTCATAATCTCGATCAGTAAAAAAATGTAATTACAATATAATATAGCGACAAGATATGTCGTTTAATAAAAATACAGCTCTTTTTTTCTTATAAAAACTGATCATAATGCACTGGTAAGCGTTAGACAAACCCAGTCTTATTATTTAAAAAAAGTAATAAGAGGAGTGGAATGAAAGATTAAAATTGTATTCTGTCCAGCTTAATGGAGGTTTTTATGACCACAGCGAATTTAGCAAGTATATTGGGCTTAAGCTTATTGGCCGCTGCTTTGATTGCTGTTTTCTTTTCTCCTTATCGTCGGTGGTTAAATTTTATGTTAGCGGGCATGATCTTTTGGGGATTACTTGAATCAGTTCGATATAGCGTGCAAGTGGTTCTTGAATGGCCAGTAACATATAGTTATTTATCTGCAATTTGTTTTGCAATGATATGCATGACGTTATTACTGATAAGAGAAGACCGTAAAGCAGAACGTACAGCTACAGCAAAACGACATTATATTGAACACACGCCTGTACATGAAGATGAGAGTCAACAATATTCTAGTCGCTAATAATATTTGAAAATAAAGCGTTAAAAATGTACGAGTGCGTACATTTTTTTTGCATTAAAGTAGTGAATGTCGTACAAATTTAAGCTAAAAAATTAGAATGCTGTGGTAGCATGTTCATGTTTACTTTTTAAAAATTACAATAGGCTTAACTGTCATGAATCTTTCTTCGATCCCTGTCGTGAAACTTCCATTAATTGACGTTAGTACAGATCCATTAGATCTTCTTGTTGCGGGTTTAGTGCTACGTATGAAACAACTTTCTCGTACGAATCCTAAATTTATCGAATTAGTTCATGAACGTCAGTTTCGCATTCAAATTGGAACGGATTTAGGTGTTGCTCGTCAAATTATTGTTGATCATGGACATATCAGTACTGCATCAGGAAATTCGCAACCTGCAGACTTCACTTTGCAATTTGCAGATAGTGAGCAAGGTGTAAAAACCTTGATTAAAGGTGATGCTTCTCTTTTCATGGCAGGCATGCAAGATGGTTCGATTAAAATGGAAGGTGACTTTGGTTTACTGGTTTGGTTCAATCAAGCTGCCAAATTAATTCCACCAAGATTACCGAAACCTGTGAAAGAGAAAATTGCAGTAGCACGTAAATTTATTAAAAGTAAAACAGGTCGCTAATTTTAAATAAAAAATAAAGCCCTCTATTTTTATGAGGGCTTTTCAAGATTGGTTTATTCAATTTCTAAATTAAATGTGACTGGACCATCGTTAATGAGATGTACTTTCATGTCAGCAGCAAAGATGCCTGTTTCAATATTGGGAAATAAAGATTGAGCGTAATCAACTAATTCTTCATAGAGTGCTTTTGCTTCTGATGGAGGCATTGCTGGACCAAAATCTGGACGTAAACCCTTTTGTGTTTGGGCCATCAATGTAAATTGGGAAACAATTAATACACTACCATTGGCTTGGCTGACGTTCCAGCCCATTTTCCCTTGCTCATCATCAAAGAAACGATATTTTAATATTTTATCAATCAGTTTTTTACCCTTTTCTAGATTATCATCTTTTCCAAGACCTAAAAAAACTAAAATTCCGTGTCCGATTTGACCTGTAACTTCATTATTGACAATGACTTTAGCTTCAACAACCCGTTGTAATAATGCGCGCATAGCTTACCGTTTATAATATTTTGTCGAGCATGATTGTAGCAAAACGAGAGTTAAGGGTACAAAAGTTATCAGGTTTTAAAACTGAAATTAAATATCTTTAGAATTGAAAAAAATGAAATTTGATTAGATAGAGGCAAACGGAATCTATTCAGCATATTGTTTACCATCTGTTGTTAAAATGGTAGAGAGAATGATCAAGGGTTAAAGTTTCAGGTTCAAAATTAATAGAGATAAAAAATAAACAAAATATAAGCTAAAAGTGTTAAAACGATATCAATAGCATTTTTTATTTGCATTTAAGAATTAATTTTTTATAGTGTGTTAAGGATATCTTTATGAGTAGAACATGCAATCCATAATTCAATCGTTACTCGACACGGATCTGTATAAATTTACAATGCTTCAGGTGGTATTGCATAAATTTCCGCAAACGCATAGTGTGTATCACTTTCGCTGTCGTAATCTTGAAGATACAGCTTATCCACTCGTTGATATTTTAGATGAATTGAATCAGCAACTCGATTTACTCTGTGAATTAAAATATAAAGAAGATGAATTAAAATATTTACGTAGCTTACGTTTTATAAAAAGTGATTTTGTCGACTATTTAGAACTTTTTCAACTTAAACGTCGTTTTATTAAAGCAGGTGTTGATGAACAAGGCCGTCTAGACATTTGGGTCGAAGGCCCTATGGTTCAAGCGATGATGTTTGAAATATTTGTATTAGCGATTGTGAATGAGTTATATTTTAGGCGAATACGGACAGCAGAAGTTTTAGAAGAGGGTCAGCGTCGTCTTACAGCAAAAATTAAACAAATTCAGCAGTATAAAACAGAGCAAAAAATAACAGAACCTCCACTTTTAATATCAGATTTTGGTACACGTCGTCGTTATAGTTTTGAATGGCAAAAACATGTGGTTCAATCTTTTCATTTAGCTGTACCTGAGGTATTTCGGGGAACCAGTAATGTGCTGTTGGCAAAAGAGTTGGGGATTACTCCGATTGGTACTATGGCACATGAGTTTTTGCAAGCATTTCAAGCGTTAGACGTTCGTTTAAGAAATTTCCAAAAATCTGCTTTAGAAACATGGGTACAAGAGTATCGTGGTGATTTAGGAATTGCTTTGACTGATGTCGTTGGAATGGATGCTTTTTTGCGTGATTTTGATCTGTATTTTGCCAAATTATTTGATGGATTACGTCATGACAGTGGTGATCCATATGAATGGGGAGATAAGGCATATATCCACTATAAAAAGCTAAAAATTGACAGTAAAACGAAAATGTTAACGTTTAGTGATGGTTTAAATATCGATAAAGCATGGGCATTACATCAATATTTTAAAGATCGCTTTCAAGTCAGTTTTGGTATTGGAACCAACTTGACCAATGATATGGGGCAAACTGCCTTGAATATTGTATTAAAGCTGGTTGAATGTAATGGTCAATCTGTTGCAAAAATTTCAGATAGCCCTGGAAAAACGATGACAGATAACGATACTTTCTTAGCTTATTTAAAGCAGGTATTCGAGATTACAGAATAAATTTAAAAGAAATAAATGCCAAAAACCAAATTGAATAAATTTGGTTTTTTTGAATAAACATATTTTTATATCTTATATTTTGCTAATGAATTTTTTTTAAAGCATTATTGGTAAAATATAACTGTGATAAGATTAAAAGAATTAATTTAATATATATGATAAGAAGATGACTGTTCCTACATTTAACTTCGGATTATTGATTGAAGCTGAAGCACTTGTACCCTATCTTGGGCATGAAAAATTACGTATTGTAGATTTAAGTCGCCGTTCTGTTTATGAACAACTTCATATTCCACATGCGATTCATGTACAGCCTAAATTATTGGTTCGACAAGAAGAACATACATCGGGTTTATTACCTGAAAAAGAAGATTTAGAAGCTTTGGTACGTTATTTGAATATTTCACCCGATCATCATGTTATTGCTTATGATGATGAAGGTGGTGCTTGGGCAGGACGCTTAATTTGGAATCTACATTGCTTAGGCTTCAAAAATACCAGTTTGTTAAATGGGGGGATTCATGCGTGGTTAGGTGAAAATTTACCGACATCATCAGAGACTGAAAAAGTTCAACCAATTGAAAATTTATTACCTATTCAATTAGATTCGACTTATAGAATTGAATATGACAGTCTGTTAGAAAAAGTAAATCTTCAACAAGTACAATTATGGGATTGCCGAACAGCGGATGAGTATAAAGGGCAACGTTTAGCTGCAAGAAAAGGTGGACATATACCGGGTGCATTACATTTTGAATGGAGTACTGCCCTTAATCGTCAAAATCATTTAAAATTGCACTCTTTAGAACGTATTCAGCAGCGTTTGGAACAACTTGGCTTCAATTTAGACCAGCCTGTTGTGGTGTATTGTCAGTCACATCATCGATCAGGTTTAGCTTATATTATTGGACGCCTTTTAGGTTGGAACATTCAAGCGTATGATGGTGCGTGGAGTGAATGGGGCAATCGCCTCGATAGTCCTATCATTACAGGGGAGTCACCATCTTGAGTTTTGCATCACATTTAAAAAAACAGATTTTCATTCAGGCACAAAATGTTGTACCACAACATCAATTATCACGTGTTGTTGGAAAGTTGGCTGCAAGTGAAAATCCTTTAATAAAAAATGTGGTTATTTCTGCGTTTAAAGCACAATATGGCATTGATATGTCCATTGCTGAACAGACGAATGCATTAAAATTTAAATCTTTTAACGATTTCTTTACGCGCTCATTAAAAAATGGGGTTCGTGAAATTGATGCAGATCCTCAAAGTATTATTTCACCTGCAGATGGTGCAATTTCTCAAATTGGTACTATTGAAAGTGGAGATATTTTTCAAGCAAAAGGTCAAAAATTTACAGTTGATCATTTGATCGCAGATCCTCAATTGGCTGCACCATTTAAAAATGGCCAATTTGCTACAGTGTATTTATCACCTAAAGATTATCACCGTGTACATATGCCATTTGCAGGAACATTGACCGAAACATTGTATGTACCTGGAGAGTTATTTTCAGTTAATCAAACGACTGCAGAAAATATTCCAGGACTATTTGCCCGTAATGAGCGAATGGTTTGTTTGTTTGATACGTCTGTGGGACGTATGGCTGTTGTTTTGGTTGGTGCGATGATTGTTGCTGGAATTGAGACCGTCGCAACAGGTAAAGTAAAACCGACAGGTCGTTTAGAAGTAAATCAGCATGATTTATTTTTAGAAAAAGGTGCAGAGTTAGGACGCTTTTATCTAGGATCTACAGCAATTGTTTTGTTTGAAGAAAATAAAATGCAGTGGGATGATGCTTTTAAGGCAACCACTGAAGTAGAAATGGGTAAAGCTTTAGGGCATTTAATTTAAATCATCTATAAAGCATAAAAAAAGCACCTCAGGTGCTTTTTTTATGCTTGTGTTGCAATGTCATATAAACGTTCTTTAGGAAAAACAGCTTTAAATATAGAGCCCTGATTTTCTTTAGATTCAACTTCTAAGTGGGCATTATGTTGCATGAGTACATGTTTAACGATTGCTAAACCTAATCCTGTCCCACCTGTTTGTCGACTACGTGCACTGTCTACACGATAAAAACGTTCCGTTAAGCGGGGTAAATGTTTAGGATTAATACCGATACCAGTGTCTTCAACGGTAAAGTAACCTTGATCACCGTCATCATGCCAACCAATGGTGACGGTTCCACCTTTGGGAGTGTATTTAATTGCATTGGTAATCAAGTTGCTAAATGCACTTGCAAGCTCCATATCTGAACCAATTAAATCGCAATGGCTATCAATATCTAAGTTTAATGTATGGCCGTAATCTATATTGTAGGCTTGCGCATCATCAAAGAGTTGATTCATTAAACTAGGCATATCAATAATTTGATTTTTAGCGATACTTTTTTCATTTTCTAAACGTGATAATAGAAGTAAATCATTGACTAATGCATTCATTCGACGTGTTTGAGATTGCATTTGATCGAATGCACGTTTCCAGCGAGGATTAATATCTTCTTGATCTGTGAATGTTTCAATATATCCGCTGAGTACAGTTAAGGGAGTACGTAATTCATGTGAAATATTATCAACAAAATCTTTACGCATTTGTTCAAGGTTATGCATACGGGTAACATCATGCGCGACTAATAAACGACTTTCACTACCAAAACGAGTCATTTTCACTTGTACATAATGTTCATCTTGCATCGATGATTTAATTTTTAAGCCATCTGGATATTGATCGATATGATTAAAATATTCAATAAATGTGGGTTGGCGCAAAATAGTTAAAATATTTCGACCACGATCTAAGGATTGAATACCTAATAAGCGTTCCGCTGCAACATTCCACCATTCTATTTGATGATTATCATCAATTAAAACAACAGCTTCATCTAAGGCAATCAGAGATGATTGTGCACGATCGATGAGTCCGACCATTTCAGCTTGTACAATACGTTCTTGGCGCTGTGCACGATAAACATTAAATAATAATGCTCCCCAAATTCCATTTAAATTAGGTGGAACATCATAAGGGCGATGAGAAATCCAATCATTGACTAAATACAATGATCGAAGTTGTAAGGCAAAAAAAGCCCCAAAAGCGGCTAAGAGACAAATGCCAAGATAACCAACTCCAAATCCAACTAATCCTGCAATGACAATAAAGAGTGCAAGGAGCCTAAGATCTTGTTTGGCAAACGCCCATAAACTACTGTATCGAGTCTTTTTATGGTCGCGTGCAAGATCTGGAATTGGGTAGGGCTCATACATAACAACACATTTAACCTAATGCAACATCTGCTCGAGTAGAAAAACGATATCCTGTACCACGGACAGTTTGTACATAACGATCGGCACCAAAAGGTTCTAAAACTTTACGTAGGCGTCGAATATGGACATCAATTGTACGATCTTCAATATACACATTACCACCCCAAACTTGGTCTAATAATTGTGCACGTGTGTAAGCACGTTCAGGATGTGTCATGAAGAAGGCAAGTAAGCGATATTCTGTTGGACCCATTTCTAGAATACTTTGACCAAAACTTACGCGTTGGCTAACTGGATCTAGAATTAAACCATTTGCATCAATGGTTTTCTCGCCATTAAGTGCATTTGAGCGTCTGAGCACAGCTTTAATTCTTGAGACTAACTCACGTGTAGAAAAAGGTTTCGTCATGTAATCATCTGCACCAGCATCTAGACCTTGAACTTTATGATCTTCTTCGCCACGTGCAGTTAACATAATCACTGGAATTTCGGAAAAACTTTCATCTCGTTTGAGTCGGCGACATAAGTCTACACCGCTAATACCGCCAGGCATCATCCAATCTAAAAGAATCAATGACGGACGCTGATCAACGATCATTTGATGCGCTTGTCTAGCATCTTCTGCTTGTAAACAATGAAATCCTGCCATATCTAAAGAGGTATGGATCATTTCTCGAATTGGAAGTTCGTCATCGACGATTAATATATAGTCATCTTTCACAAAGCAATACCCTATATTGTTAACGGTGAGCCGTTTTCTATTTATGACAGGCTTATTACAAAGACTAATTATGACAATATCATTGCAAAAGGTACAGGAATTGATTTTTTTAAATAAATATATGGCAAATTTTACACCAATATCGTGTTATAAATAAATCTTTTATTATTTTATGTGAATTTTTTAACATATTGCAATTTGGCTTATATTTTTTTGATTTCTGTTTTTTAATTCATTTCATGCGCAACATAATAAAAAAGAAGATAAAAAGTTCCTTAAATTTTTTGATTTATATTCGAAATAATTAATATTTTAATCACATAATTTATGAAATTAATTTTGAAATGTTTATAGAGATAAAATGATCCATTTTATGCTGATCGAATGAGTCACTAAAGGACAATAAACTGCACGGTAAAATAGAATATGATGAATCTCAAGGCGAATAATACTTTTAATAACTGGATGATAATGAATGAAAAATTTTAAAGATAAGGTGGCTACAATATCGGGAGCAGGTTCAGGGATAGGACAACAGTTAGCAATTCTTTTAGCTCAACAGGGTTGTCATTTATCATTGGCAGACGTCAATGAGCAAGGTTTGGCTGAAACACTTGAACGCATGAAAGCCTCTGGTGTGAATGTGACGATTCAAAAAGTAAATGTAGCCAAATTAGAAGAGGTCAGACATTGGGCTGAGCAAACCGTACATGATCATGGGGGGGTGAATATGATTTTTAATAATGCGGGTGTTGCTTTGGCTTCGACAGTAGAAGGTGAAAGTTATGAAGAATTGGAATGGATAGTAAATATTAATTTCTGGGGTGTAGTTTATGGCACAAAAGAATTTTTACCATTAATTAAATTAACGGGTGATGGTCATATTATTAATATATCAAGCTTATTTGGTTTAATGGCTCAGCCAACACAATCTGCGTATAACGCAACAAAATTTGCAGTACGCGGCTTTACTGAATCTTTACGACAAGAATTAGATCTAGAAAACAGTGGAGTAAGTGCGTTAAGTGTTCATCCTGGAGGTATCCGAACTAATATTGCGAATTCTGCACGGTCAAATAGTAGCTTAAAAACATTAGGAGTAGATCCAGAAAGAGCAACAAGATCATTTAATAAATTATTGAGATGCCCACCAGAGGATGCTGCTCGTCAAATTTTAGAAGCAGTACAAAAAAATAAACGACGTTTATTAATTGGAAATGATGCTAAAGCACTTGATTTGATCCAACGTATTTTGCCGACACACTATCAAAAAGTGATTGAATTGGCGACAACTATTAGAAAAAAGAAAGGTACTGGGCAGAAAAAAATTAATTAATATTTGTAAATAGTTTCCTCTAACTTTATCTTTTTAAAAGTGGAGCTAGGGGGGAATATTATAAAAAATAAGAATTAATAATCAGTGGATCTGTAAAGTTTTTAGTTAAAAAATTTCATTCATAAATCAAAAACAGCCGACCTTTTGCTTGTTATTTATACCGTAGAATTGTAAGTATTCACGTATAACCTACGGATGAAATACATTGATTTAAAGAAGCTTTCTGAAGCACAGTTTTAATGGTTCAGTTTCTGTGGGTTATCAAGGGTAGTTTTGAGAAGATTTATTTAGATTGAAAGCTATTAATATTGAATGATTAATAGCTTTCAAAATAGGTATTTAAATTTACTTAATGCAGTATGAAAATTCTAAAATAGGTGAAAAGATATTATAAATTTAAACAAGCGCTTTGATGGTTTTTGTTTTCCAAACAAATTGGTAATACAAACCCTGCATTAAACACAAACTGACAAATGCTGCAGCATATCCGTACCAAATTCCTTTTAGTCCCCACCACTCACTAAAGTAATAAGCACATGGAAGCTCTATTCCAACAATTGCGACAATATTAATAATCATTGGAACAGTAACCGTACCACTTGCGCGCATAATTGATGCAAAAATTGCACTTGCGCCAAAAAAGAGAAGTGACCACAGAACGATAAATAGAAGTTGTTGTCCTAAATCTATTACATGAGAATCTGTAATAAACAAAGCCATTAAATATTTAGAGAATAAATAAGCTAAAATCACTAATGACCCTGTGAACAATATATTCATACTTAATGCGGTGCGAGTAACTTTCGCCAATAAATCCGATTTACCTGCTCCAATAGCTTGAGCAGCAAAAATTGAAGCTGCAATCGCAATAGATAATGCAGGAAATTGAATATAGTTTAATACTTGATTGACTGCACCATAAGCGGCGGTTGCATTTGCACCATGTTTATTGACTAAACCAACAATGACTAATCCAGCAAATGAAGTGGTCACCATTTGAATACCAGTCGGAACACCTAAGTGTAAAATGGCTTTAATGAGCTGGGGCTGATAACGAATACGACGAATGAGTAGCATATTGAGTTTTAAAGGATGGTCTCGCTTATTCAAATAGATGACTAAAAAAACGAGGACACTAAAAAAACCAATTGCTGTTGCAATAGCTGGTGCAATAATCCCTAATTTGGGGAATCCAAAATGTCCAGCAATTAAAACAGGTGTAATAATCATTCCCACAATAATGGTGATTGTTGACGCTAATAAAGGTGTTTTACTGTCGCCTACGCCACGTAAAATAGACGTGTAAACAATATATATAAATAATAGAGGACTACTCGCTAACATCCATTGCACAAATGAAAGGGATAGATGAAGAACACTTGGATCTGTCCCTAAAGCCACTAAAATAGGTTCAGCAAATACAACACTCAAAATGGCGATTACTGTTCCGCCAATGAGTGTTAAATATAATGTTGATCCAACAATGTCGTAAACCTTTTCAAGGTCTTGGGCACCCCAAGCTTGACCGACTAAAATGGTTGCACCTACAGATAAACCAATCACAAAAGCCATGAGGCAAAATAAAATAGGAAAGAAGACGGAAACAGCAGCAATTGCTTGAACACCGAGCATTTGTCCAACAAAAATTGTATTAATCGTACCCGATAAATTCTGTAAAATATTTGTCGCTATCAGAGGAAGAAGAAAAACGAAAAAGGTTTTCCAAAGGTTAGGTTGATTAACAAGTGGTTGCTGTTTTAACGACATTCATGATATCCAATTTATTACATTTTTATACTTTAAAGTGACCATACACTAACACAAATTAAAGCTAAAAATTGCGTGCATGATCAGCATGAAGTTTAAATTTGAATAAAACTAAAATGGAGACTTAAATTTGAGATAAAATTTTGCCTGCCTGAATTAAAGTTTCATCTTTTTTAGCAAAACAAAAACGAATCATTTTTAAGTTCGACGGTGGTTTTTGATAGAACACAGAAACAGGAATAGCAACAATACCATGCTGCTCTGCTAAATATTGACACATGTCGACATCATTGAGTTCTGGTTTAATCTGCGAATAATCTAAATTTTGGAAATAAGTACCTTGCGATGGCGTAAATAAAAATCGAGATTTCTGAATACCTTGATTAAATAAATCGCGTTTATTTTGATAAAAATTTGCCAACTCATCAATGTGTTCAGGATGCTCTTGCATAAATTGTGCAAGTGCGATTTGAATGGGTGTTACACCACAAAAATTGGCAAACTGATAGATTTGACGAAATACGGTCATTAATTCTGGTGCAGCAATACAATACCCAGTTTTCCAACCTGTGACATGAAACGTTTTTCCAAAAGAACCTACTACAAAACTACGATGACGTAATTCAGGAAATGATAATGCTGAGTAGTGTTGTTGACCATCATAGATGAGATGTTCATAGACTTCATCAGATAGGACGATGATATTTTTATCTTGAATTAAATCAATTAAATTGTACCAATCTTGTTTTGACCAACTTGAACCCGTTGGATTGTGAGGCGTATTTACAATCACCATTCGTGTTTTTTCATTAATTGCTTGCTTGACGAGATCCCAATCTACATGAAAATGAGGTACTTGAAGCGGAATGTGAATTGCTTTTGCACCGACCAGTTGAACACTTGGAGCGTAGCTATCATAACTTGGATCAAAAATAATAACTTCATCACCCGCATGAACAGTTGCTTGTATTGCACTGAAAATACCAATGGTTGCGCCTGGTGTAACCGTTATCTCTTGAAGGGGATCAAGCTGAATATGATCTCGTTTTAAAAACTGTTGTGCTAATAATGCTCTTAAATTGAATAGACCATCTCCAGAGGCATATTGATTATGACCATTCAATGTTGCTTGACTCAGTGCTTCAAGTAAAGCAGCGGGAGCAGGAAAGTCTGGAAACCCTTGAGATAGATTTAATGCATTTAATTTTTGTGCAAGTGCAGACATCACACTAAAAATAGTGACGCCTTGGGAGGGAAGTTTAGAATGAATTTCAATCATAGCGTGAATTAAAAGGCGTAAAAGTACCTTAAACATAACATGAGTTGATTATATTATTTTGTCAATATTTTAGATAAGTAAATGAAGATCAAAAGGTTATAACAATAGATCGATTATTGCACGAATAATTCCAAGTGTTAAACCAATCACTGCACCAACAACAACCCCATTGACGCGAATCATATGTAAATCACCGCCAACTTCATTTTCAATCTTATCAATCATTTCACGAGAATCCCATTCATGAATACGTTCACTAATAAAACGAATTACTTTCTCGCTGTACTGGTCTGACAATGAAATCGCAACATGGCTAAATTTATCATTCAAGAGTATTCTAACATTCTTATTTTCAATAATATTTTGCCCTACTTGTTGAATGGCAATGCGAATGTTTTGTGCTATACCTGAATCTGGTTTTTCTAAATCTTCTTTGATTGCAGTACATAAAATTGCAACGGCACCACCAATAAAGTTGAGAACTTGAGGGCTATCGAGCAGTGCATTTTTAGTCTGATTCAATTTTTTACTTGTTTCACTTTCATGATCGGTGAGCTGTGTAATCAGGTGTTGACCATAGGTTTCAATTTGAATGCGCCAAGGATGTGTAGGATCTGCAAGTATGGATTCAATTTTCTGAATAAATGAATCAATGGAGCGTTGTTGCATATCAAACCCGAACCAACTGGCACTTTTCGCTAAACCCCATACGCCTAATTCTTTGAACATTTTTTTGGTCAATTCTTGAACTTTTTGTGGATGTGCTAACATCCAGTCATGTAAGAGATCAAGTCCTCGTTGTAGCACATCTTGATGGAAATCATTGTCTAATACTGCGCGTAGCATTTCACTGCTCAGCATATTAATTTCCGTATTTTTAACCCACTGTACACTGTTACTTTGAATAAAATGACTAATTTGTTCTTGCCCAATAAACTCAAAAATTTTCGGTGTTGTTTGCTGAATCATCTTTGTAATTTGTTGACTATTCTCTGTTTGAGCCAACCAATTTCCGATGGCTAAAGATAAGTCAGTATTTTTTAAACTTTTTTCTACAATTTGTGGAGATAGAAAGTTTTCTTGTACGAAATGCCCCATAGACTCGGCTATGCGTGTTTTATTACGTGGAATAATTTCAGTATGATCACGTAAAAAGTGAGGAATTGGAATTTTACCAAAAGGATTACGGAATAATACCGTAATGGCATACCAATCTGCTAAACCACCTACGACACCTGCTTCTGCTGCAAGCATTAAAATATGGATGATCCATGAATATTCGGGCCATAATTTAACACTTAGAATGAGAGCAAACCACGCCACTATTGCAACAATTAATGCAATTGTTGCAAGTTTTTTACTCCGTTGTAGATTAGGCGAGCTTGATCTCTCTATGGTCATATGGTTGTCCAAATTTTATTTTTTAGTTGGTGTTTGAGTTGATGGCTGTAATACTTCGCCTGTTGGGCTTAGTCCATATTTTGGTCCTAAAGATTTCAAAATTAGTGCTGCATCAAATGCGTCATTTGGTGCCGTTTTTTGATTTTTAAAGCATTCAATGGTATAGGCAACTTGAGCTGGTTCTACATTTATGACTTGTGGCATATTATAAAATGGATCTGACCAGTATCCTGGGTAGCGATGGTAATAATTAGGTGGGTAATACACTGGAGCAGGATATACCACTGCCTGACGTGCTGGTTGTTGCACTGTGTTGCTTGGATCGCTCATTACTTTAAAAAATTGAAACCCATTTTGAACAGTCGTTTGAGCCGCCTTTAATAATGCAATTTCCTCAGCTGAACCATAACTGATATTTGCATTCGTTTGAAAACCAATACGAAAAATATTGCTGTTTAATGGCAGACTTGTAAACTGTCCTAATTGATTGAAAGTCAACGGCTTGGAGAGGGTTGTACATCCACTGATGATAAGACCAGTACCGATGAGTAACCCGAGGATTATTTTTTTCATTTTGTACTCCTTTGTAGGTAAAGGGGGGAGACTAAAACCGACTATTGGGTTGAGTTAAGAATTCAAGTTCTTCAGCAGTAGAAATACGACCTAAAACTTCATTTCGATGCGGATAATGACCAAAATGATCGATAATGACTTTATGCTTTCTTTCATATTCTAAGGCATTTTGATTACCTAATGCTGTGAATAATTTTAAAGCATTTTCATGAATAAGTTTAGATTCACTATGCATAAAAGGCATATATAAAAATGCACACTGCTCGGGTGAGAGTTGCTGATCTATTTTTAATGCAACGGCTTCTTGAGCTAAACATAAGGCAAGAGAATCTTGCGCAAATGCCTGTGGTGAATCACGATATAAGTTTCTAGAAAATTGATCTAAAATAATGATTTCAGCAAGACGCCCTTGTGCTGTGTTGCGCCATTCCCATAGCTCACATTGACTCGCTTGATGATGAGTTTTATGAAAATTATCGTGAATACTTTGATCAAAAATATTATTTTGCGTGAAATGAAAAGGTACTGTATCTGGATGAAACCAAAATGCTAGAATATGCTCATAATCCATAATATTTACAACCTATTACTTGTATATTGCCAATGAAATCACAAATTCATTCTGTCTTATAGAGTAAGTTTGTGATAAAAACTTCAAAAAACAATTGAATTAATTTGCCTAAATGACTTTCTAGTTGTAATTTGTCACCTAAATATCATGGTCAATTTAAATCAATAGATGGTTTTAATGGTTCCTTTTAAAAAGCGAGATTGTAATGAGTCAACCCCAAACTAATATTGCAAATATTTTACCAAGCTGGGTGGACTCTTCTCACTTCATCGGTATGTTACGTGGCATTGAACGTGAAAGTTTAAGGATGCAAAGTAATGGTTTTTTATCACAAGCGGATCATCCTAAAACCTTAGGTTCAGCCTTAACACATCCTCATATTACAACAGATTATTCTGAAGCATTGATGGAGTTTATTACTCCACCGCAAGAAACAATTGAGCAAGTTTTACATTATTTAACAGATATACATGCGGTTGCACATCGTCATTTAGAAAACGGTGAAAAATTATGGCCACTGTCCATGCCGTGTATGTTAGATGATGCAGAGGAAAATATTCGCTTAGCTCAATACGGCACATCAAATATTGGTCGTTTTAAAACTTTATATCGTCATGGTTTAGGCATTCGTTATGGTCGTCGAATGCAAACGATTTCTGGTGTACATTATAATTTATCATTTCCAGATCAATTATTTGAAAAGCTTCAAGAACATGAAGTTGATGAACAATTAAAAGCATTATCTCTACAAGATTATCGTAGTCATCGTTATTTTGGTTTAATTCGTAATTTTATTCGTTTAACACCACTGGTCATATATTTAGTGGGTGCAAGTCCGTCAGTGTGTAAGTGTTTTATGACTGGACGTGAACATCATTTATTACCGTTAGTAAGTGGAACCTTATTCCTTCCTTATGCAACTGCACTTAGAATGGGAAATTTTGGTTATCAAAACTCAGCACAAAAAGAGTTAGGTATTCACTACAATCATTTATCCGGTTATTTAGAAGGTTTACAAAAAGCAGTTAAAACACCTTATAAACGATTCAGTCGTTTAGGACTGGAAAATGCGCAGGGTGAGCCGACTCAAATCAATGATCATGTACTTCAAATTGAAAATGAATATTATAGTTTAGTTCGACCGAAGCAAGTGCCTAAAGATGGAGAAACACCTTCGCAAGCACTACAAAATCGTGGTGTAGGGTATGTAGAATTACGCGCTGTAGATGTGAACCCATATAGTCCTATTGGGATTGATGATGTTACAGCAGGCTTTTTAGAGGTATTGGCATTATATTGTTTACTCAAAGATAGCCCAGAACTACTCGATGATGAACAAAACCAAATTGAACAAAACCAAACAGAAATTGTGAACCGCGGTCGTGCTCCGAATGCTAAAATTTTAGAGAATAATCACGAATATGCTGTAAAAGAATGGCTTCAGATACATCTTGAACAGATGCAACCTCTAGCTGAATTATTAGATGGAACATATCAAACAGAACTATATGTTCAGGCATTGCAAACGATGCTTACACGAGCGCATGATGTAGATGAAACTTTATCTATTAGTGTGATTGAAGAAACTTTAGAACATGGTGGAACATGGGGTTTAGGAAGCCATCTAGCTGCTCAGCATGCTGCAGTTTATGATGCGCATATTTTAAGCCCTGAAACTTTGGCGTATTTTGATGAAGTTGCAGAAATTTCTATTCAAAATCAAAAACAACTTGAAAAAGATACCAGTAAGACATTTCAAGAATACCTTACTGATTATAGATAAAAATTAAGAGGTTATCGATGCAGTGGAGTTATCGCTTCGTTAGCGGTTTGTTATTCTTGGCGAGTGTCATAGGTATGGCATTTGCCTTGTATTTAGAACATGTGCAAGGCTTAGAACCATGTCCTTTATGTATATTTCAGCGTATTGGGTTAATTGCATTAGGCTTTTTCTCTCTAATTGCATTCATTCATAATCCTATTTCGAATGTATTTAAGCGTAGTTATACATTTTTAGGTACAGTTGGAATTTTATGGTCTGCTGGCGTAGCGGCTCGCCATGTCTGGTTACAGAATTTACCACCCGATCAAGTTCCGAGTTGCGGACCAGGCTTAGATTACTGGTTAGATACCTTGCCTTTAAAGTCTGTTTTTCAGCAAGTTCTACAAGGTTCTGGAGAGTGTGCCGCAGTTGACTGGACATTCTTAGGGCAATCATTGCCTGTTTGGTCTTTGGTATTTTTTAGCTTGCTTGCTATTGTAAGTATATGGCAACTCTTTAGACGATATTCTCATTAATCATTGAAAGCCAACATGTGTTGGCTTTTTTTAAATGTGCTTTTGATCAAGTAAAATCTTTTCTTTCGCTGTGTCTATATCAATAATATATTCTAGAATAGATTCACTTTCTCTTTCAGTTTTAGCAGGGTAAAACCAGCGTGCAATTTGTTCAGCCACTTGCGGGTGATACTGAATTTCTAAATGATTTAAACCATAAAAAATAGCTTTATGTGACATTGGAACTTTTAAATAAAATTTAGGATCTGGATGTTCACCGAATGCACTTTTGATACTTACTAAATAATCGCCAATGACTTTTCGTGTTGGATTATTTTTATGTTTATGCTCAATTGTACCTGCAATAAAGAAGGTATTCACATGGCTTGGTAAAGGAGCGGGTTTACGATTATCTTCTAAAGAACCTATACGCGCTTGATTGTGTTCCCAGTCATCATCACGCACACTGCCGTAGCGTAAATCTAAAATTCCATTACTACGGACATTCACTACTTGCCCAATAATTTTAATAATAGGGAGTCGTCCTAATTTATCTTGTAAATTAAAGCTGAAGCGCTCTAGCATGGCGCCATGATGTGGAGATCCAATACAGACTAAGTTTTCTACGTGATGAATCCATTGATGAATACCCTGTTTTCCATAAAATAAAGCACTGCGAGCAACTAAGCCTCCCATGCTGTGCCCGATTAAGCTAACTTCCGTAATTTTAGGATTTTTTAAAACCAAATTTTCTAATATGTTCGCTAAGCTATGTCCATTTGCAGAAATTCGTCGTCCTGTATTGTAATTAAGATATAACATGGTGTTATGATCACGCTGAGCTAAAAGTTTTTCTCCAATATCGCCATATTGTTGATGCGACCAGTCTAGGTGAGTCATACATAAACCGTGAATAAAGATCACAATATGTCCCGTAAGCTCCCCATGTTGTAGGCAACCATAATGGTCATATAGTGTCATAGGTAAACCAATGGGATTATGTTTTTCAAGTAAGTAATCACCTAAAATTCCATTTAAAGCACCGAGAAATAGATGTTGTTTTGGGGTTAATGGCTTGTTATGTAGTTTAGGAAACTTTGCAATAATATGGCGTAGCCCTGGTGCAATAAAATAATGTCCATAATTTTGCAAAGAATCGAAGGAAATTCTATAAAATTTTTGAATATACGTTTTTTTTTGTAATTGTTGCATTTTATATAAACTGAGTCCAAGAACATTGACGGCTATTTCACCTTGAACGGTTTGAATAATATCTCTCACAGCATCATTAAGAGGCGTGCTGACTAATTGTGAAATACCTTCAAGCACATCAGCTTGGCTGGGTGGTGTATGATCCCATTTACAATATGTTTCATGGAGAGGTGTTAAACTTGGCATTGTGATTTTGCATCCTATATTTGAAGATACACTTTATTTTGTTTGATGATTAAAATATTAAAATTGATATTATCTTTTACGCATTTTCACTATATTAAAGAATATAATTCTATTTATATAAACTTTAATTTTTAGATGTGCAAATAAAAGAGGATTTTTATTATGAAATTACGGCTTGTAATTTAAAATTTTCTGTAGTCAAAATATGAATATTATCTATTTGCATGGTTTTTTGAGCAATCCAAATTCAATGAAGGGGTTGTTACTTAGGTCTTACATTGAAAAAAATACACAGCATCAGTTATATTTACCTGATTTAAATATGCCACCAATTTTAACCTTAAAAAAAATATCACAGCAAATAGAACAGTTAGAATGTGTTGTTCTCATTGGAAGTAGTTTAGGTGGATTTTATGCAACACAATTGGCAAGTGATTATAATATTCCAGCTGTGCTAATTAATCCTGCAATACAACCTTGGAAATTATTTAGAAAATTATATGGAAAAACACAAATACCGTTTAAAGTAACAGAACATTGGACTTTAGATGAAGCTCAATTAAACGATTTAGAGAAACTTGCTGTACCATTTGTGCAAGATGCAAGCAAACTATTGGTATTATTACAACAAGAAGACGAAATTTTGGATTATCGTGAAGCACAGCGGTATTATAGTCTAACAACACATCAGTCTATGCTAATTACTGAAATGGGTGGAAATCATGCAATGGATAATTTTGAAGAAAAAATTCCCATGATTATTCAGTTTTTGTCAGACAATATAAAATAAGGAAACCGAAACACGTGTCTCAATATACGGCTCAATCACTTGAAGTTCTATCTGGTTTAGATCCAGTACGTCGCCGCCCAGGCATGTATACAGACACCTCAAGGCCAAATCATTTGGCTCAAGAAGTGATTGATAATGCTGTGGATGAGGCATTAGCTGGTTATGCAAATAAAATTATAGTGAAGGTATATAAGGATGGATCTTTATCTGTTGAAGATAATGGTCGTGGTATGCCTGTTGATATTCACCCTGAATATGGTCAGAGTGGTATAGAAATTATTTTAACTAAACTTCATGCAGGTGGTAAATTTAGTACCGATAATTATCAGTTCTCTGGTGGTTTGCATGGTGTAGGAATTTCAGTCGTTAATGCTTTATCTACAAGAGTAGAGGTTCAAGTTCAACGCCAAGGAAACCTGTACAAAATGGTTTTTGAGCACGGTGAAGCCATTTCTGGTCTGGAAGTATTAGAAGGTAAAGCACCAAAACGAGCAACTGGAACCACTGTTCAATTCTGGCCAGAAATTAAATATTTTGATTCTCCAAAGTTTGCATTAAAAGTACTTAAACATAATTTAAAAGCAAAAGCAGTTTTGGCAGCCGGCTTAGAAATTACGTATATTGATCAAATTAACAATGAAAAAATTGTATGGCAATTTGAAAATGGGCTTGTCGATTACTTAATGGATGAGTTGGAAGGTCGTGAAATTGTACCTTCACCAGCTTTTGTAGCTAATGGTGAAGTTGAGAGGGCAAGTGCGGCCTTTGCGATCTGTTGGAATGCAGAAAGTGGTGAGCAAATTCAAGAAAGTTATGTGAATTTAATTCCAACGGCACAAGGTGGAACACATGTAAATGGCTTACGTTCTGGTGTGACCGATGCGATTCGTGAATTTTGTGAATTACGTAACTTATTACCTCGTAATTTAAAACTCACCGCAGATGATGTCTGGGATGGTATTAATTTTATTTTATCTTTGAAGTTTCAAGAACCACAGTTTTCAGGACAAACTAAAGAACGTTTGTCTAGTCGAGAAGCTTCAGCAGTCGTGATGAATATTGCGAAAGATGCTTTTGCACTTTGGTTAAATCAAAATTCAGATATTGCGATGCAATTGGCTGAAATGGTCATTTCTAAAGCAGGTCGACGATTAAAAGCTGCTAAAAAAGTTGAGCGTAAAAAAATTGTCTCGGGTCCTGCATTACCTGGGAAATTGGCAGATTGTGTTGGGCATACCTTAGAAGAATCTGAGTTATTTATTGTCGAAGGGGATTCAGCAGGCGGTTCAGCAAAACAAGCGCGAGATAAAAATTTCCAAGCGATTATGCCGATTCGTGGAAAAATTCTAAATACGTGGGAAGTTTCTTCAGATGAGGTTTTGGCTTCACAAGAAGTCCATGATATTGCTATTGCAATAGGCGTAGACCCAGGTTCAGATGATTTATCTGAATTACGTTATGGAAAAGTGTGTATTTTGGCAGATGCAGATTCTGATGGTTTACATATTGCAACCTTACTCTGCGCATTATTTGTGAAACATTTTCCAAATTTAGTAGAAGAGGGGCATTTATTTGTTGCTATGCCACCCTTGTATCGAATTGATGATGCTAAAGATGTACATTATGCTTTAGACGATGATGAACTAACATCTATCTTGAAAAAGTGTAAAACCAAGAGTCCTCAGATTACTCGATTCAAAGGTTTGGGTGAAATGAATGCAAGTCAGTTACGTGAAACAACAATGGATCCAGACACCAGACGCTTGGTACAACTGGATCTAGACGATAGTCATTTTACAACAGGTTTGTTAGATAAATTACTTGCAAAAAAACGTTCTTCTGATCGGAAGTTTTGGTTAGAGCAAAAAGGTAATTTAGCAGATATTACGCTATAACCACACTAAATCATCAAATAGAGCCCATCATGTATGGGCTTTTAAAAGTCTGAAGTAATATTTACCATTTCTATTTTTGAATGAAATTATAATGGCTTAAGTATCATGTTCAAAATATAAAAGTCTCTTTAAGAGACTTCCTGCGAACTTAAAATATTCATATTTTCAGGCCAAATAAAATAACCACCAAATTGACTAGATTTGAATTCTCCGCCATAAGATTTACCTAAATTTGTTAAATGATATTTATTGTTCTCATTAAGCGTAATTAAGCCTTTTACAGCAAAGGTTTCGAGTAAATTAGATGTTTTAACTTTATGTTTAGCAGCAAGTTTAGAGGTTGTTAGCTTTGATGCACTTGGAGGATCCTGAGTTTTTTTGACCTCCGATAAGGTTATTTCTGATTTTAAATTGTTTAATGTCATATTAACTGTATTGCTACGACATATAATTTTTTGAACTTCATCATAAGCTTCTTTATAAGCATGATGATCTTCATATTTATGAATTAATATTCCCATTTCATTATTATTCATTTGATTAAACTCAGATAAGTTTAAGCTTGAAATAATGCATTCATTTTCATTCATGTAGCATTTTGCATTCAGATTTTTATAATAACTTAAATGGACATAATCTAATTGAAGTATCCATTCCACTTCATCTGGGTGTAAGTCACTTTTACTATAAATAATATGAACATTAACTTTTGAATGATTTTTATTGATCAGTAGTTTTTTAATTAAAGTAGTTAACTGTAGATAAGGACTCATGAGAATGAGCTGTGTTTTAGCATTTTTAATTAAGTCTTCAAGACAAAAATGAGTTTCTTTGGAACTTAAAAATTGAGACATTTATTTCCCCTAAAATATTTTAATAACTTTAAAAATAATTTTTTAACATATCGCTATCTACGCGCAATCAAACAAAAATATAGATAGCACAATAAAATACCATGTTATTGAATTATTTAAAAAAATGTAATAAATATTAGATGAAAGTAGTAACTTTTAAATATGTAATGATTAAGATAATTTAGTATGTATAACTAGTGTTTAAGGGTATCCATCAAAAAAAATTAGTTTCAAAGTATATTATTTTAAGCACAAAATAAATTTATTATCATCTTTATATCAGAGATCATTTCAGGCTGAGAGAGATGTTAATATGGTCATAAAACGTATTAAAAATAGGAGCTGTGTTATTAAAATTCTCACTTACTTTATATTCATAGCATTTAAAAACTACATAACGAGAATATAAATGATCGTATTAAAATCAAAGAAGAGGTTTCTTACCTCTCCTTAAAGTTATGCGTTTATCATTAACTGCATGAGTACTAAATCACGCCATAATCCTTTCTTTTTGCCAACTTGAGGCATATATCCTGTTTGCTTAAAACCGAATTTTTCATGAAGATAAATTGAAACTACATTTTCATGATCTATACCTGCAATCATGACATGAATATTATTTTGCTGTGCGTGTTCAATTAAACTTTGGAGTAGTAATTTTCCCAATCCTCGACCACTGTATTCAGGTGAAACATAAATTGAATGTTCTACGGTGTGGCGATATCCAGTAAAAGAACGAAAAAAAGAATAATCTGCATAGCCTGCAATTTTTTGATTTTCTGTATCTTCGACGACCAAAAATGGAAAATTTTGATTTTTTAATTCAATCAGCAGGTTCTCAAAATGTTTTAAATCGAATGGTTGTTCATTCCATGTTGAAAAACCATTGAGTACTTCTGGGTTATAAATGGCTTGAATCGCAGTTAAGTCCCGATTTTCAGCAGATCGTATAAGGAATGACATAGAAAAGTCCAATAAATAGCTTGATGATGAGCTTGGCAGGCTTAAAAGCAAGGATTTGACCTTGCTTTTTGAAAGGTTAGGACTAGAAATGATATTTAATTAATGCACTCACATCATTTTGATTTAGACCAGGAATACCATATTTATTATGCCATCTTGAATACTCAACACCTAAGTATAAGCGAGTGTCTGGCGCAATATGTTGACCTAAATTCCATTTCCATTGACCTGTCCAATTCAGTTCGCTACGTGAGTCTGAAGTAGATGTTGACCAATCTAAGAAACCATCAATAAGGAATTCTTCATTACTTATTTTAAATGGAATGCCGTAAACGAATGTGAGTTGGTAATCATCTTTAATTAAATCATTTTTAGCTTTATAAAAATTGAATTGCGCATATTGGAAATATGGGATTTCCACATCAAAACCAATACCATAAAGGTAATTATTAAAGTTATTACCACCTTCCCATGTTCCTGCGATCAGTACATCTTTAATAGGACCAAGTTCCAATTTTTTACCTGTGATAGCACCAAGACTTAAACGTGGTGATGCTTCAAAGTAAGTATCTTTACTAAAATCATTTTCAGTACGATCGACGAAACCAAAAAAATCACCATACTTTAATTTAGCTGTATATTCAGCTGTAATGGTGGTTTGGTTGTTGTCATGACGCATGTTGTCTGGAAGGGCATAATTTTTGCCATATAATGCAGCTAAGTTAAAATCTTGCCAAATTGGCGCCGCATGGGAGAGTGTTGCAAGAGAAGAAAGTGCTAGGGTGGTAGCAAATTGATAAAATTTCATAAAAGATGGATTTCCCCAAAAAAAGCGTGTAAATCATACAGGTTATTAAGCAAAAATAAAGCCAAATTATGATTAAAATGCTGAAAAAGGATTCAACTTTATGATGTTATAAATTGCTTTTTAAATAAATTTAACTTGATGATTTAATATAGATATTTATTATTATTTAACTTTTAATCATGCAACATATTAAGAAAATATAATTTCAAATGAAATATAAACTTTATTTTGAAGAAGAAAAATAACCTTTTTTATAAAAAATATACGGCATACTATTAATAATGTGTTTCATTGACATTGGTCTTTAATGGATCGATCGGTATTTGATCAAATGCGTAATATGTTGTCATTATTATTTATCCTTTTGATATTTTTTTCAAATTTCACTTGCATATTTTTAATATAGGCCCGATATTCAAGATATAAGAACACAAATCTGCAGACTTAAAAGGTGTTCATCGTTCAATATGAAGGAGAGGTTCCAACATAAATTGAAGATGTTCTAATATGGTGCATTGTATTAGTAAAAATGTGTAAAGTTACTTTAACTTTACATAAAAAGATTTAGACAAAAAGCAAGAAAGAGGATGGTATTATATGAACATTGAAATCCGTACAGATAAAAACATTCAAAATAGTGATCGTTTGATTACATATGTGCGTGAGGAACTTAATCAAGAATTTCAACGTTATAGTGAAAAAATTACCAGTTTCTCTGTTCATTTCAGTGATGAAAATGGTGCAAAAGGCGGAGATGATGATATTCAATGTATGATTGAAGCTCGTCCTGCTGGATTAAAGCCTGTAGTTGTTCATCACCGTGGACATAATATTGATACGGCTATTCATGGTGCAATTGATCGCTTAAAACGCAGTCTTGAGCATGTAATCGAAAAAAGTGAAAATCCGCGTGGTGTGCAACCTGAGTTTGTCGATGCTGATGAATAACTTCATGTAATATCAAATAAGATTTAAAAAGCCCAAAATCACTTGGGCTTTTTTATATTTAATTTATGCTTTTACATATTTTTTGCAACAAAACGTCGTTTATTCTGCATAATAGTGATGAATTATTGATATGAGTTATTTCCATGTTGACAGACCTTCAACAAGCACTTGTGCAAGCAATAGAAGAATTAAATGTGGTGCAAGTACAAGAACTTTTAGCAAATGGTCTTGACCCTAATTTTATAGTTCTTGAAAAAGGACCAGCTATTTCTGTATGGTCAGATGGATTATTTAAATGGTGGGAAGAGATTTGCGAAGCATATGAGTCCGGAGAAGCATTGACTCAAAGTGAAAAGCAAGAAAATCTTCGCGCCCATCTTGAAATTTTAGATGCTTTAATTCATGCCAAAGCGAATTTGCATTTATGGGATGTAGAAGAAATATATGGACCTTTATGGGATGCTGCCAGTTCTGCTTGTGTTCCAGTTGTTAAACGTCTTTTAGATGAAAAAGTAGACCCGAATACAGTAGATGAAGAAGGCTTAACGATTTTATCTTCGATTAGCGATCTATTTTTTGATTGTGATTTTGATGAAATTGATTGGTCAGATGCATTGGCTGAAGAGAAAGAAACTTTGGAACTTCTGCGTAGTCATGGCGCAAAAATGACGAAAGAATTAAATATTTAATTGAGAAAAAATATGTCGGTATTAAAAAAAATTGGATTCATGGTTGTTGCAGGTTTAAGTTCACAGGTTTTTGCTGCAGATTTTTCTTTTGATCGACCAGGAAAAAGCATAAGCACAGGAATTACGCCAGTCGGAAGTTTAGCTTGGGAACAAGCGCTTCCTTCAGTCAGCTATACCAAAACGACGCAAGGGAGTGAATCTACAGAAACAACCACAGTCAAAGCAGACATGATGCTTAGAACGGGGTTAATGAAAAATTTAGAACTTCGTTTAGGTTGGCAAGGGCCAGGTTGGTCGCGTAGTACAACAGCAGGGCGTACGGATAAAGAACATGGCTTAGGAGATATCAGCGTTGGTTTAAAACAAGCGATAGATCTAAATGATGAAAAATTATCGATGGCTGTTTTAGCAGAAGCTCAAATTGCAACGGGTAATCAATATTTTACTAACCATGATGATATTTATACTTTAGGTAGCTCAGTATCATATAAATATACTCCTGACTTAAATACTGCAATTACAATGCTTTATCAGCATGAAGGGAATAAACTATCAGTGACTGCAATACCTAATATTGGTTATAGATTAACGGATAAATGGTCTGGTTTCTCTGAGTTAGTTTATCGTAAAGCAGAAGGTACAGGTGTTGAATATTCACTTGGCTCTGGTGTGATTTATGCTCCAAATTCACGAATGCAAGTAGATGCAAATATTGCAATTGATTTAAATGGTTCGGCAGATAGATACCATGCAGGATTCGGGGTGTCATACTTGTTCTAAAATGAACTGAAGGAATGCTGAAAAGCAGTGTCGATGTTCATCAGTTTAAGATGGAAATGATGTTGGCATTTATATATTTTAATCGTCAACATCATTGATCTGGTGTGATTTTAAGATTATTTTGATGAAGCACATTTCGAATTGGCTAAAAAACTTATAGATTTAACTGAATATATCTAGGTGAAATAGTTGATTAAAATTTTGAAATGTATGGGAAATAATAAAAATGAAACTTTTTATTGCCAATAAAAACTATTCCAGTTGGTCAATGCGTTCTTGGATTATATTAAAAGCTTTTGATATTCCATTTGAAGAAGTAATAGTGGCGTATCCTTCTGAGTAACGAAAAACAGGTAGATTATTTCAACATATCAACCCGACAGGAAAAGTTCTTGCATTACTTGATCAAGACCTTTTAATTTGGGATACATATGCGATTGCTGAATATTTAGCTGTGGTATTTCCTGAGAAAAAATTATGGCCTTTGGATAAAATGCTACGTGCACGTGCTCGATGTATTTCTGCAGAAATGCATAGCGGTTTTTCTCATTTACGTGAATTATGTACAATGAATATTCGTGAAAATTTTAAAAATATGGGTGAAAAGCTGTGGAGTAACAACCATGCATTAAGAGAAGATCTCGCTAGAATTGAAAAAATCTGGTGAGAAAGACCAAATTATGATGGTTTTTTATGTGGTGATTTTTCTATAGCAGATTCATTTTATGCACCAGTGATCACCAGAATTCAAACTTATTGTTTACCCGTTAGTGAAGATGCACAACGTTATATCAATACAATGTTAACTCACCCCACAATCAACGCATGGATACAGGATGCGTTGAATGAAACAGAAAAAGTGAATTATTACGAGATTTACAATGAAAATGAATAAGTGATTATGAATATTAAAAAATAATTAGAAAAGCGGTAATATTTTGAAATTTGAATGATATTTGAGTCGTAAATTTAATTTTTAGTGTTATTAGATCAAAAATCATTTATATTTTGAGTTTCAGATTTACAAGATTACACTAATCGGTCACATTCAAAAATTGCAAAATTATAGTGTTTTTTGAATACTTAATCCGTCTATCTTAGACACATTAGACTCAGGGAAATAAGCTATGAAAAAAATTACAATCGCATTAGGATTATTCGGCTTTATGGCATTCGCGAATGCAGCAGATCCATTAAATGGTACTGTATGGAAAACGATTGATGATAAAACAAAAGAGCCAAAAGCACTTGTTAAATTTACTGAACAAAAAAATGGAACATTATCTGCAACTATTCAATCAATTTTAACCAAAGGTGAAGAGAATTCTTGTTCGAAATGTGAGGGGCCATATAAAGATAAGTCTCTTAAAGGTTTAACAATTGTGCATGATTTAAAAAATGTTGGTGGAACCAATTATGACAATGGCACAATTATGGATCCACAATCTGGTAAAACGTATAAGTTAAAAGGCAATATTGCAGATGGTGGGCAAAAACTAGAGTTACGTGGTTATATCGGAATCTCAGTTTTAGGGCGCAATCAAACGTGGATTCGTGCAAATTAAGAACAATCAATTTTTAGAATAATAAGTCTGATGAAAATCAGACTTTTTTAAAAATAATCTTCTATTTATTTTGAACGATGTAAATCTGACAGATATTTGAAATCAAAAATTCGAAAAATTTGTATGCATTTTCAATATAATTTTTCTTTATAAATTTGTCCTAAAATTAAAAGTAGATGCTATTTCTATAAATAACATCTACATGATGACTTTCGCTAGAATGTAAAAAAATTGCTCAAGCACACGACTTATTTTAGTAGACGAATCTCATCTTCATTAAAACCAACAATGAGTTGGGAATCATTTTGAATAACAGGACGTTTAATTAGGCTAGTATGTGTTATGAGTGCATTGATTAAATTTTCTTCACTTGCTAAAGCATGCTGCTGTTCGGCCTCACTTAGCTTTCTCCAAGTCGTTCCTTTTTTATTTAAGATGATACTTTCACCTTTTAGCTCTAACCATTTCTTTAATGTATCAGCATCAATCCCTTGTTTTTTATAATCATGAAATTCATAATTTAACCCAAGTTCAGAAAGAAGATCGAATGCTTTTTTCATTGAGTTACAGTTTTTAATACCATAAATTTTAAGCATAAAATGTCCTGAGAGATAGTGTGAAATTAAAGTTAGACTAGCGGAAAGTTATTGTAGATACTATCTTTAATCGGTAGAATTTTTAAATTATTGTTTTTAATATGAATTGATAAGTTGATGTGGAACTTTTAATAAAAAAGAAATGACAAAAAGAGAAAACCCGCATTAATCATCCTGATCTGCGGGTCTCAGTACAACGTCCATTGTCACATCCATGAGAACAATATTGCTATTGTTCATTCCATCCTACGGCGTCCTATCCCTTTGCTGTCATCCTGACATCGTCCCTTTGCCGTGGGAGATATAATGCATGTATTTTTGAGAAAGATAAATCTCTAATAACTACAGCTTTTGTAGGAAATTCAATATTATTGAGTAAACAATCGTTCACTAAATCCGACTAAATTAGTCAATTATTAAACCTTATAATCAATGATTACAGGTGCATGATCACTAAACCATTCATCTTTATAGACCCATGCATTGAGCGTGCGTTCTTTCCAGTCAGGTGAGCAGGCCTGATAATCAATACGCCATCCGACATTTTTCGCACGGGCTTGTCCTCGATTAGACCACCATGAATATAGTTCAGCTTCTTTGCGAACCTCACGAAATGTATCGACATATCCAAGATCATCATAAATATGGTCTAACCATGCACGTTCATGAGGTAAGCAGCCAGAGGCTTTTTGATTTCCAGACCAATTTTTAATATCAATTCGTTTATGCACGATATTGTAGTCGCCACAAACAATGACAGACTTATTTTGACTGCGCCATTCTTTAAGAATGCTTTTATATTCATCTAAGAATAGATCTTTACGTGTTTGTGCATCATCTCCAGAAGACCCAGAAGGAAGATAAAGAGAGCAAATAAAGACAGATTGTTCTAGACCTAAATCAAATTCAGCTGAAATAAAGCGACCTTGAGAATCGGCTAGTTCAAAACCTAAGCCATTGGTTACAGAGACAAAGGGCAGACGACTATATATTGCAGTTCCAGCATAACCCGGACGCTCAGCTGGAAAAAGGTGAGTAAACCATCCTTCTGGTTTAAATTTATCAGTCCATTGTGCATGTGTAATACGACTTTCCTGCATGCAGATAACATCTGCTTCAGACTTTTCTAGCCAATCCAGTAAGCCTTTTGTTACAGATGCACGTAAGCCATTTACATTAATTGAAACGACACGAAGAATTTTTTGATCACTTGAATAGCTACTCTTTGGTATCATGTGCAGTCATAACCTCAATTTATGAATTTTGGAGCACCTCATGACGTCGCCAGCTCAGTTTAACCCTCAAACATTTATCGAACTTGCCTTATCTAAAGGTGTACTTAAATTTGGTGAGTTTACTTTAAAATCGGGTCGAGTGAGTCCTTATTTTTTTAACGCTGGCTTATTGAATGATGGTGAAGCTTTATCTTTGCTGGCTTCTGGATATGCAGATACACTGATTAAATGTGATCATGTGGAAGTTGTTTTTGGCCCAGCATATAAAGGAATTCCATTTGTTGCAGCAACAGCAGTCGCATTATCTCAAAATCATGGCGTCAGTGTGCCATGGGGCTTTAATCGTAAAGAAGCAAAAGATCATGGTGAAGGTGGTGTATTGGTTGGCGCTTCAGTTGCAGGCAAAAAGGTTTGGATTATTGATGATGTAATTACTGCAGGCACCGCAATTCGTGAAGTAGTGGGTATTTTGAAAAAAGCGGGTGCAGAGATTGCGGGTGTTCTTGTCGCGCTAGATCGTCAAGAAAAAGGACAAGGTGGTCTATCTGCCATTCAAGAGGTTCAAAAAGAATTGGATATACCAGTACATGCTTTAGTTACGATGAAAGATTTAATGAACTTTTTAGAATATCGAGGTGAATCAGACGCTTTAGCGAAAATGGAAGCATATCGTATTCAATATGGTATCTAAGAGGATATTAATGAGAATTAAAAAGGAAGTGAAGACTTCCTTTTTTTAGAATATAAAAATAAATTATATTTTTCATACTCTTTTTCGGAAAAATATGTATTGCAAACAAATTTATACAATTTTATTTCTTAGGAAAATGTCATTCATTTTCTTGGTTTGTTTTAGAAGAATTACGAATGATATTAAGGGTCTATGTTCTGAATTAATTTGCAATTTGTTTGTTTAATGTGACATTTAATACATTATTTTAATGCAAAAAGTAAGGAGTGGGCTGTTTAAAAAATATATTTTGCTAGACTGTTATATTAATAATCAAGAGTTTTTAAAAATGATGATGAAAAAAACGCTTTTTTTTGCAACGATACTGATCGTAAATGGCATAACAATTTCATGTTATTCTGAAGCGAATTCTGCTGCCCAAATATCAACTCAATCGAATAAAAATATGACAAATCCTTTCAATTTAATTGTTACAAATAATATTCCAGAAGTTTCATCTTATATTCAGCAATCAGGTGATTTGAATATACGTAATTCACGTGGTGAAACATTATTAATGAATGCGATTTATCAAAATAAAGATGAAATTGCTAAACTTTTAATACATGCTGGTGCAGACGTGAATGCACAAGATCAAATGAAGAACTCCCCATTTTTATATGCAGGAGCAGAAGGGAAGATTGAGCTTGTTAAATTAATGCTGAATCACCAACCCGATTTTAAAATATATAACCGTTATGGTGGAACAGCACTTATTCCAGCAGCCGAGAAAGGTCATGTTGAAACAGTACGTTTATTAGCAAATACTAAAAACTATCCGATTAATTATGTTAATAGTCTAGGATGGACAGCTTTAATGGAAGCAGTTGTATTGGGTGATGGTGGTCATGATCAAGCCGAAATTATAAAGATATTATTAGATGCTGGTGCGGATAAAACAATTCCAGATAAAAACAATGTAAGTGCATTAACACATGCACAGCGACGAGGTTTTCATCAGATAGTGGAATTATTAAAGTAATGACACAAACGATTCATTTGATCAGTTATGAATTAACTTTCTTAGATTATGATTCAAGTGAATTATTTGATTTAGAAAATTTAATAAAAACTACAGATGGGGTCTATTAATGTCTAGTAACACTTATCTACTCAAGAATATTCTGTTAGAAATAGGTTTTTTACATAACGATGCAGGGCATATCATTGGAACTAAAACACAGCGAGCAGCATTACATATAGATCAAGGAAGAATCAAAGATATTTTTTGGGATGCGATTCCAGATGAGCTTATCGACCTTAAAATTGTTGATGGTTCTGGTGCTTTGGCATTACCAGGGATTAAAGATGCTCATATTCATTTAGATAAAACATATTATGGTGGCCCTTGGACAGCAGCGGAAGAAAATAAAACGGTGCTTGATATGATTGCACTAGAGAAAGCACTGTTACGACAACAAGCCCCTTTTGTAGTACAACGTGCAAAAGCAATTTTAGATTTAATTCGTTCCAAAGGTACAACTCGATTTTTCAATCACTGTAATGTGGATCGGACGATTGGTATACATCATTTTGAAACCATTCAAAAATTATTAACAGAGGAATTTTCTAAGCATTTTTCATTTCAGACTGCTGCATTTCCACAACATGGTTTATTCAGAGATGATGCAGTTCCTTTGATGAAAGATGTTTTACAAATGGGCTGTGATGTTGTGGGGGGATTAGACCCGAATGCAGTGGATGGAAATTTAGAAAAATCATTAGAAATGACGTTCCAGCTCGCATTAGATTATCATAAAGGGATCGATCTTCATTTACATGAACGGCATGATGCAGGTAAAAAAACCTTAAATTATTTATTTAAGCTGTTAGAGCAAAATCCATCGTTACAGCAGAATGTAACCATCAGTCATGCTTTTGTTTTACACGATATTCATCAAGATGGGCAACTACTAGATTTTGCAAGCCAGATGCAAAGCTTGGGCGTAAAGTTGGTGAGCAGTGTTCCTATTCAATTTAGAATGCCGTTAGCAGAATTGCATGAGCATGGTGTTGTTGTTGAATTAGGCACCGATAGTATTACTGATCATTGGACGCCATTCGGGCAGGGTGACATTATAGAGAGAGCAAATGTGATTGCGCAGTTGTATGGTTGGGCAAGTGAATATCATTTATCTCGGGCGTTGTATTTTGCCACAGGTATGACCCCATTAAATAATGAAGGTCTATTACAGTGGCCAATGAAAGAAGATTGTGCAGATATCACTTTATTTGATGCGTCTTGTTCAGCAGAAGTGATTGCACGCATTTCGCCACGAACAATGACCATGAGTCGAGGAAATATTTCGTGGCAGCGCCATGAAAATAATTAATTTTCATGGCACGATATAGAAGAAATCAATTTTGATATTTAAAACCCTTAATGACTTTATGATTAAGGGTTTTATTTAGCATTAACGATTTAAGTTTCTTTTCGCTTCTTTTAACTCAGCCTGCGCTTCAGCAAGCTTTTTTTGTGATTTAGTAATTTTTTTGAGATCATTTTTTGCTTGTGCCTGATTGAGTTCCTGTTGTCTTTTTTCAACTTTTCGCTCTTTCTCCGCTATTTTTTTTAACTGCTGATTATTTAAATTCTTATCATTACAATATGTTGTGGTTTTTTCTAGAGCTCTCTCTAAACCTTGTATTTGATATGTATTTCCAGCTTGTTTTGCATATTGTAGCTGTCTTTCAATATTGTGTTTTTTCGCTGCACAGCCTTGAAGTTGCTCAGCTTTAATCGCTGTAAAAGGAATTAAACAAGTTGCAAACATAATGATTGATTTATTGAGTTTCATGAATAGCACTCCTCATTAAAAATTTGCCATAGACCGTTTGCTCTATGGTTCAGTTATTTATTAAAATTGACTACAATATTTATTAAGGTATAGATTTATAATACTACATATTTCATCTAAAAATATGAATGTAATATGAATATAGGCGCCAGTATTTAAATCAGATTTTATTGATTAGGATTTATTTTCTTTTTATAAAAATGCGTCATAATCTCAGCTATACTGCTATGAGGTTACTTAAAAAAGAGCAAAGCATATGCGTGTACTTGTTGTGATGGATCCTATTGAAAATGTAAGTTTAAAGAAGGATTCGACGATGGCAATGTTGTGGGCAGCATCGCGTCGTGGTCATGAATTAGGTTATGTATTACAGCAAGATTTATATATAGATCAAGGTAAAGCTTTTGGTTTGATTTCTCCTTTAAAAGTTTTTGAAGATCATCATCATTATTATGAGCTTGGCGAAAAACAAAAAGAATCACTTGCTGCTTACGATGTTGTATTAATGCGTAAAGATCCACCATTTGATATGAACTTTGTATATAGCACTTATATTTTAGAACAAGCTGAACGTGAAGGTGTTTGGATTATTAACAAACCACAAAGCCTACGTGATTGTAATGAAAAATTATTTGCTACACAGTTTCCTGAATTACAAGTACCAACGCTGGTTACGTCTCAACAAAGTTTAATTCGTGAATTCATTATCAAACATCAAGATGTCATTGTAAAACCCCTTGATGGAATGGGTGGAACAGGGATTTTTCGCTTGACTGCAGATGGTGTCAATATTGGTTCAACCTTAGAGATGTTAACTGAAATGGGTCAACAACCGATTATGGCTCAACGTTATATTCCAGATATCGTAGATGGTGATAAGCGAATTCTTATGATTAATGGAGAGCCAGTACCTTATTGCCTTGCACGAATTCCACAGCATGGTGAGACACGGGGTAATTTAGCCGCTGGTGGTCGGGGTGAAGCTCGTCCTTTAACGGAGAATGACAAAGCAATTGCTGCAAAAGTTGGTCCTTTTTTACGTGAAAAAGGATTAATATTTGTTGGGTTAGATGTGATTGGAAACTATGTGACAGAAATTAATGTGACGAGTCCAACCTGTATTCGTGAAATTGATGCACAATTTGGAACATCCATTGCAGATGATTTATTTGATGTGTTAGAACAACCCCGTCAATAAAATTTTACTTTAAAATGAGCACAGTCGGCATTGTGCTCATTATTATAAAAGATCAAATCATTTTTAAAGCGGTATGTGTCGCTTATGATTGATATCAAATGATATTATTTTTGACTTTACTAGAGGATTATTTAAGTAAAGTTTTATCTGTTACAGAAAAGATTTATTCTGTATTAATCATATTAATTTTTGTGTAGGATTTTGAAATTCAAATTGGTTTTTAGAATTTAATGATAAAACTAGTTTAAACTCCCATTACTGTTGGAAAAAACAATAAAATGCTAGGTGAAAAGCGGTAAATAAACTTTCATGCCTATGCGTTTGTGATTACAATTGCAAGCTTATAACGAATTTTCATTAGCCTTATTTAAATTGAAGAAATAGATCGTGACCAAAGCTCAGAAAAAACAGCCCAAACATGTCATGATGATGGCCGCAGGTACAGGTGGACATGTCTTTCCTGCTTTAGCTGTTGCAAAAGAATTGCAACAACAAGGTACGGAAGTGTCTTGGTTGGCTACGCCAGCTGGGATGGAAAACAGATTATTAAAAAATCATAATATTCCAATTTATCAAATTGATATTCAAGGTGTGCGTGGTAATGGTTTGATTCGTAAACTTGCAGCACCATTTAAAATTCTAAAAGCAACATTAAGTGCTATGCGCTACATGAAAAAATTAAACGTAGACGCTGTTGCGGGTTTTGGTGGCTATGTTGCAGGACCTGGTGGTTTGGCTGCTCGAATTTTAGGTATTCCAGTAATTATTCATGAGCAAAATGCGGTTGCAGGATTTACCAATACCCAGTTGTCGCGTATTGCGAAGACCGTATGTCAAGCTTTCCCAAACACCTTTCCACAAAGTCAGAAAGTCATCACAACAGGTAATCCTGTTCGAAAAGAAATTACCGCAATTTTAAGTCCTTCATGGCGTTATCAGGAACGTGAAAAAGCAGATGAACCATTACGTATTTTAATTGTTGGCGGTTCTTTAGGAGCACAGGTACTCAATGAGCGAGTACCAGAAGCGTTGAAGTTGTTAAATGTTCCGATGCAAGTCTATCATCAGTGTGGGCAAAATCATGCAGAAGAAACATTAATACGTTATCAAAATAAGCCTGCATCGCTTCATGTTGAGGTTCAGCCTTTTATTGAAGATATGGCTGATGCATATGCCAATGCCGACTTAATTATTTGTCGAGCTGGTGCATTGACCGTGACTGAAATTGCAACAGCTGGGGTTGCAGCTATTTTTGTTCCATTGCCAACAGCAGTAGATGACCATCAAACGGCAAATGCTAAATTTTTAGCAAATATTCATGCAGCAAAAATTTGCCCGCAGGCAACAATGACATCAGAGAGCTTAAAAGAAGTTTTAGTCCCCTTGATGAGTCGTAAAACATTGTCTGATATGGCCGTAAAAGCACGCCAGAAAGCACAGCCAGATGCAACTCAACAAGTCGTTCGTTTAATTCAAGAACTTTAATTCGAGAAAAATATGTCTCTTTTAACACCAGCAGATCAAGCAAAAAAGTTAATTAAAGTGCCAGAAATGCGCCGTGTGAAACACATCCATTTTGTGGGCATTGGTGGCGCTGGTATGTGTGGTATTGCTGAAGTTTTAAAAAACCAAGGCTATCATGTTTCTGGGTCAGATATTAAAGCCTCGAAAACAACAGCGCAGCTTGAAGAAAATGGAATTAAAGTTTATATCGGTCATGCTGAAGATAATATTAAAAATGCGAATGTATTGGTAGTTTCCACGGCAATTGATCCTGAAAACCCAGAAATTAAAGCAGCGATAGAAAGTCGAACTCCCATTGTACGTCGTGCAGAAATGTTGGGTGAACTTATGCGATATCGTCATGGTATTGCCGTTGCTGGAACACACGGTAAAACGACAACAACAAGTTTAGTGACATGTATGTTGGCAGAAGAAAACCTTGATCCAACTTATGTGATCGGGGGGTTATTAAATCGAACAGGTGTAAATGCTGCGCTGGGTGCGAGTCGCTATATTGTGGCTGAAGCGGATGAATCTGATGCATCATTTTTACATTTACAGCCGATGGCAGCCATTGTCACAAATATTGATGCAGATCACATGGATACCTATGGGGGGAGTTTTGATGTATTAAAAGATACATTTGTACAGTTTTTACAAAAACTTCCATTTTATGGTTTAGCTGTTGTTTGTGGTGATGATGAAGATGTTCGTGAAATTATGCCACGTATTGGTCGTCCTGTTTTAACCTATGGTTTTAATGAAGACAATGACGTTCGAGCAGTTGATGTTGAACATGATGGTATGCAATCGCATTTCACCGTATTGCGTAAAGGAAAAGAACCACTACGTGTCACCATTAATATGCCAGGTGCGCATAATATATTAAATGCATTGGCAGCCATTGGTATTGCAACAGATGAGGGTGTTTCAGATGGCGCAATTTGTCGTGCATTAGAAAGCTTTAGTGGTGTAGGACGTCGTTTCCAAGTTCAAGGTGAATTTAATATTGAAGAAGGTCACGTGAAATTGGTCGATGATTATGGACATCATCCGAAAGAAGTGGAAGCCACAATTAAAGCGGCACGCGAAAGCCATCCAGATCATCGTTTAGTGATGATGTTCCAACCACACCGTTATAGTCGTACCCGTGATTGCTTTGATGATTTTGTTGAGGTTTTATCACAAGTTGATCAGTTGTTGTTGTTAGACGTATATTCTGCAGGGGAAAAACCAATCGTTGGTGCTGATAGTCGTGCTTTGGCACGTAGTATTCGATTACGCGGTCAAGTAGAACCAATTTTAATTGATCCAGTCGATGGAAATCTTCAAAGTGTCATGCAAAATGTCTTACAACCTGGAGACTTGTTATTAACACAAGGTGCAGGTAATGTGGGTGCAATTTCAATTGAACTTGCACAGCACAATTTATATATAAAATGATCACTTTTGTGATTTAGCTTTTAATTGCTGATTAATAAATTTTAAGGATATTAACGTGACAAATGCTTCTAAGTTCGGCAAAGTTGCCGTGTTGTTTGGTGGTAAATCTGCTGAACGTGAGGTGTCATTAGCCAGTGGTAAAGCTGTATTAGAAGCATTGCTCCATTCGGGTGTAAATGCTGAAGGTTTTGATCCTCAAGATCGGAGTGTAACCGAACTCACGCAGTACGATCGTACATTCATTGTTTTACATGGTCGTGGTGGAGAAGATGGTCAAATTCAAGGTGCACTTGAATGGTTAGGTGTGCCATATACTGGAACAGGTGTTCAAGGCTCTGCCATTGGAATGGATAAAATTAAAACCAAGCAAATTTGGCAAGGTTCTGAACTCCCGACAGCACCCTATCGTATTGTGGCAAAAGATTCTAATTTACAGGATGTTGTAGACTCAATTGGTTTGCCATTCATTATTAAGCCAGTACATGAAGGTTCTAGTATTGGTATGAGTAAAGTCGAAAAAATAGAAGATTTCGCACTTGCAATTGAAAAAGCTACACAACATGATGCTGTTGTGATGGCTGAAAAGTGGATTACAGGGCGCGAATTTACCATTGTCATTTTAAACAATCAAGCCTTACCAGTCATTCGTTTACAGCCACCTGAAGATGTTGCTTTTTATGATTATGAAGCAAAATACACGCGTAATGATGTTGAGTATGGGATTCCGTGTGGTTTAACACCAGAAGATGAAAAGCGTCTTCAAGCATTGTCCTTAAGAGCTTTCCAAGCAGTTGGAGCAAGTGGTTGGGGACGTATAGATGCAATGCAAGATGAAGAAGGAAACTTTTGGCTATTAGAGGTTAATACTGTGCCAGGAATGACGAGTCATTCTCTCGTTCCGAAAGCAGCTCAAGCAGTTGGTTATAGCTTTGAAAGTCTATGTGTTGCTATTCTTGAGCAGACCTTAATAGAAGTGACCCACTAGATTATGGCTCAACTTCCAGCTTCAATGCGTCGAAAGAAAGTAGCAATAACCTCGATTCATGATAAACCACCATCGCGTAAGGATAAGCTTACAAACTTTGGTGGGTGGGTGTTGTTGTTGGTTGCCTTTGTCATTTTAGTCTTGGGCTTGTTTGGTTTATATCAAGTCATGACCAATGCTAAAGTTGCAGAGCTTGATGTTGTAGGCACACAATCTGGAGTTGAGCAAAAACAAGTTATCAATCATGTAATGCCTGTTGTTACAAGTAATTATTTTACATCCGATTTAAAGCAAATTCGAGATAAGGCATTAGAGTTATCTTGGGTCGATCGCGTAGTTGTTTCTCGCTCATGGCCGAACTCAATTCGAGTTCGAGTTATGCCAAAACATGCAATTGCACGGTGGGGTACAGGGCGTTTGCTGAGCGATAGCGGAGATGTATTTACTGAAGTTGTGACTAAAAATAATCAGCAATTACCTTTGTTACATGGACCGATTCATCAATCAAAAATGATGATGCGTCGCTATAATGAGATTAACCAACTATTTTTACCTGTAAATCTGCGGTTAAAAGAACTTTATTTAACAGATCGAATGACATGGTTTATGCAATTTGATTCCGGGCTACGTATTATTGTAGATCAAGATCAAATGATGAGTAAATTACAGCGATTAAGTTATCTGGCAGAACATGATCTAAAACCTATTTGGAATCAAATTTCTGCAATTGATGTACGATATCGAAATGGATTAGCAATACAATGGAAGAATTCAGTACCACCTAAGATAATAAATGGTAATTTTGTTGTAACGAGTAATGACATAAACATTGCAGATATAATAGGGGTGAAGCCATAATAATAGGCTTTATAAATAATAGGCTTTAAAAGCCATAAATCAGACACATATGTAATGGTAGTAGATAATGAGTGAAGCTGTTCCCTCAGTTGTAGCAATAGACATTGGGACGCACAAGGTTTCAGTTTTGATTGGTAAGGTACACGAGTCCAATAATATTGAAGTTATTGGTATGGCAACTGCTCGTAACCGAGGCATGAGTAAAGGAAAAATTGTTAGTCTAGATAAAGTCATAACTGCCATAAAAAATGCCGTTCAAGAAGCAGAAGATATGGCAGAATGTCGTGTGCATTCAGCATGGATTTCTATTCCGAGCACAGAATTAAAAAGTTTTTATGCTTCTGGTCGAACACCAATTGAAAACCATGATCATACAATAACAACAAGTGAAGTTGTACGAGCATTGGAGCTAGCGAAAGCAAGCCATCTCACTTCAGATCATTATTTAGTGAGTGCGGTACCACTGGGTTTCGATTTGGATGATTCTGGTGAATGGGTACAAAACCCTATTCGTATGTCAGCACATAGTATGACTGCTCATTATCAGTTGATGATGTTGCCTATCAGTACTATGCAAAACTTAGATCGGGCATTAAAAGGTGCAAATATTGGCGTTGAGAAGATGGTGGTCTCTAATCTTGCAACGGCCGAAGCAACCTTGTTAAAAGATGAAAAAGAGTATGGTGTCTGTCTGGTTGATATTGGTGCAGGTACGACCAATTTAGCGGTTTATTTAGATGGGCGTTTAGCATTTGCTCAAACGATTCAACGTGGTGGAGAACATGTCACACGTGATATTGCAGCAGTGTTACAAACAACGACTGAAGAAGCTGAAAGAATTAAACTCCTTTATGGATGTGTCGACTTAAGTGTGGTGAAGCCTGATCATATGATCCAGATTCAAGGGATAGATGGGCCTCAGACGATTAGCCGTATAGAGTTGGCTGAAATTATTATCGCACGTTATGACGAAATTTTTAGCCAAATTAGCCATGAATTAGAGCAAAGTGGCGCAATTCATGGCTTATATCATGGTGTTGTTTTAGCAGGTGACGCGAGCCAAATTGAGGGTATGGTGAGTCTGGCTCGTACACGCTTAGGTGTTTCTGCGCATTTGGGTAATCCACCTGTAGAAGTTTATGCTGATGAGCAAAACCAAGCATCATTACGTCGTTCACAATATGTTACGGCAGCAGGCTTACTCATGTATAGTCAAACCTATGCACAAGAGACTATTGTCGAAACTGAAGAATTAGAGAAACTGTCTATTTTGGGACGGTTTGGTCGAGCTTGGTCAGGCTTAAATGACAAATTAAAATCAATTTTTTAGTAGAATTGTTGCAATCTAGTGTGAAGAAGTAGGTGAATAATGACTTGTACTTGACAAGTGCGTTATAGCACCGCATTCTTAAAACAATTTTTTTAAGAACAAGGCAGTATACGGGCATTTGTCGCTGCCAATAGCAAATTAGGATATCTAAAGGTCATGGCATCATTTGATTTTTTTGAAGATGATCAAGCAGACAATAACGGCCAAGCCCGTTTCACTGTTTTTGGTGTGGGTGGTGCAGGTGGTAATGCTGTACAACATATGTTGCAATCAGACATTCAAGGCGTAAGATTTGTTTGTGCAAATACAGACAAGCAAGCTTTGGATCGAATGGATTCAAAATTCAAAATCCAGTTGGGTGAGCAAAGTACGCGTGGACTAGGTGCTGGAGCGAATCCTCAAGTCGGACAAACTGCCGCAGAGGAAAGTCGAGAATTAATACGCCAACAACTTGAAGGTACGGATATGGTATTCGTCACTGCGGGTATGGGTGGTGGTACCGGTACAGGCGCTGCACCAGTTGTCGCTGAAATTGCAAAAGAAATGGGTATTTTAACGGTTGGTGTTGTAACTACTCCATTTAATTTTGAAGGAAAACGCCGTCTTCAATCTGCAGAAAAAGGAATTGAAGCATTAGAACAGCATGTTGATTCTTTAATTATTATTCCAAATCAACGTTTATTGAAAGTATTTCGTGATATTTCAATGAAAGATGCATATAAAAAAGCAGATGATGTTTTATTAAATGCTGTCCGTAGTATCTTTGATTTAGTTGTACGCCCAGGTCATATCAACCTTGACTTTGCTGACTTGAAAACAGCAATGAGCACTCGTGGTTATGCCATGATGGGGGTGGGTACGGGTCGTGGTGAAACGCGTGCACGTCAAGCTGCAGAGCAAGCAATTCGTAGTCCGTTGCTTGATAATGTAACGATCATGAATGCGAAAGGTATTTTGATTAATGTAACAGGCGGTGATGATGTTACATTTGGTGAAATTGAAGAAATTACAGATGTTGTCAATCAAATTGCAGATTTGGAAGAAGGTCAGGTCTTCTATGGCACTGTATTTGATCCAGATGCGCGTGATGAGCTTAGCGTTACCGTTATCGCTACAGGATTGACACGCAACTCAGCGGATGCGGTAGAGCCTGTAAAACGCTCAGTTTCACAGAATACACATGTAAATAATAGTGCTGTAGATGAAGATGATGTCCCTGCAATTCAGCGTCAACAGGCAGAATCTGGACATCCAGCATCTTCACAGGGTGGTACAGGGGTTTCTCGTCCAACCCCGATGAGCATTCAAGATTATTTGAAAAATCAGCAACGTAAATGATTTTTTAACGTCTTTACCTCCATTCCTTAAATAAAAAGGTAGCGAAGATGCTACCTTTTTGTTTTTTATCAATAGCTAAATATGCTAACGTATAAGCTTATTTTTAGGTAGGCGATTAAAGAAACATGTTGAAACAACGTACCTTACAACGTGTCGTGAAAGCGAGTGGTATTGGTCTACATAGTGGTCAGAAAGTGCTGATGAACTTTGTGCCTCACCATGCTGATGGAGGTATTGTTTTTCGTCGTATTGATTTAAGTCCGCCTGTTGAGATTCACGCGAATGCAATGTTAGTTCAAGAGGCATTTATGTGTTCAAATTTAGTCCTAGAAAATACAAAAGTAGGGACGATTGAGCATGTAATGAGTGCAATTGCAGGTTTAGGTATTGATAATTTAATTATTGAAGTTTCTGCCTCAGAAGTTCCTATTATGGATGGTAGTGCGGGGCCATTTATTTATTTGCTGATGCAAGGCGGTTTAAAAGAATTAGATGCACCCAAAAAATTTATTAAGATTTTAAAACCAGTTAAAGCCCTCATTGATGATAAAAAAGCAATTTTTAGCCCTCATGAAGGATTTCAACTCAATTTCACGATTGACTTTGATCATCCTGCATTTAAAAAAGAATATCAGTCAGCGAGCATTGATTTATCAACAGAAGTTTTTGTGTATGAAGTCAGCGATGCTCGAACCTTTGGCTTTATGAAAGATTTGGATTATTTAAAAGCAAATAATCTAGCATTAGGTGCAAGTTTAGAAAATGCAATAGGTGTAGATGATACAGGTGTTGTGAATGAAGAGGGACTTCGTTACTCAGATGAATTTGTAAGGCATAAAATTCTAGATGCAGTTGGTGATTTGTACCTATTAGGACATCAAATTATTGCAAAATTTGATGGTTATAAATCAGGTCATGCATTAAATAATCAGTTGCTGCGCAATGTTCAAAGTGACCCAAGTAATTATAAAATTGTAACATTTGATGACATGGAAAGTTGTCCAATTAAGTATGTAAGTGTGATGTAATCGTTTGTCTTGATAAGGAAAGTTTTACAAAAATCACAAAATATTAATGTCTACCGATATTTTAAATGAACAAAAAAGTGAATAAACAAAATGTTATTTTTCATTTTTACTTGCCAAACGTAATAAAGCTTGGCTAAGCTTAGGATCAATTATAAAGTCAGCAGCACTTTTGAGCATCTCTTGAGTATCCGTACTAAGCGATTTCGGAATAGCTTTGGGTTTTAATGATGTCTTAGCAGACACTCTTAAGCGAACTTGGATTTTGTTTAAATCCTTAAATTCGTTGAGTTGTGAAAGCTGTGTAATATAATGCTTTTGTAAATAAGCAAGCTGACTGATCATTGCTTGATTTAATCCAGTAATCGTTAGAATGCCTTGTTGATAACAAGCAACTTGCCATTGTTCTGGTTGGGGCAATAAAGGTTGAATTAATCGTGTAAGTTGTTGCCATGCAGCAATTTGTGTAGAAAGGAACGTTAAGTTTCCCGTTTTTTTTTGTTTTCTTGTTTGTTGGAAAACGTTAATAAGTTCAGACATACATAATTTCTCCACCATTATGTCTTAATCTTATACGTTCTATTAACTTAATTTCAAGGATAGAAATTATCAAGAAAATTTGTGAGGAGGATTGATCATGAGGTTTTTATGTCGATAAAACGTATAATTTTTGCTTTTTCAATTGCAGCAACAACAATATCTACTGCATTTGCGGACTTAGTTGATTTAAATGCTGTAAACAATCAATCAATGGATCGAATCGAACAACTGACAAAATCATTAAATTCATCATCAACTAAAATGTCAGTAACTTTACGTGATAAGAATAAAGCGATTGAAATAGATAATGAATCTTTAGAAAAAAAATATGGTTTAAATGTTTCTTCCAATTTTAATGCTTCTAATAATCCCTATTCATGGTTGGTCACTCATCCATTACCTTCTGCACGAGTAAGTTCAAATTATGGTGGCAGAACAATGGGAGGACGTGCAGAAAATCATTCAGGTCTTGATTTAGCCGCACCGGCAGGTACACCTATCTATGCCACTGGTCCTGGCATTGTAACAAAATCAGGTTGGGGCACAGGCTATGGACAATATGTTGAAATTAACCATGGTAATGGTTATTTAACGCGTTATGCACATGCTTCACGTTTAATCGTAAACGTGGGTGATCAGGTAGAAGCAGGTGATCATATTGCTAATGTTGGCTGTACAGGACGTTGTACAGGTCCTCATTTACATTATGAAGTTGTCAAAGATGGACAGCGTAAAAATCCATCTTCTTATTTGGCAATGCTTGATTAAAATTTCAAATTATTTTAACACTTCATTAAAATTAACCTCATTTCACTTAACATGACTGAAGGATTGGTCATGTTGAGTCATTTTTATTTTATTAGTATAAAATTGCCCATTTTTTCTTCACCTGTTTAAATGAATGCTTAATTGGCTTATTTTTTAATCAAAAATCGTAAAAAGATCAATCACTATTTATTTCCTAAATAATAGACCATTGTCGTATTCATTTATGGCGATATGTGTTGTGCTTAAAAATGTGGTACATATATGCACTATTAATAGGTTCATAGGATAGGTGAAACATGGCGTTTTATGGCGATACTGACGCGCAAGAAACCCAAGAATGGCAAGAAGCTTTTGACTCGGTTTTGCAACATATGGGCACTGAGCGTGCTGCATTTTTATTAGAAAAGCTCTATCAGCAAGCGATTGCAAAGCATGTACCTATTCAGCGCCTAAATACCCCTTATCTCAATACTATTTCTGTAGCGGAACAGCCTGCAATGCCAGGTGATCAAGATATGGAGCGTCGTATTCGTGCACTTATTCGTTGGAATGCACTTGCGATGGTACTTCGAGCGAATAAAACAGGTGATGACTTAGGTGGACATTTAGCAAGTTTTGCTTCGTCTGCGACGTTATATGATGTAGGTTTTAACCATTTTTTCCGTGCAAATAGCGATAATTTTGGCGGAGACATGATTTATTACCAAGGGCATTGTGCGCCTGGTATTTATGCTCGTTCGTTTTTAGAAGGACGCTTAACTGAAGAGCATTTAAGTAATTTCCGTCGTGAAGTTGCTGGTAAAGGCTTATCAAGCTATCCACATCCGTATTTAATGCCTGACTATTGGCAATTCCCAACAGTATCTATGGGTCTTGGTCCAATTATGTCGATTTATCAAGCGCATATTCAAAAATATTTGATGAATCGTGGTTTGATTAAAGAAGAAGATCGTAAGGTATGGGCTTATCTTGGCGATGGGGAAATGGATGAGCCAGAAAGTACTGGTGCTATTTCTTTAGCAGGTCGTGAAAAGTTAGATAACTTAATTTGGGTTGTGAACTGTAACTTACAGCGCTTAGACGGTCCTGTGCGTGGTAACGGTAAAATTATACAAGAACTTGAATCGTTATTCCGTGGTGCAGGCTGGCGTGTGATTAAAGTAGTATGGGGCCGCCATTGGGATCCTTTACTCGCAAAAGATGAGACAGGCGCGCTTCAAGCTGTGATGGAAGAAACTTTAGATGGTGAATATCAGCGTTACCAAGTAAAAGGTGGTGCGTATACACGTGAAAAATTCTTTGGTAAATATCCAGAAGCAGCTGAACTCGTAAAAGATTTAAGTGATGACGATATTAATGGGTTAAACCGTGGCGGACATGATCCATATAAAGTATTTGCTGCTTATGCAGAAGCCTGTACAGCAAAAGGTCAACCGACTGTAATTCTAGCGAAAACAGTAAAAGGTTATGGTTTATCTGAAGAGCTTGAAGCGGTAAATAAAACGCATCAAATTAAAAAGATGCAAATTGAATCTTTAAAATATGTACGTGACCGTTTTAATTTGCCATTTAATGATGAACAATTAGAAGAAGTACCTTTCTATCGTCCAAGCGAAAACTCGCCTGAATTAAAATATATGAAAGCACGTCGTGAAGCTTTAGGTGGTTATCTACCTGCACGTCGTAAAGATAGCGAACAACTTGCTATCCCTGAATTATCTGCATTTGATGCAGTGCTGAAAGGTTCAAATGGTAAAGCACAATCAACGACGATGGTCATGGTTCGTTTGATTGCAGCCTTGCTGAAAGAAAAAGCCATTAAAGATCGCGTCGTTCCAATTGTACCTGATGAAGCACGTACGTTCGGTTTGGAAGGTATGTTCCGTCAGTTGGGTATCTATGCAGCGAATGGTCAACAATATACACCTGAAGACCAAGAGCAGTTAATGCATTACCGTGAAGCAAAAGATGGTCATATGCTTCAAGAAGGTATTAATGAAGCAGGTGCAATGAGTGCATGGGCTGCATTAGCAACGAGTTATTCAACCAATAACTTGCCAATGATTCCAATGTATATGTATTACTCAATGTTTGGTTTCCAACGTATTGGCGATATTGCGTGGGCTGCAGGTGATGCACAGGCACAAGGCTTCTTGTTAGGTGCAACTGCTGGTCGTACGACATTAAATGGTGAAGGCTTACAGCACCAAGACGGGCACTCTCACATTCTTGCAAATACGATTCCAAACTGTATTTCTTATGATCCATGTTTTGGTTATGAGCTTGCTGTCATTGTTCACGATGGTTTACAACGTATGTATGTAAATCAAGAGCGTGTATTCTATTACTTAACAGTAATGAATGAGAACTACGAGCATCCTGAAATGCCTGAAGGTGTTGAAGAAGGGATTAAACGTGGTTTATATCTACTTGAAAAAGATGAAAAAGCAACGGTTCAGTTGATGGGTTCAGGGGTTATTCTTCGTGAAGTGATCAAAGCTGCTCAAATTTTACGTGATGAATATCAAATCCATTCAAACGTATGGAGCGCAACAAGCTTTAATGAATTGGCGCGTGATGGTATGGCGTGTGAAGAATACAATCGCCTCCATCCTTTAGCTGAGGAAGAGAAAGAATCTTGGGTATCTAAACAACTTCGTGGTACGAAGGGTATTGTTGTTTCTGCAACAGATCATGTCCGTGCATACAGCGAACAAATTCGCGGATATCTTCCAGATAACCGTCCATTTGTTGCATTAGGTACAGATGGTTATGGTCGTTCAGATACGCGTGGAAATTTACGTAGTTATTTCGGTGTAGATGCAGCACATATTGTTGTTGCAACATTGAAAAAACTTGCTGATGAAGGCGAAGTAGATGCACGATTAGTGAAAGATGCAATTTCATCTTTTGAATTGGAAACAGAGCGTCCAGTTGCTTGGCAACCTCAAGTACATCCAGAACTTCATGCGGTTGCTGATTATAAAGAGGAGAAATAATCATGCAAATTACGACTCCTGATATTGGTGTAGATAAAGCAACTGTTGCAGAAATCTTAGTTAAAGTGGGCGATACCATTGCCGTAGATGACAGTCTTATATTGCTAGAGTCTGACAAAGCCTCTGTTGAAGTGCCTAGCACTTCAGCAGGTGTGGTAAAAAGTATTTTAGTAACTTTAGGTGATGAAGTTTCTGAAGGGGCTGTTCTTATTGAATTAGAAGCTGATGCTCAAGTTAAAGTACCAGTTGCAGCGGCACCAAAAGCTGAAGTCAAATCTGAGCCAGCTGTAGTAAAAGTAGAGACTCCACTGGCAGTTGCAGCGGTTACGACTTCTCAGATTGTTGATATTCAAGTGCCTGATATTGGTGTAGAAAAAGCAACAGTTGGTGAGATTTTAGTTAAAGTTGGCGATTCAATTGCAATCGACGACAGCATTGTTGTCGTTGAATCTGATAAAGCGACGGTTGAAGTTCCAAGTACTGTTGCGGGAATTGTCGAAGCAATTGAAATTAAAGAGGGCGATACTGTTAAAGAAGGTGTTGTTATTCTTAAAGTTAAAACTACAAGTGCAGTTTCAGCTGCTACGGTAGAAACTGTTCAAGTGACAGCACCTGTTGAAGTAAAGCAAGCCGAAGTAGCTGTACCTGTTGCTGTTGTTACGACAGGACCGATTGAAATTTCTGTACCTGATTTAGGTGTAGATAAAGCAGCAGTTGCCGAAATTTTGGTTCAAGTTGGCGATAAAGTTGAAAAAGATCAAAGTATTATTGTCGTTGAATCTGATAAAGCAACGGTAGAGGTTCCAAGTACAACCGCAGGTACCATCAAAGCGATTCATGTTCAGCTTGGTCAAAGTGTTTCAGAAGGTGTGGCATTACTGACGATTGAAGCTGAAGGTCAAGCAGTTGCTTCAGTAACGACGACATCAGTGCCAAAAGTTGCACCATCGGCACCAGTGATCGCAAAAGTAGAATCAACTTCTGCGTCAGTTACGACAACAAGCAGTGTTGATAAATTAACGAAAGAGCAAAATGCAGCAAATGCAAAAGTTTATGCAGGTCCTGCGGTGCGTAAACTTGCACGTGAGCTAGGTGTTGTTTTGGCTGATGTGAAAGCATCTGGTGCACATTCACGCCTCATTAAAGAAGATTTATTTGCTTATGTGAAAGGTCGTTTAACTGCACCACAACCTGTAGCTGCTACCCAAACAGCAGTTGTTTCAGGTTTGCCAAAACTTCCAGATTTTACGGCATTTGGCGGTGTGGAAGAGAAAGTTTTGACGCGTTTACAACAAGTGTCAATTCCACAACTTTCTTTAAACAATCATATACCACAAGTAACGCAGTTTGATTTAGCTGATATTACTGAGCTTGAAGCATGGCGTAATGATCTTAAGGGCAACTTTAAGAAAGAAGGTATTAGTCTTACGATTATGGCTTTCATTATTAAAGCGGTGACGCACTTGTTAAAAGAAGAGCGTGAATTTGCTGGTCATTTAGCAGATGATGGTAAATCAGTTTTACTTCGTAATGAAATTCATATGGGTATTGCAGTTGCTACACCAGATGGTTTAACTGTACCCGTATTACGTAATCCTGATCAAAAAACCATTAAGCAAATTGCGGTTGAGCTAGGGACTTTAGGTCAAAAAGCACGTGATAAGAAACTTTCACCAAAAGATCTTCAGGGTGCTAACTTTACGATTTCGAGTCTTGGTGCGATTGGTGGAACTGCCTTTACGCCGCTTGTAAATTGGCCACAAGTTGCTATTTTGGGTATTTCACCTGCAACGATACAACCAGTGTGGAATGGGCAAGGCTTCGATCCTAAGTTGATGTTACCATTATCATTGTCTTATGATCATCGTGTTATTAATGGTGCAGACGCAGCACGTTTCACCAATAAATTAACTAAATTACTTCAAGACATCCGTACTTTATTAATTTAATTCATTCATGCGTTTATCATGAAAACCCTGCTTCGGCAGGGTTTTTTATTGCAAATCGGACTAAATGAGCTATAATTACACTACTTCATTGGGGAGTAGCCGCTGTTCTATATGAACAGGTGATGATCAACATATTTGCTTTAAAACAAGCATGGTCATCATAGCAAAGAACCAAATGAGCTTTCTCTAAGCTTTCTTTTGTTGGCAAGACCTTTGATTTATCACTCTGCTTTTGGCTAGCAGGAGGGATGAATCATTGGTATGTAATTGCTAGCCAGAGAAACACATCATGCTAAATGCTTTTCTGATTTCTTTAGTTGTTGTTGCCTTGTCTGAGATGGGCGATAAAACACAGCTGCTTGCATTATTACTTGCTGCAAAATTTCGTAAACCTATTCCAATTTTGTTTGCTATTTTTTTAGCGACGGTAGTGAACCATGGGGTTTCTGCTGTACTTGGTCAATGGATAACGACTGTTCTGAGTGAAACGACATTACTGTGGTTAGTTTCTTTGGGCTTCATTGGTATGGCTGTATGGATGTTGATACCTGATAAATTAGATGATGAGTCTGAAAGTATTAACAGGTGGCAAAAATATGGCGTATTTGGTGCAACTTTTATCTTGTTTTTCTTAGCAGAAATTGGAGATAAAACTCAAATAGCTACAATTGCTTTGGCAGCACGTTTTGATAGTATTGGTTGGGTGACTATTGGCACAACGCTTGGAATTATGTTGGTGAATTTACCTGCAGTTTTCATTGGTGATAAATTAGCAGATAAGCTTCCAATTGCTTTAATTCATAAAATAGGTGCAGCAATTTTTCTTATTATGGGTGTTGGTGCATTATTACAACATTACTTTCTATAAATTATAAACCACGTGCCTATAAGCCCGAGCAATCTGCAAGGGTTTTAAGCAGAAGATTGGAAAATAACGAATAAATTTAAATAAATAATATGTGAAATATATTTTAATTATATGAATTGTAATAATTTTTATATTTAAAAAGTATTCAATTCTATTGAATTTAAAAAGTAACTTTTTTATATTTTCGTCTAAGAGTTAAACCATAGATGGCGAGAATTTCGATTATGTTATTAAAACTTCCTGAAAAAGAAGCATGTTTAAGCTGTGGAGCATGCTGTGCATTTTTTCGTGTATCATTTTATTGGGCTGAAGGGATTGAAATTCCAGAAAATATGATAGAACAGGTTACTCCAATATATTCATGTATGAAGGGAACCAACCAACAACAACCTAAATGTATCGCATTACAGGGTATTGTAGGAGAACAAGTGAGTTGTGGAATCTATGAAGTACGAAGTTCTTCATGCAAAGAAGTTCAGGTCGCAGATGAGCAATGTAATAAAGCACGCATGGCATATAATTTAATTCCATTCATTTCAATAGAAACAGAAATACCAATGAATGATGAGGAATATGAGCAAGTCATATAAATCTGAAATTTCTAGATTTATATCGGTATTGAATCAAATAAAAAATACAGTGAGAGAGCTGGATTAGAGTGTTCATTTTAAATAAAAATGAACTTTTAATTATTACAATGCACTTTTAATCTAAATTTGTTTATAATAGCGCACGGAAATCACCAGCGAGACTGTTATGTTGACCATCGTTCAAGAAGCCCTCACCTTCGATGATGTCTTATTACTCCCTGCCTATTCTACTGTCCTTCCAAAAGATGTCTCATTAAAGACACGTTTTACTCGTGGCATTCAACTCAATATTCCACTCGTTTCAGCTGCTATGGATACTGTGACAGAATCACGTATGGCCATTGCAATGGCACAAAGTGGTGGTATTGGTATTTTACACAAAAATATGGATATTTCAGCCCAAGCTGCTGAAGTTCGCCGTGTGAAAAAGTTTGAAGCAGGAATGGTGAAAGATCCAATTACTGTCACACCTGAAACAACGGTTCGTGAATTAATTGCCTTAACGCAAGCAAATAATATTAGTGGCGTGCCTGTTGTTAAAGATGGCAAAGTTGTTGGTATTGTGACAGGTCGTGATACTCGTTTTGAAACGAATTTAGAGCAACCTGTTAGTAATATTATGACTGGGCATGATCGCCTTGTTACGGTTCATGAAAATGAATCAAAAGAAAATATTCAAGCATTGCTGCAAAAACACCGCATTGAGAAAGTACTGGTTGTTAATGACAATAATGAACTCAAAGGTCTGATTACAGTAACAGATTTCCGTAAAGCGGAATCTTATCCGAATAGCTGTAAAGATGATTTAGGTCGTTTACGTGTGGGTGCTGCTGTTGGTACAGGAATTGAAACACCAAGTCGTGTAGAAGCATTGGTTGATGCAGGTGTAGATGTCATTGTGGTTGATACCGCACATGGCCATTCTGCTGGTGTGATTGAACGTGTACGTTGGGTGAAAGCAAATTACCCTCAAGTTCAAGTTATTGGTGGTAATATTGCAACAGGTGATGCTGCGCTTGCTTTATTGGATGCAGGTGCAGATGCGGTGAAAGTCGGAATAGGACCGGGTTCTATTTGTACGACACGTATTGTTGCAGGGATTGGAATGCCACAAATTTCAGCCGTTGATAGTGTTGCAAATGCGTTAAAAGATCAAATTCCATTGATTGCAGATGGCGGTATTCGTTTCTCTGGTGACATGGCGAAAGCGATTGGTGCTGGTGCAAGTACGATTATGGTTGGTTCATTACTTGCAGGAACGGAAGAGGCTCCTGGAGAAGTTGAGTTTTTCCAAGGTCGTTATTATAAAGCATATCGTGGTATGGGATCATTAGGTGCAATGGCGGGTGCGACAGGTTCTGCAGACCGTTACTTCCAAGATTCTAAAGCAGGTGCAGAAAAACTTGTACCAGAAGGAATTGAAGGTCGAGTACCTTATAAAGGACCAATGGGCAATATTATTCATCAAATGATGGGTGGTTTGAGTTCATCTATGGGATATACGGGTTCTGCAACGATTGAAGATTTACGCCAGAATGCAAAATTTGTCAAAATTACGGCTGCAGGCATGCAAGAGTCTCATGTTCATGATGTGACGATTACAAAAGAAGCACCTAATTATCGTGTTGGCTAAGCTTTATTAGTTTATTTACGAAAATGCCGTCATATCTGTGACGGCTTTTTTGTTTTTGGTGTAAAGTAATTAAAATATTTGTAATGATAAGACCACCGTAAGTAGTGAGCAAAACATGAGTTATTTTGGTACTGATGGAATTCGTGGGAAATTTGGGGAATTTCCAATCACACCTGAGTTTGCATTAAAATTAGGATTTGCAGCAGGAAAAGTTTTAAAAAATGCGACGACAAAAAATAAACCTATCGTTGTATTGGGTAAAGATACGCGTCTTTCTGGTTATATTTTAGAATCTGCTTTACAAGCTGGGCTTAATGCTGCTGGTGTATATGTACATTTGTTGGGGCCACTACCAACACCTGCTATTGCTCATTTAACGCGTGCATTGCATGCAAGTTTAGGAATTGTGATTTCAGCATCGCATAATGCATATTTTGATAATGGAATTAAATTTTTTTCAGGTGATGGAAAAAAATTACCGAATGAAATACAAGATGCGATTAATCAAGAATTAGCCAATGATTTGTATATTGAAGATACTGCAAATTTAGGAAAAAGTGTTCGTGTTAAAGATGCCAATGGGCGCTATATTGAATTTTGTAAATCAACTTTTCCATACCACTATGATTTATCACGCTTAAAAATTGTTGTGGATTGTGCAAATGGTTCCGCATATAACGTGGGACCTGCTGTTTATCGTGAATTAGGTGCAAAAGTTATCACTTTGCATAATGAACCGAATGGTTTAAATATTAATGAAAACTGTGGTTCAACGCATCCAGAATCGTTACAGCGCGCTGTTATAGAGCATGGTGCAGATCTAGGAATAGCGTTTGATGGTGATGCTGATCGGGTTATGATGGTCGATCAGAATGGCCAACTGATGACGGGTGATCATATTTTGTATATCTTAGGCACACAAACCACGCAAAAACCTGTCGGAATTGTGGGTACTTTAATGAGTAATATGGCTTTAGAGCTTGCACTTGAGAAAGTTAATATTCCACTATTACGTGCTAATGTTGGTGATCGTTATGTCTTACAAGGTCTGGAAGAAAAAGGATGGGTGATTGGCGGTGAACCATCTGGACATATTTTGACTTTGGATAAGAGTACAACAGGTGATGCTATTATTGCTTCACTGCAAGTACTCACTGTGATGATTGAGCAAAATAAAGCATTACATGAATTAATTGATGGTTTTACATTATTGCCAAATGTACTGGTGAATGTCAGCTTAACACAGATGTTTGATCCGTATAGTATTCCCGCATTGGTGACTGAATTTGAGAAAGCAGAACAACAATTAAAGGGACGAGGGCGTCTCTTGATTCGAAAATCTGGTACCGAACCGATGATTCGTGTGATGGTTGAAGGTGAAAATTTAGAAGAAGTAACAGTATTAGCAAACCATCTAGCAGATGTTATTAAAGCCAATGCAATTTAGAGAATAAATATGACAGATTTAATTAAAGATTTAAGTGAATTGCGTCTGAGTTATCAAAAAGGTGAACTACATGAAGATCATGTAAGTTCTACCCCACATCAGCAATTTTTAAACTGGTTTAATCACGCACTTGAAGCGAAACTACATGAACCATATGCACTCTCATTAGCAACTGCAAATGCTCAAGGGCGTCCGCACGTGAGAACTGTATTATTACGTGGTGCAACAGAAACGGGTTATGATTTTTATACCAATTATGACAGCCAAAAAGGCTTAGATTTGGCTGAAAATCCTTATGCTGAAATTTTATTTTATTGGCAAGAACAAGAGCGTCAAATTCGAATTAGTGGGCGAGTTGAAAAAATTTCAGAAGTTGAGTCGACCGATTATTATCATAAACGCCCACGAGATAGCCAAATTGCAGCACATATTAGTACGCCACAAAGTGGCATTATCGCGAGTCGTGAGGAATTACAAAATCGATTTGAAGCATTATATGATCGTGTTGGGCAAGACCGTGTTTTAGAGAAACCCGAGTTTTGGGGGGGATATCGTTTATGCCCAGACTATTATGAGTTTTGGCAGGGTCGACCAAATCGGTTACATGACCGTTTGATTTATGAAAAAACCAATGATATTTGGACATTACAAAGGCTTATGCCTTAAATGAAAGAAATGATTGTCCAACAACGTCCTTTAGTTTCACGTCCTGAAATTTTTCAGGACCTCCCCGAATTTGTTGCAAGAATTCTTGCTGGACGAGGTGTACATTCGGAAAAGGAACTTGAACTTAAATTAAAAAACTTACTCGCACCTACCATGAAAGGTTTGGAACAAGCCATTCAGATTATCGATAGTGCAATTGATGAAAAACAAAAAATAGTCATTGTGGGTGATTATGATGCCGATGGTGCAACCAGTACAGCCTTGATGGTGCTTGCGCTTCAGGAGTTTGGTGCACAGGTTGAGTATCTAGTTCCAGATCGATTTAAATATGGTTATGGCTTAACACCCGCAATTGCAGATTTAGCATTTCAGCGTTTTCAACCAGATTTGTTGATCACTGTAGATAATGGAATTTCAAGTCATACGGGTGTAGCACAAGCTCAAGCACATGGTATGCAGGTAATTATTACCGATCATCATCTTACGACCAAAGAAACACCTACGGCTAATGCTGTTGTTAACCCGAATCAATTAGGCTGTGCGTTTCCAAGTAAAGCATTAGCGGGTGTTGGCGTTGCATTTTATTTACTTGCAAATTTATCAAGTTATCGTAAAAAACAACATAAATCGGTTATCCAAGTCACTCAATATTTAGATTTGGTTGCCTTGGGTACTTATGCAGATGTGGCAAGTTTAGATTTTAATAATCGTATTTTAGTTGATGCAGGACTGAAACGGATTCAACAGCATTTATGTCGCCCAGGAATTAGTGCATTGCTTGAGATCGCTGGGAGAAATGCCGCACAATTACATGCAGCAGATTTAGGTTTTGTCATTGGACCACGTATTAATGCTGCGGGTCGTATGGAAACAATGGATATTGGTATTGCGTGTTTATTGGCAGACGATATTGAAACGGCTTATCCATTGGCTCAACAATTAGATCATTTAAATATTGAACGACGCCAAGTTGAGAATCAAATTAAACAAGAAGCCTTGCAAGAGCTTGAAAAGTTGAAATTTGATCAGCAACAATTACCAGCAGCACTTGTCGTTTTTGATACGCATTGGCATCAAGGTGTTATTGGAATTGTCGCAGGTCGGTTAAAAGAACAATTTTATAGACCCTCTATTGTATTTGCAGCAGATGAAGATGGCATTCATTTAAAGGGGTCAGCACGTTCGATTGATGGCATTCATATTCGCGATGCAATTGAATTGGTTGCAGAAAAACATCCAGAGATGATTAGTCATTTTGGTGGGCATGCGGCCGCTGCAGGTTTAACTTTAAAAAAAGAGCAATTTCAATCATTTAAAATTGAATTTGAAAACCTAATTGCACAATATGATGAAAGTTTATTTGATTCAGTTTTATTGACGGATGGAGAACTTCCCAGTGAAAGTTTTCAACTCAGTACGGTCGATCTATTACAGAGTTTAGGGCCTTGGGGGCAGAAATTTCCTGCACCTATTTTTGAAGGAAAATTTGATGTTTTGGATTCACGTTGGTTAAAAGAGAAACATCTTAAGCTTAGGTTGGGTCTAAAAAATGGGCAAGTTGTAGAAGCAATTGCATTTAATGCTGCTGAAAAATATGATTTTAATCCAGCTTTAGGTGTTGTAGATCTTGTCTATGAGTTAGCTCGGAATGAATTTAATGGCAATATTTCACTACAACTACGAATACTCTATTTAAGTCAGAATCTTAAAAAAACTTAATCACGTGATGCTGGATCTTATTGATCTTGTTTTTAATATAAAAATTATAAAGGCCCAGTCCATTCGGATTGGGCTTTTTTTTATGAGTATCACTTATCAATCAATGAATGAGCGTGTTTTCATTGTCTTTAAATTTAATTCATTGAAAAAATTGAGGGATGAATATTGATTAAATATCTTGCATCAAATTTGATTTTGAATATACTAAATTTAATTAACAGTGTTAACTAAATTTGATATATTTTGAGTGATCCTATGCAAGCAAAAGAAACAGAGTTATTTCGAGCATCTTTCCGTGAATTGGTTCGTGAATTAGGAATGCTCAGTCGTAAAACAATAGGAACGGAGCTTTCTCCTCTCCAGAGTCATATTTTAATTGAGTTAAATCAGACCGAGCAGGGCTTGGGCGTGACAGAATTAGCGAATATTTTATGCGTGGAAAAATCGAGTATTAGCCGAACATTAAAAACGTTGGAAAAAAGTGAATTGCTTTCAAGAAAAATAAATCCCACAGATGCTAGGTCGGTCACTTTTTCATTGACTGAAAAAGGAGAAAGTAGGTTAATTGAAATTAATCAATATGCCAATCAGTTTACAGCAGAAGCACTTATGCTTTCTTCGGAAGTAGAATTACAGCAATTACGATCCACAGTTAAAAACTTCACCAAAGCCTTGAAGAATGCACGAAAACAAAGAGAAATTCAGTTAAATATAAGACCAATCGAGCTTAAAGATAATGCCGAAATTGCTGCGGTTATACGACAAAGTTTTATAGATAATCAAATTGATCATCTTGAAGGTGTAAGTTTAAATGATCCATCTCTTCATCAGTTGAGTGAAGTTTACTGTACGCAAGGCTCAGGTTATTGGGTCATAGAAATAGAGGGGAAAGTAAAAGGGGGCGTTGGAATTGCACCTTTATTAGGTGCTGGAGAAGAATATTGTGAATTACAAAAATTGTATATTGAAAGTAGTCTTACAGGATTAGGTATTGGTAGAAAACTAATTAATTTAGCCATTAATAAAGCAATCGAATATGGATATCAGTATTGCTATTTAGAATCTCTAAATGAACTGAGTGCTGCAGTTGATTTATACCAATCTTTTGGTTTTAAATTACTGGATAAGCCAGTGGGAAGCACGGGGCATAATTCTTGTGATATTTATATGCTGAAAGATTTAAAATCCTGAGCTTGAAATTGCAGTAATTTTGTAGGCTTATCTCGATTTAAATTTAAAAAATAGACATAAAGTTTAAATATCAAGAGCACGTAATGCTGTGTATATTTTATAGAATAAATCTGATTTTCATTTGAGCTTTATTGTTATTTTCTTATGAATAAAAAACCGCTGATGACAGCGGTTCTTTATGAAACTATATAGAATTAGAAGCGATATTTTGCTGCTAAACCATAAGAATTATAGTCAGTGTCATTCACTTTACCAAAACCAACACGACCTTCTAAGCTAATACTTGGTGTGAAGAATTTACGTGCAGTGATACCAAACTCACGGTTATCTAATAAATCTTGCTTGTAATAATCAGCACCAACACTCAGTGTTTTATCTAAGTAGTAATCTGCTGCAAGATTGTAATCTTTAATATTTCCAAAAGTTGCACCAGCTTCTAAGTTAATGTCTTGACCATTTGCAAGCTCAGTAACGTATTTAGCACGTAAACTTGGTGCTGTACGGTCATGATCATCGTTATGATAACCTTTTACACCAGCTGCAACGAGCAAACCAGGTGCTGGTAAATAACCAACTTCTGCAGAATAAAGGGTCGTATTGAAATTCGAATCATGCTTGAATTTCATATCTTGACGACCAATATCACCGCCTAAGTAAAAATCTGAATTTGGTACAAAATATTCAACACCTGCAGAATAGTTATGTAATTTAACATCATCTACTTTGCTATAAGCATATTGCGCATTGACATTACTTGCGCGGTCTAAATAAGCAGCTTCAGCAAGTGGTGCATTACGTGTTTGTACAGGTTTAAAATATGCTGTACCTTCTACACCATAAATACCTTTTGTGCTGGAATTATCAGGATCTACTAGGCCAGCTGTTACACCGACTTCAGCTTGGTATGCATTTGCTGTGCCTGTGAGTGCAAGGGCAGAAAGTAATGCTGATGCAATTGCTAATTTTTTCATCGTTTGAAACCCTCTGAAGTGTAAACAGTATTAAACATATTTTGTTACAACTTCAGTGTAAGCAAATATATTTAATTTTACAATCCATCAGTGTTATAGGGATGTAACTATTGTAAATTTCCTGTTAATGATATTGTTTATCTACTTGAAATAATTGAATAAAAAAATTAAAATAAAGCATAAAAAAGCAATTTTCATGATGAAATATTCATTAAATAGCCCATGAATGAAGGATAAAATGACTAAAATCTCCACAATTCATAGATTTTAAATACATAAATTCAAATTTTGACCTTTCAGTTAGATCATTTTCTGTATGTTATAATGCATTTTAGTTTATCAGTATTCACTGCATTGAGAGTTTTTACGTGGAAATTAATCCTTATCTGAGCAAATTAAAAGACTTAAACGACCGTGGTCAAACATTACGGGGGTATCTTTGACTACGATCTGAAAAAAGAGCGTTTAGAAGAGGTTCTCCGTGAATTAGAAGATCCGACCATTTGGAATGATCAAAACCGTGCACAAGCCATGGCTAAAGAAAAGGGTGAACTTGAGAATGTGTTGAATGTTCTAGATGGGCTTTCAATTCAATTGGAAGATGCTCAAGCAATGCTTGATCTTGCTGTTGAAGCAGATGATGATAGTTTGTTGAATGACGTGCAGTCTGAATTGACGACTGCCGAGGAAGAGTTAGCACAATTAGAATTTCGCCGTATGTTCAATAATCCAATGGATCCAAATCCATGTTATGTGGAAATTCAAGCGGGTTCAGGCGGTACTGAAGCACAAGATTGGGCTTCGATGTTACTTCGAATGTATTTACGTTGGATTGAACGTCATGGCTTTAAAGCAGAGTTAATGGAAGAGTCTGATGGCGATGTTGCCGGTATTAAGTCTGCGACTATTCGTGTTGATGGTGAATATGCATATGGTTGGTTACGGACTGAATCTGGTGTACATCGTTTAGTACGTAAATCACCATTTGATTCAGGAAATCGTCGTCATACCTCATTTTCAGCAGTATTTGTCTCTCCTGAAGTGGATGACAATATTGAAATTGAAATCAACCCAGCAGATGTCCGGACGGATACTTATCGTGCATCGGGAGCAGGTGGTCAGCATATTAACAAAACTGATTCGGCAGTACGTTTAACGCATGCTCCAACGGGCATTGTCGTGGCATGTCAAAATCAGCGTTCACAACATGCAAACCGCGATCATGCTTGGAAACAGTTACGTGCAAAACTCTATGAATTAGAGATGAGTAAACGTAATGAAGCGGCTCAAGCGTTGGAAGATACCAAATCTGAAATTGGTTGGGGCAGTCAAATTCGCTCATATGTACTTGATGACTCACGGATTAAAGATTTACGTACTGGTGTTGAGAATTCAAATACGGGTGCAGTACTTGATGGTGATTTGGATCGATTTATTGAAGCAAGTTTAAAGCAAGGTCTTTAATTATTATTTAACCAATAAAGATTGCAATATTCAGCGAAATTGTTAATACATCGAAAAAAATAGATATTAATATCTAAAAAATACGATATATTAAAAGTAGTATGCTGAATCATGCAATCAATGCTTAGATGTGTTTGAAAATGGATATAGATTTAATTTTTAAAGCATTAGCCAATCCGACGCGTAGACAAATTTTAGAGTGGTTAAAATCACCCGAACAATTTTTGTCTACAGCCGAATGTGGTGACTTTAAACGTGGCGTTTGTGCTGGTCATATTGAAAAATTAGGCAATGTTTCTCAGTCGACCATGTCAAATCATTTATCTGTTTTACAACAGTCAGGACTAATTCAAGCCCATAAACATGGGCAATGGTCTTATTTCTCCCGCAATGAAGTTTTGATTCAGCAGTATATAAATTATTTAAAAAACTCACTTTAAGCAGTGAGTAAGAGGTAGTTATGGCTGAATTTACCACGCCCTTAATTCTTGGTGATTTACATTTAAAAAATCGTGTCATTATGGCACCGTTAACACGTAGTCGTGCAACTGCGGATCGTGTCCCTACAGCCCTAATGACAGAATATTATGCTCAGCGTGCAAGTGCAGGTCTCATTATTTCTGAAGCAACAGTAATTTCTGAAGAAGCCAATGGCTATTTAAATACCCCTGGATTATTCACAGATGAACAAGTTGCAGGTTGGAAAAATGTGACATCTGCGGTTCATGAAAAAGGTGGATTAATTGTTGCACAGCTTTGGCATGTCGGACGCGTATCACATCCAGATTTATTAAAGGGTGAAACACCTGTTTCTGCCAGTGCGGTACAACAAGCAGGTCATGTGAGTTTGCTTCGTCCTAAACGAGAATATGTTGTTCCACGTCCACTGGAAATTTCAGAAATTCATGCGATTATTGAGCAATTCAAACAAGCTGCTATTCGTGCAAAAGAGGCAGGTTTTGATGGTGTAGAGTTGCATGCTGCGAATGGTTATTTGATTGATCAATTTTTACAAAGTAGTACCAATCTTCGTGAAGATGAATATGGCGGTTCAGTTGAAAATCGTGCTCGTTTTTTATTAGCAGTGGTTGATGTATTAATTGAGGTTTGGGGAGCTGGGCGTGTAGGTGTTCATTTAGCACCGCGTGGTGATGAACATGATATGGGTGATCATGATCCACGTGAAACATTTGGCTATGCACTTGAAGAATTAGGGAAGCGTAATATTGCTTTTTTCTTTACGCGTGAACATCTTGCGGATGACAGTATTTCAGAAGAATTAAAGCAACGTTCAGGTGTACCATACATTGCGAATATGCGCTTAACTCGAGAAGATGCTTTGGCATTACTTGAATCTGAACAAGCCGATGCTGTTTCTTTTGGTAAAGCTTATATTTCAAACCCAGATTTATTTGAGCGTTTGGTACAAAATGCACCTTTAAATGAAATTCGATTTGAGAACATGATTGGGACAACTGTAGCAGAAGGTTATACGGATTATCCAAGTTTAGAATCTGCATTAATAACCGACACTCAGTCTGTTTAAAGTGATGAATTTGTAACATATTGAGCCATATTCATTAACTTATGAATATGGCTCTGTTATATTTTACATTGATTAAATATTGAGGCAGTTCATTTGGCTACCCCATTTTGGTATAACGCAGCATTAACTCTCATTAAGCCTTACTATAAATGGCGGATCAAGAAACGAGCGGATAGCACTGAACAACTGCAACAAGAAATTTTAGAAAGATTTGGCCCTTTTCAGATGGTCAAAAATACGCAAGCCATTTGGTTCCATGCGGTGTCTGTGGGTGAGACCAATGCAGCACAACCTTTAATAGCGCATTATTTAAAACATGGGCATCCGGTGCTTGTGACAAATACAACAAAAACTGGACAGGCACGTGCAAAATCTTTATTTTTAAAAGCCCCTTATTTAGATTTGTTTCAAGCGGTATATTTACCAGCCGATCAGCAGTACTTAGTTCGTGAATTTTTAGAAAAATATCAACCAAAATTATTGGCATTAGTTGAAACAGAATTATGGCCGAATTTAATAGACCAAGCGAATCAAATGCATGTACCGTGCTTGTTAATTAATGCACGCTTATCTGAAAAATCTGCGAAAGGCTATGCCAAAGTACCTCAGCTAACGAAACCAATGCTTCAAGGTTTGAAACAATTATTGGCACAAGATCAGGCAACTTTAGATCGATTTATTGATTTAGGAATATCACCAGAAAAAGCACAAGTTGTGGGTAGTATTAAATTTGATATTGCTGCACCCCAAATGTTTATTGAACAGGCACATCAGCTTCAGTCAGAATGGCAGCTGAGTGAACGAAAAATTATCATTTTAGCCAGTACACATGCGCCTGAAGAAGAACTATTACTTAAGGCATTAAAACCATATTTACAACAATATTCGGAATTACTATGTATTGTTGCGCCAAGACATCCTGAACGATTTGATGAAGTTTTTCAGGTGTGCCAAGACTTAGAATTGCAGACACATCGTCGTAGTTTGCGTGAAACAATTCAATTAGAAACGCAAGTTTATTTGGCAGATAGCATGGGTGAAATGTGGCTATGGTATGCTTTGAGCCAAGCATGCTTTGTGGGAGGGTCTTTAAATGAGCCTGGTGGTGGACATAATATTTTAGAACCACTTGCATTGCATGTACCTACTATTCTAGGGGAAAATTATATTAATTTTCAAACAATTGTTGATGAATTTGTAGATGCTCAAGCCATTAAAGTTGTTCATACATTTGCAGAGGCGGCAGAGGCTTTGGTGCAATTAACCTTTGATCCAATTTTAGTTGAGCAATTGAATTTAAATGCAGATCATATTATGCGTGCCAATAAAGGTTCTTTGCACAAGCATATTCAAGTTATTGATCAGTATTTAATATAACTGGATTGATGCAATGAATATTGTTCTGCTAGATGAAAGACAGACAAAGACAGATATTTGGCAAATTACTTCAAAACGGCAACTTGAACATTTATCTGTACATGTGGGAATTAATATAGGCGATACCCTAAAGGTTGGTATTTTAAGAGGGAAACGTTATTTAACAGAAGTTGTTGCCATATCTGAACATGCTGTGTCAATAAAACCTATATCTGAAGAAATAGTGCCTGCAAAGCTTCCTGTCACGTTAATTCTCGCATTACCAAGACCGAAAGTATTAAGGCGATTAATTGCAGACAGTGTGACTTTAGGTGTTGAAAAAATTATTTTATTACACAGTTATCGTGTGGATAAAAGTTATTGGCAAACTCCATTTTTGCAACAATTAGATCATTTTATTCATTTAGGTTTAGAACAAGCGGGCGATACTCATCCTCCTAAAATTGAACAATATAAGCGATTTAAACCATTTGTAGAAGATGTTTTACCACATCTTATTACGGTAAATAGTCCTGCTTTTGTCGCACATCCTTATGCTGAAAAAGAGATGCCACATGCAGTCAATCGACCTTGTATTTTTATTGTTGGACCTGAAGGTGGGTTTATTTCCTATGAAATTGATTTACTTATAAAAAATGGCTGTCAAGCAATGAGCTTAGGTAGTCGTATTATTCGTACTGAAACCGTTATTCCCTATATATTAGGTCGTTTGTTTGTGAGTTAATGCCGAAGCATTGCTGATGGAATCATGTTGGATTTTGATTTCTTGAATTGGATAAGGAATCGAAATTTCATTTTGATTAAATTGTTCAATCACGACTTCTTGTATTTTACTTACTGATGTCGCAATGGATGTTTCAGTGGTATTAATCCACCAACGAACAGACAAATGAATGGAAAAGTCTGCCAGTGTTGTTACATTTACGCTAAAACTTGGTTGACTTAAGATAGTCGGTTCTTGATTTAGAATCTCAAGAATTAAATTTTTCGCTTTTTGTACATCAGCTTCATAACCAATGCCGATATTAAACTCACACCGTCGACGTTGATATGCTGTATTCACAGTAACCGCACTGGTATAAACGGTCGCATTTGGGATGACAATACGTCGACCATCTGGTGAACGTAAAAATGTAGCACGAATTTGAATATCTTCAACGGTTCCTTCCATTCCACCCACGATAATATCATCACCAATTTTAAATGGCTCTCCAAGTAAAATCAGAATGCCAGATAATAGGTTTTGAAAGATATCTTTAAATGCAAAACCAATGGCAACAGAACCAATCCCTAGTGCACTCATTAATTGACCTGGAGTAAATCCTGGAACAGAGATAACCATTGCGATCAGAAAACCAAAGAAAACAATCGCTGAGCTACCCACACGATTGAGGACTAAAACGAGATTTTGTTTGCTATATGAACGTTCAGTTAATGTTTTGCGAATAAAAAATTTAAACAATTTTGAAAGTAAATAAAAAATAGTAAAAACGACAAGGGCAATACAAATATAAGGTAGTCGAGACCAAAAGCCATCAATAATTTTATCAATAGCTGCATAAGCATCATTGTATTTTGTGGTATGTGCGATGACCGTTTGAGCAGTTCTTTCACTTGCCTCTTGTAGAAGTTGAGATGTTTCCTGAGCAACAAGTTCACTCAAACTACCTTTTTGTTCAGCCATTATTATTCCCATTAAAATGATGAATAGGGTGATTTATTGCATATAAACAATTTAATTTTTGTTTATCGTATACGAGCGATATTCTGGCAGAAATTTATTTATATGTTTAGATATTCAAGGTGCTATTTTAGTTTAAAAGAAGGAAAAATAATGGAGATAATATTTTTAATGGTTTGAAGTAAGCGTTTTAACACATTATTTTTATATATTTCTGATTGATTACCTAGAAAGCAAAAATGAATATTACGAGATACATTTAGCATAAATAATAGTATATTAATTATACATTTGAGGCATAGTGATAGAATTAAATTAGAAAAATGTTCAATTGAAATTTTAGAGAATTGAATGAAAAAATACTAAGGGGGGCTTTTTTAGACGAAGCGAAGCAAATATATTTTAAAGATAAATCAATCCATTCTTTGATATGAAATGGAAATAAGATTGTACGACCAAAGATGTATTGAATAGTGTAAAAAATAGTCGCCATACTGAGACAGCATGCATGTATAACAAATTGAGAATTAGGCATGGCATTTCGTGATGAGATGTAAATATCAAGGAAGTAGCGTATGAAAGAGATTTATCCAGTACCGGAAGGATTTAAAAGAACAGCGCGGACCAATGAAGATGAATACTTTAAAAGGTATCAATATTCTATTGAAAATCCTGATGCATTTTGGGCAGAACAAGCACATAAACTAGAATGGATTAAACCATTTACTCAAGTAAAAAATACGAGTTTTGATCCAGATCATTTTAAAATTGAATGGTTTGCAGATGGTCAATTAAATATTAGCGCAAATTGCCTAGATCGACATTTAAAAGAGCACCCCTATAAGCCTGCTATTATTTGGGAAGGAGATCATCCATCACGACACAAAATTATTTCATTTGTGGAGTTGCATGATGAAACGTGTCGCTTTGCAAATGTATTAAAAAAGAATGGCGTGAAGAAGGGGGATCGGGTGGTATTGTATATGCCAATGGTCTCTGAAACCGCAATTGCAATGCTGGCATGTGCGCGTATTGGGGCAGTGCACTGTGTGGTTTTTGGTGGATTCTCGCCAGATTCTTTGGCAAGTCGTATTGAAGATTGTCAAGCCAAAGTCGTTATTACGGCAGATTCAGGAATGCGTGGTGGAAAGCCAATTTTCCTCAAAGAAAATGTAGATGCAGCCTTAGAAATTTCAGGTACTGAATCGGTAGAAAATGTGATCGTTGTCCACCGTTCAGGCAATCCAATTACCATGAAAGCAGGACGAGATTTATGGTATCACATGGAAATTATGACCGTCACAGATGATTGTCCACCTGAGCCGATGAATGCTGAAGATCCACTCTTTATTTTGTATACCTCTGGTTCTACTGGGAAACCGAAAGGTGTATTACATACAACTGGTGGTTATTTAACTTATGTGAATAGTACATTCAGAGAAGTTTTTGATATCAAACAGGATGATGTTTTTTGGTGTACAGCGGATGTTGGCTGGATTACAGGACATTCATATGTACTCTATGGCCCACTTTCAAATGGTATTTCTACCGTCATGTTTGAGGGAATTCCTCAATATCCAACATGGGCACGGACTGGACATATTGTAGATAAACACAATATTACGATTCTTTATACCGCACCAACAGCAATTCGCGCCATGATGCGTGAAGGTGATCAATTTGTTCGTGAAAGTAATCGAAGTAGTTTAAGGTTACTCGGTTCAGTCGGTGAGCCAATCAACCCTGAAGCTTGGAATTGGTATTATACAGTGGTGGGAGAAGAACGCTGTCCGATTGTAGATACATGGTGGCAAACTGAAACGGGTGGAATTTTAATCTCTCCATTGCCTGGTGCAACACCATTAAAACCTGGTTCAGCAACACGTCCATTATTTGGTATTCAGCCTGCACTTGTGGATGCTGATGGTATTGAGCTTGAAGGTGCTGCTGAAGGAAATTTGATTATCAAAGATTCTTGGCCTGGGCAAATGCGAACAATCTGGGGAGATCCTAAACGCTTTATAGAAGCCTATTTTTCAACATATCCAGGTCGATATTTTGCTGGTGATGGCGCAAGAAGAGATGAAGATGGTTATTATTGGATCACGGGACGAGTGGATGACGTATTAAATGTCTCAGGTCATCGTCTAGGAACAGCTGAAATTGAAAGTGCGCTTGTTGCACATGAATATGTTGCAGAAGCAGCGGTAGTCGGAATGCCCCATGATATTAAAGGACAAGGAATTTGTTCGTTTGTGACATTACAAGTGGGCGTTGATGAGTCTGATGAACTGAGGGCTGAGTTGATTGCATGGGTACGTAAAATTTTAGGTCCTGTTGCAACACCAGATGCTTTACATTGGGCACCAGCATTACCAAAAACACGTTCGGGAAAAATTATGCGTCGGATTTTACGTAAAATTGCGGCCAATGAACTGGATAGTTTGGGGGATACTTCAACATTGGCAGAGCCTCAAGTAGTTGAATATTTGATTAAGACAGTGTACCCAAAGCATTAATGGATGCAAAACATTACCATTTGGAAAATCAAATGGTAATTTGCTTTTTAAGATAAGCTCAGCAGACATTGAGATAAAGTCTAGAATCGAGCTCTGCTAAGCTAAAAATATTGTACAAATGAAACGAAAAGACGCAAATAATATGAATGCTGTATCTTCAACATTATCTGACCCAATTGAGATCGCACAACAGCTAGCTCAACAATTTGCAACAACGGCAGCACAGCGTGATAAACAAGGTGGAAATCCAAAGTTTGAACGTGATTTAATTCGTAAAAGTGGTTTGTTAAGTTTATCGATTGCCAAACAGTTTGGTGGACAAGGTGCAGATTGGAAGACCATTTATAAAACGATTCAAACGATTGCACAGGTCGATAGTTCACTTGCACATGTCTATGGTTTCCATCATTTATTAATTGCGACAGTTCAATTATTCGCACAACCTGAACAATATGGAGCATGGTTTAAACAAACTGCACAAGCACATTTATTTTGGGGAAATACTTTAAATCCGCTAGATAGAAGAACAACTGCAACAAAAATATCTGAACATGAATATGTTTTTCATGGTGATAAAAGTTTCTGTTCAGGTTCAATAGATTCAGATATTTTATTGTGCTCAGGGTATAACGAAGCAGGAAAATTATTAATAGGTGTAATTCCAACAGCCCGTAAAGGTGTTAGTTTTTTAGGTGATTGGAATAATATGGGGCAACGTCAAACAGACAGCGGTACCAGCCACTTTGAGCACGTTCACATACAACAAGAAGAATTATTATTGAATCCTGGTCCTTTAAGCACACCATATTCAAGTTTGCGACCATTAATTGCACAGCTTATTTTTGTGCATTTGTTTTTAGGGGTTGCTGAAGGAGCCTTTGAAGTTGCTAAACAAACAATTCAGACACAAAAAGCATGGTCAACTTCTTTAGTTGAAAATGCAGTCAATGATCCATTTACTCAAAAACATTTTGCTGAATTTTATGTGCAATTAGAAAGTGTTCGCTTACTTGCCAATAAAGCAATTGAAGCATTGCAATCGGCTTGGAATATTGGCGAAGAGCTTACAGCAGAACAACGCGGAGAAGTTTCTATTGCGGTGATTACAGCCAAAATTGCTGCAACGAATACATCGTTATATATCACTCAAAATATTTTCCAAGTTTTGGGTGCTCGTGCGACAACAGCAAAGTTAAATTTAGATCGTTTTTGGCGAAATGTAAGAACTCAAACGTTACATGATCCTGTAGATTATAAATATCAGGAAATTGGGGAATGGGTGCTTACAGGCAAAGTTCCAAATCCAGGTTTTTATTCATAGTGATGACGTTTATGGCAGAGAATTTATTGAAATATATAAATTCTCAGTGACCAAGGTGTTCTAAATCGGTATCTTTAACAGGGTTTCTTTTCCAATATGAAGGTTGAAAAAATCTTAAAAATAGACGCCATGGGGTCATCCAGACGATGCGGGCATGCTTTCTTTGGTTTTGAATGATTTTTCTCACCAAATACTGACAGACGATTTCTGGTGGATCAATGATAAAGAAAAATAAGCGCTTCATTTTCTTCCAGTTTTGCACGTTGCCATTCTTCCATGAAGTAATCAGTAGATCTGTTGCAACCATGCCAGGGCTTAATGTACCAACACAAATGGGAGATGATTTTGCTTCTTTAACGAGAGCTTTACTAAAATAACTCACGGCATATTTTGTCGTCGCATAAACGGTCATACCTGAGCTCCATTCTCCTTTACTTCCCCAACCTTCCATATTAAAAATTTGACCAAAATTTTGCTTGATCATTCCTTGTAACGCCACCTGAGAACCAAGCATTGTTCCCAATATATTTGTTTTAACTGTATTTTCGATATCAAAATTAGAAATGTCTTTAAAGTCTAAAGTTGCCGTGCTACCCCCTGCATTATTAATCCAAATTTCGATATTATTAAATTTTTGAATTGCTTGATGCCATAAATTTTCAAGATCTATTTTTTGAGTAACATCGCATTGAATGCAATGAATCTTTGATGCATCAAATTGTTTTAGTAATTGATGATATGCCGAATTAAGTTGATTTTGATCTCGTCCAGAAAGAACTACGCAATAATTTTTCTGAAGAAATGCTTGGGCTAAACCAAAGCCAATGCCCTTACTACTACCAGTTATAACCACGCAGCCTTTTGTTTGAAGTTGATTCATTGCGATTCCTTTATTTTAAATTTTTGGTATGGGGATTTGAACCTGTGTAGGCTTGAGGAATAAATATAAAATAGAGAGATTAATCATGGCGATATTCATGACAACTGGATTGAATGCACCAATTAATGTATTTGGAAGTAAGCATGCAACCAGTATTAATAAACATATTAGACCGAAAATACTTAAAAAGTGTAAGTAACGATGGGTCGTGCAAAGAAATGCTAATCCAAAAAATATTTCAATGATGCCTGAAGTTTGACCAGCTAATTTTGCGTGATCATAAGATAGTCCAACCCATTGCCAGATGGCAATTTCATCTGTATTAGTAAACAGAAGCTTAGGAACTAAACCCTGATAAAACCATAAAAAGGCAAGAGTGATATTAATGAAGGTTAATGCTTTTAAATTGTTCATATTATCGTATTTGAAATATTAATTTTATTGAAAATAATTGAGATAAATTAATTAAAGTAGACTGATTTGTAAGAGACAGCTAGAAGATAGAATTCTAACGGTTACCTTTCATACTTATTTTGAATATTGATGCTGAATCGGAAAAGATAAAAAGGGCTTAATTTCTTTTAGAACAAACATACTTTGCATTTCTTTAATTCCTGGTAAACGTCGAATGATGGACATGGAAAAATCAGCATAGGTATCTAAGTCTGGAGAAACAACTTGCAGTAAAAAATCAGCATCTCCACCAATACTATAGCATGCAATCACATGGTCTAAAGCAATAACTTGCTCTTCGAATTTTTTTGCTTCTTTTTCACTATGACTATCAATTGAAACGCGAATAAAGACCATGACCCCTAGACCAATTTTTTTCCGATCTAGAAATACACCATAACCTTGAATAATTTTTGTATCTTCTAATTGTTTGACTCTGCGCCAGCAAGGCGAATTTGACATTCCAAGCTGTTCGGACAGATCAGCATTGGTAATTCTAGAATCTATCTGAAGAATTTCTAAAATTTTAGCATCTGTCTTATCTATTTTAACTTCAGGCATATTTTTCTAAAAATAATCATTTAAGGGTATTTTATACCTTATTTTTATCATTATGGGAAATGAATAGAACACATTTACCTATGGTTTTATAAAAAAATATAAAACGAAATTAGCCATAAAATGACATGATGATGGAACTTAAAATACAAATGATCACGTATATTTTCACGTTAGCTTTCGCAGCTTTTATACCGGGACCTGGCATGATTGGAATTATGTTGAAAACGATTTCACAAGGAAAAAGAAATGGTTGGATGATGCTATTTGGCCTTATTACTGGAGATATAATTTATTTATCGATCTCTATTTTTATGATGACAACCATTACACAAATAAATTCGCGATTTACTTTTTATCTTACAATCGGGTCATCTATTTATTTGCTATATTTAGCATATAAATTTTGGATTATTAAAGAAAATTTGTTGGAATATTCACTTAAAATTAACGCAAGTTTTTCCTCCTATCGCGATGGTTTATTACTTACCTTGAGTAACCCTAAAACAATTTCATTTTATTTCGCATTGGTACCGACTATTTTTGGTTCTCAGTCTTTGCCTCATCTCAGCATATTCTTATTGTTGATGACAATCATGACGCTTATGTTCGTTGGTTCAGGATATATTATTTTTTCTTCACAATTAAAAGTAAAATTAACTAGTGTAAGAATACAACAAATATTATTAAAAATCTTATCAAGTATTATGGGGCTTTTAGCACTTTCAATGCTATATAGCGAAATAAATATTGGTTAATTAGGTTGTTAAAAAAGTTATATCCTTCATTTAAAAGTATCAATTACAAGATTAAATTTAATATAAATCATTATATTGTATTAAAACGATAAATAATTTGTTTTAAAGTATATAAATGTATTATATTTTAAATAAATAATATTTATTGAGTAATATATCACTATTATAAAAGCATATTATTTCCCATAAAACTAAATTAATTACATGGAGTATCTGATTCTGATGTTAACTCTAATCGGGATTCTAATTATTGTTACTATTGTGACATTATTGATGATGGGCAAGGCAAATCCAATTTTTGCGATGTCTATTATTCCACTTATTGGCGCATTTATTGCGGGTTTTTCTCCATCCGAAGTTGCAACTTTCTTTGAATCAGGGATAACGAAAGTTACGAAAGTAGCGGTTATGTTTTTATTTGCAATTTTATTTTTTAGTATTTTAAAAGAATTACACATTTTTGATCCGTTAATAAAAAGAATGGTTACATTGACAAAAGGGAATGTTGTTATTGTCGCTATCGTAACCACGATTATTGCTGGATTTGTCCATCTAGATGGTTCAGGTGCAGCAACTTTTTTAATTATTATTCCTGCTTTACTTCCTTTATATCGTCAATTAGGAATGAGTCCATATTTAATGCTTTTACTCATGGCTGGTAGTATGGGCGTGATGAATATGGTGCCATGGGGAGGGCCACTGGGTAGAGCTTCTGCTGTGACAGGAATAGATGCTGCCTTTTTATGGCAACACATTATTCCTGTACAAATTTTAGGAATGCTTGGAATGGTTGCTTTTGCTGCAATCATGGGATTAAGAGAGCAACGTCGAATTGCGAAAGCAAAGCTTATGGGGACGACACCATTTGAACAAGACTGTTTAATTAAAGATTTACCTGAAGATAGTAATACGGAAATTAAACCTAAAAACTTTATTATTAATATTGTCTTAATTTTAAGTGCAATTACTTGTCTAGCCTTTGGATTGTTCTCAGCACCTTATGTATTTATGATTGCCTTAGCATTAGTGCTGCTAATTAATTTTCCAAATCCTAAAGAACAAATGCAGGCGATTAGTCGTCATGCACCGCAAGCGTTAAGCATGGTTGCAATTATTTTTGCTGCGGGTGCATTTTTAGGAATTTTGTCAGATTCTGGAATGTTAAAGTCCATTGCTGTTGATTTAATTTATATTTTACCAAGCACATGGGTAGGAGGTTTACATATCTTTGTAGGAGTTCTTGGTGTTCCTATGGATTTATTTACCAGTACAGATGCCTATTACTTTGCTTTATTACCAATTGTTCAGGAAGTAACAGCAACAGCAGGCGTATCTCCAAATTCAGTTGTCTATGCAATGGCTATTGGAAATAATGCAGGCACATTTGTAAGTCCATTTTCACCTGCGACATGGTTAGCCATGGGATTGGCGGGTACAGAAATGGGGCGCCATTTACGTTATTCATTTGGCTGGATTTGGCTATATAGTTTTTACCTATTGGCAGTTGGTTATTTATTAGGTTTGTATTAATTGTAGATAAAATCTGTGCTATGAAAAGACAGGTTTTGAGAAGTTTTTAATGTTTTTCTAATGTGATCGTTAGCATAAAATTTTTCATCATAAAAAAAACCTTCAAGCCGAGCCTTGAAGGGAAACTTGGAATTTCATAATATTTTTAAATTATTTTGAAGAAAAGATATTTTCTATTTATTTATATTGATGACTTTCTTGTGTTGGAGCATGAGCCCTAATTGTAAGATGCCATTATTACATTTAGGGAAAACACTCCAACATGGGAAAGTTTTTGATTTGTGTTACTTCTTTTTATTGAATATCAAATAAATTAAGCAACATGAGTTTTTGGCTTATTTGGGTGTAACAGGGCTTCAGCAGCATCTAGGCTTGGAACTGCTGCAGAGGGAAGAACTTCCTCTTGTTCAATTTGCTTATTAATCCCTAAATTTTGACTCGCTTGTTGAGATTTTTCTTTAATGACTTCAGCACGTTGACCTTTGGCAGGCGCCCACTCAAGAATTGGTAATGCACGTGCAACAGCTAAAGTAATACGATCACGTAATAATTCACTATGAATTGTATATTCAGGCGTAAAGTCACGATCTGTTGCATAAACGCCAATTGGTAAAGTTTGTGCTTGGAAGAAACTAAATAATGGGCGTAATTGATGCTCAAGTACTAAAGCATGACGATCACTACCGCCTGATGCTGCCAATAATACTGGAACATCAACTAAAGCAGTTTGTTCCACAAAATCAAAGAAATGTTTAAATAAACCTGTGAAAGATGCGCGATAAACAGGCGTTCCAACAATTAAAGCATCTGCAGCTTCCACTGCGGCTAAATCATCTTGTACTCGCTGAGGGAGTTGATTGCGATAAATTGCACCACCTAATAAAGAACCAATTTCACTAAATTTAATGAAGTGAACATTGATGGGTGTTGCTTCACCTAATTCATTTATAATTGCTTGAACTAAAGCTTCTGTTTTAGACGGGTTATTGAGTCCACCTGAAACGGCAACAATATTTAATGGTTTTTGTTGATTAATGTTAGACATTTTGAAACCTAAAAGTTATATATCTCGGAATACTTGTTATTAACTAATAAGTGAACATGACAGTAAAATAATGAAAAAAATATTAGTTATCATATTTTTAGATATAAGTGATATATATTTGATATTTCATATAAAATGATACTTAACTTATTGAAAAATATAATCATATTAAATGATACAAAGTTGTTTTAATCCCTGTATGAATTTTATAAGAAAAAGTGATTAGATTTTTAAAAATACGAAAATACATGCATTATTTGTATATAAATCTCAAATTTTATTCAAAAATATGATCAATTACGTATCCTAAATCCTAAATGTATGGTTAGAATAGGGATCATTGTGCTCAAGATCTCTCGCGTTACTTATGAATATCTTAATCGTTGATGATCATCCTTTATTCCGTCATGCTTTAATACAAGCAGTACGTTATAGTTTGCCACAGGCTCAAATTCATGAAACAGCTGCTGTGAATGAGTTTTACGAACGTTTAGAAAAAGGTCCTGAGCCAGATCTTGTTTTACTTGATTTAAATTTACCGGGTGCTTCAGGTTTCTCAGCTTTAGTACATGTTCGAGCACAGTATCCGTCTCTTCCAATAGTTGTGGTTTCTGCACATGAAGAATCAACTATTATTCAGCGTGCAATTGCGCATGGTGCTATGGGATATATTCCTAAATCAGCGCATCCAAGTCATATTGGAGAAGCGATTAAACAAGTATTAGAAGGGGAAATCTGGTTACCACCGAACTTACCAAAGAATATGAGTTTTGATCCACGAGCTTCGGATGAAACGGCTTTAGCTGAACGTATTCAGTCTTTAACACCGCAGCAATTTAGAGTCTTAATGATGGTTGCAGAAGGTTTGTTGAATAAGCAAATTGCATATGAATTGGATGTTTCTGAAGCGACAATTAAGGCACATGTTACGGCAATTTTCCGTAAATTGGGGGTACAAAATCGTACTCAAGCAGTGCTTGCCATTAATGCGTTAAATATAGATGAAAAGAAAATTTAAGATATAAAAAGCCTTCATAATGAAGGCTTTTTATATCTGTTTTAGTCAAGTTAATTAAGCAATACAATCTTGTTTAGGGTTCAAAGCTGTACAAAATAAAGGATTTAATGCGCATTGTAATTCATCTATTTGTTCGGTTGTGACCAAATCACGTTCAATCAAATATTGTGCAACTTTATCATCTCTCAAACTTAAGAACGTTGCATCATATACACCTAATTCAACAAATAAAGCTGCCGTCTCTAAGCAGTTAAAATGATCTAAATAGACACTGTTGTCATACATTAAAAATATATGATCTTGTTTAGAGTGAGGGTTAATATTTAAATATTTTGCTAAGGTTATTGGTGATGTTTTAATGAATAATAAATCTGAAAGTTCATCAAATTGTGTTGTATCTAATAAATATTGATCAGTTTTAACTTTACCTAACCATGCTTTAAATACCAATACTGCCCCACCACGTAACAACATGCTCCAAATTTGATGACGTGTACTTTCATCTAAGCATTGAGATTCATTTTCTAAAATTTTAATTAATTTACTTTCTTGCTCTGCAATTTTTTCAAAAAGACCAAGCCCTTGAGGTTTATATGCATTTGGCGTAAACACATCAAAATTAAGTTCATTAAATACTTGAAGAGCTAAAGGAACTGCTGCTTGATAGAGCGTATTTAATGCATTTAAATGTACAGATGAGAGATGACTGTGCGGAAATAAGTTTTGCCAATTTATATCTGGTAAGAGTGAATTTTCACCATATTGGCGATGGAATTGTTGATTTTGACTATTATTTTGAGTCATATTTTGTGGGGTATTCATTTAATGTTACCTCTAATGTGGAGGTGATTAGTCAGTTCAATGTCGATCAAATCTTAGAGACTAAACTAATCGTTTAATTGTTGGTTTTTCATCTTATAAAATAGAATACGCTATAAGTTGAGTATTGGGTGTGGCAAAAAATTACAAAATATATTCAATAAAATCAATAAATTAGTTTATTAAATCAAAGATTAAAGTATTGTTAACTATATTTTGGAAGTTAATGCCAACACAGTAAACAATCTGATTAAAAACTTTAGTTTCTGGCAGAAAAAATTTTCTCATGACATCGCTAGACCATGAGATGAATGATCTAGCGATAATGGAATGATATATAAAAAGCTTTGAATTAATGCTATTCAGAGGCTAAAAATACTTTAAGTTTAAGTATCATTAATTTTTAGACCAGATAACCATGACCGTAAAGATGCTGGTTTTAAAGGTTTCTTCAACAAAATAATATTGAGGTCTTTGAGTTTTTGCGGTAACTCAGGATCTGAATCTGCTGTAATGAGCGCGATTGCAATATGCTCTTGACGATATTGTAAAATAAAATCAAGCCCCATTTTGTTTTGATTTAAATGTTGATCGACCAACCAAACTTGAATATTTTCCTGCTCGATAATTTGACAGGCTTGTTCAGGTTCAATCGCTTTAAAAACCTGATATCCCCATTTGGTGAGTAATGTTGCCATACCTTCAAGAATAGTTTCATCATTATCCAGACATAGTATTTTATAGGCTTTTGATTTCAATGGTATCGTTTGAGTTGGACTGATTATCATTTTAGGTGCAGTAACGGTAGGGACTTCAATCATGAAGCATGAACCTTTCCCATAACGTGAATAAACATGTACGGGATAATCTAATAAACTGGTCATGCGGTGTACAATAGCAAGACCTAAGCCAAGACCTTGTTCTCCCCAAGGTGAAGTATGTCCGCAGCGCTCAAATTCTTGAAAAAGTTTGATCCGTTGCTCTTCAGCAATACCTGGACCAGTATCCCAAACACCAATACGAATATGATTCGGGCGGCTTGCGGAACGTAAAACACCGACAATCACACGTCCTTTGGCAGTATATCTCAAAGCATTACTGACAAAGTTTTGGATAATACGTCGAATCCATTGTGGATCGGTATCAATCCAAAATTGTGCATCATGGACGCTAAAATGAATATTCCGCTGAGCAGCAATTGATTTAAATTGCAGCTCTAAATCATTTAATAAATCATGTAAGGGATAAGATTGACGATTCGGTTGAATTGTTCCACCTTCCAAACGCGCAATATCTAAGAGTGCAGAGAGCATACTTTCAGCCCCATGTAAGGCACGATCAAGTTGCTGTAAAGTCACTCGATCTTCTTTTGATTGTATACTTTGTTCTAGTGCAGTACTGAATAACCGTGCTGCATGCATGGGCTGGAGTAAATCATGACTTGCAGCGGCAATAAAACGGCTTTTTGACATATTGGCTTTATCGGCTTGTTCACGTGCAAGTTGTTGCTCTGTCAACGCATTCGCAAGTTGCTGTGTCCGATCTTGAACACGTGCTTCTAAGACGGCTTCATTTTCACGAAAGGCTGTAATATCAGCAAAAGTTGTGACAAATCCACCACCTTCAATTGGATTTCCACGCATTTGAATGACAAGTCCATCTTTACGAATACGTTCAAATTCATGAGCACTACCAACTTTCATCCAATGGATTCGTTTGCGAACATGTTCCTCAATCGAACCAGGACCACATTCACCACGTTCAGCGTTATAACGAATTAAATCTGAAATTGGGCATCCGACATAAACAATATCTTTAGGATAATCAAAAAGTTTTAAATATTGATTATTCCAAGCAACCAAACACATATTCTCATCAACAACGCTGACGCCTTGCGTCATATGATCAATCATGGTCATGATTAGGTTTTGGTTAAAACGTTGCCATTGTGAGGCTTGGTCAAGAATATTAGCAACTTGCCCAAGGGCTAAACCATTATTGACCATGGCTGTTGTTAAGAGTGTTCGCGCTGATGCGGCTCCAATTGTTCCTGCTAAATATTGTTCAGTAAAACGCCACCACATCCCATTGGCATTACTATTTTCATTGAGTACAACATCATTTTGGGTACAAAATTGTTGGAAAGCACGTAAAGTAGGCTCATCTCCAGTAATCCGTTTTGCGAGTGTAATGAGATCGGCTACTTTTAAGCGAGCAACATCGTGTTGTAAATAATTGACTTCTGTATTGGACGACTGAGATGGTAAGGGTTTCGTTTCATAATAAAAAAAGCTTTCAGCCTGAATTTGTTCAGCAATACTTGGGCGGAAAATATGAGAAACCCAAATGAAGAGAATGATATTTAAGCCTAATGACCAAATAACGCCATGAGTTAATGGTGCTAAAGATTCAAAATTAAGCAATGCTTCGGGTCGGAGCCACGTTAAACCGAATGGACCAAAATTTAAAAAATGATGGGTGTAACTATGAAAATCTTGCGGTAAGCTTCTTAATATTGTGGGTAAAAGTAAAGTATAGGCCCACATGAGAAAACCAATAATAAGACCTGCATAAACTCCTTGTTTACTTCCTCCACGCCAATATAAACCACCAATCAGAGAAGGTGAAAATTGTGCAACTGCGCTAAATGCTAATAAGCCAAAAACAGAAAGTTGATCAATATCATTGAAAAAATGAAAGAACAAAAAGCCAAGTAGCATCACGGCTAAAATACAGATTCGACGTGTAAATTTAAGGACAAGCGGTAAGCGTTTATCATGCCTCGAAAATATTTCAAATCGCCATAATGCTGGCATAATAAGATCATTACTCAGCATAATGGACAAAGCGACGGATGAAACAAGAAGCATTCCAGTAGAGGCAGAAAATCCACCTAAAAATGCCAATAAAGTTAACCAATCTTGGTTATAACTTAAAGGCAATGATAAAACTGCAACATCAGGTACAGCTAAGTAATGTGGTGCAGCATGTAAAGCCCAACTTGCAATAGGAATGATGGCAACAATGGTCAAAATTAAATAAACTGCAAACCATTTTCTTGCACCTTTAATATGTTTTTCATCACGTAATTCCACGACAGCAACATGGAATTGGCGAGGTAAACAAATAATCGCTAAACCTGCAAGTAAGGTTTGAATCCAAAAGGTATCTGGAACACCATACATTTGTATATTTTTGAATGTATGTGAAATATCTTGTGAAATAAGTACTATATTTTCAGGTGAATCAAATAAGAAAAATCCTGCTACACAAAGTAAAGCAAAGAGCTTAACAAAAGATTCGAATGCAACTGCAAGCATTAAACCGCCATGCTGTTCTGTATTGGCAATTTGTCTTGTTCCAAATATCATGGCTAAAATTGCGAGCATGCCTGTTAAAAATAAAACACTATTGGTGGTATTTGTCAGTCCTTCTGTAGGAGCTAAAATAACATTTGCACTTAATGCAATAGCTCTAAGTTGGAGGGCTAAATAAGGAATAATCGCAATAACAGCAAGAATGGTCACCAATGAGGCAAGCATTCCACTTTTACCATAACGAGCAGCAATAAAATCGGCAATAGAGGAGATCGCATGATGCTGTCGCACACGACCTAAACGTCGCCAAATATCGTAACCTAGAGCAACAAAAAGCAATGGACCTAAGTAAATAGGTAAAAATAAAATTCCATCTCGTACTGCAGCACCAGTTGCGCCATAAAAGGTCCAAGATGAACAGTACACACCAAGTGTTAGACTAAATAAGAACATTCGACCACGTGTACTTAGGCGACTTGCATGTTTTTCGCCAAAAAAAGCACAAATAAATAGAAGTGCGATATAAAGGACAAGCACTCCAATTAGTAGCCAACTGTTCATATTGCTCACATCACAATCGTTTTATTCAGCATCATACTCCATTCGTGAACGATACAGTTTGAATTGATATTTTTTTAACGACCAAAGTCTAAATTACAACCACCCTATAACCTTGTTACTTTTGTCATCGAAAATACAAATTAAAAAGTTTCATGTATCTAGGGTCTAGATACATCAAGGAGTAAGATTATGGATGGAACTCAGGTAGATCGAATTCTACAAAATCCAAAGTTTAAAGAAATGGTTCGTCAAAAAAGTATCCTTAGTTGGACATTGACGATCATCATGCTAGTTGTTTATGTCGGTTTTATGCTGTTAGTAGGCTATAACAAAGAATTTTTATTAAGTTCACTTTCAGGTGGAGTAACCACTTGGGGGATTCCACTCGGATTGGGCATTATCGTTTTATCATTTGTTTTATGTGGCGTGTACTCCTATATTGCGAATAATAAATTAGATCAGTTAAATGAAGAAGCAGTGCGTGAAGTTGAAGCGATTGCTCAAGAAAAAGGACCTAATTAAGATGAAATGGAATTCACTTAAAGCGCTTATTGCATCTACGGTCGTTATACCTGGAATGGTATTTGCTGGCCCAGATTTGGGTGCTGCAGAACAGCAAGCAACCAATTGGCCTGCAATCATCATGTTCCTTATTTTTGTGGGTGCAACCTTATTTATTACAAAATGGGCTGCTAAACAAACGACGAGTACCAAAGACTTTTATACCGCTGGTGGAGGAATTTCTGGTTTCCAAAATGGTTTAGCCATTGCGGGTGACTATATGTCAGCAGCATCCTTCTTGGGTATTTCTGCCATGGTTTTTTTATCAGGCTTTGATGGTTTGCTCTATTCTTTAGGATTTATGGTTGGCTGGCCAATTGTATTATTCTTAATTGCAGAACGCTTACGTAACCTTGGTAAATATAATTTATCTGATGTTGTTTCTTTCCGATTAGCTGAAAAGCCTGTACGTACCTTAGCAGCTATTAGCTCACTTGTTGTTGTTGCTTTCTATTTAATTGCACAAATGGTGGGTGCAGGACAGCTTATTAAGCTGTTATTTGGATTGAATTATAATATTGCAGTTGTCATTGTTGGTCTTTTAATGATGGCATATGTAATGTTTGGTGGAATGTTGGCAACAACATGGGTTCAAATTATTAAAGCTGTAATGTTGCTTTCGGGTGCTACATTTATGGCTTTCATGGTTATGAAAGGTGTGGGTTTCAGCTTCACAAATATGTTTGAACAAGCGATTCATGTGTTCTCTAAAGTTCATGATGTATCATTAACAGATGCTGCAAAAATCATGGGGCCTGGGAATTTAGCATCGAATCCAATTGATGCAATTTCATTAGGTCTTGCATTAATGTTTGGTACCGCTGGTTTGCCACATATTTTAATGCGTTTCTTTACTGTAAAAGATGCTAAAGAAGCTCGTAAATCTGTAGTAGTTGCGACAGGTTTTATTGGTTACTTCTATCTATTAACATTTATTATTGGTTTTGGTGCGATTCTTTATGTTTCAAACAATCCACAATTCTTAGATGTTGCAAAAATGGCGGTGACAGGGAAGTTAGAACTTGTTGGCGGCAATAACATGGCAGCGATTCACCTATCTGATGCAGTGGGTGGTGATTTGTTCATGGGCTTTATTTCAGCAGTCGCATTTGCCACAATTCTTGCAGTTGTTGCTGGTTTAACCTTATCTGGTGCTTCAGCAATCTCTCATGATTTATATGCCAACGTATTTAAGAAAGGTGAAACGACACCTGAATCTGAATTACGTATGTCTAAAATTGCAACATTAGGTTTAGCTATTTTTGCGATGGTGTTAGGAATTCTATTCGAAAAGCAAAACGTTGCATTCATGGTTGGTTTAGCATTCTCAGTTGCGGCATGTGCGAACTTCCCTGTACTTGTACTTTCAATGTACTGGAAAGGTCTAACAACACGTGGTGCGGTGATAGGTGGCGTTGTTGGTCTTGTTACAGCAGTGACATTGATTGTTCTTTCAAAAGCAGTATGGGTCGATACGTTCGGTATTTCAGATAAGCCTGTGAATCCATTTAATGGTCCTGCTATTTTTGCAATGCCTTTATCATTCATCTGCTGTTGGTTGTTCTCTGTGACTGATAATTCAGCACAAGCACAAGCAGAACGTAAAGCATTTGATGCGCAGTTTGTACGCTCACAAACGGGGCTAGGAATTTCTGGTGCATCTGATCACTAATTAAAATAGATTAAAAAAAGCCTCTTTTTAGAGGCTTTTTTGTTACGAGATTATAACAGTGTTATAACAGCTTTATTTTTAACAATTAATTATTATTGAATAAATATTTTATATTTTCTTAATCTCGCTTTTCACATGAATATGTGTCTAATTGCTTTAACAGCAAATCTTTATAAGTCATTTAAATAAATTCAAAATGGGGGAATTATGCCTTCCAAGAAAACAAACTGGTATTCCAATGTGAATCCAAATGTTTTTTTAAGTACTGTCATTATTATTGGGATTTTTATCACGATTGTTTTATTGACACCAGACACGTTTGATCTCATTACAAAACAATTAAACCACTGGGTAACAGATTCCTTCAGTTGGTTTTATGTTTTATCTGTTGCCATTTTTTTAATTCTTCTCATCTATATTGCTCTTTCAGAAATGGGAAAAATTAAACTTGGACCAGACCATAGTCAACCAAGCTATACGAATGCATCGTGGTTTGCCATGCTATTTACTACAGGTATGGGTATTGGTTTAATGTTCTTTGGCATTGCCGAACCTGTGATGCATTATATTTCCCCACCAGTAGGTGATGCTGAAACAGTTCAAGCTGCGCAATTGGCGATGAAAGTTACCTTTTTTCATTGGGGATTTCATGCTTGGGCAATTTATACGATTGTTGGTTTATCTTTAGCCTATTTTGCATATCGGCATAATTTACCTTTAAAAATACGTTCTGCGTTATATCCAATCATTGGAAACAAAATTTATGGTCCAATTGGTGATGGCGTAGATACGTTTGCAACAATTGGAACGATATTTGGAATCGCAACAACCTTAGGCTTTGGGGTAACTCAAATTAACTCAGGTCTACATCATTTATTTCAAATTGAACATTCTGCTTCTACGCAATTAATACTTATTGTGATGGTTACAGCGCTTGCTTCTTTATCCGTTGTATTGGGATTGGATAAAGGCATTAAGCGACTGTCTGAGATTAATTTAGTCTTAGCATTATTCCTATTATTATTTGTTTTTTTTGCAGGACCAACCATTTATTTATTGCAAACAACCATCCAAAATACAGGTCAATATGTATCCAACTTATTTAATATGACCTTTAATTTGTATGCATATCAATCTAATAATTGGATTGGTGGTTGGACCATTATGTATTGGGCATGGTGGATTTCATGGTCGCCATTTGTTGGATTATTTATTGCTCGAGTTTCGCAAGGACGAACAATTCGAGAATTTATTGTTGGCGTTTTGCTGATTCCAACAGGATTTACATTAATCTGGATGGGCTTTATGGGTAATGCTGCATTAAACAGTATTCTTCATGAAGGAAATACAGCCTTAATTACGGTCGTCCAGAAAGACTCTTCAATGGCATTATTTGAATTTTTAAATACCTTGCCATTTTCTGGAACCATGAGTTTTCTTGCAACGGTATTGGTGATTTTATTTTTCGTAACATCAGCAGACTCTGGTGCTTTGGTAACCGATTATTTGACCTCCAAAAAGGAAGGTTCTCCAATCTGGCAGCGTTTGTTTTGGGCCATATTAATGGCAGCATTAGCAAGTATATTGTTATTGGCTGGCGGTTTGCATGCATTACAATCAGCGACCATTTTAAGTGCACTACCATTCACATTTATCATGTTAATGATGTGTTGGGGTTTATTAAAAGCTTTAAGACTCGATATTACGAAGATACAAGCATTAAAGTTGGCGCGTATTACGCCTCGTGCTATTCAAAAACCAAGGAGTTGGCAACAACGCTTGGGTTTAATAATGCATTATCCACATCAAAAATCGGAAATTGATGAATATATTCAGACAACAGTTTTAGATGCATTTGAGAAAATTAAACGTGAGTTCTTACGACGAAATTTAGATGTGAAAATTCAAACTGTTGAAAATGGTCTGAAATTAAGAGTGGATCATTTAGATGAAATTAAATTTGTTTATCAAGTCATGGCAACGGAAACCATTCCTCCAAGTTTTATGGCTGATATTCAAGCTGAAATGGAGCCATTAGAGTATTACCAAGCCGAGGTATTTCTAAAAGAAGGTGGTCAAAATTATGATGTAATGGAATGGACCATTGAAGATTTAATACAAGATATTATTGATCAATACGAACGTCATTTACATTTTCTTAGTCTGGTTAGAACCGCCGAGTAATAAAAAAGGACGCTTAGCGTCCTTTTTTATGATTTCTAATAAAAATTAGAAACGGTATTTAGCATTTAAGCCAACTGCTTGGTGATTAGAGTGGTTACCTAATGCACTTGTACTTGCATAGCTAGCAGCAACTGAAATGTCTTGAGTGATAAAGTAGTTTACATTTGCACTCCAAACTTTATCAGATGCAACATTTGCACTTGTTGCAGAATAAGCTGCACCAACGCTTAACGCTGGAGTAAGGTACAAATCAGATTTGATGTTATATGCAGTGTGTTCACCATAAACTAGGCCAGTTTCAAAACCAATTGCCATGTTTGTGCCATCAATTGCACCTACATATTTTGCACGAGCTGTTGCAACATCTTTCTTGTTACCAATCACAGCACGATCAAAAACAGTGTGAATTGTACCACTTTCTAGAACATCAAAAGTATCATAAGCTGCTTGTGCTTTGTCTGCTACACGCGTATAACCACCAGCAATTAAGAAGTTAGGCGCAATTAATGTACCAATTTCAAGTGCATAAATGTCACCATTGTTATGCGCTTCATCATTTTTATAACTACGGTTTGTGTGGTTATAAGATGCGCTTGCATATACAGGAAGGATAGGTGTTGGAATATAAGTTTCACCTTTAACACCAAAAGCTTGAGACGTATATTTTACATCATTTACAGCACTTGAATATTTACCAAAATCATATGCTAAAGATACGCTAGATGCTTGATTTAAAAAAGCTGCCTCAGCTAAAGGGCCTTTTTTAGAATCTACATCACTGTAATAATAAGTACCTTGGATAGCACCAGTGTATTTATTATGCGCATTTTTATCTTCAATATGTTCCACTTGACCTTGCACTTCAAATTGGTATGCTTGAGCACCAGTCATGGCAAATAATAGAGCTGTGGCTAAACCGAGTTTTTTCATGAAATTACCAGTCATTAAAACAAAAAAATATAAAGTTGTGACATTGTATTGTAACAATCCTTTAAGTCAATTGGTCGATAAGATCAATAAATTACAATTTATACTGGTTTTTGATATAAATAATAAATTCCACTTATTTTTGTAAAAATGAAATATTAAAATAATTATAAATCAATAGGTTGTATTTTCATCGTTTTCATAATTTAATTGAAAATTACTATAATAATTAAGATATTGATTCAAATTAATTCTTACATTAATGTAACTATTCAATCCTTTTTTAAAAAAGTTTAAAATTTATACAATTATTGATAATTTATGCTTTTAAAATTTGATTTTTATAGAAAAAATTATTATTAAAATCCTTTTTTAAAGTTTTGTTTTGCCAATTAAGATAAAGCACTTTATTTTTGATTTTTATGATATAGAGAATTGATTTTAAATTAATTATTCTAAGTGATGTTGTCTGTTGATCTATTTATGAATGATTTGCCTACATCGATCATATTTTATAATTTTAGGATTTCAGCACTAAGACGTAGACTACTAATAATATGCTTTAGTTTTAGTAAGTTTTACTGAAAATCTAGGTAAGAAGAGTTTTGTTTGAATATTATATTTCATGTTTTTTGCGAAAACACATAGCAGAACTCTAAGAATTTTTTTTTTGATTTTATCGCATATTATGAAAATTTTGGTGTTAATTTTTGCACCAATATAATGCACTTATACTAGAACTATTATTCGATTATAATAAAAAAATCCTGATTTTGTTAAAAATCAGGATTTTTCTGCCAAAATTTGTGGAAAAATGCTAAAATCTGCTGAGAATTTTATTTATTCGCCCCAATAAGGTGCATTATGCACTTTATTGTGGCACGTGTAAATAAATATATTAATCTTTTCTTATTTTGATGAAAATTACAGAAAGTACCATAAAAGAATGTGATTAAATTAGAAACAAAGGTATGAAATTATTGTAAACTTAAAATAATAAATATTAGGCCTTTTGTTATTTGGGCAAGTTATTAATGAAGTATAACTTACATTCAGAACATATTAAGCAAAGATTATTTGGTTCAATGGTCGTCATCATTGGTTCAATTTTTTTAATTTCTATTCCATTAACATTGAATAGTTTTCACGCATATCAAAAATCGGAGCAAGCCTTAGCTGAGATCTCTGTTCTAAAAAATTTAACAGATCTTTCAAATTTAGTTTCAGAAGAGCGGGGACCTTCAAATAATGTGATGTCTAGTACCCCTGAATCATTAGAAAAAAATACGATAGCACTTAAAAAACATCGGGAAAAATTAGATCAGAAACTTAATGAGACGATTGCTTTATTAGGACATAAGCATTATTCAAAACTTATGTCATTGTTAGAGCATGATTTTAAGATTGCACTTTCTGAAGGACGAATTGCGGTTGATGAATATACAAAATTTTCACCTGCGCAGCGTTCTGTAAACAAGTTTGATTATTCTATTCAAAAAATGTATACCGCATGGGATGTTGCTCGATCATCATTAGAGTATTTCGTGAAACACTCAGCAGGAAAAACCTCAGATATTTCAAACTATTATACAATTGTTTTACTGCTTACCGATTTAAGGGATCAAGCGGGTCGCGTTGCATCAAATATTATTGCACCTTTAACGTTTCAAGAAACATTGCCTGATGAAAATCGTGAAAAGTCTTTACAAACACAACACCAAGCTTATTATTTATGGAAATTAATCAGTACATTGCAACCTGAGCAGTTAAAAACAGAAAAATATTTAGAATTACATCAGCATGTGCAAACTCAATTTATGGATCAGGGGATACCACTTGTTGAAAATTTAATTGATGATAGTACAGATCATTTACCCTATTCATTAACTGCGACTGAATTGACTGATGAGATGGTTGGAAAATTCTCTACTGTTGTTGATTTACAATCATATGTTATTAATAATTTTATTCCACATATACAACATGAAAATCAAAATACATTTAGGCAGTTTATTTTTTCGATAGTTGTATCTTTGATTTCACTGATTACGGCATTATTTACTTTAGCATATGCACGTAACCGAATTTTTAAGCCTTTGATTGAAGCACGTCAAAAAATATTAATGTTGGCGAATAAAAATAGTGATGGGACAGATCAAGAGTATTATGATACCTCAATATCATTATTCGAAGCGATTCAGAAGCTGCAAACTAAGTTGCAACAACGCGATATATTAGAATTTCAACTTCATAATATTGCCAATACAGATGCTTTAACTGGTGTATCTAACCGTTTAGCATTAGAGAAATACGTACAAATTTTAGAAGAACATACTGAAAAGCTCAGTCGTACAGGTTTAATTATCTTAGATATTGATGATTTTAAAAAAATTAATGACAACTATGGTCATATTGTGGGTGATCAAGTCATTCAATTTATTGCAAATAAACTGAAATCTAACCTAAGAACTTCTGACGTAATTGTGCGTTATGGAGGGGATGAGTTTATTATTATTTTAGATTCTATTGAAGTCAAAGATACGCTTTTAGTTGCAGAAAAAATCCGCAATGATATTGCCAACAGTGTATTTTTTGTAGCTGAAAAAGAAACAGATATCAACATTTCTGTAAGCGCAGGTGTTGCAGTTGGTGCCACAACGTGGAAAGAGTTATTTGATCGAGCTGATAAATCGTTATTAAAAGTTAAAACTTCTGGAAAAAATGCGGTTGCAGATTAATGAATTTGTGATGCCATTTAAAAGATGAAAAAGCAATGAATTAAAAAACAGCGAATTCATCGCTGTTTTTTGCAATCAATTGAAATATGAAATTATTTCAATAAAGGTTTTAAAAATTTTGCTGTATGCGAGACTTTAGATTTTGCGACAGCTTCTGGTGTTCCTTCAGCAATAATTTGACCACCACCTGCACCACCTTCTGGACCTAAGTCGACAACCCAATCAGCTGTTTTAACGACATCGAGATTATGCTCAATCACGACAATGGTATTTCCTTTATTACGTAGTTCATGAAGAATATCTAAAAGTTTGGCAATATCATGGAAATGCAAGCCAGTCGTTGGCTCATCAAGTACATATAAGGTTTTACCTGTATCGCGTTTTGCTAATTCACGTGCGAGTTTTACACGTTGTGCTTCACCACCTGAAAGTGTTGTCGCAGATTGTCCCAAACGAATATAGCCTAACCCAACTTGATTTAAAGTTTCTAAACGACGATGAATAACTGGAATAGCATCAAAGAAATGCATCGCATCTTCCACTGTCATTTCTAAAACATCTGAAATATTTTTTCCTTTGTAGTTAATTTCTAATGTTTCACGGTTATAGCGTTTACCATGACAAGCATCGCAGGGTACGTACATATCTGGTAAAAAGTGCATTGCGACTTTAATCATACCATCGCCTTCACATGCTTCACAGCGACCACCTTTAACATTAAATGAAAAGCGACCCGCAGTATAACCACGACCTTTGGCTTCTTGAGTTTGGGCAAACAATTCACGAATGGGAGTGAATAAACCCGTATAAGTTGCTGGATTTGAGCGTGGTGTACGTCCAATCGGACTTTGATCAATATCAACGACTTTGTCTAAGAATTGCAAGCCATCGATTGAATCAAATTTTTCAGCCGTTAAAGTGGTTGCTCCATTAAGCTGCGTCGCTGCTAAAGGCAATAACGTACGATTGATTAATGTAGATTTACCAGAACCTGAAACACCTGTGACACACGTCATGATGCCGAGGGGAAGAATTAAATCGACATTTTTTAAGTTATGACCCGCAGCGCCCATTAATTTAATTTGTTCTTCAGGCTTTGGAGGCTGAGTTCGTTGTTTTGGAACTTCAATTTTAAGTTTGCCAGATAGATATTGACCTGTTAATGAGTTTTCATTCGCAGCTAATTCATCATAAGTACCTTCAGCAATAATATGTCCTCCATGAATGCCTGCACCAGGACCAATATCAATAATATGATCGGCGGCACGAATGGCATCTTCATCATGTTCAACGACTAAAACCGTATTACCTAAGTCACGTAAACGAACAAGTGTTTCAAGTAACCGATCATTATCACGTTGATGCAAGCCAATTGATGGTTCATCAAGTACATACATGACCCCCATTAATCCAGCACCAATTTGAGATGCTAAACGAATGCGCTGTGCTTCCCCGCCTGAAAGTGTTTCCGCAGAGCGAGAAAGACTTAAATAATTTAAACCTACAGAGACCAAGAAAAGAAGTCGTTCACGAATTTCTTTAAATATTTTATCGGCAATTTCTCCTTTCGCCCCAGTGAGATTTAAGGTCTGATAATAGCTTTCAGCATCACCAATGGACATTTTGGTAATTTCAGAAATAGTTTTATCTTGAACTTTAACATGGCGTGAAATTTCATTCAGACGAGAGCCATCACAGGCATCACAAGCAGCATTTGATAAATATTGGGCTAAATCATCACGCACATAATTACTTTCAGTTTCACGATAGCGACGCTCTAAATGTGGTAAAATTCCCTCAAAAGCTTGAACTCTATTATGACGACGACCGCGTTCATCAATGTAGCTTAAATCTATTTTTTCTTTACCTGTACCGTATAAAAATTTCTTTTGTGTGTTGGGATCAAGTTCATTCCAAGGAGTATCTAAAGAAAAGCCAAAGTGATCGGCCACTTTTTGAATCATTGTATAATAATAAGGACGTTGTCTGTCCCAGCCACGAATGGCACCTTGACTAATTGATACTTCACGATTTGGGATGAGTTTGTCAGCACTAAAGTGACTGCGTGTACCTAAACCATCACATACGGGGCAAGCACCAAAAGGATTGTTAAATGAAAATAAACGCGGTTCTAATTCAGCAACAGCACGATCACACTGTGGACATGAGTGTTTTGCAGAAAATACACGGTCTGGATGCTCATCATTCATCCAAGATAAAATAGCAATATCACTGCCTAAGCGTAATGCAGTTTCAAACGATTCCGCAATTCGATTACCTAAATCATCACGGACTTTGAAACGGTCAACCACCACTTCAATGGTATGTTTTTTCTTTTTATCCAGTTCGGGAATAGGTTCGATTTCCATAATCTCACCATCGACCCGCGCTCGTACAAAACCTTGGCTTTGTAGTTGTTCAAATAGAGCGGTATATTCACCTTTACGTTCACGTACGACTGGCGCAAGTAACATTAATGCCGTACCTTCATCCAAGGCTTTTACGGCATCAACCATTTCGGTAATGGTTTGTGCCACCATAGGTAGGTCATGTTCTGGACAAAAAGGTGTGCCTACACGTGCGTATAATAAACGTAAATAATCATAGATTTCTGTAATTGTCCCTACAGTTGAACGCGGGTTATGACTGGTAGATTTTTGCTCAATAGCAATCGCAGGACTCAAGCCTTCAATAGAGTCAACTTCAGGCTTTTCCATTTGGGAAAGAAATTGGCGTGCGTAGGCAGATAATGATTCTACATAACGACGTTGGCCTTCTGCATATAAGGTATCAAATGCAAGAGAGGACTTACCTGAACCAGAAAGTCCCGTGATTACCACAAACTTGTCGCGTGGAATATCGAGAGACACATTTTTTAGATTGTGAGTACGTGCGCCTCGAATACGGATATGACTTTGACTCATAAAAATTCTCTAAAAGGAATACCTAGAAAACCTATATGATAGCGCATGAAAATTGTTCAAGTGTGAATTAAATAAATTAAACGTCAACTTATGTCGGAGCATTGATGCCTTTTATTATTTGAAAGGTGTATTAAATAAAAAGCATGGTTGAAAACCATGCTAAAGTCAGAAATTATTAAATGTAAGTATTATCTTATGCAATACGACATAGTCCGGTATATGGACGTTCAAAAATAGAGTCAATGGTTTCAAAAGAATGAGAGCGATGACTTTGTGTTTGAGTAAATGAATAGTTAATCACAAGACGCTCTAAACGGGAAAGTAGTATTTCATATGCTTTTTCAAAGTTTGGAATATCTAAGAAATCAAAACTGAGCTGAAAATTACAATTATACTGACCAATAAAATCAAGCATGAGCTGCTGAATTTTACGGTTGGTGAAGTATATTAAGTAGGTTGCAGCAGAACCACAATGTAAACAGCCCTGATTTAAATAAATTTCTTCATTTTCAAACCAACACTGTCGTAGTGTAATCATGGCACGAATTGCTTCCGTACCTTTAGTTTCAGGATTCATTTTGAACGCTTCCTTATCAACATAATGGTAATGATTATCATTATTATTTATTTTAAGAAAATAAGATGAAATTGCAAGTTAAATTTAAATAATTTATGGAGATGATTGTCATCTTATAAATACAGTTAAATGTTAAGCATATAAATGAACGAATGAATGCTTTGAATAAAGCAACAATGAAATTTGAGAGATTAGATTAATAAGATGACTATTTTGAGTTTGATTGGATTGTTGAAATATCTTTATTTGTCAGTCATGTAGGAAAATAATGTGAAATAAAGAGGGGCTAGATATTTAATTTTCATGAATATTACAATAGTCATTGGTGGGTTCTAGAAATAGTCTAGAACCCACCATAAGTAAATTATGCGTCTAGACCTAACCATTGTCTTTGATGGTATGCACTATCCCAGAATAACCACTCTAATTCAGCACCACGTGTGTATGCTTGGTGCATTTTCTCAATCGTATCAGCATCACATCGCTCAGCAACTTTATCAATCGTTGCAATTACATTTTTGACAGCTGTATGGAATTCTTCACCAGAATAAGTATCAACCCATGCTTGATAAGGATTATTCGCTACAGAATTATTGACAATATCTTTACCGACTTCTGCATAAATCCAAAAGCAAGGTAATAATCCAGCCAAAATAACGGGGTAACTTTCTGACCAAGCCGTTGCTGTTAAAAATGACGTGTAATGATGGCAAGCTAAGGTGAGAGGTGTATTCTCAAACTGATCTTTTGATATGCCAAAATTTTGCATGAAGCCATCATGTAGACTACGTTCAACCACAATGGCTATTTTTGCACCTTCAGAAAATTGAATGACATCTTCGGCTTCAAAAGCCTTTGCAGCACAAACTGCCAATGCACGACCATAGGCAAGTAAATAATGTGCATCTTGAATAACATAATGACAAAAAGCTGCTGTATTTAACGTCCCTTGAGCCAACTCTTGGTTAAATGGGTGTTGGAGTGTTCTTTGATATAATTTGGCATTTCTTGTCCAAACATCTTGAGAAAAGCTCATTTTGAGTCCTTTTAGAGAATGTCATGATAGGCAGGACAAAACTATAACAATTTAAATTGAAGAAGGGTGCTGAAAATTATGATTATTTAATGCGTTGAAATTTATCTGTGAAGATTTTTTGATTAAGTTGGAAAAAAAGCGTCATAATTATATTTTAAAATTTTAGATTGTTCAGTTTTAAGCTGAGCATACGCGTTATTTTATTTTGAGAATTTAATCAAATTTATTTTGAATTTTGTAGGTCGTTGTTATGTTGAAATATTTTGGTTTCTCAATCATCTTCACGATCGTATGTCTGGCAATTTCTGCATATTGGGGCTTTACTCATGGACCAAATGCAGGGGTTCAGGCCATGCTTTCAGCACTTTCAATTACTGCAATTTTAGCTGTCATGGAAGTATCACTTTCCTTTGATAATGCAGTGGTCAATGCTTCTGTATTACGTGGTTGGGATCATTACTGGCGAATGATTTTCTTAACAGTAGGTATTGTGATTGCTGTTTTTGGAATGCGATTAGTTTTTCCCATCGTGATTGTTGCTTTCACTGCCAATATGAACATGCTTGAAGTTGTACAAATGGCACTTAATGACCCTATTTTGTACTCTGAACGCCTGATTGCACATCATGCGGAAATTGCAGCGTTTGGTGGTGCTTTCTTATTGTTAGTTTGTCTTAATTTCTTTTTAGATAGCGGTAAAGATACACATTGGTTCCGTTGGTTAGAACGCCGTTTAGCAAATTTAGCGAATGTTCCTGCTATGTCAGTATTTCTTGCATTGGTTGCATTATTGATTATGGCAATGAATGTTGGAGAAGCTAAGCGTTTAGCGGTGACAATGGCTGGTATTTGGGGCATTGTGATTTATATCGGTGTTCAGGTATTAAGCCACTTACTGGGAGGAGAACCCGAGGTTGATGAAAATGGTAATGCTGTTGGTCATGATACAAATGGTACATCGACTGGGGTAATAAAAGCTGGAATTGGTGGTTTTATTTATTTAGAAGTATTGGATGCATCTTTTAGTTTTGATGGTGTCATAGGAGCATTTGCGATTACCTCAGATGTAGTCATTATTATGTTGGGCTTAGCAATAGGTGCAATGTTCGTCCGCTCTATGACCATTTATTTAGTTGAAAAAGGGACATTAGATGCTTATGTTTTTCTAGAGCATGGCGCACATTATGCGATTGGTGCTTTAGCATTTATTATGCTTGCTAGCGGCACTGGAATACATGTTCCAGAAGTCGTAACAGGTTTAATCGGTGTTGCTTTTATTGTTTGGGCGATTGTAGCCTCAATTCAATATTCAAAAAAACAAGAAATATAAAATTAAATATGTCTTTTAAAAGTGTAACTCTAGTTACACTTTTTTAATTTTAGAACATGATATTTAATTTAAATAAAATAGATATTAGGAAAATGATTGAATATCTTATAATCTTAGCAATGACATCACTAATGTAATTTAATCGTCTATGATGAATGCCTTGGAACGCCGCTCAACTTTTGCTTTAAGTAGTATTTTTGCCTTACGCATGTTGGGTTTGTTCATGATTATTCCTGTGTTTTCTGTTGCAGGGCAATCATATGAATATGCAACGCCTGCATTGATTGGATTAGCTGTTGGTATTTATGGGCTAACTCAAGCAATTTTACAAATTCCGTTTAGCTTGCTTGCAGACCGTTACAGTCGAAAACCTTTAGTCGTACTTGGACTCATTTTGTTTGCCGTTGGTGGAGCAATTGCTGCGATGTCTGAAACAATTTATGGCGTGATTATTGGGCGTGCAATTGCTGGAGGAGGTGCTGTTTCTGCTGTTGTGATGGCCTTATTGGCAGATGTAACACGAGAGGAACAACGAACGAAAGCAATGGCTGTGATGGGAATGAGTATTGGTTTATCATTCACGATTGCATTTAGTATCGGTCCTTGGTTAACCAGCTTGGTCGGTATTTCAGGTTTATTTTGGGTCACCACCCTGATGGGTCTAATTGCTATTTTAATGTTGTTGTTGGTTCCTAAAGTTACACGACATCATAAAAATTATGGACAAGGATATTTAGTTCAACTCAAACAAGTTTTGAAAATGGGTGATTTAAATCGCTTACATGTTTCAGTCTTCTCGTTGCATTTATTGCTTACAGCTATGTTCATTTATATTCCTTTTCAACTTATAGAATATGCAAATATTCCATTGGTTAAGCATGGACTAGTTTATTTACCATTATTGGTGATTAGTCTATTTTTTGCATTTCCAAGTATTATCTTGGCAGAAAAATATCAAAAAATGCGAGGAATTTTTCTGACCGCTATTGGTGGAATTATTCTTGGTTTAGTGATCATGATTTTTGGCTTTCAATCGAAATATGTACTGCTCGGTGGGTTAGGATTATTTTTTGTTGCTTTTAATGTCATGGAGGCTTTATTGCCATCATGGTTATCTAAATCTGCTCCGATTCATTCTAAGGCAACCGCCATGGGCGTGAATGCAAGTAGCCAGTTTCTAGGAGCCTTTTTTGGTGGTGTTATCGGTGGGCAATTACTATTGATACAAAATACAGCAATGGGGTGGGGTATTTTAACGGTAATCGCCGTTATTTGGTTATTGATTAGTTTTGGATTAACACAACCTCGTTATCTTTCATCTTTGGTTTTAAACTTACCAACGGGCAAAAAAACGGATGAATGGACTTCTCAACTTTTAGCAATTCGTGGTATTGAAGAAGTCGTGGTGATGCAAGAACAACAAGTTGCTTATATAAAGATCGATAAAAAGCTGATTGATGATGTTGCACGACAAGATTTAGCGCACTTGTTGGGGAAAGAGGTAGCCATTTAAGCATAACTCTTATAAAGTAAAATATAGAAATTAATAGGAAGAATACGTCTAATGCGTGGTGTAAATAAAGTTATTTTGGTTGGTACTTTAGGTCGTGACCCTGAAACAAAAACATTTCCAAATGGTGGATCATTAACTCAGTTTTCTATTGCAACAAGTGAATCTTGGACAGATAAAACATCGGGTGAACGTAAAGAACAAACAGAATGGCATCGTATTGTACTGCATAACCGTTTAGGGGAAATTGCACAACAATATTTACGAAAAGGTTCTAAGGTTTATATTGAAGGTTCATTGCGTACCCGCCAATGGACAGATCAAAATGGTCAAGAACGTTATACAACTGAAATTCGTGGCGAACAAATGCAAATGCTTGATAGTAACCGTCAACAAGGTGAACAAGGACAGAGTGGTCTTGAGCAGCCTCGTTTTAATAATAACCAAGGAAATAGCTATGGTAATCAAGGGGGCTATAACAATAATCAAGGCAATGGCTATGGTAATCAAAGTAATAATAGCCAAGGGAATAGTTATGCCAATAATAACCCAGGTGGTTTTGCACCTAAAACATCGGTAGCTCCTACTGCTACCCCTGCTGATCTAGATGATGATTTACCATTTTGACACATACCTTAGACCATGTTTTGTTAAGTTATTTAAGATAAAATTTATTTAAATCAGTTTCTTAAAATATAAAAGCTTCTTTTATTTTGTGAATAAGAGAGGCTTTTTTATTGGGGTACTATATTTCAGATTTTGTTGGTCAGTATTAGGTGGGTTTAAGATAGATACTATTAAAATGTAAATTAAATTTTATATATTTAGTTTAATGTGACTAATATCACGATTAAAAATTAAAATCAATTAAAAATATATGTGTAATATGGACATTTTATTATTTTGCCGTTAATATTTATCTTATTCTAGGCATAGCTTCTTTGCTTTAATGAAAATAGAAATTAATAAATATAAATAAATTTCAGTAGCTTATGTTGAGTTTTAGATAATAAGACTCAATTCCTATTTTATAAAAAAATCTTTGAGTAGAAAAATAAATTTCACCTAAATAATAATATCAAGGGGATCATAATGAATATTATTTATAAAGTTATTTGGAGTGCATCTTTAGGCATTTGGATTGCGGTTTCTGAATTGGCTAAAGGACATACTAAATCACAAAAAACAACTTCGAATAAAAAAAATAATTTGAATTACAATATTTCATCTTGCTCCAAAGTGCCTCAGTTAAAACCAAAAAAAATATTAATTACCAGTATGCTGAGTATATTGGGGGTATTGTTTGTACATTCTGCGATGGCGATGCAGGTAATTAGTACGACAGGAACGGGGTCTCTTGTTTCCCCTGGGGCTACTAGCGCAGATGGAAATACAAATTTTAATAGCTTTCAAAATCCCAATACGCCCTCTTCTATTCAGTTGACTGCAAATACTGGCGTAGTAATTGGAAATGGCTCTAGTGGTGCTTCTACTGGGAATGTCATTCTAGGTGGAAATAATATAGGGTCTACAACTACTGCTGTTTTAATTGGGAATAATAATCAATCAGATGCACCAAATTCGGTTGTCGTTGGGCATAGATCTTATACTTCTGGTAATTCTTCTATCGTGATTGGTCGTGATGGTGTTGCTACTGGCAATCATGCAATTGTCATGGGTACGGTAAGCTCAGGACTTGCTGAAAAAGCAATCGCAATTGGGCATTCCTCTAATGCAAATGGTCTAAGTGCAATTGCGATAGGTGCATCTGAGTCAACTGGAACTAACATTTTTTCAGCGACAGGTCCTGTTGCATCTGGTAATTATACTGTTGCGCTAGGTACGTCAGTTGTTGCAAGTGGGCTCAATAGTATCGCAGTGGGTAAATCGACAAATGCAAGTAGTGATAATGCGACTGCAGTTGGTGCAAGTGCAAGTGCCAAAGGTTCAAAAAGTCTTGCTCTTGGAAATGCTGCGGATGCAAGTGGTAGTTCTTCCATTGCTCAAGGTACATCAGCGAATGCAAGTGGAGTGAATAGTATTGCTGTGGGTAAATCAGCGAATGCAAGTAGTGATAATACGATAGCGGTTGGTACAAGTGCGAATGCGAGTAATAGTTATGCCATTGCACAAGGAGCTTCAGCCATTGCAAGTGGACAGAATAGTATTGCTGTAGGTAAATCAGCCAACACCAGTAGTGACAATGCTATAGCCATTGGTTTGAATGCGAATGCAAGTAGTGGTTATGCTATTGCACAGGGCTCGATAACGAACGAACTGTACACAATATTGGTGATGCCGTTGATGCTTTAAATGCAGCAGATATTGAACTCAATAAAAAGTTAAATACACTGGGTTCTAATTTTGATGATTCATTAAAAGCAACGAATGATCGTTTAGATAAATTGTCAAATAAAACAAATGCAGCAGTCGCAGCAGCAATAGCCATTGCTTCATTACCACAGCCAACAGAGTATGGTAGCTCAATGCTTGCCGTTGGAACAGGTGTATGGGAAGGTGAGGCTGGTTTTTCAATTGGTGCATCAGGAGTTACACTAGAGAAGAAATTCTTTAATAATAAGCCAGTACACTATATTTGGAAGCTCGCAACAACAACCAATAGTCGAGGCACTTGGGGTGGAGGTGCTTCAGTGGGTATTCAATGGAAATAAAAGTTGAATACCTTTAGTTTGAAAAGAAGTTCAGACATATAAAAAGGCGATATATATCGCCTTTTTATATGGGGTATTTTTAAAATATACGTAAGCTTTGCATATAATGTTGAATGATTTGATTTTGAGATAGCAGTAATAATTCAGTATTTTCGTTGAGTAAAGCATCATTTAACGTTTGCATATAATTTAAAAGCTGTTGTTTTGCAACTTGTGCAAAATCAGACTCTACAGCTTCATCTTCGTATAATAAAACATAGTTTTTTGCGAAACCATAAATGAGGAATAGTGCTGTTTGATCTATTGATGAACTCGGTGCTTGTAACGCATTTTCACATTCATTTTTTAGTTGTTTAAATGCATCTGTACCCGCAGAAAGGTTTTTAAAATTTTCAAAAATTACTGAGAAACTCATTGTTATATCATCCGCTCAAAAAGAAAATCTACAGAAAAATGATGGAATGGTCAATCGAAAAACAAGATTGATGCGCAATGTGTGTCGAAAAGTATACTTATATTCTATAAAACGATCATAATTATTAAAAACAATTATTTTACCAATCATTAAATTGATTTTATGATGCTTCTACACCATAAGTATTTTCATTTACGACATTAAGGAATTCAAATGAGCTTAATTAATACTGACGTAAAACCATTTCAAGCAACTGCTTATTATGATGGTCAATTTATTGATATTTCAGAAAAAAACTTTAAAGGAAAATGGTCGGTTATATTCTTCTATCCCGCAGATTTTACTTTTGTATGTCCAACAGAACTTGGTGATTTAGCAGATCATTATGCGGAATTTCAAGCATTAAACGTTGAAATTTATGGTGTTTCTACAGACACACATTTTACACATAAAGCTTGGCATGATACCTCAGATGTGATTGGAAAAATTCAATATCCATTAATTGGTGATCCGACATGGACACTTGCTAGAAATTTTGAAGTTTTAATTGATGCAGAAGGATTGGCAGATCGTGGTACTTTTGTCATTGATCCTGATGGAAAAATTCAAATTATTGAAATTAATGCAGGAGGTATTGGTCGTGATGCAGCTGAGTTATTACGTAAAGTTAAAGCTGCACAGTATGTATATACACATCCTGGAGAGGTTTGTCCTGCGAAATGGAAAGAAGGTGATGTAACAATTGCCCCTTCTATTGATTTAGTGGGTAAAATTTAACTGGTATGGTTTAGTTCATTGTATCTAAGGTTAAATATCATTCTATCACTTGATGAGAAGATAAAATTTTGCTAAAAAAAAGCCTTTGATTTCTCAAAGGCTTTTTATTTACGCTGCTTGTTTCTTTTTTGTTATCGTTACTTTGTTATTATTATTTCTTTTTATTGTGATGTTGTTATCATTTTTATGGTTTAAATCATAAACACTTTTTTATGATTTGTAAAACCTTTTTTTCATCTTTTACAGCAAGATATGTAAATTTTTTAAAATAAACTCTATGAATTGTAAAATATGAATAAATTCCGTGTGTTATGAAAGGTAATCATAATGTAATGTTCTGTAAGTTAGAAAAAGATAAACAATCTGGTAGTTTTTAATAGTTAGATTTAGTACTGCTTAGTTCATAATCTTGAGAGTATTTTAAAAAGATGGATTTTAATCTTGGATATTGCAGTGATTGGTAGCGGTATGGCTGGACTCGCTACAGCAAGAATTCTAAAAGACGCTGGACATAATATTACAATATTTGAAGCGTTACCTGGCAGAGGTATGGACAGTCATAGTATGGAGTTTGAAGGTGGCTTAATTGATGCACCTTTACGCGTAATGAATCCTTATTTGTGGAAGAACACGTTAAGCTTGGCAACACATTTAGGTATTAAAACCTATCCAGTACGTACATATATGGCATGTAGCTGGTTATTTGAAGATAAAACTGAAACATGGCTCACGACAACACGTAGTCGAATTGGTAATTTTCCAATTATTAGCAATCGAAAAGGAATGCAACAATATGGTTGGCGTTTAGTCAAAGGTATGTTGCAACTTAAAGTTGCAATTGCAAAATTCTTTAGATCTAAAAATCAAGATATGACACTTGCAGATTTCATAAATCATAATGAAATTGAAGAAGTATTTTGGCATGGTGCTGTGATGCCTGTGCTTTATACGATTTGTACATGTAATCCTAAGACAATAGGAGAGTGGCCGGCAAAGCCATTACTCACTTTTTTACGTCAACTAACCGATGGTGATGCATTGTTGCGTTTACAAGGTGGTACGCCTGCTTTTGTAGACAAACTTATTGATGGCATTGAAATTATTAGTGATGCTGCAATTGTTGATGTTCGGGAAAATGAGCAAGGTGTTGTCATTAAAAATAACAATCATCAAGAGTTTATATTTGATCGGATTGTAGTTGCAACGCCAACAACCAAAGTTGAAGAGTTTCTAAATCAGAATCAATTTGCAGATGATATTCAACTACTGAAAAAATTTAAGTTTGAAGATGGTGATTTAGTCATTCACACCGATTCGACCGTGATGCCTCCAAAGCGTAAAGATTGGTCGGTTTTAAGCTATATGATGGATCGTAAATTTACCAAACAACAATTTACGGTATGGCTCAATGCAGTAGAACCTTCTTTAGTAGGTAAAAGACCTATTTTTCAAACCTGGCGTCCAGTTACTGAGATTGATCCAAAAAAAGTAGTAGCCTCAGTTAAACTAACGCGTGCTGTTGTTGATTCACAAACTGTTGCATTGAATAAAGAATTACAGTTACGTCATCAGCAAGCCAATAGAAAAGTTTTCTTTTGTGGATCTTGGTCATGTGATGGATTACCAATATTAGAGTCCGCGGTAACATCAGCCATGCATATTGCTGAAATTTTCCAAGCACCAATGCCTTTTATTGGTTTAAAACCGAATGTGGAGGTTGCACCACAACTGGGTTATTAATGGATGATAAAGTTACTTCAATACATACAGAACAAGTTTCCAAAACATAAATATGCAATTCATGCTGCTTTATTGGGAGATAGTTCCGAATGTGCTTGGAGTAATTTAGGTTTATGGCAAGGTGAGGAAAGTTATCCGCAAGCTTGCCAAAATTTAGCAGACTATTTAGGACAAAGTTTGCATTTAAATTCAAACGATCATCTTTTAGATTTAGGCGTTGGTTATGGTGCGAGTTTATTGTTCTGGCAAAATAAATATCAGATAAAGAAAAATATACAAGCCGTTGAATTACAAAATGATTGTGTTTTAAAATTAAAAAAGCAGAATTTAAAAAATATTCAAATATTTCACGAATCTTATTTAAATTTAAAAAAGATTCCATTTCAGAATAAATTTGATGTCGTTGTTTGCATAGATTCAGCATATCACCATGCTTTGAATTCATTTATAGATGCACTGGTTCCTGTTTTAAATTCAAATGCGCGAATAGGCTTTCATACGCTGGTATTATCAGAACGTTGGCATACTTTAAGTTCAATTGATAAACAGCAATATGCATGGTTACTTAAATTGGCAGATGTGAATTTAAAAAATTTAAAAACAAGTAAAGAATTAGAAATCTCTTTGAAGCATGCTGAATTTAAAAATATTGTGATTAAAAATTTATCCAAATCTGTTTTCTTCGGTTTTTCAGAATACGTAGAACATAGATTATCGAAGAATAAAAATAATATAGATTATTTAAAAATTCAAATGACTGCTAAGTTGTGTAAAAAACTTTTTAAAGATGGTTTTATTGATTATGTACAAGTGACTGCGCACTATAAATAAAATATGAAATGCTAAAAACAACAAAGGCTCACTAAAAAGTGAACCTAAGTATATGGTGCCGGCACACGGATTCGAACTGTGGACCTACTGATTACAAGTCAGTTGCTCTACCAACTGAGCTATGCCGGCTTTGTTGGATGCATTTTACAGAAAGTTTTTTTGAATGCAAGCCAAAAAATAACCGATTAATAATTTTGTGTGAAAATATTGGAAGAGTTCATTTAATATGAGGTTAATTATAATATTTAAATCGCATTTAGCTCGCTAAATAGCGAGCTAAAATAAAATGAATCGTTGAAATTAAATGTATTTATTTGTTCCTTAAAATTCGATCTAAGTCTTGTGCACATTCTTCTAGGGTAAACGCCATTTCCAGTTGCATTTGAGGTTTCAACTCATTTGCTAACTGTCGCCATTGTTCTATTAATTTTAAAGCATTTTGTATCCTATGTTTATTTACATCTTTCGCAATAGTCGGGGTATATCCACCGCGTTTAGCATTTTTAATTTGTTTGACATAATTTTGGCTGTTATTCATATTCGCTCCCGAATAGCAGTTTTTATGTTGATATCTCGTCGTTTTAAACAATTTGTAAATGTAAGTGAATGCTAAGGTTTATCAATCATTGCTGGTATAAAGAATGTTTGGTTAAAAGACCTCATTGTTATCATAAAAATAGGGTAATTATTATTTAGCATAAACTTGATAAATTGTCTTATTTTCAGCATATAAAAATTGTAAAAAATATTAAGAAAAATTAGCGTTTTAATCTTTTTAAAATAGAGGGGAAAATTATCTCTTTTTTATATCCTAGTGAAATGATATAGCGATCAGATCAATAACTTAGTTGTTTTAAAATGAATTGAATTTAAATTCAAATAAAACTGTGACAAACATAGAATTAAAACTAAAAATGATGAAAAAGAGTTCAATCATTTTTTTAACTGTCATCAAATTGAGATAAAAATGACACAAAATCTAAAAAATTTAGTTTTTGGAATTTAAAATATGATGAAGCATCAGACACTTAAACGGTTAGGATTTACTACATTATTTGCATGTTGTCTTGGTTTGGTCGGTTGTGATGATTCTAATGATCATGAGCAAGTCGTTGTTCAGCCTGAAAAACCAGTCGATCACCGTAATCAACAGTTTTTAAATGCAAAGGCTGGTGATGTTCTAGAGGTCAAAATTGCAGAGTTAAATCCAAGTCAAGGGGCGATTGGCTATGATCAAATTTATTATAAATTAGGTCGTTGGCAAGGTGATGCTCAACGGAACACTTGGCAAAAAGATGATGCAAATCAATTTAAATATCTTAAAAATACCATTGGTAAAAAATTCAGTGATTATTGTGAAGATATGGGAGGGGTTTCAGGTAAAGACTTTGCAAATATCTTTGCTTTAGAAAGTGCAAAATTAAATGATGCAACAACGTTTGAATGTGAAAAACCATTAGGCTCTGAAGTCGCAAGTTTAAAAACAGTGGTGATAGGTTATGACGGTAATTTATATTTAACAGATGGTCATCATACCATTACGTCTTTATTAGAATTACCTGATGGCGGTAAAAATTTAAAAGTATTTGTGCGTGTTGTTGCAAATTATAGTGATTTAAAAACAGCAGATGAATTTTGGGCAAAAATGGTTGCAAATGGACAAGCATGGTTAAAAAATGGTGCGAATAATACAATTACCTATCAACAACTGTCTAAAAACCTTGGCTTAAAATCGAGCAGCAATCCAAGTGGAATGGAAAACAATGATTATCGTTCATTGGTTTATTTCACTCGAAATATTGGCTATAGCAAAGTTGAAGGTGCTGCAGATTTTGCAGAATTTTTATGGGAAGATTGGTTTCATAAACAAATAGAAAAAGGTTTAGTCCCTGCTTTATCTGAGTTTCATTTAGATGTGAAGCAATATGCGATTGAGGATATTCTTGCAGAAACTTCAATTAAAAAAACATTATTACTTTCAGGGAGTGCGACTGGATATCAGGCAGCTGTTGCAAGATACTCTATTTTAATGGGTTCAACACAGCCTACAGATATTATTTATAATGATAAAACAGCCCAAAGTATGGGTGCTTTAGCCATTAGTGAGACAAGAGATAGTGATGACTTTAACGATTTAGTTCGAACAGATGTGAAGAAGGATGGTACACCTCGCTCGGGTGGAAAAATTTGGTATGCAATTAAATATCAAAAATGTGGCATTCCACAAGATCAGTTAAGCCGTGCATGTTGGGGCTGGCAATAAATAAAAGCATTATATTTGAATTACTGAAGCTACCCTAAGAAGTCATTTATTAGGGGCGTTTGCAGAAAATTTGGTCATTTTTCTTTTATGCATTGATCAAAGGAATAGAGATGATCAATGCATAAAGGGTATGCATTTATAAGAGGGATAAAGAAGACTAAAAAATTATTGATGGCGATGAATATATTTTTCTAAGAACATATCTATCGATAAAATTTTTGATTTATTTGTAATTAAATAGCCCAATATCATCATATAAATAAAATCATGTATGTAAAAAAACCAACTTAACCAAGTAATGATGGATTCTCCAGTAGGTATAATATAAATTCCGACAGTACAGAGTGCAACGAAGCATATAAAAAATAATATTATTCCAGATATTTGTGTTAGTAGACCAATGATCATGAAGAATCCAAAAACTAACTCAAATAAAGAAATAATCACTGCTGTAAATTCTGGGTATGGAATTCCTGCGGCCGCTATTGTTTCTAGCATGATGGCACTATTTTTCTCAACAAAAACTTTATTAAATCCTGTTGTGAAAAAGAATAATCCGATAGAAATTCTACTTAAAAATAGAATAATTTGAGAGACAAAAGGTTTATGTAAGAAATTATTAAAAATAAAATTAGTCATTATTCAAAGTATAATTAAAATGATATTTTTCTTATCAAATCATCTTTTGTCAAGTCGTATAAAATATAATCAGATTGTGGTGAGTACAAAAAAGGCTTAACTCCTTTAGAATTAAGGCTTTCTATACTACTTTGGAGTGCAGTTCTTTGCAATTTGGCGGTGAAAGAGGGATTCGAACCCTCGATACGCTATAAACGTATACACACTTTCCAGGCGTGCTCCTTCAGCCACTCGGACACTTCACCATTAGGGTGTGGATAATAACGAAAAAAGATTAGTCTGCCAAGTCGAAACAATTGATTTGCACAAAAACTTTGCAGGTAATGTTATCATTCGCAAAAATACTGTCTAAAACGAAGACAAAATATGCAAAACACTGCAAAAAAAGCTGCCTTACCTGCGATTACATTAGCTGCTCTTGGCGTTGTATTTGGAGATATTGGTACAAGTCCTCTTTATGCGCTGCGCCAATGTTTTTTAACTGCACATTTAGCCATTACAGAAACGACAGTGCTAGGGATCTTGTCTCTTATTTTTTGGTGCATGATGCTAACCATTAGTTTTAAGTATGTGACCATTATTATGCGTGCTGATAATAATGGTGAAGGCGGAATTATGTCTTTACTCGCACTCAACTTACGAACGACACGTATTGCAGAAAATAAAAAAATTTATTTAATTGCTTTAGGTTTTATTGGTGCATCACTTTTTTTTGGTGATGGAATTATTACTCCTGCAATCTCTGTGTTGTCTGCTATTGAAGGTTTAAGTATCGCAACACCGATGTTTAATCAATGGTTAGCACCACTTTCAATTGGCATTTTAGCAGGGCTTTTCTTGGTTCAACGCCATGGTACTGGAACCATGGGTAAACTCTTTGGTCCACTCACTTTAGCTTGGTTTTTATCCATTGGTTTGGTTGGGCTGTGGAGTATTATTCAAACCCCATTTGTATTGGCAATGGTAAGTCCACATTGGGCATTGAATTTTGTCATACACCAACCATTTGTTGCGTTTTTAACGATGGGCGCTGTTATTTTAACAATGACAGGGGGGGAAGCTTTATATGCAGATATGGGGCATTTTGGTCGTTTACCGATTCGTTTAGCTTGGTTTATTGTTGTTTTACCTTGTTTATTACTAAACTATGCAGGACAAGGTGCATTATTGCTGCGCAATCCAAATGCAATTGAAAATCCATTTTATATGCTCGTGCCTGAATGGGCATTATTTCCTATGATTGGATTGGCAACTGCTGCTGCTGTTATTGCATCTCAAGCGGTAATAACGGGCGTCTTTTCTATGGTTAACCAAGCGATACAATTACGTTACTTACCACGTTTAACTGTGCGCCATACCTCAGAAGTTGAACAAGGGCAAATTTATTTACCCTTTATTAACTGGATGTTATTTATCTCCGTTCTTATTCTTATTTTACTGTTTGAAAATAGTGCAAACTTAGCCAGTGCTTATGGTGTAGCTGTCACCATGACGATGCTGTGTGGTACGATTTTAATTTCAGTACTTGCTTATGGCTATTGGCGTTGGCCAATTTGGAAAGTCGCGCTATTCGCTATTCCATTTTTATTTTTAGATTTAGTTTTTGTAGCTTCAACATCCCTCAAAATTATTGCAGGCGGATGGGTACCAATTTTAATCGGTGCAATGTTATTTACTGTATTGATGACATGGAAAGATGGACGAGCATTGGTACTCAAACGCCTTAGTAAAGATGCTTTGCCGATGGATTTATTCATTAAAAGTGTCAATATGGGCGATGAAATGAAGTTTATTCCAGGTGATGCTATATTTTTAACTGGGACACCAAATATTGTTCCACATGCCATGTTACACAATATTAAGCATAATAAGGTATTACATGAACGCAATATCATGGTTACAGTAATTACTAAAGATATTCCTTTTGTGAGCGATGAAGAACGTCTTCATATTGAAAAATTAGATGATCGTTTTTACCGAGTCTTTATGTATTATGGATTTAAAGATCAACCTAATATTCCGACTGCTTTACAACAGGCTTATCATGACCTCGAATTTGATTTCGATTTAATGCAAATAAGCTTCTTTATTTCAAGAGATCGAATTATTCATACCTTGGGTGAGGGAATGGCGCCGTGGCGTGAAAAGTTGTTTATTTCAATGCAACGAAACACCAGTCCTGTCAGTGATTTTTATCAAATTCCAACCAATAGAGTGGTTGAATTAGGAAGTCAGATTGAAATTTAAATCGTTTATTTGAGTTATAAAAAACCAGAATTCTTTTCTGGTTTTTTATGGATAAATTATTTGGATAAAAGATTTATTTCCGATAGAGAGAAATGTAGGTAAATTGAAAAGTGCGTATATTTGTTAAACAATTGATGTCTGACTACATATACAAGTTCATATTGCCTTGATACCCTGAAGAATGCTTAATTTATTCATCATTAAAATTAAATTGAATCGCTTTAGTGTTACATATAAATATGACTATTTTGAGTAATGATTATGGATTCAGTGATTTTGATATAAATTGAATAAAATATTAATCCATTCATATGGTCATCTTTTTCGGTTTGTGAATTATTTGTTGTGAAATTTCAATCTTATTTAATTGCTGCTAGTTTTTTATTGAGTTTTTCTGCTTCTGCTAAAGAAAGTGTAAGTAACTCTGAATATGGCGGAATCGCAAAAAAACAACCAATTGCATTATATAATAGCAAGCAAAAAAAGGACTCATTTGAAGGGTGTCAAAATTTATTTCCAAACAATAACTCAGATGAAGTTACAGGTTTATTTACAGACCATGCTGGAATTTGGAAATTTAGAAAATTATGTTCAGATAATTTTGCAGTTTTATATTCAGACCGTACAAAAACGCCAATCCTTGTCGTTGAAAAATTAAATGCCATATCACTCAATAAAAGAAGCAAAGGCTTAGCAAGAACTGATATTTTTTATACAGATCCAAGAACACCGTCAAATGGTCAGGCAAAAATTTCAGATTTTAAAAATGCGAATCCAGGGGTGGATAAAGGTCATTTAGCACCTGCAGGAAATGCGTTAACTGAAAAAGGAATGGCTCAGACTTTCGCACTTTCAAATATGATTCCACAAGATTCTAATAATAATCGGCAGGCATGGAATAAAATTGAAACAGATGTGAGAAAATATATTTTGCGCTCTAAAGGTGATACTTATATTTTAACTGGGGTTTTATTTGATCAAAATGAACAATCAATTGTTAAGTTAGGTAAAAATCAAGTTTGGAAACCAACGCGTATTTTTAAACTCGTATATAACACTGCAGAAAATAAAAGTTGGGCATATATTGTGAACAATGCACCAACACAAGTTCCTCCACCTGTTCCATATTCTCAATTTGTAAATTCGACCAAGATAAAATTTAATTTTTTAGAAGCTGGTCAACCTCAAGTTCTAGAGACAAATGAAGTTTTAACGCATGATCCAACCCGTATAGATCAGAATAAAGATACAGACACATTACAAGATAAGTTTCTATCGATTATTTTGAATAATATTACTGAATTTCTAAAGAATATTATTCAAACTTTTCTTGCAAAATTTTTTCATTAAATGAACACGAATGATCAAATGATCCCATAGTTTTAATTGATATGGCGCTGAAAAAAAGAAAATCGACGGTCACGAATAAGAAATTAGGTATATATTTAATCCAACTATTCTTAGGCGTGGTGGCTGTAGGATGTTTGATTTTAGGATATAACTTCAGTTTAAAAATGAAATTTCCTATTTTTCCAACGATTGCGAATGAAAGATGTTTGAAATCATTTTATCAAGAGACGCCTCCATATTTAAATAAAGCGAGTTTAAAGGTGGAGAGTTATCCCTTATGTTTTGATGGCTTTAGTTTAGTATATTCAGATCTTTCAAAAACTGCACTTTGGGCGGCAGAAGTATTAAGTCCACATAATTTACGTTTGATTCATTCAGCAGAGAGTGTTTCCATGCGAATCAATTTAAGTCAACAAGCTGATTTGAAACATCATAAATTGGAGGGTTATTATTTATGGAAAATGCTCACAACAGATCAAACATCGGAAGTCATGGAACAGGAAAGTGATTTCTTAATGAAAAATAGATTGCCTTTAGTTTCAAAAGAAAAATATGAATTGTTATTAAATGTAGAACAAGCCATTCGAATGATTACTCAGCAATATAAAGCGAGTGTGTATGTTGTGACAGGCCCTATTTTTTTAGAACAAGTCTTGAAAACGATGAACGATAATACATTTGTACCATCAGCTGTATTTAAAGTGATTTATATTCCTAAAACAGGCGTGATAGGCGCTTATTATGTCCCAAACGATTTATCCTCGCATGTGAAAATTGTGAGTGTGTGCTACTTGGAAGAACGATTAGGGATGAATTTATTTCCTCAATTATCAGAAGATGAAAAGAGAAATACATATAAACTGCCTTGGGCAGAAACCAATGTGAACGCTGAACATCCAATCGAATATTTATACTGGGATGCACACAGCCAGTGTGAGGCAGATGTTGTTGAAAAATCAAAGAATAGAATATAGAAAACGTTTAAATTAAACAGATAAACATTATTAAGAACCTATATCACATGAGTATTGAATATTTCACATTGCATGAAAAAAAATTATATTTCATGCAATGTGGCACAGATAACTTATGATTCTTGGGCAACTTCACTGGCTGCAGGTTTATCAAGTTTATAGGTTTCCTCTTCAACATCTGCTTCAGCAAAAATGAAATAAGCAAGCACAGCAATAATGATGATAAGAATAGCCAGTGAAACTTTTTTTAAATTATTCATAATAAAATCTTTTCAAATAGAAGTTGTTAGGATATTAAAACCCAAGGCTGAAATCTATTATAGATATATTTTTTTACGAGTAAAACCAGTAGAGGATAAAAAGTACAGCTTATTCTATGGAGAAGAAGAAAGTTTTATCGTTAAAAGAATTAGAAAATGCAGCAACTAAATCTTATTAAGACGTTAATTGCTGTATTGTTTTTGAGAGGAAGAGATTGAGTTTTAATTTTAATCTTTTGAATTTAATAATATTTTATAAATTATTCCACCTAAAACTCCACCTAAAATCGGTGCAAGCCAAAATAACCACAGTTGACTTAATGCAGCTGTTTCTGCAAATAAAGCAACACCAGTGCTTCGAGCTGGATTTACTGATGTATTGGTGATAGGAATGCTAATCAGGTGAATGAGGGTTAATGCGAGGCCAATTGCAATAGGTGCAAAACCTAATGGTGCTAATTTATCAGTTGATCCCATAATGACAATGAGGAAACCAGCAGTTAATACAATTTCAATGATCAGTGCAGATGTAAATGAATAATGTCCTGGTGATAGATCTCCAAAACCATTAGAGGCAAAACCAGCGACACCTGTAAAGTCACCTTTACCTTGTAGAATGAGATAAAGAATGAAAGCTGCCAGAATGGCACCTACAACTTGAGAAATAATATAGGGAATCAAGTCTTTTGTGGGAAAGCGACCACCAGCCCATAAACCGATACTAATTGCTGGATTGAAATGAGCACCTGAAATATGTCCTAATGCATAAGCTGCAGTTAATACCGTAAGACCGAATGCAAGCGATACACCAGCAAAACCAATACCTAATTCAGGATATGCAGCGGCGAATACAGCACTTCCACATCCACCAAACACAAGCCAGAATGTTCCGATGAGCTCTGCTAAATATTTATTCATTTTATTACTCCAGATATTTATTTTGATTTATTTTTATTAAAAAATGTTTTTTATAAACATTTAAACTTTAGCTGTTTTTTTTAATCTTGCAAATAGACTGAATTGAAATATTGATGGAGTTTAACTTTTAGATATAAGCATTCGAAATAAAGAGGCTATTTTTCATTCAATGAATCAGTATTTTTAGTTCTATTTTATAAGTAAAATAATTTTAAAATCAAAGAGATGTGGTTTTGGATGTGTGGCGTGCTATTTTTAACTTTTAAGTGATGATGGCAAAAATAACTTTGATTTGACCAAGTGATGGGGATTGCAAAGGGCTTGTAATTTTTGACAAACCCTTTATGGTTCATTTTTAAAGACGCATTTCAATGCCTTGTTCTGCTAAATATTTTTTAGCTTCAGGAATAGTGTGCTGACCAAAATGGAAAATAGAGGCAGCAAGTACAGCATCTGCACCACCTTGAATAATGCCATCAGCCAAATGTTGTAAATTACCAACTCCGCCTGAGGCAATGGTTGGAATAGTGACACGATCATTAATTTGACGCATTAATTTAAGGTCATAGCCTGCTTTTGTGCCATCTGCATCCATTGAGGTAATGAGTAACTCACCAGCGCCATAATCAGCCATTTGAACAGCCCAATCAATGGCATCTATGCCAGTTGGTTTACGCCCGCCGTGGGTGAAGATTTCCCATTTATTCTCTGCAGTTTTTTTCGCATCAATTGCCACAACAATACATTGCGCGCCAAAACGTTGCGATGCTTCTTGTACAAACTCAGGATTAAAAACAGCGGCAGAGTTAATACTGACTTTATCGGCACCTGCATTGAGTAAGAGACGAATATCTTCAACTTTACGTACGCCTCCACCAACAGTAAGAGGAACAAATACAGATTCAGCCATTCGTTCTACAGTACGATAAGTCGTGTCACGACCATTTGAGGTTGCTGTAATATCTAAGAAGGTGATTTCATCTGCACCTTGTTCGTTATAACGACGAGCGACTTCAACAGGATCGCCTGCATCACGAATATCGAGGAATTGAACACCTTTTACGACACGACCGTTATCTACGTCTAGGCAAGGAATAATGCGTTTAGCAAGCATGATTTTTTCCAATAATTACAGCATATTATGAAACTAACCTACGGATGGTGCTACACCTTGGTAGATGGACAAGGTATTCTATCAAAAATATATAGGTTTTTTGCAGGTTTTATATGTCGGTTTATACCACTTTGACGTTAAAGGAAGTTCAAGATTTTGCATCACCTTATGGATTAGAGGTGATTGATCTGATTCCCATTCAAGGAGGTATTCAAAATACAAACTATTTTTTAGTAACTCAAGACGCTCAGCAGTTTGTATTAACAGTGTTTGAAGAAATGGATGAATACAGTGCAGGAGAGCTTGTCCCTGTACTTGAACATTTAGGAAGTAATGGGGTTGCGGTCGCAGTGCCTTTAAAACACTCAGGAAATGCAATTCATTTTATTAAGAATAAGCCTGCACAAATTGCACCGCGTTTAATGGGTAAACATCCTATGACCGCAAATATTGAACAAGTGAAAGCAATTGCGATAACTCAAGCAAACATACATGTTGCATTGCAAAAATTTCCTTTAGAACGTAAAGAATATCGCGATCATGAATATTGGTTACAAGTTTCACAAGAAATTAAACCAACGTTAAATATTGCAGACAAAACACTGCTTGCAGAATTATTGGGTTTATATGACGCTTTAACCATGGTATATCCAGATCGCCCTCGTGGGTTTATTCATTCAGATTTATTTCGAGACAATACTTTGTTTGAAGGAAATCAATTAAAAGGGATATTAGACTTTTATGAGCTTAATAAAGATGAATTATTATTTGATATCGCTATTACTCTAAATGATTTTTGTACAGCATATCCAGAGTTGATAATTGATGAAGAGAAGGCAATAGCATTTTTAAATGCATATGAAACGATAAGACCATTAACATCTGATGAGAAAGCTTGCCTTGAATTATATTTAGCAATGGCTGCAGGGCGTTTCTGGATGATGCGCTTACAAGTTGCACAAAAAAATATAGAGGAAGGGCGAACAGGTGGAGATATTTCACAAAAGAATCCACTTGAAATGCGTAATATGTTAATTGAACGATTAAAATTTATTTCAGTATAAATGAGGAGTGAAAATGCGTGATCAAGGCAGATTAATTGAATGGTTTGATGATCAAGGTTATGGTTTCATTCAGCCCAGTGATTTGACTAAGGATCGCGTATTTCTTCATATTAAGAGCTTCACAAAACCTGGCCCAAGACCTATTGTTGGATGCGCTTTAGAATATACGGTTGTGATTGACGAGAAAGCCCGTTATAAAGCAATAGAGGTTGCCTATTTAAAAGCACATCAAATTCAACATATACAGCAAGCGAAAAAAAGTATCCAGAAACAAAATACAACGCTTACGAATACAGTAAAGATAATGCAGATACTTTGTATTGCTTATATTCTTGTCATCGCGGGATTAACTATTTTAGGATTTCTTCAAGGAATTTTTCTTTTGATTTTGTGTATCATTAATGGATTGACTTATTGGTGTTATGCACAAGATAAAGAAGCCGCTCAATTGGGGGGTAAGCGAATTTCGGAACAATTTTTACATATTTTATCATTTATAGGAGGGTGGCCTGCCGCGTGGCTTGCACAACAAAAGTTAAGACATAAAACAAAAAAACAACCATTTCAGCGTATTTACTTTTGTACAATTGCTTTTAATATCTTATTAATCATTTGGTTAGTTTCTCCATTTAATCAGTTGTAACTCTAACGATTTCATTTTATGGGTGTAGAGGATAAAAAATAATGAACAATTTAAGTGAACAAGATCCGAATAAGTCACTGACCTTAGTCTTATATTTACTTTATATTTTTGCAATTTTTTCTGGTGGAATATTAGCAATTATCGCGTTAATTATTAACTATATAAAACGCTCTGATGTAAAAGGGAGCATTTATGAAAGTCATTTTACTTGGCAAATTCATACTTTTTGGTGGTATTTATTTTGGAATATCATTGCTTTTGTTCCCTTTATTTTTCTTTTATTTACGGAGAATAACCCAGATTTATTTGCAGGAGTGGCATTAGCAACAACATCATTTTGTATTGTCGTCATTGGAATTGCGTGGATCTGGATTATTTACCGTGTCATTTTAGGTCTCGTGCGCTGGCGCAATAATCAACCGATGTATCAAGCGTAATTTAAATAAGGATAGATATAGGATACTTTGTTGAGTATGTGTTTAAAGATGGGGAAACCTAGGATATATTTTTAAATACATACTTCAGTGTTTAGAGAGTTTTTTATCTACAAAAATTGATTTAACCTTATAATTAATAAAATTTTTTTGAAAAATTAAAAATATTACTCTAATTTAGGTCATACTTTTATATACATTTATTTGTGTATTTTTGCATAACATTTAAAACACTTTTGATTTTTAATGGTATTGACTTTTGTTTATTTTTTAAAAATAAAAAATAATTTCAAACTAAAGTTTACATTTTTATGACTTAATTCGCTTTAATTTCATTTGGAGGAAGAGTTTTAGAGCTAATTATCATTTAGTAATGATTATCATTTGCCATTAATTTATCATTTTTAATATGTATAATTATCGAAAATTTTCATTAAACTCAATTCAATATGAAAAACCTAAGATATGAACAGTATGTTGCAGTATTGGCAATTTTTACTGCTCCAACCGTATTTGCCAATCAAGAAGCATCAAGTTTACCTGTGATTACATTGTCAGCAGAAGAAAATAAAACAATTCAAGAGGCATATAAAGGGGGTGGAAATATGGATATTCCACGAACGGAAAATGATATTCAGCCCTATACCATTATTTCAAGTGAAACCATTCAAAACTTAGGGGCAACTAATGTTTCAGAGGTTTTGAATAAGGTCTTAACTTCAAATACATCTACACCAAATCGCTCTGGCAGCGGTTTTACAGGAACCGCAAGCCGAATTAATTTACGTGGTTTAGGTGCAAGCCATACTTTAGTTTTAATTAATGGGCGTCGTTCAGCTGGGATCGGGGATCGGGGGGATTCAGAGTTATCGGATCAACCTAACTTAGATAATATTCCACTGAGTGCAATTGAACGTATTGAAGTCTTACCAACCTCAGCATCTGCAATTTATGGTTCGAGTGCTATTGGTGGGGTAATTAATGTCATATTGAAAAAAGATTATGTTGGTTCAGAGGTAAACGTACGTTATCAAAATAGTGTTGATGATAAACAACCGGTAAAGTCTTTAAATGTGGTGACTGGTTTTGCTTTGGAAGGTGGACGTACACAAGTGATGTTAACCGCATCAAAGCAAAATCAAGATGCTTTAACACAAGGCGATCGAAACTGGCGTACGATGGCTAGAAATTTACAGTTAAAGAATAATCCAAATTTAATATATGGCGCAGCAAACCCACCCTCTGGGCACTTGGTGAATATTAAATCTGTGAATGGAAGTGAATTGGTTCCAGGATCTGGTTCGAGTATGGCGCATATCCCTAAAGGCTGGAAGGGTGATCTGAGTCAGTTAAAACAAGGCTATGCTTTGGGTTTATCAAATGGCATGAGTGCATGGTCTGCAGATACACCACTCATTGCAGACAGTCGGTCTGAATATTTTGGATTGTCGATTAATCGTGATTTTACTGAACAATTAAATGTATATTTAGAAGGAAGCTATGCTGAAGAAAAAGCCAAGCATTTCACGACACCACATGGCTATGGCACAGTGACTTATAAAGCAAACAATCCTGCGAATCCATTTGGTCAAGATGTGAAGGTTACTTTCCCAGTCAATTGGTCAGATATGGGAGAGCTTGCATATCGTCATGCAAATAATAAAACGAAGCGTATCGCGACAGGTTTTACTTATGATCTCACCCCGAATTGGGTTGTTTCTGCGGACTATGCATGGAGCCGCTCGAATATTGTAATTAATTATCCTCGTTTGGGCAGCAATAACCCTGGAGCGAAAGATTGGGCAATTGATTTTAATAATGGCTCAATTGATTTAATTCAAGATACCACTACTAATGGAACCAATATCTTTAAAAAGTATTGGAATTACCCAATTACACAAACACAATCTACTTTAAATGATTTTGCTTTACGTGCGGCAGGATCGGCATATCGATGGTATGCAGGTGATATTAATTTAGCGACAGGTCTTGAATATCGCAAAATTGAAGCAGAAGGTTTCGCGGATCATCAACATGTTGATAATCCTTGGCGTAAACCGACTGTACGTCATATGAATGCGAGTAGTGTATATGCGGAGTTAAATATTCCATTTGTTTCATCTGAAATGAACATTCCTTGGGTCAAACATTTAGATATGCAATTGGCTGGTCGTTATGAACGTTTTGATGTGAAAGCACGTACACCGTTATATAAAGTAGATAATATTACAAAATATAATTCAATTTTAACGGGTTATGACGTTCAACAGAAAGTGACCTATGATGATTTCACCCCGACGATTGGTTTTAGCTATGCACCGACCAATGAGTTAATGTTCCGTGCCTCATTTAGTAAGGGGTTTATTACTCCTGATCAAAATCGTTTAGCAGAGCCTTCTATTGGTAAAGTGACTAATGGAACATTAACGGACCCAAAAACGGGTGAATTGTTAGCAGAATATGAGTCAATTTCTGGGGGGAATCCAAACCTAACACCTGAGTCATCAGAAAGTTGGAATGCAGGAATTGTCTATACGCCTGAAAATGTTTCTGGACTACGTTTATCTGTCGATTATTTTAGAATTAAGAAAGATAATAATATAGCAACACCAACAGCACAATATTTGTTAGAAAATGAACAAAAATTTGCGAATCGTATAAAACGAGACAGTAATGGTAAGGTGGTTTCAATTGATACGACGCCATTTAATGCTTTAGGTTTGAAAACGGAAGGTGTTGATACCAATATACGTTATCATTTTGATTCATTGATAGGACTTTCACAGTTTAGTTTGGGGTATACCTATACGGATGAATATAAAGAACAACGATCTTTAATTGGTGGTTGGGATAGTCGTTTAAATGGTTCAGCAAGCGGTGATCCAATTCGTCATCGTGCAAATGCATCTTATGTTTTAGAGCCAACAGATCAATGGACCTTTGGCTGGTCTGTACAATATTATGGAAGCTATAATATTACCGATAAAAATGCGATTTTAAGTCAAACTGGTTATGCTTCAGATGAACTAAAAATTGATGGTGAATTTTTCCATGATATCTTTGCGCGTTATAAATTTAAAACACCGAAGTTAAAAGATAGTAGAACTGAAATTACTTTTGGTGTGAATAACTTATTTAACAGTTATACCTTGGATATGTCTAATACAAACTACATTAGTCGTTATACAGATCCACTTGGAAGAAACTATTATGTGAATATGAAGTTTTCTTTCTAATGACGTAGATATTGATAATAAATATAGTAAACGTTAAAGAGTGTGATGAAATACTTAAAGTACTTCATCACTTTTTTTAATTGATTTTTTGAAAGGTTTAAATCTTATTTCACTGATAATCACGCCAATGACCACAAGTAAGCCACCGAGTAGAGCAAGTGCAGGTAAGCGTTCCCCTACAATTCTGCCAAATAATGCAGCCCAGACAGGCTCACCAGCATAAATAATTGCAGCTTGTGATGGTGGGACATAGCGTTGAGCCCAGTTCATTAATGATTGCAGTAGTGCACTTGTGAGTCCTAAAGCAATGGCAACATAGATTAATCCCCAAGAAAATGTTGGAAGCTCATATTCACCTGCAAGTGGCATTGCTGCAAATGAGATGATGGATGCAAAGATGAGCTGAATAACCGTGACGCGTCGTATATTTACTTTTCCAGCAAAATAGCCAATCAAAATAATTTCAAGTGCAATTGCAACAGAGCCAATAATGGTAATAATTTGTCCTGAATTGAGCTGAATTTGATTCAACCCGTTTCCAGTCAAGAAAATTAACCCAATGAAAGCAAAGACAATACCAATTAAAGTCATAATATGAGGGACTTTACGAAAAATAAGCCAAAGCAAAATGGGAACTAGGGGAACATATAACGCAGTTAAAAAGGCAGATTCGCTGCTGCTAATAGTCTGCATACCAACGGTTTGCGTGCCATAACCTGCAGAAATAGCAGCACCAATTAAGGCACCTGCAAAAATTTCTTGTCGTGTAATTCCTCTCATATATTTAAATGATAGTAATCCAACAATTAGTGCTGCAATGGCGAAACGACTTCCGACCAGAAACATGGGAGAGCTGTAATTTAAAGCATGTTGAACAACAACGAAGGTTCCTCCCCAAATCATGGTCATAATCACCAATGCGATTTGTGGGGCTTTTCGTTGTAAAAAACTGGAGTTCATAAATTAAAAAATAGTCTAAAAATAACAGAATTATAGTCTCGCTATTCTTAGTATTCTGCAAGATATGAATGATTTATATTAATGAGAAAATTATATTATTTATTGTCAAACATAGAGTATTTATTGATATCTTATAAAAAATAAAGGTCAAACGACTTCTTTTATATTCAGCTCATCTAACTCACATGAGATATAAAAGAAGTCTTTACTTAAGAATTATGCTGTTTTTCCATCAAGGAATGATTGTGCTTCATGTAGGTTTAAAGTCCCTTCATAAATTGCACGACCTGTAATCGCACCAAGAATACCAGGTTGACCCTTTAAATGGCGGACATCGTCCAAATTGGTTACACCACCAGACGCAATCACAGGCAAACCAGAATAAGTCGCTAAATTTACAGTTTGTTCAACATTCACGCCTTGCATCATACCATCACGTGCAATATCGGTATAAACAATGCTAGAAACCCCTGCATCCGCAAATCGTTTTGCTAAATCTGTTGCTTTTACATTGGTGACATTTGCCCAGCCGTCTGTTGCAACCATACCATTGATTGCATCGATGCCTACAATAATATGTCCAGCAAATTTTTTACATGCTTCTTCAACAAATTCAGGTTCTTGTACTGCTTTTGTGCCAATAATTACAAAACTTACGCCTGCATCTAAATAGTGTTCAATTGTTTCAAATGAACGAATACCACCACCAATTTGAATTGGTAACGTCGGTTGAGCTTTTGCAATGGCTTCAACCACGGGTTTATGAATAGGCGTACCTGCGAAAGCACCATTTAAATCTACTAAATGCAGGCGGCGTGCACCTTCACTTACCCAATGCTGTGCTGTTGCTACAGGATCATCAGAAAATACAGTATCGTCTTCCATACGACCTTGTTTTAAACGAACACATTTGCCATCTTTCAGGTCAATTGCGGGGATGATTAGCATGCTTTCGCTCCTAGCTAAATCTGAATCAGTTTTATTGCGGGTCATATTAGCAAAGTATTGGTAAATTTCTAAGCACAATGAGAAGGATTTCTTTTATTTACGTGATCTTAATTTTGAATTGGTCTGTGAAATCGAAATTGGTAATCGTCCAAGACGATTGAGCTCTTCAAAGATGAGTACGGGTGCATAAGCATCTGCTGCTGCATATTCGATTTGTTGCAGGCTTAAGTTTTTATTTGACCAATTGGATGTGCTGATTTTTTTAGATTTTTTAAAATGAACCTGAAAGAGTAAAGCCAGTGCATTTTTAAGACCAACTGGAGTGTTTATTCCAAAAGAAGTAAAGCATTTAGCAAGATCAAGCATATTGTGGAGATCGATATGATACTTTTGAAAGAGGCGTGCATCATTTTTTAAACCGAAACCCACTTTTATCTGTTCATGATTCATTAAAATAGGGCGTAAAAACTGAAGGGTATCCTCATTGACCATAAATAAATAAGCACGTTCCAATGTCGCAAGTTGAATGAGATGAGGACCTGTTTGAGTTTCACCTTTAATAAAGGTAGGCTTGGATTCTGTATCAAAGCCAAGTAAGGTTGCCTGAGATAATTCTTTTTGGTGTGAATAACATTGCTCAAGGGTTTGAAGTATGAAGATATGTTGAGCATCTAAGTTTTGAAATAATGGAAGTTGTTCAATGCTCTCTTTTGAAGGCAATATACTTTGCATAATGATCTTTAAATAATGAAATTCTTTTATAGGTTAAGAGGATTAGAGATTAAAGCAAGATGTAAAGAGAACTCATAGAAGTCAGAATTCTCTTTAAGAATAATCTCTTGTATTTAAAATAATAATTTCATCATTTATTGAGTATTCATGACTAAAATAATGCTACTTAGGATTGAAACAATAACTAAAATTATATAAATCCAAGCCAGTACTTTTTCCCACCCTTTGGTGATGCGTTGAGGTCCATAATTATTTTCTCCTTGTGTACCAGGTGCAAATAATAAATATAACGCAAGAATAAGATTTACAAGTGGAATAAAGATAAGTAACGTAAACCATCCCGTTTGATTGACATCATGTAAACGACGAATCATGAACGTGATATATAGATAAAAGAATGCAAGCGTAAAAATAATCAGAATAAAGATCAATGGCGTTGAAAGCGCTTGTAAATCTTGTGGTTGACTGTAGTACCCGAAACTGACTATAGGAATAATTAAGAATAGATATAAAATGATAGAACTAAGCGCGTTCCACGCTAAATAGGATAAGCGACCAAAGCGACCTTGTGCTTTTAATGGATGATCAACAAATGGTTCTGGATTTATACTCATATTGTTATTTTCCAAGTAAAAAATATTAAATATACTAACGATTATAGCGTGTAATGATTTTTAAAAATATGATCAATAATTTGCTGTTATGTTGATATTTAATGAACAAACAGCGTCATCATTAAACCCAAAATATACATTATTTATTGTATTTTGAAGTGAAGAATAATAAATGTTTTGAAACTAGATATGATAGTTCGTTCAAGTGGTTATAAGTCCATTTAAATGAGCTTATAACCTTTAATGGTACTTTTAAATCTTCCAGTCCACAAAATTTTTCAGTAGCTGTAAACCCACTGTATGACTTTTTTCAGGATGAAACTGCGTGGCAAATAAATTTTCTTTATGGATAGCTGTACAGAACTCTAAACCATAGTCACAGGTCGCTGCTGTAAGATGTGTATCTTTTGGTTCAACATAGAAACTATGCACAAAATAAAAACGAGCATCTTGTTCAATGTTATTCCACATTGGGTGACTCGGGTCAGTTTGATGTACTTGATTCCAACCCATATGTGGAACTTTGAGTCCTTCAATGTGTGGAAAACGCTTTACGGTTCCTTCAAAGATCCCCAGTGCATCTGCACCGCCATTTTCTTCAGAATGCTGCATTAGTGCTTGCATACCAACACAAATAGCTAGCACAGGCTTGTTAAATGCGGCATGACGTACCACATCGTCAATTCCTGCTTCATGCATACCTTGTATGCAATCGCGCATTGCGCCTACCCCAGGAAATACAATTTTGTCCGCCTGCGCAATCAATTTGGGATCATTGGTAACATCTACAGTAGCACCGACATGTTCGAGTGCTTTTGCTGCAGAGTGTAAATTTCCCATGCCATAATCAAGAAGGGCAATGCGGGTCATTACAAGGTTCCTTTTGTTGATGCAACGGTATTTTCTGCACGCGGGTCAATCTCACAAGCCATACGTAAAGCGCGTGCAAAAGCTTTGAACACACATTCAATTTGGTGATGGCTATTTTTACCTTTCAAATTATCAATATGTAAGGTGATTAAAGCATGATTCACGAAACCTTGGAAAAACTCAGAGAACAAATCAACATCAAAAGTTCCAATACGTGCACGTGTAAATGGAATATCCATCCATAATCCTGGGCGACCAGATAAATCTACAACAACACGGCTTAAAGCTTCATCGAGTGGTGCATAAAAATGACCATAACGACGTAAACCTTTTTTATCACCTAATGCTTGTGCAAAGGCTTGTCCAAGGGTAATACCACAATCTTCTACGGTATGATGATCATCAATTTCAAGATCACCATCGCAATGAATATCAATATCAAATAAGCCATGTCGCTTGATTTGATCTATCATATGGTCTAGAAATGGAATACCTGTATTGAGGGTGCCTTGACCCGTACCGTCAAGGTTCACACGAACTCGAATTTTGGTTTCGTTGGTATTTCTTACCACTTCACTGATACGTTGCGTCATAGACACGTTCCTTAAAAACGTCAAAAATGATAGATATAAAATGTTTTTCGTCGCCGTGACGAAGTCACTGCATATTAGATTGCTCAGGAGGGTTAATCAATGCCTATTACCGTTCATCCTAAAACTTCTATTGAAAATGAAGCTATCCGTAATCAACTTGAGCGACTTTATGATACTAGCCCTGAGTTTAGCGATGGCAAAGATGCAATTGAACAATTAGAGCAGAATCTACTACAGTATACATTACTTTACACAGCAGAATTTAATACGAAAATTATTGCGGCAATTTGGTGCACGGGACAAGGTGAAAGTAAAGTTTTAGAAAATATTGTTGTACATCCTGCAAATCGAGGACGAGGAGTTGCGGATCGATTGGTTTCAGAAGTTTGCCGAATAGAGCAAGCAAAAGGTGTACAAGGTTTTGAACCCGGTTGTGGTGCGATTCATCGTTGCCTTTCCAAATTAGGTAAAATTTGAATATTTCTTCAACGATTGGTGAATAAAATGGTTTAAAAGTAAACAGTTGTTGCATTTTTTCTAAAAGGAGACTTGACGAATTATCGACTTAACTGTTTAATACGCGTCATTGGCGTGATAGCTCAGTCGGTAGAGCAACGGATTGAAAATCCGTGTGTCCCCAGTTCGATCCTGGGTCTCGCCACCATTTTCAAACGTATTTGCGTTTTATATATCTCTGATCTCATCAGAGATTTTTTTTGGGTAAAATTTACGCGATCAAATAAAAATATTTTGAATTTAGTTGACTATTAAGCTGAGATACGGCTTAATACACGGCATTGGCGTGATAGCTCAGTCGGTAGAGCAACGGATTGAAAATCCGTGTGTCCCCAGTTCGATCCTGGGTCTCGCCACCATATTTAAAAACCTCAAACATTGTTTGGGGTTTTTTATGTATGAATTAGACAAAAGAATAAGATATCAATATTTTTCAATCTAATAATTTATTTATATAATTCAGGTTATATGAAAATCAGAAGAACAATGAAAGATGAAAGATTTATTTTCTAGTTGTAGTTCCTTGTATCAGCTTGCACGACCAACATATCCTGAAAGCATCGTACAAGAAATTTTATCTCATGTTCATTCAAGGCAAACGGTATGGGATTGTGGTGCTGGCTCTGGGCAGTTTACTCAACGACTCAGCCCATATTTTGATAAAGTGGTTGCAACTGATTTAAGTGCGCAACAATTAGAACAGGCACCCTATGCTGAGAACATTAACTATCAAGTTCAAGTTGCTGAAAAAACAAATTTTCCAGACCAATCTTTTGATTTAATTACCGTTGCACAAGCCATTCATTGGTTTAATTTTGAAGATTTTTATCAAGAGGTTCGGCGAACATTAAAGCCGAATGGGATTTTTGCAGTCATTGGCTACGGACTTATTATTATTGATCATGCAATTGTGCATGCTGCGGTTCAGTCGTTGTATTACCAAACTTTAAAAGGTTATTGGGATGCTGAGCGACGTTATATTGATGAAGGCTATGCTACGATTCCTTTTCCATTTTATGAAATTAAAACACCAAAATTACAAATGGAATATCAATGGAGTGCCTCTCAACTGTTAGATTATTTTAATACATGGTCAGCGATTAAACATTACAGACAACAAACAGGAAAAGATCCCTTAATTGAATTAAGCGAAATCTTAAATCAACCAGCACAAATTTTTACTGTTCAATTTCCTATATTTTTAAGAATTGGAGCATTAACAAAAGGTTAATCTTGAATTAAACGTTTTCCGAAACAAATGACCTCAACTTCTTCATAACCGAGTTGTTCATAAAAATTTTGTACGTCAATATTTTCCTTGCGAATGAGCAGTTGTAGTTTCGGACAGCCTAGGGCAATTAAGCGCTTTTCTAGTTGTTGTATAAGCGCTGTTGCAACACCATTACGCTGAGCATGTGGATGTACTGCTAAATAATTAACCCAGCCACGGTGACCATCATAACCACCCATGACAGAGGCAATTAATTCACTGTCTTTAATGGCAACTAAAAATAACTGATCGTTTTGTGCTACTTTTCGGAAAATATCAGTTTCTGGGTTGTTCCATGGGCGAGATAACTCACAAACTTCCCACAATGCAATGACATCATCTAAATCAGTTTCAAGGAATTGGCGAATAATAAACATGGTGATTTTTGAACCAGCATGAACATAATAGAATTAGCTTAATTTTTTTTGTGCAATGAGTAAACAATTTCTTTTCATGTCAGTAAAAAAAACGCCCATTTTGGGCGTTTTTATTTTCTATAACTTAACGTTTATTTAAGCAATTTTCGCTTCTTTTTTTGTTTCTAGCATATGGCCAGTCTCTTCAAAATTTGCATGCCAAGCCAGTGCTTCACGAAGTAGATGTGGTGTATGTCCACCTTTTGCAGCAGCGCGATCAAAATAGTCATTTAAGGCATCGCGATAGAGTGGATGAGCACAGTTATCAATAATTGCACGAGCACGTTCACGAGGCGCTAAACCACGTAAATCTGCAAGACCTTGTTCAGTGACAAGAATATCAACATCATGTTCGGAGTGATCAATGTGAGATGCAAATGGAACGATTGAAGAAATATCACCACCTTTTGCAATAGACTTCGTGACGAAAATCGCCAAGTGCGCATTACGTGCGAAGTCACCTGAACCACCAATACCGTTCATCATTTTGGTACCACATACGTGAGTTGAGTTGACGTTACCGTAAATATCAAACTCAAGTGCTGTATTAATACCAATAATACCTAAACGACGAACAAGTTCAGGATGGTTTGAAATTTCTTGTGGGCGCAGTACAAGTTTATCTTTGTATTGCTCAAGGTTATTAAATACTTTCTCTCCGAATTTTTCAGAAAGTGTAATAGATGAACCCGATGCAAACGTCATTTTCCCTGCATCAATAAGCTCAAATGTACAATCTTGTAATACTTCAGAATACATGACTAAATCTTCGAAGCTTGAATCTTTTAGACCCGTTAATACTGCATTTGCAATAGAGCCAATACCTGCTTGTAATGGACCTAAGTTTTTAGGTAAGCGATCTTCAGCAACTTCTTTTTCAAAGAATTTGATTAAATGATTTGCGATTGCTTGAGTTTCATCATCTGGCTCAGTCACAGTAGATGGTGAGTCATGTAATTCACTATTAATTACAATGCCTGCAATTTTAGCTGGATCAATTTGAATTGCTGGTGTACCAATACGCTGATCAACTTGTGTTAATGGAATAGGTTGGCGTGTTGGGCGGTAGGTTGGAATATAAATATCGTGTAAGCCTTCGAATGCTGGGCTTAAATTGGTATTAATTTCTACAATGACTTTGTCTGCAAAAATTGCAAAGCTAGCTGAGTTACCTACGGACGTTGTTGGAATAATGCCGCCATCTTCAGTAATTGCGACTGCTTCAATAATTGCAACATGAGGTTTTTGCAACTGGTGATTACGCATTTGTTCAACAGTTTCAGATAAATGCTGATCGATGAACATCACTTCACCGTTGTTGATTGCTTTACGTAAAGTATTATCAACTTGGAATGGTAAACGACGTGCTAATACACCTGCTTCAGTCAATTGCTTGTCTAAATCATTGCCTAAAGACGCGCCTGTGATGAGTGTAATTTTAAGTGGATTTTTGTGAGCACGTTTAATTAATGCCAATGGAACAGCTTTTGCTTCGCCAGCACGTGTAAAGCCACTCATACCTACAGTCATACCATCTTCGATAAAGGCAGATGCTTCTTCTGCGCTAATTACTTTGTCATGCAAGGATGCTAAACGAATACGATCTAAAGACATTGTTTACTCTCGTGAAATTCTTGGAACTGATATGGATTGTACCGATCAAAAAAGGCATTTTGCATCCTTGTTAGGCTAAGGTCTAATTTTTTGAAAAAATGCTGCTATAATTAAAAATGATAATTCTTAACCTATTGTTTTTTAATTATAAATAAAATTAACTGGCAAGATGGTCAAATTATATGACCATCTTTTATCAGATATTAAAAGCGTTCTGTAATAGTTTGTTTAAATTTTTCAAAGCGACTCAGGGTTATCGTTTCATTTTTTTCAGTCGGATGAATGGGTAAAGAGATTGTTGCTTCTAAACCACCATCAGGCTTATTGTGTATGCTGAGTTGTCCTTGATGGATATCTACAATGCGTTTCACAATCGCTAATCCTAAGCCACTGCCTTGAATGGTTCTCGCTTCATTACCGCGTACAAAAGGCTGCATCAATTCTTCAATTTGGTGATCGGGAATTCCTGCGCCATGATCCGCAACTGAAATAATAATATGTTGGTTTTCTTCCCATGCTTTTAAGTCAATCGGTTCAGCACCATATCGTTTGGAATTATTGATTAAATTTCCAATGAGGCGCTTTAAAGAAAGGCTGCGGGCTTGAATCATAGGGAGATCTTGCGGTGTAAAACGAATATTTAGGGGCTTAAATTGAATCTCAAGTTCTTGTAGTAGGGTGTTGATATTTGTACTTTGCAGCTCTTCATCAGAACCATCTCGCATATAAGAGATAAATTGATTTAAAATCGCATCCATATCATCGACATCATAAATCAGACCTTCTTTTAGAAAGTCATCATCTGGCATCATTTCTGCACTAAGCCGAATACGTGTGAGCGGTGTGCGTAAATCATGAGAAATTCCTGCAAGCATGATTTTTCGATCTCGTTCAATTTTATCTAATGTATAAATCATGAGATTAAATGCTTGGTTAACTTGGCGAATTTCTAGTGGACCATGATTGGTTTCTAGGTAGGGTGCGGTGCCTGTTTTACTATAGCTATTTGCCGCATTTTGTAAGCGTAGTAAAGGGCGGTTTAATTGACGAACAAGCGTTAAAATAATAATAGCAGAGATAAAGGGGACACCCAATAACCAAGCTAAAATGAGTTCAGGACTGTAGTTATCATAAGTTTTTAGTGGTTCACGAATCCAATTCCCTTTCATTTCTGGTGTTTGTACCCAAATACGAGGGCTAGGCTTAAACTGGAAGTAAACAATCACATTGTCGATATTAAGCTCTTTAGCCAGTTTTTTTTCAATTTGGTTGGTAAAGAACTCTGCAATGACTTTATCTTTAACTTGAGGAAACTCATGTGGATTTGTGACATATTCAATGCCCATATGTTTTTTTAGCCAACGATCTATATTGATTTCTTTATTATTTTCAATCACTTTTAAATTTGAGTTGTTAATAATTTCAATTTCTGCAGCTAGATAACGGGCATGCTGTTGAATCTCTGGCAAATAGAGTGTTCGCCAAAAAAACCATAACGACATAAATAAGCTAAAAAATACCACAAAGAGTACAAGAACCGTGGTGCGCATGGCTGTTGAACGAGGCTTAATTTTATCTAAAAAGCGTTCCCAGCGTGTGCGTTTACTTTCTGAATATTTTACATAATCAGTAAATTCTTGGGGATCAATGGGGTCGAGTTTCACTAATTTATCCTAAAGAAAATGGCATCAGTTTTTATATTTTTATGAAGATGTTTGGGCTTGAGATTTTCATAATTTTTCATGAAAACAGTTGTGTTAATATCATTCGAGAATTTGCTTAGCTTTGATTGTATTTTATTCAGCTTTTCGCAAAATCACAGATGAGATAAGTTTATGCGCATGTGAACATACGCATAACCAAGATATTATTCAGCGCCATCTGGAACAAAAACGTAGCCTATGCCCCAAACAGTTTGAATGTAACGAGCTCGTGCTGGGTTTTCTTCAATGAGACGACGTAGGCGAGAAACTTGAACATCAATTGAACGTTCCATTGCACCCCATTCACGGCCACGTGCAAGGTTCATCAGTTTATCACGCGTAAGCGGCTCTCTCGGATGCTGAACCAGTGCCTTAAGTACAGCAAACTCACCGGTGGTTAATGTGACCACTTGACCTTCTCGCGTAAGCGTTCGTGTTGATAGATCAAGCGACCAAGGACCAAAACTCACGACTTCCATGTGTTGACTTGGTGCACCAGGAACTTCGCGGACTTGGCGACGAAGTACTGCTCGAATACGTGCTAACAATTCATTTGGATTAAATGGTTTTGGTAAATAATCATCTGCACCCGCTTCTAAGCCTGCAATACGATCAGAATCACTGCCACGTGCAGTCAACATGATCACAGGAATATCAATATTAGATTGGCGTAAACGGCGGCAAATACTTAAACCATCTTCAACTGGGAGCATAAAGTCTAAGACGATGAGTGAAAATAACTCACGTTGAAGTAAACGATCCATTTGAGTGGCATCGTGAGCGGTTTTAACAACAAAGCCTTTGTCTTCTAAAAAGCGTTGTAAAAGTGTACGTAAGCGGACATCATCATCAACAACGAGGATACGTTCGATGCGGTCAGTTTCGGCTTGTACAGCATCTGTATTTTCAGCAGGTACAACTAAACTCATGATGTGCTCCTTTATCTTTATTGTCGTTAATCGGAAATACAATTGCGATCAACTCAAAGTATACGATTGATTACTCTATTTGACTATGTTCTAAAGCAACAAATATTGCAGAAAGAATCAAGGGATAGATACTAAATATATACAGGGATAATAAAAATAAACTAGTAGAAATAGATGATTTTGGTATCAGAATGGCTATAATTTGATACTATTTTTCATAAAATAGTGGATTGGCAGGATTGTCGATCAATAATTTTCATAAAACAATTGTGGATTTTATACACTTGGTCTTTATAATCATAGCTTTTAGAATTTATTCTTGTGGAATCGAACACGATGACTGACTTAGTTCAGCAGTTGGCAAGTGAACTTGCCGCACGTCCAAACCAGGTAGAAGCAGCAATCAAGCTCATTGATGATGGTGCTAGCGTTCCATTTATTGCACGTTACCGTAAAGAAGTAACCCAAGGCTTGGATGACTCTCAATTACGTCAACTGGATACGCGTTTATCTTATTTACGCGATTTATTTGAGCGTCGTGAGAAAGTCATAGAGTCATTGAAAGAACAAAATAAATTATCTGATGATTTATTCGTACGTGTGAATGCTGCTGAAACAAAAAATGCATTAGAAGAAATTTACGCACCATATCGTCCAAAACGGACCAGTAAATCATTCAAAGCAAAAGAAGCAGGTTTAGGTCCAATTGCAGAAACAATTTTAAACCATGCAATTGACCCGACTGAGGCGCTGGTAGGATTTAGTCATGTGGACTATCCTGATGCAGAAAGTCAGCTTGATGCGATTCAACATATTTTAATTGATGAATGGGCACAAAACATTTCTTTAACTACTGAGCTGAAGGCAACATTCGCTAAAACAGCCGTGTTAAAGAGTTTGGTTGCGAGTGATGAGAAAAAAGAAGTTGGGAAAAAATTCCGCGATTATTTCGATTTTTCAGAAAACTTAAATAAAGTTGCTTCACATCGTTTATTGGCAATGTTACGTGGTCGTCAAGAAAACGTACTTGGTTTGAAAGTAGATGGTGAAGATGATAGTCCGTTAGCGCGTATTGAAACAGAATACAATTTGGCAACGATTGAACCAGAAAGTCGCCAAGAATTTTTGAAGAAAACTGCAAAATTATTTTGGCTGGGTAAAGTTCGTCCAGCAATTGAACATTCATTGTTAACTGAAAAACGTTTAAATGCAGAAACGGAAGCGATGCAAGTATTTGCCGAAAACTTGCGACATCTTTTACTTTCTGCACCTGCAGGCTCACGTTGTACATTAGGGGTAGATCCTGGTATTCGTACAGGTGTGAAACTTGCAGTTGTGAATGAGTCTGGTGATGTTGTTGCGCATAGCACCATTTATCCATTTGCGCCAAAAGATGACAAAGAAGGTTCAATTACAGAGTTAACACGTCTGTGCCGTGAATTTAATGTTGATTTAATTGCAATTGGAAATGGCACTGCAAGTCGTGAAACAGAAGCATTGATTGCTGAAATGATGACCGCAAATGCTGATTTAAATTTAACACGTGTTTCAGTTTCTGAAGCAGGAGCATCGGTTTATTCAGCATCTGAATTGGCATCCAATGAGCTACCTGAATTAGATGTTGCAATTCGTGGTGCTGTTTCAATTGCACGTCGTTTACAGGATCCATTAGCGGAGTTAGTGAAAATTGATCCTAAATCGATAGGTGTGGGTCAATATCAACATGATGTAAACCAAGCAAACTTAGCAAAAACTTTAGATGCTGTAGTTGAGGATTGTGTGAACTCTGTTGGGGTAGATGTGAATACAGCATCTGCTGCAATTTTGGGTTATATTGCAGGCTTGAACAAAGCAATTGCTCAGCAAATTGTTGAATATCGCAAAGAAAATGGTCGTTTTGACAACCGTCAAGCACTGAAAAAAGTGCCACGTTTAGGTGAGCGTACTTTTGAACAAGCTGCAGGCTTTTTACGTATTCAAGATGGTTCAGAGCCATTAGATGCATCAGCTGTTCATCCAGAGTCTTATCCATTAGTCGCTAAAATTGTTGAAGCAAAAGCAACAACTGTTAAAGATATTATTGGAAACACAGAAATTATTCGTCAGGTCAATGCTGAAGAGTTTGCAGATGAGACATTCGGTTTACCAACCATTCAAGATGTGTTGTCAGAGCTAGATAAACCAGGTCGTGATCCACGTCCTGAGTTTCGTACAGCTAAATTCCGTGAAGACATTACGGAAGTTGCTCAGTTAACTGAAGGCTTACAGCTTGAAGGCGTGATTACCAATGTGACTAATTTTGGTGCCTTTGTGGATGTAGGTGTACATCAAGATGGTTTAGTCCATATTTCTGAACTTGCGAATGAATTTGTATCTGATCCACATAAAGTGGTGAAGCCTGGTCAGATTGTTCAAGTACGTGTATTAAATGTAGATATTGAACGTAATCGTGTCAATCTATCTATGCGTCCTGAAGGTTCTGCTGCGCCAGTAAAGACTCAACGTCCACCACGCCGTGAGCAAACGAATGAGCAACGAGGTGAACGTAAGCCGCAAGCGAAACGTCCTCAACACGCACGTCCAAATGGTGAACGCCCTCAAGCGAAGAAACCGCAATCTCAAAAACCTCAAGAAAATAAAATTGGTGGTTTTGGAGCATTGTTATTACAAGCAGGGGTTAAAGGTTCTAAATAATCTTTGTCACTGAGTAAAAAAGCCTCCCTAATGGGAGGTTTTTATTTGAGGTTGTTTTAGCGTGTGGTATACCCACCATTGGCAAAAATCGTTTGTCCCGTAATCCACCAACCATCGGTCACTAAAAAGCGAACTAAAGGTTCAATGTCTTCAATTTGTGTTAGACCACCAAGTGCTGCAGCAGATTTATGGTAAGCCACAGCATCGGGTAATTCTTGACCATAGAAAAATGAGGTATCCATAGGGCCAGGGGCAACGGCAGTCACCGATATATTACGCTCACCAAACTCTTTAGATGCAGCACGTGTAAAATGCTCAACAGGTGCTTTAAGACCTGCATAGGTTGAATATAAACCTGTATATGCAGCGAGAAGACTACTCACTATGGTACAAATTTTCCCATGAGAATTTAAATATTTTCCAGCAGCTTGAATAAAGAAATAGGCAACCTTAGCGTTGATATTGCTCATCTCATCATATTCTTGTTCTGTCGTTTCTAAATAAGGCTTTTTTAATACACGCCCCACAGTATTAATCGCGATATCAACACCGCCAAATTCTTTTTTAGCCAGAATGAAAAGTTCTTCAATTTTAGCAACATCTGATAAATTAGATTGTACGAGTATTGCTTTTGCACCCATGGCTTTTACGGCATGTAGAGTGTCCTCAGCTTCTTTTTGGCTTTCATTACTATGGAAGTGGATTAGTAAGTTAGCACCTTGCTCTGCAAATTTTCGAGAGATGAGACCACCTAGATTTTTAGCACCGCCAGCAATCACAACAGTTTTTCCATTTAAATTATGTTGAGGCATTTTTTATCCTTATTTATCATTATGTAGTGGAAAATGCATCATAAAACAGTTTAATAAACTGAAATAGTCGTTAAAATGGTATAGATTGTTCCAAAAAGTTGAATAATAAATGGACAAGATTCATCAATTAAAATTATTTTGTCTCGTAGCTGAAAAACAATCTTTTTCAGAAGTCGCTTTACATTTAGGCTTGCCCCGTTCAAATGTTTCACATGCCATTAAACGCCTGGAAAAAGAATATGAAGTTTTATTGTTTTATCGGACAACACGAAAAGTAACTTTAACCAATGAAGGGCATTTGTTTTATTTAGAGGTGATGCAGTTAATTACTCAACTCAATGAATTAAATCGCTTTAAAAGCCAAGTTGGAATGAAATATGGAAAAATTAGGATAGGAGTTGCAAAAAGAATTGCAACAGCAATTTTACTACCAAACCTACAACAATATTTTCAAAAATATCCTGATGTTAAAGTCTTTCTAAATAGTCAAGATCATTATTCTCACTTAATCGAGCAGGGCTTAGATTGTGTGGTGAGGGTCGGCTCAATTCAATCAGATTTATTATTGGCAAGGCGTATAGCTCAAACGAAATTGATCACTTTGGTGTCTAATCAATATATTCAAGATCATGGCATGCCCTATAACGAAGCTCAATTAAGTGAGCATTTTATTGTTGAATATCAACCAGAAAAGAAAATGAGTCATTTAGGTTATATTTATTTTAACAATAAAAAAATTTCGATCAACTATAAAATATTGGTTGAAGACACGACATCTTATGTTAAAGCAGGAATTGCTGGTTTAGGAATGATTCAAATTCCAGAGTTTGATGCAAACGATTTAATTAAGTTTCATCACATGATTCCTATTTTAAATCATATCGAACCTTGTCTACTTCCTGTGCATATTTTAATGACGGATCGACAATATCGACCCGACTATTTAAATGATTTTATTGATTGGTTAGAGCAACTTTTAAAATCTAAAATGGATTTAAAGGAGTGGGACAATCCAGCTACAAATAATCAGCATGATTCCTAAGTGACCTAATTTACGGGTAATTTTTTCCAGTTTGGTCGGTTCTAATGCTGCTTTCGCCTGAGCTTCATTTGCATTGGAGAGTTTTTTCAATTTTTGATAGTTTAAGAAAAAACCAAGATCAATACAGATTAAAATGGTGCCAACATCGGCAACAATATCCATTAATACAAAGTCAGGTTGCTGAACAGCAGTAGAGACTTGATATAAAAGAAATAATGCAAAAGCAAAACAACAAAAACGTAGTACAAGAGCTAAAATTTGCATAAAAAGATAATACGAAGATAAAACAACCACTGTGTTATATCATAAAATTGAAAATGTCTGCGAATATTATCAATAATTAATGATCATTTAATCGATAAAACCAAAAGTGAAGTTAATCATAAAACCAAAAGTATCGAGATGATCATGACATTTTAGCGAGTTTCATTGATGTGTACTAAAATGTCGTTGATCACTTAAAGTCAATTACCAGTGTTCACCTGGGAATAAGCGAGCATATGCTTTTTGTACCCAGTTTAATTTTTGTGGTTGACCAACCGAAGCCGTTGAGCTTGGGAATAAATTATATCCAATAGACATTAATTTATTATTAATATCTGGCGCAATTGAATAGGTAATAGACGCGAGACGACCTAAGTGTGTTGCGACTTTTTTCGGGCGTCTTATGATTGCATAAGCAACTAGATCTGCTGCTTGTTCTGGGGATAATGTTGGAACATATTTATAAATTTTTGTTGGTGCAATCATTGGTGTACGGACTAAGGGCATATAGACAGAAGTGATTGCAATTTTGTGAGAGTGTACTTCTGCAGAAAGACAGCGACTAAACGCATCTAATGCTGCTTTGGAAGCAACATATGCAGAAAACCGAGTTGCATTGGCTAATACACCAATTGAACTAATATTAATAATATGCCCATCTCGACGAATCATCATTTGGGGTAAAATATTCATAATGAGACGAATTGCGCCGAAATAATTGAGTTGCATCGTTCGTTCAAAATCATGAAAACGTTCAGATGATTCATGTACTGCACGACGAATGGAGCGTCCTGCATTGTTAATTAAAATATCAATGTGATCGACAGATTCTAGAATTTGTTTTGATACCTCATCGATAGAACCCATATCATTTAAATCGCATGGGAAAATAAATGCTTGTCCACCTTTTGCTTCAATTTCTTGTTTAACTTCTTCTAATGTTTCTTGAGTTCGAGCAACGAGTAAAACTCGTGCACCTGCGTCTGCGAGTTTATGTGCGGTTGTTAAGCCAATACCACTAGATGCACCTGTGATTAAAATTGTTTTTCCATTTACTTTTTTTTGAAATTCTTTTTCGAGTTTCGCTTTCACGTTTTATGATCCCTAATAAAAATTAACTACAGTCCTAAGTCTTTACATCTTCATTTGTAAAAAATACAAATACTTTAAACGCTGTATTCAGTAATTTTTTCAAAATAAAGTTCTGAAATTAATGTGAAAAATAAAGGTTTTCTTTTTTCATATTCAGATGGACTCTAATATTATTATCATGAAAGCTACTGAATTCAAAGATGAGAAGTGTGAAAAACCCTTTCATTGCTGTAAATGAAAGGGTTTTGGGTGTTGACTGCTCAGTTTGTATTAAACTTGAGAAAGTGCTTGCTCTAAATCAGAAATTAAGTCGTCGATATGTTCGATGCCTACAGAGAGGCGTACCATATCTTTACTGACACCTGCAGCGTGGAGTTCTTCGGCATTTAATTGGCGATGTGTTGTTGTGGCTGGGTGGCAAGCTAAACTTTTTGCGTCACCAATGTTGACTAAACGAGTGAACAACTGAAGAGCATCAATGAAGCGAGTTCCGCCTTCAAGACCATCTTGTACGCCAAAAGATAGAATTCCTGAGGGTTTTCCTTTTACATATTTTTGAGCTAGGGCGTGTTCAGGATGATCTGCTAAACCTGCATAATTAACCCATTTCACTTTTGGATGTGCTTTCAAGTATTCAGCAACTTTTTGAGCATTTTCAGTATGGCGTTCGATTCGCAAGTTTAACGTTTCTAAACCTTGTAAAATTAAAAACACGCTTAACGGACTAATTGCTGCACCTGTGTTACGTAATGGGACAACACGTGCACGTGCAATATATGCAGCTGCACCTAATGCTTCAACGTAGTTCACACCATGATAACTTGGGTCTGGCGTATTAAGCACTTTAAAACGCTCTGGATATTTACCCCAAGGGAATTTCCCACTATCCACAATAATTCCACCAATGGAATTACCATGTCCACCAATATACTTCGTCAGTGAGTGAACAATAATATCGGCACCGAATTCGAAGGATTTTTGTAAGGCAGGCGTAGCAACCGTATTATCAACAACAACAGGAATACCATATTCATGGGCAATTTTTGAAATTTCTTCTAAATCAATAATATTACCCAGTGGATTACCAATGGATTCAACAAAAACTAATTTAGTTTTATCATCAATTAAATTACGTAATGATTCAGGTTTTTTATAATCAAAAAATCTGACTTCAATACCTTGTTTCGGTAAGGTATGTGCAAATAAGTTATAGGTGCCTCCATAGAGTGTTGAAACTGATGCAATATTATCGCCAGCTTCTGTAATGGTCTGAATGGCGTAGGTAATTGCAGACATTCCAGATGCAACAGCAAGCGCTCCAATACCGCCTTCTAAGGCTGCAACGCGCTGTTCGAGTACAGCTGTTGTTGGGTTCATAATTCGCGTATAAATATTACCTTGAACTTTTAAATCGAATAAATCTGCACCATGTTGTGTATTGTCAAAAGCATATGACGTTGTTTGATAGATGGGCACAGCAACTGCTTTTGTGGTTGCTTCTGGTTGATAGCCAGCATGGATAGCTAGAGTTTCATCTTTATAAGTCATGGTGCTCTTGTCTTCCTGAGTAGATTGCAATTTCAATAGCTTATCATTTGTTTATATGAAAATACGTGCATAATTTGAGGAAAATATAGTTAAATTATTCATATGGATTTCATGGAACTGAAATTATTTCATGAAAGAGTAAAACAATTGATTTCCAAGCTAAGAAATATTTGTTTTTTATACTGCATAAAACTTGTAACAATGCATTGAAGTTATCGGCTATCTCTTATTTTTTTATTGTATTCAGCGTATAATGTTTGATTATTTTTTTACCCTCTTGAGTTTGGGTATATCGGTACCCAAAATTTAGTTTTCTATTGAGGAGTCCTACGTGGCCCAATATATTTACACGATGAACCGTGTGTCTAAGATGGTTCCGCCAAAGCGCGAAATCTTAAAAGACATCTCTTTGTCATTTTTCCCAGGTGCAAAAATTGGTGTGCTTGGTTTAAACGGTGCAGGTAAATCTACTTTGCTTCGTATTATGGCGGGTGTGGATAAAGATTTCTCAGGTGAAGCACGTGCTCAACCGGGTATTAAAATTGGTTATTTAGAGCAAGAACCACCACTTGATCCTGCAAAAGATGTTCGTGGTAACGTTGAGGATGGTTTACGTGAACCACTGGATGCTTTAGCACGTTTAGATGAAGTATTTGCAGAATATGCCGCAGAAGATGCTGACTTTGATGCGCTTGCAAAAGAGCAAGAAAAGTTAGAAGCAATTATCCATGCTTGGGATGCACATAATATTACCAACCAAATGGATCAAGCTGCTGCTGCATTAAATCTTCCAGCTTGGGATGCAGATGTAACATTACTTTCTGGTGGTGAGCGTCGTCGTGTTGCACTTTGCCGTTTGTTATTATCTAAACCAGACATGCTGCTTTTAGATGAACCGACGAACCATTTAGATGCTGAATCTGTATCTTGGTTAGAACGTTTCTTAAAAGACTTCGCTGGTACAATTGTTGCGATTACGCATGACCGTTATTTCTTAGATAACGTTGCAGAGTGGATTCTAGAGCTTGACCGTGGCATGGGTATTCCTTATCAAGGAAACTATTCTTCTTGGCTTGAGCAAAAGAATGCGCGTTTAGAGCAAGAAAATAAGCAAGAAGAATCTTTTGCTAAAGCATTGAAAAAAGAACTTGAATGGGTTCGTTCAAATGCGAAAGGTCAGCAAAAGAAAAATAAAGCGCGTATGGAGCGTTTTGAAGAGCTTAACTCACGTGAATTCCAACAGCGTAATGAAACTTCCGAAATCTATATTCCACCTGGCCCACGTTTAGGGAATAAGGTGGTAGAAGTTGAAGGCATTAGTAAATCATTTGATGGTCGCTTATTGTATAAAGATTTAACTTTTACTGTTCCACCTACGGCAATTGTTGGTATCGTTGGGCCAAACGGTGCGGGTAAAACAACACTATTTCGTATGATGACAGGTGAGCAACAGCCTGATACAGGTACAATGGTGCTGGGTGAGTCTGTTAAAGTGGCTTATGTTGGACAGATTCGCGATACATTAGATAACAATAAAACAGTCTGGGAAGAAGTTTCAGGCGGTTTGGATATCTTAAGAATTGGTGAGTATGAAATCCCATCGCGTGCTTATATTGGTCGCTTTAACTTTAAAGGCCAAGATCAGCAAAAACGTGTAGGTGAGTTGTCTGGTGGTGAGCGTAACCGTTTACAACTTGCGAAAATTCTACAAATGGGTGCAAACGTCATCTTACTGGATGAGCCATCGAACGATTTGGATATTGAAACTTTACGTGCGCTTGAGGATGCAATTCTTGTATTCCCAGGTACGGTTATGGTGGTATCGCATGACCGTTGGTTCCTTGACCGTATTGCAACACACATCTTGTCATTTGAAACCGAAACACCAGAATTCTTTACGGGTAACTACGCAGAATTTGAAGAATATCGCCGTAAACGTGATGGTGATGATTTAGCAGCCAAACGCCAAAAATATCGTAAAATTGGCGCTTAAAAAATTAAAGTCAAAAAAACCAACCTTCGGGTTGGTTTTTTATTTCAGACATATCCATAGAAAATAAATTAATAGCTTATTAATGTGATGTATATCGTGAAATTATAATAATAAGATATAAGAATGAAATTGTGATAAAGCGTAGGAATGTAATTTTATTACACTATGAAGTACTGTTATATTGAAGCAACATTTTTATTTTCTGCTGTTATGAAACGTTCAAGATTATTGATTACAGTCTTGTTAAGTTTATTTGTTTTCCAAAGTACTTGGAATTTGGCAGCAGCATATTGTATTCATGAAGCGACAGATGAGCTATCTATCAGTCATTTTGGTCATCATTTAGATTATAACAATGAAGTCAAATCAGTAGATTCTTCTTCGAAATTGACGAAATATTTAAGTCAAATTTCGGAAGCTGAACATGATGATCATTTACCCACAGTAGCCTATATATTTCAATCGAGCTCAGAACAGCTTGAACCTGAAAGAGTTGCACAGGATGTACAAACATCTTTTGTTGATTTAAAAAATCTTTATCAATCTCCTGATTTAAACTTACCAAAACCACCTCCTTCTTTTACCTCGCTATAGGTGGGGTAGCCAAAATAAAACCTACCACTTTATTTTAAATTAAGTGGAATGTTCCTATGTTAAAAATGATGTTAAGTCCTCAGGCTTGGCAAAAAAAAGCCATATCTCAAACAAAGCAGATCTCTAAAGTAAGTATTGCCTTTTGTGTGAGTATTGTTCTATCTATGCATGGCTATACGAAAGAAGTTACGCATCGTAAAGCTGAGTCTTTATCGTTAGAAACGCTCATCGAGAAAATTCGTCAATATCAAGCAACGCAAGGTCTTTGGGTTGCTCAGCAGAACATTGCAGATGCAAATATCAAAAATAGCCAGCTTTGGCAAAATCCGAGTTTGAATATAGATCGAGCTGGGTTTAAAAGTGATCAAGATGAAGAGTGGGTTGTTGGTATTTCTCAGCCATTAGATATTTTTGGGCAGAGAAAAGTGACGAAAAATGTTGCAAATATTGCGAAGGAGCAGGTGCAGCTGAAGCAGAAAAATTATGATGTGCAGTTACAAATTATTGTGAAACATTTATGGTCACAAATTATTCTCTCTAAAGTTGAAAGTACTTTATTAAAAGAGCAATTGGCAGTGAGTCAAGACAGCTTACAGGCTGCTGAAAAAAGATTTCAAGCAGGAAGTATTGCGCAAGTTGATGTTGATCGTGTGAGGTTGACTCATCTTGAAAATGTAAAATTACTTGAAGATGTAAATTTACGCTTAGAGATTGAAGAGCAACAATTAGCGAACCTTTCTGGGCAAACTGCAAGTAATGTGATTTTAAATCAAGATGTGCAGTCACTTTGGCCAGAACAAACATTCGAGATTGTAAATCAAAATTTGCAAGCAAATCTTCAAGAGAAATTATTGCAAGTTCAAATTCTTGAAGCACAAGCTAATTTGACATTATTAGATGCTCAGCGACGTCCAAACCCGACGGTTAATGTCAGTATAAAACAGACTAAAAAGCCTAATAATGATCAGGATCAACAATTAACTTTAGGGGTTAGTATTCCAGTATCTATTTTTAATCGTCAGCAACATCGTATGGAAATTGCCAAAGCTAAAGTCAATGTATTGGATAAGCAGCAGCAATTTTATAGAAAGCAAAATCAGTTAGAAGTCCAGACCAAACTGACTGAGCTCAAAGGCTTAAAAAAGCAATTTAATTTAATTACAACACAGCAAGTCCCGCTTGCATTGAATATTCAACAGCGCACGTTACAAGGATTTAAGGCTGGAAAACTGAATGTCATGGATATTCAACAAGCGACTTTGCAATTGCATGGAGCACGATTGCAAGTGGTGCAAATGTTAAAAATGGCATGGCAAAAATCGATTGAAGTTGAAAGTTTAAGTCTAGGTATAGAGCCAAGTAAACTCATGGCAGCAGATGCATTAAATCAGCTAAATCAAGATTTGGTTCAAGATACAAATGCTTTGGCAATTATTGGTGTGGATAATTAAGAGAACAATATGAAAAATCAATTTGGAAAAATTTCACAACCCGTCTTAATTATCGGTGCATTAATCATTACCGCTTTGGTCGCAATTACATTTTGGTTGATGCAATCAGGTCATTCGGATGAGCATAAGCATGAAGAAAATGAGAAAACACCTGCTTCAGGTGAAAGTTCTGAAGTACATGGAGAGGAAGAATCCGTTCAACTGACGCCTAAACAAATCACTGAACAAGGAATTAAAGTCAGCAAAGTTGAAATTGGCTTAATTGAGCAGCTTATTAGCTACCCCGCAAAGTTGATGGCCAATACAGATCAGCAAGCACATGTTTCAGCTGGGTATAGTGGACAGGTGAAACATGTTTATGTTGAGTTAGGGCAACAGGTCAAAAAAGGTCAAGCATTAGCAACTTTATTGGTACCTGATCTGGTCGATCAACAAGCACAATTAAAAATTGCACAAACCAATTTAAATTTAGCGCGTCAAGATTTCGAGCGAGAACGTGATTTATGGACGCAAGGAATATCGGCTAAACAAGATTATCAACGAGCATCTAATGCTTATCAACAGGCTCAGGTGCAAGTACAAGCGGCGCGTTCGCGTTTATCTGCACTCGGGGGAAGTACAGACATTAATGGTCAATATACTTTAAAAGCGCCTATTTCGGGAGTAATTAGTGAGAAAGATATTGTTATTGGTGAGTATGTACAGTTGGCAACTCAATTGTTTGTCATTGATCAGATAGATCAATTATGGCTTGAGTTTATTGTGCCGAATATTGATATTGCTTTTTTACAACCCAATCAGAAAGTTCAGTTTAAATCCTTACAAACAGGACAAATGTATCAAGCACAGATTATGAATTTGAACTCAACAGCAGACATCCAAACGGGACGTTTGCAAGTGCGAGCAAAGGTTTTAGATCGAAATCCAGAATTGCGCCCAAATTTAATGGTGAGTTTACAGTTAGAGCAGAATAAGCAAACACAAGTTCGTCGTATTGAAAAAAATGCTGTTCAGCGTGTGGATGAGAAGGATATTGTTTTTGTTCCAAGTCAACATGGAGACAAGATTGAATTTAGTACGCAACCCGTTCAGCTGGGTTCGGTTTCATCTGATGGGAAGTGGATTGAAATATTGAGTGGTCTGAATTTAGGTCAAACTTATGTTAGCCAAGGAAGCTTCCTTTTAAAATCTGAGTTAGAGAAAGGGGAGGCCGATCATGAGCATTGATGATCAAAAGAAGACCGCTGTATCTTCAGGAGATGATCTACCTCCAGCGACCGGATTATTTGATCGGATTATTCAATTCTCTATTCGTAATGCAATTTGGGTCATGTTATTTGTTATCGCATGGATTGCAGTAGGGATTTATAGTTATCAAAAATTACCGATCGATGCAGTGCCAGACATTACCAATGTGCAAGTTCAGGTTAATAGTCAGGCCAATGGTTTCACTGCATTAGAGGTAGAGCAACGAATAACTTATCCCATTGAAACGGCAATGGCAGGTATTCCGAACCTAGAGCAAACACGCTCAGTATCTCGTTATGGATTATCTCAAGTCACGATAGTTTTTAAAGATGGTACAGATATTTATTGGGCTAGACAGCAAATTAACCAACGTTTGCAAGAAGCTCGTGCTGAATTGCCTGTTAATATTTCTCCATCTATGTCACCTGTTTCGACAGGGTTGGGTGAAATTTATCAATGGGTCGTCAAGGCTGATCCTAATGCTAAAAAAGCAGATGGAAGCTCCTATGAGCCAATGGATTTACGTGAAATACAAGATTGGATTATTCGACCACAACTACAACAAGTTAAAGGTATTGCCGAAGTTAATAGTATTGGCGGTTTTAATAAAACGTATATTGTTGAACCTGATTTAAATCGATTACAGCAATTACAAATCCCATTGGCTGAATTGCAGCGCATTTTACAAGACAATAATGACAATAGAGGTGCTGGATATATTGAAGAAAATGGACAGCAATTTACGGTTCGAGTTCCAGGAACTTTAAATACGATAAGTGATATTGAGAATATCAGTATCAGTACAAAACAAGGCTACCCAATTCGTGTAAGAGACATTGCAAAGGTATCTATTGGGCACGATTTAAGGACGGGTGCTGCAACCTATAATGGCGCTGAAACTGTGTTAGGTATTGCCATGATGGCAATGGGTGAAAATAGTCGAACTGTTGCAAAAGCGGTTGATGAAAAAATCAAGCTTATTCAGCAATCATTGCCAAAAGGGATCCAAATAGAAACAGTATATGATCGAACAGCATTAGTCGATCGGGCGATTCATACGGTACAAAAGAATCTAATCGAAGGTGCTGTTTTAGTTATTGTCATTTTATTTTTATTTCTTGGTAATTTCCGTGCGGCATTAATTGTAGCCTGTGTGATTCCACTTTCAATGCTATTTACCTTAACAGGCATGGCAGAAAAAAATATTAGTGCCAATTTAATGAGTTTAGGCGCACTCGACTTTGGAATTATTGTTGATGGTGCAGTCGTTATTGTTGAAAACTGCATACGACGGTTAGCCGAAGCACAACATGCAAAAGGGCGATTATTGTCTAGAGCTGAGCGATTTAAAGAAGTATTTTTAGCGGCTCAACAAGCGAGACGACCACTCATTTTTGGACAACTCATTATTTTAGTGGTGTATTTTCCAATTTTTGCATTATCTGGTGTGGAAGCAAAGCTATTTCATCCAATGGCATTGACTGTAGTTTTTGCATTAATTGGCGCAATTATTTTATCGATTACTTTTGTACCCGCTGCAGTTGCCATGTTTGTCACTGGAAAGGTGCAAGAAAAAGAAACTCGGTGGATGCATTGGCTAAAGCAAAAGTATGAGTTTATTTTAAATACTGCATATACTTATAAATATTTTGTGGTGACTTTAGCTGTGTGTATTTTGCTACTAACAGCAATGATCTCTACCAAAGTTGGAAGTGAGTTTTCTCCTCAGCTCAGTGAGGGCGATTTCGCAGTACAGCAATTGCGTTCACCAAGTACAGGTTTAGAACAATCATTACGTATGCAAGAAACCACAGAGAAATTATTATTAAAAGAGTTTCCAGAAATTAAAGCGATTTTCGCTCGTACAGGCACTGCTGAAATTGCGACTGATGTTATGCCACCGAATATTTCTGATGGCATTATTTTATTAAAATCGCAAAAAGAATGGACGAACTCAAAAGAAAATATCGATCAATTACGACAGCGGATGCAAATATTTTTGGAAACATTACCTGGAAATAATAGCGAATTTTCTCAGCCAATAGAACTTCGTTTTAATGAACTTATTTCTGGAATTCGAAGTGATGTTGGCGTGAAAATTTTTGGTGATGACATGGAGATACTCAACCAAGAAGCTGAAAAAATTGCGAAGCACGTCCAATCCATTTCAGGTGCAACAGCTGTAAAAGTAGAACAAACCAGTGGTTTACCTTTATTAAATGTTGATATTGATAAAAATTTAGCAGCACAATATGGGTTATCTGTGAAAGAAGTCCAAGATTTAGTGGCAACCAGTATAGGTGGTCAAGAGGTGGGGCAAATATTACAAGGTGATCGACGTTTTGATTTTGTGATTCGATTAAGTGATGAACAAAGAACAGCACATCAATTGGCGAAATTACCTTTGCAATTACCAAATGGTGGGTTGATTCAATTGGATGATATTGCAAAAGTTGAAAGCATATTGGGTTTAAATCAAGTCAGTCGCGAGAATGGTAAGCGCCGTGTGGTGATTACCGCCAATGTTGAAGGACGTGATTTAGGATCTTTTGTACAAGAGTTACAGAATACTTTAGCAAAACAACCTTTGCCTGCAGGTTATTGGCTAGCCTATGGTGGGCAATTTGAAAACTTAAACTCAGCAAAAGAGCGCATGACAATTGTAGTGCCACTTGCATTGTTAACCATTTTTATTTTATTAATGGCTGTGTTTCATAACTTTAAAGAAAGCTTGTTGGTCTTTACAGGTGTTCCTTTCGCGCTTTCAGGTGGATTGGTTGCATTGTGGTTAAGAGATATTCCACTTTCGATGTCGGCAGGCGTGGGATTTATTGCACTGTCTGGTGTTGCTGTACTGAATGGATTGGTGATGCTGACATTTATTAAGGAGTTACGAGAAACTCTTGATATTCATATCGCAACATGGCATGGAGCCATTCTACGGTTACGTCCAGTATTAATGACGGCATGTGTGGCTTCATTTGGTTTCATTCCAATGGCTATTGCAACAGGTACAGGTGCAGAAGTACAACGCCCATTAGCTACGGTGGTTATTGGGGGAATTATTTCTTCGACATTATTAACACTCATTGTATTGCCTGTTATTTATCGATGGATGAATGAACACAACGATAGTCAATAAATTAAGTTTAAATGAAGGTAATCTTGAAAAAGATTACCTTTTTGATGGGGGGAGGTGAAAAGCTCCTCATCGTGTATTCAATATTTATGCGTGTTTAAAAAATAATGCTTTGTTGGTGAGTATTGAGAGTTATTTTTATGAATATTCTATTGTTTTTCTCACATCAGGATTGAGGCTGATGTGAGAAGAAAGGTGAATTATATTTCCCACTCATGATGACATTCACGGCATTTCCATTTTTTTTGTGATTGCATGAATGATTGCATTGAAATTTTAAAATCAGGTAAATCACGATAGAACATAAAACCTGCAATAACACAAAGTATAAAAACAACTACAGTTGAAATTTGTAGTATTGAGCCTGCACCATTGCCAAAAAGCCACATCGCAATACTGATAGAAACAAGAAGAAGTAAGATTAAAACAGCAGGTATAAGGAAAACTAGGCTTTTAGGAACAACAGGACGTGCTGATACATTACCTGATTGAGAAACTGGCATGATTTTAGGGCTTTGACATTTTGGGCAACGATACTGCATTGCAACTCCATAGTTTTCATTTATGCGTTATTTTAAGCAAAAATATAAGAGAAAGCCAAAATTCAAGCAAAATATATTTGTTATCGAATTTTAGGCAATAAAAAACCCAAGTAATCATACTTGGGTTTTTTACAAGATATTTCTATCTTAAATTTGGCGTCCCTACGGGGATTCGAACCCCGGTTACCGCCGTGAAAGGGCGATGTCCTAGGCCTCTAGACGATAGGGACTTATCGAGGCAACTAGATTAGGTTTTTCAACCGTCTCTCTGTATGGGCGCTATATTAGGGATATAACGCTCATACGTCAACAAAAAAATAGCTTAAGCTTCATCAACTGAATCATTTTTCGGCAATTTCAAGCTTTCATTGAGTTTTTCCCATGTTTTTGCTTCTTTTTTGCTCGGACCACCTACAATTTCAAGTGCATGACGTAAACGAGCGAAGGTTAGGTCTGGACCAAGCGTGACCATCGATTGCATTACAGGGGTTGAACTTGTAGAGCCAGCAATCGCGATAAAGAATGTAGGCATAAAGTCACGTAACTTAATGTCCATTTGGGTTGCTAGATCCATAAGCACTTTGCTAACGGTATCATTATTCCAAGTAAACATACTCTCTAAGCGCCAAATTGCAAATTGCAAACTTTGACGAACTTGTTCTTCAGTCAGCTTTTTACTTTCAAATTGCTCTTTGCTAAGAGTTGGGAATTGATTGAAGTAAAAACCAGCCCAATTGACCGCTTCCGATAAAAGATTAATACGTGGTTGAATTGCCGCAGCGATATCTTCTAAAGTTTGACGATCAGATTTCCAATTTAATAAGCGATCTAATAACTGAGCAGGTGTTAAGCCTTTAATCCATTGACCATTTAACCAATTCAGCTTATCTACATCAAAAATTGGTCCACCAAGTGAAACACGTTGAATATCAAAATTTTCAATCATTTCAGCTAAAGTGAATTTTTCACGTTCATCTGGCATTGACCACCCCATACGACCCAAATAGTTCAGCAATGCTTCAGGAAGTACACCAATATTTTTATAATAATTAATTGATGTTGGGTTTTTGCGTTTAGACAGCTTAGATTTATCCGGATTACGGAGTAAGGGCATATGACATATTTCAGGCATTTTCCAACCAAAGTACTGATACAATAATTGGTGTTTTGGTGCTGATGGAATCCACTCTTCACCACGCATGACATGGGTGATTTCCATTAAATGGTCATCTACCACATTCGCTAGATGATAGGTAGGTAAACCATCTGTTTTTAATAGAATTTGCATATCAACTTGTGCCCATGGAATTTCAACTTCGCCACGAAGCATATCGTTAAACTTACACGATCCTTCAGTTGGAACTTTCATTCGAATGACGTGTGGTTCACCTGCGGCCAAACGTTGCTTAACTTCTTCTTGAGATAAATTCAAACCACGACCGTCATAACGAGGTGTTTCGCCACGAGCTTGCTGTGCTGCACGCATTTGATCAAGTTCTTCGCTTGAAGCAAAACAGTAAAATGCATGACCTTTTTCAACTAAATCTAAAGCATATTGTTTATAGATTCCCATACGTTCAGATTGACGATAGGGTGCATGTGGACCACCAATATCTGGACCTTCAGACCAATTAAGACCTAGCCAGCGTAGCGAATCCAAAATCATTTTTTCAGATTCAGGTGTTGAGCGCACTTGATCTGTGTCTTCAATACGAAGAATAAACTCTCCGCCATGTTGTCTTGCAAAACATAAATTAAATAATGCGATATAAGCCGTTCCTACATGAGGAAAGCCAGTCGGTGAAGGTGCGATACGAGTACGAACAGTCATAACTGAGTTTTATTCAAAATGTAAATTAAATCTATTATAGCGAAAAGCCTCATTATATTCTGCTTAATTCACTAGAATATGCTGAGGCTTTTCGTTACTCATTTATAAAATCAGAGAGATTATGATTTAAAATGAATTATGATCCAGTTTGAATAAAAATGGATTGAATAAATTTACTAAACTGTTGATTCTGATAGGCAAAAAAATTCTGTGTCGGTACAGGGCTCAAAGATTTAATGACTTTAGAATTTTGAGTATTAGAAAAATTACTTTTAATTTTTTTCTCATGTGCAGCTCTATCTAACAAAGAGCTTTTTGTTACAGGCGTAATATTTTCTGTATTAACAGGATTAATACCCGCAGTATGTCCAACTTGTGAAGCTACTATTATACATAGTGCAGATAATGCTTTTAATTTCATTTATGCTCCCCTAAGTTGATGTGATCTTTTATCTATCACAAAGTAATTTAGTTACAGTTTTTTATATTATGGTTAACATTCAAACACAAAGTGTTAGCCAAAGTAAGATATATATCACATTATTTACTAAACTATAACATTATTTTACGCAATAATATATCTTTTTTTTACTTGTGTGATTAATTTTTATTTATTTATTATAAATGCGTCTTAATTTACATTAAATGAGGTTGATAGCGTGACAAAATGAGCGATTATATCGATATTAGGGTTTAAAAAATAAGCAATGATTTTCTCTTCTTATATCAAGTTGCCTCTTTAGAATGCTTAATTTAATGTAACAATCTACTATATATTAAAAATTATATATTTTCATTTAAAAACAATATGTTGTATTGAATTCTACATTTCCTTAAAAAAGTATTTTTATTGCACTTTTTATCTATATTTCATATATTGGAGTGATTAAAGTTAATTCGATATTTAATTATGAAAATGCCTATTAAAGCACTTATAAGTAGCTTTTTGCTTGCTGCGAGTGTCGGTTTTACTGCGACTGCTCAAGCAGAAGAACGTCAATTTTTAAATGTTTCTTATGATGCTACTCGTGAGTTTTATGATGAGTTTAATAAATCATTTGGTACATGGTGGACTTCTAAAACAGGTCAAAAGGTTAATTTTAAACAATCCCATGGTGGCTCAGGTAAACAAGCCCGCGCTGTTGTAGATGGTTTAAAAGCAGATGTGGTGACTTTAGCTTTAGCCAATGATATTGAAGAAATTGTAAAATCAGGTCAAATTCAACCAGATTGGCAGAAAGAATTTCCATATAATTCAGCTCCATATACATCAACAATTGTATTTATGGTGCGCAAAGGAAATCCAAAACAGATTAAAGATTGGCCAGATTTGATTAAACCAGGTGTTGAAATCATTACACCAAACCCAAAAACAGGCGGATTACCACGTTGGGTGTATCTATCTGCTTGGGGATATGAGCTAAAACAGCCTGGTGGTAATGATGCGAAAGCAAAAGAGTTTGTGAGTAAACTTTATCATAATGTTAAAGTTATGGATTCTGCTGCACGAGCATCTATGACAACATTTGCAGAACGTGGCATTGGGGATGTATTGCTTACTTGGGAAAATGAAGCCTTAGTAACTCAAAAAGCATTAGGAAAAGATAAATTTGATATTATTTATCCATCAGTCTCAATTTTAACTGAACCTTCTGTGGCAATTGTAGATAAAACAGTCGAGAAGGATGGTAATAAGTGGTTAGCAACGGCATATATTAATTATATGTATTCACCACTAGGACAAAATATGGTGGCAAAGCATTATTATCGCCCGCGTAATGAAGCTGTTTTAGCAAAATATAGAAATCAATTTCCAGTATTAAAAACTTTTACAATTGATGAAGTATTTGGTGGTTGGCCAAATGCACAGAAAACACACTTTGCAAATGGTGCTATTTTTGATCAAATTTATAGTACAAAACGCTAAAATATATTAAATATGTTCATTAAAAAGCCTCAGATCTGAGGCTTTTTTAACAAATGATTAAAAGAAAACGGTTTTCTCAATAAAAATTAATATTTACGAACAAAAAGTCATTTGGAGCTTTATTAAAACAAGGTAATAATACACAGTTATACTTTAGCTTTTAGATCGATTTCACTTATGTCTCATATTTCTGTATTACTTCATGAAACTGTTGATGCCCTGTTAGCAGATCGCAATACAGGAATTTATATTGATGGTACCTTTGGTCGTGGTGGTCATACTCGATTATTGTTATCGAAGTTAGATGAAAAGGCATGTGTTTATGCTTTTGATAAAGATCCACAAGCATTAGCAGTTGGGGCTGAACTCGAACAACAGGATTCAAGATTTAAAATTATTCATGCCAGTTTTGCGGAAATGCAAAAAGAGCTTAATCTTCGCGGTATTGCTTCAGTTGATGGTGTGATGGCTGATTTGGGTGTGTCTTCACCACAATTAGATCAAGCAGAACGTGGTTTTAGTTTTATGCACGATGGGCCATTAGACATGAGAATGGATAATTCACAAGGCATTACAGCTGCACAATGGCTCGTGGACATTGAAGAAGAAAAATTAGCCAATTATATTTTTCAATATGGAGAAGAGCGATATAGCCGCAGAATTGCTAAGGCAATTAAGCATGCAGGTTATATTGAAACGACTGGTCAATTGGCTGAAATTGTAAAAGTAGCACATCCTAAATGGGAAAAAAATAAACATGCTGCGACTCGAACGTTTCAAGGAATTCGTATTGCAATTAATAAAGAATTAGAAGATATTGAGATTTTTCTGCCACAAGCTGTTGATATTCTTAAACCCAATGCACGTTTAGCTGTCATTAGCTTTCATTCTTTAGAAGATCGCTTGATTAAGCAGTTTATCCAAAAAGAATCGACATTGGCTGAAGATACAGGGTGGGGATTACCTCAGAAGCAAGAAGACACAAGAAGATTGAAAAAGATAGCGCGTATTCGGGCAAGCGATGTGGAAGTAAAGGCAAACCCAAGATCACGTAGTGCATGGCTTCGAGTTGCTGAAAAAATTGAAAAATAGTGGGCAAGAAATGACAACAGAACTCATTGATAAAAATGTGAATAGTACGATAAAAGATTCTAAAGTTCTCTATTATGCTTTGCTATTAATACTGGTTTTAGGCAGTGCTGTCATGGTGGTTTTTCAAGTTTTTGAATATCGTCATGATTATCGACAACTAAGCAGTTATTTCAGAGAGCGTGATGATTTAAATGCTGAGTGGGGACGTTTATTGATTGAGCAGCAGACATTTGGTGCAACTGCTCAAATTGGAACACGTGCAGTGACGCAATTGCGGATGTATTCACCGCCAACCACTCAAACCGTTGTAATTTCTTTACCGATGAAAACAGAAGATAAAAAGTAGGATTGATCGTTAATGTCAGATTCTCGTAAAAAACCAATACGAAAAAAGCAGTCAGTTTCTGATCGTAATACGGTAAGTATTGATATGTGGCGTTATTACCTCATGTGGGGAGTCGTCATATTTTGCTTTCTGGCGCTTGTTGGTCGAGCTTTTTATGTTCAAATTATTAATCATGATTTTTTGCAAAATAAACTCAATGCTAATATTTTGCGTACAGAAACTGTGAAAGCAATGCGTGGTGTAATTTATGATCGACATGGTGTTCCATTAGCGATTAGTACGCCTATCATGAAAATTGTGATTGATCCGAGAGATTATTTTGAAAATAAACAACTGCATAAAGAAATTACGACTGAATTAAAAAAAGACCCAAATAATCGAAAATTAAAGCGTCAACTTCCAGATAAAAACTTAAATTTGGATGAATTAGCCGATGCTGTTGGTATGGATCGTACAGAATTACATAAAAAAATGAATGATCGCCCGCGGTCACGTTATTTGGTATTGAAAAAAGAAGTGCCACCACAACAGGCCGACTTAATTGCTAAACGAAATTTTCAAGGCGTTTATGCAGAAAAAACGTATAAACGCTATTATCCTCAGCCACAGCCGAATGCTCAAATTATTGGTTTGACCAATAGTGAAGATTCAGGCATTGAAGGTTTGGAAATGCAATTGAATACACGTTTAGCTGGAAAAGACGGTCAGCAGCAAATCATTCGTGATAAACGTGGTAATCGGGTGAAAGATCCTGAAATCGTTAAAGAAGTTGAGGCGGGTGAAAATATCACTTTAAGTATTGACTCACGTTTACAATATATTATGTATCGAGAGTTAACCGCGGCTGGGGTTGCCAACAATGCGCGTTCTGCAACAGCAATTGCCGTTGATGTCAAAACGGGTGAGATTTTAGCAATGGCATCGTGGCCATCATATAATCCAAATGACAAAAATGGTTTATCGAATAAAGATGCGATGCGTAACCGCGGTGCAGTAGATTCTTTTGAACCAGGCTCAACAATGAAACCGTTGACCGTCGCAATGGCATTAGAAAGTGGTAAATATATGCCGAATACGGTTGTCAATACAGCACCTGGTTCAATGCGTGTTGGTAATCATACGATTAGAGATACACATAATTATGGCGCTTTAACATTAGGTGGAATTATTCAAAAATCCTCTAACGTTGGTGTAGCAAAAATTGCTTTATCTTTACCTTATGAAGCATTGCCTACTTTTTATAAACGAATTGGTTTTGGTGAGCGCTCTGCGGTGAGATTCCCAGGTGAAAGTGCAGGTCTAATTTTACCTAAAAGTAAGTGGAATGTTTCTGAAGTTGCAACGATGGCATATGGCTATGGTTTAAATGCAACGGTACTTCAATTGGCAGATGCATATGCCATGATTGCAAATAACGGAAAAAAAGTACCGTTAAGCCTGTATAAGCTTGATGAGCAACCACAGGGAGAGCAGATTATTGACCCTAAAATTGCCAATCAAGTTTTGCTAATGATGGAAACAGCAACTTTACCAGGCGGTACAGCGACACGTGCAACAATTCCTGGTTATCGTGTCGCGGGTAAGACAGGAACGGCACATAAATTGCGTCCAGATCGGAAAGGTTATTCACAAACAGATTATCGTGCATTATTTGCTGGTGTTGCACCTGTCAGCGATCCTCGAATTGCGATGGTCGTTGTCGTTGAAAATCCGAAAGGCTCTTATTATGGTGGTACGGTTTCTGCACCTGTATTTGCACGAGTTATGCAAGAATCTTTGCGCTTATTAAATGTACCTTTAGATAAACCTCTTGATGCTCCAAAAACCAATAAATAGGTGATACATGTCTATCTCATTTCAAGAAATTTATTCGATTGAAAATCCGGCAGATTGGATGAAGCAGCCTTTTCAGGGGTTTAATTTAGATAGCCGAAAGGTGGTCGCTGGGCAAATATTTATTGCACTCAATTCTTTATCACAGCCTGAAAAAACGATTCAATTTGCACAATCCGCACTTCACCATGGTGCGATTGGTGTGATTAGTGAAACTGATTTGGCTTTATCAAATAGCTGTGTTGTATCTCAAGTTCGTCAAAATATGGGTGCATGGCAAAAGCATTATTTAGAACATACTCAACCCGTTACAGCAGTTCGAACGATTGCAGTAACAGGAACCAATGGAAAGACCACAATTTCGCGCTTAATCGCTGAATTATTGATGTTACAAGATCAACCATGTGCGGTGATGGGAACAACGGGTAACGGTATTTTACCAAACTTAGAAGCATCATCTCACACCACTTTAGATGCATTACATTTACAATCTGCCTTACATGAATATGCTTTGGCTGGTGCTAAGTTTGCCGCCATTGAAGCCAGCTCACACGGTCTTGAGCAAGGTCGATTAAATGGTTGTGATATTGAAATAGCGGTATATAGCAATTTAAGTCGTGATCACTTAGATTATCATGGGACATTGGAGGCTTATGCGAAAGCGAAGGCCTTATTATTCAAATTCCCTTCTTTGAAATTTGCCATTATCAATCTTGATGATGAATATGCTGCGCTGATGCTTGCGGCAGCAGAATCAAATCCTGCGAAACCTAAAATATTAACGTATTCAGCATCTCAAATGGCTGATTATCAAGTCAAAGAGATTCAATATAGTTTAAAAGGTGCACATTTTAAATTAATTACCGCTCACGGTGAACTTGAAATTCAGAGCCCATTATTAGGGCACTTTAATATTGAAAATTTAGTTGCAAGTTTAATTGCTGCATCATGTACAGGTCTGGAATTAGTCAATTTAATTCATATTGTCCCTCAGCTACAAGGTGCACCAGGTCGAATGCAGGTGATTAGCGATGGTGAACGTTTATTTGTGGTGGATTATGCCCATACGCCAGATGCATTAATTCAAGTTTTACAAACATTAAAACGTCACGTATCAAAAAATTTATGGGCTGTTTTTGGCTGTGGTGGTGATCGTGATCGGGGGAAACGCCCTTTAATGACACAGGCTGCTTTGGGCTATGCAGATGTTGCTTTGATAACCTCAGATAATCCTCGGACAGAAGATCCAATCCAGATTTTTACAGATATGAAAGCAGGAATAGATTTTAACCAGCATCGCATTCATGAAATTCATGATCGCCGAGAGGCCATTAAATTTGCTGTGAAGAATGCTCAAGATGGCGATATTGTGGTTATTGCAGGAAAAGGTCATGAAAACTATCAAGAAATTGATGGTGTGAGACATTGGTTTGATGATGTTGTGGAGGTTGAGTCTGCAATAAATAATCAACATGCGCATGTAAAAGCAGCATATCCAGCGCAATAGGGAAGATTTATGCATACATCAACAACCAGTACCACTCCTTTAGAGCCGTGGACGATTGAGCAACTACAAGAAGCAACACAAGGGCATTGGTATCATGGACGAGTACCACATGTGAGTGTTAAACGAATTTTAACAGATTCTCGTCATGCAGAAAAAGGGGACGTTTTTCTTGCGCTAAAGGGTGAAAAATTTGATGCTCATCAATTTATTACACAAGTTGCAGAAAATGGTTGTGAAATTGCAATTGTCAGCCAACCTGTAGATGCAGACATTTATCAATTGGTGGTTGCAGATACGCGCTTAGCCTTAGGTGATTTGGGGGCATATCGACGTCAAAAAAATGCACAATTAAAAGTGATTGCATTGACGGGAAGTAGTGGTAAAACAACAACGAAAGAAATGCTCGGAAGTATTTTATCGCGTCTTGCACCAACTCTCATTACACGAGGGAATTTAAATAATGATTTGGGTGTACCCATGATGTTATTAGAATTACGTGCAGAACATCAATATGCAGTGATGGAGCTAGGGGCAAATCATCAAGGTGAAATTGATTACACCTCTCATCTCGTTCAGCCATATGTTGCAGGAATTTTAAATATAGGGACTGCCCATTTAGGTGAATTTGGTGGTCGTGAAGGTATTTGTCGCGCTAAATCTGAAATTTATGCCCATGTGGACGTTCATGGAACATCGATTATTCCAGCACATGATGATTTTAGTGATGAAATTCGTCAGGCAGTAAAAACAGAAAAAGTAGCTAGTTTTGGTGAGGGTGGTGATATTTATGCAACTGAAGTACAGCTGAAACCTCAGTCTGTTATTTTTTGCTTAAATACCCCTCTCGGTAATAGACAGATTAATTTACCGTTTGCAGGCGAGCATAATGTACAAAATGCGTTAGCAGCAGCTACTTTTGCTTTAGCATTGGACATTGGGTTAGATGATATTGTGATTGGGCTAGAAAATGCGAAAAATGCAAAAGGTCGCTTAGACTTTATTCATCATAAAAATCATTTATTTATCGATGATACATATAATGCAAATCCAACGTCCATGCGCGCAGCAGCAGAAGTTCTTGCACAACAAGATGGGATTCGCGTATTTGTCATGGGAGATATAGGAGAACTCGGAAATAGTGCTGCGCAGCAACACTATATGCTGGGGCGAGATTTAGTTTCAATCAAAGGTTTAAACTTTGTTGTTGTGGTGGGTGAGTTTGCACCCGCTGCACAAGAGGGTGCAAGAAGTACGCAATATGGTAAAAAAATGCAGGCTTTTCTGACACAAGAACAAGCTTTACCATTGTTATTAGATTTAGTTAAAACACATCAGCCTCAGTCCATGAGCTTCTTATTTAAAGGTTCGCGTTATACCCATATGGAAACTCTGCTGGCTGACTTGATGGAGAATATATAAATGCTGTTATGGTTATTTGAACAGCTTGCGGGCTATCATAGTTCATTTCAAGTTGTACGTTATTTAACACTACGCTCTTTACTGAGTGTCTTGACAGCCTTGACCATCGGCTTGGTTCTTGGCCCTGTCATGATTCGCAAACTTCAAGCATTGAAGTATGGTCAAGCAGTGAGTTCATATGCACCTGAAAATCATGCGAAGAAAATGGGTACGCCAACCATGGGTGGGGTATTAATTTTATTGTCCATTGCAATATCTACTTTGCTATGGGCAGATTTATCTAACCCATATGTTTGGATTGTATTGGGTGTGATGGTGATTTTCGGGGCTGTCGGTTGGGCTGATGATTGGATTAAAATCCGTTATAAAGATAATGCTGGTTTACCGGCAAGAAAAAAATTCTTTTGGACATCAGTGGGTTCATTAGGTGCAGGTATTGCTTTATATTTAATTGCCCAACACCAAGATAATCCAATCTATACAGCAAATATGTTGGATGTTTTAATTCCATTTTTTAAAGATTTAAGTATTCCATTATCAAAAATTCCATTAGGGATTGGTTTTTTAATTTTTACTTATTTTGTGATTAATGGTGCATCTAATGCCGTCAATTTAACAGATGGATTAGATGGTTTGGCAATTATGCCAATTGTACTGGTTGCAGCTGGTTTAGGGGTTTTTGCATATTTGGCTGGTGATCTTCGTTTTGCAGATTATTTGCATATTCCTTATGTGAAATATTCATCTGAGCTGGTGGTGATTTGTGCTGCAATGGTTGGCGCTGGTTTGGCTTTTTTATGGTACAACGCACATCCTGCACAAGTATTTATGGGTGATGTTGGCGCACTTTCATTAGGTGCAATGCTGGGTACTATTGCGGTAATGGTTCGCCAAGAAATTGTTTTTGCCATTATGGCAGGTGTATTTTTGGTGGAAGCAATTTCTGTATTTTTACAAATCGGTTCACTGCGTATGCGTAATAAACGTGTATTCCTGATGGCACCTTTGCATCATCATTATGAGAAAAAAGGCTGGCGGGAAACACAAGTAGTTATTCGTTTCTGGATTATTACAATTATACTGGTAGTTTTAGGGCTAATGACCTTAAAATTACGCTAAGCAAATTGAATTTAAAAAGTCGGCATTTGTCGGCTTTTTTTTATGGCTAAAATTTTGGAGAAGAAATGAATCTGCTGATGTGTCCTGTATGCCATAAACCATTAGTGTTGAATGAAAGAACATGGCGCTGTGAAAATAACCATAGTTATGATGTTGCTAAACAAGGTTATGTTAATTTGCATGTAGTGCAACATAAACACAGTAAGACGCCAGGTGATACACCTGAATCTGTACAAGCACGACGTGCATTTTTACATGCAGGACATTACGCACCACTACAACAGGCGGTTGTTCAACTTATTCGCGATTTACGAATCGAAAACTTATTGGATATTGGGTGTGGTGAGGGGTATTACACCAATGCGATGCAAGCAGAAGTTTTGCAATGTGTTGGTGTCGATATTGCAAAAAATGCAGTACAAGTTGCGGCTAAATTAAATTCGAACGTAACCTGGGTGGTTGGTACGGGTGCAATCTTACCTGTGACAGACCATTCAATTGATATGTGTACCAGTTTATTCAGTCCAATTCCTAAAAATGAGATTTTACGCATATTAAAATCTCAGGGGTATTTGATGGTAGTAACACCAGCAAAAGAGCATTTATATGCAATGCGAGAGGCATTATTTGAGGAAGTTAAGCCACATGATCCCGCTAAGTTTCTAGAGCAGTTGGTTGATACATTTGATTTGATTAAAGAATATGTGATAGATGCAAATTTAAGTCTGAATCAAGATGATTTAAAGCATTTAATTGCGATGACGCCTTATGCATATAAAGCGAAACCTGAGCGCCGTTTAGCGTTAGAAGAACGAGCTAAATTTGATGTGGCGGCACAATATCAAATTTATTTATTTCAAAAAAAATAAAGTCTATTTCAAATAAAAAACCCTCATTATTGAGAGTTTTTTTATTTGAAAAACATCATTCAATATCTATTGAATTTGTTCAATCAGATCTTGGAGTGAATCACGATGAGGCTTTGGCGTCTGCTCATTTGGTGTGGATACAGGTTTGTTATTTACTGCTGGTGTTTCAGGTAGATCATCAAAGTCATTATTTGATGGTGGCTTAACAACAGGTGCAGGTCGATAAAGTGGGCGAGCCAATGGTGGTGATGAACGATCTAGAACAAGTGGTTCATCATTGGTATCAGCAGACGTTGAACGATGTGGATCTTTTGCCTTTTGATCCAATGAAACCCAAGATTCAGGTGTACCTTGCAGTGCTTTTGCCATAAAATTTGTCCAAATTGGAAGCGCAGCTACACCACCATATTCGCGACGACCTAAAGTCGTTGGTCTATCGAAGCCGACCCACGCAACAGAGACAAGTTTTCCATTAAAGCCTGCAAACCAAGCATCTTTTGCATCATTGGTTGTCCCCGTTTTTCCACCAAGGTCATTACGCCCAATTCTTAATGCAGCACGACCTGTACCATGTTGAATTACATCTCTTAAAATATTTGACATATCGTATGCTGAACTAGATTTTAAGATACGCTGTGCTTGTTTATATTGACTGTTATTTTGTAATTCTTTTTGTGCAATGACAGACGGTGGCTGAGTTTCCATTATGGTTTCAATCACCTCATCATCAGGTGTAATGACGGGTGCTGAAATTGAGTCTTGATCTTGTTGTGTAATACATGAAATACAAGCATATTCTGGATCAGCTTGATAAATTACTTTGCCATATGCATCTTCAATTTTATTAATAAAATAAGGTTGCACTCGGTAACCACCATTTGCAAATGCAGCATAACCTGTTGCCATTTGCACAGGGAGTACTTGAGGTGTTCCTAAAGCAATGGTGTAGTTATTGGGAATTTGATTTTCTTGTAGTCCAAAATCCATTAAAAGTTGTTTAGCGCTTGCAATTCCAACACTTTGAAGTAAGCGTACCGAAACCGTATTACGAGATAAATATAATGCTCGACGTAATGGAATCATTCCCAAGTAACGACCATCAGAGTTTTTAGGAGACCATCGTCCAATCCGAATTGGACTATCATCAACCATTGTATAGGGCGTCATGCCACGTTCTAATGACGCAGCATAAATAAATGGTTTAATAATTGAACCAGGTTGTCTCCAACCTTGTACAGCACGGTTAAATGTTGATTGTGAAAAATTATATCCACCCGCAATTGCTTCAATTGCACCGTTGTTAGGGTCGAGTGCAATAATTTGACCTTGGACAGCTGGAATTTGAACTAATGACCATTCAGTCTTGCCTTCATTAGGTCTTAGACGAACAATATCATTGATTTTTACAATTTGAGAGGCACTATTCGGTGCCCCGCCAACACTATTTGCATTGTAATAAGGTCTCGCCCAAGACATACCAGACCAGTTAACTGTAACGGTTTGGCCATTTTGCATTAAGGCTTCAAAGCTTCGACTGCTTACTTTGATTACTTGAGCAGGAAAGGTGTTTGCATAGGCATTAAACTTATTTAGGGGTTTATTATGTGCTTCAGCACCACGCCAACCATGTCGACGATCATAGTCTTCTAAGCCAGCTTGAAGGGACTCTTCAGCATATTCTTGTCGTTTACTATCAATTGTCGTATAGACTTTATAACCAGAGTCTACAGCGAGTTCTCCGAAGTTTTTGACTAATTCAGCACGAACCAATTCACCCACATAGGGGAATTTATTGGTGATACTCCGATCTGGCATATTTAAATTAACGGGTTCAGCAATGGCAGTGTTGTACTCATTTTGATTGATATAGCCTAACTGTAGCATTCGTCCGAGAATCCAGTTTCGACGCTCTAAAGCACGCTCAGGATTTACGACTGGATTGTATTTTGATGGTGCTTTAGGAAGACCTGAAATCATTGCCATTTGAGCAATAGTGAGTTCACTGAGGCTTTTGTCATAATAGACTTTAGCAGCAGCAGCAATACCATAAGCATTTTTACCTAAGAAAATTTTATTGACGTACAAGGTTAAAATTTCTTCTTTAGATAAATTCTGTTCAATTTTACGTGCTAAAAATACTTCGGTAAGTTTACGTTTTAAGGTTCTTTCAGGGCTTAAATAGTAATTTTTAGCGACCTGCATGGTAATGGTTGAACCACCAGTTTGTACATTTGATCCTGTTACAGCTTCACTTATCGCACGTCCAAGACTTTTAAAACTAATGCCACTATGCTCAAAAAAAGAAGAATCTTCTGCTGCCAAAAATGCGGAAATAAAAGGTTTAGGAATTTGGTTGTACTCTACAGGGATGGATAACTTTCCACCATATTCTGCAATTAATTCATTATCTGCACTATAGACTTGTAAGGGTTTAAGTAATGGTGCTTTTTTAAGTAACGACATTTCTGGAAGAGAAGGGGCAATATAGAGATACATGCCATAAAAGCCCATAGGAACTGAGACTAATGTAATAATTATGATTAAAAAAAAGGGATGAACACGACCTGAACTAGATGGCTTTTTCATAACAAGTGAGTTTTAATAAGGACTGATGGCAGACTAATTGTTATCAGTATATCTTGTACAGAGACTGATTGTTAAATAACTTTATTTAATCAGTGAAAAATATAAACAAAAATTCAAAGAGCAAGTTATTTTCGAAATAAAAAAAATAGGAACTACAATTGTGTCGATATTATATCATAGAGTGAAAAATGGGGTGGTGGGTGTAGATATTAGTTCTACTTCTGTTAAGTTATTAGAGCTTTCTGTAAAAAATAATCAATATTGGGTTGAAAACTATGCGCTTATTCCTTTGCAAGAAGGGAGTGTGATTGAAAAAAATATTCTAAATTCAGAAGCTGTTGGTGATGCAATTGCCAGAGCGATAGAAATAACGCATTTTAAATCTGCACAAGCTGCCGTAGCGATACCCACCTCACTGGTGATTACCAAAATTATTGAGATGGACGCAGATTTACAAGATGATGAAAGAGAAGTTCAAATTCGAATGGATGCGGAGCAATATATTCCATTTCCATTAGATGATGTGAGTCTTGATTTTGAAGTTTTAACAGATCGTTTAATGTCACCAAATCGCGTCAATGTTTTATTGGTTGTGACTCGCATTGAAAATGTTGAAATTCGCAGTGAATCTGTAGAGCTTGGGGGATTGACAGCTAAAATTGCAGATGTAGAAAATTTTGCAATTGAGAATACATTAAAGATATTTGCAGAAAATTTACCATCCAGTGCCAAGACAATTGCAATATTAGATATCGGTCATACCATGACGACATTATCGGTATTACGAGATCATAAAATTATTTATAACCGTGAACAGGTTTTTGGAGGAAAGCAGTTAACTCTTGAAATTCAAAAATATTATGGTTTATCTTTTGAAGATGCAGGACGTTCAAAACGAGAGCATTCGCTCCCAGATGATTATGAAATAGAAATTTTAGAACCTTTTTTAGATGCGATTGTTCAGCAAGCTGCTCGCTCATTACAATTTTTCTTCTCTTCATCACAATATAATGATATTGATCATATTTTACTTGCAGGAGGAAGCTCAAATATTCAAGGGCTTGCACAATTACTTCAACAGAAATTAAATTATAAAGTGACGCAGGCTAATCCATTTTCTCAGATGAATTTTGCTTTGCATCTCGATCTCAAAAAAATTAAAAATGATGCACCTTCTTTAATGGTTGCATGTGGTTTAGCATTGCGGAGTTTTGATTAATGACAAAAATTAATTTACTGCCTTGGCGCGAAGCACAAAGACAAAAACGAAAAAAAGAATTTATTGCCATTAGTAGTGGTGTTGCATTATTAGGCGCATTACTTGTCGGTGGAGGGTGGTTTTTATTTGATCAACAACTTGATGATCAATTACAAACGAATCAATTGATTGTGAGTACAAACCAAGCTTTAGATGAGCAATTGAAATCATTAGATGGCTTGCAAGAACAGCGTAATCAAGTGATTGAACGAATGAAGCTGATTCAAGGTTTACAAAGCCAAAGACCGGTTGTGGTTCGACTAGTAGATGAATTAACTCGAGTCATTCCTGCAAATTTATTTTTGACCAAACTCACACGAACAGGAAATTTATTCACTTTTGAGGGTAAGGCTGATAGTCCAAATACCGTGGCAGAATTTTTGAGAAATTTAGAAGCATCGCCATGGTATAGAAATGCTTTTATGAATTCATTTTTAGCCTTTAATGACGACAAAAATAAACCTACACAAAATTCAATTGTGCCGAGACTGGAAGATGGTTTTGGTCATTTTGTCGTGACGGCAAATGTGACTGAACCAGCAAGTACCGAGATAACACAAACTAAAAAATAAGATTTGCATTTGAAGCTAATTTAGCGACATGGGGGGTGCAATACGTATGGAAAAGTATAATAACGTGACTCAAGATACGGCGAGTGTTAAAAAAAAGAAGTTCAATTTTGAGAAGTTTGTTCAGCAGTGGAATACCTTAGATAGTCAGAATTATGGTGGATGGCCGTTGACTATAAAAGTCACCGTTTGGGTTTTTATCATTTTGATGATGTGTATTGTGGGTTATCTGTTGCTGATTAAGCCTAAAATAGAAGAAATAGACAATGCAAAGGGACAGGAAGCAAATCTTTTAGAAGAATTTAGAAAAAAAGAATCTACATTAAGAAATTTGCAACAGTATCAAAATCAATTACACATGATGCAAGAAAACTTTAATCAACAATTGGAACAGTTACCTAAAGAGACTGAAATTTCAGGCTTGGTCGAAGACATTAATATTACAGGTATTAAGTCTGGCTTAAAATTTAATAATATTTTATTAGAGCCAGAAATTAAGCAAGAATTTTTTATTGAACAGCCAATTTCTATAGAAGCGAATGGTGATTATCATGCTTTTGGTTCTTTTATTAGTACCTTAGCAATATTGCCACGTATTGTGACATTACATGATTTTGTCGTAACAGCAGGGCAAAATCCGAAACAGGCGACAGGAATCCCTCTTATTACATATTCAATTAAGGCGAAAACTTATCGATATGTCGGTACGCCCATAAAAAAGAATAGCAAAGAGGAACCAAAGTCATGAAGCAATCGATTTTCTTAATTCTGACCATATTGTTCGTCACTGGTTGTGACTCTCGTATTGATATTGTCAATCAGAAAATGGCAGAAATTCGTAAGGAACCACCTTTAGCCATTGATCCACCACCTGTTTTTGAGCCAGCACCGATATTTGAATATTCAGCACATCAATTACGTAGTCCATTTATTCCAAATTCTCTTTCGGAAGAGTTGAAGTTAATGGGGGGGAGAAAAGTGTATCCCAATTTAACGCGTCCATTACAAGCTTTAGAAAGTTATGCACTTGAAAGTTTGAGCATGAAAGGAAGTTTAAAAAATAAAAATGGGAAAATATTGGCACTTATTCAAACCCCAGATCAAGAGGTTGAACGAATTGAAGTTGGCGGATATCTGGGTTTGAATCATGGGCGGGTTATTAAAGTTACGCCAACTCAAGTTGATTTAATTGAAATTATTCCAGATGGTCGTGAAGGTTATATAGAACGTCCTCGGAGTTTGGTTTTAATTGGGGTATCGCCTTAATAGATTAGGAAATAAGAATGAAAAATAGTGAGAAAAATTATATTTTTGGGGATCGCACTACAATGAATACATTATTAAAATTAGGGCAGTTAACACTAAGTACAGTTACGTTGTCGGTTATTCAGGTGAGCAATGCTCAGGTGAGTATGAACAATATTATTCCAATGCAAATTCCTGGGCAAGGTACAGAAATACAAGTGGTTTTTAATGGTTTACCACCTCAGCCTTCGGCTTATCAATTGGAAAAACCTGCCAGATTGATTTTAGATTTTAATCAGGCTCAACAGAACTTAAAGCAAAATACAATTGCAGTTGCAACAAATGAGGTCAATTCGGTTGATGTTTCTTCAGATGATCAGCGGTCACGTTTAACAATTAATTTAGCCAATGCGGGTGATGTCACAACACGCGTTGAAGGCAATACATTTATTTTAAAAGTTCAACCAGAAAAAATAGGAACACCAGTTGCAATAGCGAAGCAGAAAAATATCACCAATAACTTAAAGGGAATTTCTGATATTGGTTTTCAGCGTGGGACAGAGGGAGAAGGGCAAATTGTTATTGATCTATTAAATCCAGATACGCCAGTTGATGTACAACAACAAGGAACAAAAGTTATTGCTCGCTTTTTAGGAAATAAGATCCCAAATCATTTATTAAGACGTCTGAATGTTAATGATTTTTCAACACTGGTTTCAACCGTCGATGCACATAATGATGGTGCAAATGGGGTGATTACAATTCAGACCAATGGGGGGTATGAATATATGGCTTACCAAGCTGAAAATAAATTGACAATTAGTTTAAAAAATTTAAATTCACAAAACCCTTCAAAATCACGTGCAACAAATACATATTCGGGACAAAAGGTTTCACTCGACTTTCAAGATATTGAAGTACGTCGTGTTTTACAGTTACTGGCAGATTTTACCAATATTAATTTAGTTGCATCTGATAGTGTGGGAGGCAATATTTCTCTGCGTTTAAAAGATGTTCCATGGGATCATGCATTAGATATTATTTTAAAAGCAAAAAGTTTAGATAAGCGTCGTAGTGGAAATGTAATTTGGATTGCACCCGTGATTGAGCTTGCAAAAGCTGATGAAGATCAAGCAAAAATGATTGAACAGCAAACTAAATTAGCCCCAATTCAAACGGAATATATTCAATTGAGTTATGCCAAAGTTGAAGATATTGAAAAATTAATTACATCGAATAAAACTGCCAGCAATAATAATCTATCGAATTCGAACGACAACAAAAATAATGAGAGTTTGTTGAGTAGCCGAGGCAGTATTTCTATAGATAAACGGACGAATACATTGATTGTGAATGATACAGAACCATTTATCGTTAAAATTCGGAAAATGATCGACCTATTAGATGTGCCAGTAAAACAGGTAATGGTAGAGGCAAGAGTCGTGACCGCCGATACGAATTTTACTCGCGAATTAGGGGTGAAATGGGGATTACAACGGAATAATCCTGTATTTCCAAATAAACCGGGTTCAAATGTATGGGGTGGAAATTACTCACCATCTTTTGATTTAGGTATAGATTTAGCTGCCGCGAATGCAGTCGGAACATTTAATTTTGGATTATTAAAAATTTCTGACTATATGTTAAATTTACAACTTACGGCGATGCAGGCCGATGGCTATGGTGAGGTTTTATCGGCATCGAAAGTGCTCACTGGTGATAAACAAAAGGCCTATATTTTACGTGGCGATCAACTGCCATACCAAACTTGGAGCGCCGATACGGGAACAAAAACTGAATTTATGGATGCCAATTTAAAATTGGAAGTTACCCCTAGCATTACCCCTGATGGTAAAGTACAAATGTCTCTTAAAATTCAAAAAGACACAGTTGGTCAATTAACCGATGCAGGTTATGCGCTGAAGACCAATGAAATTGAAACGAATGTCTTAGTTGATGATGGTGAAACTGTGGTACTTGGGGGAATCTTTGATGATGCTAAAACCAATAGTTATGAAAAAGTCCCATTTTTAAGCGATTTGCCTGTGATTGGACATTTATTTAAGAGCAGTGTGAAGACAAATCAACAATCTGAGCTATTGATTTTTATAACGCCACGAATAGTTGATGACACTCTTTCAAGAAATCATTAATATATTTTCAATTTAAACAGAATTAATAGGTGACTCCTTGCTAAGCAAAGAGTTTAAAACGCTACCAAATATCTATTTGGTTGGACCGATGGGAGCAGGGAAGACTACAGTTGGTCGCCACTTGGCAGAATTATTGGAACGAGAATTTTTAGACAGTGATCATGAAATTGAATCCCGTACAGGCGCTTCTATTCCTTGGATTTTTGAAAAAGAAGGTGAACAAGGATTTAGACAACGTGAAACAATGGTGATTGATGAACTTACTTTACAAAAAAATCTTGTTTTGGCAACAGGTGGCGGTGCTGTAACTCAGGCTCCTAATCGTGAATATTTAAATAAACGTGGTATTGTCATTTACTTATTTACGCCCGTTGAAATTCAATTGCAGCGGACATTTAGAGATAAAAATCGGCCATTACTCCAAGTTGAAAACCCTGAGAAAAAACTCAAAGATTTATTAGCGATTCGTGACCCACTTTATCGTGAGGTGGCACATTATATTATTGAAACAAATCAAGGTGCTGCACGTGATTTAGCGCAGAGAATTTTACATCTCATTGTTTCTCAAGAATTAATTTAAAAGTTAAATGGTTGATTTCATGCAAACCTTACATGTTGAACTCGGTGATCGCCGTTATCCAATTTTTATTGGAAGTCATTTGGATCCAAAAGAATTACTTGAGCCTTATATTAAAGGTAAGCAAGTAATGATTGTGACCAATGAAACAGTTGCACCGTTATATTTAAAAAACTACATTGCTGCACTAGAGGCTTTGGAGAAAAAAGTTTCAACATGTATTTTGCCTGACGGTGAAAAATATAAAAATATTGCGCATCTTAATTTGATTTTTGATGCCTTGTTGGAAGCTGGGTTCAATCGTGATTGTACTGTTCTTGCTTTAGGTGGTGGCGTGATTGGAGATATGGCAGGTTTTGCTTCCGCTTGTTTCCAAAGAGGTGTTTATTTTATACAAATTCCGACCACACTTTTGTCCCAAGTTGATTCTAGTGTGGGAGGAAAAACTGGAATTAATCACCCACTTGGGAAAAATATGATTGGTGCATTTCAGCAACCACAAGTGGTGATGGCTGATATGGCTCAATTGAAAACTTTAGCACCAAGAGAGTTGTCGGCAGGTCTTTCTGAAGTGATTAAATATGCATTATTAGGTGATGCAGATTTTCTTATTTGGCTTGAAACACATATGGACAAACTGGTGCAGGGAGATGAAGTACTGCTTGCCGAGGCGGTATATCGCTCATGTGCTCACAAAGCAAGAATTGTTGCCAATGATGAAAAAGAACAAGGTGAGCGTGCCTTGCTGAATTTAGGGCATACTTTTGGGCATGCAATTGAATCATATTTGGGCTATGGTAATTGGCTTCATGGTGAAGCCGTTGCAATAGGTATGGTGATGGCAGCTGATTTATCTTGTAGAATGGGATGGATTAGTCAACAGGATTTAGAACGGACACGGAATATTATTTCGCGTGCTCAATTACCAATCATTTGCCCTAAGATACCATTAGATGATTTCTTAGGTTATATGGCACATGATAAAAAAGTATTGAACGGTCAGTTACGTTTAGTGCTGATGAAAAAAATCGGCCAAGCCGTGATTACAAAAGAATTTGATGTCGACTTAATGAAACAAGCGATATTAGAAAATCAACAAACTTAGGTGTCTTATGTCAACTCCACAATCACAATGGCAAAAAAATCAATCTATTATTTGGCTTGTTTGTGGAGTGTTATGCCTGTCTAGTGCAGGCATCTTTTGGATCATGACTGACGGTAAAATGGGTCGAGCACCTGAAAAAGAGCCAGAACCTGAAATAGAAATTCAAATTCAACCTGAAAAAGTAGCAGCAACAACCCATTTAGGTGGTTTAGTTGATGTTGTAAAGCCTTTAGAGGATACAACACGAATTAAAATTGCAGGTGTTCATGAAGCTGAATTTCGTGGTAATAAGTTTTTAAATGAGCATAAACAAGACTATACCATTGAATTATTTAGAGCATCAAAAGAAAGTGTGATTAAAAACTTTTTAAGAAAACAAGAATCACGTAATCAGTTTATTTATATTCGCTTAAGCGGAGAAGGGGTTCAAGAGCAATATGTTTTATTGTACGGCAATTTTAAGAATCGCACTTTAGCTGAAGCTGCACTAGAAAAAAATGAGATTGCATTACCAAGCTCAATTCAACCATCAATACAGACATTTGGCGATTTTTCGAACCAAGTGAATGATATCGGTTCCGATGAAGTTGGAGTAAGCAATGTACTTTATTCAATTAAATTAAGTCCAGCCATTATCCCAGCCATTGAAATGCTTCCTGAGCCAACCATTGCGACGCAGGAACAAAGTTTACCAACTACAACTAAGACAATCACTCAAAAAGATAGAGATGGTAATGTGATTGATGTACAAGAAACCCAGAGTAATGCCCCATCTGCGCCGAAATCAAGCAATACATCAAGTACCTCTGAATAACGTACGTATTTGGCTCGTTTGGTCGAGCTAAAATGAAGCATCTATTCAAAAGTTTTACTAAAATTGCACATTAATAGTGCGTTTTTTTATCGTTTTTAGCTTTATTATTTTAAAATTGATCTATAACAGGGTGAATATTAGTTCTTAATTCAACATATTTGAAGTTGGCATTATTTTTGCTTATTTGGTGCATGAGCTCAAAATCTGTCCCTATTTTGGCGCAAGATGCTCAAAAAATATGTGAATTAATTTATAGATCTGCTTAATTTAAGTGCGCAATGGTCACAAAAATACATTCACATTACAGTAGTTAAGTAATAACTTAATGATAAAAGTAAATTTTGTGAACGCTTATTTCATTTGAGAAGTAATGACTGTATCGCAAAATAGAATTTAGATATGTTCAATGCTTGAAAGAGCAAAGTAGAAAGAAGGGTACGCTATGCACATGCCATCGCCTAATACAGTAGCTCCCACTCAAGGTTTATACCAACCGGATGAGTTCAAAGATAACTGTGGTTTCGGTCTAATTGCCCACATGCAGGGTAATGCTAGTCATGATCTTGTCAAGACTGCAATTCATAGTTTAAGTTGTATGACCCACCGTGGAGGTATTGCCGCAGATGGTAAGACAGGTGACGGATGTGGTTTATTACTTGCAATGCCTAAAGCATTCTTTCGTGAAGAAGCAAAAAAAATTAGTGATATTACACTCAGTGAAATTTTTGCTGTCGGCACTATTTTCCTCAGTTTAGATGCAGAACTTGCATTAAATGCAAAACAAATTTTAACCAAAGAAATTGAAGCAGAAGGTTGCCGTGTTATTGGTTGGCGTGTGGTTCCAACTGATAATACTGCTTTAGGCTCAATTGCAATGCAGTCGTTACCTGCATTTGAACAAATTTTTGTGAACTGCCCGATGGGAGTTTCTGAAGTTGAATTTAACCGAAAATTGTTTATGGCACGTCGTCGTGCAGAACAGCAATTGGTCAATGATCCCTATTTTTATGTAACTACGTTATGTTCAACGGTCATTACATATAAAGGTTTAATGATGCCTGCTTATATTGCAGACTTCTATACAGACCTTGCAGATGAGCGCTTAGCTTCACATATTGTAGTGTTCCATCAACGGTTTTCAACCAATACCTTACCGCGTTGGCCGTTGGCACAGCCATTCCGTTATTTAGCCCATAATGGTGAAATTAATACCATTACGGCAAACCGTAACTGGGCAATGGCACGTACACCTAAATTCGAAAATGAGTTATTACCAGGACTCACTGAACTTGATCCAATTGTAAACCGTACAGGTTCTGACTCTTCAAGCTTAGATAATATGCTTGAAATCCTTGTCGGTGGTGGTATGGATTTGTTCCGTGCGCTTCGTATGTTGGTTCCACCTGCATGGCAAAATGTTGAAACTTTAGATGCAGACTTGCGTGCTTTCTACGAATTTAACTCTAAGCACATGGAAGCTTGGGACGGACCTGCAGGTTTGGTGATTCAAGATGGTCGTCATGCTATATGTATGCTAGATCGTAATGGACTTCGTCCAGCGCGTTGGGTGATTACAAAAAATGGTTATATTACCTTAGCTTCAGAAATTGGAGTATGGGGTTATAAACCAGAAGATGTAATTTCGAAAGGTCGTGTAGGGCCAGGTCAAATTCTTGTTATTGACACATTCACAGGAAAATTACTTGATACTCAAGATGTAAGTAATCACCTTAAACGTATGCGTCCTTACCGTGAATGGTTACGTGAAAATTCATTACGTGTACAAGGCAGCCCAGAACTTGAAGAATATTTATGTGATCAAGGCCTAAAAGGAGAGAATCTTAAAGCCGCACAGAAAATGTTTATGGTGACATTTGAAGAGCGTGATCAATTACTTCGCCCTATTGCAGAAAGTGGTCAAGAAGCCGTGGGTTCAATGGGTGATGATACGCCAATGGCAGTATTGTCTGGTCAAGTACGTCATGTGACAGATTATTTTCGTCAGCAGTTTGCACAGGTCACAAATCCTCCAATCGATCCACTACGTGAGTCGATTGTCATGTCACTCGAAACTTGCTTTGGTCGCGAGCAAAATGTGTTTGAGCAAGGACCAGAACATGCTGATCGTTTAATTGTTTCAAGCCCAGTTTTATCAAACTCAAAAATGCATCAAATTCGCACTTTAGGTCGTAAAGGCTACGAGATTGCAGATATTGATTTAAACTATATCGAAATTGAAGGTTTAGAAGCAGCGATTATCCGTATTTGTGAAGAGTCAGCTCAGGCAATTCGTGACGGCAAAACATTATTGGTGTTATCTGATAAAAAAATTCGTCAAGGCTATTTACCTGCAAATGCGGCTATGGTTACGGGTGCAGTTCATCATCATTTGATTAAAGCGGGTTTACGCACAGATGCTAATCTCATTGTTGAAACTGGGCTTGCACGTGATGCACATCAGTTCGCAGTCATTTTAGGCTTTGGTGCGACTGCAATCTATCCTTACCTTGCTTACGATGTGATTAATGATTTAATTGCGAAAGGTGAGTTATTGGGTGACCCAATTTATGCACAGGCAAATTTCCGTAAAGGAATTGATAAAGGGCTCTTAAAAGTTCTTTCTAAAATGGGTATTTCTACCGTCGCATCTTATCGAGGTGGTCAACTTTTTGAAGCCGTTGGTCTTTCAGATGAAGTGGTCAATAAGTGTTTTATCGGAGTTCCAAGCCGTATTCAAGGTGCAACATTTACAGATCTTGAAAATGATTTGAAAAAACTAGCAGATTTGGCATGGAAATCACGTAAGCCAATTGATCAAGGTGGAATGCTTAAGTTTGTCTTTGGTAAGGAATACCATGCATTCAACCCAGATGTCATTAATTCGCTTCATAAAGCGGTACGCTCTGGTAATTATGCGGACTTTAAAGAATATGCTGAATTGGTCAACAATCGTCCAATTGCAACGATTCGTGATTTATTTAAGTTAAAAACGACAAACGCTATTCCGCTTGAATATGTAGAGTCGGTTGCAGATATTCTTCCTCGATTTGATTCTGCAGGCATGTCTTTAGGTGCACTTTCTCCTGAAGCACATGAAGCAATCGCGATTGCCATGAATACGATTGGTGGTCGTTCAAACTCAGGTGAGGGTGGTGAAGATCCTGCACGTTACGGCACCATTCGTAATTCAAAAATTAAACAAATTGCATCTGGGCGATTTGGTGTAACGCCTGCATATTTAACGTCTGCTGAAGTATTGCAAATTAAGGTTGCACAAGGGGCAAAACCAGGTGAAGGTGGTCAATTACCAGGTGGTAAAGTCAATGGTCTAATTGCACGTTTACGCTATTCAGTGCCAGGCGTAACTCTTATTTCACCGCCACCACACCATGATATTTATTCAATTGAAGATCTATCTCAGCTGATTTTTGATTTAAAACAGGTGAATCCTAAAGCAATGGTTTCGGTAAAACTGGTCTCTGAACCAGGTGTTGGAACGATTGCAGCAGGTGTTGCTAAAGCATATGCCGATTTCATTACCATTTCTGGCTACGATGGTGGTACTGCAGCATCGCCATTATCTTCTATTCACCATGCAGGTTCGCCTTGGGAGTTGGGGCTTTCAGAAGCACATCAAGCACTTCGGGTGAATGATTTACGTGGAAAAGTTCGTGTACAAACAGATGGTGGTTTAAAAACAGGTTTAGATGTCGTTAAAGCTGCAATTTTAGGCGCAGAAAGTTTTGGTTTTGGATCGACACCAATGATTGCGCTGGGCTGTAAATATTTACGTATTTGCCATTTAAATAACTGTGCTACTGGTGTTGCAACTCAACAGGATCATTTACGTCAAGAGCACTATATTGGCGAGCCAGAAATGCTCATCAATTTCTTCCATTTTATTGCGGAAGAAACACGTGAGTGGTTGGCAGCACTTGGTGTGGCAAGTTTAAAAGAGTTAATTGGCCGTACAGATTTATTAGAAACGTTACCAGGCGAAACAGAAAAACATGCCCATCTGGATTTAAGTAAGCTACTTGAATCACACCCTGCAGCAGAAGGTAAAGCACAGTACTGTGAAGTGCAAGGAAATGAACCATTTGATAAAGGTATTCTTGCTGAAAAAATGGTGGCTGAAATGTTACCAGTGATTGAAGCATCGTTAGGCGGAGAATACAGTTTTACCATTGGGAATTGTGATCGTTCCATTGGTGCCCGAATTTCTGGTGAAATTGCAAAGCGCTACGGTAACTTAGGTATGGATGTACACCCTGTAAAAGTAAATTTAACAGGGACTGCAGGTCAATCACTGGGTGTATGGAATGCGGGTGGGTTACATATCCGATTAGAAGGTGATGCGAACGATTATGTGGGTAAAGGTATGGCAGGTGGGACGAATTTCAATATTCCCGCCACAAGGTTCGCCATTTCAAACACAAGAAACTGCAATCATTGGTAATACTTGTCTATATGGCGCAACAGGTGGAAAACTATTTGCAGCAGGTACGGCAGGAGAGCGATTTGCTGTTCGTAATTCTGGCGCCTTTGCTGTCATTGAAGGTGCAGGCGATCACTGCTGTGAATATATGACGGGCGGTATTGTCACTGTCCTAGGTAAAGTTGGACATAACTTTGGTGCAGGTATGACAGGTGGTTTTGCTTATGTGCTTGATCTAGATAATGATTTTGTAGATCGCTATAATCATGAACTGATTGAATTAAACCGTATTTCAACTGAATCGATGGAAGAACATAAAGAGTTTCTTGGTCGTATTCTTGATGAACATATTAAGGAAACGGGAAGTGCTTGGGCCTATAAAATCCGTCATGAATTTGATTTTTATAGCCGTAAATTTTGGTTAGTGAAACCGAAAGCAGCCAATTTACAGACGTTGTTGAAAACAACACAAGCAGATCCACAATAATTCCACGACTCAAATATACGGCAGATGTGGATAATTTCTGATTTATACACAAAAGAAGTTGTCCACATCCACCTACGGAGAGAGACATGGCAGAGCGCCTAAATAATGACTTTCAATTTCTGGATGTTGCACGACAAGATCCTGAGAAAAAAGATCTTCATGTCCGCAAAACAGAGTTTGTGGAAATTTATAAACCGTTTACAGCAGAAATTGCAGCGAATCAAACACATCGTTGTCTAGGGTGTGGTAATCCATATTGTGAATGGAAGTGTCCGGTACATAACTATATTCCAAATTGGCTAAAACTAATTGCGGAAGGTCGTATCTTCCAAGCTGCGGAACTTTGTCATCAAACCAATACGTTGCCAGAAGTTTGTGGTCGTGTTTGCCCACAAGACCGTTTATGTGAAGGCGCATGTACTTTAAATGATGGTTTTGGTGCAGTTACCATTGGTAATGCAGAAAAATATATCAATGATACAGCCTTTGCTTTGGGTTGGCGTCCAGATATGTCACAGGTAAAATGGACCAACAAAAAAGTTGCAATTATTGGTGCAGGCCCAGCTGGTTTAGGCTGTGCAGATATTTTAGTACGTAATGGCGTGAAACCCGTTGTATTTGATAAACGTCCTGAAATTGGTGGATTATTAACGTTTGGTATTCCAGAATTTAAAATGGAAAAAGATGTGATGAAACGCCGTCGTGAAATTTTCACAGGCATGGGCGTAGAATTTCGTTTAAATACTGAAATTGGCACAGATATTACAATCGATCAATTACTTGCAGATTATGATGCTGTATTTATGGGTATGGGCACTTATACCTATATGAAAGGCGGATTTTCAGGTGAAGACTTAGAGGGTGTATATGATGCTCTCGACTTTTTAATTGCCAGTGTTAACCGTTGTCAAGGTTGGGAGAAAGACCCATCTGAATATATTAGTGTTGAAGGTAAAAAGGTGATTGTTCTAGGCGGTGGCGATACAGCAATGGATTGTAACCGAACTTCAATTCGTCAAAGTGCAGAATCTGTTGTCTGTGCTTATCGTCGAGATGAAGAAAATATGCCAGGTTCACGACGTGAAGTTAAAAATGCGCGTGAAGAAGGTGTTGAATTCCAATTTAATAAACAACCTATTGAAATTATTGGTGAGAATGGAAAAGTGACGGGTGTTAAATTTGTCACAACACAATTAGGTGCACCAGACAGCAGAGGTCGTCGTAGCCCAGAACCAGTTCCTGGATCAGAAGAAATTTTACAAGCAGATGCAGTACTTCTTGCTTTTGGTTTTAGAACAAGCCCAGCAGATTGGTTTAATGAGGTAAATATCGGTCTAGATGGTGCAGGACGAGTGATTGCACCAGAACAGCAGGATTATAAGTTCCAAACTTCAAATCCGAAAATTTTTGCTGGTGGCGATATGGTACGTGGCTCAGACTTAGTTGTGACTGCCATTTGGGAAGGAAGACAGGCTGCCGAAGGAATTTTAGATTATTTAGATGTATAAATAATTTAAGTTAAATAGGTTCAATTAAACCCACGGATGTGGGTTTAATTTATAAAGATATAAAAATTAAATAAATATATGATTTATTTATAAGTTTAAATTTAGTGTATAAATAAAATTAACAAAGATTTAAAAAAAACTCGTTAGAATAAATGAATTGAATACACCGTATGAATAGGGGGAACTGATGATGAATCCAGTAAAGAAGAGCATGCTTATACTGGCAATTGCAGGAACATTAAGCTTAAGTGGTTGTGGTTATAATACTTTACAAGTGAAAGATGAAGCCGTAAATGCTGCGTGGTCAGAGGTACAGAACCAATATCAGAGACGTTTAGATTTGGTTCCAAATTTGGTCAATGTCGTTAAAGCCTATGCGAAGCATGAAGAAAAAGTATTGGTTGAAGTGACTCAGGCTCGTGCCAATATTGCAGGAATCAAGGTGGATAAACAGGTTTTAGAAGATCCTGCTTTATTTCAGAAATACCAAGAAGCTCAAGCACAAATGACCAGTGCATTATCACGTTTAATTGCCGTATCTGAAAACTACCCAAATTTAAAAGCAAATGAGCAATTTAAAGATTTACAAGTGCAATTAGAAGGAACAGAAAACAGAATTGCGGTTGCACGTAATCGTTATATAACAACAGTACAAGATTTTAATGCCTATACTCGACAATTTCCGCAAAACATCACTGCAAAAGTGATTGGAATGGATACAAAGGCAAACTTTAGTGCAGAACAAGCTGCCCAGACTGCACCCAAAGTAACGTTTGAATAAATCAAAACGGATCAGAGTAATGATAAGTTTTATGACTGTAATTGTCCGTAACATAATACTTTTTCAGCTCATATTGTTGAGCTGTCTAGTATCAACTGCTGAGGCAAAGAATGTCACAAGTTTAGAAGGGCAAGCTGAAGTTGTACTGACTAAAATACTCAATGAACAACTCGGTTTAGGTACATCGACAGCACAAAAACCGAGCCAATCGAAACAAAGTAACATTGAAGTTTCAAATGATTTAGCAGATGGTGATATTCGAACTCTACCCAGTTTAAATGAACCTGTTATTGATCAAGCGCACATTTTATCTGATTCGGAAAAGCAGTTATTAACTAAAAAACTGTTTGAAATACATCAACAAGCCAAAGCACAGATTGGCATTATTATTGTGCCCACCACAGGGCAGGAAGATATTTTTGATTATGCAATGCGTGTTGCCGAAGCGTGGAAATTGGGTTCTGCCCAAAATGATAATGGTTTATTAATTACGGTTGCGATTAATGATCGTCGAATTCAAATATTAACAGGCTATGGATTAGAAGGTATATTGCCTGATATTGTTTTGAATCGAATTATTCGTGAATCGATTACGCCAAATTTTAAAGAAGGTCATTTTGTTCAAGGATTATTCGCTGGTGTTGAACAAATTGAGCATATATTAAATATGGATCCTGAAATTGCAGAAAAATCTGCAAAAGAATTACAAGAACGGCAAGCACAGGCTTTAGTTGAACAAGATGCAAGAGAGCGTGTTTTTAGTTTAAGTTTTATTATTTTATTCGGTGGTGTCATTGCATCTTATGCTCTTGGAAATAGATTAAGTGCAACGCTTGCAGGAATTATTGCTGTAATAAGTAGTGTCATCAATGGTGTTGGTTTAATCACCAGTATTTTAATTGGTTGTGGAATTTTCTTTTTAATTATTACAGCCATCGCTCAATTGCTTTTTAAAATCATTTTGACGATGCTCGCCAATGGAAATGGGCGTGGAGGTTCTGGTGGTAGAGGTGGGGGATCAGGTGGATTTGGTAGTGGTTCTTCGGGTGGAGGATATCGCGGTGGAGGAGGTCGTTTTGGTGGTGGAGGTGCATCTGGATCATGGTAATAAAATCAGAGACAACAAAAATAGTCACGCAGCCGAAAGTAATTGTGGCCAATCAACCAAGTTTTAAAAGATGGTTGAAGCATTTTTTCTATATGCCTGAAAGTAAAAGATTTTTCAATCAGCAAGATCAACATGCGATTACACAAGCAGTCACTGAAGCGGAACAAGGGCATGTGGGTGAAATACAGGTAGTTATCGAAGGACATATTCCCGCGAATCAAGCCTATTTTTTAGATATTCAGGCGAGGGCACAGCAACTCTTTGCAGACTTGGGTGTGTGGGATACAGAGTATAATAGTGGTGTATTGCTTTATATTAATTTATGTGAAAGAGCCGTTGAAATTGTGATTGATCGTGGGATTAAAAAAGCAACGCATCAAGCGGATTGGCAAGAAATCTGTTTATGCATAACTCAAAATTTACAACAACAAAAATATAGAGAGGCGGTTATGCACGGGGTATTGCAGATTGGTGAAATTTTAAATCATTACTATGCGAGTTACACACATGAAAAAAGTAATGAAATTTCAAATCATCCAATAATTTTATAAGTTACTCAAATAAGTTGAGAACAAAGAAAAACGCATCTTAAGCGATGCGTTTTAATTAGGCGACTGATTAGTTTTTCACATAACCTTTAGTGACACAATCACCACTGTATTCCCATTCTAAGCGTTTACCACTACCTGCATCAATTTGGTCTGGAGTTAAAATACAAGTCTCTGTATCAGCAATACCTTTGTAATTATTCGGTGTGGCTGTAATTACAGCATCGTTACCAAGTTCTATTTGATTTAATGCTTTGTTAGTCAAACCTGTTGGAAGTGTTTCTCCAATTTTTGTTGCGTCATCACATTGTGTTAAGTCTTGCGTTTGTACATAACAGGCTTCAATAGCTAACTTAATTGGCGACATTGCTGCGATAACTTCAGTGTAGGCAGCGCGTTTAACATAGTTTTGATAGGTTGGTAGTGCAACTGCGGCTAAAATACCAATAATTGCAATCACAATTAATAATTCAATGAGTGTAAACCCTTTTTCTATTTTCATAATGTTCCCCATAATAGTTATTTATTCGTATATTTTTTTGTATACCAACTGTATATTTGCAAAAGCTATGCCATGTATTATTTTAAATAAAAATCATATAGTTATATTTGTTTGTGATTTTGATCATGTAAGATTATGTTAGTAATTGACAAAAAAAGTCACTTTTTACTAGAAAATGTCAACCTCAAAATATAACCAATTTACTCAGCAATTCGAAATTGAATTGTGGATGGCTCAGGGGGATGGAATAGATACGTATTGAAGAGGATTTTTAAGCAAATTCAGTTAAAATATACCCATATTTAATATTTTTAGACTTAAATGAATTTTTTCTTAGTTTTATTGGCAGGTGTGTTGATCTCACTGGCTTGGCTATTGCCGATACATTATCGGCCATGGGTCACTTATACGGGTGAACTTTATGCATTTTTTGCGCTTTTTGCTTTATGTGCAATTTTTATTAAGCAGAAAATTCAAGTTCCTAAAATCACTGTGCCATTGGTCATTCTCTCAATTATTCCTTTTATTCAATTCTTTGCTGGACAGGTTTTTTTCTTTAGCAACGCATTGATGGCATTTGCCTATATATTTGCTTTTTGGATGGCAATTGTTATTGGTTATAATCTCAGTGTTGGACCGTTTAATCGAGAACAAACATTTACTTATGTTTGCTATATTTTTCTTATTTCAGGAACACTCACAGGTCTGATTGGTTTTTTACAATGGCTTAATTTAGATGAGGTTTTGCCAGGAATTACGCGCTTAAGAAGCGCGCGACCGTATGCAAACTTTGCACAGCCAAATAATATGGCAACTTTTTTGCTTATGTCATTATTGGCAGGCTTATATTTGTATGAAAAGAAAAAAATAGCAACAAAATGGTTGATACTGACCACAATGATGATGTTAATAACATTGGCATTAAGTCAATCTAGAACCTCGTGGGTTGCTTGTATTTGTATTATTCTTTATTTGGGATATCAGCAATTTAAAGGCTATATTCATATTAAATGGTACATAATTACGGCATGGTCTGTACTTTTTGTTGGTTTGATTTTCTTATTTCCTGCAATTAGTGGCTATTTGACGCAATTAACCGATACACAAATTAAGTCAGTTGATATTGCGCGGCGTGCGACTGGTGATATGTCTCGTCTAGCCATTTGGCAGCAAATGATTCATGCCGTGGAATATAAACCTTGGTTTGGTTATGGCTTTTATCAAACAGGCGTTGCTTACACCACCATCAGTGAGTTTTTTCAAGGACCTGTTTGGATTCGTAGCGCACATAATTTCATCTTAGATTTTATTTTATGGAATGGTTTAATTGTTGGCGTACCATTCTTAGCATATTTTGGTTATTGGAGTTATCAGCTTAATCGACATGTGAATTCGATTGAATCCGTCATTGGAATTCTAATAATTGGTGTCTTTGTGGTGCATGCACTCTTAGAATTTCCTCAGAACTATGCATACTTCTTATTGCCCGTTGGTTTTATTTTAGGCATAACACAAGCACAATCTTTAAAACAAAAAATAATTGTGTTATCTGTAGGCTGGATGCGGCTCATCTATGGCTGCGGTATCATTCTATTGGTCCTAATTTATCGTGATTATGATTTGCTTGTTCCTAAATTAGCGCAATCCATGCGTTATGAAAAACAACCTGAGAGAATAACGAATCAAGATAAAATTTATGTAATTAGTGAGTTTAATCATCGCATTGAATGGATACGTTTGAATCCTTATAGTAATGTTACTAAAGCTCAAATTGAAAATTTTTCACATCTTGTTTTATTGTATCCAACAGAATATAACTTTGTGAAATTTGCAAAGTTATTGGCTTTTAATGGTGATGAAGCGCAGGCAAAACATCAATTGAAAATGTTGAAAATTTTAAGACATAAAGATATATCCTATGACAGTTTATTAGCACAACAGCCAAACTCGATTCAGCCCGAAGTAAAGCATTAAGCCTTCATGAGTTTTGAGTCATAAAAAAGCCAGTGTCGATTCACTGGCTTTTTTTGAAAATATCAGCTTTTAAATTTGGCTTTGAATATAATTTTCAGTGCCCACTTTCTCAACGAGATCGAGTTGAGTTGTTGTCCAATCTAAATATTCTTCTTCTTTTTCTAAAATCTCTTGTACAAGGTCGCGAGTGACATAATCAAGTTCTTGTTCAGCCAATACAACTGTTTTCTGTAAAGCTTCAATATTTTCTTTAACTTTACGAACATCACAATTTATAACTTCAACGGTATGTTGACCAATATATAATTTGCCCAAGTGTTGAAGGTTTGGTAAACCTTCTAAGAATAAAATACGTTCAATGATTTTATCGGCATGTTTCATTTGACGGATAGATTCTTTATATTCTGCAGAACCAAGCTTTTCAATTCCCCAGTCATTAAACATACGTGAGTGAAGAAAATATTGATTAATTGCAGTTAAATGATGATAAAGCACCTGATTTAACTGATTGATAACGTCACGATTGCCTTTCATTAAACTACTCCGTTCTTATATTAAAACCTTTAAGCAAAGGTACTTATTTGATTATATTAACGAACCGTTGTGCGAATGGCGAGTAATTTATAGAACAGCAAATGAAAATCACAATCAAAAATAATAATCATATTTTTTATCATATAAAAAACCCGCTTTGAGTCAAAGCGGGGGAGGAGTTTATGATCATCAGATCATCAGATCATCGTATATTTTATGATTTTTGTTTATCTTTTTGATTATTGAAAAAACCGATATCTTATGGATTACGCAGCAATGGCTAAACGAGATGCTATTTGAGCAATTTCATCGCTAATAATAGAACGTGCTTCTGGAGCGCAACGTCCACAGCAAGTACCTAAGTCCAATATTTCTCGAACTTCACGGTAACTTTCAGCACCATTCGCAATGGCATCTTTAATGTCTTGATCTGTAATGCCTCGGCATAGACAAACATACATTGGACACGACCACATATGAAATAAGATAACTAATATTATTGATAATTGTTATCGTTTGTCAATAAAAATCATTTGTAAATACGTTTTATTTGATTGGGATTTTGAATAAAAAAATACCACCTTATTGGTGGTATTTAAATAATATTGATAATTTACTGATTAATAACAACAATTCCATCCATTTCAACCAGTGCATTTTTAGGCAAACTTGCAACACCTAATGCAGCTCGCGCTGGGTAAGGTTGAGCAAAATATTCACCCATAATTTGATTGACAAGTTGGAAGTGCGAAAGATCTGTTAAGAAAATATTTAATTTTGCAATATCTGCAAGCGAGCCACCAGCAGCTTCACATACAGCTTTTAGGTTATCAAAAACACGTCGAATTTGTGCTTCAATGCCTTCAACCAACTCCATACTATAAGGGTCTAAGCCAATTTGACCTGAAAGATAAACAGTATTACCCACTAAAATTGCTTGTGAGTATGTACCAATCGCAGCAGGTGCATTTTCAGTATGGATTACTTGACGGGACATTGATTTCTCCTTATATCATTTCTTACATCATAGTTGATCAAACAAAAGGGTAGAAGCCTTTTTTATCAATCATAACGTTTTAGCTCACTTTGGATGGTTCTGCAATATTGAGTGGCTGTGCTAAGCGGGCAATGCGTGGAAAACCTAAAGGCATGCGTAAATCACGTATAATTTCGGCGATCTGTTGTCGGCTATTGACCACAATATTGATATAGGTTTTTGCACCATCTGTATGTACAGATTCAACCCCAGTTTTGGCTTTACGGCATTGATAAATGACTTGAGAAATTTGTTCATCATCCATAGCCATATCAATACAAAGATACGCATTGAATTGAGCATCATTCATTGGCTCAGAAGTCCAATGTAAGGGCATGATGTTTTCAGGATGCAGATGTTGCTCGTGGAGTAGGTTATGACAATGATGACGATGAACAATCAATCCACGACGTGATAAATGCCCTTGAATTGGATCACCTAACACAGGATTGCAGCAATGTGCATATTTAACATCAACGCCTTCTGTACCCTGAATTAATCGATCAGATTCGGTACTGGCTTGGTCTTGTGAGAATAGATGATTGGCAACCAATTGTGGCAATAAATCACCTACAGCAATTTGTTCAAAAAATTGATCTTTATTTTCTACATGTCGCCATTGCAATAATTCATTCCATTCATTTTCTTGAATATCCTTCGTGGAACGATTAAACAATTTAAGCGCGCGGTTTAATGCTTGATTACCAATTAAACGTTGTTCTTCTTGATCTTGATCTCGCAAAATATTTTGTAGCGCTCTGCGTGCTTTTTGTGTATTGATAAAACTCAACCAGTCTGGATTAGGTGTTGCCAATACATCAGTAATAATTTCAATAACCTGACCACTTATTAATGGTGTTGAAAGTGGCTTGATTTCTCCGTTTATTTTCGTACCGACCGCATGATTCCCCAAAAATAAACTTGCCGAATATGCAAAATCTACAGCTGTTGCGCCACGTGGTAATTCGTGTAAATGTCCCTGAGGGGTATAAACCCAAATTTTTTCTTGGTGTAAGTAATCGAGTAAATCGTTAAAAGTCGTTTTGGCACAACTACTGTCGATGAGCATATTCAAATTTTGCATTGACGCTTGAATTGCAGATCGACACGTTTGCGGTGCATTTTCCCCTAAAACAAGTCCAAATCTTGCTGCTTTACGCATGAGCTCTGTTTGAATTGTTAACGATAGTGTTGTTTGCTCACCTTTTAAACGCATCATCAATGCTTGGTTTCCACCTGGTAGTGGGCGACGAATATGATCTTCAAATCTTAAAACTTGAAAGTTTTCACGCAATACTTCGGCTAATTTATCGCAATCTGCAATGCTCTGTAAAATAATTTCAAACGCATGGCTGTGTGTAAGTTCTTGTAAATCAATATGATTTTTAACAAAATGACGAATAAGTTCTATATTGTTATTTTTCTTTTTAATTCGACCTGAAATATGTTTCGTTTCTAGTAGTGTGGTGAGGTTTTGTTCCCAAATTGCTTGATATTCACAGCGTTTCGGTTTTGTTTCTAATAAGGCGGCTTGAATATCATTGAACATATCTAAATCTAAGTTTTGATAACATAGAAGTTCAAGATTGTCGGCCATTTCATTCATACCGACAATGCGTGCCATCGGGACAAAAATATCAATTGTTTCTTGTGCAATTCGTGCGCGCTTATCGGGACGTAAAGCTTCGAGCGTTGTCATGTTATGATAACGATCTGATAGTTTTATAATAATAACGCGTGGATCATGCAGGGTGGCTTGAAGGATTTTTCTAAAGGATGCTGCTTTATTATATTCTTTATCGCTTGAATGACTTAACTTTGTAACGCCATCGACTAATTCTGCAACAGTCCGCCCAAACTTTTCAGTGATATCATCCTTACTAAAGTCTGTATCTTCAATGACATCATGTAGTAATGCCGCCATTAACGTTTCTGCATCTAACCGCATATGTGCCAAGATACATCCTACTGATATAGGGTGAAGAATATAAGGTTCGCCACTTTTACGTGCAATGCCATCATGCGCAATATCGGCATAATCACAGGCCGCAAGAACTCGATCGACATCACTTTCTGAAAGATAAGCATCGATTATCATTTTGAGTTGCTGTTTGGCTTGGCTGACCTCTGGGCCTGGCATAAAACACCTTTAATATACAATTAGAAAAATACAATAAATATATTGTTAAACTCTCATCAAAATAAAATAGAAACGAGTCATTTTTGAAGAGAATTAACCATGAACGTATCATTTGAAACGGATTCATATCTACGCTCTATATTTATAACTGTTATTTTAAAAATATTAAAGTTCATAGATTAAAAAAGCCTAGTGAAAACTAGGCTTTTTTAATAGGTTTTTCTTATTGGAAAGAAAAACCATCTAAATTCAGGCTATTTGCTGAAAGTGCAAGATCAAGGCTAGAAGTTTGATAATCTTGTTCACGATGTTTCAATATTTCTTTAGAAACATGACCAGCAGCAATTTCACGAAGCGCAACCACTGTTGGTTTATCATTATCCCACTCAAGCGTTGGTTCGATACCTTGACGTGCCAATTGACGCGCACGTTTGCTTGCCACTAGTACAAGCTCAAAACGGTTGTCTACATGGTCTAAACAATCTTCAACGGTTACGCGTGCCATAGTATTTCTCGTTTGAAATAGTAAATTTTTACAGACTAAATAGTATAAGGTGCTTTGACAGTAGACTCAAGTTTTAATCATATTGAGACAGCTGTGATTAATTTTTGAATCAGCTCATGGTGTCTTTGTGCTTGCTGAGACAAAGCTAAGCGATTGGCAATAATGACAGCTTCTAAATCGTGCAAAGCTTTATTAAAGTCATCATTAATAATGACATAATCAAAGTTTGTATATTGCTGCATATCTTCTACAGCACAACTTAATCGATGTTCAATGACGTCAACAGAGTCCGTTCCACGATTGGATAGACGCTGACGTAAATCAAACTGACTTGGAGGCAGAATAAAGATTTGTATGGATTCAGGGAAAAGTTTACGAACTTGTTCAGCACCTTGCCAATCAATTTCAAGTAAAACATCATGACCTTTTGAAAGTTGTTCTTTTACGGTTGCTTGAGCTGTTCCATAATAGTTACCGAATACTTCTGCATATTCGATAAAACCATCATCTTTGACTAACTTCAAGAAATCATCTTTAGCGGCAAAGTGATAATGCACACCGTCAAGTTCGCCAGGGCGTTGTCCACGAGTTGTATGTGAAACAGAAACATGTAAGTTATTCACACGCTCAAGTAGGGCTTTAACTAGTGATGTTTTGCCTGTTCCTGATGCAGCAGAAACGACAAACAAGAGACCCGACATGATATTTTTCCTGATATGATAAAATATCTTCTCTATTTTAGAGTAGACGAAACATAAACAAAATAGCTATCTGCTTTTTTGTTTGTATTATTTTTCGAATATTTCGTTAATTAGTATTGCGCATTGAGGGTTCTATGGAAATTGTATTGGCCAATCCACGTGGTTTTTGTGCAGGTGTAGACCGTGCAATTGCGATTGTAAATCGTGCCCTTGAGTGTTTTAACCCCCCCATTTATGTCCGCCATGAAGTTGTTCATAACAAATTTGTGGTTGATGATTTACGTCAACGTGGTGCAATTTTTGTTGATGAATTAGACGAAGTTCCTGATGATAATATTGTAATTTTTAGTGCACATGGTGTTTCTAAAGCCGTTCAGCAAGAAGCGGAACGTCGTGGATTAAAAGTTTTTGATGCGACATGTCCATTGGTTACCAAAGTGCATATTGAAGTAACGAAATATGCGCGAGAGGGCACAGAAGCCATTTTAATTGGGCATGAAGGACACCCAGAAGTTGAAGGGACGATGGGGCAATATGACAAAAAAAATGGTGGAGAGATTTACTTGGTTGAAGATGAACAGGATGTTCAAGCTTTAACTGTAAAACACCCGAATAAAGTGGCATTTGTGACACAAACTACATTATCAATTGATGACACAGCAAAAGTCATTGATGCGTTAAGAAGTAAATTTCCTGAAATTCAGGGACCACGAAAAGATGATATTTGCTATGCAACCCAGAACCGTCAAGATGCAGTTCGAGATTTAGCAAGTCAATGTGATGTTGTTTTAGTTGTGGGTTCACCTAATTCCTCTAACTCCAATCGCTTGCGTGAATTGGCTGAACGAATGGGGAAACATGCATATTTGGTGGATAATGCAGAACAATTAGAGCAAACATGGTTCAATGAACATTCTAAAATTGGGGTGACTGCTGGTGCATCAGCTCCTGAAATACTGATTCGGCAAGTAATTCAACGTTTACAAGATTGGGGAGCGCAAGCGCCTGAAGAACTTGCTGGACGTGAAGAAAATATTACCTTCAGTTTACCGAAAGAGCTTCGGATTACTGTTGTTCAAGATTAAACCTATTTTTAATCCAAATTTTAATGAAAACAGATAATTGTATGTGCAATTATCTGTTTTTTTATGCCTTTTATCTTTTATCACATTCATTCTTCAATGCGTCTGATTATTCTGAATAAAAGCATTGAATTATGATCTGGAAAAGATGATGAAAAATATAAAAATAAAGGATGGATTTACTTTAATTGAATTAATGGTCACAGTGGCAGTGCTTGCGATTTTGGCAATTATAGCAGTGCCTTCTTTTGGAACAATGCTCAATAAACAAAACCTAAATAAGAATACCAATGAGCTGATTGGCATTTTAGTTAAAGCAAGATCTATTGCCGCTTTAGAAAGACGAAATGTGAGCGTGTATATTGGATTGGTCAATGCAAATGAAATAAAAGATAGTATTGAAAATGGAGATTTATACTGGGCGCCCGTTGGAAACTCTTATTTAAAATCAGGACAGTTTACGATTACATTTCTGCCAAATGGTTTGGTAAAAGCATTTGATAGCTCAGATGTTGCTGTTGGAAATACGAATTTTATTCTCTGTGATCAAGAGATTAATAGTCATCAATCAAAAATAATTTCAATTTCGAGAATGGGAAAAATACAACAAGTTTTAGATGGTGACTGTGCATGAATAATAAGAAACAGTTGGGTGTTGGTTTGATAGAAGTTTTAGTTGCTTTATTGATACTTGCAATCAGTGTGCTGGGGTTTATCGCATTGCAATATCGAGCAGTAGAGGCAATGAGTGAGGGTGAAAATCGAATATATGCCATTAATATAGCGCGAGATCTTGCTGAAAAAATTAGAATTAATCGAACTGCACTTCCTATTTATACCCAGACATTAGCTGCTCCTGTAACGTCTCTATCAACACCCAATTGCTTTCAAGGTTTATGCACATCTACTCAAAAAGCAAGATTTGATGTATCGGTTATTAAACTCTCTGCACAACGTTTAGGCATGACTTTAAATATGTCAGATTGTCCTGAAATTAAAAATGGTCGGCAATGTATTTATATCGCGTGGAATGATACTGCAGCCACCGTTGGAGAAGGCGTTACAGATTGTACAAAAGATGATGGGAGCTATAACTCAAACTCTACTTGTGTGGTGATGGAGGTGTACTAATGGCAAAACAATATGGTTATACATTGGTTGAACTTTTAATTGCACTTGCTTTGGGATTGATTATTGTTGCAGCAGCAGTATTTCTATTATTAACAGGTCTACGTAGTAATGCGATGCAGCAAGGTGTAGCTGATTTGCAAGATAATGCTAATTTTGGATTGAATTATATTACTCAAGATATTCGACTTGCGAATTTAAAAACCTCAACAGCAAAAATTGATGATCAAACGTTATTGGGTGGCATCGTTCTTTCTACACAAAATCTACCAGAAAAATTTAAAGCTTTAAGCTCGACATTATTAAGTGCAGGTGGAAGTGGTTTATCAAATGTAACTCAAGGCAGTGATCAATTGGTCATTCAATATCAACCTATGGCGACTGGTGGTTTTGATTGCGAAGGGCGTCGAATTGAAGACACGAAATACACCATTATTCAGCGATATTTTTTAAGAGTGGATACAGCAAATACAGAGGGAGAGTCGCAACCTTTGGCTCTTGTATGTGATGCAGGACGTTATCATGAATCTGAAAATGCCATTAAAGATTATGGCGATAATGGCGAAATTATTATGAAACGTGTTGATCACTTTAGAGTTCTATTAAGTGTTAGTACGGAAAGTGATCAGAGACGTTATATATCAATCAGTGATTATAAAGCATTGGGTGCGAATAAACCTCGAGTTTTAGGGGTATATCTTGGGGTGTTAGCACGTTCGGCTCAGAAGGTAGGACAAGATAAAGCAATTGGACAAAATAATGAATTTATTGTTTTAGACCAAAATGTTGTTGTTAAAGCGGATAAAAATCCTAAAGGTTATATGCGTCGTGTGGTTACACAAGAAGTTGCATTAAGAAATGCCTTAGGAGAGCGCCAATGAATATTCATAAACAAAATGGTTCTACTCTTATTGTGGTGCTGATCGTTGTTTTAGCACTCACCATTATTGGAACGTTAGCAATTCGTCAAAGTCTAGTATCTCTAGGTATTGCGACGAATGGGCAAGCACAACAACTTTTAATGCAAAACTCTGATGCAGCAACATTTAATGTAGAAGATGGAAATAACTTAATTCGTAGTTTGGCACGAGACGGCATGTTTGGTGCGATTAAAGGCACCATGAATAAAGGAAAAGAGTTGGTATTTTGTTTTAAGGGTTCACGTGGTCAATTTTTTAATCTTTCCCAAGCCAGCATTATTTATGACCAAGACGGTAGCATTAATAACAGTTCTATTGGGCCAAATGGATATTGTCAGTCAGGGGGGACTTCTAATTTTTTCACCAGTAATCGACGAATTGTTTTAACACAAGTCTCGATTCGCTATGTAGATGCGGTGACGGAACCATTTGAAAATTCAGTTCGCGGAACGGATGAAGAAATGGCGAAAATTGAAAAAACGGAACGTGTGATTGTTCACACCATCTCGTTAATGCCGACTTTATCCAAGGCTTCAACCAATGAGATTGATCAATGCTTGAGTCATCATTTGAGTCAAGATCGTAATAATGGCGTTACAAATTGTCTTACGGCATTAAGTGTACCGTTCACTGCACATATTACTGAATATACGCTAGGTCAGGTATTTTTATAAGGATGATGAAAATGAAAAAAATAAAAAAAATTTCACATCAAGCTCAAAAAGTCTTAGCAATAATGACGATTTGGGTTTTGGTTTCAACATTGTCCTATGCCAGTGATATTGAAATTTATAAAGAAGCTCGATCTGGAAAAGTAACTTTAATGTTTGCATTAGATATTTCAGGAAGTATGACAGATGGCGATTCTTATGATTCGCCATCGCCCTGTAATTCATCATCAATCAAAGATGATAATTTTAATGATAAGACTTTAAATATTACTTATCCACGTAAATACAGAACGTGTGGTAATAATCCAACGAAATATTATCGTCGTTTAGATCGTGTACGCGATGCGATGTATCAATTACTTTATGGTGCAAATGCGATTACAGATGATCGAGTTATTGGATTATCTGTTTTTCCTCAAGATTCTCAAGAAAGCAATGCGCAATCGAAAGCACAAATTTTGGTACCTGCACGGGCTTTAGATGAAAAAGTGAATGGTATTTCTCAACGCCAAAAAATAATGCAAGCAATTGCCGCGATTAAAGGGGCAACTTATACCCCAACAGCCAATGCATATGCAGAAGCAGCCTCTTATTTATTTGGTACAAAGACATTTAGTATCACTGTATTGAACGATACAAATCGGTATCGGTCTTATACTGTTTCTGGCTCAACGTGGTACTCACAGTGTACAGTTTTTCAAAATAATCTTTGTACGACATGGTCGACACGTCAAAGCACAAAACCTTCAGATTGGCCTACTACGGTTAGTAAAAATTGTTCTTTTGTTGAGAGTGGCTCAACGCGTAATGGTTCATGTTGGTCATTTACAGGAAATTTTATTGGTTCATCTGAAATCGGTAATTCGGGTTTTTTTGAATCTGCAATAGATACATGGAGTGCAGATAAAATGAATTATCAAAAGCCAAGCTCATTAATACAAAATGATAGTCAAAAGCTATGTAGTGGGCAGGGGATTTATTTGTTAACTGATGGTGTTCCTAACCGAGGAGATCAAGCCTCTACAACCATGAAGAATGCATTAGGGGGCAATGGGACAAGTTTTTCATGTAGTGCAAGCACGACAGGTTGGTCTTGTATGCATGAATTTGTAAAGAATTTATTAGATAGCAATAAAAATCCTTTAGGGCTAAAGGTTAAAACGGCTGTAGTTGGCTTTGGCAGTGATTTTAATAGTGTTCCTTCATATTCTCGAAGCTTAAGTGAAACTGAAAATATTGCTTTAATTGATAATTCAAAAGCCAACACTGACCAAAAAAATGCGGCAAAACTAGGTGTTTGGGGGCAAGGTGGTTGGTATGCAGGTACAAGTGTGGAGGATGTGATTGATAGCGTTAGAGATTTTGTAAATAGTCTATCTACAGAAATTCCAGCTGTTACTACAGGAACAGCAACAATTCCAATTGATCAACTGAACCCAAGTGCCTTACAAAATTTTGCATATTACCCACAATTTCAACCAACACCTGAAAAAAATTATCGGGCTTGGGTTGGAAATTTAAAAAAATATAAAGTAGCTACAGATGGAACATTAAGAGATAAAGCCAGTAATATTTTTGTCAATCATCAAGGAAAAATTCTAAATAATTATGATTTATGGTCCGCTGATGCAGTGAATGGAGTTAACCAAGAGGATGAAAATATCTTGGGAAGTGATAAAAATCGCTTAGTGGGTGGCGTGAAATCTCAGTTAAAACTACGAGCAGTAAATAATAATGTTCAAAGGAAAGTACTTACAGATCGGGCAGCTTCACCAGTACAAAATACTTATGTAGATACAAATATACTTAGAGCACTTGATTTGGGTTTAGTTTCCAGTACTGATCCTGCACGCGGTTATTTATTATCTTTATTAGGATATCGTGTGAATGCACAAGCACCAGAAACCATCACCAATACAAGCCTAAATCAAGCGACTGAATTGCGTCAGGTGGGTGCAATTATGCATTCATCACCCTTATTACTGACCAATAGCGGTAAAGTGACATTTGCAAATAATCAAATCGATTCTGAATTAAGAGAGGATTATGTTTTATTTGGTACAACACAAGGCGTTTTGCATGTTGTAGATGCAAAAACGGGTGCAGAGAAATTTGCTTTTGTACCGAATGCGATGGTGGAAAATCAAAAAGAAGCATTGATGAATTTTGATTCAACGGTCGGGCCGATAGATAAGCTTTTCTATGGTGTAGATGGCGCATGGACGGCTTATAGCGAATATGTAAATACAGCGGATAATTTATTAACAGTAGGAGACGGTTTAAATAATCGTGTTGGTAAACAGTTGGTTTATGGTGGTTTACGTATGGGCGGACGTAATTATTACGCACTCGACTTACATGATATGAATTCACCAAAATTATTATTTTCAATAAAGCCGAGTGGAAATTGTACAGCATCAAATCCTTTAGGGTGCATGGGGCAAAGCTGGTCTAAACCGACATTAACATGGGTGAATTGGAAAGGTACGAGAAAGCTCGTGATGATTGTCGGTGGGGGCTATGATGATAAGGGCTTACCTACTGCTATTAGTAATATGCCAGAAACGACAGAGGCTCAACGCATTGCGAAGGCAGCGAAAATTAAGCACTACGCAGGTTATGAATATGACGATTACCAGCAAGTAAATAAAGTGGGTGCAGGAGTTTATATGTTTGATGCATGGGATGGGAAATTGCTTTGGTGGGCAAGTGCCAATGCGACACCACAAACAACATCGACATATGTGCCGACAACAGGACCTTCAAGTTCATACCATGCAGAGATGAAATATAGTGTGGTGAGCCAAATTCGTGCAATAGATCGAGATGGTGATGGGCTGACGGATCATCTTTATTTTGGAGATTTAGGAGGACAGCTCTGGCGTATAGATTTAAATAATAAAGCCAATAATGCTGAACTTTTTGCAAAAGAACCGACACGAATTTTAAACTTGAATAATGCTGAAAAAGGCCCACGCTTTTATGAAATGCCAAGTTTTTCAACCTATTCTCACAATGGCGAAGTATTTGCAGTTGTTGCGATTGGGAGTGGTAACAGAAGCCAACCACTTGCTGAATATAGTACGACAGCAGGTTATCGTGAAGATGGGGTTTATAGTATTTATGATAAGGATGTTGCTCGACGTGATTTATTCAATTTAAACAAAAATCAAAAATATGAAATAGAAGGCGCTGCGCTTAAAACAAAAAATATTACCTTATTAAATGAAGGGGTGAATGTTGGAAATACGACGATTAATCAATTGGTTGATTTAAATGACAATACTCGATTTGCAGACAATGTTATTCGAGCATCATATGCCCTAACGCAAGGCTGGTATTACCTTTTTAAATCCAATTTAATTCAAAGTGAAAAAATTATGTCAACGCCTATTGTCATGCGTAATGATATGTATGTTACGTCATTTGATAGTAGCAAAGATGGGTTATCTGGTGATTGTGGTGCTGGTGTGAAAGGGGAAAGCTTTATTACGTTATTTTGTATGCCTTATGGACAATGTAAAGCAGGAAATATCACAACTTTCAAACTAAATATCGGCGTTGGAATTGTGGGAGGAGCCGTTGGTGCAGGAGATAGTGCAGGAATGGCACGGTTAATGGCAGCAAATTTGAATACGTCTGGCATTAGTGGTAATGAAATTTTAAAACGCCGTTATCAAACCGTTAATAAGCTGATTCCACAGCGTTGGTATGATAAAAATTACTGAGGAATAATCAACTATGTATGATTTTAAAGAATCCTCAGCTTTTACGCTGATTGAACTTCTAATCGTTATCTTAATTGTTGCTATTTTTTCTGCAATTGCGATCCCATCTTATCAATCTTATGCAAGACGAGCACTTGCCACCCAAGCTCAACAAGAAATTCAAAGATTGGCAGTTTTATTAGATAAGCATAAAGCACGTAACTTTACCTATAAAGGCTTCGACATTGCATCTGAAACGTTGCCAGTCAATGCTTTGGACGAAAAGGTGAAATATATCATCAGTATCCGAGATGGAGATCAACCTGAGCTTGCAATAGATGGAGATAATATATCTGGGCGTAATTGGGCAATACAAGCACAAAGCACAGATCCTAAAAACTATACTTTTTTATTAACGAGTCAGGGTGTGCGGTGTAAAAATAAAATAGCAGCGAGTGTTGATTTTGTGAGTTGTGGTGAATCTGGGCAAGAGGAGTGGTAAATGGAAAAAGGTTTTTCACTTATTGAGTTGCTAATTACAATGATTATTGTTGCAATTTTAGTAGCAATTGCATATCCATCTTATACGGATTATTTACGTAAATCTAAAAGAGTAGAAGCTCAGGCTGAATTATTAGACTTAGCAAGTAAAATACAACGTTATAAAATTGCAAATTTTACATTTTTACAAACAGATGGTGAACCGATCACATTAGAAAATATTGGTGAGAGTGAGATGTTAACTTTGCCAAGATCAGGCAACCCTCTATATCAAGTAACCTTATTTGATGTCACAGAAAAGACATGGACACTTGCTGCAACACCTATAGATAATACAACACAGCAATTAGATGGAGGTGTTGCTGTGAATTATCGTGGTGAAAAATGTTGGGTAAAAAGTCAAAAGAATTGTATCCCATCAGAAGAAACAACATGGGATCATAAATAAAATTAAATTCAAAAGTGTGGATAAACAATTTTTGACCTTTCCCTTTGGGCGAATATATCGTAAAATATTCGCCTTTTTAGTTCATTCGAACTTAAAAAGCTTTTTTAACATGTGAGAGTATTAACATGGTCGTAATTCGTCTAGCACGCGGTGGTGCTAAAAAACGTCCGTTCTATCAAGTTATTGTAACTGATAGCCGCAATGCGCGTGACGGTCGTTTCATCGAACGTATTGGTTTTTTCAACCCAACAGCTCAAGGTAAAGCAGAAAAACTTCGTTTAGATGCTGATCGTTTTGCACACTGGGTTGCTCAAGGTGCTCAACCTTCTGAACGTGTTGCTTCTTTAGCTGCTCAAGCTAAGAAAGCTGCAGCTACTGCATAATTTGATTAAGTAGTAGGTAGCCCATGACACCAACACAGAATGTTCCAGAAGATCGTATTCAGATTGGACAGTTGCGTTCAGCATATGGATTGAATGGGTGGCTCTGGGTCTATTCCAATACAGAACCTATGAGCAATATATTTGACTATCTACCTTGGTACATAGAAACCAAAGCAGGTTGGCAGATTATAGATGTAAAACGTTGGAAACCACATGGCAAAGGCTTAGTTGTTTCGCTAAAAGGTGTGAGTGATCGCACTGGGGCGGATAATTTAGTTGGCGCTAATATTTGGATTTCAAAATCTCAACTGCCTCAACCAGGTGTGGACGAGTATTATTGGTCTGATTTAAAAGGTCTAACAGTGTTAGGTCTAAATGATGAAGAGCAAGAAGTAAATCTTGGTAATATCCATGAACTGTTTGAAACAGGTGCTAATGATGTGATGGTGGTTCGCGCAACACTTGAGAGCATTGATAGCGAAGAGCGCATGATTCCATGGCATAAAGATGTGGTACAACGAGTTGATCTCGAAGCTGGTCGTATCTACGTAAATTGGGGCGTAGATTATTAATCCTTTAAGGATTAACGCAGCAGGAAAATAGAGGAGTCTGCGGTGTTTTTTGCAGTCATAACGCTTTTTCCTGAAATGTTTGAAGCGATTACAAGTTTTGGTATTAGCGGGCGCGCAGCAAAACGTGATTTGATGCAAATTCATTGCATTAATCCTCGTGATTTTGCTGAGGGCAACTATAAAAGAGTGGATGAACGTCCATTTGGTGGTGGTCCTGGTATGGTGATGATGGCTGAGCCTTTGGCGAAGGCAATTCAACATGCTAAAGAGCTTGCAGCGCAAGCGGGTGCAATTCATGTTCCTGTGGTCTATATGTCACCACAAGGCAAAACACTGAATGAAACTGCTGTACAACAGTTCGTTAAATATGATGGATTGATTGTTTTATGTGGTCGATATGAAGGTGTGGATGAGCGTTTAATCCAGAAATATGTTGATCAAGAATGGTCAATAGGGGATTACGTTTTATCTGGTGGAGAGCTTCCTGCGATGGTTTTATTGGATAGCATTATTCGGAGACTTCCTGGTGCGATATCTGATGAACAATCTGCGATTCAGGACTCATTTGTGGATGGTCTTTTAGATTGCCCACAATATACCAAGCCAGATCATTTTGAAGATTTGGATGTTCCAGACGTTCTAAAATCTGGACATCATGCAAATATTGAAAAATGGCGGTTTTTGCAGCGATATCAGCGTACACTCGAACGTCGTCCAGAGTTGGTCGAAAAAGTAGAACTGACAAAGCAGCAAAAAAAATGGCTGAAAGATACGCAAGAAAATATCAATAAATGATTATTTTCGAAGCAAATACTTAAAATCAACTTTTAAGTATTTATCAATGTGCTCTTTATGCATTGAAGTGGTCAAGTATAAAGAGAAAGATAATCGGGTCGATATGCGATAAGCCTCTATCCCCAGCGGATTTTAGACCTCTTCTGAACCGCACATATTGGAGATTCCCACAATGAGTGGTAAACATCCTTTAGTTCAAGCTGTTGAAAATGCACAGTTAAAACAAGATATTCCTGCTTTTGCTCCTGGTGACACAGTTATCGTTCAAGTAAAAGTAAAAGAAGGTGAGCGTGAACGTCTTCAGGCATTTGAAGGTGTTGTTATTGCGAAGAAAAATCGTGGCTTGAACTCTGCGTTCACAGTACGTAAAATTTCTAACGGTATTGGCGTTGAGCGTGTATTCCAAACTCACTCTCCAATCGTTGCTAAAATCGAAGTGAAACGTCGTGGTGACGTTCGTCGTGCTAAGCTTTATTACCTACGTGAATTATCTGGTAAAGCTGCACGTATTCGTGAAAAATTACCAGCGCGTAAAGCTTAATTCGCTTTATGTTGCTAAAAATGCGCCTTTTGGCGCATTTTTTATGCTTTTCAAATAGGTAGACGAAATGAATATTGATTATTAAGACTACTTTTAATGACTGTATATTAAGCTGTAGAGCGTTAAAATAGAATTTTTATGTACGTTCATCACTCAATTTTTTACTACTCACACATTTTTCTATTTTATAAGCCTTGTAATTTTAAACGATTGGCATGTTGACGATATACATCAACTGCACTGGGTGCAAAAACACTTTTTAATCCTAATAAATGATTCACTTCATCAAAATGATTCCAGCGGTAATTATCTCGAACGACTTTACCAAAACGAGCATCACAGCGGGCAACGACACCATCATTATCTTGACCACCATTAATGAAAAGTGATGTTGCTAGAAAGGTATAATCTGATGGGTCTAAGGGAGTATTAAACGCATTATTACCCATAAATGAATAGTTGAAAATTTGATTTTGTTGATAGGCTCCTTCACCACATCGAGTTGTTGGTACCCCATTCGGATAGCGACGATTAAAAGCCTGTGAACCAGCTGTACTTAAACTTGCTATTGCAGCTTTAGCATCATGTGGATAGATCTGAGGATCAAGTCCTTGAGCGAAAGTAATTACAGGTGAGACTAGACTATCGAAAATTATACGAGCAGGCGCTTCAAGTGGCGTATTTTCTAACATTAACACCATATCTGCAATGCGCGCACCTTGATTGGCAGATGCAATTGTGGTGATGGAAGCAACTTTATTTGGAATAGCTCCTGCAACATAGCGAACAGATTGTCCTCCATGAGAATGACCAATAAGATTGATTTTAGGTTTTCCAGTAATTGCTAAAATTTCTTCGACTTGTCTGAGCATTTGTTCGCCACGAACCTCACTTGAATTCATTGGTGAAACTGATGTTGCCCAAACATTTGCACCATTACGTGCGAGGTCTGGAAGAATTTGATAAAAATAATCTAACCCGACAATGCTACCAAATCCAAATAAACCATGTGCAAAGACAATTGGATACTGAGTTTGTGCATAATTAGATGTTACATAATTTGCGCGTGTTTGAGAGGCTGGACCTGCAAATGTTAAATTTATAATTGCAGCGAATATGCTTCCTACAATGATTGATTTGTATTTCATAAGCGTTACTCTATTATTTGTCTTTATTTGAGTTGAGTGACTAAGAACGGAAGTTAAATTATTCGTTATTATTTTTTTGAGAACAAATACTTTTAGATAAGTTGTTAGAATCAAAAAGAAGGAATATAAAAATAAAAAAATATTTAAATGATTGAAATTATAGTGATAATTATATTTAGTATTAAAAATATGAAATGAATCTTAGATTGAAATGTGATTAAAAATATTAAGTTATATATAGCGTATTATTTTTGTAATAGAGGTGGAGCCTAGCATATTCACATATTAATTTTTTGTAAGAAGAAGATCGTTAAAGAAAGCGATTTATATTTATATCTTTGATGAAAATTATAATAAAAAATAAAAGCATATAAAATATATATGCTTTTATATTGAGAGAATCATATTCTAAAAATAGATATTTATTCTAACAATGGAAGGGTTCCACCTTGATCATGGATATGTTCGAAAGTTTCGATACGCAATTGTTCATTAGGGGAGATGAAATATTTTTCTTTGAGTTGTTGAAGGGCTTTATCTCTAGAAACATTTTTTAAATGATTTTTTTTAATCATATCTCGCTCTAAAAGATATTGATTAACTTTAATATTCCAATCACGTCTTTGAACATCAAGGTTTTCTAAACGTTCAGTAGCAGCAGAACCAACTAAATTTAAGCGCATTTGTCGTATTTCTTCATATGATCCGCCACGTGCTTTAATGTCTGAAGTGAGTTGTTGTAAATCTTCAAGCTTATTTAATTGTTCTAAATTTTCTTGCCAATTTTCAGGAAGGTTTTTAAATAAATCTTGTAGCTTTTTAGCTTTATCTTGTTCACTTAGGTGTTTATCAGCAAGTATTTCCATACGTTTAAGTGTATAGAGGTAGTAGGTGTTTTCTTCTCCAAAAAGACCCTCAATTTCGTTGTTTGAAAAAAACTGTTTTCTTATCTTTTGTAGATTGTTAAATACTGCTAAAAAGTCTTGAATCTGATTGTTTGAAGATGTTGATGACGGTGCCATATTCGGAAGCTGGGTCCGATATTGAAGATATCGATTCCATAAGTTTAAAATTTGTGATTGTGCAGGATTTAGATAATTTTGTTTTATATAGGCATTAAAATCTTGATTAATTTGATCGATTTTTTTTTCACCATATTGTGTAATAAAAAATTCAAAACAGTTTTTAGTTTGTTCATTAATAATGAATTGCTGATGCTTGATCGTCAATTGGCAATTGATTTGTATATCTTGTTGACTAGTACTTGAAAAATTTAAAGAGCGATTTATATCGTGTATTTGAGGGGGATTTTCAGTAGTTTTATATATTTTTTGTTCATGAAGACTCTCTTTTTTTACTGGATATAACCAGTATGCTATTATAATTACAGTGAAAAAAATAATTAATAATAGTGTGACTAATATGTATTTCTTCATTTTTTAATACACCATATATTGTTTTTGTGATTGGTCTGTTTTTGCGATTTATAACATAAAAAAAATAAGCTTCTATTTAAAATTTGAAAATTTACTATGTAGATTGGTACTATTAATATTAATTAATATTGATTACTTTTATTTTTATCTATGAAATCAACTTCCCAGAAAATGCAGCGTCGCTCAATCAGTGGCGTTTTCTTGCTTAATAAGCCTTTGGGGCTTAGTTCAAATGCCGCATTGCAAAAAGTTCGTTGGTTATTTCGTGCACAAAAAGCTGGTCATACTGGAGCGCTTGATCCGCTAGCTTCAGGTTTATTACCGATTTGTTTTGGTGAAGCAACGAAATTTTCACATTTTTTATTAGATTCAACAAAACGTTATCAAACGACGATTCAGTTAGGAAACAGTACAACTACAGGTGATGTCGAAGGTGAAATATTATTAGAAAAATCTATTCCTACTTTGACAGAAGATCAAATTAAGCAAGTATTAGCACAATTTGTCGGAGATATTCAGCAAATACCACCCATGTATTCAGCGCTTAAAAAAGATGGGCGTCCCTTGTATGAATTGGCGCGTAAAGGAATTGAAATTGAGCGAGAAGCGCGACCAATTTGCATTTATGCGATTGAATTAATTAAGTTCACCCTAGAAAGTATTAGTATAGATGTGACTTGTTCAAAAGGTACATATATTCGTGTATTGGGTGAGGATATTGCGAAGGCATTAGGGACCGTAGGACATTTGACCTATTTACATAGAACACAAACAGGTCATTTTGATATTGTTCCTGAATTTACGATTGAATATTTGGAAAGTTTAACAGAAGAAGCACGTGAAAATTTATTACTGTCGGTCTATTCACCTATAGATCACTTTCCAAAAGTTCAAGTTCCTGAAGGACGAGCAGAATATTTTAGTCGCGGAATGGAAAGTAATATTGACCATGAACAAGTCGCGCAAGTTTTAGTCTTTGCTGGTGAAAAATGCTTAGGTTTGGCAGAAATCACAGATCGGAAACGCTTAGTCCCTAAACGCGTGTTAAACTTATAATCTAGACTGATAAGTGTTTTGAGATATATCTTCTATGGAATTAGAGATTTTATTAAGCCTGATTTTTTTTGCTTTTTGTGCAGGTGCAATTGATGCGGCTGTAGGTGGCGGAGGCTTAATTCAAATTCCAGCGCTCATGGGTGCAATGCCACAACTTGCACCTGCAACTGTGTTTGGTACCAATAAATTATCAGCGATTTTTGGTACTGCATCAGCAGCATGGGGATATATTCGAAAGGTTAAATTACGTTGGAAATTGATGGCAGTGATTGCCATTTGTGCTTTTGTGAGTTCTTTTATTGGTGCTGCTTGTGTGTCACTAATTCCAAAAGAAGTTTTAAAGCCTTTTGTTTTATTTATGTTGATTGTGATCGCAATTTACACCTTTTTAAAAAAACAATTTGGGCAAGTTCATGTGCAGCAAGAACTCAGCTCAAAAATGCTAATTTTAGCGGCAATGGGTAGCTTGCTGATTGGCTTTTATGATGGAATTTTTGGTCCGGGAACTGGAAGTTTTTTTATTTTCTTTTTTATTCGGTACTTACAAGTTGATTTTTTGCATGCTTCAGCATTGTCTAAAATTGCTAATTTTATGACCAATTTTGCCGCACTTAGTTTTTTTATTCCCACAGGACATGTTTTATTTACGGTTGGTATGTGTATGGCAGTTGCCAATATTTTAGGTGCATTGATTGGTGTACGTGCAGCTTTAAAATATGGTAGTGGGTTCATTCGAATTTTATTCTTAATTTTAGTCAGTGTCTTAATTATTCGCTTAAGTTATCAAATGATAATGGGCATTAATTAAAATTGACATGATCTGAAAATATCAAATAGAGTGAATGACTTAAGTTGTACTTGGGCGAATTGATCGAGACGTGACACCGATTGAAGCAACCATAATGCAGATTAACGCGATCCATTGCCAAAAACCAATAGTTTCACCAAGCATTATAAAACCTGTCAATGCAGCCAGTGCTGGTGCCAAGCTAGATAGCGTACCATAACTGGTTTTACTTAAATATTTTAAAGCTCTAAGATCAAGTGCATAAGGGATTGCTGTTGCAAGAATCGCAATAATTAAAGCCTGCTTCCAATAGCTTGTATCTAAAAGTGCGGGTGCATCATTGTATAAACCAATCGGAAGTAATGTGATTGCTGAAAGCCCAATTGCAATGGTTAAAGCATGCATGCCAATATTTTGCATGACCACCTTTTGACCAAAGTGAATATAGAATGCCCAGCATAAACCCGCACCTAAGGCGCAAGCTGCACCAAAAATAGAAAACTCTTCTGAGTCTAAATTGTTCCAAGGTACCATTAAACCAATACCTAGGATCGCAAAAAATACCCAAATATAATCACGTCTATTTTGAATAAATAACAAGGCTAGTCCAAGTGGACCAATAAACTCTAAACCAACGGCAATACCTTGAGGTAGTTTTCCTAAAGATATATAAAATAGAACGTTCATGCAGCATAAGGCTGCGCTGTAGCATAATAAATCTCGCCACTTTAAAAATGATAATCGAGATAATATTCGCCATGAACGAAACATGATGCATACAATAATTGTGGCGAAACATAGCCGTAAAATAGTTACCGAGAGAGGGTCTAGAAAATAGAAAAGTTGTTTAGCATATGATGCACTAATTTGATAAGAACTCATGGAGATAATCATGAGAATAACTGCAAGCAATTGTGAATTAGGCATAAGATACTCAACTAAAGTGAATGATCACTTTATTAAACTTTGGACATCATACCATTGAAATATATGTGATTAGGCAAATTATTTTAATCATGTTATATGCGTTATTTTATTCTTTTTTATTGGAAAAACTGAGTTTATTTTTAGCGTGCTGTGTGGTGAACGTACATCCAATGGATGCACAGATAATAATACTTAAAGCGAGCCACTGTGTCCAAAGAAGTTGTTCGTGTAAAAAGATAAAACCAGAAACAGCAGCAATAGCAGGCTCTAAACTGGTCAATGTTCCAAAAATGAGTGGACTTAAATTACGTAGCGCATACATTTCTAGACTAAAAGGCAGGGCACTGGCGAGAATGGCTAAACCAAAGAATATTGCTAAATTATCAGGATTCCATACATAGCTTGGCATACCTGCAAAAATAGCAATAGGAAGTATAAATAGCATACCCACGAACATACCCACGCAAACCGTATGATTCCCTGAAATTCCTGTGGGTTTTTGTCCTGAAACAATATATAAGGCCCAACACGCACCTGCACTTATTGCAAATAAAATACCCAGTGGATCAAGAGAATGCTCAGCTTGCTGAAAAGGAAAGAGTAAAATTAAACCAAGAATGGCAAGTCCGACCCAAATAAAATCAAATTTTTGTCGTGCATAATATAAAGCAACACTTAATGGTCCAATAAACTCAAAAGAAACAGCAATGCCTAAAGGAAGCCGTTCGATAGACAAATAGAACAAAGCATTCATTCCTGCCAATGCGATACCGTAGCTGATAATTGCTTGCCAGTGAATTTGTTTAAATTGTATCGTCCAGATTCTAAAAATGATGGCAAGTATCAGTGAGCCAATCAATAGCCGCATTGCTGATACGGTTAACACTGGAAATTGTTGAAATAGTATTTTTGCAAATGAACCACTTCCTTGCATACTGATCATTGCAATGAAAAGTAAAATGAGTGCTTGGGTGTGTGGTTTACTTTTAATCATTGGAGAAGTACTAAATACGTTTGAAAGGTCATTAGAATGTATAAATTTAATGATTTAAAAATAAAAAACCACAGTACAAATACTGTGGTTTTGATCATGTAGAAAAATTAAAACAAGATACGTACGCGAATAGTACCTTCTACTTCATGAAGTGTATCTAATGCTTCTTGAGATGCAGTTGCATCGACATCCATAACTAAGTAACCGATATCGTCTTTCGTCATTAAAGATTGACCAGAAATATTAATACCGTGTTCAGCGAATAAGTTATTGATCTTAGAAAGCACACCTGGGACATTTTTGTGAATGTGAAGTAAGCGATGTTTGCCTTCTGTCAATGGTAATGCAATTTCAGGGAAATTCACAGCAGACAAAGTCATCCCTTTATCTGAATAAGCAACGAACTTTTCAGCCACTTCTAAACCAATGTTTGCTTGAGCTTCCATGGTTGAACCGCCAACATGAGGCGTTAAAATGACGTTATCTAAGTTACGTAGCGGAGAAATGAATTCTTCACCATTTGCTTTAGGTTCTTTTGGGAATACATCCACTGCAGCACCAGCAATATGACCAGATTTAATTGCATCAGCAAGATCTTCAATAATGACACATGTGCCACGCGCAGCGTTCAGGAAAATTGAACCTGCTTTCATTTGTGCAAATTGCTCTTTGCCAAAGAAATTACGTGTTGATGGAACATCTGGAACATGCAATGTAACGACATCAGCATTTGCTAGTAATTCATTGAGAGAACCAACTTGACGTGCATTTCCCATTGGTAGTTTAGTGACCGCATCATAATAGATCACATTCATACCAAGACTTTCAGCCAAAACTGATAGTTGCGAGCCAATAGAGCCGTAACCCACAATACCTAAAGTTTTACCACGTGTTTCAAATGAACCCACTGCTGATTTATCCCATCCACCACGGTGACATGCAGTTGATTTTGCAGGAATGCCGCGAAGTAAAAGAATAGTTTCAGCGAGTACAAGTTCAGCAACTGAACGAGTGTTTGAATAGGGTGCATTAAATACTGGAATACCACGAGTCATGGCAGCATTTAAATTCACTTGGTTTGTTCCAATACAGAAACAACCAACAGCGATAAGTTTATTCGCTGCTTCAAAGATTTCTTCAGTCAACTGAGTACGCGAACGAATACCAATAAAATGTGCATCTTTTATCGCTTCTTTCAACGCTTCACCTTCAAGCGCAGTTTTACGATAATCGATATTGGTATATCCAGCAGCATTCAAGGTGTCGATAGCATTTTGATGAACGCCTTCTAACAACAAGAAACGAATTTTATCTTTAGGAAGTGAAAGATGTTGGCTCATTACGGCTCCGCTACAAAGGCCAAATTTGGTGGCGATATAATAACATAATGAATAAGTATAGGCATTTCGTTTCTAACGATGAGACAGGATATTTTTTCAACAGCAATCAAAAAGTGTCAAACAAAACCTGAAAATTATTTTTTTCTAACGTCAAATTCATCTAAAAAAAATTAGGTTTATACACATTCTGTGATGATTGAATATCAATTCTATGCTTTATCACCTGAGCGCTTAAGGGTAGAATGCTATGTAAATAGCCAGTGCATGATGAAAAGTCTGTGTCATACAGATTTTTTTGAATATTTACATTTTGAATTTTATGGGTGTAACCCATAGCATTCAAAAATAAGGCACCCAAGCTTCCAAAATCACTTGTTATTATTCGCAAGGTCTGCATAACGATGAATGCTTCTGTTAATTTAGCTCCTGAACTACTTGCCCAACTAACTGCTATTGTTGGTGAAAACCGCATTAAAACAGATGCAGATAGCCTACAAAATTGGGGACGTGATCATACTAAGCACTTTGATCCAAATCCTTCGGTCATCGTTTTTCCATCCAGCACGGAACAGGTTCAAGAAATCGTCAAACTTGCAAATCTATATCATATTGCGATTACACCAAGTGGTGGGCGAACTGGTTTATCTGCGGGAGCTGTTGCCGCAAATGGTGAAATTGTCATTAGTATGGACAAAATGAACCAAATTTTAGAATTCTTCCCTGCCGATCGTATGGTGCGTGTACAAGCTGGTGTAGTGACTGAACAATTACAAAACTATGCTGAAGAACAAGGTATGTATTATCCAGTCGATTTTGCATCTTCTGGTTCATCGCAAATTGGCGGTAATATTGGTACCAATGCAGGTGGTATCAAAGTGATTAAATACGGAATGACACGTAATTGGGTTCTGGGTTTAACCGTAGTGACGGGTAACGGTGATATTCTTCGTTTAAACAAAGGCATGATTAAAAATGCGACAGGCTATGCACTTCAACATTTATTCATTGGTGGTGAAGGAACGCTAGGTTTGGTTACGGAAGCTGAGATTAAGCTTGAACGTCAACCACATGATCTTCAAGTCATGGTGTTAGGTGTACCAGATTTTGATGCAATTATGCCTGTATTACATGCATTTCAAAATAAAATTGATTTAACTGCATTTGAATTCTTTGGTGAATTATCAATGCAGAAAGTATTGGCACATGGTCATGTACAACGTCCATTTGAAACAGAATGTCCATTCTATGTTTTACTTGAATTTGAAGCACCATATGAACCAATTATGGATGCGGCAATGGAGATTTTTGAACATTGCATGGAACAAGGTTGGGTACTTGATGGTGTTATGAGTCAAAGTCTTGATCAATTGCATAGTTTATGGCGTTTACGTGAAGATATTTCAGAATCAATTGCACCATTTACGCCATACAAGAATGATATTTCAGTATTAATTACGCATGTTCCAGCATTTATTAAAGAAATTGATTCCATTGTTAGTGAAAATTATCCAGACTTTGAAATTTGCTGGTTTGGTCATATTGGTGATGGGAACTTACACTTAAATATTTTAAAACCTGAAAACTTATCGAAAGATGAATTTTTTGATAAGTGTCAGCATGTTAATAAATATGTATTTGAAACTGTTGAAAAATATGATGGTTCAATTTCGGCAGAACATGGTGTTGGAATGACAAAAAAGCCATATTTAGGCTACACACGTTCTGAAGAAGAAATTGGCTATATGAAAGCATTGAAAGCAGTATTTGATCCGAAGGGAATTATGAATCCTGGTAAATTATTTGATTTATAATAAAGTTCATTGTATGAGAATTAAAACATCACTATCGATGTGATTAAAAAAGGCATAACATAAGCTGTTATGCCTTTTTTATTTTAAAATGTTAAGGATTCGGATGCCATGCTAAAAAGAATAATGATGATAATAATAAGTTTGAGTGTATTGTCTGGTTGTGTGACAACCAAAGCATTGGTCTCAAATATAAGCTCTAAAAAAAGCACGATAAAAACACCGTTAGAACAAATACTTAAAGCACATCCAGAACTCCAATTAGAATTAAGTAATCTGGATATTCGGCAAGTTTTTAATAAAGTGGAAGGTCCTACAGCTGCTCAAGTGACCATAGTCCAATCGAATTTATTAGATGATTCTATTACAGCAATTCGTACGACATACCGATTTAAGTTGCATCAAAATATCTGGCAACAATTAGATACCGTGACAGAATTTAAATGTATGCGTGGAAAAAATATTACCGACTTTCAAAAGCAATATTGTCTTTAAAATAATGAAATATTCATACCAATGATTTTATTTTGAGAAGGGTCTGGTTTAAATACATAGATTTAATAATATAAATTATGTGAATTATATTTTTATATTAAAAAGTGTTAGCCCAAAATAAAGTTAAAATATTTATTCTTTATCAGATTAAGCTTTATAGGTCGAAAGTAAAATACTTGTTTCAGTATTATGAATGCCATAAATTGTTCTAATTCTATCTAAAGTCCGATCAAAATTTTCTAATGTATCGGATTCTAATTCGACTAAAAGATCCCACTTTCCATTTGTTGTATGCAATTTATATATGGCAGGTTCTAGGCGTAGAGCTTGAATTACTGCACTGGTTTTATTGCCTTCAACCATAATATACATCCAAGCACGAATAAGATTTTTTTCGATATTGGGTGAAATTCGTACTGTATAGCCATGAATAATTCCATGTCTTTCCATGTGTTCAATTCGTTTTTGTACTGTGGCACGAGAAACTTTTACTTTTATTGCGATATTAGTAATGGAAATTCGAGCATTTTCTCGAAGTAGCCCTAATATTTGAGTGTCCGTATCATTCATATTGTTATGTGTATTTATCATTTTGCTTAAAATTTATTAGATTTAAATCAAAATAACAACTTTTTCAGACCAAATTTATTTTCCATACTGAGCATCTTAAAAGGATAGATGTGCAAAAAGTATTTACTTTGAAAGTTTTCTTATTGGTTAAAAATAAGAATAGCTGATTGAGAAAATTTGAGTAGTTAATAACATCAAACTCATTTATTGCTCAAATTAATACTGATCTGACGCATCGTTTCTCATTTGTAGAAATAACAATTTGATTTCATTGAGAGGATGCTATGAACCCATACCAACCAAGCCGTGAAGATTTTGATCAATATATGATTCCAATTTATAGTCCTGCACCAATGATTCCTGTTCGTGGGCAAGGTTCACGATTATGGGATCAAGGTGGTCGAGAATACATTGATTTTGTTGGTGGTATTGCAGTGAATGCATTAGGGCATCTTCATCCTATTGTTGTAAATGCACTCATAGAACAAGGTCAAAAACTTTGGCATGTTGCGAATGGGTTTACTAATGAGCCTGCTTTAAGATTGGCAAAAAAACTCATTGATTCAACTTTTGCTGAAAAAGTATTTTTTTGTAACTCTGGTGCTGAAGCTAATGAAGCTGCATTAAAACTTGCACGCAAAGTGGGATTGAAATCGGGTATTGCAAATAAAAATAAAATTATTGCCTTTAATAATGCATTTCATGGGCGAACACTATTTACGGTAAGTACAGGGGGGCAGGCTAAATATTCTCAAGATTTCGCCCCTCTACCAGAAGGAATTGAGCATTTACCATTCAATGATTTAGCCGCAGTTAAAGCAGCCATTTCAGATCAGACATGTGCTGTCATTATTGAGCCAATTCAAGGTGAAGGTGGGGTTATTCCTGCAGATATTGAATTTTTAAAAGGTGTACGACAACTTTGTGATCAATATAAAGTATTATTAATTTTTGATGAAATTCAAACAGGTATGGGGCGTACAGGGTCTTTATATGCCTATATGAACACACCTGTTGTGCCTGATATTTTAACAATAGCAAAAGCATTAGGGGGTGGTTTTCCAATAGGTGCGATGTTAACCACAGACCAATTTGGGAAACAATTTGTGTTTGGTGATCACGGAACCACGTATGGTGGAAATCCTTTGGCATGTGCTGTTGCAGGCGCTGTTTTTGATGTCATTAATACTCAAGATGTTTTAGATGGTGTGTTATTCCGATCGAAATTATTTGTAGAAAGTATTCAAAAATTAAATGCTCAATATCAAGTTTTTCAAGAGATTCGTGGGAAAGGCTTATTAATTGGCTGCGTGCTTAATGCACACTATGCAAATAGAGCAAAAGAAATAATTACATTTGCTGCAGAAGAGGGCGTTATGGCTCTTATCGCAGGTCCGAATATTGTTCGTTTTACACCCTCATTAATTATACCTGAAAATGATATTCAAGAAGGCTTCATTCGCTTAGGTCGTGCATTAGCTCGATTTACTCAAGAGAAATAGGAGTATTTCTATGATGATTGTTAGGCATGCGGAACTTAAAGATTTACAAGATATTTATCTTCTCGCTGAAAAATCAGGTGTGGGATTTACATCTTTGCCAGCCAACATAGACATTTTGTCAAAACGCATTATTCGGACTCAAAAAACACTCGCTGGGGAAGTTCCAGAAAGTGAACAAGGATATTTATTTGTTTTAGAAGATTTCATGTCTCAACGTGTTGTGGGGTTAAGTGCAATTGAAGTTTCGGTGGGATTAACCAGCCCATTTTATAGTTATCGTATGGGTAAACAAGTACATGCTTCCGATGAGTTGAACGTATATAAAACGCTCGATACACTTTTTTTAACCAATGATTTAACTGGTGTAAGTGAACTTTGTTCATTGATTATTGATCCAACATTTAGAGTGAACTCAAATGGAAAATTTCTATCTAAAATTAGATTTTTGTTTATTGCAGCATTTCGACATTTATTTAAACAAAAATTGATTGCCGAAATGCGTGGTTATTCAACTGAAGATGGTATATCCCCATTTTGGAATGCTTTAGGGCATCATTTTTTTAAGATGGATTTTGCAACTGCTGATTATTTAAGTGGTATTGGTCAAAAATCTTTCATTGCTGAACTTATGCCGAGATTTCCAATTTATATCGATTTATTACCTGAATCTGCTAAAAACGTTATAGGACAAGTCCATCAACAGACTTTACCAGCATTTAAATTATTGCAATTAGAAGGCTTAGAATATTGTGGTTATGTCGATATTTTCGATGGTGGTCCAACGTTGCAAGCCGATATCAAAAATTTAAAGGCAATTCAAAATTGTCAGCAAGTTCAAATCAAAATTGAAGCGCAGAATAATCAAAAAGGTAATCAAGCTTTTATGGTAGCGAATGATCATTATGAAAATTACAAAGCCTTATTGGTTTCTCATGATGGTAATGAACGTTTTTTAAAACTGACGCCAGAACAAGCACAAATTTTAAATGTAAAGCTTGGGGATCAAGTTCGTATCTTGGCTTTACATACACAGGAGAAGAGCTAATGTCCCAAGGTAAATTATTTATTGATGGCCAATGGATCATGGGCTCAGGGATTCAATGGCAAAAATTAGATCCAATGACACAACAAGAAATTTGGTCAGGATGTGAGGCAAGTAAAGAAAATGTAGATGCAGCATGTAAAGCTGCACGACATAGATTTGCATCATGGGCAAGAATGTCATTTGATGCGCGCATTGAAATCATACAACGTTTTAGAAATGCTTTAGAAGAAAAAAAAGAACATCTTGCTCGTGTCATTAGTCAGGAAACCAGTAAACCATTTTGGGAAGCATTGACCGAAGTTCAAGCCATGATTGGGAAAATTTCAATTTCGATTCAAGCTTATCATCAACGAACAGGCGAAAGTCGTGTAGAAATATCAGATGGCGTTACTTCTTTACGGCATCGTCCGCATGGTGTACTTGCGGTCTTCGGTCCTTATAATTTTCCAGGTCATTTACCCAACGGACATATTATTCCTGCACTTATTGCAGGAAATACGATTGTTTTTAAACCGAGTGAATTTACACCGTGGACGGCAGAAGAAACGATAAAGCTCTGGCAGCAGGCAGGCTTACCAAATGGTGTTATTAATTTAGTTCAAGGTGGACGAAGTACAGGTGAAGCATTAGCTAATGCAGAAGAAATAGATGGATTATTGTTCACAGGAAGTGCAGATACTGGTTATTACTTACATCAGCAATGGGCAGGTAAACCTGAAAAAATTCTTGCTTTAGAAATGGGGGGCAATAATGCCCTGATTATTGAAGATGTTCATCATGAAGATGCAATTGTGAATTTAATGATTCAATCATCTTTTATTTCTGCTGGGCAGCGTTGTACATGTGCACGCCGTTTATTAATCAAAACGGGTAAAGAAGGCGATGCCTTAATTCAACGTTTTATTGAGGTTACAAGAAAACTAAGCCTTGGTGCTTGGAATCAACAACCACCACCATTTATGGGCGGCGTCATCTCTTTATCAGCGGCACAAAAAATCTTAGATGCACAGCAGAGTCTTCTTCAGTTAGGTGCAATCTCTTTATTAAAGATGACTCAACCGAATGCCAATAGTTCATTGTTAACACCTGGAATTTTAGACGCTACGACTATTCAATATTTGGTACCAGATCTAGAATATTTTGGACCATTAACCTGTATTTATCGTTATCAAAATTTTGATGATGCATTAAAGCTTGCCAATGCAACACGGTTTGGTTTATCTGTTGGTTTAGTTTCAACACGTCGAGATTTATTTGATCGACTTTTAATTGAGGCACGTGCAGGTATTGTGAACTGGAATAAGCCCTTAACTGGGGCGTCAAGTGCTGCACCATTTGGTGGTATTGGAGCTTCTGGGAATCATCGTGCAAGTGCACTATATGCAGCAGATTATTGTGCATGGCCGATGGCATCTTTAGAAAGTACCTACATCAGTTTGCCTGAAAACTTATTACCAGGCATTGTACTTCCGCCTAAACTGGAGCATTAAAATGTCAGGATATGAAGTCAATTTTGATGGTTTAGTTGGTCCAACACATCACTATGCAGGTCTTTCATTTGGTAATGAGGCATCAACAAAAAATAAGCAAGCACCTGCCAATCCAAAATTAGCCGCAAAACAAGGGCTTTTAAAAATGAAAGCACTTACTGCATTAGGCTTAAAACAAGGCGTGCTTGCACCTCAAGAACGCCCGCATGTACCAACATTACGCCAATTGGGTTTTTATGGAGATGATCACCAAGTCATTACTCAAGCTATGCAGGTTGCGCCAGATTTGTTATCAGCACTGAGTTCAGCATCGTCTATGTGGACTGCAAATGCGGCTACTGTTTCACCATCTGCCGATAGTGAAGATGGGCGAATACATTTCACTGTTGCAAACTTGAATAATAAATTTCATCGTTCAATTGAGCATACAGCGACCAGTGCAATTCTAGCAGCGACTTTTAAAGATGAGCGTTATTTTGTTCATCATGCAGCTTTGCCTGATGTTGAACTTTTTGGAGATGAAGGAGCTGCTAATCACAATCGTTTAGGTGGTGCTTATGATCAAGCAAGTGTACAAGTCTTTGTATATGGGCAACAATATTTAAATGGGAATATTAAGCCGAAAAAATACCCTGCACGACAATCATTAGAAGCCTGTCAAGCCGTTGCAAGACTACATCAATTGGATGAGCGAAAAACAGTCTTTATTCAACAGAATCCAGCAGTGATTGATCAAGGTGTTTTTCATAATGATGTAATTGCTGTGAGTAATCAACAGGTACTATTTTACCATCAACAGGCATTTTTATACTCAGAGAAAGTACTTGGAGAAATTTATCAAAAAATGGCGATGTTAGGTCAAGAATTCATTGCTATAGAGGTTCCTGAACAGCGTATTTCCGTTGCAAATGCAGTATCTACTTATTTATTTAATAGTCAGATTGTCACGCGAACTGATGGTCGGATGAGCATTATTGTTCCCGAAGAGTCTAGGCAAAATCAAGCAGTTTGGGGGTACTTAAACGACATGATTGATATGGGTACACCCATTGATGAAATACAAATATTTGATTTACGTGAAAGCATGCGAAATGGTGGTGGGCCTGCCTGTTTACGTTTACGTGTTGCAGTTAATGAGCAAGAATATCAGGCGATCAATCCGCATGTACTGATGAATGATCAACTTTTTGATCGTCTTAATGGTTGGATCGATCAGTTTTATCGCGATCGATTAGTGCAAGCAGATTTAGCAGACCCAATGTTATTCATTGAAAGTCGAACGGCATTAGATGAATTAACCCAAATTTTAGGCTTAGGTTCAGTTTATGATTTTCAAAAATAATTTGATTTTTTCATTGATGATGCTGAGTTGATAGTTTAGTCAGCAAATAAATGAAGATTATTTTGCTCAAAGAGAGCAGTCACGTGAGAGGAAAATGAAGATGGATTTTCTTGCGCACATATTACTTGAAAAAACACCTCAGACACTGCAAGGACAATGTCATTCCTTTCATTGGCAATGGCTTGGTGAAGGTTTGTTGTCATTCACGCCCAATACGAGCTATAAAAAAAGTGTGGTTTTTTCTGCGGGAATACATGGTAATGAGACTGCTCCAATTGAGCTATTAGTGCAAATTTGCCAAGATATTTTTGCGGGTTTACTTCCTTTAAATGTTCGATTGTTATTGGTATTAGGGAATCCACGAGCCATTCGACAAGGGGTACGCTATATTGAAAATGATATGAATCGAATGTTTTATGGAAAGCATTTACAATATGAAAATTTAGCAGAAACACAACGTGCTCAAGAACTTGAAGTGGTGGTGAAACAATTTTTTGAACACACAGATGTTTCTATTTCACGTTATCACTATGATTTACATACAGCAATTCGACGTTCCTTATTTCAAACTTTTGCCTTATTACCATATCAAAAAAAGATTTATGACCAGATTTTAATTGAAAGTTTAGCTGCTGCTGAAATAGAAGCACTGGTCTATCATCGTGAAGTTGGTAGTACGTTTACTTCATTTACGAGTGCAATATGTGATGCTGCCAGTGTGACCTTAGAACTTGGTGCAGCAAAACCGCTTGGGCAAAATGATTTAACCCAATTTACGGATATTGACTCTATTCTTCGTCTTCTATTAAGCGCAGGCGCCTTACCATCGCGGAAAAAGAGTCCTGTACATATTTTTAAAGTTAAAAGCACTATTATTAAGCGAGATGATGATTTTCGATTGAATTTATCGGCAGATGCACCGAATTTTTCAAGTTTTCAACAAGGTGAGTTGATTGCATCGCAACGTAGTGGAAATGATATTGCAGAAAAAAATCAGATTCGAATTTTATTTCCTAATATTCATGTGAAAAACGGATTAAGGGCAGGATTGATTTTAGAGGAAGTTGAAAGAAAATAACCCCACATTAAGCGGGGTTATTTTTCACGTATTTAGAGATTAAACACGTTCAATAATGGTGGCAATACCTTGACCTAAACCAATGCACATCGTTGCAAGACCAATTTGAGTATCTTGTTGTTCCATAGCATTAAGTAAGGTTGTAGTAATACGTGCGCCAGAACAACCCAATGGATGACCTAAGGCAATTGCACCACCATTTAGGTTGACAATATCTTGTCTTTCATAAAGACCGAGGTTTTTAAGTACCGATAAACCTTGTGCAGCAAACGCTTCGTTCAACTCAACAGTTTGAATATCTGCAATAGATAAGCCAGCACGTTTTAATGCTTTTTGCGTTGCTGGTACAGGACCATATCCCATAATTGCAGCATCACAACCTGCAACTGCCATCGAACGAATCACAGCACGTGGTTTTAAACCCAGTGCTTGAGCACGCTCAGCAGACATAACAAGCATAGCAGAAGCACCATCAGACAATGCTGAAGATGTTGCAGCAGTTACTGTTCCACCTTTAGGATCAAAAACTGGACGTAACGCTTTAAATGCTTCTAAATTTGCATCCGGACGAATCACTTCATCAATATCGCAAAGAATTTTAAAGCCATTTGCATCATGACCTTCAATTCCTACGATTTCCTTTTTAAAACGACCTTCTTGTGTTGCAGCCCAAGCACGACGGTGAGATTCAACCCCGAAAGCATCTTGTTCTTCACGAGTAATGCCATTCATACGACCTAACATTTCAGCAGTTAAGCCCATCATGTTAGAGGCTTTTGCATAATGCTTAGAAGCTTCGGGATTTAAGTCAATACCATGCATCATCCCAACGTGCCCCATATGCTCAACGCCACCAATAATGAAAATTTCACCTTGATTTGTTGCAATTTGGGCAGCCGCAGTATGAAGTGCTTGCATTGAGGAACCACAAAGACGGTTAACTGTTTGTCCAGCTACTGTTTTTGGTAGGTCTGCCAGCAATACAATATTACGACCAATGTTCATTCCTTGTTCTAAGGTTTGGTTCACACAGCCCCAAATTACATCTTCAACTTCATTCGTATCAAATTGATTACGAGCAACAAGTGCGCGGACCAAATCAGCAGACATGCTGTCGGCACGTACATTACGGAACATACCGTTTTTGCTTTTGCCCATGGCTGTACGTACGCCATCTACAATGACAACATCACGTGGATTTAAAGTAGCCATTCGTGTCGCTCCTTAACCGTAGAATTTTTTATTGTTAGCAATCATGTCACGCAACATTTGTGGCGCTTCATAAGCCTTACCAAGGTGTGCATATTTGTCACAAAGCGCAACATATTCAGCAACACCTGTTTGGTCGATGTAACGGCATGGACCACCACGGAATGGAGGGAAACCGACGCCCATAATCATTGCCATGTCTGCTTCAGATGGTGTTGCAACAATATTGTCTTCTAAGCAACGAACTGTTTCGTTACAGAAGGCTAACATCATACGGTCAACAATTTCTTGAGCGTCAAATTCATGTTTTTCAGCTGTTGCAACAGTTGCAATCAGATCATATGCCGTTGGATCAACTACTTTGGCTTTTTTACCTTTACGGTCTAGTTCATATTTGTAGAAACCAACATCGTTCTTTTGACCAAGACGTTTGTTTTCATACATCACTTCCACTGAGCCTTTGAAATCTGGTTTCATACGATCAGGAAAGCCTTCAGCCATGACTTCTGCACCATGGACACCGGTATCAATACCAACCACATCAATGAGGTAGGCAGGACCCATTGGCCATCCAAATTTCTCCATGACTTTATCTACTTGTTGGAAATCTGCACCATCTTTAAGAAGAAGGTCAAATGCACCAAAGTAAGGAAAAAGTACACGATTGACTAAGAAACCAGGACAGTCATTGACAACAATAGGGGTTTTACCCATTTTTTGAGCCAATACCACAGTTGTTGCAATAGCTTCTTCTGAGGTTTTTTCACCACGAATGACTTCAACCAATGGCATCATATGCACTGGGTTAAAGAAGTGCATACCTACAAAGTTTTCAGGGCGAGCTAAAGCTTTTGCTAAGCGAGTAATTGAAATTGTAGAGGTGTTTGAAGCAATGATCGTATTGTCGCGAACTTTGGTTTCAGTATCTTTTAGAACAGCCTCTTTAATCTTAGGATTTTCAGTAACTGCTTCAATGACAATATCGACTTCTTTAAACTCATCATAACTTAAAGATGGACGAATACGAGCAAGTGTTTCCCCCATTTTTGCAGGCGTTAAACGGTTACGTTCGACTTGCTTAGTCAGTAAACTATTTGCTTCTGACATACCAAGCGCAAGTTGTGGATTACCAATATCTTTCATGATAATTGGCGTGCCTTTACTTGCGGCTTGATAAGCAATACCCCCTCCCATAATTCCAGCACCAAGAACAGCTGCTTGATTAACAGGATGAGCACCTTTTTCATGTTTCTTAGAGGCTTTTTTTACCACTTGATCATTTAAAAATAGACCAATGAGAGCTTCTGCTTGAGGGGTTACAGCTGCTTTAGCAAAACCAGCTATTTCAGATTTTAATGCTTCATCACGTGGCAGGCTTGCCCCAGCTTGAAGAGAGTCTAGTAGAAGCTTTGGCGCAGGATATTGCGCAGGATTTGCTTTTGCAAGAATGACGCCCTTAGAAGAATTAAAAGCCATCATTTGTTCAAGAACATCTAATTTAACAGGTTCTAATTTTTCTTGACGTTTTGCCTTCCAATCTAAACGGCCAGAAATGGCTTGTTTAACCAAATCAATTGCAGCATCTCGTAATTTGTCTGCAGCAACAACAGCATCTACGGCACCATCTTTGAGCGCAGCAGCTGGTTTCTTGTTTGCAGATGTTGCAATCCACTCAAGGGCATTATCAATTCCGATAATACGGCTTAAACGAACAGTGCCGCCAAACCCAGGAATAATACCGAGTTTAATTTCAGGTAAACCAACAGCAGCAGTTTCAGACATGACTCGGTAGTCACAAACTAAACACATTTCAAAGCCACCGCCTAATGCAATACCATTAATTGCAGCAACTTTAGGAATATTTAAATCTTCAAAGCTATTAAATATGTCATGAATAGGGCCAGCCCACTCGATAATGACTTGTTCGCCTTGAGCGAAATTTGCACCAAATTCTGTAATGTCAGCACCTACAATGAAAGTAGATTTAGCACTGGTTACAATTAAGCCTCGAATATCATTATTTGCCTTTACAGCGTCAATTGCAGCTTTAAAGTCTTCAATTGTTGCACGGTTGAATTTGTTAACCGATTCACCCTGTAAGTCAAAGCGGAATTCTGCAATTCCGTCCGAAAGCATTTGGACGGTAATGGCATTGCCTGCGTGGATCATGCCTGATCTCCCTTTTTTTGGAGGACTTCTAAATTAATGTTTTGAAGTATGTGCGGAATTTAATACCCATTTTTACTTCGCTAATCTTACGATAACTATATCTAAAAAAAAGTAATAATTTGGTTGTAAGCTGTGACGCTAGGGTCATCTATTTTGGCAACCATTTTTACCTTATGAATAATGTATTTGCTAATATTGTGTATCTATGTAATGAAATAATGATTTCAATTCATATTAATAAAAGAGATGAATACTTCTTATATTAGGTAGTATTAAGATAATTCAAGTTTGGTTTATTACAACTTTATTTTGATAAAGTTTTGTATAAAAAAAGAAAAATTACAAATTCAATATAAAACCTCATAACGTGCTTTGATTTTATAAATTAAATATTTTGATATAATTCACTTAATTTATATTTTTATTTGAGTATAAGTTTTTTATCTCAAAAAGATCATATTTGGGTAGATTTATGATTAAGTGGATTATTCTAGCAATTTTTGTACTTTCTGCGCTATATATTCAACAGCGTGGTAAAGTTCGCCATACATTTTATCGTCAGTTTTTTGATCACTCGACGATCCTTGCACCGATTAATTTTTTGATGTATGTCTTTTCTAAAGTGCCGAATCAGCCATATATCGACACACAATATTTTAAAGATTTAAAAATATTAGATGAAAATTGGGAAATGATTCGTGAAGAGGCAAAAGTATTATATGACCAAGGTGGAATTAAAGCTTCAAGTAAATATGATGATTTAGGTTTTAATTCATTCTTTAAAACTGGGTGGAAGCGTTTCTATTTAAAGTGGTACGACTCTGCACATCCATCTGCTGCAGAACTTTGTCCTAAAACAACAGCATTATTAAAAACATTGCCTACGATTAAGGCTGCAATGTTTACAGAACTTGCACCAGATAGTCGTTTAGTACGTCATCGAGATCCTTATGCTGGATCATTACGCTATCATTTGGGTTTAATAACTCCGAATGATGACCGTTGTTTTATTGATGTTGATGGTGAACGATATTCTTGGCGTGATGGTGAAAGCGTTGTTTTTGATGAAACCTATATTCATTATGCTGAAAATAAGACTGATCAAAATCGAATTATTTTCTTTGCAGATGTGGAAAGACCGTTAAAATCTAAAATGATGGCACGCTTTAATCATTGGTTTGGCCGTAAAGTTATGACTGCGGCAAGCTCACCGAATGAAGCAGGTGATCAAACTGGCGGGCTAAATAAAGCTTTTGGATATGTTTACCAAATTCGGATTAAAGCAAAAGCATTAAAGCAAACGAATCGTCGTTTATATTACTTTTTAAAATGGTTTTTAATGTTGGGTATTTTCTTCCTAATTTTTATACGTCCATATGTGTTCTAATCAAGAAAATATAGATTGAAACGCCCTGTTGGGCGTTTTTTTATGCCGTTTAGATTATATTTTTGAAAGAGATGATTCTATGATAATTCACTACTCACATAAAAAATAAACATGGTTTCTTATTTTTAATGAAGTTGCATTTCATCATTATGTAAAAAAACAGCTATAGCATATTCACGTAATTCAATCATCTAGTTAGCTTTTTAAAAGGTATGTCAAAAAACTAATTAGACCCGTCTTATGTAAAAATAAATGGTTTATTTTATGGAATCTTCATTAATTAAGCGTCATCTGTTTAAGATGGCGTTGTATTGTAGTCCGTTATTGTTGGCTGCATGTGGTGGTAGCGATAGTAAGGATGAACGAGCGACAACCCCTGTAAAAAAAAATGAGCAAATTGCTTTTATGGCAGATGTACATTTTCATGATATTTATGGTGATTTACAGTCGTCAGCTTTTAAAGGTATTCCAACTGAGCATGGTAATGCAACAATTCGTACGATGCAGGCGGAGTTAACATCTACACGTTTATTTAATGAGAACTATTTTGCTTTTAGAGCAGCATTAGATAGCGCACTTGCTAAAGGGATTAAGTTAATCGCATTCCCAGGTGACTTTTCAGATGATGGTCAGCCAATGAATGTGGATGGTTTTAAAAAAGTACTTCAAGAATATGAAAAGAAAGGAATGCGCTTTTTTATTGCACCAGGTAATCATGATCCCGATGCACCATATGATAATGAAACTGCTGGAAAAAGCGATTTTATGGGGTTAAATGGCCAACCTCAAAAAGTATATGCATTACAAAATCAGTACTGTTTAAATCCTGAAGCAACAGACACGGTTTGTACGAATGCAATGATGGAACAGGGTTATGATTCTTTAATCAATGTTTTGGGTGATTATGGATTTAAACCGAATAAGGCGGATGTATATTGGGAAACGCCTTATAGTAAATATAATGAAAAAAATTATAGTTATGATCGCGCAATAGCAGAAGCGACCGTTGAAAACCGCCAATATGAAATTTGTAAAGAAGGCGAAGGCGGTGTTTATAAACAAGCCAACTATACAAAGTGTTCTAAAATTCCAGATGTAAGTTATTTGGTAGAGCCTGTTCCTGGTGTTTGGCTATTATCTATTGATGCGAATGTCTTTGTCCCAACCGATAGCTTTGATCCAAATAATCCGAAAAAACCAGGTGGTTTTAGCGGTGCTGGAAATGCAGGTTGGAATAAAATGGTGACGCATAAACAATCCACCATGAAATGGATTCAAAGCGTTGCTCAACGAGCAAAACAAGAAAATAAAAAATTGGTTGCATTCTCACATTATCCAACAATGGAATTTTATGCGAATCAAACCAAAACGATTCAGTCTACATTTGGTGAAAAAACATTCCAAACTGAACGTGTCCCTACAGACAGTACAACAAAACAAGTTGTTGCTACAGGAATGCCTTTACACATTGGTGGTCATATGCATTCTAATAGTACCAACGACATTCAAGATGAAGCTGGAAACTATTTGGTGAACGTCCAATCACCATCTTTAGCTGTCTATGGCGCGGCGTATAAAGTTGTTGATTTTATTAGCCCGACAGAAGTTGAAGTAAAAACAGTAAAATTGGATGATGTACCACGTTTTAATGAGTTATTCCCACTGTATAAAAAAGAATATGATTATACGGTTGCAGCGAGCGGTGATCCTTCACATAAGCCATGGAATAAAGCAATTTTAGACACTAAAAACTATAAAGAATTTACACACTTCTATTTTGGACAATTGTCACAAATGCGTTTCATGGGTGAGTATTGGCCATGTGATATGCGTGATTTAGCAGAACAGTTGAATTTAGGGCAAATGTTAATTATGAGTCAGTTAAAAACTCAAGTGACGTATGCACAAATTCCTGATATACAAGATACTTTAAAATTCAATGTTCGTTCTGGATGCTTAGCTCAAAGCAATAAACCAGCAGCAGTATCTGCTGCAACATTTGCATCTGATTGGAAGCAAGCAACACAAAAAGCGGATCAATTAGCGAAAAATGCGGGTTTAAGTTTGGGCGACATGGAAAAAGTATCTGCATATGATTTCTATGGAGATTTCCATCGTACTATTTATGCAGGCGGTTTGGCATTGAATGACATGGGTGGATTACGTGTAAAACAATATAAATTGTTAATGGCAAGTTTCCCAGCGAATGTGAATGCACCAGAAATAAAAGATGGTAAGTTATCTGACAGCAACCCTGTTAATTTACCATTCCAGTATAAATTTAATAATGTATTTGCAGTATTAAAAGGTGTTGGTTCTGGTAAACCAAGTGATCATTTTATTATTGATTATAGTAAAAAGACGTTAAAGGATGCAGGATCTGCGAGCTTAACTTTTAACTAATCATTAAATAAATAAACAAAAAAGCCGTTCATATGAACGGCTTTTTTATAAAAAATAATTTAAAGTTATCTTAAAAAGGCTATATTGATATATAAAATAAAAGGTAAGAGGGAAAAAGTATGCAGAAGTTTCATACAAAAATAGATTGGTGGGTATATGCATTTTTAATCTGTTTAACAGGATTGCTTATTCAGCTATTAATAACCATGCAAGCCAAGGGAAATATCACAGCTTATCCTTTCCATAGTATTACTTATCTTTTAACTATTCTAGTGATTTGGTGGCCTGTAGCGAATACACGTTATGTTGTAGATCATGAAAACCTAATCATTACTTGCATGTTTTTAAAGTGGAAAATAAAGTTATCAGACATTGAAAAAATTGAACCTACATCAAATTCAGTTTCATCACCTGCCTTATCTTTAAATCGACTTAAAATTGAATATACTAAAGGTGGAAAAAATAAATTTGTTTTAGTATCACCAAGAAATAAAGATAAGTTCTACCAAGCCTTGCAACAAAATGATGCAGATATTGCAAATAAACTTTCAGATGCATCGTATAAATTCAAAAATATTTAAATTCTTAATTGTGCTTAGAATGAACTAAGCACGTTTTATTCATTTGAGTGATTAGACGCTATTGTAAAAATACAGCATGTTCCACGTGGAAAAATAGAAAAGGTTAAATCATTTTAAATATATTCGATATCTTGTGGTTTCGAAGAAAGATGAAATGTCTTAACATCAGGTCAGTAGATAAAAAAGCGTATAAGGCAGATTGTGAACGAAAACGCACGAGAGCATATTGAGAAAATTCTAGCAAATATGACGACTTTACCTGGCGTTTATCGAATGTTAGGCAAAGAAGGCGAGTTATTGTATGTTGGAAAAGCGAAAAATTTAAAAAATCGGGTCTCTAGTTATTTTGTCAAAACCATTGAGCATCCGAAAACACAGGCTTTAGTTGCGCGTATTTTTGATATAGAAACCTTAGTTGTTCGTTCGGAAACAGAAGCATTATTGCTTGAACAAAACCTAATTAAATTACATCGTCCACCGTATAATATTATGCTGCGTGATGATAAATCTTATGTGTATATTTTTATTTCAGCAGATCAACCATACCCACGCATTGCCAGTGGACGAGGCAAAGGAAAACATCAGATCGGAAAGTTTTTTGGACCATATCCTAGTGCTTATAATGCACGTGATACCCTAGTTGTTCTACAAAAATTATTTAATGTTCGTCAATGTGAGAACAGCTATTTTTCTCAGCGAAAACGCCCTTGTTTACAATATCAAATAAAGCGTTGCTCGGCGCCATGTGTTGGATTGATTTCACCAGAAGATTATCAAGAAGATGTAAATAACTCGATTCGTTTTTTACAAGGTGATAGCAAAGAATTAAATCAAGAATTAATCACTAAAATGGAAAGTGCAGCAGATGCATTAGAGTTTGAAAAAGCGATGTTTTATCGTGATCGAATGGCGCTTTTGCGCGATGTTCAATCTCAACAAGCCATTTATAAGCTCAAAGGTGAAGCAGATATTATTGCTATTGCATATGCAGCTGGCGTGACGTGTGTTCAAATTATGCATGTACGTAATGGTAAAATGTTGGGAGGAAAAAGTTATTTTCCTGATATGTTGGGCGATGATTTAGGGCAAATGCTCTCAGATTTTATTGCCAATTTTTATTTTCAAGTCGCAGATGAAGTACCAGCGGAACTGATTGTGAATGTAAATATTCCAGACCAAAAAGAATTAGAAGAAGCGTTACATCAACAATTTGAAAAGAAGATTAAGATTAAGCATCAAGTGCGTGAAACGCGAGCTGAATGGCTTGAGTTGGCTGAAATGAATGTTGAACATGCAATCAAAGGAAAACTTGCCAATCATTTTGAGTTGAATGAACGATTCCATCAACTTGAGCAGGTGGTTGGACGTCCGATTGATCGCATCGAATGCTTTGATATTTCCCATACCATGGGTGAAGCAACAATTGCATCATGTGTGGTATTTGATAGTGGTGGTGTGCGTAAACGAGACTATCGTCAATTCTCGATTCAAGATATCACGGAAGGGGATGATTATGCCGCGATGCGACAAGCATTAACACGTCGCTATAAAAAACATATGCTGCCTGATTTACTTTTAATTGATGGCGGTAAAGGTCAATTACATATGGCAATGGAAGTGATGCAAGAATTAGGTTTAGATGCGTTTATGGTGGGTGTATCTAAAGGTGAGGGGCGAAAGCCTGGCTTGGAAACTTTACACTTTACAAATGGTGAAAAAATTCAATTACCAGAAGATCACAAAGCCTTACATCTAATTCAGCAGGTAAGAGATGAAGCGCATCGATTTGCGATTACTAAGCACCGTGCGAAGCGAGATAAAAAACGGGGTTCATCTATTTTAGAAGTTATTCCAGGTTTAGGACCAAAACGTCGACGAGATTTATTGACACATTTTGGTGGCATTCAAGGTGTGTTGAAAGCTTCTGAAAAAGAGTTGACTTTAGTTCCTGGTTTTGGCGATGTGATGGCAAAAACGATCTATAAAGTTTTGCATGGTTGATGGTTATTTGGGATCATTAAATAACTTGTCAATGGCAAAGTTAGTAACGTTGAAGTCATGGATATACACTTTAGCGAATCGTTGAATTGATTATAGTAATAGAAACTATATAAGGAATGTGAAATGTCCCTAAATTCACTATATGAATCGATAGCGCATCATGATTGGATTGATATTCCAGAAGGTTGGTTACAAGGGCGTACAATTTATGGTGGTTTAGTTGCTGGCATTCTTATGTATAAGGCACTGTGTACAATCAATGATGCCTCAAAACGATTGCTAAGTACCAGCATTACATTTGTCGGTCCTGTGCAGTTAGCAAAAGGTAAACTCACAGCAGAGATTTTAAGACAAGGAAAATCTGTGACCACAATTGAAGTGAGATTGTGGCAAGATGATGCTGTACAAAGTATTTTAGTCGCAAGTTTTGGTGTACCTCGTACTTCGAAAATAATTGTTCAGCAAGAAAAACAAGCTCCTGAATTCCCTTCTGTAGACTCTCTAACTATTACCCAATTACCAGAATCTGCACCACAATGTATACAGCAAATGGATTTAGCATGGGTGAGTGGGCAATTTCCTTGTACAAATAGCCCTCAACCCGATTTTTCGGGATGGTTTAGGTTTAACTCAAACTTTCATGAAAATAGATTAATGAATGTTGCAGATTTAATGGTGGCTTTTGATATGTGGCCCCCTGGAATTTTACCTATGCTTGATCAGATGGCACCTGCAAGCTCTCTGACATGGCATGTTACTTATATCCATCCTTTAGAAACAACATTATATGATTGGATGAAATACAGGGTATTTACAGATTCTGCTGCAGATGGTTACTCAACAGAATATGCCCACTTATGGGATCATAATGATCGTTTAATTGCGATTTCTAGACAAACAATAACAGTTTTTGCCTAGTGACACACACAGGCATTTCGTATAAAGTGAGCGCATTAGCAGTGAATAGATTTTCAACTTTAGAGTGTCATTTACTGTAAAGTTAAGGAGAAAAACTGGCGGTGTCTATGACAACAGGTCGAATCCTGAATATACCTAATATTTTAACATTAGCACGTATTGCTTTAATTCCTGTATTTTTGATTGTGGCATATTGGCCACCAGCCTTAGGCATTACAGAGTCAGCAGATAGTATGATGCGTCATATTATTTTGACAGCAATTTTTATAATTGCAGCTGTGACAGACTGGTTAGATGGTTATTTAGCGCGCACTTTAAATCAGACATCTGCTTTTGGACGGTTTTTAGACCCAGTTGCAGATAAACTTATGGTTGCAGCTGCATTAATTGTTTTAGTTCAATGGCAACCTTCTATTTCTATGGCATTTGCTGCAATTGTTATTATTTCACGTGAAATTACTGTTTCTGCTTTACGTGAGTGGATGGCAGAATTAGGCGCAAGAACTAATGTTGCTGTGTCGACTGTAGGAAAATATAAAACAGCATTTCAGATGATTGCAATTTCAGTGTTTTTATTAAATTGGCCACCGTTAGATATGCTTGCATATGCTTTGCTATATACTGCTGTCATTTTAACATTATGGTCAATGTTCATTTATTTGAAAGCTGCATGGCCATATCTAAAACAACCTTAAAAAAATAAAAGCTGTTATTCAATAACAGCTTTTTTACAATTCATATAAATAAAAAAATAACTTAATTCTTATTGAAAGATTTTTAAAACATTCCTAATTTTAATGATTGGTGAGTGTGAGAAATTTTTTCTCAATTAAATGTGCATTTTCTTGCAATATTGCAATGAGTTTTTGCAAATTAACAAATTCAAAACGATTTTTAGACGCTAATAAAGTAAGTGCGAGTGGCGGCTCTTTCATTGAAAATTTGATGGGAACGGAAACACCTGAAATATTAGGATCTAATTCTCCATTCGAAAAGTAATATCCTTGTTTTTTAATCTTCTTCATTTTCATGAAAAAGTCAGTTTCATCTGAAGCAAATCCAACTTGAGAAAATTCAGATGAAAAACGATGATAGTAATTCAAAATTTGTTGTTTAGGTAAGTGTGACAACATGATTTTAGCAGATGAGCCAACATGAACAGAGCGTGGGCAGCCGCGACCGTAAGAAAGTAATACGGTGTTTTTGAAAATTTCATCATGTAAATCTATACATGAATCATGATTTAAATGAGTGAGTAAACAGGAGAACTCAGTACGTTCTACAATGTCTTTCATGAATGGAATACTAATTTGTACAAGTGGATCTGTTGTACGAGAAATATAATCCAAAATAGCAATTTTTGAACCCAGTGTATAATCACCAGAAGTACCACTTAATCGTTGTAAAAGTTCAGCAGAAACTAACTCTTTAAGATAGCGGTAACTGGTTGGTTTTGATAATCCAAGCTCTACACTAATGATGTCGACATTAATGACCGATCGAGATACAGAGAAAAGATCTAAGACGGTCAGGATTTTGCCAAAGCTTGAAAGTGCCATAATAGAATGCCTAATAAAATAAACAAAAGCAAAAAGGTTTGATCTGCTGAGTTTTTCGCAACCAGATTACTTTATAGCAAAATGTATTAGATTCTACAGTTATTTTGATGATTAACGTGAATATTTAAAGATTGGTGGTTTGAGAGATGCTAAAACACCGTAGAGCAATTTATAAATTAGTTAAATTATCATAATGAGATATTATTATTGACTTTGTGTGTTTTTTTTGAAAAAATTAAGATATAAATATCTTATTATGATTAAAAATTATTTTCATTATGATGTGTTTTTATATCGCATATCCCTGAGGCTATATAAATTACCATGCATCTATAGCGCCCGTGTTTTGCAATATGACATCAATTTCCTCAGTTTTTATTGCATGACAATATGCTTATTTAAGCGATAAAAGTAGGCTGTTTTCAATGATAGGTTTCTTTAATTTGGGTTAAATCATGTTATTAATAAATCAATTACTCGCATTTCGACCAAATAAAAAGGATCTTATTTTTGCAACGAAAACATTTCTCGCAGGAATGTTGGCACTTTATATTGCTTTTGCTCTTAATTTAGCTTATCCCATTTGGGCTGTCGGAACAGTTTTTGTTATTGCAAATCCTTATGCAGGGATGACGTCATCTAAAAGTATTTATCGGTTATTAGGAACGCTTTTGGGTGCAGTTGTGGCTGTAATTGTGACTCCATTATTTATTAATACACCAATGATTTTTACTCTATTTCTTGCAGTTTGGGTCGGCTGGTGCTTATATTTTTCGCTCTTAGATCGGACGCCACGAAGCTATATCTTTATGTTAGCAGGATATACAACGGTCATTATTTGTTTTAATGCAATTTATGCAATTAATACCACAAGTATTTTTGACATGGCGATAGGAAGATTTCTAGAAATTAGTCTAGGTGTTGTATGTAGTGCGGTGGTCACATTGACAATTTTTCCAGTACATATTGGCCCAGCAATTGAAACCCGAGTGATTAAAACATTTAAAGATACTCAAACGATTTTTGATAAAATTCTATTAGAACAGCAACGACAACAAGATTATTCACATTTACTCGGTGGATTAGCGCGAGATATCTCAGACATTCACGTGATGGCAGTTTATCTATCATATGAAAAATCGACATTACAAGGAATGACAAAACCTCTGCAAGAAATGTTAAATCAAATGGTCATGCTCGTCTCAAATTTAGTTGCAATTTCTGAATGCGTAAAAAAGTTAGATTTAATTAGCCCTTTATATCGGCAAGAATTAGCAAAAATTCACAGTAAAATCTTAGTTTTTTTAGAATCTACTGAAATTATCGAACAAGATCAGATGCTAAAAATTGCAAAGAAATTTGATGAAGATTTTGACGTGTTATTTAGTCAAGCACATGCAGCGCAACAATATTTATTGTTAAGCTTAAAAATGGATCTTCGTCATTTTGTGCAAAATATTCGTGAAATTAAGTTCCTTTGGCAAGGTATTCAACAGGGGAATGTAAAATTACCCGAGAGTATATCAAGTTTTGATCAGCACGATCCAAAATTACACCGTGATCATGGTATCGCTATTCGTGGAGGTATTTCAGCTGCACTTGTGGTTTTAATTGCCACTGGTTTCTGGATTATTAGTGGTTGGTCAGCAGGATTCATGTTGGCAGAAATGGCAGCAATATGTGCATGTATTCTTACTTTTTTAGATGATCCTGTTCCTGCATTGAAAGTCTTTATTCAAGCCAGTATTTATGCTTCAGTAATGGTATTTATTTATGCGTATGGAATATTTCCTTACGTGACATCATTTTGGCAATTAATGCTCGTTCTTGCTCCATTTATTATCTATTGTTTAACACTATTTCCATATCCACCTTTGATTGGGTTCAGTCTTCCTTTATTAATGGGAACGGTGATGGGATTAAACTTGCAGAATAGATATCACTTAGATCAAATTACTTTTTTTGATGCATCTATTGCGACAGTAATGGGACCAATTATTGCAGTATTTATTATCCATTTGGTTCGTTCTATGTCTCCTGAAATGACTGTAAAACGAATATTATCATTGCATTACCACGCCATTCGGCAAGCACTTCATCTTTCTTATAGTGTCGAATTCAGACGTCATTTGCGCAGTATGTTAGACCGCATAGGTATTTTAAATAGCAAGTTGATACAGTCAGAAGAATTAAAGACTCAAATTAATTTGGCATTAATCGAAACAAGTGCAGTCATCGATTTAGCACGAATTCAAGAACTGATTCAACAATTACCTGAACAAAACCATATAGTTTCTCAATTAAAAATATTGCAAGAAAAGTTAGATGAACTATTTAAAAATAAAGAACGGGGACTTCTAAATTTAGAGATTGAAAGTGAGATTTTAAATCTTTTAAATGCCTTAAATTTTGAGCTTCATGAATATAAAGATGATGATGTGAGCGTCAGAATTATCCTTTCTTTACATAATATTCAGAGCAGTTTGTGTCATTTATCTTCGGTTGTTCGACCTATAAGACAGCTAGGGACATAATCATGGGTGAGTTTAATATTTACGGTGTATACGTCCCAAGTTTATTGGTCTTAGCAATTCTGAGCTATGCACTTTTACGTATTTCAATGAAATTCTTAGATAAATTAATCAAAAAAGGTTGGATTATGGCCCCAAGCTTTTTTTACTTATGCATTTATGTATTGATACTGACATTAATGCAATGGGGTTATGTGAGTTGTTTCGCATGAGATATTTACAGATAGTGGCATATGAGGAAAATGAAATATGACATCTCAACAATTCAAAAAACTTATCCGTCCGACCTTCATCATGATTTGTACAGTGTTGGCAATTTTTGCAGTGGTTCATTTGTGGAATTACTACAATGCCGCACCTTGGACCCGAGATGGGCGAGTTCGGGGTGATGTGATAGAGATTTCTTCTGATATATCAGGTTTAGTGACCGATGTTTTGGTTCATGACAATGAGACTGTAAAAAAAGGACAGGCTCTTTTTAAAATTGATGTTGCACGTCAAGTTTTAGATGTTGAACAAGCAAAGGCTGATTTGTTTAAAGTAAAAGCAGGTTTAGCTGAAGCTGAAGCTCAATTGTCGCAAGCAAAGGCAGATCTAGTTAAAGCGAAAGCCAATACTAATTTAGCAGATAAAAATGCACATCGTTATTCAAACTTAATGGATGGTGCTATTTCTAAACAAGAACAAGACCAAATGTTTTCGGTACGAGAACAGTCATATGCAGAATATGAACAACGTAAAGCGAGTATTGAGCAAGCAGATGCCAATATACTTCAGCAAAAAGCTTTGGTTGATGTTGCACAAAGTCAGCTACATTTAGCTGAACTAAATTTAAAACGCTCTGTGGTTGTCGCACCTGCAAATGGAACTTTATCTAATTTTGAGTTAAAAGCAGGAAACTATGTCAAAGTTGGGCAGGCTGTAGCTGCATTAGTAGATCGAAAACAATTATATGTTGTCGGATATTTTGAAGAAACAAAGTTAAATAAAATTAAGCTAGGTGCACCAGCTACAGTTCAATTAATGGGAGACTCTCAAAAATTAAAAGGTCATGTTCAAGGAATTGCCTCTGGTATTGAAGACCGCGAACGGACATCAACTTCTGGATTACTTGCGAATGTAAATCCTACTTTTAGTTGGGTTCGTTTAGCACAGCGTGTACCAGTAAAAATTAAATTAGATGAAGTTCCTAGTAATCCTTTAGCCTTTGTTGCTGGTCGTACAGCCACGATTCATATTGATGAAGTAAAATGATATAAAATGGGTTGATCGTATTAAGCTGATATTTATTTATACTTGAGTGGAAACAGTGATTCGTTGCTATAAAATTAAACAGCGGATGATCAGTGTCTATTTGATTGTTCGCTTAAGTGAGAAATTTAAAATAAAAGGTTTTATATGAAATTTTACCCACTATAAATGGAGCTAGGTTTCGTTGGAACAATGCTAAGTAGCCATATGGCTAAACTAATCATTGATTTTATATTGATAAATTTTCTTATATTCCGTAGGTGTCATATTAAGATTTTTCACAAATAATGATCTTAAAGATTGTTCATTTTTAAGCCCGCATTCTGTCGCAACTTTCTTAAGTGACATCGTGTTATCTCTTAGAAGTTGAGTTGCGTATTTCAATCGAATTTCTTGTAACCATTTAATCGGACTTAATCCCATCTCTTTATTAAAAATACGACTTAAATGTCTAGGGGTAATACCAATTTTTTCTGCGAGATGTAAAACGGTAATATTTTCTTTGATGTGTGAAGTAACCCAAGCCTCTAAATGATTAAGTACAGTACGCCCATGTGGCGTAACGCCAAATTTGTCACTAAATTGGCGTTGAGAACCTTGCCGCTTAAATAATGTGACCAAATGCATTGCTGTTTTTCGAGCAATTTCACGACCTAAGTCTTGCTCGACTAAGTATAGAGCGAGATCAATTCCTGAAGTGACTCCAGCAGATGTATAGATAGATTCATCTTGAAGACAAAAGGACTCTGAATTAACGAATATTTCAGGGTATCTCTGTTGTAACTGATTTGCGACAGACCAATGGGTCGTAACTTGTTTATTTGTTAAAAGATTGGTTTTTGCTAATAAAAAAGTGCCTGTACAAACTGAACCTAGGCGTTTCACTTGATGATTCATGTAAATCAACCAATCGATAATGACCTGATTGACGTGTGTTTCAGGCATATTGGGAGAACCTGAAACCAACAATGTATCTATATTGGGTAATTCATCATAAATGGAATAATCGGGAATAATTTTTAAATGGCAACTTGTTTGAAGAATTTCTGAAGTTGGTGAAATTAAAATCGTTTGATAATAATTTTTTTGAAATTGTCGATTTGCTTCTGAAAAAACATCCATGGGGCCTGCCATATCCAACAATTGAACATCAGGTAATGCAAAAAATGCAATTATTTTATTCGGCATTGAACGTCCTAATTTTCATTAAAATGTCTGATATGTAATTATAATATCAATACTAGACATATTTAATAGTCTCTAAACTCATAACTCCACGATTTAATTTTCAGGAGTTATCACCAATGAATCATTCAATAGCACTTTATTTACCCAATACAGCACTGATAAAAGAGGTCACTGAATTGGTAAGAGACACGGAAACTGAGTTGTTATTTAATCATTCAAGTCGTGTTTATTACTGGGGAGCTTTAGCAGCATCACGTAAAAATATTCAAGTTGATCATGAACTTCTTTATATCAGTTGTATGTTCCATGATATGGGACTCACCCAACAATATTGTAGCTGTGATAAAAGATTTGAAGTTGATGGTGCAAATGCTGCAGCAGATTTTATGCGCAGTCATCATTTTGAACAAACGGATATTGATAAGGTTTGGACAGCAATTGCACTGCATACGACACCAGGAATTCCTGAATTTATGGCCGCTGAAATTGCCATGGTGACTGCGGGTGTGGAAATGGATGTTTTAGGAATGAAATATGATGAATACTCAGATCAAGAGCGTGAAAGTGTGTTAACTCAATATCCACGTGAAAAAAACTTTAAAGAAGCTATTATTCAAAGCTTTTATGATGGTATTAAATTTAAACCAGAGACTACTTTTGGGAATGTTAAGGCTAATGTGATTCAAGATAAAGAGAATCATTTTCAAGCAATGAATTTTTGCTCGATTATTCGTAATTCTAAGTGGAATTCTTAGTTCATTGAATGAGAAGAATAAGTATGAATTTTATTTGCTTATTCTTCTGTTAAAAAATTCAGAACTTATTTTTTTATTTTCTGATGTGAGTGAATGTTGTGAATTAGGGAGCTTTATTTTTCAAAGTGACCTTAAATGAATAAGCGAATATTAGTTTAAGATCTATTTTTATCAATTATTTTAAAAAGCTTATATAATAATGTGAAATTGTATTAAGAATGTATCGTGAAATAAAAGTTTTTCTTTATCGTCCTGTATAATTCATTTAAGTTGCTTTTGAACTTTTCCTCTCTCCGAATTTCAGTTTTACGTTGATAATTAAGTAACTAATTTTCAGCTAATAAATGATTCAATAAATGTAGTCCATCATGTCAAGTACACAAACAGTCAAGCTTAACCGTGCCACATTTATGTTTCCTTTAGCATTGGTTTTATTTGAGTTTTCAGTTTATATCGGTAACGATTTAGTACAGCCAGCAATGTTGGCAATTACCCATGATTTTGGTGTAAGTAGCTCTTGGGCACCTTCTTCAATGTCATTTTACTTACTCGGTGGTGCTTGTGTTGCATGGCTTTTAGGTCCGTTATCAGATCGATTTGGTCGTAAAAAAGTACTTTTAAATGGTGTTTTATTTTTTGCACTGATGTGCTTATTAATTTTATTAACAACAAATATAGAAAGTTTTTTAGCACTGAGATTTTTGCAAGGATTTGGATTATCTGTCATTACAGCCGTCGGGTATGCGGCAATTCAAGAAACCTTTGATGAACGAGATGCAATTAAAGTGATGGCTTTAATGGCAAACGTTTCTTTACTTGCACCTTTGTTAGGTCCTGTATTAGGGGCTTTTATGATTGATCATATTTCATGGCATTGGGGATTTATTGGTATTGCGGTACTGACTTTAATGAGTTGGTTTGGGTTGAAAGCAAAAATGCCCGAAACAAAGAAAAGTATTCCAAAGAAACCGTTAATTTATATACTTGAAGATTTTAAGCAAGTATTTAAAAATAAAAAATTCTTAGCGCTTACCTGTGCCTTACCCCTCATTAGTATGCCTCTCATGTTATGGATTGCACTTTCACCAGTAATGTTGGTTGAATATTTGGGCTTAACAAGCATGCAATATGGTCTGGCACAATTTCCAGTTTTAGGTGGATTAATTGCTGGAAATATCGTTTTACTTAAAATTATAGATCGCCTACCTTTAGGAAAAACAGTTTTACTGGGCTTACCTCTTATGTTAATTGGAACATTGATTTTGATGTTCGGTGCGATTTGGCAAGAATATTTTATTATTTGCCTCATTTTAGGAATGACCTTCATTAGTTTTGGTGAAGGAATGAGTTTTTCTGTGATTTATAGATTTGCTTTAATGTCTTCGGAGGTTGCAAAAGGTACAGTTGCAGCAGCAGTTTCAGTATTGTTAATGTTGAGCTTTTTTATATTTTTAGAGTTAGGACGGGTGCTTTATGAATATTTTCATATCTGGGCATATAGCTTGATTTGTTTCACTTTTATTATACTGTGGTTTACTTTCCCTCGGATCAGTTTAAAGAAGGTGATGCAAGAGCGAGTAGAGCAAGGGCAGTTCTAATTTTATTTGAATGTTGACGTATTTAATTCATACATAATATATTTTTATAAAACAGTTGCAAAAGTGAGATTCATAGCACTTTTGCAACGCTTGATTATTTGAAATCTAACGATTTAATTCTGTGTTACTTTAAGTTGCTAAGAATTAACTTTATCCCGGTCACCGCTTGAATCTCATCAAGACTCACACCGCTAGCAAGTTCAATGAGTTGGACGCCTTCTGGGCTAATATCCATTACGCCTAAATCTGTAATAATGCGGTTTACGACGCCTTTGCCAGTCAATGGTAACGTGCAGTTTGGCACAATTTTAGCACTGCCATCTTTGGCACAGTGTTCCATTAATACTACAACTTTTTGCACTCCAGCAACCAAATCCATTGCCCCCCCCATACCTTTGACTTTTTTCCCAGGAATCATCCAATTGGCTAAATCACCTGACTCTGAAACTTCCATTGCACCTAAAATAGCAATATTGATATGTCCGCCACGAATCATGGCAAAGGATTCTGAGCTAGAAAAAAATGCTGCGCCAGAACGTGCAGTAACTGTTTGTTTCCCTGCATTAATCAGGTCAGCATCTACGGTATCTTGAGTTGGAAATTCATCAATACCCAATAAACCATTTTCAGACTGCAGCCAAACATCAACACCTGCTGGGAGGAAATTCGCCACCAAAGTGGGTAAACCAATGCCTAAATTGACATAAAAACCATCTTCAAGTTCGAGGGCAGCACGCTGTGCCATCTCATTACGTGTCCAAGCCATGCTTTATCCCTCCGCCTTTAATGTCATTTGTTCAATACGTTTTTCAGGGGTTGCATTCAAGATAATTCGGTGAATATAAATTCCAGGTAAATGAATTTCATCAGGATCTAGCTCACCAATATCGACAATGTGTTCTACTTCAGCAATGGTGATTTTTCCAGCCATCGCACATTCAGGATTAAAATTTCGAGCAGTTTTACGGAAAATTAAGTTGCCTGCTTTATCTGCCTTATATGCTTTTATTAATGCAACATCTGCGGTGAGTGCATGTTCTAAAATATAATCTTGACCATTAAACTCACGAATTTCTTTACCATCAGCAACGAATGTTCCAACGCCAGTTCGGGTAAAAAAGGCAGGAATACCTGCACCGCCTGAACGTAATTTTTCAGCTAAGGTTCCTTGAGGCGTAAGCTCGACTTCAAGCTCACCATTGAGGAATTGACGTTCAAATTCCTTATTTTCTCCAACATATGAAGAGATCATTTTTTTAATTTGTTTGGTATGTAGGAGTTTACCTAAACCAAAATCATCCACGCCTGCATTATTTGAAATACAGGTCAGATTTTTGACACCAGTATTTTTTAAGGCATTAATGAGTGCTTCAGGAATACCACAGAGTCCAAAGCCGCCAACAGCAATGGTTTGATGATCAGCAACAATATCAATTAATGCCTGTTCTGCACTGGAAAAGACTTTATTCATCCTTATTTTCCTCAATCCTTAAAGTACATTCTATTTTTATCAGTGGAAATGTGTAAAACCGCTCTGCTATTGCCAATATGCATTGGCATAATGAGATATATTTTTACGTTGTAATGCTTGACTAATATTTCGGCTGGCTTGCATTAAAGCATCGACTTGAATACCGGTTTCAAATCCCATTTGAGAAAGTAAATAATATAAATCTTCAGTCGCCACATTTCCTGATGCACCTTTTGCATAAGGACAGCCACCTAAACCTGAAATAGATGCATCAAAAGTACGAATACCTTGTAGAAGTGCTTGATAAATATTCGCAATTGCCATGCCATAGGTATTATGAAAGTGCCCAGCGAGTTTTTGAGTATCTATTTCAGCAAGGCACACATCTAATAATTGTTTAACCCGATTTGGCGTTGCAGTACCAATCGTTTCGCCCAAAGAAACCTCATAACATCCCATATCAAGTAGTGATTGCGTAACTTTAAGGACTTTATGAGGTGAAATTGCACCTTCATAAGGACAATCAATAATGCAAGAAACATAACCACGAACTTTAACGTGATTTGCTTTGGCCATATCGATAACATCTTTAAATTTTGCTAAGCTTTCTTGAATAGAACAATTAATATTCTTTTGAGTAAAGCTTTCAGATGCCGCAGTAAAAATTGCAACTTCAGTACAGCCAACAGCTAAGGCTGATTCAAATCCCTTTACATTCGGTGTGAGCAAACTCAGTTGTATATTTGGGTTTTTAGGTAAATTTGCAAAAAGAAGATCACTATCGGCCATTTGTGGTACCCATTTTGCCGATACGCAAGAGCCGACCTCAATTGCTGATAATCCAGCTTGCATTAAATCTAGAATGAGATTTTCACGTTGCACTAAACTTAAAGGCTGCTTTTCATTTTGTAGCCCATCTCGTGGTCCAACTTCAACAATTTTGACAAAGTCATTCATGCTACATTCTCCGTCATTGGTTGTAGTTCAATGAGTTTGTCACCAGATTTAACTTGATCTCCATGCTGATAATAAGCATTCGTTACAATCCCGTCATAAGGCGCCCGAATAGAATATTCAATTTTCATGGCTTCCAATGTCATGAGCACGTCATTCTTTTTGACCATATCTTTGGAGTTCACTAGAACTTGAGTAATTACACCAGGCATCGGGGCGATCAGGTTATTTTCAGTATTTTCATCATCTGTTTGATTGAACTTTGTTTCAACATAGCTAAATTTATAACTTTGCCCTTTTTGGAATAAGGTAATTCCTTGCTCTGTTTGATTGAATGATAAATTGAATTTTTGATTTGCAAATTTTATTTGTACTGTGTGTTGATCGAGCAATTTTGCTTGAAGATGAACTTTTTCATGATTCAAGGTTGCCCAAATACCATCGGCATGTAGGTTAAAATGTATTTGTAACGTTTGGTCACTATAAATGAGAGAAACTAAATAGCTACTTGATTGATTTAAACGCCAGAATGGGTGTGTGCTCCATACAGGAGAATGTGTGTGTTGAATTTTTTCAAGTCGACAAAGTAACTCAACTACACCCGCACTAATGGCTTGTTCGGTGGTTAAACTTGCTTTAGAGGGCAAAAGAAAGTTTTCTTCACGTTGAATCAGATTGGTATCTAAGTCTGCATTTTTAAAAGATTGACAACAAACCAAACGGTCTAAAAATGCAATGTTATTGCCTAAACCATCAACATGAAATTGTTCTAGTGCATGATGCATTTGAATTAATGCGGCATCGCGATTTTCTGCCCATACAATTAATTTGGCAATCATGGGATCATAGAAGGTGCTAATTTCATCGCCTTCAATAATTCCGCTATCAACACGCACACGGTCATTTTGCTGCGGATATTTTAAATAAGTAATTTGACCAATAGCTGGTAAAAATCCATTTTCAGGTTGTTCCGCATACACACGTGCTTCTAGGGCATGTCCATTGATACGTAATTCATGTTGTTGTTTTGGTAAGGGTTCGCCAAAAGCAACACGGAGCTGCCATTCTACAAGGTCTTCTCCTGTAATCATTTCAGTGACAGGATGTTCAACTTGTAAACGTGTATTCATTTCCATAAAGTAGGCAGTACCATTTTGTTCAACAATGAACTCAACGGTACCTGCACCCACATAGTTGACTGCACGTGCGGCATTAATTGCTGCTTGACGCATGGCTTCTAACTTATCTTCAGGCATATGAGGAGCAGGGGCTTCTTCTAATACTTTTTGATGGCGACGTTGAACAGAACAATCACGTTCAAAAAAATGCACATAATTTCCATGCATATCACCAAAAACTTGTACTTCAATATGGCGTGGTTGAATTACATAGCGTTCAATTAAAACATCATCATTACCAAAACTTGCACGTGCTTCACTTTTACATGAGGCTAAATGACTGAAGAATGACTCACCATCTTCAACTAAACGCATGCCTTTACCACCACCACCTGCACTTGCCTTAATTAAAACAGGGTAGCCAATTTTATCGGCTTGCTGTTTTAAAAAATCAGGATCTTGATGGGTACCATGGTAACCAGGTGTCAGTGGAACACCTGCTTTTTCCATTAAAACTTTTGACGTTGCTTTTAAGCCCATTGCTAAAATAGCATCTACAGGAGGTCCAATAAAGACAATTTGATTTTGCTGACATGCACGTGCAAATTGATCATTTTCAGATAAAAAACCATATCCTGGATGGATGGCTTGTGCACCCGTTAAACGTGCAGCTTCAATAATTCGGTCAATTTGTAAATAACTTTGTGATGCTGGAGATGCACCAATATAAATCGCTTCATCTGCAAGTTTGACATGTTGTGCATTTGCATCTGCATCTGAATATACAGCAACGGTGCTAATTCCTAGTTTCTTTGCAGTACGAATCACGCGACAAGCAATTTCACCACGGTTGGCAATTAATATTTTTTCAAACATTGTCAAAATCCTTTATTGTTATGCCGTTGCATTAATCCAAGCAGGGCGTTGTTTATTCAGAAAAGCATTCAATCCATTTTTTGCTTCACTTCCTTGGCGGATATGGGCAATATGTTGTGCTGTTTTGAGCATTAACTCATCAGTAACTTCTTGTAGATCAACTATTTGAATTAATTGTTTTGAGGCACTTTGTGCAAACGGCGCACCCATTAATAGATTGTCCACAATTTTTGTTATAGTTGTATCAAGATCATTGGGCGCTGTTACCTCATGAACTAAACCCATAGATTTGGCTTGTTCTGCTGAAATATGTTCAGCCGTTAAAAAATAACGGGATGCTTGGCGTGCACCAATTGCACGAATAACATATGGGCTTATGGTTGAAGGTGCTAAACCTAAGCGGACTTCAGATGTGGCAAACTTTGCTTCAGTACTGGCAATACAAATGTCACAGGCAGATGCAAGTCCCATTCCACCACCAAAAGCAATACCTTGAACGCGTGCGATAGTCGGTTGTTTTAAGGTTGCTAGGCGATGTAACATATGGGCAAGCTTTAATGCATCTGCTTCATTTTCATCTTGAGAGGCAGAACCTGCTTGTTTCATCCAGTTTAAATCTGCACCTGCTGAAAAATTTTTTCCTCTCCCCGCCAAAATGACAACACGAATTTCGTCATTGTGATGAAGTACTTGAAAACAGGTATCAAGTTCATGAATAACATCGGTATTAAATGCATTATGCATTTCGGCACGATTAATCCAAATCGTCATGACTTGGTTATTTTGTTCTAATTGCAAATATTGATAATTCATATTGCACCTCTTACATGCGGAAAATACCGAATTTAGTGGGTTGAATTGGTGCATTGAGGGCAGCAGCGAGACTTAAGCCCAATACTTCACGAGATTGTATTGGATCAATGACACCGTCATCCCATAAGCGTGCTGAGGCATAATAAGGATGTCCTTGGCGTTCATATTGTTCTCGAATAGGTTGCTTAAACTGATCTTCTTCCTCACTCGACCATTGATTTCCTTTTTGTTCAATTTGATCTCGTTTTAATGTGGCAAGGACGCTAGAAGCTTGTTCTCCACCCATAACAGAAATCCGGGAATTTGGCCATGTCCACATAAAGCGTGGTGAATAGGCACGACCACACATTCCATAATTTCCAGCACCAAATGAACCACCAATCACTAAAGTCAGCTTAGGCACATTGGCGGTTGCAACGGCTGTAACTAATTTGGCACCATTTTTTGCAATACCTTCATTTTCATACTGACGACCGACCATAAAGCCTGTAATATTTTGAAGGAAAAGTAGTGGAATATTGCGCTGTGCGCAGAGTTCAATAAAATGAGCGCCTTTTTGAGCTGACTCAGAAAATAGAATGCCATTATTGGCAATAATTCCAATTTTTATGCCATAGAGTTTGGCAAAACCTGTTACTAAGGTTGTACCAAAGCGTGCTTTAAACTCATCGAATCTTGAACCATCAACAAGACGAGCAATAATTTCCCGAACATCAAAAGGTTTACGTGCATCATTTGGCACAATACCGTATAAGTCTGAAGCATTGAATAATGGTGCTTCAACGTCATTAGAAAATTGATGTGGTGTTTTATTTAAATTCGCTACAATATTACGGGCAATTGCAATTGCATGTTCATCACTTTCAGCAAGATGATCTGCTACACCAGAGAGACGTGTATGAACATCGCCACCGCCTAAGTCTTCGCTACTCACAATTTCGCCTGTTGCTGCTTTAACTAATGGCGGACCACCAAGAAAAATAGTCCCTTGATTGCGTACAATTACGGTTTCATCAGACATTGCGGGAACATAGGCACCACCAGCTGTACAACTTCCCATCACCACGGCAATTTGTGCAATTCCTTGGCTAGACATACGGGCTTGATTGTAAAAAATACGACCAAAATGATCACGATCTGGAAACACTTCATCTTGTAGTGGCAGATAAGCTCCACCAGAATCGACCAAATAGATACAAGTCAGTTGATTTTGTTCGGCAATTTCTTGCGCACGCAAATGTTTTTTGACAGTCAGGGGATAATAAGTTCCACCTTTGACTGTGGCATCATTGGCAATAATCATACAGGTGACCCCATTGACTTGCCCGACACCTGCAATGACCCCAGCCGCTGGAATATCATCTGCATACACTTGGTAAGCAACGAGTTGACCAATTTCTAAAAAGGCAGTACCAACATCAATGAGTTGATTAATTCGATCTCGTGGTAATAATTTCCCACGATTTAAATGTTTGTGACGCGCTGTTTCACCACCACCTAATGCAATCTGTTCTACTTTTTCTTTTAAGTCTTGAACCAAAGACTGCATGGCTAATTTATTAGTATTAAATTCATCACTTCGAATATTAATTTTGCTTTGAATTTGATTCATCGTGAATGTCCTTATGATATTTTATTTAAGCATTTATGCGGTTTCATTAAAAAGTTCACGACCAATCAGCATTCGTCTAATTTCTGATGTCCCAGCGCCAATTTCATAAAGTTTGGCATCTCGCCATAAGCGCCCAGCAGGGAATTCATTGATATAGCCATTTCCACCCAAGACTTGAATGGTTTCACTTGCCATCCACGTGGCTTTTTCAGCTGCATATAAAATTGCACTTGCAGCATCTTTTCGTAAACTGCGTCGATGATCAGCTCGATCACATTCTGTACCAACCGCATACACTAAGGCTTTACATGCAAGCCAAGTTGAATACATATCTGCAACTTTTCCTTGTATTAGCTGAAATTCACCAATCGCTTGTCCAAATTGTTGGCGATCATGAATATATGGAATAATGGTATCCATACACGCATCCATAATGCCTAAAGGACCAGCGCTTAACACGGCACGTTCATAGTCCAGTCCACTCATTAATACTTTCACACCCTGACCAATACCGCCTAGAACATTCGCTTTAGGAACTTTAACATTGTCAAAGAACAGCGGATAAGTATTTGAACCACGCATTCCTAGCTTATCTAAATGGGTGCCGTGGCTAAAACCTGCCATATTTTTTTCAACAATGAACGCCGTTAAATTATTTGATTTAGCGGTATTGTCCGTCTTTGCATAGACCACTAGAACATCAGCATCTCCGCCATTGGTAATCCACATTTTTGAACCATTTAAAATAAAATGGTCACCTTGATCTTCAGCTTTGAGCTTCATACTAACAACATCAGAGCCTGCATTTGGCTCAGACATTGCCAATGCACCAATATATTCTCCTGAAATAAGCTTGGGTAAATAGCGGTGTTTTTGTTCTTCATTGCCATTTCGATTTATTTGGTTCACACATAGGTTAGAATGGGCACCATAGGACAGACCAATAGAGGCGGAAGCACGAGAAATTTCTTGCATGGCAATAATATGTGCAAGATATCCAAAGTTTGAACCACCATATGCTTCACTTACGGTGAGACCTAATAGCCCCATATCTCCAAATTTTTTCCAGAGATGGGACGGAAATTTATTGTCTTGGTCAACTTGTTGAGCAATCGGGCTAATTTCTTTAGCACAAAACGCAGCGATTGAATCACGAAGTGCAATCAGTGTTTCATCTAAGCCAAAATTCAAACTTTGTATATTCATTATCTGATCCATCCTAGGGTTTATATTTGTAGTTTCCAAACGTATATGTTGATACCTATTATTCAACATACAATGAAAAATCAAAAAAGTGAACTAAAATTCACAAAATGATTTACAATTCAATTTATCTAGTTGAGAATAAGCATATGAGTTATAAACGATCATCATTGATGCAAGAACGAATGGAACAAAATCGATTAGCGATTTTGCAATCCGCGCGTGAATTGATTGCTCAAGGTGGCTTTAAAGAAGCGTCGATACAAGCGATAGCAGACCGTGCAGGGGTATCAAGTGGTTTGGTGTATCGATATTTTAAAAACAAAAGTCAGATTTTAATTGAGGTTTTATCTGAAGCAATTCGATTTGAAATTAATATTATTAATCAAATAGGAACTTTAGATTTATCTGCAAGACAAAAACTGAAACAATCTATTACAACTTTTGTAAAGCGCGCCATGAATAGTCCTCAACTTGCATACTCATTGATGTTCGAACCAGCAGAACCCGAAATTGAACATGAACGATTTCGTAGTAAGCAATTGATTAAACAAAGCATTAAAGAAATTTTAGCGGAAGGTAAAGTCAATGGCGAGTTTGTGTTTGAAGACTTGAATACGGCGGCTTTAGGAATCGTTGGTGCGATGACTTATATTGTTATTGAGCCATTAAATCCTTCTCGTGATGTGATGTTTGATCAAAAGAATAAAGACTATTTTGTCAAACAAATTGCCGATTTTTGTGTGAATGCAGTGAGTAAATAGGAGGAAATTTTTATCATTCCAAAAATATAAAAGGCAAGATTGACAAGGTCGTCATCGCAACAAAACAACAGTGTAAAAATCAGAACTACAAAGAATCAAGGAGTGTTTCGATGGAACCCGTGCAATTAAGTTATGCTTATGGTGCAAGCAGTCAGCCCTTATTAGGAATGACTATTGGTGAAAAATTTGATCAAGCCTGTACACAATATGCAGACCATGATGCGATTATTAGCGTTTATCAGAATGTTCGATTAAGTTATCAGCAACTGCAAGATAAAGTGAATGCTTTTGCTTGTGGATTATTAACATTAGGTTTGCAAAAAGGGGATCGACTCGCAATTTGGTCACCTAATTGTGTGGAATGGACCATTACACAATTTGCTGCATTTAAAGTTGGAATTATTTTAGTTAACTTTAACCCAGCTTATAAAAGTAGTGAATTAGAATATGTTTTAAATAAAGTTTCATGTAAGGCAATTGTCCTTGCTTCGCAGTTAAAGACAACAAATTATTTAGATGTATTGAAAAAAATTGCGCCTGAAATTGATGATTCTGAAACTAAAGTTTTAGACGCTATAAAATTACCTTATTTAAAACATATTATTAAAATTGATGATCAAGAACATAAAGGCGTACATCGTTTTACAGATTTACTATTACCCCCACGTTTAGAGCAGCTGAGTGAATTACAGCATCTTTCACAGCAATTACAATTTGATGATACGATAAATATCCAATTTACTTCAGGAACGACAGGTAGCCCTAAAGGGACAATGCTGACACATAATAATATTTTAAATAATGGTTATTTTGTTGGAGAAAGCATTCATTTAAGTCCAGTCGATCGTGTCTGTATTTCCGTTCCTCTCTTTCATTGTTTTGGCATGGTCATGGGGAATTTAGCATGTATTACGCATGGTTCAACCATGGTTTATCCATCTCCTGTGTTTAATGCTCTAGATACTTTAAATGCAATTGAACAAGAAAAATGTACAGCAGCATATGGTGTGCCGACAATGTTTATTGGCATATTAGAGCATGAAAAGTTTAATGATTTTGATTTATCGAGTTTAAGAACAGGCATTATGGCAGGCAGCCCATGTCCAAAAGAAATCATGCAACGTGTGATGGATCGGATGCACATGGAGCAAATTACCATTTGTTATGGAATGACAGAAACGGCACCAGTAAGTGCGCAGAGTTCGACAGATGATTCCATTGAGCAGCGGGTGGCAACGGTCGGTCGAGTTCACCCTCATTTAGAAGTTAAAATTATCGATGAGTGCGGAAGAGTTGTTCCTCGTGGTACAGCGGGCGAATTATGTGTACGCGGTTATTCTGTGATGTTGGGCTATTGGGATGATTTCGATAAAACGCATGATGTAATTGATAATGCAAGATGGATGCATACAGGTGATATCGCTGAAATGGATATTCATGGATATATTCAAATTAAAGGTCGTATTAAAGACATGGTGATTCGTGGTGGAGAAAATTTATTTCCCAAAGAAATTGAGGATTTCCTTTATATTCATAAGGCCGTGTCTGAAGTTCAAGTGATTGGGGTACCAGATCCAAGATACGGGGAAGAATTATGTGCTTGTATTATTTTACATGAGGGACATGTGTGTAGTGCTGAAGATATTCGACAGTTTTGTATAGAGCATATTTCACATAACAAAGTTCCTAAATATGTGTACTTTTTTGAACAATTTCCAATGACTGCATCTGGAAAAGCGCAAAAATTTAAATTACAAGAAGTAATGATTAAAACATTAAATATTAAAGAGATTGCTTAATTACTATATGCACTGAACATTTCCTTCGCCTGATTTAAGACAAAGGAAATGCTTTTTGAGTGTTGTTTGAAACTGCGCATTAAATTATAGGAAAAATAGAGTAAATCAGATGGCAAAAGATTTTCAAAACCAAAATGTGGTGACCCATTATGACGAACACATTCGTAAATTAATTCCAGGATATGAATTAGTACATCAGCAAATAGATGCAATTTTAAGTACTTTTTTGAGTGAATCTGCACATGTCTTAGTGGTGGGATGTGGAACTGGATATGAATTACAGTATTTGTTACAAAAGCATAATTCATGGCATTTTACAGCAGTTGATACTTCTTCTACGATGTTAGAACAAGCGCAACAAAATTTAAAAATGCATCAGGAGCGGGTAACATTTATACATGGTGATGTAAATCAGCTCGCTGAAACAGAACAATTTGATGCAGCTCTTGCCATTTTAGTTGGACATTTTGTGCCTTTTAAAGAGAAGCTAGAATTTTATCGTTCTATTTATTCAAGACTTAAAGAGAATACAATATTTATTACATATGATCTTATGCTTCAAGAACATGCATATACATTTAATATTATGCAGCATTTAGCAGAACAAATAGGGTTACAGAAACATCAAAGTCAAAAAATGATTGAACGAATACAACAAGATTTCCAATTAATAACTATTGATGATTATCGTGTTTGTCTTAAGTCAGTTGGGTTTAATACGAGTGAAATTTTTTGCCAAATTATCAATTATTATGGTTTTTTAATCCAAAAACATCATAGTTTGAAATCAAAAAACATCCATGATTAAAAATTAATTTCTACACTTTATTGTTCTTTAATTTATATGAATATACTCAGTTTCATATGAGATTTGTTCGTCCTAAAGCGTTGAACCATACTTATAAAAATATTCCACTTTTAGAATGAAAAATACACAAATAATGAATGTAAATGCTGTAATTGATAATGCTAAATTTAAAAAATTTCATGTTGCTGTAGTGTTATGGTGCTTATTTATTGTGATTTTTGATGGCTATGACCTTGCAATTAATGGTGTAGTCTTACCCTTTCTTATGGCAGATTGGAACATTACTTCTGTTGAGGCGGGGCTGCTTGCAAGTACTGCTTTAGCTGGAATGATGTTTGGTGCAATGTTATTTGGCATGCTTGCAGATCGTATTGGTCGAAAAAAAGTAATTATTATATGTGTAACATTATTTAGTGGATTTACCTTTTTAGGGAGTTTTGCTTCAAATCCTGTTGAATTTGGAATATTAAGATTCATCGCAGGACTGGGTATCGGTGGTGTTTTGCCCAATTTAGTTGCTTTAACATCAGAATTTGCGCCGAAGAAATTACGTAGCACGCTCGTGACGATTATGTTTAGTGGTTATGCAGTTGGGGGAATTTTAGCCGCACTTTTGGGTGCTGCATTAACACCTCAATATGGTTGGACTATTATGTTCTTGCTTGCGGGAATTCCGCTTTTGACTTTACCCATTTTATGGAAATATTTACCAGAATCTTTAACTTTTTTGGTTAAAAATGGCGAGGATCAAAAAGCAAGAGATGCGGTTAAAAAAATTGAACCAAACATAAATATATCAGCAGAAACAGTGTTTAAACTGAATGAAGTACAAGTAAAAGACTCTTCTGTAATCGCATTATTTAATCAAGGGCGCGCAATGAGCACTTTATTATTTTGGTGCTGTTTCTTTATGTGTTTATTGATGGTGTACGCACTGGGCAGTTGGTTACCTAAACTCATGATGGCAGCAGGATACTCATTAGGCAGCAGTTTGGTGTTTTTACTGGCTTTAAATATTGGCGCAGTGATTGGCACAATTGGCGGCGGGATTCTTGCAGATCATTTCCATTTAAAGCCAGTCATTATGGGTATGTTTGTGGTGGGTGCAATCTCTTTAATCGGTTTAGGATTTAATTCACCGACATATGTGATTTATTTTCTGGTTGCTTTAGCTGGTGCGTCTTCTATTGGGGGAAGTATTTTACTCTATAGTTATGTTGCTCAGTATTATCCTGTTGCAGTACGCTCAACAGGAATTGGTTGGGCTTCTGCAGTTGGAAGAATAGGTGCAATTGTTGGACCCATTATTATTGGTATTTTACTGAGCATGGATTTACCTCACAGTATGAATTTTATTGCAGTCGCTGTTCCTGCAGTAATTGGTTTCATTGCTGTAATGTTCATTAAACGTGAACAAGCGATAGAGCCAGTGATAGAGCCAACAAAAAAGATCGAGACATTACCTGTAAATATTTAAAATTTATGTATATTTAATACAAGAAAGCCGAGTTGAAAAATCAATTCGGCTTTTTATCATTGATTTTATAAGTGATGAAACAGATTAATTCACTTCATCTAGTTTTTTGAGTTTTTGATCAAATATAAATGGACCAAAAGGTAAAATTGCTGCAACAAATCCCAGAATAAAAATTTTATTGGGCCATTTATGCTTTTGACAAACAACAAATAAAATGGCGAGTAAAAGCATAAATAGTAGGCCGTGTCCCATTCCAATATATTTAACCAGTAGAGGATTACCCATCATATACTTCACAGGCATGGCAATAAATAATAAAAGGATAAAAGAAATACCTTCTAAAAAACCAACTAAACGTAATGTTTGTTTGTTCATCATGATGTGATCACAAGAAAAAGTGAGTCCTGAGTGTATAGGATAAATCAGGGAAGTAGAACCAAGATCAAAAATTATCTGTTTATAACATGCAAGTTATCCACAGAATGAGTATGAAATGTGAATAACTTCTGACATTACGGAATGATGCCACATGCAATTCGATCACCGCCACCCCCTAATGGTTTTGGATCATCTGAATAATTATCTCCACCTGCATGAATCATAATGGCTAAGCCTGAAACATTGGCATATTTTAATCTAGGTGCAATTAACGTTACGTTAGCTGCCCCATTATTTTCAACCAAAAGAACTGGTAAATCACCTAAGTGACCTGAGATTGGATTACCATGATTTGGGGCATGGAGTGGATTATAGTGTCCACCAGCTGCAAGTGCTGCAACGTTGACACCATCTTTTTCTGCCGTGTCACAAGAGCCTTTTTCATGAATATGAAAACCGTGTGGTCCAGCGGGCAAGTTTGATAAATTTGTTGTAATGACTAATCCTGCTGCACTGTCTTTAAATGAAACAGTACCAATTTCATTGCCAACACCTTTCGAACTAACCGCATGAATGATCGTTGGTTTTTGATGATTACTTGATGAGATCTGTACTGAAGAACAGCCGGCAATGAATAGTGAGGCGAATATTGTTACAGTCTTTATTTTAAATAATGTGGTCATTGAATATCCTTTATAAAGCTTATTGATCATCAAGCTTAATAAAGAATACCAAATTAGTCGGATTAAATGTTGTGTGAGCTGATCGAATTCTTTTAAGTTTTGTCATCAGATGAAGGTTGAGTTTGATCATCTAGATCATAAGCTAAAGTACTTTTCGGAACCATCATACTTTCATTCACATGCTCGTTTAACCATTCTCGCCAAATAGCAAGAAGAATGGCAAGAATTACAGGGCCAATAAAGACACCAATTAAACCGAAACTTGCGATGCCTCCGAGCACCCCAAACATAATCAGTAAAAAAGGAATTTGTGTTGCACCAGAAATAACTAAAGGACGAATGACATTATCTGCGGTGCTGACCACACAAACGCCCCATGCCATGACACCAACAGCCTCTATCGTTTGACCTTGCGATAATAACCAAAGTGCAACAGCAGTATAGGCAAATGGAGGGCCGAATGGAATTAAGGCAAAAATAAATGTAATAATGGTTAACACCATTGGATTGGGTACGCCAGCAACGAAATAGCTTATTCCTGCCAATAAGGCTTGAGCAATAGCTGTTAATCCGATGCCATATACAACAGCACGAGTAGTATCAGAAATGGTGATTAAATAGTGGTGTACACGATTTCCTACAACCAGTTCAAATGCTTTACGAACCTGATTTAAAATCGTATGACCATCACGATAGAAGAAGAATAGGGACATAACGGCAAAGCACAGCTTAAAAATATTTTTACTGATTTCATTCATTAAGACTTTGCCATAATCTAAATGACTTTGGACCCAAGTCGAAATATTTTGTGTAATACTTTGAGGATCTTGATTGATCTCTGCAACGATTCGTGAAATTTCTGAACCAATAATAGGAAGTTCTTGAATGAGTTCAGGTACAGCCAAGTGCCCAGAGAATAGTTGTTTTTGTAACTCACTAAAAAGTTGACGACCTTCATGTTGTAACATGAATATTGCTAAAATAATGGGTAAGCCAATGATGAGCAAAACTGAAATGATCATGATCGTTGCACTAATATTGGGGCGGTGACCACATAGTTTTAATGTTTTTTGATAAAGTGGCCATGTCATATAAGCTAAAATGGCAGCCCAAACTACAGGTACGATAAAATATTTGAGAACGCTAAAACTCAAAAAAATTAAAATAAAAAAAAGTCCAAACAGCAGAACTTTTTGTAAAGTAGGCGTATACGATTGCACTGAATTCACTGTTAAATTTCTTTGCTTATGCTAATAGTACTAGAAAAAATCTAAGGATATTTAACTATTATATCCTTAGCTGTGTAGATCCTGTGTGACAGAATATTATTTTAATTGTTCTTAATATTGAGACGAATTAAAACCAATTATTCGGATCATCAATAATCATATTTAATACAGGTTGCCATTGTTTTTGAATACTTAAATAAGCTTTTTGTGGTTTATCGAAAACACTTAAGCCTTGCATTGCAAGTTGTCCGTATGCAGTTCTCTCAGAAATCCATGCGACAGGTTCATGTTCAATTTTTTGAAAAAAATCTTGAATATCTTTAGCGCTTGTTCCATTCGGCTTGACACGGTTGGCAAGGAGTAAAATATCAACTTTTCCTTTTTTGATACGTTTAAGGTCTTGTAAATGTTTCAAGAAACGACGGGTACTATCAATATCGAAAAAAGAAGGTTGTAGCGGTGTAATAATGGTATGTGCTTCAGCAATCAGAGTTTGAGCTTTATCACTAGATAATGCGCCAGGGGCATCAATAATTAAATATTCAATATGCTTGGGAACATCACCAATAGATTTATCATGTCGCCAGTCTAAACTTTCAATTTTTGTTGCTGTATCGGGTCGTTGTTGTAACCATTGTCGAGCCGATTTTTGATTGTCTGCATCAGCAAGTGCAACTTGATATCCTTTTTGAGATAATGCAGATGCTAAACTAATTGCAGTAATGGTTTTTCCGCATCCACCTTTTTGATTTGCAACTAAAATTGTTTTCATGATTTACGCGTGAGATGATTTAGCTTGGTATAGCATATCATTGTTTTATCAAGAAAAACTGCATTGTGACAAAAGTATTAAAGAGTAAAGTTTTGTTCTAATTAATAGGAAATATACATGTCCATTTGGATCGCAATGATAATTGGCGTTGGTGTTGGGATTGTAATTACAACATTGATTTTATCCAATTCAAGAAATGGGCGTATTAAAGCTGAATATGAACAATATATTGCTGAATTAGAGTTAAAACATCAACAAGATTTAATACATGCACAAAAACGAAGTGTGAATACGAGTCGTGCTGTATTAAAAGGAAAAATGGCAGAGCAATTGGCGCCTATTTTGCCCGAATTTCCCTATTTACCAAGTGATGCGAAATTTTTAGGTGATCCGATTGATTATGTTATTTTTAAGGGATATACAGATTTGAGAGATGGTGCTGGGCAAGTTGATGATTTAGAAATAATTTTAATTGATATTAAAAGTGGCGGAGCCCGCTTAACCAAAGGTCAGTTAGCGATTGCAGAAGCCATTAAACAAGGAAGAATTCGGTTTGAAACCATAAGAATTGATTTCGGTGATAATTAATTTATTTTACAAGCATGGGACATAATCACAACGATAGGCCTTTAGCCTGTTACGAAGTTTATATAATCTCAGAAAATACATCGTTTATTATAATTATAAATCATCATTTTATTCATCCTTGAATCAAATTGAGGGTTCGATGTCGATTAAAGTATGAGGTATAAAATGTTTAAAAAAGTCTTATTTAACACCGTAATGATGAGTTCATTGGTATCCATAACGGCTTACGCTTCTACCGATTATAATATTGCAAAGGGTTTGGAACCTGTGTCTCAAGGTCAATCGATAACAGTGTTACAACCGTTTAAAGGTGACTTTCGTATTTTAGGGGCTAAAGTATACAAAGATGATGAGCAAGCAAAATTTTCACCGATTGATTATGCTGTGAGTTCGGGGTTATTTGCAGACCCGAGTATTGCAAATACAATAAGAATAAAACAATACGATCGTTATTTGAATTGGAAAATGGATATTGTGCCCGTTCCTACAGAGCAAGCGATACAAATGGTTTCGAATATGCATATTATTCCAGCTAATCCAAGCATTGCAAAACAAATAAAAAAGGTAAAACGTGGTGATCTGGTTCGCTTACAAGGCAGTTTGGTTGAAATCAAAGACAAAGATTTAGTTTGGACATCTTCCTTATCACCTATGGATACGGGGGATGGTGCGTGTGAAGTATTTAAAGTTGAATCTATTCAATGGATAGAAAAAACTTAAGGAAAAATACCTTATGAATGATAGAAAAATTGCATTATTGTTCACGGTTGGAATGATTTTAACTGGTTGCACAGGGATGAGTTCAACTGTTGATGGAAAAACCTTTATATTTTCACAATATCAACAATGTCCAACCTTATTAGAAATGGACGTAGATCAGACCTTAGAATTAACATTAAATGAAAATCCTTCTACTGGTTTTGGTTGGTCTTTAGAAAAGCCCCTTAAACTATTTACATCAGAAGAAACTTATGTAACTGATCAAGATGCATCAAGTGAGCCTACTCGGGTGGGTGCAGGAGGGCATAAGATTTTTAAATTTAAAGCCATACAGCCAGGGGAAGAGTTAATTCAAGTGAAGCATGCCAGAGCTTGGGAAAATAATGCACCTATAGATGAGTGGAAATGTCGAGTACGTATTTCATAGCGTATGTGTGATTTGAAATAATAAAAAGGGATCAAAATGACCCCTTTTTTTATTTTGCAATTAATGCATCACCTTCAAATTGAATACCTTCCCAACCGTTAATAATAAATTGGCGAATATTTTGATGATCTGTTGCTTCTGGTGTCGCAATGACAGCGGTGTAATGTTCAGCAAATAGATGAAGTGTTTGTTCTTGACTTAAATCGTTTAATTTTGCAAATGAAAATACTTTGGCACTGCCTTGGTTTTCTGTTGAAGCATTATGTTGTTTTCCATTACGAAAAGCGGTAGGTGTATGATGATAATGTGCTTCAATATGTGAAATAACATCTGCAAATTTTGCTTCACCAGTTTTAAGTTTTTCCAATAAATTTTGGGTCATTTAAGCATCCATCAACTTTCATTTTTGTAGGATGACTATAACAAGCTTTGTTCAAAGGTGGCATAAGAATTTATGCAAATTTACTGCGTAATAGAGGTCGTAGCGGTTTATTTTAAAATAGAATTAAAGCTAGAATGGATAAGTTTAATCCAAAGTAGAATAAAGATGAATTGGCTATTGGTTGCTTTAGGTGGTGCAATTGGCGCAAGTTTTCGTTATAGCATTGCTTTATATTTAGTGAAGCCAGCAACAGTATTTCCATGGGCAACATGGTCAGTCAATATCGTTGGATGTTTTTTAGCAGGTGTTTTTTTTGCATTTTCTGAAAAATATATTTTTCTTCAAAATGAAGTTAGATTATTTTTAATGGTGGGCATTTTAGGTGGATTTACGACATTTTCTAGCTTTGGTTTAGAAACGTTTATGTTATTAAGGCAAGGGGAAATGGTTCTTGCTTTAAGTTATGTTTTGAGTAGCTTAATTATTGGTCTCATATTTTTAGTGATTGGTTTTTATCTGTTTAATGTATTTTTACATACACCTTAGATAATAAAATAAAAAAATGGAACCAAATTGGAGTAACTTTGGTTCCACAAGGCAGGGAGTATAAATTGGCTTTCTGAAATAAACCTTAAATTAATGTGAACGCTTGAATCGATTAAAACGTTTATTAAAGCTTGCAATTCGTCCTTCATTATTGGCTTGACGTTGCTCACCTGTATAAAAAGGATGTGATGCACTCGATATATCTAAGCTCACATATGGATAGATTTTACCTTGATACTCTTTTGTTTGAGTTGGATTTAAAGTACTTCCAATAAGGAAATACACGTCAGCATTTGTGTCATGAAATAAAACTTCACGATATTCTGGATGAATGTTTGCACGCATGATCAATTCCTAAAATAACGACTAATATTATTATGTTATAACATAACAATATTAATGTAAATAAATTCTAATCCTATAAACAGATTAGATTTTATTTCTATGTCTTTGGAGGAACGAGTTCTTCAAAAATATCGGTTAAATTATCATTTACTTTTAAATGAATTAAATTCCAATAATGCCCAGAAAAAGTCCGATTCACCATTAATGTATCGGGTGATGGTTTAAAAATATCCCAATACTTTAATGAAGATTTAATGAGTACAACTGCATCGTGATGTGAAGAATTTTCTTCAAAATTATATGTTGTTGTTAATGGCCGTAATAGAATTTCAATCCATTGTTGATAAAATTCTTCTGGGTATTTTCCTTGCTCCGTAATGGATTGTAAAGCATCAAGCTTTTGTTCGAGCTCTACAATATCTCCGTCTCTTGCAGCATGAATGAGCTGTTTAAATGTTTGAATGACGTCAGGGGATAAAATTTTAACACCGCCATAATCATATACAACAACTGTTCCATCTTCTCTGAACGCAAAGTTACCAGGGTGAGGATCGCAATGAAACCGTTTCAAGAAAAAAATTTCTTGCCCCATTGCTTTAAATAACCGTTTGCCGAGTTCATTCCGTAAGCTTTGAGGCCACATACTTGCAGTTTCCATGGTTTCACCAGGTTCAAAGCTCAAGGTAAGTACATGACGTGTAGAATATTCTTTGAAGACTCGTGGAATTAAAATTTTCTGATCTAATGCTTCATGAAATGCACGTGCAACTTCTAAATTCTGTGCTTCAATATGGTAATTAAGTTCATTGTCTAAACTTTCTTGAATTTCGTTAAATAACTTATCTTGCAGTTTTCGATCAATTTTAATCATTCCCATGAGACGTAAAGCTAAACGGACTTGCTTTAAATCGCTTTCACACGCTTCATCTACCCCTGGATATTGTACTTTGACAACAACCTGTTCACCACTGGGCAGAATGGCTTTGTGTACTTGTCCAATAGATGCAGAAGCAAAGGGAGTTTCATCAAAACTTGTAAAAGCCTGATGAAGTGGTTTTCCTAGTTCTTTTTCAACTTGTGTTTTAATTTCAGTGAATGGAATGGGGGGAGCTTGTCGCTGTAATTTAGCAATCGCTTGAGCAACTTCGGGTGGAAAAATGTCTTTATATTGAGAGGCAATTTGTCCGACCTTCATGACCGCACCTTTCATTTCACCTAAGGTATTTGCGATTTGTAATCCAATATCTTGGAATAATTGGCTACGGGCTGCATTTTTTTGCTCTTCATTTGCAGTCAGATTTTTTAGTGAATTTGATACGGTTTTTGTAGTAATACTTGCTGTCATACTTGCAAGTTTCATAAAGCGACGACCAGGCGTACTTGCTGATTTTGCCATGCGAGATTCCTTAAGATCATCATTTCTAGATGTACTTGATCATAGGGGAGTCTGGAAATATTGCCTACTCTTAATTGTAGATATTGTGTTTCAAATTCTTCTTAAGTTCTTCATAATGACTAAAACTTTTAAAATAATAAGAAATTTATTCTTTGCTAAATTGATTTTTATATTTGAGCATTGAAAGTAAGTTTAGTATGAAGATATGAAAAAGCGTATTAAAATCAAGCTAGGGTTCGTTTAAAGAGCAGAAAAGAGAGTGGTATGAAAGTTTATCGTTATATTACAGGAAAAGATGATGTGAATTTTTGTGCACGTGTAACCAAAGCACTCAATGAAGGATATGAATTATATGGTTTACCAACGATGACGTTCAATGGTGTAGATGTTATTGTTGGACAAGCAGTGGTTAAAAATCAGGTTGAAGAAAAAGATGTTCCGCATGCTTTGAGAGAGGCTTTAGCCACGCTGAATTAAGTTTTATAGTGAATAAAACCACTTTCTTTTTCTGTATAAAGAGATTGAAAGTGGCGATTAAAGATGATTTATGGTTGCTTAAATTGTTGGTGAAGTCGTTTATTATTGAGATATAAGCGGCTGAGTAAAAGAACACACGCAACGCTTAATCCAATAATTAAGCCAATCCAAACTCCTGATGCGCCAGTATCGGTAAAACGAACTAAATAGATGCCAATAGGGAAGGCCACAACCCAATATGCAACCATCGTGATCCACATTGGACCTTTCGTATCTTGCATACCTCGTAAGCATCCAGCTGCACTGACTTGCCAAGAATCCATAAGTTGATAAGCTATGGCATAGAGAATTAAATGCATCGCAATGATGCCTACATCAAAATCTTGTGTGTAGAACGAAATAATTTCAGGTCGATATAACCATAAAACAGCCATTGAAATGAGTGCTAAAAGGGTCGCAGTAATAAATCCTAAAATCTGTACTTTCTGCATGGCATTGATATTTTTTTCACCATAATGAATACCAATACGAATCGTCAGTGCAATTGCCAATGACATAGGAACCATAAACAAGATTGTGGTTAATGAAATGGCAATTTGGTGTGCAGCAATAGTAATTTCACCTAATGGACTCAGCACAATTGCGGCTGTACTAAAGAGGCTGACTTCAAAGAAGATAGCTAAACCAATCGGAAAACCTAATTTAAAAATTCTTTTTATCCAATATGGATCAAGCTTTTCCAAGACACTAAACGGTTGAGTTTTTTGATAAGCAGATGCTTTGAATACATAGAGTGCTAAGGCAATCAGCATTAACCATTGTAAAATAGCTGTTGCAAACCCACAACCAGCAGAACCCAGTGCAGGAATAGGACCTGCCCCATACATAAATAAATAGTTGAGAGGAATTAAAGCCACTAATGCAATTAAGCTAATTGCAGTCACAGGTCTTGGGTGGCCCAATGCCTCTGAATAGCCACGTAAGGCTGCATACATCGTAACAGCAGGCATACCAAAACCAATCGCATGTAAAAATAAACTTGCCTTTGGAATTAATTTTTCAGGCACACCAAACAAGGGTAAAAGAAAAGGCATAACTTGTAGAATTAAGCCGGCAATAATTCCTAAGATTAAAGCAATCCATATCGATTGTCTGGCAATGGTGCCAATTTTATCGAATGTTCGTGCGCCGTAAGCTTCTGCAACTAACGGTGTTGTTGCAATCATAATGCCACTAAAAAGTAGCATGATTGGAATCCAAAGACCGACACCCACAGCAATCGCTGCAAGGTCATTGGCAGAAAGATGTCCAGCCATAATAGTATCAATAAGTCCAAAACCAGCTTGGGCAAATTGGGTCACTAAAATAGGAATCATCAATTGAAAAAGTTGTTTTAACTCGTAACGTGTACTGTTAATCTTTGACACTTCATTTACTCATGATTTGGTGCTTAGCGTGAAAGTTTTAGCGTTGTAAAGTGAGAAGCACACCGATAAAAATCACAATACCACCTAAAAGGCGTTGCCAATTGATAGGTGTTTTATTGACACCTAATAAACCAAATTGGTCAAATAGCATGGATGTGACAACTTGACCAAAAATAACTAAACCTGAAAAGGTTAAAAATCCGAGTTTGGGCGCTGTAAAAATACTTATTGTAATGGCATAAACGCCCAGACAGCCACCAAACCATAAATACCAAGGCATCGCGTAGAGCTGATTGAGATTTGGTTTTCCAGCATTTTCGATGAGGACTAAACAAAAGAGCGTTATTGTACCCACTAAAAAAGAGAAAAGAGCAGTTTGCAAATGTGAAGGCAAAAATATCTTAAGTTGTGAATTAATTGCAGTTTGGAAAGTTAAAACAATTCCAATTCCCATGGCTAAAGGCATGAGCAAGAGCAGTTGATTCGATATTTTGAACATGTTGCACAAATTAATTTTAGAATGGCCTTTAGTCTAATTCAATTTGAAAGATATTTCATGAGCTGCGAACATACTCATGTTAAAATTAATAAAATACTGCTTTTTGAGTTTGATCCTTGGCTGAGCTAAATCCTGCAATTATTCCATTATCTTTATATATTCATATGCCATGGTGTGTACGAAAATGTCCATATTGTGACTTTAATTCACATGCTGTTCCGAATGGAGAGTTGTCATTAGATTTGGAACAAGAATATTTACAGGCATTGGTTGAAGATTTTAAAACCCAAATTCATTTTGCTCAAGGCCGTAAAATTCACAGTATCTTTATTGGGGGGGGAACGCCGTCTTTAATTTCTGCGAATGGCTATCAGTGGTTATTTTCACACTTAAAAAAAATCATTCCATTTGAACAAGATTGCGAAATTACATTAGAAGCAAATCCGGGTACGGTTGAACATGATCCTTTTGCAGATTATTTGAAAGCAGGAATTAATCGTTTATCACTTGGGGTACAAAGTTTCGATACGGAACATTTAAAACGATTAGGTCGTATTCATAATAATGATGATGCAATTTTTGCAATTCAACATGCGAAAGAAGCAGGTTTTCAAAGAATTAATGTCGATTTAATGCATGGTCTTCCAGAACAAACACTAGAACAAGCATTATATGATTTAAAATTAGCAGTAGAAAATGGTGCGACACATATTTCTTGGTATCAGTTAACGATAGAACCCAATACAGTGTTCTTTCGAACTCAACCTATTTTACCTATAGATGATGTGTTGGAGTCTATTCAAGAACAAGGAGAGACGTATTTAAAGGCCAGTGGATTTATTAATTACGAAGTTTCTGCATGGCGTAAAGAATTACCTTCTACACACAACTTAAACTATTGGGAGTTTGGCGATTATTTAGCAATCGGTGCTGGTGCACATGGAAAGGTTACTCAAATAGATGGCGTATACAGATTTCAAAAAACACGATTGCCGAAAGATTATTTAGCTAAAACTCCAGCAGAGCATTTACAGTATAAAAAAATTGAAAAAGCAGATCTGCCATTTGAGTTCATGATGAATGCATTGCGGTTAAATGAGGGGGTAAGTGCAGAGCTTTATGCTGAACGTACTGGTCTAGCGTTAAAAGACTTGGAAAAATGTTTGAGCTCTCTGCGTCAACGTCAGCTTCTAGTTGAAGATAGCAATAGACTCTCATGTACAGAATATGGCCATGGTTTTTTAAACTCAGTATTAGAAGAATTTTTATAATGATAGAGCGGGTAACAAAGAAAAAATGCCAAATGAAAACTTCATCAGATTTTTATTTGGTTTAGAGTTAACTCGTCATTTCTCTATATAAAATAATGTGTCATGAGTACGCCATTCACTCTTCTTTAGACATAATGCCTATCAAAGAAAGTAGATTACTAAAGCCTTCACGACCATGAATTATGGGCTAGATCTGATTTATATACTGATTGAAAATTGAATAGCGAACAGTAATATAGACTTATTTTAAAATGAAATGTGAATATTAAATGTGCAAAAAATAATAAAAAATAACAAAATTTAAGTGAAATATTATTAATTTAATAAGAATAATTGTGATATATTTATCATATTAAATGTGTATTAAATAAATATATCTAAAATATATTTGATATATATCTCGATTTTGTGAGAGTTAAGGTTTTAAATTTATTAACTTTTTAGATAGTTATGAAATAGGGGTTATCTAAAATTTAATAAAGTCATGACCATTTATATTGTTGTAGAAACATTATTTTATTTTTTAGATTTTTGAGGATTAAACATGAAGAAAATTTTCTTATTAACGAATATTTTATTAATTTCGACTTCATCATTTGCTTTTGCTGATAATTATTATGTATCTGCTAAGCTTGCTTATTCAGACCAAAAAGCAAAAAATATGGATACAAGTTTACGCCCAGGAATTGGTCAATTTGTTGCGGGTGATGATAAGCAACATAAAACAACGCCTACAATTGCACTGGGTTATGATTACAAAAACAATTGGAGAGCTGAGGTTGAATATTCTTTTGATAAGAAATATGAATATACAAGTGGTTCAACGACCTTTCCAACAAGCTTAAATCACCATAAAGTAAAAACACAAAGTGTCTTTGTAAATGCTTATAGAGATGTGGAAGTTTATAAAAATGTTGCCGTATTTGGTTCTGTCGGTCTTGGTGTTGCCAAAGTAAAATCAAGTGGTTGGCAAGGTGTTGAAACACGTCAATATGGTTCGAATACCGATACTAACTTAGCATATTCAGTTGGTGCAGGCGTAAGCTATCGTCCAATTAAAGAAGTGAATATCGACTTAGGTTATCGCTACGTAGATTTAGGTAAAGTTGAAAGTGGCTTAAACAATTTTGTGAATGCTCGTGGCTTACAAGATGAGCAAATGAAAGCTCATTTAGAAAAAAATGAATTCTATATTGGTGCACGTTATAACTTCTAATTTTGAGATGAGATAAAAAGAGCGCCTAGGCGCTCTTTTTTATTAACTCTGTTGATTTTGTTTGAGTGGTTGCTTATGTTGTGCGGAAGCATGTGGCTTCGCGTGTCTTTTTACTGAGGTTCTATGCGCTTTATGTTTTGATTTTTTTTTCATTGCAGTTTTTGATGAATGATGTTTTTTATTTTTTTGTTGATGAGAATTTGCTTTTTTATCCACTTGTTGATGCGTTGGTGTTTTATTGTTATGTAGATCTGGTGTATTTGCCATAGTGACCATTGCACAAGTAGATGCAATTAAACCGACCATTAAGGAAGAAACTAATTTTTTCATTCTGAAGCGACTCTTCGTTGTTTTGTAAAATCATCATAAAAAAAACTTATGAATATGAAATGGAGGTCAAGATAGTTCATTTGTAAAAGCGAGAAAAATAAAATAATTTAAACTAGTATTTTGATTTCATACAATTTTTGTTTTAATTTTGAGTTTAAATAGAAAAATTTTAAAAATAACAGCATAAATTACTTCTTATCGTCTTCATGTTTTTACAGAAAATAATCAGAAATCTTATGTATTGATGCTTTGTGTGGAAATAATGAAGAGAATAGGATTAGTTCCTATATCATTCCATTATAAAGAAGAAAATTTGATTTTTTTAATTTTAAATTAAAGATGAAAACAGAGAAATAAAAGTCAGTTTGTATGATTTAAATGAATAAAGAATAAGAGCATCGAGTACTCTTATTCTAGAAACATATATGGCTTAATAATCAAAACTAAAATGTTCTGGTGCTAAAGAGACCATTGTTTTTGATGAGTTGACCATTGCTTCAGCATGACCTTGGGTACGTGGCAGCAGTCTCTCAAAATAGAAATCAGCCACTTTAATTTTAGCTTTATAAAATTCAGGAACTTCTGAACCTTGGCCAGATGCTAATTTTGCAGAAGCAACAGCGGCTTGTTGTGCCCAGAAATAAGCCATCATGACATAACCAGAGAACATTAAGAAATCGACTGAAGCAGAAGAGACAATATCACGATCTTTTCGTGCAGCGAGCATAATACGAACGGTTAGAGTGTTCCATTGAGCACACAGTTTGGTTAGATCCCACGCAAAGCGACGCATATATTTATTTGGCGCATGTTGCCCACAGAATTTTAAAATTTCTGCAGTATAATCTCGAATGACTTTACCTTTAGAAGACAGTAGAACTTTACGGCCGATTAGGTCTAAGGCCTGTACTCCTGTAGTTCCTTCATATAATGAAGCAATACGTGCATCACGAACAATTTGTTCCATACCCCATTCTTTAATATAGCCATGTCCGCCATAGACTTGCATACCGTGGTTTGCAGCTTCAAAACCGAGTTCTGTTAAAAATCCTTTTAAAATTGGAGTATAAAACCCTAAGTGTTCATCGTGGGCTTTAAAAGCAGTGGTATCACCACGAAGTAAAGCATCATTCATTTTATCTGCAAGTTGTGCTGCGTAATAAACCATTGAGCGACCACCTTCTGCAATCGCTTTTTGAGTTAATAGCATCCGACGTACATCTGCATGATGAATAATGGTATCAGCCACTTTCTCAGGATCTTTTTTACCTGAAAGTGCACGCATTGACATACGTTCTTTAGCATATGGCAGTGCGCCTTGGAAAGACAATTCGGCATGCGCTAAACCTTGAATTGCTGTACCAATACGTGCAGTATTCATGAAAGTGAACATTGCATGTAAGCCTTTGTTCGGCTCACCAATTAAGTAACCGACTGCTTGATCAAAGTTAAGTACTGCTGTTGCAGAGGCACGAATTCCCATTTTATGCTCAATCGAACCACAGTTTACAGGATTTCGTTCACCTATGCTGCCATCAGCATTTGGAATAAATTTAGGGACAATAAATAAAGAAATTCCCTTCGTGCCTGCAGGAGCATCAGGAAGACGGGCAAGCACAATATGGATGATATTTTCTGTTAAATCATGTTCGCCAGCAGAAATAAAAATTTTAGTTCCTGAAATATGGTATGTATCATCAGCTTGAGGTTCGGCCTTAGTTTTAACTTGACCTAAATCTGTTCCGCATTGTGGTTCTGTTAAGCACATGGTACCAGACCAAGTTCCTGCGACTAAATGCGGGAGATAAGTGTTCTTTTGTTCTTCTGAGCCAAATTGTAAAAATGTATTGATACATCCTACGCTTAGACCTGGATACATTTGAAAAGACCAGTTGGCGGTACCCATCATTTCAGATTTAATCAGATTTAATGACATTGGTAGATTTTGACCGCCAAATTCTTCAGGATAAGACAGTCCTTGCCATCCTCCTTGGACAAATTGATCATAAGCTTCTTTGAAGCCTTTAGGAGTTTTTACTTCGCCATTTTCAAAGTGACAACCTTCTTCATCTCCTGTTTGATTGAGTGGAGAAAGCACATTTTCACAAAAATCTGCAGCACCTTCTAAAATCATATCTACGGTTTCAGAATCTGCATATTCACCATTTGAAAGGGTTTGATAGTGGGAATTGAAGTCAAGAACTTCATTCATTAAAAAGCGAATATCGCGAAGAGGTGCTTTGTATGCTGGCATGTCTGTAATCCTAATTCAATTTTTTGGATTATTTAAAATCATTATTTTGATTATTCATAAATAAATATAAATTGCATTGATGTATCAAACCTTTCAGCATGTCAGAAAGGCGAATCATCGTTATTACATTCATCCTATTTTTTACTATAATTCTGTTACTATGATTGATGATCCTTTGATCATTATTTTTTTAAGTATAAGTAATTTGGATATTAGAAGTATATTATGCGTTTAAAATATTTATCGTTCTGTTTATTGAGTTTAAGCTTGGTTGGATGTGCGCATCATACTGTAAATAACTTAAAAACATCGGATTTTTTATTAGAACAACGTGCTGTAAACGGATTAAATGCAATTTTAGAAACCCCTAGCTTTGATTATAAAGGGGAATTTTTAGTTCAATCTGTAACACCAAAAACTGCATTAGGTACAAAGAAACCTCAGCAAAAAAATCAAATACCAGTATTAGATGCAGAGTTAGATCGAAAAATAAACCAAGTCCTTCAAAACCAGAAAATATCATTAACTGCACAAGAAAAGCAGGTTTTATATACACGCTTGGCTGAACAGGCAAATCCTTATGAATACATATCTTCTTATGGCACAGGAGATACAAAAATACAAAAATTTATCAGTGGCTTACTTAATGTTTTGAATGATTTTAAATTCAGTTATGATGGATCTGTGCATTATCGACAAAAAATAGGGTCTTTGAATTTAAATTTTGAATATGAAAAACCAACACTTTTAGTTAAAGCCAAAGTTCCGATGGTTCTCGATTTTAAAAACAACCGATTTTATGGTAACTTTTCTGGATTTATGCCATTTTTATTAAATAATGAAAGTCAAAATTCTTTTACTTATTTTGATTTTTCTAAATATAAAGATGATATCTCTAAAGTAAACATTCAAGCTTGGGCAAACTATATTAAGCAAACAAATGCCTTACCTTATATTTTAGCTCAATCTTCAGATATTCAATCGATTGCGTTAAGTCAACAAGAAAAAGAAAAAGGTTTGAGTGAAAAAATTCGGTTGAATACGAATTTCGAATCACTTGTCTTACAAAATATGCTATTTGAATATGTTAATAAAACATATATGTCAGAAACTATTTTAGGGGAAACGTTAAAAGAAACTCAAATAGAAGATAAAAGTTCTCCAACAGAAGTATATGAATATTATGATGTTGATTTAACAGAAAAGGCGCGGGCATCATCAAGACGAGTGACCGAGCAAATTAATCACCATTTAGCGCAGTATGGTTATGGCGTTGCTGAAACGTGTGATGAACGTTGCGCTGATGTTGAAGAAGATGAAGATGTTACTACTACAGATATCAATTTAGTCAAAGCGGTGGGGATATCTGAAGAGGCTTGTACCGCATTGATTAATATAAAACAGAAAATTCCATTTGGCACCGTCAATGATTGCTACGTCAATTATGATATTCAATTATTGAAACCCCAAGATAAAAAAGAAAATAACAATCGTAGTATTCTAGATGAAAGCAGTATTTTAAGTTTTATTCCTAAATTTGTTGCAATCTCTGCAATTTTTGAACCTTATCAGTCATCTCAATTTGTTGATGCTGAAGCATTTAAAAATATTTGGAATAAGCACCAATTGGAAATTCAAGATATATTAAATCAGCAGAAGATGGATTCAATTCCGATTACAGTCGATCTGAGTCTAGACGCACAAGGGCGAATGACAGACGTTGTCTATAATATTGTGAAAAATGATAAGAAATATGGAAATATTCATATTTTAAGCACCACACAAATTTATAACTATGGAAAAGCGACACCAATTAATCAGCAATTACTTAAAGATGCAAAAACATTTAAAGAGGCGACAAAAGGCTCAGCTTATGAGGAAATTGTCGGGCGAATTTTTGATGATTCAGAAGAGAATACTAAAGAAGTCACGCAAAATTTCAATCAAATATTAGAGCAAATTGCCTCAGATACCTATAAGCGTACAGGTTCATATGTTAAAAGTTATCAAGCTGTCTATGCGTTATATTTTATTACGGAAAAACCTAATTTAGCTAAATATTATTCAACAGCAGATTTAAATGAAATTGCTGAAGTATCGGCATATCATTTTAATAAGGCATTACGTCCTACCGCAGTAGAAAAAGCGCGTTTAGAAAAACTGGTGAAAAAGCATGAGCTAAAACAGAGTGATAACTTTGGTGAAGAGGGCTATGCTGTTTTTCGGATCATGAAGCAAGTATTAGAAAATAATGAAAAACAGCGGTATTGGACAAAATTAAATGTGAAAGCAAAAACAGGGCAGTCTGCTTTTGCAGCACATTATGAAAAACTTTATAAAGATTATTACCAAGTCTCTTCAGCTGAAGATAGTAAGCAGTTAAGAGAAACTGCACAAATTTTAGCACAAGGATTTAGTGATGATCTAAAAGGAAAATTGTCTGAAAAATCAATTCAAAAACTGAAGATTGATCATGTTGATTATTTAGATCCAGGAGTTTATCAAGAAACGTATATTGATATTCAGGAAAATATTAAATAGTCATAAAATATAAGTGAACCTAAATTTCTTTGTATGGTGATGTATTGAAATTTAGGTTCCAATCAGAATTAAATTTTATTGAAGTGCTGATCTGTATTTTAGATAAAATCTTTTAAATTGGGACGAACACCATGCCAAATACTAAAAGATTCGATGGCTTGACCAACAAGCATGCCATAACCTTCTGATGTTGGAATATCTCGTATTTTCGCCTGATCAAGGAAAGTAGACGGTTTGCCGTATGCCATTTCATACGCATATTTGAAGTGAAGATGATCTGGTAAAGTAAGTGAATCACCTGTAAGGCTTGCAGAGGTTGCATTGATAACAAGATCGAAGTTACCAGTTAAATCTTGTAAAGAAATTGCACGTAATTTAATGTTTGGAATGGCATTTTTTAAGTCATCTACCAATTGTTCTGCACGCGCTAAAGTACGGTTTACAATCACAATTTCTTGTACTCCAGCTTGAATTAATGGATAAATAACGCCACGTGTTGCACCACCTGCACCAATAATTAAAATTCTAGAATTTTCAAGTTTCCAGTTGAGGCCATTGATCGCATCAACTAAGCCTTGACCATCCGTATTATCGCCATGGAGTTGACCATTTTCCATCCAGAGCGTGTTAACCGCTTTTGCAATTTTTGCACGAGATGTAAGTACTGTACATTGTTGAAACGCTTGTTCTTTAAAGGGAACAGTAACATTTAAGCCTGTACCACCCTGTGAAAAAAAATCATTGATGTTGGCAATAAAACCATCTAATGGAGCTAAACGCTTAGTATATGAAAGCTCAATTCCCATTTTCTTTGCAAATGCATGATGTAATTCAGGCGAGCGAGATTGCTCAATAGGATTCCCGATGACAGCAAAATTTTTGCTCATTGTACAAAGCTCATATATGGATACTGAAATTGTAGTCAATATATGTCAAATTAATTCATAGCGGAAGATGAATAGATGATAAACACGAAAAGTTAAGGATTACAAATGTCTGTAATCGTTTCAAGGAGTATGAAAATACACGTAAAAAATAATGCAATACCCGTTAGAATACCAGAAGCAATTGAGATTTCATCTGTAAGTTGAGCTTCAAAAATAAGGGTTACAGAAAAAGAGATAATCATACTAATCAAAAGTATCCAAAACATCTGTAATTTTCGGTTTACTGGTTCACTCATCATGGTAACTTTCTATAAATTTTAAAATAAGTTAACAATATATTATGAAAATTAAATGAAATAACCAATGATATTCACAGAACATTCCCTACGAATATGTAAGCAAATACAAATTGTCGAAAAAGAGTGATGAATTGTCAGGTAACGAGATGTTTTTTAGAAATTTAAAAGTACACTATTTATGTGTGATTTAATTTTCATTATTATTTTACAGTGATAGTTTTTAATAAATGATGTGCTATTTTAAAGGATGGTGATTATTAATAAAATTTTAATATTATCAATAAGATTTTGATTTTAATGTCGCATTGAGGAGTGAGCGTTTAGCACAATCACTCCTCGACTTTATTTTATGATTTTAGGCAAGTTAACCATGCTTGGGGCTTTAAATAAAATTCTGTCAGTTTCTTTTCGGATGAGTTTTCATCCCATTCTGGTCGATAAGACCAAGCAGCTAAAGGTGGCATACTCACGAGAATAGATTCAATACGGCCACCTGTTTGTAAGCCAAATAAGGTTCCGCGATCATAAACTAAATTATATTCTACATATCGCCCACGTCGATAAAGCTGAAAATCACGTTGTGCTTGAGTATAAGGTTTATTTTGGTTACGTTTGAAAATAGGCAAAATGGCATCTAGGTATCCATTACCAACAGCTTGTATGTATTTAAAACAGGTTTCAAAATCCCATTGATTTAAATCATCAAAAAATAATCCGCCAACACCACGTTGCTCGTCACGGTGTTTTAAATAAAAATAGTCATCACACCATTTTTTATGTTCAGCATAAATTTCATCACCAAATGGCGCACACAGTGTTTGAGCAGTATGATGCCAAGAGAAGATATCTTCATCATTGGGATAAAAAGGTGTGAGGTCAAAACCACCGCCAAACCACCAAATTGGGTCTTGACCTTCTGGTTCAGCGACAAAAAGCCGAACATTGGCATGTGAGGTTGGTACATTTGGGTTTTTAGGATGAATGACAAGAGAAACACCCATTGCTTGTGCTTTTGCTCCCGCAATATTGGGATGGCGTTCTGTTGCCGAGGGAGGTAATTTTGAAATTTGAATATGAGAAAACATGACGCCACCTTTTTCAATGACATCACCGTTTTGAAGAACCCGTGACCGTCCACCACCACCTTCGACACGTTCCCAATCATCAATGATAAATTCTGCTGTGCCACCACCCAATTGTTCTTGTTGTTCTAGAGCACTGCAAATACGGGCTTGTAAGTTGATCAGAAAATCACGAACACGTTGAATATCATTTGAAGAAGGATTCTTCATCATATCTCTCAGAGAAAATAAACTGGCTACATCAAAGCATAAAATGATTCGAATTTTAAGGAAATTTTCTGAATATTATATTTGGGTTAAATAAAACACATAAAATAAATCAGGGATTATAAATTCTACATTGAAATCGTAGAATAAGTCCGCACTTTATAATTAAGATATATGTGATTTTTATATTTAAAAAGTGGTCAATAATTCACTTTAGAGTTAATAATATGCTGAATTCAATCGTACAAAAATATAATGTTCCAGGTCCGCGTTACACCAGTTATCCGACAGTTCCATACTGGGATGAACACTCTTTTTCGCTTGAGTTATGGAAAGAAACATTAAAAAAATCTTTTGACGAATCGAATCTATCAGAGGGAATTAGTCTTTATATTCATTTACCTTTTTGCGAAAGCTTATGTACTTTTTGTGGTTGTCATAAACGAATCACTAAACGTCATGAGATGGAAGAACCTTATATAGAAGCGGTCTTAAAAGAATGGGACTTATATTGTGAATTATTAAAAGATAAGCCAGTCATTAAAGAAATTCATTTGGGTGGAGGTACGCCAACATTCTTTTCTCCTGAACATTTAATACAATTAATTCAAGGTGTTTTAGCAAAAGCAGATATTGCAGCAGAATATGAGTTTAGCTTTGAAGGGCATCCGAATAATACGACCTATCAGCACTTACAAGTATTGTATGATTTAGGTTTTAGACGAGTAAGTTATGGCGTACAGGACTATAATGAAAAAGTGCAAAAAGCAATTCATCGAATTCAACCATTTGAACATGTAGAACGTGTAACAACATGGGCAAGAGAAATCGGTTATACCTCCATTTCACATGATTTAGTTTTTGGCTTACCTTTTCAAAACTTAGATGATGTTTTATATACGATTGAGCAAACCAATCATTTAATGCCAGATCGTATTGCACTATATAGCTATGCGCACGTACCATGGATTAAAGGAAATGGTCAGCGTGGTTTTAAAGATGCCGACGTTCCTAAAGATGAAATGAAGCGTCAGTGCTATGAGGAAGGAAAATTAAAACTTCTGGAGCAGGGCTATTTTGAAATTGGAATGGATCATTTTGCATTAGCAAAAGATAAAATGTATCAATCTTTTCATGCTGGGGTTTTGCATCGAAACTTTATGGGCTATACCGCGTCTAAAACACAAGTCATGATTGGTTTGGGGGTTTCTTCGATTAGTGATAGCTGGTACAGCTTTGCTCAAAATGAAAAAGCGTTAGAAGACTATTATGCTCGATTAGAAAATAATGAAATTCCTGTGGTAAAAGGTCATGTTTTAAATGAAGAAGATTTAAAAATTCGTCGACATATTCTCAATTTAATGTGTACATTTAAGACATCTTGGAAAAATTCAGATCTGTATTTTAATGAAATTGCACAGGTCATTGAAAAATTAAAAGAGATGGAAAAGGATGGTTTACTCCTGCTTGGAGAAGATCAAATTACGATCACAGAAAAAGGTAAGCCATTTATTCGTAATATCTGTATGGCATTTGATTTACGTCTGAATCGGAAAATGCCGAATACACGCATTTTTTCCATGACCATTTAACTCTGTCATCATGATCTATGCAAAGATAAAAAACCCTCTTTTCAAAAAGAGGGCTTTAAAATGAAATCTAAAAGTGAGCGGTTTAAAAATCATCTTTTTGATACATATGAGACATGCGATCATGTTTCGTTTTTAAATATTGTTCATTGAATGGATTTAAACCAACAGTGAGAGGAACGCGATCTACCACATTAATCCCTTGTTCTGTTAACGCTTTTATTTTTAATGGATTATTAGTGATTAAGCGAACTGCTTTAATATTTAAATGGTCAAGAATAATCGAACACATATCATAGCGACGTGCATCTGCGGGTAAATTTAATAATAAATTTGCATCAACTGTATCATGCCCTTGATCTTGTAAAGCATAGGCACGAATTTTATTGGTTAAACCAATACCACGCCCTTCTTGGCGTAAATATAGAATAACACCACGCCCATTTTCATTAATGAGTTTTTGGGTTGCTTGAAGTTGTGGACCACAATCACATTTTAAAGAAGCAAAAGCATCTCCTGTTAAACACTCTGAATGAATACGTATTAATACAGGTTCATCCGATGGCGTTTCTAAACCTTGGGAGAGGGCAATATGTTCTTCGCCAGTTTCAGGATCTTGAAAAACAGTGATGTTAAACTCACCAAACGCAGTCGGTAATTTAGAAGTAGCAGCAAATTTAATAGGCACAACAAAACCCACTTCATCGTTTTGAAATTGATCAAGTATAGCGGAATGTTCAGATATTAGTAGGATAGCCAATAAGAATTTACGTATTTCGATATTCTTTTTTGTATAAACCTCATAATAATAGTTGATAAATAGGTCGGTAATTCAGGATAATCTGTCCTACCCAAGAAATATGCTACTTTTTGCATTGGATAAAATATAGACGGTAGAAATATGGCTAATTGATGGAGATGCAATCCAGCTGTATGATCGGATATCCATTTGACCTAGCTTATGATTTGCCAGGCTTTAGAAGGCTTTGCCATATTATGTTGTATACAGAAATACCAACTCTTCGCCCTGTAACACCATTACTGGATGATATTGATCATCCAGAACAATTGCGTTTGCTCGAGCGTAGCCAGTTAGAACAGCTAGCAGATGAGTTGCGCCAATTTATTTTGTATGCAGCTGGTCAAAGTGGCGGACATTTTGCTGCAAACCTTGGTGTAATTGAGCTAACGGTTGCATTGCACTATTGTTTTGAAACACCCAAAGACCGCTTAATTTGGGATGTAGGTCATCAAGCATACCCGCATAAAGCATTGACAGGGCGTAGAGAACAACTGACGACGATTCGTGCAAAAAATGGTTTGGCTGCATTTCCTGCACGTGAAGAATCTGTTTTTGATACTTTTGGTGTAGGACATTCATCGACTGCAATATCTGCTGGTTTAGGCATGTCACTTGCACGTCGTTATAAGAAAGATCCTTGTGATGTAGTCGCCGTGATTGGTGATGGCGCAATGACTGCAGGTATGGCATTTGAGGCAATGAATGATGCTGTTGCGCACCAAGCAGATATGATCGTCGTACTGAATGACAATGATATGTCTATTTCAGAAAGTACTGGTGGTTTTGCGAAACATTTAGCTGCACTTTGGGAGACAGGTCAGTCTATTGGCATTTCTGAAACAGGTGAAGCATTTAGCCAACCACATCCGAAATGGACATATAACTCACGTTCGCATCAAGCTGCTACAGATGCAGCGGATAACTTATTTAAAGCCATTGGTTTTGAATATTTTGGGCCATTCGATGGTCATGATGTTAATCAATTGGTGCAAGTTTTTAGTGCGCTAAAGAAAAGAACAGGTCCACGTTTAGTTCATATTTATACAGTGAAAGGAAAAGGTTTTGCTCCTGCAGAAGCAGATCAAATTAAATATCACGCAATTTCGAAAATAACAGCAACGACGTCTAAAACACTAATTCCGAAATATTCAGATGTTTTTGGTCAATGGCTATGTGATGAAGCTGCACAAGATACTCGTTTATTGGCAATTACCCCAGCGATGTGTGAAGGTTCTGGTATGGTCGAATTTGCCCAAAAATTTCCAGAACGGTTCTTTGATGTTGCAATTGCAGAGCAACATGCCGTGACTTTAGCAGCAGGAATGGCTTGTGAGGGCTTAAAACCTGTTGTTGCGATTTATTCGACATTTTTACAGCGCGGCTATGATCAGCTTATTCATGATGTGGCATTACAAAATTTAGATGTTACGTTTGCAATAGATCGAGCAGGTTTAGTTGGTGAAGATGGTCCGACACATGCAGGCGCGTATGATTATGCCTATATAAGAACAATTCCAAACATGATTATTATGGCGCCAAAAGACGAAAATGAATGTCGTCAAATGTTGCACAGCGCTTACCTTTATCCTGGTCCAGCAGTTGTTCGCTATCCTCGTGGTATTGGAGTTGGGGTTGAAATTCAGCAACAACTGACAGAAATAGAGATTGGTAAAGCTGAAATTGTGAGTGCATTCAATGAGCAATATGATGAGTATATCTCTGTTTTAGCATTTGGTAGTCGTGTAACAGTCGCTGAAAATGCTGCAAAATCATTTGCACAAAAGCATGATATTGCGATTCGTGTTATCAATATGCGTTATGTAAAACCGTTAGATGAATCATTAATTTCGATGCTCGCAGAAAATACAGCCTTATTTGTTACGGTTGAAGAGCATGCAGTAATGGGTGGTGCAGGTAGTGCGGTTAATGAATATTTAGCAAAAGCACAAATCGTTAAGCCAGTGTTAAATTTAGGTTTAGCCGATGAATTTATGCTTCAAGCATCTCATGAACAAATGTTGCAACAAGCAGGTTTAGATGAGGTGGGCATTGAGGAATCGATACAAAATGCTTGGCAAAAGCTTTTAAATTCAATTGTTTTATAAATTTCGAGATTTAAAATACAAAATTCACCACAAAAGCTCCTTTTTTTGTTAAAATAGAGGGGCTTTTATGCATTATTCTTTATCAATATCTTTAATTTGTAGTGGGTGTTCAAAATGGAACCTATGGTGGTGATGGCTGCGCGTGCGGCTCAAACAGTTGGCCAAGAGCTTTTAAAAGCGCATCAAAATCGTCATAAATTAGATCTACAAGTCGAAGAAAAAGGAATTGATGGTCCAGTAACACGTGTTGATCGTTATTTGGAACAATTAACCATCGATACACTCCGTAAAAGCTATAAAAATCACAGTTTCCTCGGTGAAGAGTTTGGTTTCCAAGAAGGTAAAGGACATGATGCAGATTGGTGCTGGGTGATTGATCCTTTAGATGGAACTTTAAACTTTATTCATGGTGTTCCGCATTTCTGTATTTCCATTGCAGTTCAACATAAAGGCATCACTCAACATGGTGTTATCTATGACCCTGTTAAAGATGAATTATTTTCTGCGAGCCGTGGTCGCGGAGCAATGTTGAATCAGCGTCGTATTCGCGTCAATATTAAAGATAGTCTGGAAAATACTTTCCTTTCAGTTGGACATGCTTATCGTGCAAAACGTAATGGTGAGGTGATTTCTTATGCTAAAAATCATTTTGAGTCATTACTCAATGTGACTGAAGCAGGTGCGCAATATCGTCGTACTGGTTCTGCAGCATTAGATTTAGCTTATGTTGCGGCAGGTCGTTTTGATGGCTATTTTGAACTTGGTTTGAAGCCATGGGATATTGCGGCTGGTGAGTTAATTGTAAAAGAAGCTGGCGGAACAGTGGTTGATGCGCGTGGTGGAAGTGAGTCTATGGAAAACGGACAAGTACTTGCATGTTCTATGAAAATGTTAAAGCCTTTAATGAAAGCAGTTGTTCCTGCTTGGGGCGAAGCAGCAAAATAATAGCACTTTAATCTGAGCTATATGATTATAAATAACCCTCCTCGTGAGGGTTATTTTATGTGATAAATATAACAAATAATGCGTTGTTTTGTAATGTAGTGTTTAGATTGGGGGGTAAGGTCGTTAGAATTGACCATAAATTATGTTGTGAATGCATAGACCTCTTGGGGAGCCAAATACTTTGACAGATTATATTCATTCTTTTGTATTGTTCTTTTCACTTTTGAACCCATTTTTGATGAGCATTTATATGCTTGGCATGATTCGAAATTTACCTGCTATCACTTTCAATAAAGCATTAATTCATGGATCTTTAATCTCTTTTGTTGTATTTGTGCTTTTTGCATGGGGTGGAGAGGCTATTTTTTCTGAATATTTACAAGTGAGATTTGAGGCTTTTCAAATTTTTGGTGGCATCATTTTTTTAGTGATCGGTTATCGTTTTGTATTTGAAGGTGCAGACACAATTGGTGATATTCGTGGTGGTAATGCAGCGGGAATGATTGCAATGCCATTCATGATTGGTCCTGGAACAGTGAGTGCGTCAGTTATTACGGGCGCAAAAATGTCAATTTTAGGCGCAATGGCAGTGATTGGTACGACTTTATTTTTGACTTGTACATTACTGATGCTCATGAAATTTGCACATGATAATTTAAAAGTGCGACATTCAGATTATATTGACCGTTATGTTGATATTGTGGGGCGAATCTCTGCATTATTGGTGGGTACAATTGCAATTGATATGATGATTAGTGGCATTATTCGTTTAATTACAGATTTTTCAATATAAAAATGTGATGAAGTTCATATTTTATTATTCTAATTTGTAAAATCAATTAAAATGGGTGACTTTTTAAAAAAAACTGCTATACTCCGCCAACGCACTTAATTTCTGTTCACTACCTGAACATTATCTTCTTATCATTGTGTATGCGCGTTCGGTCCAAAGAGGACGATACCTTGCGCCCCAATCGCTAAAGCGATTCCTTCAGGTTAAGCTGTTAATCATGTGTGCGCTACGCATCGTCGTTACTCGGATCGCCGCTGATCAAATTTTCAGCGTTTATTGCTGTGCCGCTTTTTGCCGATGTCCATCAGACCATATATTTAATGGAGCACCCACATTCGGGTGAAACACTCTATGAGCAAAACTTTTGCTGATTTTCCTTTACATGAATCACTTCAATTGGCATTACAAGGTTTAGGTTTTACTAACCCTACACCTGTTCAAGAATTAGCGATTCCTGCTGCACTAGAAGGTAAAGATCTTTTAGTATCGAGCCAAACTGGCTCTGGTAAAACTGCTGCATTTTTACTTCCAACATTAAATGCGATTGCTGAACAAGATACTTTAGTTTCATTTAAAGATCGTATGAAGGCAGTAACTCAACCAACAATTTTGGTTATTTCTCCTACTCGTGAACTTGCACAGCAAGTATGTCAAGATGCAATTGCACTTGTACGTCAAATGAAAGGTGTACGTGTTGCTGCAATCATGGGTGGCATGCCTTTTGGTAAGCAAATTCAACAATTAAAAGGCGCATCTGTTGTTGTTGCAACGCCAGGTCGTTTATTGGATTTAGTCAATCGTCGTCAAATTAAACTTGATAAAGTTGATGCTTTAATTGTTGACGAAGCTGACCGTATGTTGGATCTGGGTTTTTCTGAAGACTTAGAGGCAATTGGTGAGCTTGCTGCAAATCGTAAACAAACATTAATGTTCTCTGCAACATTTGCACCTCGTATTATTACACTTGCAGAACGCATGATGAATGATCCTGAGCGTATTGCAATTGAAACAGGTCATTCTACAAATACAGATATCACACAAACATTACATTGGACTGATGGTTTTGAGCATAAGAAAAAATTGCTTACACATTGGTTAAGTGCTGAAGATGTTGATCAGGCAGTTGTATTTGCATCGACTCAAGAAGATACAGATATGTTGGCTGAAGAGCTTGCAGAAGCAGGTCTTTCTGTTGTTGCACTTCATGGTGCAATGCCACAAACTGTACGTAATCGTCGTTTACGTAGCATTCGTGAAGGTCGTGCAAAAATCTTAGTTGCAACTGATGTTGCTGCACGTGGTCTTGATGTACCAACGATTTCACACGTCATTAACTTTGGTTTACCAATGAAAAATGAAGATTATGTACACCGTATTGGTCGTACTGGTCGTGCAGGTCGTACAGGTAAAGCAATTACTTTAGCAACGTATCGTGAACGCGGTAAAATTCGTGCTTTAGAAGATTATTTAGATGCACGTTTAGAAGTTTCTGAAATTGAAGGCCTAGAGCCATCTCCACCTCCTGCACGTGGTAGTCGTGATGGTGGTGGTCGCGGCCGCAATGGTGGTGGTGGTCGTCGTGATGGCGGTCGTGGTGGTTTTGGTGGTGGTCGTCGCTTTGAGGGCGAGGGCAACTTCAAGCGCCGTGAAGGTGGTCGTGATGATCGTCCGCGTCGTAGCTTCGATGATAAACCACGTGGTGAGCGTCCAGCATTTAATGGTGGTGAAGATCGTCCACGTCGTGAGTTCAATAATGATCGTCCACGTCGTGAAGGTGGCTTTGAAGATCGTCCACGTCGTGAGTTCAATAATGATCGTCCACGTCGTGAAGGTGGTTTTGAAGATCGTCCACGTCGTGAGTTCAATAATGATCGTCCACGTCGCGAAGGTGGTTTTAATGATAAGCCACGTTTTGAGTCTGGTGATGACAACCGTGGTAATCGAGTAGATTATAAACCTCGTCGTGAAGGTTTTGGTGATCGTCCAAAACGTGATTTTGGTGGTGATCGTCCAGCAGGTGATCGTCCAGCATTTGGTGACCGTCCAAAACGTGATTTCGGTGGTGATCGTCCAGCATTTGGCGACCGCCCAAAACGTGATTTCGGTGGTGACCGTCCAGCATTTGGCGACCGTCCAAAACGTGATTTTGGTGGTGACCGTCCAGCATTTGGCGATCGTCCAAAACGTGATTTCGGTGATCGTCCGGCACGTCGCGAGTTTAATAATGATCGTCCACGTCGCGAAGGTGGTTCTGAAGATCGTCCACGTCGTGAAAGCGGTGATCGTCCAGCACGTCGTAAATTCAATGACTAAGTTAAAGTCATAATAAAAAAACCGGTGCTTACACCGGTTTTTTTATTCGTATAAGATTTGCACGTACTCAGTGAAAAGGTATAATTAAAAGAGATGATTTGATGTGATTGAATAAAGATTGCTGATGATAATCATCGATTGAAAAGTAGAGTAGGTTCTATTTTGTTTTGATTGTTATCATTTTGGTTTATATTATAATTTTGAAGTAATTGTGTTGTTTCTGTCTGCATACAGTTAAATTTAGTTGAATATAATGATTTTTAAAATTATTTCATAAAAAGGTAGTATGCTAGGGCAATAACAATTCATTAAATCGCTCATCATTTTTTATGTTATGCGTGCTGAAAATAATCAGGAATAACCTCTGCTATGAATAGTCAAATACCTCAGCAGGTTCAAGGACTCATTGAAGTCAAAAATCTGAGTTTCAAGCGAGGGGAACGAGTCATTTATGACGATGTTAGCCTAACAATCCGTCGTGGACAAGTAACCGCAATTATGGGTCCATCTGGGACTGGAAAGACAACATTATTGCGTTTGATTGGTGGTCAGCTTACTCCAGATCATGGAGAAATTTTGCTAGAAGGAAAAAATATTTCTACGATGTCACGTCAGGAGCTATTTGCTGCACGTGCACGTATGGGAATGCTTTTCCAAAGTGGTGCATTATTTACTGATATGTCTGTATATGAAAATGTGGCATTTCCAATTCGGGCACATACAAAATTATCCGAACATTTAATTACTGAACTGGTTGGATTGAAATTAGAAGCAGTGGGCTTAAGAGGAACAGAACAACTCATGCCGACAGAGTTATCTGGAGGAATGGGACGTCGCGTTGCTTTAGCTAGAGCGATTGCTTTAGACCCTGAACTGATTATGTATGATGAGCCATTTGCTGGACAAGATCCAATTGTAAAAGGGGTTTTAACACGTCTAATTCGCTCGTTAAGAGAAGCATTAGAGTTAACTACGGTTATTGTCTCACATGATGTTGCTGAAACTTTATCAATAGCAGACTATATTTATGTTGTTGCTGAAGGAAAAATTCAGGGCGAAGGTACACCCGCAGAATTAAAAGCACATGCAAATGCGTTTGTACAACAGTTCTTAACAGGCTCTGCGCATGGCCCTGTCGATTTTCAATTTAGTCATGATGCATATTTAAATAATGAGGTTCATCCATGAATGCAATCGCCCTCATTGGTCAGAGAGTTATAGAGCGAATTCGTGGGATTGGTGTTGCCACTCACATGCTTTTTCAGATTATTTTTTCTTTACCGACGTGGCTTGGTGTTAAATTATTTATTTATCAAATGTACCGTGTTGGAGTATTGTCTCTTTTAATTATTGTGGTTTCAGGTTTGTTTATTGGTGCGGTGCTTGGCTTGCAAATGTATAACATCTTGGTCACTTTTGGTAGTGAGTCAATGTTGGGTACAGCAGTTGCATTAACATTACTTCGAGAATTAGCACCTGTCGTTGCAGCATTATTATTTGCTGGGCGAGCAGGTTCTGCTTTGACTGCTGAAATTGGTTTAATGAAAGCCACTGAACAGTTAGCCAGCATGGAAATGATCGGTGTTGATCCGTTAAAACGTGTGATTTCTCCACGGTTATGGGCTGGTATTTTCAGTTTGCCAATGTTATCGATCATATTTGCCGCTGTGGGCATTATGGGGGGGAAGTTGGTTGGTGTAGATTTTCTTGGCGGTGATGAGGGTTCTTATTGGAGTGGCATCGAAAATAGTGCGCAGTTTTATCAAGATGTGTTTAATGGCACGATTATTAAAAGTTTAGTTTTTGCGCTTATTTGTACTTGGATTGCGGTATATCAAGGTTATGCCTGTGTGCCAACGTCTGAAGGTATTGCTACATCCACTACTCGAACAGTAGTGTATTCATCATTATGTGTTTTAGGTTCTGATTTTGTGTTGACTGCGGTCATGTTTGGAGGTGTTTAATGAAATCACGTGCAAGTGAAATGGCCGTCGGTATTTTTGTTATTCTGTTTGGTATTGCAATATTTTTCTTAGCGATGCGTGTGAGTGGTTTGGTTGGAAATAATATTCCCAATAGCTATGAAATGACAGCAACATTTGAAAATATTAATGGGATTAAACCGCGTGCAAAAGTTGCATTAAGTGGTGTTACGGTTGGTCAAGTAGATAGTATTAAACTTGATCCGGTTACTCGTTTAGCTACTGTTCATATGACTTTAAATGGAGATTTAACTTCATTTAATGCAGAGCAACTGAAACAAGTTCAACAAAATGCATTGGAAGAGTTAAAATATAGTTCAGAATATGAAAATGCGACTCCAGAACAACAAAAAGTAATGGAAAAGCAACTCATTGATAACATGAAATCCATCACTAACATTGACGATGATGCTTACATAATGGTAGCAACTAATGGTCTATTAGGTGAAAAGTATTTGAAAATTGTACCTGGTGGTGGTTTGAATTATTTGAAACCTGGCGAGCAAATTACCAATACACAAAGTACAATGGAAATAGAAGATTTGGTCACTAAGTTTATTACAGGTGGTTCTAATAAGACCCCAGAAAAAACTGAAGGTGATTCTCCCGCTAAATCAACAAATGGCGAAGTTTCGTTTGTTGAATAATTGATTGAGGCAGATTGAAGTGAACACTTTATTTAAACAAACGTTAACAGCTAGTGTTTTATCGACCATGATTGTGAGTACAGCTTTTGCTGCGCCAACAGAGGCACCACCTGTATTTGTAAAGCGTGTTGCAGATGGTTTAATTTCAAGTTTAAAAGCAAATCAGGCAAAGTTAAAAGCAAACCCTGCTGAAGCGCGAGCAATTATTCGCAATAACTTAGATCCATATATTGATTCGCAAGCTTTTACTCGTATTGTGATGGGCACTTATGCGACGAATCAATATAGTACCGCTGCTCAGCGTGCTCAGTTTGAAAAGAATTTTCGTGAAAGCTTGATTGAAAACTATGGTACGGCTTTTGCTAAGTTCACTAATCAAACTTATACATTACGTCCATATAAAGAAACAAACAGTAAAAATCCTGTTGTGACCATTGATTTTAATAACAATGGTGAAAAAATTCCTGTTTCTTTTCAGTTGATTGAAAAAGGAGATCAATGGAAGGTACGTAATATGAATGTATCGGGAATTGATTTGGGACTACAATTTCGTAATCAATTTGCTGCTAACGTAAAGCGTAATGGCAATAATATTGATAAAGCAATTGCAACATTTAAACCAGATGCAGATGCTGCAACGACAAAATAATAGGGATTGGTTGTGATTGAATTGATTGGTCAGGAATTACATGTTTCGGGAAAGATAGATTATGACAATGCTGAGGAATATTATCAGCAAGGTCTAATTGCTTTAAATAGTCATTTGAAATTTCCAATTGTGGTTAATTTATCGAAATTATTGCATGGAAGTACACTTGCTTTAGCTGTATTGATTCGTTTGTTACGTCAAACGCCAGATGCTAAAGGGTTAATATTTAAAGCCGTTCCTGAAAAGATGATGAAAATTATCCAAGCATGTCATCTTGAACATGATTTGCAATTAATCGTTTAAATAAAAAAGCACCAACAGGTGCTTTTTTAATTTATGCTAAGGTTAAATCCATTTTTTCCAACGGAAATAAATCATTGGGCCGATAAAGAAGGCAACAAGGATTGCACATACAATTAAAAAGCTTGTTGTACCATGAGCAAAAGGAAGTACTTCAGTATTCATACCATAAATACTGGCAATCAGCATGGGGGGGGCGAGCATACTTGGTAAAATTGAGAAGCGACGAATCGTATCGTTCTGTTCAGTATTAATAAATCCAGATGTGGTATCAAGCAAGAAACGTACTTTTTGGAATAAAAAGGCATCATGTTCAACCAGTGAGCGAACATCTTCACTTAACTCTCGAATATCACCATCATAAATATGGCTGCCTAGTGCACGTGGACGTGACAAAAAGGTGAGTACACGTCGTAAATCAATTAAACATAATTGTGCTTTTCCTAGAATATCTTCTAGCTGAGCAAGCCGCGTAATCATATCATCAAGGTCTAAAATTTGCTCACGATGACGATTATTTAGCACTTCTGTGGAGTATTTTTCAAGATCTCTGTGGATATCTTCTAAGATATCCGCAAGCTCATCCAGTTTAGCTTCTAGTAGTCCTAATAAAATCCATGTCGGTTCTTTATAGTCAATTTCATAATCATTACGTCGTGCACGTGCACGAAATGCACGAAATGCAACGAGTTTTTCCCCGCGCATAGTAAATAAACGATTTTTATGTAAAATAAATGCAACCGTTTGCACTGTGGCTAAGATTGAACTATCTTCAGAATTACCTTCGACTTGATAGTTTTTGTTTTTCGTTAAAAAATAAGTGCTAATATGTAAGATGCCATCATCATCACGATAAAACCGTGCCGAGGATGAAATATCTTCCAAAGACTTGAGCGTTGGAAGATCCTGATTATATGCGTCGAGTACCCATTGCTGTTCTTCATGTGAGGGAGCAATAAGGTCAATCCAAACAAGATCTTGATGTAAATCAAAACCCCCATTAATTGTGGTATCTTCTAAACTACCGCGCTCTGTGGCGTAAAAGGCTTCAAGCATTAGTCTTTTCTCCCTTGCGCAGTATGGGTAAGTAATGATGTGTGTATTTTAGACAAGGAACTGATTAAAAGCACTGTTTGAATCAGGATATTTCATAAAAAACCTTGCAAAACTTATATGTATTGTATGACATTTATATTACATGGTGAAAAAATGACAAATTCTATTGCTATATTTTGTGGTTCTGCCTTAGGAACAGATTCAGTTTTTTTGGAAGCTGCACAAAAAGTTGGAGAAACCATTGCTCAACAAGGTAAAACGTTGGTCTATGGCGGTGGACGTTCAGGCTTGATGGGCGTAGTCGCTGATAGTGCATTAAATGCAGGTGGTAAAGTGATTGGGGTTATTCCTGAAATTTTAGTGAATAAAGAACTCGCACATCCAGATTTAACAGAATTGTATGTCGTACAAAATATGCAAGAAAGAAAGATGAAGATGTCAGAGTTATCTGATGGATTTATTGCACTTCCTGGTGGAACAGGAACATTTGAAGAAATTTTTGAGCAATGGACATGGGCACAACTGGGTATACATTTGAAACCTTGTGCATTTTTAAATGTTGATGGTTTTTATGATGATTTAATTAGTTTTCTGCAGCGAGCAACCGAAAAAGGATTTACGCATTCACGATTTATGGAAACACTGCAGTACAGTTCTTCTATTGAAGAAATTCTCTATCAATTTGATCATTTTATTGCGCCAGAACCTAAATGGGGCATGGTCGAAAAACCAGAGATTGCCAACGTCTAATGAATGTGATTACTGTTGCTGCTGCAATTATTTTGAATGAACAAAATCAATTGTTAGTGGTTCGCAAGAAAAATACCGCATGCTTTATGCAGGTCGGTGGTAAGTTAGATGGTAATGAAACTGCTGAACAAGCAATGCTTCGAGAAATCTCTGAAGAAATTGGTGGTATTGCACAAATCAAATGTTTTGTTGGTCGTTATGAAACGCGTGCTGCGAATGAGCCAGATCATCTTTTAGTTAGTTATCTATATTTTATTCATTTCAATCAGACGCCACAAATTCAGGCGGAAATTGCAGAAATGAAATGGATTGATTTATCGGATGATCACACTTGCCTAGCTCCTTTAACACAGGACATTGTTATTCCTTGGGTAAAGCAACATTTAAAAGAGAATGTAGATGCTTGTTAGTCTGTACTAGCAATGGCACATGCATAAACATTTTGACAGCCCATCTGTTCTAGTTTTAATTTAAGCGCTAGAACAGAGCTTCCAGTAGTAACGACATCATCTAAAATGAGTACTCTGCGGTAAGGAAGCTGTTTTTGTGTCTTAATCATTTTAAATTGGTTTTGAATATTTTCAATTCGCTCAAAACGATCAAGCCCTTTTTGAGTATGTTGATGAATTCTTTCAATCGGTTGCCAAATCGGAATATTAAGTACTTTTCCAACGTGTTTTGCAATTTCTAAGGTCTGATTATAGCCACGCTCAATCAACCGAGCTTCTGAAATTGGCATGGGTACAATGGCCTGTACCTTGGGTAAAGGTAACTGTAAAATGAGCCCAGTTAATAAGTTTTGCCAGTGAAGTTGGTGTTCATATTTAAATTTTTGAATGACCCGATCTATAGGAAAATGATACTGACAAGCGATATAAAAAGAGATTTCTTGTTTGGTGATGACTTGATTCATCCAAGGCAGTTGCTCCCAACAATTTTGACAGATGGAATATTGATCTTGCTGATCTGTCCCACATAGCTGGCAAGGAAAAAAATGTTGAATCAAGTGTTGTGATTTTTTTAAAATATTAAACATAAGCGTACCGAGGTGCTTCTGGAAGCCAGCGTTTTAAGAGTGCTTCTGCATTTTTAGGATAATGGACTAATAATTGTTGTGCAACATAATGTGCTTGTCCTAGTAAATGATCATCGCGATCAAGTTTGGCAACACGAAAGTTCATATCTCCAGTTTGTTTGGTTCCTAAAATTTCCCCAGGACCTCGAATTTCTAAATCTTTTTCAGCAATCATAAAGCCATCATTGGTTTCACGCATAATACGTAAGCGTTCTTGACCATTTTGAGATAATGGGGTTTTGTATAAGAGCGCGCAAAAACTGGCTGTTGCACCACGTCCAACACGTCCTCTAAGTTGGTGTAACTGAGAGAGTCCTAAACGTTCAGCATTTTCAATAATCATAATTGAGGCATTGGGAACATCTACACCAACCTCGATCACGGTTGTTGCAATGAGTAACTGTAATTGATTATTTTTAAATTGCTGCATGATTGCTTGTTTATCATCTGATTTCATTTTGCCGTGGACTAAACCAGTCTGAAGATCAGGAAAGCGTTCTTTTATTTCATGATAAGTGGCTTCTGCTGCTTGGGCATCGAGCGTTTCAGATTCTTCAACCAAGGTGCATACCCAATAGGCCTGTTTGCCTTCCATACAGTTTTTTGCGATTCGTTGTAAAACTTCTTCTCTGCGGTCGAGAGGGATCGTAACGGTTTGAATTGGTGTTCTACCAGGAGGTAATTCATCAATAATCGAAGTATCTAAATCTCCATAAGCAGACATTGCCAATGTTCTAGGAATAGGCGTTGCAGTCATGACCAATTGATGAGGTGTCGTATGCTGCGTACCTTTGTTGCGTAATGCTAAACGTTGATCAACCCCAAAACGGTGCTGCTCATCAATAATGACTAAGCCAAGTTTATAAAACTCTATATTGTCTTGAAATAAAGCATGTGTTCCAATGACCAAATTGGCAGAGCCCGTTTTGATTTGTTGTTCTGCGATAAGACGTGCTTTACCTTTTTGTTTGCCTGATAACCAAGATACAGTTAAGCCCAAAGGTTCAAACCATTTTTTAAAATTAAGATAATGTTGTTCAGCTAAAATTTCTGTTGGTGCCATTAATGCAACTTGCCAGCCTTCTTCAAGCGCATGACAGGCAGCAATGCCTGCAACAAGTGTTTTTCCAGCACCCACATCGCCTTGAACTAAGCGAAGCATGGGCTTATTTTTTTGAAGATCTGCACTGATTTCTTGAGAGACTCGTTGTTGTGCGCCCGTCATTTTAAAGGGGAGGCTGTTTAACAGTGTCTGAGCATACGTTTGACTGGGTTGAAAGATTGGTGCTTCAATTTCTTGGATATAAGCACGTCGAGTAAGCAAACTCACTTGATGTGCCACAAGCTCTTCAAAAATCAAACGTTGCTGAGCAGGGTGTGAACCTTGCATCAATTGCGACATGTTGGCATTTACAGGAGGATGGTGAATATATTGCAAGGCTTCTTTTAATACAAAACCATTGGTAAATTTTTGAGGTAGCAGTTCAGGTAAGTCATCACTAAATTGAGTCAAAGCTTGCTGAATAAAATCGCGTAATTTAGCTTGTGTTAAGCCTTCTGTGCTGGGATAAATAGCCGTCAGCTGTGTTTTGGGTAAAGGTGTATGTTCACTAATGACTTGTAATTCTGGATGATAGAGCTCTAAGCCACGAGCACCAACACGGACTTCACCAAAAATACGAAGTCGTGAATGAATTTTTGTACGATCTGTAATGCCTTTATAAATATGATAGAAACGTAAAGTGACTTTAGCAAAATCATCTTCTAAAGCGACAGCCATTGATTTACGTTTTCCAGGTGGAAAATCAATGCCAGTGACAACTCCTTCCAACAAATAACTACGACCCACACTTAATTGGTTCATTGGAATGATCGTGCTACGATCTTCATAATCTCGTGGTAAATGAAAAAGTAAATCATCAGTCGTTAAGATATGAAGTTTTTCAAGTAGTGTTGCAGAGGCATTGCCAACGCCTTGCAATTGATGGACTGCAGCCATGTCCCCTCAACTCATCTGTGATTAGGTATTTAATGCATATTCTATTTATTGGTTATGGTAAAACATCTCAACGTGTTGCAAAACAATTATTTGAGTTAGGTTATCAACTTACCACAATCAGCCAAACTGCGAAAACAGATTTATATGCTAATCATCTGATTCAAAATATTAATCAACTTAATTTAACTAATATCAAACCAATAGATTGTGTATTTATTTTACTGGCACCGAATGAAGGAGGGATAGAGGCTTATCAAAAAACATATTTAGATTCCACTCAACCGATTATCAAAGCATTAAAACATCATCCACTTAAAAAATTAATTGTTGTGTCATCAACGCGCGTTTATGGTGAGAATAAAGGAGAGAGTATTGATGATGAATCGATGATTCAACCCATCGATGAACAAGGACAGATTTTATATGAAATGGAAAATACATATTTAAAGGCATTTCCGCAGCTATGTAGTATTGTTCGACCAACAGGAATTTATGGCTTGTCCGTTCAGCGCATGATAACACTCGCAGAAAAAACGGAAATATATCCGAATATTCATTGGTCAAATCGAATTCATATTGATGATTTAGCTCGGTTTTTAGTACATTTGCTTCACGTGGAACATATAAAGAAAACTTATATTTGTACAAATAATCGACCTATACCATTACATGAAATTGTACAGTGGTTTCAACAACAGTTAAATCTTCCTAAATTAGTCTTGGGAAATCAGCCATGTTCTGGAAAAAAAATATTTGCCCATAGAATGATAGACAGCGGATTTCAGCTCAAACATACAGATTGTTATCAAGATTATCTTGCATTACTAAAATGATTTTTAAATAGTTTGCAACTTCTCACTTAAAGAGAAGTTGCAGTTGTTATACTTATTTCTTCTTACGTTTTAAGCGGTGTTTTGCTTTCTGAGCTGCGAGCGCATCTAGCGCTTCTTTAAGTTCTTCATCTGTAAATGAAGTAATGTGTTGTAACATTTGTAATGTTACATCATCTAAAACTAAATTAGCATATTGCGCAACGCTCTTAAATTGTTCATCAAAAACAATGGCATTATTGTCATTTGTTCCAATATAACCTTGCTGAGTTAGCACTTTAATAAAGCTTTGGAATAACGATTTATCAAAAAATTCTGGTGAATTAAACTCATACAGTACAGATAAGCGTTGGCCAACCAAATGACTTAGTTCTTCCACTTGGCGTGTTGAGATATTGCCTGAACCACGTTGAGTGATCAATGCTAGAGTCATGTAGTAACGTTCCAAGCTTTGCATAACTGGTGCTGCAAGAACTGAAAGTTGATTATGGTCTTCACTATTTGGAATAGGGCAAAGTAGATTATCTTCGTGATCAACGCCAATGAGTTTGGCATCTAATAAAGCTTGGGTGTATGACTCAATGAGTGGTCTTAATTCTTGTTGATCCCACTTCAAGAAGAGTTCAGCTTTTAAGAACGGATAAAGCGTTGTGATAACGTTGCTCATATCCTTTGGTTTAATGACCGCATTATGTTTAACCAGTGCAGCAATTAAAGAAGGAAGAATAAATGCATGTAGAATGTTGTTGCGGAAATAAGTGAGAAGAATAGCTTGTCCTTCTTCTATCGCAATAATATCGCCTAATACATGATGTACCCGTTTAATCAGTTTAAGTTTTAGTCCGTATTCAATAATCTCTTTACCAGACAAAGGCGTCACTTGAGTGCGAGAGTCATAAGGTAATTTGGTAAGTAAGTTGCGATAAGTATCTAATTGCTTAGTACATATTTCTTCATCTAAAGTATGTTTTGGTGTTGCCAGTAGGATTAAAGATAATAATGAAACTGGATTAATTACCGCAGCGCGATTTATATTTTCTAAAATAGCATGTGCAGAACTATCTACAGCACTTGAAACTTCTTTTGGAATTGCATCGTCATTTTTATTGAGCTCAATATTCTCAGCCCCATGTTTTTTTAGCATGTCGTCTAGAAAAACAGGTTCACCAAAATTCACATGAACTTTACCAAATATGCGCTCAATTTTGCGTAAGGTTTTAAGAATACCTAGAATGGATTCAGCTTCTTTGGGCTTACCATTCATTTCGCCGACATAAGTCGAACCTTCCATTAAGCGTTCATAACCGATATAGGTTGGAATGAACACGATTGGTTTGGCACGACCACGTAAATGACTATGAACCGTCATCGCAAGCATACCCGTTTTCGGTGGAAGTAAGCGCCCAGTGCGTGAACGACCACCTTCAATAAAATATTCTAAAGGTGTGTTTCGAGATAGGATGCTATATAAATACTCTTTAAATACAGTGGTGTAAAGTGCATTGCCACGGAATGTTCTACGAATAAAGAATGCACCACCACCGCGGAGTATTTGTCCGACAACAGGCATATTTAAATTATCGCCAGCAGCAATATAAGGCACCATTAAGCCACGACGATATATGACGTAGGATAAAAGTAAATAATCGATATGACTACGATGGCAAGGGGTATAGATAATTTCATAATCTTTAGCGAGTTCGCGAACGGTACTAAAGTTATGTACTTCAACGCCATCGTATAGTTGTGTCCATAAACGCGTTAAAGCTTGAGATGCGAAACGAACGGTAGAATGAGAATAGTCTGAAACGATTTCATTTAAACAGCTAATGGCACGCTTTTCGGCTTCTGTAATACTGATTTTGCTACGAATACTTTCATTACGAATGGCGGCTTGCACATCGGCAGATTTAATCAAAGAATGCATAACATTACGACGATCTGAAAGGTCTGGCCCAAGTACAATTTCACGTTGATTATCTAAATAACTATTTAGTGTTGTAATGATATAAGTCGCAGGTGAAAGATTGGGGTGTGTTGTTTTTGCATAGTCAATCAAAGCACGTAATGATTGTGAGGGATGAAATTCTAAATAGGTTTGGCGACCGTGCAAGCCAATATTAACTAATTGTTTGAGAGTACCAGGTGTTGACCACGTATCGGTGAGTAAAAGCTTTAAGAGAGAATCTTCTTTGTCTGGAGAACGCCCCCACAAAATGGTGACTGGAACTAATTCAATATCTAGCTCTGGATGTTTGTCTAAAAATTCAACCAGTCTGATTAAGCGAGGTGGTAGCGTTTGTGATGTTGTGGAAAGTAAGTTGTTGTCTTGGTTATGTTGTAAAAATAAAATAGAAACTTTTTCGGTGTGTTCACCAATAACTAGTGGGCTTAGTGCTGGTGTTAAATTTAGTTTTTGTGTTTCGCCATCAACTAGTAGAGCATTACTACGAGAATGATTTTGCAAAACATAACAAACCACTTTTTTTCTTTCAGTTGTGCCCGTTTCTGTTTGAGTAGAGAGCTCTTTCGGTACTTCACCAAGAACTTGTGGATTGACCACGAGGTCAAGAAGCTTACCTGAAAGCTTACGATACATTTGACCAAAACCACGCTTGGACATAAGAACTCCTACTAGCGTTATTGCAAATATGAAAAAAGAAAAATGATAGTATTTTGCAGAAAACTAAGCAAAAACAATATGTCATTTTTTTGAAAAGAAACCGATATTGTCAGCATTTTGAGCAAAAAAGCAATTTTTTAGCAGGAATTATACAAAATCAAGTGCTGTATTAACGTCTATAACTTTAGTGTTATGGTTGGTTTTATGGCAAAATTAGAGAATAATTGGATGATTTATCATTTTTAGATGTCGTAAAAGGTTTCTCATGAATACATTAACTCAGGAACTCGTTGAGCTACTTAGTTTAGAAAAACTCGAAGAAAATATTTTTCGTGGTCAAAGTAAAAAGATTGTAGGAAAACGTGTTTTTGGTGGACAAGTATTAGGGCAAGCATTAAGAGCGGCATCTTATACCACAGATCGCCCAGCCCATTCTTTACATGCATATTTCTTATTTGGTGGCGATGCCAATGCCCCGATTGTCTATGAAGTTGACCGTATTCGTGATGGAAAAAGTTTTATCAGTCGGCAAGTTCGTGCAATTCAACATGGTCGTACTATTTTTATTGCAATGGTTTCCTTTACCCAATCTGAAGAAGGTTTAAATTATCAAGTTGCTGAACCAGAATATCCAGCACCTGAAGATTTAAAAAATGAAGCTGAGTTAAAAAAACAATTGGTTGATTTTGTACCTGAAAATGTACGTGCAAGCTTTATGCATGATCGTTTAGTTGAAATCAAACCAGTTATGCCTGTAAATCCATTCACACCTCAACCAGAAGCACCAGCCTATGCACATTATGTAAAAACGCATCAGAAAATATCGCAGGATGTTGATGAGCTGGTATTACATCAAGCAATTGCAGCATTTTTTTCCGATTTTACATTAATGGCAACTGCACTTCGCCCACATGGTTTAAGTTATATGTCTCCAAACTTACAATGTGCAAGTTTAGATCATACGATTTATTTTCATAAGCCATTCCGTGTGGACGAATATATGCTTTATGATATGGATGCAACGGTTAGTACGAGTGCGAGAGGACTCAATTTCGGGCGTATGTGGCAAAATGGTGAATTAGTTTGTAGTACAATACAAGAAGGTTTGATGCGTTTAAGAGAAATTGAGACGCAATAAAATTTAAAATAATGCTTAAAATAGATTGATTAAAACAATAGTCGAATAAAAATATTCGACTATTTTTATTTGAATTCGGATTAAATTTTAAAGCGCATTTAAGTGAATTTTAATCTCAGAAATTTAACACTTCAATGTTTGAAGGTTGTATACAATTAATAGGAATTTAATATTATTAGATATCTATATGACAAAATAGTACTCGATTCTCTATGCACCTCGTGGCATATTGTTGCCCAATAATGGACAGATAAAAGTCATTCGAGATGAGCTTAAATACTCAAATTCTAATAGCTGCAATTTTAGGTGTTATTTTCGGATTAATTCTCAATATTTATCCAGAAACAGAATTCTTTAACGCAAGTTTATATGGTTTAAATATTGCGAGTAGTATTTTTATTGGTTTATTAAAAATGCTACTTGTACCGTTAATTTTTAGCTCAATTGTCGTAGGTGTTTCAAATTTACAAGCCACAGGACAGCTTAATCGGGTATGGAAAATTACCTTGGCTTGCTGTGTAACCACTACCATTTTGGCACTGATTTTAGGTATTGGTTGTGCCCATTTGTTTAATGTGGGTAAAGGCGTTGATATTGTCATGTTCCAAGAGTCCATGAATAACTATAAAACCCCTGACACACTTACGCCATCTTCATTCTTTACCAATTTCATTCAAAATACATTAATCAACCCGTTTAAAGCATTCTCTGATGGTAATGTTTTAGCGGTTGTAGTTTTTGCACTTTTGGTGGGAGTTGCATTGGTTAAAGGTGGTGATAAGTTCATTACGGTGAAAAAACTGAGTCAGCAATTTTTTGATATTATGATGTTGATGATTGGCTGGGTCATGAAACTTGCGCCACTTGGAATTTTGGCACTTTTGGCGAAGTTAGTTGCAACAGAAGATATTTCTGTATTAAGCCGTTTGGCTGAATTTGCAGTGGTTGTGACTGGAACTACCATTTTTCATGGGGCAGTGGTTTTACCTTTGTTGCTGTGGATTTTTGGACGTATGAATCCAATTACCTTCTTTAAGGGGACTCGAGCTGCATTAATTACGGCATTTGCAACCAGTTCAAGTTCGGCAACTATGCCACTATCCATGAAATGCACGCAAGAAAATTTAGGCGTGCGTCCACAGACTGTTGGTTTTGTTATTCCGTTAGGAACTCAGCTTAATATGGATGGAACGGCATTATATGAAGCTGCGGCAGCATTATTCATTGCTAATTTGATGGGACTTGATTTAACGCTGGGGCAACAACTGATTGTATGTTTAACTGCAATGATTGCTTCATTGGGTGCGCCAGGTATTCCAAGTGCAGGTATGGTGACCATGATTATGGTATTACAATCGGTAGGCTTACCAGCAGAAGCAATTGCGATCTTACTTCCAATTGATCGATTGCTTGATACTGTTCGAACCGTTGTGAATGTACAAGGCGATATGATGATCAGTGTAGTTGTTGATCGTTATACTCGAGGGGATGATGATTCATCTGTAGTCTCAACTTGATAGATTGTAGAATAAATAAAGCAGGCATAAAGCCTGCTTTGTTCATTTTTGGATTAAGTTTTTAATTTAATCTTGTTTTAGTTCTGAAGAGATCTCTGAAGATTCATCAATTTCGCTTTCAATGTCCGAGTCATCAGCAAATTCAATGCTCGCTAAATCAATACCTGCAAGTAAGTTGCTTTGTAAGTTTTCTTCATTTGAAGAATCTAAGGCATTGTCTTGATCAAGAACAAAATTTAAACGTCCAGCCATTACACTCGCAAGCTCTTCCAATCCTTGTTTATTGAGTGAAGAGAAGAGTTGAATCGAAAACTGAAGTTTCATTTTCTTTAATTGAACTTTGACTTCTTGTAACACTTTTGAGGCTGGACCTCGGTTTAATTTATCTGATTTCGTTAGAAGTACATGTACGAATAAATTTCGAGAATATGCCCACTCTAGCATCATGACATCAAAGTGCTGTAATGGATGGCGAATATCCATGAGCAAAACTAAACCTTGTAGGCTTTTACGGTGAATTAAATAATTTTCTAATTCTTTTTGCCATACCAGTTTCATTGCTTCAGGTACGGCAGCATAACCATAACCAGGAAGGTCAACTAAGCGTTGATCTGGATTACCTAAACTAAAAAAGTTAATCATTTGCGTACGGCCAGGCCTTTTAGATGCACGAGCCAATTGTTTTTGATTTGTTAGTGCATTAATCGCACTAGACTTCCCTGCATTAGAACGACCCGCAAATGCAACTTCGTATCCTGTGTCTTCAACACATAAATTAAGTTTTGGTGCGCTCATGAGGAACTCTGCTTTACGCAACCAATTTAATGCGCGAACAGAGTACTCAGTAATTGCAGGATCCATTTCTTTTTCATAAGAGATCTTTTGTTTAGGCGTATTCGCTGCTTTACTGTTTTTCGATTTGCCTCTGTTTGGATGCATAACTTAACTTCAATTTATATTCTACAAACTTCTATTATAAATGAAGTCGCCTAAGCAAGCGAATATTGAACAGAAAAGAGTATTAAAGATTAACTAAATTAATCAATAAAGGAGAGTTAGGGGGGCTTGAAGGTGCTAATACGTCACTTAATGTGTACTGATCTAGGTAGATATAAAATTGTTCAAGTGCTTGGTCTAAAATCCCTTTTAATCCACATTGACCACGAAATACACACGGCGGTGTATTGCATTCAACAATGGCAGTTTCACCTTGTAAAGTACGAACAATTTGCCCTAATTTTAATTGCTGTGCTGCGGGATTGAGTTGAATTCCACCACCTTTACCGCGCGTGGTAATAAGTAGGTTTTGTTTTCCCATGAAATGTACAATTTTAACGAGATGATTTTGTGAAACTTGTAAAGCTTGAGCAATTTCGGCAATGGTGTAGGGAGTTTTTCTAGGTTGCGCAATATACATCAAAATCCGTAAAGCGTAGTCGGTAAATTTATTTAGCTGCATGACAATATTGATGTTGTAAAGATGACAAAACTAAGGTTAGTTTAGCATAACTAAACTAACCTGCTTACCATTTCAGTAGGCTTAAGATCGTTAGTGCTGAACACCACCAGTACCAAACGCTTCACTGTAGATATTTTCAGCGGGAATACCAAGCGCAATTAGCTTTTTATGTTGTTCAGCCATAAATGGTATTGGTCCACAGAGATAATAATCTGCTTGTGGAGAGAGTAAAGTGCTATCAATGGCACTTAGATCTAAACGACCAGATAGGTCATAATCCTTACCATGTTGATCATTTCCATAAGGATGCTCATACGCAGTAACTGTTTTAAGATTTGTGTACTTCTCTTTTAAATCATGAATATGTTGTTTCATTGCATGAACAAGTTTACTTCGACAGGCATGAATAAACGTGACAGGTTGAGGAATATCTTGTGTGACGAGTTGATTGAGCATTGCAACCATTGGTGTTAATCCAACACCACCACTAATAAATACGTTTGGTTTATTTTGATTGACTAAGAAGAAGTTACCAGTCGGTGCAGATACTTCAATTTCTGCACCTTCATTTAGATTGTGAAGCGTATTTGAAACCCAACCAGCAACGAGATCATCTTTTTGATCTTCGCGCTTAACTGAAATTCGAAGATAGTCAGTTTGCGAGCTGGTAGATAATGTATATTGGCGCGGTTGTTTCAAACCGAGTTCTTCAACAAATACACGTACTGAAATGTATTGACCTGCCTCATATTGAGGTAAATCTCCACCATCTGTAGGTTGTAGGTAAAATGAAGTAATTTCACTGCTTTCTTGTATTTTTTTCGCAATTTTAAAATGACGCCATCCCAACCAACTGCCCTTGGTTTGTTGGTGTTGATCATAAATGGTTTTTTCTGTGGTAATAAATAAATCTGCTAATTGTCCATATGCTTGCGCCCAAGCATCGATGAGTGGATCTTCCATCGAGATATTCAGAACTTCACTGATCGAGCGCAGTAGGTTTTCTCCAACAATACTGTAATCGGGTGCTTGAATATTTAAACTAACATGCTTGTGAGCAATAAGCTCCACAACTGGAAGAAGTACAGATGGGTCTTCAATATTTTCAGCATATGCCAAAACTGCATTTGCTAATGCCTGAGCTTGAGCGCCACTACGTTGATGTCCCATATTAAATGTTTCTTTTAAATCTGGGTTATTGCTGAGCATTCGATTATAAAAATAACTCGTTAAGGCAACTCCATTTTCACGTAGAACAGGAACAGTAGCTTTTACAAGATCAATTTGTTGTGGATTCATAATAGATGTCTCATACTTGTTATTTATAACATGTATTTAAAATACATGTTATAAGATGTATTTGCAATACATGTTATAAAAATGGCATAAAAAATGTGAAATATGAGCTTGTTTCATCGCTGAAAACTTGAAAAATTTAAGCGAAGTTGCGCTATTTTTTCCCAAATAATGAGCCAAGTAATCCACGGATAATTTTTTGTCCAGTACTGCCACCTAAGCTTCTCGCGGCACTTTTAGCAAAAGTACCAACAATATCTTGGGTGAGTTTTTCTCGTTGTTTTGCATTACGTTCAGTTTCTTTCTGTTGTTCACGTACTAAGCGTTCTTGTTCTTTGGCTTGAATTTTATCTTGTTCTTCTTGAATTGTTTGCTGTTGCAGTTCAGTGGCTTTTATTTGCAAGCATTCAAAAGCACTTTCACGATCAATTGTCGTTTCATACACGCCAGCAATAACACTGTGTTGAATCAGGTGTTGACGTTGTTCTGGATAGATGGGGGTGAATGATGAATAAGGGGGTAATATCCATCCTCGCTCCACAACTTGAGGAATGCCTTGTTCGTCTAAGCAGCTAATGAGTGCTTCACCAACAGCGAGTTCGGTAATCACTTGGTCAATTTTAAACTCGGGGTTTGCACGAAAGGTTTCAGCGGCTGTTTTTACTGCTTTTTGATCTTTTGGGGTAAATGCACGTAAGGCGTGTTGTATGCGATTACCAAGCTGTCCTAATACACTTTCAGGTAAGTCGAGAGGGCTTTGGGTAACGAAATAAATGCCCACGCCTTTTGAACGAATAAGACGAACAACTTGCTCAATTTTTTGTTGTAAGGCGGAGCTTGCATTGTCAAAAAGTAAGTGGGCTTCATCAAAAAAGAACACTAATTTAGGTTGATCAATATCGCCAACTTCCGGAAGTTGTTCAAAGAGTTCAGACAGCATCCATAATAAAAATGTTGCATAAAGTTTTGGGGTATTCATTAACTTATCGGCAGCTAAGATGTTGATTACCCCACGACCTTGAGGATCTGTTTGAATGAAATCAAGAATATTGAGTGCGGGTTCTCCAAAAAACTGAGCGCCACCTTGATCTGCTAAAGCAAGTAAATTACGTTGAATTGCACCTAGGCTGGCAGGGGAGAGATTGCCGTATTCAGTTTTAAATTTGGCGGTATTTTCACTGACATACGTCAACATTGCTTTTAAATCTTTAAAATCAATGAGCAATAGGCCTTGATCATCTGCAATTCGAAAGACAGCAGATAACACGCCTTCTTGAGTGTCATTTAAATTTAAAATTCGTGAAAGCAAAAGAGGGCCAATCTCTGAGATTGTGGTTCGAATAGGGTGACCTTGTTCAGCAAAAAGGTCCCAAAAAACCACAGGTGAAGCAGTAAATGGAATAGAATCAATATTGAGTTTTTTTAGTCGATCTTCAAATTTTGTACTGCTTTCCCCTGCCTGAGCAAGACTAGAAACATCTCCTTTTGCATCTGCAAGAAAAACGGGAACACCAAGCCTAGAAAAGCTTTCCGCTAGTACTTTTAAAGTGACAGTTTTTCCTGTACCTGTAGCCCCTGCGATTAAGCCATGTCGGTTTGCAAACTCAGAATGTAAAGTAATATTTTTAGTTGTATCTACAGCATTTTTTGCAATGATAATTGGTGTTCCCATCGCGATATCCTCGTCATTTTAATTATTACGAATCGAGTGTTAAAAGTGCTTTTTCAATATCATGAATTAAATCTTCAGGATGTTCTAGTCCTATGCAAAAACGAACAAGAATTCCTGTTTTTAAATGTGCTGTTGCTAATGTGCGTATATCCTTTAAACGATATAGCATGACTAGGCTGACAGGACCACCCCAGCTAAAACCAATTTTAAACAAGGTTAATGCATCACAAAATTGACGAATATCATTAAGGGTATATTTTTCATCAAAAATGACACTAACGAGTCCTGCGCTATGTGCATTGGGGCACACTTCTTTCCAATATTTATGTCCAGCAGAGTCTTGATCCGCAGGGTGAAGTACTTGTGTAAAGTGTTGTTGTTTTTTTAACCAGTTTAGTAATTTTAGTGCACTTTGTGATTGATGTTCATAACGTAGCTGCATGGATGAAAGGCTACGTTGAATTTGCGCAGCATCATCTCCTGAAATGCTAATTCCTTGAATGGCATGAGTGCGGAAGAGTTTGTGGTGAAGTTCTAGATTGTTAGTGACAACTGAACCCATGAGAATATCACCGCCGCCACTTGGATATTTGGTGAGTGCATGTACAGAAATGTCTATACTGAGGTGTTCTGCGCCAAAATTGAAAGCATTAAAGGCAATACCTGCTCCCCAAGTGTTGTCAATGGCAGTCAGAATATTTTGTGCTTTTGCTTTTTTGACCAATCCGATTAAATTGGGAAATTCTAAAGTGACGGATCCTGCTGCTTCTAACCAAAGAAGTTTAGTTTTACTGCTTGGCGTAAATGAATCGACATCAAGGGGATTGTAAACTTTTACTTGAATGCCATAACGATTTTTAAGATTAAGTAGATGCTCCATATTTGGACCATAAATGTTATCTGCAACCCAAACCTCATCGCCATGACTTAGAAAACATGAATTGACCAAATTAATTGCGGATAAACCACTAGGTGCAAGTAGGCAATATTTTCCGCCCTCAATACGTGCAATATTATCACCTAGTGTAAAGGTTGTTGGTGTGCCGTGTGTGCCATAACTATAGTCATATTGATCTGTCCAATGGCGATTAAATAGTGCGTTAGTATTTTCAAAAATAATGGTCGAAGCACGAAATAGTGGAGGTTGAATTGTAGAGACGTACTGAGGTGCTAATCTTGGTGCATGAATAAGCTGTGTTTGTGGAGAGATTTTCACATTAAACTCTTTAAAATAATTCAATAAATTAAGCTTAAAAGAAAACCACAATAGATTGGTAAAGGAAAGATAAAATTCTGTAAAAATAGAGATAAAACTGGCTTCAATTTTGCACGTCGTTCTATAAGACAAATAAAAATAGGCAAGTACATGAAGGCAAAATTAAAAGTGCATTATTTTCAACATATTGCTGGAGAGGGATTTGGTGGTTGCTTTGAGTATCTTCAGCAAATGAATGCACAAATTACAGCAACAGAATTTTTTGCATTACCTTTAGATCACTCATTGGAAATAGAAGCATTACCTGAGCTAAGTGAAGTCGACTTATTGATTATAATGGGAGGGACAATGAGTGTGAATGACGAGGCTAATTATCCTTGGTTAAAAATAGAAAAAAGGTGGTTGAGACGATATTTAGCATTGGGGAAACCAGTGATTGGCTTGTGTTTTGGGGGGCAACTCATTGCAAATACGCTTGGTGCTGCGGTGAGTCGAAATCCTGAACAAGAATTAGGATGGACACAGGTCTATCGAAAAAACTCTGTTCCAGAACAGTGTTTTAAGCTTCCAGAGGTATTTAATGTGATGCAATGGCATAGTGAGACATTTGAAATTCCGAAAGGTGCAATTCATTTGGCAGAAAATCATGTTTGTCGCAATCAAATGTACCAAATTGGAACAAATGTGCTAGGTTTTCAATTCCACCCAGAAATGACAGCAAAGGTTTTAAAACTGTTTCTGGAAAATGATGAAGAGTTGGCATTATTTTCAGGAGCATATGTGCAAGATTTTATCTCGTTGAAAAAAACTGAAGATTGCCAATTTATTGTTGGAAATCAAATATTAAAACAAGCGGTAGCCTATGTTTTGAAACTAGAGGTATAAATATTTTTTTGTTTATAAAACAAACAAGACGGAAAATCAAATAATAGTGAAAAAAGGTAAAATAGGTTTGCTTATGCAATAAACAATAGCTATAATGGGCGACCCTTTATATAAGGGGGTTAGCTGCGAAGAAAGTAGCTGACATCGTTACAGTCGTGGCATCGATCATGACCTTAGTGATAACTCACTGCTCTTGACACTGACCTTAATAAAGTGAGGTGAGATGCGTCAAGGGTGATTCTTTATATATTTGGCTTGGAGTTAACTGGTATGTCTAACCAGAGAATTCGTATCCGTCTTAAGTCTTTTGATCATCGTTTAATTGATCAATCTGCTCAAGAGATCGTAGAAACAGCAAAACGTACTGGCGCACAAGTTTGTGGTCCAATTCCGATGCCAACTCGCATCGAACGTTTTAACGTTTTAACATCACCACACGTAAACAAAGATGCGCGTGACCAATATGAAATCCGCACATATAAGCGTTTGATCGATATCGTTCAACCTACAGACAAAACTGTAGATGCATTGATGAAATTAGATCTAGCAGCTGGTGTTGATGTTCAGATCGCTTTGGGTTAAGGCTTTCGGGTTAATTAACACTCTAAGTTAATTAGGCCGCTTTTTTAGAGGTTTATGCACATGGCTATTGGTTTAGTCGGTCGCAAGTGCGGTATGACACGTATCTTTACAGATGCTGGTGTTTCTGTGCCTGTAACAGTGATTGAGGTTGATCCTAACCGCATCACACAAATCAAAACGCTTGAAACTGATGGTTATCAAGCGATTCAAATCACTACTGGTGAACGTCGCGAATCTCGCGTGACTAACGCTCAGAAAGGTCACTTTGCGAAAGCTGGTGTTGCTGCTGGTCGTTTAGTTCAAGAATTTCGTGCTACAGAAGCTGATCTTGAAGGTCGTGAAGTTGGTGGTACGCTTACAGTTGAATTGTTTGCAGTTGGTCAAGTTGTTGACGTAACTGGACAATCTAAAGGTAAGGGTTTCCAAGGTGGTGTTAAACGTTGGAACTTCCGTACTCAAGACGCTACTCACGGTAACTCTGTATCTCACCGTGTTCTAGGTTCTACTGGTCAAAACCAGACTCCTGGTCGCGTGTTCAAAGGCAAAAAAATGGCTGGCCATTTAGGTGCTGAACGCGTAACAGTACAGGGTCTTGAAATTGTATCTATCGACACAGAGCGTTCAGTTCTTGTTGTTAAAGGTGCGATTCCTGGTGCTACTGGTGGCGACGTAATCGTTCGTCCTACGATCAAGGCCTGAGGGGAAATAACGTGAATTTAAATACTGTTTCCGGCTCTGCTGTTGAATTATCAGAAGTTGCGTTCGGTCGTGAATTCAATGAAGCTCTTGTACACCAAGTTGTTACAGCTTATTTAGCTGGTGGTCGTCAAGGTTCAAAAGCTCAGAAATCACGTGCAGACGTTTCTGGTGGTGGTAAAAAGCCGTTCCGTCAAAAAGGTACTGGCCGCGCTCGTGCTGGTTCTATTCGTAGCCCGATTTGGGTTGGCGGTGGTAAAACTTTTGCAGCTCGTCCACAAGACTGGTCTCAAAAAGTAAACCGTAAAATGTATCGCGGTGCTATGCAATGCATCCTAGCTGAACTTGTTCGTCAAGATCGCTTAGTTTTAGTTGAAGAGTTTACAGTTGCAGCTCCAAAAACTAAAGAATTGCTTGCAAAACTTAACGACTTGAATGCAACTCGTGCATTGATCGTTACAGATGCTGTTGATGAGAACTTGTATCTTGCTGCTCGCAACCTTCCACATGTGGATGTTGTTGATGCTGCTGCAATTGATCCTGTTAGCTTGATCGCGTTCGATAAAGTTGTTATGTCTGTAGCTGCTGCTAAGAAAATTGAGGTAGAACTCGGATGAACAACGAACGTTTATATCAAGTCCTTCAAGGACCTGTTTTCTCAGAAAAAGCTCAAGTTTTAGGTGAGACTGCTGGTGTTCAAGTGTTTAAAGTTGCATTAAGTGCAAACAAACTTGAAATCAAAAAAGCTGTTGAACAATTGTTTGGTGTAGAAGTTGTTAAAGTAAATACAACAATCACCAAAGGTAAGACTAAGCGCTTTGGTAAAACATTAGGACGTCGTTCTGATGTTAAAAAAGCATACGTCACCCTGAAAGCTGGCCAAGATGTTGAAATGGCTGACTTGGGCGATACCGCTGAAAGCGCAGCGGAATAAGGACGAAATTTATGCCGATTCAAAAATGTAAGCCAACGTCTCCGGGACGTCGCTTTGTAGAGAAAGTGGTTCATGACCACCTTCACAAAGGCGCACCTTATGCACCGTTGGTAGAAGCTAAAAAACGTACTGGTGGTCGTAATAATAACGGTCACATTACTACTCGTCACGTTGGTGGTGGTCATAAGCAGCACTATCGCCTTGTTGACTTCAAACGTAACAAAGATGGCATTCCTGCTGTAGTTGAACGTATTGAATACGATCCTAACCGTACTTCACATATTGCTTTATTGAAATATGCTGACGGTGAGCGTCGTTATATTATTGCACCTAAAGGTGTGCGCGCTGGTGATAAAGTGCAATCTGGTAACGATGCTCCAATTCGTCCAGGTAACTGTTTACCACTTCGTAACGTACCTATCGGTTCTACTATTCACAACATCGAGCTTAAAATTGGCAAGGGCGCACAGTTAGTACGTTCAGCTGGTACTTCTGCTCAGTTGTTGGGTCGTGACGGTTCTTACGCAATCATTCGCCTACGTTCTGGTGAAATGCGTAAAGTGCATGTTGAGTGCCGTGCTGTACTGGGTGAGGTTTCTAACTCAGAAAGCAACTTACGTTCGTTAGGTAAAGCAGGTGCTTCACGCTGGCGTGGCGTTCGTCCTACCGTACGTGGTATGGCTATGAACCCAGTTGATCACCCGCATGGTGGTGGTGAAGGGCGTAATAAAGGTATTCAACCTGTAAGTCCATGGGGTCAAAAAGCTAAAGGGTACAAGACACGTACCAACAAGCGTACGACTAAGATGATTATTCGCGACCGTCGCGTTAAGTAACAAGTAAAGGAATCTGACAATGCCTCGTTCTCTGAAAAAAGGCCCATTCGTCGATGCGCACTTGTTCGCTAAGGTTGAAGCGGCAATCGCGGCTAATAACCGTAAGCCGATCAAAACTTGGTCGCGTCGTTCGATGATCCTCCCGGATTTTGTTGGTTTAACAATTTCTGTACATAATGGACGTAACCATGTTCCGGTAATCGTATCTGAACATATGGTTGGTCATAAATTAGGTGAATTCGCGCCAACTCGTACCTATCGTGGTCACGGTGTTGACAAGAAGTCTAAACGTTAATAGGTGCTATGATGGAAGTAACTGCTAAATTACGCGGTGCCGCTATCTCGGCACAGAAGACACGTTTGGTTGCTGATTTAATTCGCGGCAAATCTGTTGCGCATGCTTTAAATATCTTGAATTTCAGCAACAAAAAAGCTGCAGTTTTGGTTAAAAAAGCATTGGAATCTGCAATTGCAAACGCTGAACACAATAACAGTTTAGATGTAGACGATCTTAAAGTATCTACGATCTACGTTGATGAGGGCACTAGCCTGAAACGTATTATGCCACGTGCTAAAGGCCGTGCAGATCGTATTACTAAGCGTACTTGTCACATCACCGTTAAGGTAGGGGTTTGATATGGGTCAGAAGGTTCATCCAATCGGTATCCGCCTAGGTGTTGTGAAACGTCATAACGCTAACTGGTATGCGAGCCCGAAACAATACGCTGAATACTTGCTTAAAGATTTGCAAGTTCGTGAGTTTTTAACTAAAAAACTTAAGAATGCAATGATCAGCAATATTCTTATCGAACGTCCTACTGGCGCTGCTAAAATTACGATTAGCACTGCTCGTCCTGGTATCGTTATCGGTAAAAAAGGCGAAGATATTGAGAAATTACAACGCGAACTTACCAGCATTATGGGTGTTCCAGCGCAAGTAAGTATCAATGAAATTGATCGCCCAGACTTAGATGCACGCTTAGTTGCCGAAGCAATTGCTTCACAATTAGAGAAGCGTGTGATGTTCCGTCGTGCGATGAAACGCGCTGTACAGAACTCTATGCGTGCTGGTGCTAAAGGTATCAAAGTTGAAGTTTCAGGCCGTCTAGGTGGTGCTGAGATTGCGCGTACAGAATGGTATCGTGAAGGTCGTGTACCTTTGCATACATTACGTGCTGACATCGACTATGCTACTATGCGTGCTGAGACTACTTACGGTACGATTGGTGTTAAAGTTTGGATTTTCCGTGGTGAGATTTTAGGTGGCATGAAACAAGTCATGAACCCTGCTCCTGCTGAAGACCGTCCAGCTAAACGCGGTCGTGGTCGTGGTGAAGGTCAAGAGCGTCGTGGTCGTCGTAATGATCGTTCTGCTGAAAAAGGAGAATAATCGATGTTACAACCTAAACGTGTAAAATTCCGTAAGGTGCATAAGGGCCGTAACACTGGTCTTGCGCATCGTGGTAGCACAGTAGCTTTTGGTTCAATTGCACTTAAAGCAATTGAGAGTGGTCGTATGACAGCTCGCCAAATTGAAGCTGCACGTCGTACAATCAGCCGTCGTGTAAAACGTGGTGGTAAGATTTTTATTCGTGTATTCCCAGATAAACCAATTACTGAAAAGCCATTAGAAGTTCGTATGGGTAAAGGTAAGGGTAATGTGGAGTACTGGGTTTGTGTGATCAAACCAGGTAAAATCCTGTACGAAATGGAAGGTGTGAACGAAGAGTTAGCGCGTGAAGCATTTACGCTTGCAGCTGCTAAACTTCCGTTTAAAACCACTATCGTGACTCGGACGGTAATGTAATGAAAACTAAAGATCTACGTGAAAAGTCGGTAGAAGAGTTGACAGCTTTGCTTGATGAGCAACAGCTTAACCAATTTCGTCTTCGTATGGCTAAAGCAACTGGTCAATTGGGTAAATCGCATGAAGTTGCACTTACTCGTAAGACTATTGCTCGTATTAAGACCCTCCTTACCGAAAAACAGGGGAACGGACAATGAGTGATAATACAGTCCGCACGTTAACCGGCAAAGTTGTAAGCGACAAAATGGACAAGTCTATTGTTGTTCTTATTGAACGCCGCGTTCAACACCCGTTGTATGGCAAATCAATCCGCCGTTCAACAAAATTACATGCTCATGATGAGAACAACACAGCTAAATTAGGCGATGTTGTAACAATCAAAGAAAGCCGCCCAATTTCTAAAACTAAGTCTTGGACTCTAGTTGAAGTTGTTGAAGCAGCTGCTGAGTAATTAAACGTTTTTGTTGCATCATCGGTTAATTTCGAGTACTCTTTGAGCCTTTCGAATTGTAACCGGTGATGCTAGGTTTTGGAGTAGGGCAATGATTCAGACCGAAACTATGCTCGACGTAGCAGACAACAGTGGTGCTCGCCGCGTACAATGTATTAAAGTACTTGGTGGTTCACATCGTCGTTATGCTTCTGTTGGCGACATTATTAAAGTTACTGTAAAAGAAGCAATTCCACGCGCACGTGTTAAAAAAGGTGACGTGATGAATGCAGTAGTTGTTCGTACTAAATTCGGCATCCGTCGTCCAGATGGTTCAGTGATTCGTTTCGACGATAACGCAGCTGTTATTTTGAACAACAACAAAGCGCCGATTGCTACTCGTATATTCGGACCAGTGACTCGTGAACTTCGTACTGAACAGTTCATGAAAATTATTTCATTGGCTCCTGAAGTTCTATAAGAGGCAATCATGGCTAAGATTAAAAAAGGCGATCAAGTAATTGTGATCGCAGGTAAAGAAAAAGGCAAACAGGGTACTGTTCTGTCAGTTTCTAATGACCGCGTTAAGGTTGAAGGCCTTAACTTAGTGAAGAAGCATCAGAAGCCGAATCGTGCTACTGGCGCTGAAGGCGGTATCGTAACTCAAGAAGCTACGCTTCATATCTCAAATGTGGCAATTTTTAATGCTACAACCCAAAAGGCTGACCGTATTGGTTACCAAGTGATTGAAGGCGCGAAAACTCGTGTTTATAAATCAAATGGTGAAGCAGTGGCGGTAGCGAAGTAATAGGTTGAATGGGCAATGGCCAGACTTAAAACGCGTTACAATGAAGAACTTAAAGCTCAATTACTTGAACAATTGGGCGTTAAGAATGTGATGGAGATTCCTCGCATCACTAAAATTACTATCAACATGGGTGTTGGTGCAGCAGCTGCTGACAAAAAACTCCTTGATGGTGCTCTTGCTGATATGCAAGCTATTGCTGGTCAAAAACCAGTTTTAACATTAGCTCGCAAATCAATTGCAGGGTTTAAAATCCGTGACGGTTGGCCGATTGGTTGTAAAGTGACTTTACGCGGCGAACGTATGTACGAATTCTTAGACCGTTTGATCTCTATTGCGATCCCTCGTATCCGTGACTTCCGTGGTTTCTCTGCGAAATCATTCGATGGTCGTGGTAACTACTCAATGGGTCTTAAAGAGCAAATCGTTTTCCCTGAAATCGATTTTGATAAGATTGATCGTATTCGTGGTATGGACATTACCGTTACTACGACTGCTCGCACCGATGACGAAGGCCGTGCGCTTATGCGTGCATTCGGCTTCCCGTTCAAATAAGAGGTCGATATGGCTAAGAAAAGTATGATTAATCGCGAATTGAAACGCGAAAATACTGTTGCTAAATACGCTGCAAAACGTGCTGAATATAAAGCTGTTATTGCAAACGTAAATGCTAGCGACGAAGAACGTTTCGATGCGATGTTAAAATTACAAGCATTACCACGTAATGCATCTCCTGTACGTCTACGTAACCGTTGTGGTTTAACTGGTCGTCCTCATGGTTACTTCCGTAAGTTCGGTCTAAGCCGTAACAAATTACGCGATACAGTAATGCAGGGTGATGTACCTGGCGTTGTTAAGGCAAGCTGGTAAGGAGCACTATAAATGAGTATGCAAGATACCGTTGCCGACATGCTAACACGTGTTCGTAACGCACAAATGGCAAAGAAACAAACTGTTTCTATGCCTAACTCTAAGTTGAAAGTTGCAATTGCAAACGTACTTCAACAAGAGGGTTATATTTCTAACGTAGAAGTTGCAGAACTTGAAGGTAAAGCAACTTTAACAATTACGTTAAAATACTTCGAAGGCAAACCAGTTATTGATACTGTGAAGCGCGTAAGTCGTCCAGGACTTCGCCAATATCGCGGTAAAGATAATCTTCCTCGCGTTAAGCAAGGTTTAGGTATTGCAATTGTTTCTACAAGCAAAGGCATCATGACTGATCGCGCTGCACGTGTTGCAGGTATCGGTGGTGAAGTTATTGCTTTTGTTTCTTAATAGGTGATTCCTCATGTCTCGTGTGGCTAAAGCCCCAGTAACTGTACCTAATGGTGTAACAGTTACTCAGAACGGCCGGCAGGTCGAAGTGAAAGGCAGTAAAGGTACATTGTCTTTCAACCTGCATGCGCTGGTCGAGCTAAAACAGGAAGAAGGTCAACTTCATATTGCTCCAGTTAAAGAATCGAAAGATTCTTGGATGCAAGCTGGTACTGCTCGCGCTGTATTGAACAACCTTGTAAAAGGTGTTAACGAAGGTTTCGAACGTAAGTTGCAACTTATCGGTGTTGGTTATAAAGCTGCGGTTAAAGGTAATATTATTAACCTTAGCCTAGGTTTTTCTCACCCGGTTGATTACAACCTTCCTGAAGGTGTAACTGCAGAAACTCCAACGGCAACTGAAATTGTGCTTAAATCAGCAAACAAGCAGTTACTTGGACAAGTTGCAGCAGAAATCCGTGGTTATCGTCCGCCAGAGCCTTATAAAGGTAAAGGTGTTCGTTATTCTGACGAAGTTGTTCTTCGTAAAGAAGCTAAGAAGAAATAAGGCGCGAGGTTCTTATGAACGAAAAGAAACAATCCCGTTTGCGTCGTGCGAAAAGCACACGCTTGCACATTCGTGCATTGGGTGCGACTCGCTTGTGTGTAAACCGCACTCCGCGTCACATCTATGCTCAAGTTATCTCAGCAGATGGTGGTAAAGTTTTAGCGCAAGCTTCAACTTTAGATGCTACTTTACGTGCAGGTTCAACAGGTAATGTTGATGCTGCTCAAAAAGTAGGTGCTTTAATCGCAGAACGTGCGAAAGCAGCTGGCGTAACTAAAGTTGCATTTGACCGTTCTGGTTTCAAATATCATGGTCGTATCAAAGCCTTGGCTGATGCTGCTCGTGAAAATGGCTTGGAGTTCTAATCATGGCTAAAGTTGAACAAAACGAAGGTCTTGTTGAAAAGCTGGTTGCCGTTGATCGTGTAGCCAAAGTTGTTAAGGGTGGTCGTATCTTCTCTTTCACAGCATTAACTGTTGTGGGTGATGGTAATGGTCGTGTAGGTTTTGGTCGTGGTAAAGCACGTGAAGTTCCAGCTGCTATTTCTAAAGCACTTGAAGCGGCTCGTCGCAACATGATTACTGTTGACCTTGTTGACGGTACAGTTCAACACTCTATTAATGCTCGTCACGGTGCAAGCCGCGTTTACATGCAACCTGCTTCTGAAGGTACTGGTGTAATTGCTGGTGGCGCTATGCGCGCAGTATTAGAAGCTGTTGGTGTACGTAACGTACTAACTAAATGTTATGGTTCTACTAACGCTGCTAACGTAGTAAACGCAACTTTCAATGGTTTGCGTGATATGACTTCTCCTGAGAGAGTCGCTGCTAAACGTGGTTTAACAGTAGAACAAATTCAAGGGTAATCAATCATGAAAACGATTAAAGTTACCCAGACTAAATCTGCATCGCATCGCTTGAAAAATCACAAGCTTAGCCTTCAAGGTTTAGGTCTGCGTCGTATTGGTCATACTGTAGAAGTGTTAGATACACCTTCTAATCGTGGTATGATCAACCAAGTCTACTATATGGTTAGTGTAGAGGAATAAGCCATGACTCTGCGTTTAAATACAATTGCACCTGCAGAAGGTGCTAAACGTGAAAACCTTCGTTTAGGCCGTGGTATCGGTTCTGGCGTTGGTAAGACAGGTGGCCGTGGTGTCAAAGGTCAAAAATCACGTAAGAGCGGTGGCGTTCGTCCAGGATTCGAAGGTGGTCAAACTGCGTTATATCGTCGTTTGCCTAAATTCGGTTTCACTAGCCAAATCGCATTAAAAACTGCTGAAGTACGTTTGTCTGAGCTTTCTAAAGTTGAAGGCGACATCGTTAGTCTTGAAACTTTAAAAGCTGCTAACGTTGTACGTAAAGATATGATTCGTGCTCGTATCGTACTTTCTGGTGAAATTACTCGTGCATTCACTGTTCAAGGTGTTGCATTGACTAAAGGTGCTAAAGCTGCTGTAGAAGCTGCTGGCGGCAAAGTCGAGGAGTAATCTCCAGTGTCTATGTCTCCTAGTTCTTCTGGTCATGTTCACATGATGAAAGGTCAACCATTTCACGTGAAATACCGTGAAATAATTCGTAGAATGATGTTTCTAATTGGTGCATTGTTGGTCTTTCGGCTAGGGGCGCATATTCCAGTACCGGGCATTAATAATGCAGCTCTTGAAAACTTGTTTAATGCAAACCAAGGTACAATCCTTGGTTTGTTTAACATGTTTTCAGGTGGCGCCTTAGAACGAATGTCAATTCTTGCTTTGGGAATTATGCCTTACATTTCTGCATCAATTATTGTGCAGTTAATGTCAACGGTTGTTCCTTCGCTGGAAGCCTTAAAGAAAGAAGGCGAGCAAGGTAAGCGTAAAATAAATCAATATACGCGCCAAGGTACATTGTTACTTGCACTTGTGCAATCTGTGGGTATGTGTGCTGGATTAATTAGTCAAGGGATTACTTTGACAGATGGTCTAGCATTTTACGTTCCTGCAGTAACCTCTTTAGTTGCAGGAACAATGTTCTTAATGTGGTTGGGTGAACAAATTACTGAACGCGGAGTGGGAAATGGTATATCCATGATCATTTTCGCGGGTATTGTTGCTGGATTGCCAAATCTTGTTTTGCAATCATTTACATCTATTGATAATGGTCAATCAAGTCTGATTGGTTTAGCAGTATTTGCTGTGTTGTCTTTAGCAGTGTTAGCAGCAATTGTTTTTATTGAGAAAGCGCAGCGTCGTATTCCAGTAAATTATGCTCAAAAGCAACAAGGTCGTCGTGTATTTACAGCACAGCAAACACACCTCCCATTAAAAATTAATATGGCTGGTGTTATTCCTGCAATTTTTGCAAGTTCATTACTTTTGTTCCCTGCGAGCTTAGGTCAATGGGTGGGAAGTGCAGATCCTAATGCAGGATTTATTAAACGTAGCCTACAAGATTTGGCATTGGTACTATCGCCTGGACAGCCGTTGTATTTGGTGCTCTTTGGTGCGTTAATTATCTTTTTCTGCTATTTCTATACTGCGCTAGTATTTAGCCCTAAAGAAGTATCAGAGAATCTGAAACGCAGCGGAGCTTATGTGCCTGGTATACGTCCAGGTGAGCAAACTGCTCGTTACTTAGATCATATTCTCAATCGTTTGACGTTTATTGGTGCGATTTATATTACTGTAGTTTGCTTGATGCCAATGATTCTACAAAGCTCATTTGGTATTCCATTTTCTTTAGGTGGGACATCATTGTTGATTGTAGTAGTTGTTGTAATGGACTTTATGGCTCAGCTTCAAGCTCATTTAACATCTCATCAGTATGATAATCAAACATTAATGAGAAAAACGACTGCTCATCCTAAGGGATAAGCGCACTTAGAGGTTTCATCATGAAAGTACAAGCTTCTGTAAAGAAAATTTGTGGTAGCTGTAAAGTTATCCGTCGTAATGGGGTTATTCGCGTAATTTGTAGCGCTGAACCTCGTCATAAGCAGCGTCAAGGTTAATCTAATCAAGACCTGTTGATTTCAGTAGGCTAATTGGGTTATTATCCGCCCCTCAAGATTTTTGTGGGGCGGTTGATTATCTCTACTGCCTTTTTGGAGAAATTTGAATGGCTCGTATTGCCGGTGTAAACATTCCGGATAACAAGCATGCTGTTATCTCTCTCACGTATATTTTTGGTATTGGTCGCCACACAGCTAAGAATATCTTAACTGCTGTAGGTATTTTACCAACAACAAAAATTCGTGAATTAGATGATGCTCAGCTTGATGCGATTCGTGCTGAAGTTGCTAAGGTACCAACCGAAGGTGACTTACGTCGCGAAATTTCCATGAACATTAAACGTTTAATGGATTTAGGCTGCTATCGTGGTCTTCGTCATCGTCGCAGCTTGCCTGTTCGCGGACAACGCACCAAAACTAACGCACGTACCCGTAAAGGTCCGCGCAAACCTATTAAGAAATAAGATTTCTGGAAGCTAAAAGATGGCTAAAGATACTCGCACACGCAAGAAGGTCACCCGTACCGTCTCTGAAGGTGTTGCACACATTCACGCTTCTTTTAATAACACCATTGTAACGATCACTGATCGTCAAGGTAATGCATTGGCTTGGGCTACTTCAGGTGGACAAGGCTTCCGTGGATCACGTAAATCAACACCGTTTGCTGCTCAGGTAGCTGCTGAAGTTGCTGGTAAAGCTGCTCAGGATTACGGTTTGAAAAACTTGGACGTCCTTGTAAAAGGTCCTGGTCCTGGTCGTGAGTCTGCGGTTCGTGCATTAGGTGCAGTGGGTTATAAAATTAACAGCATTACCGATGTGACGCCTATCCCTCACAACGGTTGCCGTCCACCTAAAAAACGTCGCGTGTAAGGAGAAACATTCATGGCTCGTTATATTGGTCCAAAATGCAAACTCTCTCGCCGCGAAGGGACAGACCTGCAATTAAAATCTGGCGTTAAACCATTTGACGTTAAGACTAAAAAACATGCTAAAGCTCCAGGCCAACATGGCGGAGCGCGTGGTGGTAAACAATCAGAGTATTCACTACAATTACGTGAAAAACAAAAAGTACGTCGTATGTACGGTGTTTTAGAGCGTCAATTTAGTAACTACTATAAAGAAGCTGCTCGTGTTAAAGGCGCAACAGGTGAGAACTTGTTGAAATTGCTTGAAAGCCGTCTAGATAACGTTGTTTATCGCATGGGTTTTGGTTCTACACGTGCAGAAGCTCGTCAGCTTGTATCGCATCGCTCAATTACTTTAAATGGTCGTCGTGTTAACATTGCGTCTATTCAAGTTAAAGCTGGTGATGTGATTGCAGTTCACGAAGGTGCTAAAACTCAGTTACGTATCAAAAACGCAATTGAATTGGCTGCTCAACGTGGCATTCCTTCTTGGATGGACATTGATCATTCAAAATTTGAAGGTACGTTTAAAGCTGCACCAGATCGTTCTGATTTACCTGCTGAAATCAACGAAAGCTTGATTGTAGAATTGTATTCTAAATAATCCTTGAGGTAGCAATATGACGCGTACTGCAAATGAGTTTCTAACACCGCAAGCGATCAAGGTCGAAGCGGTTAGCGGGACCTCGGCAAAAGTTATTCTAGAACCCTTAGAGCGTGGTTTTGGTCATACTCTAGGTAATGCTTTACGTCGCATCCTTCTTTCTTCTTTACCTGGCGCTGCTGTGGTTGAAGTTGAAATTGAAGGTGTTGAGCACGAGTACAGTACTTTGGAAGGCTTGCAGCAGGACATCGTCGAGCTCTTGCTGAACCTGAAAGGATTGTCTATTAAGTTGTTCGATCAAAATGAAGCTTATTTGACATTAGAGAAAGAAGGTGCTGGCAACGTTACAGCTGCTGATCTTCGTCTTCCTCATAATGTTGAAGTGGTTAACCCTGAACACTTGATTGGCACTTTAAGTGCTTCTGGCTCATTAAAAATGCGCTTGAAAGTTGCTCAAGGCCGTGGCTATGAAACTTCTGATTCTCGTTTTCCAGAAGGCGAAACTCGCCCTGTAGGACGTTTACAATTGGATGCATCTTATAGCCCAGTTAAACGTGTTTCTTATACAGTTGAAAATGCTCGTGTAGAACAACGTACAGACCTTGATAAACTCATCATTGATCTTGAGACCAATGGTACTGTAGATCCTGAAGAAGCAATTCGTAAAGCAGCAACAATTTTGCAACAACAAATTGCAATTTTTGTTGATCTTCAGAAAGATCAAGCACCTGTAGCTCAAGAGCCTCGTGAAGAAGTTGATCCAATTTTGCTTCGTCCAGTAGATGATCTAGAGCTTACTGTTCGTTCTGCTAACTGTTTGAAAGCAGAAAATATTTACTACATTGGCGATCTCGTACAGCGCACAGAGGTTGAGTTACTTAAAACTCCTAACCTTGGTAAAAAATCGCTTACTGAAATCAAAGATGTTCTGGCTTCTAAGGGCTTACAGCTCGGCATGCGTTTAGAGAACTGGCCACCAGCTAGTCTCCGTATGGACGATCGTTTCGCCTATCGTAGCCGTTAATTAAGTAGGACTATCACCATGCGTCATCGTAATAGTGGTGTGAAATTAGGCCGTACAAGCAGCCACCGTAAGGCGTTGTTTCAAAATTTAACAAATGCTTTAGTTGAGCATGAGTTAATTAAGACAACTTTGCCTAAAGCGAAAGAACTTCGCCGCGTTGCAGAGCCTTTAATCACTTTAGCTAAAAACGATACTGTTGCAAATCGCCGCTTAGCGTTTGCTCGTACTCGTTCAGCAGCAACTGTTGGTAAATTATTTACCATTCTTGGCCCTCGTTACAAAGAACGTAACGGCGGTTATCTACGTGTTCTTAAAGCGGGCTTCCGTGCAGGTGATGCTGCACCGATGGCTTACGTTGAACTTGTAGATCGCGAAGTTAAATAATTTCGTCGAACAGTTCAGTTGTTCTAAAAAGTCGGCTTTTAGCCGACTTTTTTATTTTTATCATCATTTAAAATTTCATATTAGGCTTAAGAATTTTGAATTTTTCTGGTGACGTTTAGAAATACGTTGATTTTATAAATATATTACAAAATTGTGTAACTTAATCGTACATCTCGCACCTTAAACCATAACCAACGTTAAATATAGAACGATAGGTCTAAAAACTAAAATATATCTTACATTTAATTATAAACACTTGAATATTTATAAGTCATAACAAATCACGTTCATTGGTCGGAGGATAAATACATCGAAACTTTTTTATTGCTGGGTTAAACTACTTGAAAAATATGTATTTGAGAAAAGTAATGATTGATGAAATTAGTTTAGAAGAGCGTAAAGTTGTTTATAGAGCGCGTCGTGGTTTAAAAGAAATTGATGTTTATTTTGATCCATATGTTAAAAACTACTACTTAAAAGCAGATGATCATGAAAAACAAATGTTTGCTGAACTTGTAGAACAAGAAGATCCAGATTTATTAGATTGGTTTATGGAGGTGGCAGAACCGCCTAGACCTGAATTAAAAGATTTTATTCGTAAATTAAAATATTATGTACACGGATCATAATCATTTTATTTTAGATCGCAGCCGTTTAGCGGTTGCGTTACCTATAATATTTTTCATTATAATTATGGTATCTTCATTTATGGCGGTATCTATTTCATTTTTTGTTGTTCTTTTAATTTTTCAGTTTATTATTTTATTTATTTTTCTAAAAAAACAAAAAAATTTTTCATTATATTATTTAGATAAAAATGAGTGGACTTTATGTATTCAAAATCAAAACAAAACTCAGCGTATTCAATTCTCTAAGTTGATAAATCATCATCTTTATATTGTAATTTATTTGAATGAAAAGAATCATAGTCCATTGATTATTTGGTGTGATCAATTATCTAAACAACAATGGAAAAAACTACTTATATTGGCAAAAATGTTCTAAAAAAATAATGAATAAAATAAATTTTTAATAAATTATTTAGAAAAACAAAATCTTATATTAAGATAAATTTAATTTGCTCATGATTATTTACAAATCATTAGCAAAAAGAATAAATTGTTAGACAACTATTACGCTAAATTTATTATGATAAGGTTATAGTAGCAGTACAGAAAATGAGTAGTTAAAGATTAAATTTGAAAATATTTAAGTCCTAATTATTCTAAATATGTATAAAATTTATCTATTTTTTAAGATATAAATAAAAATATTGACCATTTGGTCAACCAGTTGATAAGTAGCATGTGCTGAACCGTCGCAATGCTACTTTTTTTTATCTAAAATTTGAGATTCTTATCATAATAAATTATTTTTTTTATTCTGTGCTAACCGAAACATTGGGTTCGTAAGTAAGATTGCTAAAAGTATAAATGCAAAGCCGATAAGGCTATATATATCTGGACTTTCTGACCAAAATAAGAATCCCCATATTCCTGCAAAAATAATCGCAATATAATTAACAGGTCCGATTTGTCCAGCAGGTGCAAGTTTATATGCATTCGACATGAAAATTTGACTAATATTGGCAAGTACTCCTGCACAAGCTAAATATGCCAATTCTTTCCATGTATATGGTCTATAGAGCCAAAACATTGGAATAACTGAAATAAGGGTGCCGAAGAAACAAAAATAAAACACAATTCGCTCTGGTGGTTCTGTTGATGTTAGAGCTCTGACCGTAACAAATGCAGTAGCTGCTAAAATACTTGAGATTATTCCAATAATTGAAAGTTGATTAAGCAAACCTTGATCTGGTTTTGCGACAAATAATACGCCAATTAGTCCAATCAAGGCTGCGATTAGCATCGCGGATGTTATTTTCTCTTTTAAGAATAACCACGCAATAAATGGAATAAAAATTGGTGAAGAATAAGAAAAAACCATTGCATTAGATAACTTTAAGTGCGCAATTGCATAAAAAAATCCATACATGGCAGTTAATCCAACAATTGATCGCCAAGTATGCATCCAAAGTTTTTCAGTTTTTACAAATTTAAAACCTTGTTTAAAAATAAACGGTAAGAAAATTAAAAGACCGATACAATTCCGAAAAAAAACAATAGTTGGGTTGTCGACGGTATGTGATGCATAGCGAATACATACCCCCATTAATGAAAATAAAAATGCTGAACAAATGAGTAAGAGAACTGCTTTGTATGTATTTTGGTCTGAGCTAAAAGTAGACATGCTGTGGAGATAACAATGTATTCAGCCTATTCTAGCTGAATTTGTCCTTTTTAAATGAAAGCTGAATAGATTAAGCTTACTTTCTGTTTAGTTTATTGCATGGGAAGAACTAAATTAATGTTCACATGTACAAGCAAGGAAGAATTACATTCTTCCTTACTCTAAAATGAAAAATTATTTCTGTCGAGGCTTAAACTGTATAACACCTATTTCATCAGGTATTGCAGGGATTGTTGGTTCTTCTACATGGGTTGGACGATTTTCACTGTAATCGCACTCAATGCATTCAATCCATTCATCCTCACCTGAGGTGAACATGACAACACGATCTAATGCCTGGCATTTTGGACATTTTGCTCCAGCGATGAAGCGACGTTTAACGGTCATCATATTTACCTATATTTGTTGATGCGGATAGTTTACGCATTTTACGAGTTGTTCGTCCAACCTTGATGGCGTAATAATGCATCAATTTTAGGCTCACGGTTTCTAAAATTCACAAATGCTTCTAGTGCTTGGTCTTTTCCGCCAACAGCAAGAATTGCTTGTCTGAACTCTTTTCCAGTTTGAGTATTGAAGATTCCCTCTTGCTCAAAACGATCAAATGCATCACTTGCAAGAACTTCAGCCCATTTGTATGAATAGTAACCGGCAGCATAACCACCAGCAAAAATATGGCTAAAACTATGTTGAAAGCGGTTTTCTATCGTTGTAGGCGCTACAGCATATTTTTGTCGAATATCATTTAACGTTGCTTGAATTTGTTCAGCATTTAATGCTGGACTGAGTTTATGAATGGTTAAATCAAATAGTGCAAATTCAATTTGACGTAGTGTTTGCATACCCGATTGGAAGAATCGAGCATCAAGTAATGCTTTGAGTAATTCGGGTGCAAGGCTCTCTTTGGTGTTGATGTGTTCACTGAGTAATTCTAGACTTTCATTGTCCCATGCCCAAAACTCCATGAATTGACTAGGAAGCTCTACAGCATCCCAAGCAACACCATGTGTGCCAGCTACAGAAATATTATCGACTTCTGTTAACATGTGATGTAAGCCATGACCAAACTCATGGAATAAAGTAATAACTTCATTATGGGTTAATTGTGCAATCTGACCATTGATTGGTGGAGTGAAATTACACACCATATAGCAAATCGGTTTTTGTAAATGATGTGCTGTTTGCATGCGAGAACGAAAGCCACTCATCCATGCACCGCCACGTTTTCCACTACGTGCATATAAATCTAAATAGAAGCCACCGACCACTTGACCTTGATCTTCTAATTCAAAATATCGTGCATCAGGATGCCAAACAGGTGCTTCGCGTTCAATAACTTGAATCCCATATAAGCGATTTACAATGCGAAACAGCCCTTGCAAAATTTTAGGTACAGGAAAATAAGGTTTTAATGCTTCTTGAGATAAATTAAATTGTTGAACTTTTAATTTTTCAGAATAGAACGCAATGTCCCAAGCCTGTAAATCTGTGACATTATCTTCAGCAGCAATCGCTTTAATATCTAGGATCTCTTTTTCTGCTGGTTGACGTGCATGTTGTGCGAGGTCAATCAGAAACTGATTTACGGTTTCAACATTGGGTGCCATTTTACTAGCGAGTGATAACTCTGCATAATTATTAAAGCCTAAGAGATGCGCCATTTCTTGACGTAATCTTAAGATTTCTTCCATGATGGGGGTGTTATCAAATGCTGAATGTTCACTTAATTCAGAAGCACGTGTGGTATAGGCATGATAAAGCGTTTGACGTAGTGAGCGAGTTTCAGCATACGTCATGATTGCTAAATACGCAGGAATATCGAGTGTCGCAACTGGCTGATCTAATTCATGTTGTTGCCCATATTGTTTTAAGAGCTGAACACTACTTTCAGGTAACCCTTTTAATTCTTCTTCAGATAGTGGTTTAAAATAAGCTTGTGTTGCATCTAATACATGGTTAGAAAAATCAGATGATAATTGCGATAGGCGAGATGATATTTCAGCATAGCGTTGTTTTTTCTCACCTTCGAGTGCGACACCTGATAATTTAAAATCTCTGAGTGCGAGTTTAATCGCACTTTGCTGCGCATCTGATAAGTTGCTAAATAAGTTCTGATCATGAATGTGTTGGAAGGTTTGATACAACACAGTATGTTGACCTAAAGCGGTATAATATTCACTTAAGGCAGGAAGTAGTGATTGATAAATTTCTCGTGTTTCAGTGTTATTCATCACTGCATTTAAGTGAGATAGAATTCCCCATACTTCACTCATATTATTTTCAAGCATATCCATCTGAGTTAAGACATCGAGCTGAGCTTCATGGGTTTGAGGAACGGCTTTCAGGTCATTTAAATAATTTTGACCATGTTGGATAGCATCTTCAATTTTTTGTTTTAAGTCTGATAATGTAATTTGATTAAATTGTGGAACTGGAAGCGTTACTTTTTCTAATGTCATATCAATGTGCCAAATAAATTGAGTGTTTAATAATAGAAGTAAGGGCAATTATGACTAAATCAAGCCAAACTGCTTAAATAAGCCATGAATGAATGTGGTAAATAAAGCATAGTTTTGAGTTGGAAATAAAAAAGAGAGCCGAAGCTCTCTAAATAAAGTTGTTAATGTTATTCACTTTTTGCTTTCGCATTGGCTTTTTTCTTTTTGGGTTTCACCTTCTTTTTTACTTTTTCTTTGGTTTTTCCTTCTGCTTTAGATGCAGCTTTTTTCGGTGTTTTTTTGCTATATGAGCTTGATTTAGCTTTGTCTTTCTTTTTACGGACTAGTTGCTGTCCATCTTCACTTAGCTGTGCTGGTGGTTTAGTACGGGTAGAAAATATTTCTTCATTGGCTTGAGCGCGAGCAGTTGGTTTTGCCGTGCGAGGTGCCTTACTTCGAATCGTACGACCAGCATGAGTGAGCTGTTGTAAAAGTTCGAAATCAATTTTGCGTTCTTCTAGATTGACCGCAGCGACTTTAATTTTAATTTCATCACCTAAGCCAAAAACTTGACCGCGATTTTGCCCAATTAATGTCTGACTGGCTTGATCGAAAACAAAGAAATCATCACCTAATTGGCTGACATGAACCATACCATCGACATATAAATCTTTTAGGGTAATGAATAGACCAAATTCGGCAACTGCAGAAATAGTACCAATAAATTCTTCGCCTAAATGCTGTTGCATATAATGACATTTGAGCCAAGTTGTTACTGAACGAGAAGCTTCATCTGCTCGACGTTCTGTTGCAGAGAAATGTTCGCCTGCATCATCTAATGCAGCACCAGAAATCGGGAAAGGTTTTTGTTTCAGATGTGACTTAATCGCACGATGCAACAAGAGATCAGGATAACGACGAATTGGCGAGGTAAAGTGCGTGTATGCTTCATACGCTAAACCATAATGCCCTAAATTTTTAGCGCCATAATATGCTTGCATCATTGAACGTAATAAAACTGCATGAATGCTAGGGGCATCAATACGGTCTTTGGTTGCTTCAATAACGGATTGATAGTCAGCTTGTGTTGGTTGGTCAGGAAAGGGAAGACCTAATAACTTCACAAAATCCTTAACTTTCCGAATTCGTGAGAATTCAGGTGCTTCGTGTACACGATAAAGCATTGGAATGTCGTGTTTCAGTGCATATTCAGCTGCTGCTACATTCGCTAAGAGCATGCATTCTTCAATCAGCTTATGTGCTTCATTACGAGTACGTGGAAGAATTTCATTAATCCCACCTAATGCATCAAAAGTCATATAGGTTTCAACGGTTTCAAATTCCATTGCATGACGTTCAGCACGTAAACCTTTAAGCACTTGATACATCTGAAAGAGTGTATTTAGTGATTTACGAACATCTCGGTCTTCTGGCACAGCGTGGCTATCACCATCAAAATATTGTGCAACTTGTGTGTATGTTAAACGGGCTTTTGAATGCATGACGGATGGGTAAAATTCATAGCCTGTGACTTTACCAGCTCTTGATAATTTTAAATCACAGACCATACATAGGCGGTCAACATTTGGATTTAAAGAGCATAAGCCATTTGATAAGGCTTCAGGAAGCATTGGTAGTACAAAGTGAGGAAAATAAACTGAAGTACCACGCTCTTGTGCTTCGTTATCTAAAGGTTTATCGGTACGGACATAGTGACTGACATCAGCAATAGCAACGACAACACGATACCCACCACCAGGACGCTTTTCTGCATAAACAGCATCATCAAAATCACGTGCATCTTCACCATCAATAGTGACCAATGGTAAATCTCGTAAATCGATACGGTTCGCTCGATCTTGTGCTGAAGGTTCTTTGAAACTATTGGCATCTTCAAGCACATCTTCAGGGAATTCATAAGGTAGACCGAATTCTAAAATGGTTTGAGGAATAATAATTTCAGTATCTGCTTTATCTGCCATGGATTGAATAATATGACCTGTGGCAAGCTCTTCGCGTGTAGGGTAGTCATCAATGGCAATACGAACTGAATCTCCTAGCTGAACTTGAGCATGTTCAATCAGTTCTTTTTCTAAGGTAATCGGTTGGTGTTTATTCGGATTATTCGGTTGAATAAAATATTCATCTTCATATGATGAGAGTTGACCAATAATTTGTTTTACACGGTGTTGAACAACTTCGGTAATAAAACCCCATGCTTTACCTTTACGATCTACAGAGGTTTGTCGAACTTTAACGCGATCGCCATTAAAGACTAAACGAAGTTCTCGTTCAGGAAGTAATATATCGTCTTGCCCACTAATATGTGCGGAACCAAGACCTTTAGAGTTAATATAAACAGTAGCGTCGTAAGTTGGTAATTCTTCTGCAAGCTGAAACTTATAGCCATCTTTCATGAGTTGACCATCTCTGACCATTGCGATTAAGCGATGGCTTAGAGCATCAATACTTTTTTGATCAACAATTGCAAAATTTTCCACTAAATTGGCATGAGATAGTGATTGTTTAGACTTTTTAATCGTCTCTAAAATGAGAGTACGACTCGGAATTGGATTTTCGTAACGTTCGGCTTCAGCTTTTGCTTCTGGGTCGACCCAATTTTTCATAATTTCTTTGACTTCAAGTAAGAAGATATTGGTTTAGCATAAGACATGCAGAGGAATACTGCACGTAATTGATGACAATATTATCGTTTAAATTTAAATTTTAAGATGAAATATTTATACGACGCATAAAATTTAGACATTATTTTGAAAATAATCATAGAAATAAATGAAAATTGCTTAAAAAGTATTTAAACGATCAAAAAAATGTAGTTTTTATAAATTCTAAGCTTGCAGTGAGCGTGTGAAGTTTGTATTATGGCGGCACGTTACGGTGAGATGGGTGAGTGGCTGAAACCACATCCCTGCTAAGGATGCATACGGGCAACTGTATCGAGGGTTCGAATCCCTCTCTCACCGCCAACTTTACTTATGTCGCGCTCATAGCTCAGCTGGATAGAGCACTTGGCTACGAACTAAGGGGTCGGGAGTTCGAATCTCTCTGAGCGCACCAATAAGTAAATATGAAAAGTAACGTATTACCTTCGGGTAGATAAGTAATGCGCTCATAGCTCAGCTGGATAGAGCACTTGGCTACGAACTAAGGGGTCGGGAGTTCGAATCTCTCTGAGCGCACCAACTTAAGAATTAACCGCTTAATTGCGGTTTTTTTGTATCTAAAAAATAAGTCATGACAGGCTCATCGTGTATTAGGCATCTGATTTTTTGAATTGATATTTCTCCGTATAAAGAACATGATCAAAATGAAAGGATTAAAATAATAATAAGAGATCATTTCTATTTTTATAAATTTATCTGATTTATTTTGTTTTTTATAACCGTTCTTATGATATGACTTTTTTAAATTGATAGAGTATTGAATGTAATGCTTAAATACTAGTCGGTTGAATCACATCATATTAAAAAACACTTAACAAATTATAAAATTCACGTATGATATGCCACATCAAGACGTCGCGCTCATAGCTCAGCTGGATAGAGCACTTGGCTACGAACTAAGGGGTCGGGAGTTCGAATCTCTCTGAGCGCACCACTTGAAGAATCAACCGCTTAATTGTGGTTTTTTTGTGCCTTAATTTTGAAAAATAATAAATTGAACGTAGCTTAAAACATTTAATATGTAAAAACCCGCCTAAGCGGGTTTTGTATGACATTTTATCCATTACATATTAGGATAGTTTGGTCCACCACCACCTTCCGGTGTTACCCATGTGATGTTTTGTGAAGGATCTTTGATGTCACAGGTTTTACAGTGAACACAGTTCGCAGCATTAATTTGGAAACGCTTGGAACCATCATCATTGTCCATAATTTCGTATACGCCAGCAGGGCAGTAACGCTGTGCAGGCTCATCCCATTTCGGTAAATTAACTTGCACTGGAATATTTGGGTCAGTTAATTTTAAATGCGCAGGTTGGTTTTCTTCATGTACTGTATTTGATACAAACACAGAAGATAAACGGTCAAAGGTGAGTTTGCCATC